>NZ_NRRD01000115.1 GCF_020023995.1 Rhodobacter sp. TJ_12 | reverse complement strand
GTATGGCGAGCCCTGTCCGGAGGCGATGGTCGAGTCGGGCCTCGATCACATCAAGATCCTTCAGGACAACGACTTCCACGAGTTCAAGATCTCGGTGAAGGCCTCGGACGTCTTCCTTGCCGCGGCGGCCTATCAGGCGCTGGCCGATGCGACGGATGCGCCGATCCATCTCGGGATCACCGAGGCGGGCGGGCTGACCGCCGGCACGGTGAAATCGGCCGTGGGTCTGGGGAACCTCCTCTGGTCGGGGATCGGCGACACGCTGCGGGTCTCGCTCTCGGCGGACCCGGTGGAAGAGGTGAAGGTCGGCTACGAGATCCTGAAGTCTCTGGGCCTCCGCCACCGCGGCGTCACCATCATCTCCTGCCCCTCCTGCGCGCGGCAGGGCTTCGACGTCATCAAGACGGTGTCCGAACTCGAGGATCGGCTGGCCCATGTCACCACCTCGATGAGCCTCTCGATCATCGGCTGCGTGGTGAACGGTCCCGGCGAGGCGCTGA
>NZ_NRRD01000114.1 GCF_020023995.1 Rhodobacter sp. TJ_12 | reverse complement strand
TACGCTAACGTCATTCGTAAAGACGCCACCGAACGTCAGGAGCTGAAAGTCTCGAAAATCACCGTACTGGTGCTCGGTGTGGTCGCCATTCTGCTGGGTATTCTGTTTGAGAAGCAGAATATTGCCTTTATGGTGGGACTGGCGTTCTCCATCGCGGCGAGCTGCAACTTCCCTATCATTCTGCTCTCCATGTACTGGTCAAAACTGACCACCCGTGGCGCAATGATTGGCGGCTGGCTGGGCCTGCTGACGGCGGTGATTCTGATGGTCCTCGGCCCGACCATTTGGGTACAAATCCTCGGCCACGCGCAGGCGATTTTCCCGTATGAATACCCGGCGCTGTTCTCTATCGCCGTAGCCTTTATCGGTATCTGGATTTTCTCGATTACCGACAACACGCAAGAAGGTATTCGCGAGCGTGAGCAGTTCCGTGCGCAGTTCATCCGTTCACAAACGGGTGTCGGCATCGCACAGGGTCGCGCGCACTAAGCCCCTCTGCCC
>NZ_NRRD01000113.1 GCF_020023995.1 Rhodobacter sp. TJ_12 | reverse complement strand
CTCCCCGTTGGTATCCAGTTGGATCGTGATCGTCTGCGAACCTCGATTTCGCCAGAACCAGCCGTGCTTCCCGTCAAAGGCGGCCTGCAATACCCCATCTCCGGAGGTTATCTGCCGGTCCTTGCCATAGCCGTGGTAAAACCCTTTCGGTGCGTTAACCGGATCGCCGTGCGCATCAACGTTTACAGGGCCGGAACTCATCCACTGAAAAGCCACCCGGGCGTCCTTACGCATTTCCATCTTCACTTCAGCCGCTTCATTCGGTTTCAGCGTAATCAGCAACTGATTGCGTTGAGAACCGGTTGTTGATACTTCCGGCGAACGGGTTGTCACTGGTGCGCTAAGTTCCGGGTAGTTGTTTTGTGTGATCGTCGGCGGATTATCCGGCACCGGGCGTTCATTTTCCGGGGTCGTTGACTGCCCCCATTGACCTATACTTGCTTGTTTATCTGCAACGGCTTCAGCAGCCAGTTGTGTTTTTATCTCTCCCATTTGCTTGAGA
>NZ_NRRD01000112.1 GCF_020023995.1 Rhodobacter sp. TJ_12 | reverse complement strand
TGCCGACGCTGGAACTGAGCGACGTCGACAGCGCGATGATGTCGGGCGCCAAGGTCAGCATGACCGAAGGCCTGTTCGACAACGGGTTCGGCACGATCTACGAACGGCTCTCGCTGTCGGCGGAGGCGCGGGAATTCGCGCAGCAGAACGGAGTGGGCATCAGCATCGTGACGACCGCCGCCGCCGGCTCGGTCATCACCTTCACCGGCATGGCCTCGGCGGAGGTCTATGAGACCGTCCTGCGCGGCGTGATCTACAGCAACACCAACCCGAATGCGGTGGCGGGCACCCGCCCCGTGAAGATCGAAGTGACGGACTCGGACGGGCTCGCCTCGAGCCTCTCCAGCGTCAACCTGACCGAGGGCAACACCGACATCGCCGTCGGCCAGCGCATCTTCATCAACGGCGTGGACAGCGGCCAGGTCGTCTCGATGGTGCGCGACGCCACCAGCTTCGTGGCCAGCGGCCCGCTGGCCGATCTGGAGCCCGGCGCAGTGCTGAG
>NZ_NRRD01000111.1 GCF_020023995.1 Rhodobacter sp. TJ_12 | reverse complement strand
GGATGGCCGAGCTCGGCCATATGGGCGCGCAGCTGGTGCGTGCGCCCCGTGATCGGCGAGAGCGCCATCCAAGCGCAGCGGCTGCCGAGGAACCAGAGGGTGAAGAAGTCGGTCTGCGCGCGCTTGGCCTCGGGGTAGTCGCCCACCTTGGCGGGATGGATGCAGAGCATCTTCTCGCCCTCGCCGCCGCGTCCGTGGCCCGGCGCCTTCATCAGCGCATATTTGATCGAGCCCTGTTTCGGGCTGGGCACGCCCGCCACCAGCGCCCAGTAGATCTTGCGCGTATTGCGGTGGCGGAAACTCTCGGAGAGCGCCCGCGCCACGCGGTCGGTTCGCGCCAGCACCAGCACGCCCGACGTATCCTTGTCGAGCCGGTGCACCAGCTTCGGCCGTTCCTTGTAGCCGAACTTCAGCGCCTCGGTCAGCCCGTCGACATGCCGCTCGCCCACACCGTCGCCACGCAGGTGGGCAACGGCGGCGTGCCGGGCCAGCCGCGTCCGAAG
>NZ_NRRD01000110.1 GCF_020023995.1 Rhodobacter sp. TJ_12 | reverse complement strand
CCCCTGCCCGAGCGCCCGCGGCAGCAGAAGCCGCAGCGTGTCCTCGGCCGAGGAGCGCGTCAGGTGATAGAACATCACGACCCCCACGCGGCCCGCCTCTCCTTCAGTCTGGTCCAAATATCCCGGGGTCCGGGGCAGAGCCCCGGCGGGTCGAACCGCCGGGACCTCACCGGTCCCGGCGCGCCCTGTCTCACGTCTCCAGCATGTCCCGGATCATCCGGTCGAGCGCCAGCACCCCCCAGCCGGTGGCGCCCTTCGGCGCCAGCGCCGTGTCCGATTTCAGCAGCGCCGTGCCCGCGATGTCGAGATGGATCCAGGGCGTCTCGGGCTTCACGAAGCGGCGCAGGAAATGGGCCGCAGTGATCGAGCCCGCCTCGCGGCCGCAGGAGTTGCGCATGTCCGCGATCCGCGACTTCAGCATCTCGTCGTAGCGCTCGCCCATCGGCATCCGCCAGGCGCCCTCGCCCTCCGCCTCGGCGGCCTTCAGGAAGGCGCCGCAGAAG
>NZ_NRRD01000109.1 GCF_020023995.1 Rhodobacter sp. TJ_12 | reverse complement strand
AGCTCGATCAGGTCAATGCCGACCTCGCCCGGCTTCAGGACCATGCCTCGGAAATCTACACCGATCCGGCCAGCTGGGCCGGCGGCAACCTGCAGGGCGACATCACGGTGGTCGAGTTCATCGACTACCGCTGCGGCTACTGCCGCAAGGCCAATGCCGAGGTCGAGGAACTGGTGGCCTCCGATGGCAACATCCGCTTCGTGCTGAAGGAATATCCGATCCTCGGCGAGGAGTCGGTGCTGGCCTCGCGCTTCGCCATCTCCGTGCTGCAGATCGCCGGCCCCGAACCCTACAAGGCGGTGCATGACAAGCTCATCGCCTTCCGCGGCGACATCACCACGGAAGCGCTCGGCCGGCTCGCCGACGAGATGAAGCTCGACCGCGCGTCGATCCTCGCCCACATGGACAAGGACGAGGTCACGGCGGTGATCGCGGCGAACCACAAGCTCGCCGCAACGCTCGAGATCTCGGGCACGCCGACGTTCGTCGTCGACCGCACCATG
>NZ_NRRD01000108.1 GCF_020023995.1 Rhodobacter sp. TJ_12 | reverse complement strand
CTCTTAATCCTGAACGAGGTCGAAAGTGTCGCGATTGTAACGCGCAGCCAGCAAGGTTCCTTCGATTGCTGCGATTACTCGGGAACAATCCAGTTAACGAGGGTGTGGCCTGTTCCGGCGGGCACCAGTTTACTGTGCAGCCACGGCAGCACGTTATTCATCTGTGCTTCTAATTTCCACGGCGGGTTAACCACGATCATACCGGAGGCGGTCATCCCGCGCTGGTCGCTGTCCGGGCGTACCGCCAGCTCAATCTGCAGAATTTTACGAATGCCCGTTGCTTCCAGGTCATGCACCATACGCTTGATTTGCTGGCGCAGCACCACTGGGTACCACAGAGCATAGGTGCCGGTTGCAAAGCGCTTGTAGCCTTCGCTAATGCCGGATACCACCGCCTGATAATCGGTTTTTATTTCATACGGCGGGTCTATCAGCACCAGGCCGCGACGGGAAACTGGCGGCAGTTTGGCTTTCAACTGCTGGTAGCCATCGGCACGCTCAACGC
>NZ_NRRD01000107.1 GCF_020023995.1 Rhodobacter sp. TJ_12 | reverse complement strand
GGTAGAACGGGCGGAAGATTTGCTCGCGGTCTTCCGGGCTGACGCCCGGGCCGTCATCGTCAACGTTAATGGTGATGCCGTCTTTATCGACCGAGAAACTCACTTCAATTTTGGTGTGCGAATAACGCAGGGCGTTACGGACGATATTTTCCAGCGCGCTTTCCAGTGCATTCGGGTTGCCGTACAGCGGCCACGGGCCAGGCGGGAAATTCACCGTCAGGGATTTACCCATCTGTTCCGCTTCGAACGCGGCGTTATCGAGCACCTCATTCCACAACTGATTGGCTTTGACCGTTTCGCTGACCAGCGCGTTTTTCTGTTGATTACGCGACATGACCAACAGGTCGTTGATCATACTGTCCAGCCGCTGTGCTTCCGTTTCGATACGCTCCAGCTCTTTGCTCTCGCCGCTGCGACGACGCAACAGCGCGGTGCCGAGCTGTAGCCGCGTTAACGGTGTCCGTAGCTCGTGGGAAATATCGGACAGGAGCCGTTGCTGGGCGGT
>NZ_NRRD01000106.1 GCF_020023995.1 Rhodobacter sp. TJ_12 | reverse complement strand
TGCAGCCCTTGTCGCCGTCGGTGAAGACGAAGGCTAGCCGCTCGTCCAGCGACGCCGGCGAGACGCCCGCGACATAATCGACATACCAGTGGTCCGAAGCCGCGACGGCTGCGCGCAGTTCCTGCAGCGTCGGCGTCTCCTCGCTCGCATCCGACATATAGCCATGACGGGCACCGGTGAGATGGGCGGCGAAGATGCGGGCCACGACATGTGAATGGTCGATCAGTTTCGCCGCTTTCGCCAATTCGGTCCGATACCGTTCCGGATCGAGTTCACCGAGCTTGTCGAACAAGTCTTCATTCGCCCAGGCCTGATAGCCGAACAGAGTCCGCAGCAACCCGCTCATGACGAGGTTCCTTTCGCTTGCAGTGGAATGTGAGTAACGTGTTCATATTCCGCCGGGAGCCGCGTTTTTGTCTACTCGCATTGCCAAATCGCGCGCGGTCATGCGCAAGGCGCCACGGCAGGCACGCTCACGGGTGACGGTCGAGGCGATCGTCGAAGCCGGTGCT
>NZ_NRRD01000105.1 GCF_020023995.1 Rhodobacter sp. TJ_12 | reverse complement strand
TCAAGAACCGTCGCAGAGGGGTCCGCAGGTGGCGTACCCCTCACCCGGTCAGCGCCCCCGTCAGGCCCGCCGTACCCCCTTCGGTGGCTGCGAAGTTTCTCCAGCGCATGAGTGGCGTCACCCGAAACTCGCGGGATGAGCACCGGCGACCCCAACGACGGCCTACGGGAGGGCTTCCTCGCCGAGGATCACTGCGGCCCGCGGAGAGGACACCAGGAACGCCCTCTCTGGAACGGCCGGAGATCGTCCCGCAAGCAGTGGCAGCAACTCAATAGTCATGGTTTGGGGCGCCTTCATGACGGGCGTCGCCGCCTCCGGCACAGCCGGGATCGTCCTCGTCGCCTGAACCTCGAGGGGAAACCGGTCCTCAAAACCCGAGCCGCCTTTCTGCGACAAGGCCCCCCGGAAAACCACTTTCTGAGGGACGGACCAACGGGCGGCAGCCTCGACCATCCGGGTCCACCCGGACTGCTGAACACCCCGGCACAGGGCAGGGAATGCTGTGTTCCTCTG
>NZ_NRRD01000104.1 GCF_020023995.1 Rhodobacter sp. TJ_12 | reverse complement strand
ACCCCCGCCGAGGTCCGCGCCATGTGAAAGGAATAGACCCCGTTGTTGGCCCCCACATCGAGCGACCATCGCGCGGGATCGCAAAGGCCGGGCACCAGATGCAGCTCGGGCTCGCCCCGCAGCCACGAGCGCCAGGCCCGCTGCGCGAGACGGAAGGAAGAGGGCACCAGATCCTTCCAGGACCGCGGTGCGGCCGGGGCAGGACCGGCCTCGTGCAGGTCGAACGTCATGTCGGCGTCTCCCGTCTAGAGAACATGAGGGCCGCCGTGACGAACAGGATGAAGAGGAAGTTGTTCTGCTGCAGAAGCAGGCTCTCGGTCATGTTCATCACGAGGAAGACGGCCACGAGGACATTGAGCACGAGCCAGGGCTCGGACGGCTCGCGCGACAGAAGGGCCGCGCCCTGCCGGAGGGCGCGCACGATCACCACCACGAGGAGCGCCAGCCCCACGAGCCCGAGGCTCAGCAGCGTGTCGCGGTAGCCGTTGTGGGCGTGCGGCGCCATCCAGACGAGC
>NZ_NRRD01000103.1 GCF_020023995.1 Rhodobacter sp. TJ_12 | reverse complement strand
CTCCCTGACCCTCGACACCCGCTTCGACCTCGCCATTAAAGCCTTCGAACACACCGCCGCCTACGACAGCATGATCGCCAACTATTTTGGCAGCATGGTGCCGGCCTATCACGGCGAGACAAAAGAAGCCGCCGGCCGCTTCCCGCGCACCCTGAACCTGAACTTCATTAAGAAGCAGGATATGCGCTACGGCGAAAACAGCCACCAGCAGGCAGCCTTCTATATAGAAGAAGAGGTAAAAGAAGCCTCTGTTGCGACCGCTCAGCAGGTTCAGGGCAAAGCGCTCTCCTATAACAACATTGCTGACACCGACGCCGCGCTGGAATGCGTGAAAGAGTTCAGCGAGCCGGCCTGCGTTATCGTTAAGCATGCGAATCCATGCGGCGTTGCCGTGAGCACCTCTATTCTGGATGCCTACGATCGCGCCTACAAAACCGACCCGACCTCCGCGTTCGGCGGCATTATCGCCTTCAACCGCGAGCTGGATGCTGAAACCGCACAGGCCATCATCTCCCGC
>NZ_NRRD01000102.1 GCF_020023995.1 Rhodobacter sp. TJ_12 | reverse complement strand
CCCATCGACATTAAGTCGTTCATGACATCGTATTTTGCGGCAACCGAGTGGAACACGTGTGCCACCATCTCGGCTTTCTGATCTTTGGCGACGGTCTGAAAACCAAAGTGCGTCGTCTCTTTTGAATCTTCCGCCATCTTAGTGCCTGCTATTGAAGAAAATGTTCGTGAAGTGTAACAGATTGGGCGAGATTGCCCTACGTTTCAACCCTCCGCTGAACAGTTCATTAAGCGTGTGTTCTATAAGCAGCGGATACGAATCGGTTGTTTTTATTGTGAACCGCAAGCGTGGCAGGTGGGCGAAATACGGATTAATCCCGCCCTGGGAAACAGCAGATAAGCAAAAGGCCGGGCATGCCGGCCTTCATACGGAAAGAAATAATTACAGCAGACGGCGCGCGGCTTCTACCACGATTTTCACCGCATGGCTTTCCGTTTGCTTCATGGTCTCAGCGTTTGGAATTTCCTGCTGGGTACGGTTAACGATAACGCCCGCCACCATCCCGGCGCGCAGGCCCTGG
>NZ_NRRD01000101.1 GCF_020023995.1 Rhodobacter sp. TJ_12 | reverse complement strand
GAGTTCGACGCGCTGATCCGCAACCTGCAGACATCTCTGGGGTTGACCGTGTTTCTCGTGACGCACGATCTCGATACGCTCCATGCAACCTGCGACCGCATCGCGGTCCTGGCCGAAAGGAAAGTTCTGGTGACGGGAACCATCCGCGAGCTGATGGAGGTGGATCACCCGTGGGTCCGCGAGTATTTCCACGGTCCGCGCGCCCATGCGGCGCTTGTGGCGGCGGAGGGCTGACCCATGGAGACGCGCGCCCGCTATGTGCTGATCGGGATCTTCACCCTGGCGAGCATCCTCGCCACGCTCGGCTTCCTGCTCTGGCTCGCCAAGGTCCAGCTCGACCGGACCTATGCGGAATATGACATCCTGTTCACCAGCGTCGAGGGCCTCGGCCGGGCGAGCCCCGTGCGTTACAACGGCGTGGACGTGGGCGAGGTGCTGAACATCGCGGTCGATGCCGAGGATCCCTCGCTCGTGCGGGTGCGGATCCAGCTGGCCGCCACCACGCCGGTGCGGACCGATA
>NZ_NRRD01000100.1 GCF_020023995.1 Rhodobacter sp. TJ_12 | reverse complement strand
CCGTGGTCCTCGTCATCCTCCGCCCGCGCATAGGCCCGCTCTTCCTCAAGCAGCGCCTTACGGTCGGCGACCGGGATCTGGTAATAATCGGGGTGGATCTCGGCGAAGGCGAGGAAGCCGTGCCGGTTGCCGCCGTAATCGACGAAGGCCGCCTGCAGCGACGGCTCGACGCGCGTTACCTTGGCGAGATAGATGTTGCCGGCGAGCTGCCGCTTGTTGACGGTCTCGAAGTCGAACTCCTCGACCTTGTTTCCGTCCACCACCACGACCCGGGTCTCCTCCGGGTGGGTGGCATCGATAAGCATTTTCTTGGCCATTTGATTCCATGGCACCCGGACAACGGGCTTTGGCCGGAGCAAGCTCCGGCCAGTATCCGCTGTGCGTGGTGGCTTGTTCGGGCGAAGCTGCGCCGGGGGCCAGAGCGCGCGGAGCCCCATGGGCCCCTCGCGCAATCTGGCAGTCGGTCGGCGCGGCTCATCGCGGTTCTATATCCCGGGACGCCGGGGCGTCCATTGTACTG
>NZ_NRRD01000099.1 GCF_020023995.1 Rhodobacter sp. TJ_12 | reverse complement strand
TGCTAACGTCCGTCGTGAAGAGGGAAACAACCCAGACCGCCAGCTAAGGTCCCAAAGTCATGGTTAAGTGGGAAACGATGTGGGAAGGCACAGACAGCCAGGATGTTGGCTTAGAAGCAGCCATCATTTAAAGAAAGCGTAATAGCTCACTGGTCGAGTCGGCCTGCGCGGAAGATGTAACGGGGCTAAACCATGCACCGAAGCTGCGGCAGCGACGCTTATGCGTTGTTGGGTAGGGGAGCGTTCTGTAAGCCGTTGAAGGTGTGCTGTGAGGCATGCTGGAGGTATCAGAAGTGCGAATGCTGACATAAGTAACGATAAAGCGGGTGAAAAGCCCGCTCGCCGGAAGACCAAGGGTTCCTGTCCAACGTTAATCGGGGCAGGGTGAGTCGACCCCTAAGGCGAGGCCGAAAGGCGTAGTCGATGGGAAACAGGTTAATATTCCTGTACTTGGTGTTACTGCGATGGAGGGACGGAGAAGGCTATGTTAGCCGGGCGACGGTTGTCCCGGTTTAAGCATG
>NZ_NRRD01000098.1 GCF_020023995.1 Rhodobacter sp. TJ_12 | reverse complement strand
ACTTCCGCTTCCCGGGCAAGGGCAAGCTCACGCTGAAATTCGTGGGCGAGGACGGCGCGGTGATCGAACGCGAGGTGTTCGACGCGCCGGGCTCGGGCGTGACCATGGCGATGTACAACCTCGACCAGTCGATCATCGACTTCGCGCGCGCCTCGATGAACTACGGGCTGAATCTCGGCTGGCCGGTGTACCTCTCGACCAAGAACACGATCCTCAAGGCCTACGACGGGCGCTTCAAGGACCTCTTCCAGCAGGTCTACGAGGAGGAATTCGCCGAGAAGTTCAAGGCGGCGGGCATCACCTACGAGCACCGGCTGATCGACGACATGGTGGCTTCGGCGCTGAAATGGTCGGGCGGCTATGTCTGGGCCTGCAAGAACTACGACGGCGACGTGCAATCGGATACGGTGGCGCAGGGCTTCGGCTCGCTCGGGCTGATGACGAGCGTGCTGATGACGCCGGACGGGCAGACGGTGGAGGCCGAGGCCGCGCATGGCACGGTCACGCGGCACTTCCGCCAGC
>NZ_NRRD01000097.1 GCF_020023995.1 Rhodobacter sp. TJ_12 | reverse complement strand
TTCTGGAAGATGCTTTTCTTTCAGTCGGTTATGAGTGAACCATTTTGCATATATAATGTAAACCACAAAAGTTAAGAGTGCGGACAGACTATATATCCAGAGAACAGGTACTACGTGATGAAAACGTATCATCTGACCGGATTCATCTGCCAGACTCATTAATGCATTGCTGTATGTTTCAGTCTGAATAAACTCGTAGTAAGGTACCATCACAACATGAAGAAAAAATAAATTAAGCAGATACGTCAGAGAAAACGCGTGTTCCTGCCCGTTATAGGGCGCATACTGCGCAAAAGCGAACATCCATCCTGTGAAAAGCAGAAAACACATCGCGAAATACACCACCACCCATACCGCTGTTTTCATCACTGCCCTCAGTTATATAATTTGTCTGTAACGAAAATGGCATTCAGGCGTTCAGGTCCGTGCCGTTCTGCTTAAGATAATCACTGATGCTCAGGCCGGACAAGCGAATGTTATCCGAAATCTCCCTGAACTGCTCCTCCCAGCCGTCCTGCAGCT
>NZ_NRRD01000096.1 GCF_020023995.1 Rhodobacter sp. TJ_12 | reverse complement strand
GCCTGAGTACGGCTGATGTCAGTCATAAGTATTTAGCCAATAAAAATGGGGGCATTAGCCCCCATTAAACGTGATGAGAATCCAGTAACCGCGATTATAAGATAAAACGGCTCAGATCTTCATCTGCCACTAAAGCATCAAGGTGCTTACTCACATATTCTGCGTCAATGGTAATGGTTTGACCGTTAAGATCGCTCGCGTCGTAAGAGATATCTTCCACCAGGCGTTCCAGCACGGTATGCAGGCGACGCGCACCGATGTTCTCGGTGGTTTCGTTGACCTGCCATGCGGCCTGGGCAATACGCTTGATACCGTCTTCAGTGAACTCGAGGTTCACGCCTTCGGTAGCCATCAGCGCTTTGTACTGTACGGTAGCAGAGGCGTTCGGCTCGGTCAGGATACGTTCGAAATCTTCGGTGGTCAGCGCCTGCAGCTCAACGCGAATTGGCAGACGCCCCTGCAGTTCGGGGATCAGATCCGACGGGCTGGCAACCTGGAACGCCCCTGAAGCGATAAACAGGATG
>NZ_NRRD01000095.1 GCF_020023995.1 Rhodobacter sp. TJ_12 | reverse complement strand
CTGATAGGCCATCGAGGCGTCGAAGATCGAGGTCTGCTGCCCGTCCGGCCCGAGCGTGTAGCCGCCCTCGACCCCGTCCAGCATCTCGTTCTTGATGCGGATGTTGGCGAAGGTGCCGCGCATCATCACTTCGTGGTTGCCGCGCCGCGAGCCGTAGGAGTTGAACTCGCGCGGCGAGACCTGCCGCTCGACCAGATATTTCCCGGCCGGCGTGCTCTCCTTGAACGAGCCGGCGGGCGAGATATGGTCGGTGGTGATCATGTCGCCCAGAAGCGCGAGGATGCGCGCGCCGGTGATGTCGGTGATGACGCCCGGCTCCTTCGACATGTTCTGGAAGTAGGGCGGGTTCTGGATGTAGGTCGAGCTCGCCGGCCAGTCGTAGGTCTGGCTGTCGGTGGTCGAGACCGCCTGCCACTTGGCATCGCCCTTGAAGACATCGGCATATTTCTTCTGGAAGGCCTCGCGGGTCACGGTCTTATCGACCAGCTCGGCGATCTCGGCGTTGGTGGGCCAGATGTCCTTGAGA
>NZ_NRRD01000094.1 GCF_020023995.1 Rhodobacter sp. TJ_12 | reverse complement strand
CCAAGAGGGGTATGGAGAATGCGCTCCGCGCTAATCCGCTCGACATCCGCGAGCAATATGAGAAGCAGCTGAAGGACCTTCAGGAAGCCTATGGCGAGGCGATGCTGGAGCTGCGGGCCAGAAAAAAGCTGGCGGCCCTCATGGAGCGGGAGGACGGCAATTGATCCGTACGCTCCATGAGGGCCTTCTGGCGGACGGGATCACGGTGCCGCTGACCAAGCTCTGCGCATGGTTCGGCGTGCCGCGGCGGACGGTGTATTACAAGCCAACCAAGGCGGCGCCGAGGGTCGATGCCCGCTTCGCGGACCCGATCAAGGCCATGATCGAGAAGGAACCGTCCTTCGGCTACCGCACCGTGGCCTGGCTGCTGGGCTTCAACAAGAACACGGTCCAGCGCATCTTCCAGATCAAGGGCTGGCAGGTCCGAAAGCGCCAGATCGGGATGCGACCCAGGATCGAGGCAGTGCCCTCGGTGGCCCAAGCCCCCAACGAGCGGTGGTCTACGGATCTCTGCCGGGTCTGGGCCGGG
>NZ_NRRD01000093.1 GCF_020023995.1 Rhodobacter sp. TJ_12 | reverse complement strand
CGGGTTACGATGAAATACCGTTCTATCCCAGTGTGCTAGAAGAAACCTTCGACACGGCACCCCAAGCCTCTTGAAATGGGGTGTGCATGAAAACCGCCAAAACGTGCAAGCTTATGGTGCATTGGCAATTTTCGGGAAGTGGCGATCCCGGAAGGACACCATATTCTACGCCAAAACAATGCACTAGGCGGTAAATCCATATCCTTACCGCACATGTGATTTCAACAACTTACAGACGACCGTGTAAAAAATGGATCGCCATGACAGCCCTATCCACCGTTCAGGCTTTGCGCCTCTACCTTACATGCCGACAGTGCGGGAACGATGGCAGCATTCGGTTGCTAGAGCTGGCCGAGCGCACACAGGATCGATCAATCGATGATGTGGCTAACGCGGCGAAATGCGCTGACCTGCCCCCCGGAAGTTCCCTCAATCTGATGTAGAGTCTGCCCAACCTGAAGGAGCAGACGAATGCGAAAGAGCCGTTTCACCGAGGCACAGATTATCGGGATGATCAAAGAGCAGGAGG
>NZ_NRRD01000092.1 GCF_020023995.1 Rhodobacter sp. TJ_12 | reverse complement strand
GCTGAAAATGGTCGTCTTAAAGTGCTTCCTGATGTTCTTGAGCAGTTTGTTCAATTGCGTGCAGCCAGCGAGGCTATCGCAGAAGTCGAAGTGACCTCTGCGACCGCACTGAGTGAAGAACAGCTTTCGAAAATCAGCGCCGCGATGGAAAAACGTCTGTCACGCAAAGTTAAGCTGAATTGCAAAATCGATAAGTCTGTAATGGCAGGTGTTATCATCCGTGCGGGTGATATGGTCATTGATGGTAGCGTACGCGGCCGTCTTGAACGCCTTGCAGACGTCTTGCAGTCTTAAGGGGACTGGAGCATGCAACTGAATTCCACCGAAATCAGCGAACTGATCAAGCAGCGCATTGCTCAGTTCAGTGTTGTGAGTGAAGCTCACAACGAAGGTACTATTGTTTCTGTAAGTGACGGTGTTATCCGCATCCACGGCCTGGCCGATTGTATGCAGGGTGAGATGATTTCCCTGCCGGGTAACCGTTACGCTATCGCACTGAACCTGGAGCGCGACTCCGTAGGTGCAGTTGT
>NZ_NRRD01000091.1 GCF_020023995.1 Rhodobacter sp. TJ_12 | reverse complement strand
GTTGCAGGAGCTCTGCTTTGGTGCACTACGAACGTTCCCGCAACTGGACTGGCTCATCAACAAGCTGATGTCCCGTCCAATGACGGGTAAACAGCGTACTGTGCATTATCTTATTATGATTGGCCTTTATCAGCTGCTGCATACCCGTATTCCGGCTCACGCCGCGCTGGCAGAGACCGTTGAAGGTGCCGTTGCTATCAAGCGTCCACAGCTTAAGGGCTTGATTAATGGTGTACTGCGTCAGTTCCAACGCCAGCAAGAAGCCTTACAGGATGAGTTTGAACAGAGCGAACAACGCTTCCTGCAACCAACGTGGTTGCTAAAACGTCTGCAAAAAGCGTATCCGCAACAGTGGCAACATATTGTCGAAGCCAATAATCTGCGTCCACCTATGTGGTTGCGCGTCAATCGTAACCATCACTCGCGCGATGCCTGGCTGGCACTGCTGGCTGAAAGCGGAATGGAAGGATTCCCACATCCGGATTATCCCGATGCTGTACGCATGGCATCCGCGGTTCCTGTAAGCGCATTACC
>NZ_NRRD01000090.1 GCF_020023995.1 Rhodobacter sp. TJ_12 | reverse complement strand
CAGGGTATCGAGCAGAGAAGGCCACGCGCCGTCGCTCATTCCCTGGCCAAACAGCTTAATAAAGTTATCCAGCGTCAGGGTATAATCCACGCCCCAGTTCACCGTGAAACTGCCGTAGAAAATGCTGCCATAGAGCAGGGCGTTGAAGGCCACCCAGACTGACAGCAGCGCCACTACGCTCCATACCAGCGTGACCGGCAGAGGCTGCACATCGCCGCGATAGGATTTGCCGGAAACGGTGACGTAAGAGCGTTTGCCGATCCACATGTACTGCACGCAGAACACCAGCAGCGAGAAGAGCAGCAGGAACGCACCAAGCGTACTGGCGGCCTGATAATCAAGCTGCGAACCGGTGATGTAGAAGTAGATTTGCGTTGCCAGCACGTCGAAGTTGCCGCCAAGCACCAGCGGGTTACTAAAATCGGCCAGCGACTGCACGACCACAATCAGAAACGCGTTAGCCAGCGCCGGTTTTAGCAGCGGGATAAATACCCCGTTAAAGGTCTGCCAGCGGCTGGCGCGCAGGGTGTACGA
>NZ_NRRD01000089.1 GCF_020023995.1 Rhodobacter sp. TJ_12 | reverse complement strand
CGCGGGCGAGTTCGGTGTGCGCCAGGACCTGCGTGCGCAGGGCATGGTGCAGGACGTACGCGGCGCAGGCGTAGAACAGCCGCAGGTGGTTGGCCAGGAAGCTGCGGTCGGAGGTGCGCTCGGCGAACAGGTCGTTCTTCCAGTGTTTGATGAAGTTTTCGTCCTGTCCGCGCGCGGTATAGAGATCGGCGTACAGCTGCTCGGGCTCGGGGTGCTGCAGGGAGGTCACGACGAACCGCGGGTTCCGGCCGGCCGCCATGACCTCGGCCTTGAGGGCCACTCGCGGGGCGATCAGCCACGAGCCCGCGGCGTAGGAGAGTTCGTGGTAGCTGCGCGTAGCCTGAGGCGGGGTGATGCCCATCCGCTGGGCCTCCGCGCAGCGGGCAGCGTGCATTTCGGCCGCGGCGTCGAGATATGGCCGGGCCTGCTCGTACAGCCGATTGTTGCCGGTCAGACCGACCAGGAAATCGGTGTTCGC
>NZ_NRRD01000088.1 GCF_020023995.1 Rhodobacter sp. TJ_12 | reverse complement strand
GCCACGGTATCGCGCCGAAGGCAATGCGCCCGCGAACGGCGTCAGGCGCATTTAAGGTGTAATCCTCACCGACGTCCGGTATCTCTTCACCCGTGGCTTCCAGCTGTTTGCGCAGCGTCGGAAAGGGCAGATCTTTCGTTTTGAGCGGCTTTTGTCCGCGCGCATCAATAAACACGTCGAAACGGTAAACGGTCTCTTGTGTGGTGATTACCGTTCGATCGCTGCCAATGTCCAGCGTGTAATCGTCACCGAGCGTCGCCACGCTAATGATGCCGGCTTCGCGAAGCGCGAGCAGCCTGCGGATAGACTGCGGAGGAATGGCCGCATAGTTGTCGATGAATACGCGGGCGAGGCCTTGCTTAAAGCGCTCTCTGTCCCGTTCGCTGAGGTGGGGAACAATCTCCTGAACCACTTCATGCAGCCGAAGCACGGTATAGCGCCAGGCTACGGTGCGCCGCTCGCGTTTGTTCCGCTCCACCTCGTTGAGATTCTCTTCGGCCCAGGTAAAGGGGCCGTGCCGTTTACGATCCTCAAAC
>NZ_NRRD01000087.1 GCF_020023995.1 Rhodobacter sp. TJ_12 | reverse complement strand
TCCCGACCGTCTTCATCATCGTCACCCTCACCTTCTTCATGATCCGCCTCGCGCCCGGCGGCCCGTTCGACCTCGAGCGGCCGCTCGATCCGCTCATCATGGAGAACCTCAAGCGGGCCTATAACCTCGACGGGTCGCTCTGGTCGCAATATCTGACCTACATGGGCAACCTCATGCAGGGCGACCTCGGCCCCTCGTTCACGAAGCGCGATTTCACCGTGAACGACCTCTTCGCCTCCGGCCTGCCGATCTCGATGCTGCTGGGCGGCCTTGCCATCTCGCTCGCGGTGCTGATCGGCACGATCCTCGGCGCCGTCGCGGCGCTCAGGCAGAATTCCTGGCTCGACTATACGATCGTGGGGCTCGCGACCTTCGGCATCACGACGCCGAACTTCGTGGTGGCCCCGCTGCTGAGCCTCTTCTTCGGGGTGATCCTGCGCTGGCTGCCGGCGGGCGGCTGGTCCTCCTCCGATCCCGCCTACTGGGTGCTGCCGGTGGTGACGCTCGCCCTGCCGCAGGTGGCGGTGATCGCGCGCC
>NZ_NRRD01000086.1 GCF_020023995.1 Rhodobacter sp. TJ_12 | reverse complement strand
GGCTGATGTACTGCACCCTCGGCGTCTTCGTCGGGATGGTCGTCGGCGTCCTGCCCGGACTGGGCGCGCTGGCCGCGATCTCGATCCTCTATCCGATCACCTTCCATGTGGCGCCAGAGTTCGCGCTGATCATGCTGGCGGGCATCTATTACGGCACCTCCTATGGCGGCAAGACGACGGCCATCCTGCTTAACGTCCCCGGCACGACCGATGCGGCGGTGGTCTGCCTCGACGGCCACCCGATGGCGAAACAGGGGCGCGCCGGCGTTGCGCTGTTCATGAGCACGCTGGCCGCCTTCAAGGGCGCGGCCATCGGGATCGTCATCGTGATGCTGTTTTCGCCGGTCATCGCCTCGGCCGCGCTCAGCTTCGGCTCGCCCGAATATTTCGCGCTGATGGCCATGGGCCTGCTGGCCACCACCGCCATGTCCGACAGCGGCCCGTCGAAGAGCATCGCGATGGTCGTGCTGGGGATCATCGTCGGCCTGGCGGGAACCGACGTGAACAGCGGGGCCGAGCGCTTCACCTTCGGGCTGAT
>NZ_NRRD01000085.1 GCF_020023995.1 Rhodobacter sp. TJ_12 | reverse complement strand
GCTTCGCGACTATCCGATGCCCCCTGCAGACCTGCCGCTGATCCCCATCCTGCGCGACTGGCTGTAACGGTTCTGTGGCACAAGGGCCTCAATCGTTCATATGTCGCACCCCAAAGGCGCTCTACGACCAAAATCGTGAGTGTTTATTTATCGCTTTATGACTAACCTGTGACTGGGGAAACTTGCTTCTTGGGGGAAAGCAGATGCTCAGGACGATCACGATCGGTAGCTGTGTCTCGGTTCAGGGCCTTCTCGTCGGCCAGATGGCGGATGGTAAGGTGATGGTTCGGGTCGACGAAAAGACGTATGTCGGCTACCCGATCCCGTCGAAACGCGCCGCCTGACCTTCTGGCGCTCAACTCGCTAAGAATGAAAAGGCCGGGCAGCTTCAGCTGCCCGGCCTTTCCCATCTCGCGATCCCGCCGCCCGCCGAAGCGGGCCGCGGGTGTCCGGCCTCAGGCCAGCTTGCGCTGGACCTCCTCGCGTTCGAAGATCTCGATCACGTCGCCGGGACGGATGTCTTCGTAGCGTTCGAAGGC
>NZ_NRRD01000084.1 GCF_020023995.1 Rhodobacter sp. TJ_12 | reverse complement strand
CACAATCGGCCGTCAGGGTTTAGCATCACCTCGACGACTGAAGGATCTTCCAGAAAGCGCGAGATCGCGGGGCCAAGTGCAGTGCGCAGCATGCGCGCGCCGCGAGATATTGCCTCCGATTGAATGGAATGGATTGTCACCACCGTCCCCACAAATGAAGTCGCCTGAACGACCTCAGTGGGATCAATTAGAAAAGGCAGTAAACCTCTTCGCGCAACAAGCGGGATGTTTGGTTCGCGGCCTGGCGTAGAAAAAGAAAAAGTGGGGAATGTCGAAATCCCAACGTAGCACCGATCGCCGCAAAAGACGGCTTGGAAACCAGGCACAGGCCGGCCAGTCTACCATTCCACCGCCTCACGCGCCTCGAGGATAGATCCCTCGACGGGCACCATGACAAATTCCGCTTGGCTGTCTCGCTCTGCAAACGGCCGCGTAAGCGACGCGTAAAGGTGCCTGCTCAACGTTCGGAGCCAAGGCACAGCGAACCAGAGCAATGCGGCTGCCTGAAAGGCTGCACTGAGACCAAACGCAAACTGATACG
>NZ_NRRD01000083.1 GCF_020023995.1 Rhodobacter sp. TJ_12 | reverse complement strand
TGTACCACCAGGCGAGTTGCGCCCAGCTCTTTGAGCTTGCGGCGTGCGCGGGTCGCACGACGGATACGAGCAGATTTCTTATCCATAGTGTTACCTTACTTCTTCTTAGCCTCTTTGGTACGCACGACTTCGTCGGCGTAACGAACACCCTTGCCTTTGTAAGGCTCAGGACGACGGTAGGCGCGCAGATCAGCTGCAACCTGACCGATCAACTGTTTATCAGCGCCTTTCAGCACGATTTCAGTTTGAGTCGGGCACTCTGCAGTGATGCCAGCCGGCAGTTGATGGTCAACAGGATGAGAGAAACCTAAAGCCAGGTTTACTGCATTCCCTTTAACCGCTGCACGGTAACCTACACCAACCAGCTGCAGCTTCTTAGTGAAGCCTTCGGTAACACCGATAACCATTGAGTTCAGCAGGGCACGCGCGGTACCAGCCTGAGCCCAACCGTCTGCGTAACCATCACGCGGACCGAAAGTCAGAGCGTTATCTGCATGTTTCACTTCAACAGCATCGTTGAGAGTACGAGTCAGCTCGCCGTTTTTACCTTT
>NZ_NRRD01000082.1 GCF_020023995.1 Rhodobacter sp. TJ_12 | reverse complement strand
ATCCGGTCTCGTCCATCTCCGGCCTCCTCTGCTGACATCTGAGCCGGATATGGGAAGGCGGCTGCTTCTGCGCAATCGGAGCGGCGCCGGGATGTGGCTGGAACAACGACAGCGTCTCCTTGTCGCGCCCGCGTATAAACCAACCGAAAGAATCAGCCTTTACAAGTCCGACTGATTCAGTCACCTTTCCCATGCAATCCAAGCCAGCCCCCAAGGGTCAGCCCGGAGTCCTTCAGCCAGATACGGAGGTTCCATGTCTCGACAGCTGCCCGACCCGGGCTTCACCGAACTGCTTCGCCAGGCGCTGGAAGGGTTCCTGCCCTCCGGCTCGCTCGATCTCCTCTTCGACCGCATGGAGCGTCTGGCATGAACGCGATGACCGACCCGATGGAGCTGATCGAAGCGGGGATCCCCGTGCATGACGCGCGCTCCCTGACCGATGGTGGAACCCAGGCCCGGATCCTTCTCGACGGGCAGATCTACTGCCTCCGCATCACCCGCGCCGGCAAATTGATCCTGACGAAATGAAGTCCGGGCGCGGGACGGCGTGGCCG
>NZ_NRRD01000081.1 GCF_020023995.1 Rhodobacter sp. TJ_12 | reverse complement strand
GGCCGAGCAGCGTGGCCTGCGGGCGATCATTGCCGGCGCCGGCGGCGCGGCGCATCTGCCCGGCATGCTCGCCGCGCAGACCATCGTGCCGGTGCTCGGCGTCCCGGTGCAGTCGAAGGCCCTCAACGGCCTCGATTCGCTGCTTTCCATCGTGCAGATGCCGGCCGGTGTGCCCACGGCGACTTTCGCCATCGGCACCGCCGGGGCGCGCAACGCCGCGCTGTTCGCCGTGGCCATGCTGGCCCGCGAGGAGCCCCGCTACGCTGAAGCCCTGAGGGCGTTCCGTGCCCAACAGGCCGAGCGTGTCTACGGGGAGGAACTCTCGTGAGCGGCCCGGCGCCGATCCTCCCCGGTGCAGCCATCGGGATCCTCGGCGCCGGTCAGCTCGGGCGCATGCTCGCCATGGCGGCGCGCCGCTCGGGCTACCGGGTGCACGTCATCGCCCCCGGCGCCGGGCAGGCGCCGGCCGGGCAGGTGGCGGATCGGGTGCACGATG
>NZ_NRRD01000080.1 GCF_020023995.1 Rhodobacter sp. TJ_12 | reverse complement strand
ATGACTGCCGTCCCACCATTTGCGCGCCGTCGACCCGTCGACACCGAAGGTCATGGCCGCATGCTCGGGACTGTCGAAGTTCTCGCGCACGAAGCGCGACCAGCGCGCCGCGAAGAAGGCGCGATAGGTCATCGCCTCCCGCTTGGCGGAAGACTTTCCGGGGGACTTTCCTGACATGGTTGCTCCATCCTGAACCCGGGCAAGAGGTTCTAATGACGAGACCATTTCAGAACGGTCGAAGGGGGCGGCATACATCATGCCGCCCCCTCCTTTGTGCCCAACTGGTTCTCGGGGATCCAAGAGGAAGCAAGCACAGCCCCGCGGGTCTCGCGTTCAATGGCAACGGCAAGCTCCAGCCCCGGCCGAACGGCGCCGCGAAGGAGCCTAGAGATCATGCTGGGATCAACATTTACAGCGCGGGCAAAGGCCCGCTGGCTGATCCCATGAATGGTGAGGTAGGATGCCAAGATATGCATGGTCGCCAGAAATGCACATTGTGCAACAAGCCGTCAAGCGCGCATGTTGCATGACGTGAATTTGCGTCTGTGGTGCACACT
>NZ_NRRD01000079.1 GCF_020023995.1 Rhodobacter sp. TJ_12 | reverse complement strand
GGTAGAGGTAATGTGCATGTATTCCGCGCCGATGGAGCCGCAGTAGGTTTGCTTGAGCGCGTCAATCAGATCGCCCAGCTTCATCGTGTCTTTGCCGATGGCAAAGGAACCTACGTTAAAGCTTTCCTGGAAATCGGCCTCGGTCAGATCGTGATACGCCGGATCGAGATCGGCCACACGGTCTTGCTGCCACAGTCCCAGCGGATCGAGATTCGCATGCTGGTGACCACGGAAGCGATAAGCGTTGATAAGCTGCAGGACTTTAACCTGCTTCGCATTAGTGTCAGGGTCGGAAATCGCAGAAGAGTAACGTGAGGCATCCTTCGCCAGACGACGGAAATAATCACGTGTTTTGGAATGGAATTGATCCGGTTTGACCCCTGTGCCAGGCAACTGCTGGAACATGGAACGCCAGTTTGCGTCCACTGAGTCAGGATCGGTTAAGAAGTCTTCATAGAGCTGTTCAATCCAGCTCTGGTTCGCACCAGAAAGGAAAGAAGAGTCCAGCCAGGCTTTCATTGCGCCGTTCTGCATCGTGATCCCTTAAGCATTTTTAT
>NZ_NRRD01000078.1 GCF_020023995.1 Rhodobacter sp. TJ_12 | reverse complement strand
CATCTAAGCGGGAAGCCCCCTTCAAAACAAGGTCTCCCTTGAGGGCCGTGGAAGACCACCACGTCGATAGGCCAGAGGTGTAAGCGCAGCAATGCGTTCAGCTGACTGGTACTAATTGCCCGATAGGCTTGATCTGACCCGGTAACAGCAAGGCTCAAAAGCCAATGCTCTACCCCAGATCAGAAGCAATAGACCAGGAACAAGCAAAAGCCTGATGTTGTCGTTTCTTCTCCGGTCTGGTGGCCATAGCACGAGCAAAACACCCGATCCCATCCCGAACTCGGCAGTTAAGTGCCGTCGCGCCAATGGTACTGCGTCTCAAGACGTGGGAGAGTAGGTCGCCGCCAGACCTGATAAGAAACGAAAATCCCTCAAAACGATCAAATCAAAACCGACGCGGGGTGGAGCAGCCCGGTAGCTCGTCAGGCTCATAACCTGAAGGCCGCAGGTTCAAATCCTGCCCCCGCAACCAAACTTTCTATCAAGATATCAAAGGCTTAGGCTGAAACAAGGCGCCCCACGGGGCGCTTTTTGCGTTGCAACACGTTACGTCACATT
>NZ_NRRD01000077.1 GCF_020023995.1 Rhodobacter sp. TJ_12 | reverse complement strand
GCCTCTGCTTTCAGCGCCGCATTCTGCCGCCGGAGCAGGAAAGTGCGGGCGAGATCACCCAAGGAAACGGCGCTCATCTACATCTCCAGCAGATATTGAAGGAGGTCATCGCAGGCAGTCACCACCTTCGCATTGGCGGCATAGGCACGTTCGAGAAGCAGGAGTTGCTCCATCTCCCGGTCAGTATCCACGCCGTCGGCGAGGATGAGCGCCTGCAACTCATCGCGCCGAGCGGATGCGAAGCTCGCCTCCGCCTCGGCCGAGACGAGTGCGACGGCGGCGCCGGAAACGGTTTCCGCGGCGAGCCCTGAGAAGCTGAAGGTGCCGCTGAGGCCGTTCGCGGCGTGAACGGTGCGGGCGTCAAGGGCCGCGGCGAGGGCGTTGAGCAGGGTGGGATCGCCGCTGTCGCCTTCGGGGGGGCTCTGCAGGCCGTCACGCAGATGCCAGAGCGCTCCGCCGCGGTCGGGATCGGCCAGCGCATTGACGGACAGGCGACTGGCAAGCCCTGCCGGAGCGGCGGGATCGAAGGCCGCGCCGTCGTCGGTGAAGAGCCCGGCGTCGCCCGCCC
>NZ_NRRD01000076.1 GCF_020023995.1 Rhodobacter sp. TJ_12 | reverse complement strand
CACGTCGCTATGCGACCTCCTGTGAGGTTTCTAGTCTGAGCTCCAGGGAACAACGGAACGTACATGTTCCTTAAGCAGATCAGTGAGCTCCACACTATCATCATATTCCCGATCACAACCGACAAAACAACAAGCCCGTGGCTTAATGGTAGAGCGTTTGACTCAAATACCAAAGGAAGCGGGTTCGAATTCCAGGTGTGCCACACTTGGGATTGGGTATGACTGGCTGATGACGGCTAATAAGCCAGAAATGGCCATTCCGGTCTCCCTTGTCTTTGTCGGTTCCATTCCATCATATGCTACACGTCACTATGCGACCGCCTGTGGGGACTCTAGTCTGAGCTCCAGGGCACAACGGAACATACATGTTCCTTAAGCAGATCGGTAAGCCCCACACTATCATCATATTCCCGATCACAACCGACACAACAACGAGCCCGTTGCTCAATGGTAGATCGTTCGATTCAAATACCAAAGGTTGCGGGTTCGAATCACAGGTGTGCCACACTTGGGATTCGAACCCGCAACCTTTGGTATTTGAATCGAACGATCTACCATTGAGCAACGGGCTCG
>NZ_NRRD01000075.1 GCF_020023995.1 Rhodobacter sp. TJ_12 | reverse complement strand
TCTGCATCGTCACGCCCTCCCGATCAGGCGCTCGGTGCGCCGCAGGGCGGTGCGCATGTAGCTGCGCGCTTCGCGCTCGGGCTGGGTGTAGCCGCGCGGATCCTCGGTCACGTCGAGCGCGAGGATCAGGCAGTCGCGGATTTCGTGTAGGCTTTCACAAGACAAGCCGGGGGTGTTATGGCAATGCGCAGCCATTCGCTGTTCTCCTCAGGAACAGAGTTTCGGTTAGGGCGGCTGGGTGTTGGTAGCACCTTGTCCGCCCGCTCTCTTTCTGGCACCATAAAGGCGAACCAGTCAAGAGGTTTCTGGTGCCGGAAACAGTGAAGAAGAGGATCGGACGGCCACCGGTCAACTCTACATCGATCAACTTGCGCCTGGCGCCGGATCTTCTGGCGTGGCTAGACGAGGAGCGGGCGAAGCTCGACCCGGCGCCGTCTCGGCCTGAGTTCATTCGGGCCGTGTTGGAAGCAAAGCGCCATGAGGACTGATGATGTCGGTTCGAGTGATCCAGTTTCAGTAAGAAGGGAGTATCCTGATGGCTACGACAACGTTCTTCGAAGAGACGCTGAGCGATAAAG
>NZ_NRRD01000074.1 GCF_020023995.1 Rhodobacter sp. TJ_12 | reverse complement strand
CTCAACACAATCCGCGAACTGCTGTTTCTTTACGAAATGGAAGATCGTTTCAGTGCCGATAAAAAAAGACTCCGGGTGGCCACAGAACTGCTCGAGTTACTCGAGACCGATCAAGTTCTCAGGAGAGAGGCATTTGAGGACATCCCCGCTCAACTGGTGAGTCTTCTGGACAGAGATCTGCTGGTTGACCCCACTCGCAGCCCGGTGGAAAAGCGTCCTCGTCTTATCTGTAGCCTCTGCGTACAACTGGCGGATATCACCGAGGCCAGTTATATCACTGAGGCTCTTGAGATGCTTGAACAGGAGCTGTTTACAGAGCACCCTCTGGATGAAAACTGTGCGCGGGATATTTACGCACTGACGAACGGGGTCATGAGTGTGCTCCTCACCCGGGGAATGACGCTTACGGAATGTTACTTGCTGTACATCAATATTTTCAGAAATGTGAGTACTGAACCGGACGCTTTCCGGACCGCCTTTCACTCGTTCCGGCAGAAACTGGTAACACCTACCCGGGACGTAACAGTCCGGATGTTTATTATCAGTGAGAAACTGCACACCCTGCTTAACACGCAAGGACCCACA
>NZ_NRRD01000073.1 GCF_020023995.1 Rhodobacter sp. TJ_12 | reverse complement strand
GTACTGGTTCGCTATCGGTCAGCAAGGAGTACTTAGCCTTCGGGGGTGGTCCCCCGATCTTCAGACAGGATTTCACGTGTCCCGCCCTACTTGATATGTCTCCTGGAGCTTCCTGTACGGGGCTGTCACCCGCTGTGGCTGGCCTTTCCAGGCCATTCCAGTCACTCTTCGGAGATCGGCTGGTCCGCGTTCGCTCGCCACTACTAGCGGAGTCTCTGTTGATTTCCTTTCCTCCGGGTACTTAGATGTTTCAGTTCCCCGGGTTCGCTTCAAAACCCCTATGTATTCAGGGTAATGATACCTGTCTTTGCCCATTGATGATCCCGCGCTTGCTACTGTCGGACAAGTCCTCAAGTAGCGAAGCGGTAGGACAACAACGAACAATCAGGTGGGTTTCCCCATTCGGACATCCATGGATCGAAGCCCATTCCCGGCTCCCCATGGCTTAACGCAGGGTATCACGTCCTTCATCGCCTCTTGCTGCCTAGGCATCCACCAAACGCCCTTTTCGCGCTTGATCTGATCCGGAAAGAGCAAGGCTCTTTCCCATGTCAGAAGCATGTACATTCCCATGCGATGACCCGAAGGTCGTCG
>NZ_NRRD01000072.1 GCF_020023995.1 Rhodobacter sp. TJ_12 | reverse complement strand
GGCGAGGCGCACGAGCTCGCCGGCGGTCTCGCGGCCCTCGACCACATCGAGCGCATAGCGCGAGACCGGATGGTCAATCGGCTCCATTGAGGGTCTTCAGGATCTCGTCGAAGAGGTCGCCCTGTCCGGTGACGCGGACGCGGGCCTCGTCGACGGGGGTGAGGCCGAAGCGGGCGGCGAGCTGGTTCATGACGGCGATGGCATCCTGCCGCTGGCCCCAGACGGCGCGCTTCTTCGGCTGGCGGCCGTTGCGGGTCTCGACCTCGTACCAGCTGCCGAAGGCCGCGATGTCGCCGGTGAAGCGGATGACATCGGCGACGGCCTCGCAATAGACCGCGAACGGATCCTCGAAGGCCGGCTCGAGCCGCTTCTTCGCCACGAGCACCGGGGTGAGGCGCTCCCAGACGTCGCGGCCTTCCGCGCTCATCCAGCCCGGCGCCTCGGGCACGGGCGCCGCGAGGTCGCCCTTCATCGGGATGACGTTCGAGACCTTCGGCTTCTGCCCGCGCATGGTGAGGCTCCTCGTTTCTCTCTGCCCCGTGGGCTTTTTTTGCCAATTCGCCGCGCGTGAAAAGGAAGGTTCGAGCGCCGGTTACT
>NZ_NRRD01000071.1 GCF_020023995.1 Rhodobacter sp. TJ_12 | reverse complement strand
CGCTCTCGCGCAGCGACTGCCAGCTGGCGTAATCGGGCGAGGAGACGATCTGCTGGAGATCCTGAGGATTGGGCAGTTCCTGCCAGCTCTCCATGCGGAAGAGCTGCGGGGCCGCCGCGGCGATGAAGGGCGCATGGGCCGAGGCGCAGATTCCCGAGATGTTGCGCAGGAGGCTCACGTCGCGTGGATGGTGGCTGAATTCATAGGCCCCGATGACCGCCCCGAAGGGCGCGCCGCCGAACATCGAATATTCCTCGGTGTAGAGCTTCTTGAAGGTGGGCGACTGGTCCCACATCTGGCCCTCGAAGTCCTCGAGCTGGTCGGCCAGTTCGTCCTTGGTGATGTTCATCACCCGGATCTTCAGTTTCTGGTCGGTCTCGGTGTTGTTCACGAGATAATGGAGCCCGCGCCATGTCCCCTCGATCTGGCGCACCTCGGGCGCGTGGAGGATCTCGTTCATCTGCGCCGAGAGGAGCGCGTCGATGCCCGCGATCAGCGACTTGATCGACTTGACGGCATTGCCCGAGATGGTGGCGGTGCCCGACCGCTCGGTGGCCGCGAGGGCGAGGTTGCGCACCAGCTCCTTCAGCTTGTCGCTG
>NZ_NRRD01000070.1 GCF_020023995.1 Rhodobacter sp. TJ_12 | reverse complement strand
CGGTAACGGTTGCAAAGCGTTTGCCCGGTTCAATGCTCACTTCCGTTACCCGCGCGACCGGATACCCAGGCGGATAGGTGCCGCCCAGTCCAGAGGTAACCAAGAGATCGCCCACCCGAATATCGGCTTTTTTGGGGACATGCAGCAGATTTAACTGGTCGATCAGCCCAGACCCGGTCGCGATGGACCTGAGTCCATTGCGGTTGACCTTGACCGGCAATGAGTGTCTGGCATCGGTGATGAGCAACACTGTGGAGGTGAGAGGGTTGGCGCGCTCGACCTGCCCCATCACCGCATTGGCATCTAACACAGGCTGGCCAACAAAGACTCCCGACAGGGTTCCCTTATCCACCAGCACCTGCTGGCGGTAAGGATCAAGATCCACTTGCAACAACTCGGCAATCAGTACCCGCTCACCCACCTTGAACGCTGAGCCTAACAGATTACGCAGCCGTTCGTTCTCTGATTCCAGGGCATCGAAGCGCTGCAAACGCGCGCTCAGCGTCAGATTTTCCTGGTGCAGACGCTTGTTCTCAGCGCGCAACTGTGCCTTGTCGGCCACTTGATTTTCAATGTTTCGGG
>NZ_NRRD01000069.1 GCF_020023995.1 Rhodobacter sp. TJ_12 | reverse complement strand
TAGATGTAGAACGGGATCATCGGCAGGTTGTTGGTGCTGTAAGAGGTCGCAGCAGCCAGCCAGGATGCGCCTGCGCCCAGCTCGTTGATACCTTCCTGCAGGATCTGACCTTTCTCGTCTTCTTTGTAGTATGCAACCTGCTCACGGTCCTGCGGGGTGTACTGCTGGCCGTTCGGGCTGTAGATACCGATCTGACGGAACAGACCTTCCATACCGAAAGTACGCGCTTCGTCGGCGATGATTGGAACCAGACGATCTTTGATCGACTTGTTCTTCAGCATCACGTTCAGGGCACGAACGAAGGCGATAGTAGTAGAAATCTCTTTATTCTGCTCTTCCAGCAGTTGGGAGAAATCTTCCAGCGCAGGCAGTTCCAGCTTCTCGGTGAATTTAGGCTGACGAGCTGGCAGGTAGCCTTTCAGCGCCTGACGACGTTCGTGCAGGTACTTATACTCTTCAGAACCTTCCGGGAAGGTGATGTAAGACAGGTTTTCTACCTGCTCATCGGTCACTGGAACGTTGAAACGGTCGCGGATATAACGCACGCCGTCCATGTTCATTTTCTTAACCTGGTGAGCGATGTTTTTACCTTCTGCGGTATCACCC
>NZ_NRRD01000068.1 GCF_020023995.1 Rhodobacter sp. TJ_12 | reverse complement strand
AGCCGGAAGAGACCGAAACCACCTTCGTCGGCAATGCGCGCATCAAGGCCCATGCGGCGGCGAAGGCCGCCGACATGGTGGCGCTGGCCGACGATTCCGGGATCACCATCGACGCGCTCGACGGCGCGCCGGGGGTCTATACCGCTGACTGGGCCATGACCCCCACGGGCCGGGACTTCGTGAAGGCCATGACCGACACCTGGGCCAGGCTCGAAGCGGTGAACGCCCCCTTCCCGCGCCGCGCGCAGTTCCGCTGCACGCTGGTTCTCGCCTGGCCCGACGGCCATGACGAGGTCTTCGAAGGCGTGATGCCGGGGCAGGTCGTCTGGCCGATGCGGGGCCAGCAGGGCCACGGCTACGACCCGATCTTCCAGCCCGACGGCAGCGAGCTCACCTTCGGCGAGATGGACCGCTGGGAGAAGAACGAGATCAGCCACCGCGCCCGCGCCTTCCGCAACCTCATGCAGGGCTGCTTCAAATGAGGCGCATCTCCAGCGGCTCGCCATTCGAGGCCACGATGGGCTATTCGCGCGCCGTGGTGAAGGGCGGCTGGTGCTTCGTCTCGGGCGTCACCGGCTATGACTATGCCACCATGACCATGCCCGAGGA
>NZ_NRRD01000067.1 GCF_020023995.1 Rhodobacter sp. TJ_12 | reverse complement strand
CCATCAACAATGTTCTGCTTGAACATGCCGTAATCGTAGCGAATACCATACCCGCGTCCAGGCAGCGCCAGCGTTGCCAGAGAATCCAGGAAGCAGGCCGCCAGGCGCCCTAACCCCCCGTTACCCAAACCTGGATCATTTTCTTCGTCAATCAGCTCTTCCAGATCCAGCCCCATCTCTTCCAGAGCGTTTTTGACATCGTCATAAATACCTAATGACAACAGTGCATTGGAAAGCGTGCGGCCAATCAAAAACTCCATCGACAGGTAGTAAACCTGGCGCATTTCCTGAGAGAGCTGTGCACGGTTGGAACGTAACCAGCGTTCTACCAGGCGGTCACGCACCGCAAACAGCGTGGCGTTCAGCCACTCATGCTTGTTGGCGATAACGGGATCTTTACCTATGGTAAACATCAGCTTGTAGGCGATCGAATGTTTTAACGCTTCGATGCTCAGTGTGGGTGATGCATATGTAAAAGGTGCATTCATACAAGTGATTCCTGGAAAACTATTTCAACCGATAGTAAAGATCGCGATAGGATTGCGCGGCGACCTGCCAGCTAAAATCCATGCCCATCGCCTGGCGCTGAACAAAGCGCCAGAGAGAAGGGCGGGACCACAA
>NZ_NRRD01000066.1 GCF_020023995.1 Rhodobacter sp. TJ_12 | reverse complement strand
CATCATGGCTGATGCGCTGGTCATAGAACTCAAACAGCGTATCGTCATCGACCAGAATGTCGCGGCGACGGGATTTATGTTCAAGCTCTTCGATTTCGGCGCGTAGTTTGAGGTTGTCGCGGAAAAACGCATGGCGCGTCTGCCAGTCGCCTTCCACCAGCGCGTGGCGAATGAACAACTCGCGGCACAGGGCCGGATCAATCTGGCTGTAGTTCACGCTACGGGCAGCCACGATCGGCAAACCGTAAACCGTCACCTTCTCCGTTGCCATCACCGCACCCTGCGAACGTTCCCAGTGCGGTTCACTGTAAGAACGCTTGATCAGATGCTGGGCGACAGGCTCTACCCATTCCGGATCGATACGCGCCGCGATGCGCCCCCACAGGCGGCTGGTCTCCACCAGTTCAGCCACAATGGCCCATTTCGGCGGCTTTTTGAATAAACCGGAACCAGGGAAAATAGAGAAACGCGCATTGCGGGCACCAGTGAACTCCTGTTTATCGGCATCTTTCATCCCGATATGCGACAGTAGCCCGGTCAGCAATGCGATATGGATTTCGCGGTACTCTGCCGGTTCACTGTTCACCGGGATCCCCAACTCTTTCACCACCTGGCGCAGTTGGGTATAGATATCCTG
>NZ_NRRD01000065.1 GCF_020023995.1 Rhodobacter sp. TJ_12 | reverse complement strand
GAGGTGAAGCGGGCGGTGGCGGCCCTGAAGGCCAAGGGCGTGGAGCAGGCCGAGACGCTGCCGCGCGATTACAGGCCCTGGGGCTGGTACGAAAGCCTCGTGAAGGGCCCGCGCTTTCAGGTCAAGCGCATCGTCGTGACACCGGGCGCGACCCTCTCGCTGCAGAGCCATCACCACCGGGCCGAGCACTGGATCGTGGTGGAGGGCACTGCGAAGGTCACCATCGACAATCAGGTGACGCTCGTGACCGAGAACCAGTCGGTCTATATCCCGCTCGGCGCGCGCCACCGGATGGAGAATCCGGGCAAGGTGCCGCTGACGCTGATCGAGGTGCAGACCGGCGCCTATCTCGGCGAGGACGACATCATCCGCTACGAGGATGTCTATGCCCGCGGACAGGGCGCGCGGGGATGAGCGCGCTCGGCTGCTTCAAGGCCTACGACATCCGGGGGCGGCTGGGCGTCGATCTCGACGAGGGGATCGCCTACAGGATCGGGCGGGCCTTCGCCCGGGCGCTCGGCGCGCGGACGGTGGTGCTCGGCCGCGACATCCGCGCCTCGTCCGAGGCGCTGGCCGCGCGGGTGGCGGAGGGCCTCGGGGACGAGGGCTGCCGGGTGCTGGATCTGGGTCTCTCGGGCACCGAGGAAATGTATGC
>NZ_NRRD01000064.1 GCF_020023995.1 Rhodobacter sp. TJ_12 | reverse complement strand
GGCCGAACATGAAGATGTTCGAGTTACACACGCCGGGGTGGTATTCCTGCTTCTGACCTTCGTAGAAGGTCGGATAGAGCAGGATTTTGTTCGCTCCGTCCACGACCGGGCCGGCCGCGTTCCGTTCGGCGCTGGAGAACGTGCCCGCCAGAAAGTCCACACGCTCGCGACGAATCAGCCGGTTGGCCTGCTCGACGACCACCCGCGGTTCGGTCTTGCTATCACCGACGACGATCTCAATCGGTCGGCCCAGCACGCCGCCGGCCTCGTTGATCTCCTTCACCGCCAGTTCAAAACCAGCCATGTGCGCCTTGCCGTAAACGGTCCAGGCACCGGTTAGCGGCGAGATTACCCCGACCTTGATCGGGGCGGCGCCACGCGCGTGTCTGAGAATACCCGGCGCCGAAAAGGTAGCGGCAACACCGGCCGTCGCAGCCATACCGCCGAGCACGCGCCGGCGTGTAATGGTGGTGTTCACTCCGCTAAATCGAGAGTCATGCTTCGTATCCGTCATCGGTCGCCTCCCATTTGTGAAGCCTCGCCCGCCGCCGGATCATTGTTCGGTTTTACGGCAGGCAAATCGTCTACGCTGCA
>NZ_NRRD01000063.1 GCF_020023995.1 Rhodobacter sp. TJ_12 | reverse complement strand
GCCCTTGCTGGCCGGGGCGCCAATCTCGACGTGGCGATGGCCGCTGCCGAGCCGATCAACCGGGCGGCGACGGCCTACCGCGCATCGGCCGAAGATCTTGCGGCGGCCTCGTGGGCTGCGGTTGACAACCTCAAGGTGCCGGCGAACCAGATCGCCACCGCTCTGGACATGATGGCGCAGGCCGGCAAGGAAGGCGCCTTCGAACTGAAGGACATGGCCACCTATTTCCCGAGCCTCGGCGCGGCCTATCAGGGCCTTGGACAATCCGGGACCGGCGCCGTTGCGGATCTTGCCGCCGCTCTGCAGGTCGTGCGCAAGGGCACGGGAGACGCGAGCACGGCGGCCACGAACCTCGCGAACGTCCTGCAGAAGATCTACGCGCCCGGCACGGTGAAGAAGTTCGCTGAGCAGGGTGTTGATATCTTCGCCGAAATGGAGGCGGCGGCCAAGCGCGGCCTGACGCCGATTGAGGCTATTGCCGAACTGACGAACCGGACGCTGAACGGCGATCTGTCGAAGTTGGGGAACCTCTTCGAGGATGCGCAGGTGCAGGCAGGAATGCGCTCCCTTATTCAGAACATGGATGAGTATCGGCGCATTCGGCAGGAAGCCACCCAGGCGAGCGGTGTGGTGGACAAGGACTTCGAGCGCCGCAGTATTGAGGC
>NZ_NRRD01000062.1 GCF_020023995.1 Rhodobacter sp. TJ_12 | reverse complement strand
TATGCCAGGGAGCATAATATCCAACAGAATGAGATCGGGTTTAAGGCGTCGCGCCATTTCCAGCCCTTTAGTCCCGTTTTCTGCTATCAGTACGTCAAAACTATCCCGACGGAGGTAGGCTTCCAGTACGTCAGCAGCATCCGTATCGTCTTCAATTATCAATATTTTTCGACAAACCATTTATGTACCCTGGTTTTTTTAGAGAACAGCAATTGCCGATCTGTTACGCCAATACATACAATACCCTTTTCGTGACAGTAAACGCGCATCGATAAAATGACAAATGATATAAACCACCCGGAGAAGATTAAATTCATCAGAGACAGCGCGCCAAAAAGCGGAACTTGACAGTATCTTAACAATTCCCTGACTGATTATTGATAACAGTCCTTCATACTGAACCATCAGAAAACCATGCGCTGAAATAATACGCTTTTAATGATTCCGGAGATGCTCAATGTTCCCCCAAAAAACAGTACCGTTGATGGCAGGTTTACTATTTACCTCGGTAACGTCATTTGTGAATGCGGATGACACTGCCGCTAATACAGACACGTTTACCATGGGGATTGCAGGGCAATACGCGCCGCGTTACAGCGGGTCAAACCATCAATCTTTCCAGGTCTTACCCGTTATCCAGGGGCGAAAAGGCGCGTTTTTTGTTGATTCGGAAAAGGGGCTGGGATATGAC
>NZ_NRRD01000061.1 GCF_020023995.1 Rhodobacter sp. TJ_12 | reverse complement strand
ACGTCGAACACCACGACCGGCCGGCCGTTGCCCAGATGCGCCCGGTCGTAGACCGTGGGCCCGCAGACATAGAGCCGGACGTTCTTGCGATCGATCGGCTCGAACGCCTCTTTCCGGCGGCTCTTCGTGTTGGTGAGGCGGATCTCGGTCATGGGTCCTCGCAGGCTCGGCTCGCCCGCGGGCTTCTCACATCACGACCTTGGAGGGAACGGAAAAGAGCAGCCCGCGACGTGGGTCAGCAGGTAATGATGCAGCCGATGATGGTGCAGATGCTCTTCATGTCCGAAGAGGTAGCATCCCCGGCGGCCGCGGGCAACGGATTCGCGGAGCCTCTGGACAGGGCCGCCACGCCGCCCCAGAGTTGGCCCATGGATCGCAGCACCGTCTCCCGCCTCTGCGCCGGCCTGCCGGGCGCCCTCCTCGACCATCCCTGGGACGAGGGCCACGACGCCTGGAAGATCGGCGGCAAGATCTTTGCCCTCGTCGGAGCCTCCGGGCACGGGGTCACGGTGAAATGCCCCGATGTCGAGACGGCGGCGCTGCTGATCGAGACCGGGCGCGCCGAACGCGCGCCCTACATGCACCGGAGCTGGGTGCTCCTGCCCTTCGGGCCCGACCTCGCCGAGGACGAGGCGGAGCACCGCATTACCGTCTCCTACCGGCTGATCCGCGCGGCAAGGCCTCGCGGATCAGC
>NZ_NRRD01000060.1 GCF_020023995.1 Rhodobacter sp. TJ_12 | reverse complement strand
CCTCAGTCAACGAGGCCGTATTTCACGACCATCGATTCCAGCTCATCCATCGCCAGCGGTTTCGGGATCACGAAGTCGGTGTTCTCGATGATCTTGCGGCCAAGCTCGCGATATTCCTGGGCCTGATTGCAGTCGGGCTGGAATTCCGTGACCGTCTGCTTGTTGAACTCGGCCTTCTGCACGATGTTGTCGCGCGGCACATAGTGGATCATCTTGGTGCCGATGGCGGCGGTGAATTCGGCGAGGAATTCCTTTTCGCCATCCACGTTGCGGCTGTTGCAGATGATGCCGCCGAGGCGCACGCCGGATTGGCGGGCATATTTCGCAAGGCCCTTGCAGATGTTGTTGGCGGCATAGATCGCCATCATCTCGCCCGAGGCCACGATATAGACCTCCTGCGCCTTGCCGTCGCGGATCGGCATGGCAAAGCCGCCGCAGACCACGTCGCCCAGCACGTCGAAGAACAGGAAATCGAGCTCCTCGGTATAGGCCTCGTTCTCCTCCATCAGGTCGATGGCGGTGATGACGCCGCGGCCGGCGCAGCCCACGCCCGGCTCCGGTCCGCCTGACTCGACGCAGCGGATGTCCTTGAAGCCGGTGCGGACCACCTTGTCGAGCGTGACGCGCTCGGCGCCCTCGATGCGCAGCGTGTCCATGACCGTCGCCTGCGGCAGGCCCCCGAGGATCAGGCGGGTCGAATCCGCC
>NZ_NRRD01000059.1 GCF_020023995.1 Rhodobacter sp. TJ_12 | reverse complement strand
GCTCGACCCCGAGATGATCAAGGAGGTGCTCGACACGATGATCGAACTGGCCGAAGAGGGGATGACCATGCTCTGCGTGACTCACGAGATGGGCTTCGCGCAGGCGGTGGCGAACCGGGTGATCTTCATGGACCAGGGCCAGATCGTCGAGCAGAACGAGCCGGGCGAGTTCTTCCGCAACCCGAAGTCGGAACGCACGAAGCTCTTCCTCAGCCAGATCCTCGGACACTGAGAGGGGCTTCTGCCGAATTCATGGGCGCCATCCGCAGGGGTGGCGCCTTTTTCGTGCCTTTGCCCCATTTTCGGGCAAGCCCCGGCCGACAGGCCGCGCGCGCCTGCGACGGCGCGAGCGGTCTTGCGCGCGCCCGAGGTTGCTATCGTTCCGGTGAGACAAGCCGCCCGCCCGCGAGGAGGGACGGGCGTTCAGAAAGGGACAAGCACATGGCCAACATCACCTTCACCTCGCCGATCATGCACGGGCCCAAGACGGTCTATGCCGTGGCGGGCGACACCAAGACCATCCTCGCCGTCGCCGAGGAGCACCGGATCCCGATCCCGTTCGACTGCAAGGACGGCAACTGCGCGTCCTGCCTCATCGAAGTGACCTACGAGGAACCCTCGCTGCGCAAGGGCATCACGCTCACCGAGAAGGAGAAGGCCAAGCTGCGCGAGCTGGGCAAGATCACCGCGCAGCTTGGCCTTCTCCTTCTCGGTGAGCGTGATGCC
>NZ_NRRD01000058.1 GCF_020023995.1 Rhodobacter sp. TJ_12 | reverse complement strand
TATTGCCGGTGGTTCGCGGCGGCCAGCATCACCTTGCCGTCGCTGGCCTGAAACTGGTTGTAGGTCGGGCTGCCATGTTCCAGCCCCTCATAGGTCATCTCGCGGCCGGTGCGCAGCGCATCGGTGATCTGCGCGCTCATCATCATGAAGGCGACATCCGTCAGGCAGGCGTCGATCCTCTGCCCCCTGCCGGTCCTTTCACGCTGGAAGAGCGCGCTGGAGATCGCGAAGGCCGTGGCGATCCCCGCTCCGATATCCACCAGCTGCGGCCCGCAGCGCAGCGGGCCCGTCGCTTCGGTGCCTGTGATCGACATGATGCCGGAATAGCTCTGGATCACCTGATCGTAGCCGGTCTGGCCGCGCCGGGGCCCCTCCTGTCCCCAAGCGGTCAGCGAGCAGTAGATCAGCCGCGGGTTGATCTTCTTCAGATCCTCATACCCCAGCCCCAGCGCCTCGAACGACCCGGCGCGGTAGTTCTCGACGAAGACATCGCCGTCCCGGACCAGCGCCTCGAGGATCGCCCGGCCTTCGGCCGTCTTGATGTTCACCGTCAGCGACCGCTTGTTCGCGCCAGTGGTAAGAAAGCGCGTGCCTATGAAGGCATCGGCAAGCACTTTGTCGCCGCCATCGCTGCGCGCCATGTCGGGGTCCTCGGGCGGCTCGACCTTGATGACTTCGGCCCCGAGCATCGCCAGCTGGGCCGGTGGCGAAGGGGCCGGCAAGCACATGGGTCATGTCGACGATCCTGAT
>NZ_NRRD01000057.1 GCF_020023995.1 Rhodobacter sp. TJ_12 | reverse complement strand
AGCTGGTGGGCGTGCATGAAAATGACCCAACCACACGAAATCTCACTGCACTTCCGCTCTATGCCATCAACCAAGGGCTTCCGCTTCTGAAAGTTAAGGCGCTTCTTCAGCCGGCGATGAACTTGAACGGCACATGCGAAACGTTAGACTGGCTGGAGCAGAACGAACCCGAAATACACAACTCTGCAATGTTAAATTTTGACGTGCAGAGGCTAAGGGATGCGGCAAAGGTCAGCTTTTCCGTCATTATGCCCACCTATAACCGGAGAAAGTGCATAAGCCGTGCCATCCGAGCCGTTCTGACCCAGACCCATCGGAGCTTTGAACTGATTATCGTGGATGACGGGTCGACCGATAATACGGAAAAAGAGGTTCACCGCCTTTTCCCAGACGAAATTGAATCGGGACGCATCGTTTATGTCCGGCTTGAAAGAAATGTCGGTGTCTGCAAGGCGAGGAACGTCGGCCTGATGCAGGCGCGCGCGGACTGGATCGCCTACGCCGACAGCGACAATGAGGTGCGCCCATATTTCTTGAGCATGTTTGCTCACGCAGTTTTGCAAGACCCCAGCAAAGACGCCGTGTACGGCAGATTTATAAATGTTAAATCTGGCAGCGTTATCGGAAGGCCATTTGGCGATGGAGATATTATTCAAGGAAACTATATCGACTTGGGAGTATTTTCGCACAAAAGAGAATTGGCAACTCGCTTTGGCTGCTTCGATGAGGCTCTTCGGCGACTGGTGGATTGGGATCTCATCATCA
>NZ_NRRD01000056.1 GCF_020023995.1 Rhodobacter sp. TJ_12 | reverse complement strand
ACGAATTCTTTCCTGTCGTAACCCGTCAGGTCAACGGGATCGCACAGATATTCTTTCTTTGGGTCGTTTTCGGTAAAGAGCAGCGTTTTAATTACAGCGCTATTCAAAAACCGCTGGATCGCGGCATGGTTTTCGGCAGCGGTCTTGTCCGTCCCTCCACCGAACACCTCAATGGGAACCCCACGACCAGCGCCTTGCACCACAGAAAGGCCAATGCCGCTGATCGGGTGATCGAAGTCACCAGTCCCGGCGTTCGCAACATCAAACACATCGCCCGTTTGCGTCGTGATCCGCGCCCCCGGCGACCATGCAGTTGAGGACGCCAAGAAGGTGGCGGAACTCGGATAATGAAACCGTGGGTATTGCGCGGCTTGCGCCGCCGCGCTGACAGCAACCCCGGATGCAGTGACCGCGTTTTCCACTGCGGCCTGACATTGTGCCAGCGCATCCGCCTGGCCGCTTTGAGGCAGATCGCCGGTCCATACCGGGACAAAGGCCAGATCACCCGACCCGCTTGGCACATCGAAGCGCAAGGCGGAGGTGCGCGTCTGCGCCCCATCATGCCATTGCAGTGCGCCAACATAGACCCGGCCAGCACTGCCCGCATCGGTGCACCAAAGGGTCGCGTCCACTGCGCCCGCTGCATCGAGTGGCAACAGCAACGGCCCCATGACGATTTGCGTGCCGCCCTCGGCATCCGGCCCGGTTAGCGAGACGGTCAGGCGACCATGGGCCGGGATAGACCCATCGGGCAGCACAATGGGGCCGGTAA
>NZ_NRRD01000055.1 GCF_020023995.1 Rhodobacter sp. TJ_12 | reverse complement strand
TAATCTTTAGAGCGCTTCCGCGCTGGCGGCGCAGGGTATGAATCTGGCGGGCAATGGTTGCGATTTGGTTATTCTGATGCAGGGCGAAAATAAGGGTCGCGGCCTGGCTGGTTCGCGCCTCGTTAAACATGCGTTCGTTGGTTTCGAATAGCGTCCAGTATTCAGAAAGCGCGGGCGCCCCTTCCAGTACCTCGACATTACTGAGCACCCGCTTTTCATCGCTACGCGGCTGGACGGAGGCCTCTTCCTGCTTCGCTAATTGCCAGTGACCATCGTGATGTTCAAGAATAAGTTGTTGCTGAGCACTCACACCTCTGTCGTTACACCACCAGGCCACATCATAAAGATGTGTTCCGCTTGTATAACGCAAACTTGCCAAACCAAACAATGAACGGTATTTACCTATCAACACTGATGATTGCCTGTCGCTATTGTTTGCAGGGTTTATTACCAGCAATGCGCAGTTATGATATTTCGTCCACTCATGAATTCGTATTAGCCAGTGGTGTAATTTCTCTGCCGAAATATTCTGCCAGGCGTTATTTGCACACAGCAAAATGAGTAAATAATTCTCAGGTTCAATAGAACAAAGTAAATCGCGGGAGAAAAAGTATAGACCTTTTTCATGACTTGGCATGGAAAAAAGTTGTATTTTTTTGGGGCCGCGATCGGATTCTAATCTGAGGATGTTCTGCAAATCATAACCCATACCCGCAACCGCGACTTTCGCGTTTTCAGATTGCGATGCAATTGTTTGATTAACAAGGCTAATTGCATCTTTTTCACGATCGGCGTTAATCCAC
>NZ_NRRD01000054.1 GCF_020023995.1 Rhodobacter sp. TJ_12 | reverse complement strand
CTCCCGCGTCAGGATGAAGGCGGATCTCCGAAATCAGACCCCGTAGAAGAGCGATCGCCTCTGGACGCGTCGCGTCATCGGACAGGCTGGCAGCAAGGGTCGAGACTTTCTGGCGATAGACATCCGCCAGGCCCGGATGCAGGGCAATGGGATCCGGGGCAGGGGTGGCCGCAAGCTGTGCTTCAAGTTGCGTACGCTCTGCTTCCAGCCCGTCCATCTTCTCCTTCATGCTCGGGTGGAACATGCCCGCAGTGATCGCCGTGACGATGTTGTCGATCTCTTTCGTCACCTTTGTCAGTTTGCGCTCTGCGTCGCCTCTGGCCGAGAGGGCGGCCAAGCGTTCTTTTTGAACTTCTCGCTGAAACTCCGCGATGAATTCCGCCAGCAGATCGGGATGCAAAAGCTTGTCGCGCAGACCAGTCAGCACCCGCTCTTCGATTTGTTCGCGGTGGATCAATTGGCGGTTCTCGCAGGTGCCCCGATTGCGCGCCGCAGAGCATCCATATTTGACTTTATTCATCAGCGTGTAGCCAGCGCCACACCACCCGCATTTGAGTAAGCCCGAGAACAGATGCGTCGGTCGGCGCCCGACGCCAAACGCGTTATGAGCCAACGACTCTGAAGCACGTGCTTCGAAGATATCTTCGCGGATCGCGCCTTGGCGCTGTTTGACCCGAGTCCATTGGTCGTCGCTGATGATCCGCAGATGCGGCACCTCCTCGGTGATCCAGTCCTCGGGCGGGTTCGGCCGTGCCTGACGTTTGCCAGTATCGGGGTCTTTGACGAAGTGCTGACGGTTCCACACGAGGCG
>NZ_NRRD01000053.1 GCF_020023995.1 Rhodobacter sp. TJ_12 | reverse complement strand
CCGTTGCACTATCGTTTGATGAATACATAGTCAAACGAGGCGAACCGGGGGAACTGAAACATCTAAGTACCCCGAGGAAAAGAAATCAACCGAGATTCCCCCAGTAGCGGCGAGCGAACGGGGAGCAGCCCAGAGCCTGAATCAGCTTGTGTGTTAGTGGAACGGTCTGGAAAGTCCGGCGATACAGGGTGACAGCCCCGTACACGAAAGCACACAGGTTGTGAGCTCGATGAGTAGGGCGGGACACGTGGTATCCTGTCTGAATATGGGGGGACCATCCTCCAAGGCTAAATACTCCTGACTGACCGATAGTGAACCAGTACCGTGAGGGAAAGGCGAAAAGAACCCCGGCGAGGGGAGTGAAAAAGAACCTGAAACCGTGTACGTACAAGCAGTGGGAGCCTCTTAATGGGGTGACTGCGTACCTTTTGTATAATGGGTCAGCGACTTATATTCTGTAGCAAGGTTAACCGTATAGGGGAGCCGAAGGGAAACCGAGTCTTAACTGGGCGTTAAGTTGCAGGGTATAGACCCGAAACCCGGTGATCTAGCCATGGGCAGGTTGAAGGTTGGGTAACACTAACTGGAGGACCGAACCGACTAATGTTGAAAAATTAGCGGATGACTTGTGGCTGGGGGTGAAAGGCCAATCAAACCGGGAGATAGCTGGTTCTCCCCGAAAGCTATTTAGGTAGCGCCTCGTGAATTCATCTCCGGGGGTAGAGCACTGTTTCGGCTAGGGGGCCATCCCGGCTTACCAACCCGATGCAAACTACGAATACCGGAGAATGTTATCACGGGAGACACACGGCGGGTGCT
>NZ_NRRD01000052.1 GCF_020023995.1 Rhodobacter sp. TJ_12 | reverse complement strand
AGGAAGACGCTCGACCGGATCGGCAGGGCAAGAAGCTCGGCCACCTCGGGCGGGAAGCTCGCGGCCACCCCGCTGCGCTGGAGCCAGAGCGCGAGCGTGCCGAGCATGGCCCCGACCACCGCGAGGACCACCGAATAGGGCAGCCTCAGGCGGGCCGCGACGGGCTCGCAGGCGGCGATCACGATGAAAAGGACCGCTAGGGCCGTGACGAGCAGGACGATGTTCATGGAGGAGTGATAGGCGCTTCGCGGCGCCGGGAAAACCCGCCACCGCGCAGGTCCTGTGGACGGGGCGTCCGGTTCAGTGCGCGATCTGCGCGGCGCGGCTGCCGAGCTTGTAGGCCCGCGCCTTCGTCATCGGCGCATGGTCGACGAATCCCTTTTCCACCAGGGAGCGCAGGGCGCGGTGAAACGTCGGCGTCGCGATGGCGTTGCACAGCGTGTGGCGCCGGATCGCGTCCGAACGGACGACGGTATCTTCGGTCTCGCCCAGAAGCTTCACCGCATAGAGCACATCAAGCTCATTGCGAGAAAGTTCTGCAATGCCAAGATCATGTTCAAGTCCAAGAAGAAGCTCTCTGAGCTGCGCGACACTGTGGAAACGCCGCGAGGCGGTCATCCGCTCGTCCATCTTGCTTCCGTCCACCGTTACTCCCCCTAACTGTCTTCAATAAAAATTAAAATCGGCTAGCGCGAGATACATTAGCCGAGGTTCCCGATGAGTTGGCAAGCGACAAAATGTCGCATCAGTTTGACTATAGGTGCATCTTGCATCCGGCCTGATCGAAGGGGCGCGTCTGATTGCGGAGCGGCCGCGGCCCATGGTTCGGTGTCA
>NZ_NRRD01000050.1 GCF_020023995.1 Rhodobacter sp. TJ_12 | reverse complement strand
AATCCCCACGACGCAGAGGTGCTGGGGACGCTCTGGGACGGTGGTGCCGCCGGTAGCCCTGCGATGTATGTCGTGCGCAAGCTGCATTCGCTGGAATATGTCGGCTGGGTCGGCAATCGCCTGATCGAGGCTGCAGCAGGCTGGATGATCCTGCTGGTCGCCTCCGGCATCTACCTCTGGCTGCCGCGGGGGCGGACATCGGTCGGGACCCTGCGGATCAAAGCCACGAAGGGGCGCCCTTGGTGGCGCGACCTGCATGCAGTGACAGGCATCTACACCGGAGTCTTCATCGTCTTTCTCGCGATGACCGGGCTGCCCTGGTCCGATGTCTGGGGCAAAAAGTTCTACGACACCGCCTACAGCTTGGGGCTCGGGATGCCGGATGGCTACTGGTCCGATGTACCGCTCTCGACCGTGCCGACGCAGGATGTGGTCGACCGCGCGCCCTGGATCATGGAGCGCCAGCCGATCCCGACCTCTCCTGATGGCGGTGCCCATGCCGGCCATGCAGCTGGTGGCATGGCGACCGGTGCTAACAGCGGCGGCGTCCCCGCTTTACTCGACCAGGTCACAGCCGAGGTCGAGCGCCTCGGGATCGTGCCGGGCTATTCCCTGACCATGCCTGGGGGCGACACCGGAGTGTTTACCGCGTCGGTCTATCCGGACGACATCACCTACGAGCGGGTGATCCACCTCGACCAATACAGCGGTGCGGTCCTCTATGACGCCGGACTTCAGGATCTGGGAACGCTGGGACGTTGGGCCGAATGGGGCATCAGCGTGCATATGGGACAGGAATGGGGGCTGGCAAACCAGATCGCCCTGCTTCTGGCCTGCGCGGCGATGGTGATGATGTGCGTCTCTGCTGCCGTGATGTGGTGGAAGCGCAGACCGGCAGGCGCTCTGGGTGTGCCGCGCGTACCGACCGACTGGCGCATTCCCCGGACGTTGCTGGTGATGGCGATCGCTGCGGGCATCTTTTTCCCGCTGGTGGGGCTGTCCATGCTCATCCTGGTGATGGTGGAGGTCTTGGTC
>NZ_NRRD01000049.1 GCF_020023995.1 Rhodobacter sp. TJ_12 | reverse complement strand
AAGGACAGCCCAAAATTGTGTTTCTGAAGGAGCTTCAGGTTGCGTTTTGGGGCCGAAAAAGTGTTTTCGGTGATTTTTGTCAACCTGACGCCCCGAAACCCCTTATTTTATTGGATTTCGGGGTTGCACAAGGTTGCGTTTTCCGGGTCTCGCGCGCAAAACGCAACCACTTTGGGGGTATTTTGTTACGGCTTTGTTATCATTTTGCCCAAAAACGCAACCAAAAGGCAACCAGAATGCAACCCAAACGCAACCCTCTGCGGACTGCGTGATTGGGACTTAGGCGATCTTAGAGCCCGTGGAGCGCCATACGCAGCGCGGCTTCCCCGAAGTGGTCGTTCATGGCTTGACGCAGAAAAAACTTGGGCCGAATGTCGCTGATGCGGACTTAGCTGCCGCATGCATTCGAAGGATCTATGACCGCTTCGAGGGACGAATTTCGGAGCCTGCTCGAGGCCAAGCTCAGCGGCTACTTTGAAAACCGGTCTACAAGGAGTGCAATGATCGAATTCCGCTGAATTGAATGGGTTACAGGGCTAATACAACGGATCCCCCGCATGGGGCTTTTTTTCTAAAGTGGACTCGTGCTCCCTCCTCCTGGTGTCGTCTCGCCACCACCCCCCGTATTGCCGGGGCCACCAATGCTCGTATTTGTGCCACCAACCCCAAGCCCGAAGTCGATGCTGCGGCTCTTGAGTCCATAGCCGAGATCAAGGCCGATGTAGCTGTTCTTGCCGAGATAGGCGGCGCCGATGGTGGGGCGGAATTCTCTGCCGCCGAACATGTAATCCACGCCGAGGCTGCCGACGAAATTGTCTTGCTTGTCGTCGGAGAAGACGCGCAAGCCGATGCCGGTATCGACCTTGCCCGCGCCGAAGGAGAGCGAGAGGCCGAAGCCGAGGGTGGGATCGGCGATTGCGGGAGCGGTGAGGGAAAGAAGAAGCGCCGTGGCCAGAATTGTCGATTTCATAACGGATAGCTCTGAACAAATTTTTGGAAAGGCTACCCCCCCCGGCTGTTCTGGCCATGGGTTTGATCACGCAGGACGCGAGATAACCGCAAATGTTTTAGGCGGGACACAACCGCATGGCTGGGTGATAGAAGTGTAAGCGTCCGGGCTGACTGCTCTGCCGCGTGGTGAGAGAGGCGGATAGTGTCCACCATCGATAGTGGACACTATGGTGATGGCGTGGCGCGTCGGACGAAGCGGCTTTGGACGGATGAGGAGAAGC
>NZ_NRRD01000048.1 GCF_020023995.1 Rhodobacter sp. TJ_12 | reverse complement strand
TGACCTGCCCCCCGGAAGTTCCCTCAATCTGATGTAGAGTCTGCCCAACCTGAAGGAGCAGACGAATGCGAAAGAGCCGTTTCACCGAGGCACAGATTATCGGGATGATCAAAGAGCAGGAGGCCGGTTTGCCGACCTCGGAGCTTTGCCGGAAGCATGGTTTGAGCCCTGCGACGTTCTACAAGCTGAAGGCCAAGTATGGCGGGATGGACCTTTCGGACGCTAATCGGCTCAAGCAGCTCGAGGCCGAGAACGCGAAGCTGAAGCGTCTTGTGGCCGATGTCATGCTGGACAATGTTGTGCTGAAGGATCTGCTGGGAAAGCCCTAACGACGCCGATGCAACGGCGGGACGCGGTGCTGCGGGCGCTGAAGGATCATCCGATCTCTCAGCGCCGGGCCTGCGTCCTGATCGGTGTCGATCCGAAGACGGTGCGGCGAAAGAGGCCGCCCGACAACCCGGAAATCCGTGAGGCGATGCACGAGATCGTCGAGAAGCGCCGTCGCTTCGGCTATCGGCGCGTCGGCATCCTGCTCGAGCGCAAGGGCATGATCATGAACGAAAAGAAGCTCTACCGGATTTACCGGGAAGAAGGCCTGTCGGTGCGGCGCCGTCGCGGCCGCAAACGAGCGCGGGGCAGTCGAACGCCGATGCCAGTTCCGCTGCGGCCTAACCAGCGGTGGTCGCTGGACTTCCTGTCCGATACATTCGGGGCTTGCCGCAAGTTCCGTATACTGGCCGTAAACGACGACTGCTGCCGCGAAAACCTCGCCCTGATCGCTGACACCAGCATCTCCGGCGCACGGGTCGCACGGGAATTGGACGCCTTGGTCCGGATCTATGGAAAACCCGCCTGCATAGTTTCTGACAATGGGACCGAGTTCACAAGCAAGGCGATTTTGAAATGGGCGAACGTCAACAAGGTGGAGTGGCACTACATCGACCCCGGCAAGCCGCAGCAGAACGGCTTCATCGAAAGCTTCAACGGCAGCCTGCGCGACGAATGCCTCAACGAGGAGATCTTCGACAGCCTCGCCGATGCCCGGCGCACCTTGGCCTTGTGGCGCTACGACTACAACCACGTTAGGCCGCATTCCTCGCTGGGCAATCAGACCCCGGCAGAAGCGCGCCGAGCGCTTGAGCAATCTGAGGGCTCCGCGCTCGGCGCGCTTGCCCAACCTGAACCCGACCACTATCAACCCCAAGGACTCTCGTTATGACTGAGGGACGACCGGGGGGCAGGTCA
>NZ_NRRD01000047.1 GCF_020023995.1 Rhodobacter sp. TJ_12 | reverse complement strand
GAATGCGTCGCGCGTTCCCTCGCGGCTCGCGCGACGTCAGCATCTGAACCGCGCCGGGTTTGGCGGAGGCTTCAACTCTTCAGTAGGCTGGAGCATCATGAGCAAGACCACGAACAAGTTTTCCCCTGAAGTGCGCGAGCGGGCCGTGCGGCTGGTTCTGGACAACGAGGCGCAGCATCCGTCGCGCTGGCAAGCGGTGATGTCGATCGCGGCGAAGATCGGCTGCACGCCGCAGACGCTTAACGACTGGGTGAAGAAGGCCGAGGTTGACAGCGGTCGGCGCGCCGGCATTCCGACCGAGATGTCTGAGCGGTTGAAGGCGCTGGAACGCGAGAACCGGGAGCTGCGCCAGGCGAACGATATCCTCCGGAAGGCGTCAGCGTATTTTGCGATGATCGAAGGCAGTGCGGCACTGCTTCAGCACTGCCTGAGATGCTCGACCGCCGGTCGAAGTGATGGTCAGGTTCATCGACGACCATCGAGGTGAACACGGGGTCGAGCCGATCTGCGGCGTGCTGCCGATCGCTCCGTCCACCTACTATTGTCATCTGGCGAAGCGGGCCGATCCGTCCCGGCTGTCGGATCGGGCACGTCAGGACGAAGCGCTGCGCCCCGAGATCCTTCGCGTGTTCGAGGAGAACTGGCGGGTCTATGGCGTCCGGAAGGTCTGGCGACAGCTTGGTCGGGAAGGCTTCGATGTCGCGCGATGCACGGTGGCACGGCTGATGAAGAGCATGGGTATTCAAGGCATTGTCCGCGGCAAACCGCACCGCACGACGATCCCCGACAAGAAGGCGCCGTGCCCGCTGGACAAGGTGAACCGCCAGTTCCGCGTGTCTGCACCGAACATGCTCTGGGTCAGCGATTTCACCTATGTCGCCACCTGGAAAGGGTTCGTCTATGTCGCCTTCGTCATCGACGCCTATGCACGCCGCATCCTGGGCTGGCGCGTCAGCACCTCGGCCAAAGCGGGTTTCGTTCTCGATGCCCTCGAACAGGCAGTCCATGAACGCCGCCCGGCGAAGGGTATGGGACTGGTTCACCACAGCGACCGCGGCTGCCAGTATCTGTCCATACGCTACACCGAACGCTTGGCCGAAGCAGGCATCGAACCCTCGGTCGGCAGCGTCGGCGACAGTTATGACAATGCTCTGGCCGAGACGATCAACGGGCTCTTCAAGGCCGAGGTCATCCACCGTCGGGGTCCGTGGCGCAGCTTTGAGGCTGTCGAATACGCAACACTCGAATGGGTTGACTGGTTCAACAACCGCCGCCTGCTGGAGCCCATCGGGAACATCCCGCCCGCCGAAGCCGAGGCGAAATTCTACGCTGCTCTGGACGCTGAACCCATGGCCGCACAACTAACCGAAATCAGCCTCCGTCAAACCCGGCGCCGTTCACAGGTCGGGTGGAAAACGCTACGACCCAGCAGTTGAAAAATCTGGGAGACGCTGTCCAGTCGATCGTGAAAGACAGCTCCGGCCAATTGAACGTGCGTGCCCGCTACAGGAACGGGGAGATCCTTCAAGAGCTGGTCATATCGCGCGACGAAGCCCGGACCATTGCGGAAAACGCCGCTGCACAGCG
>NZ_NRRD01000046.1 GCF_020023995.1 Rhodobacter sp. TJ_12 | reverse complement strand
GCCTGCGCCGGATCGGCGAAGATGTGACCGAAGAACTGGAATACGTGCCGGGGCGCTTCATCGTGAACCGCATCGTCCGGCCCCGATTGACATGTTCCTGCTGCGAACGCTTCGTGCAGGCCCCGCTGCCCTCGCGCCCCATCGAGCGCGGTCGCCCCGGGCCACGTCTTCTGGCCCATGTGCTGGTCCCCGCCCTTATGGTCAAAAGGTGGCGTCCATTGCTGCGCGGCGTATAAATGGCCGCTATCCCAAACTCGCCGCGGGTGCCAAACCGCACCGCCGCAAGTCAGCTTTCCGGCCCCGTTGCTAACGCTGCCATCCGCTTAGGGGTGTGGGCGTGTCGATCCACGGTTTTTCAATGGGAGGCTCGAGTCCTGTTACGCCCCTGCCCAGGAGGCTTTACTTCCGACACACCCGGGTGTTCCGGCTGCTTCGAATATGCGAATGAAAACTCATTTTTTCGCATAAATATCAGTATGTTAGAATCACTTGCGCGGGTTGGCAGACTATGACATGGGCTCGCCGGAAAATCGTCCACTCCCGATGGAATGGGCGTCCCCATGCCTGCCCCACCGAGTGCCCTATGATACCCGCCCGCGCTGCCGATAGCATGATAATCGTCGATGCTGGCCGCTATTCACGGCAGCGACGAGAGAACCTGTTGCGGCTGCATGAGGCCATCCAGTCACCCGATCCCGAAATCGACGATATCGTGCTTTGGAGCGCGCGCAACCATCGCACGCTGTGGCTGATGCGCGATCTATTCCCGCTGCTCGATCTGCCGCAGGAGACGGTGTTTAAATCCTGCTATCGCCTGATCGCGCGTGGCGCTCTGCGCGCGAATCTCGATCATGTGATCGCGGAATGGTCGCGCGTCGAGGTCGCGTCATGACGATCGTGCCGCACTACAATTTCGAAGCCGGGACCGAAATCTCGGTCGGCGGGCGCGACCTCGTTCTCCTCAGGGTCGGTGCGCAGGGCTATGAGCTGGCGGATCCGACCGGCGGCCAGACGAGTATTCTTGGGTTCTCGTCCTTTGTCGAGATGACAAAAACCGGTGTCGTGACATTCGGCCCGTCACAGCTTCAGCCGGACGGGAGTGCCAAACTGAGGCTGGGCGGCCTGAGCGTTGCGGCCCAACTCTCTGAGAGCCAACAAATTTATGGCCGTTTTCACTTTGCAATATGCCGTGCGATCGAGGAACTCCATCGTCACCGGACTGTTGTCGATGGCGATAAGGACTTCCGGATTTCCATCGCCGCCTTGAACGACCCCGCGAACAGGAAGTTTTTGCGGCCTTTCGTCCAAGCCTTTTTCGGGGAGCGTGTGCATCTTGGGGCGGCTACGTTGAAGGGTGGCCAGCAGAAGAGCTGGTTTCTCTACAAAGGGCGGACGCTGAAGAAATACTACGAGATCTATCAGGGGCTTCAGGAGGGTGATGATGTCATCGCCGGGTTGGCAACACTTGACCACCTGAAAGGCAACGAGACGCCGCGTCTGCCTTTGCGTCTGAAAGAGCTTATGACAGAGGCGTGGGAGGAGATCGGCCTAGATCTCAAGGGCCCATCCGTAGCGAACGTGCATGGCTATCTTGCCGCGCGGGTCAACAGCGAAAACCGTCAGCGGGCACTCAACGATCTTCCCGCCCTCCCGATCCCATCGCACCAAAGCGTTCTCCGGCATCGCAAGGAGCTACTCACACCGACCGAATATATGGTCGCGACGAAGGGTGAGCGTTATGCGCGCAACAAGCGGGGCCGCGGGAGCTCGGACGTGCGCGCCCTCATGATCGGCGAATTCTGTGAGATGGACGAGTGTCGGGTGTCATTGATTACGTCAGCGAAGGCCAATGGTTAT
>NZ_NRRD01000045.1 GCF_020023995.1 Rhodobacter sp. TJ_12 | reverse complement strand
GCTTCTCCTCATCCGTCCAAAGCCGCTTCGTCCGACGCGCCACGCCATCACCATAGTGTCCACTATCGATGGTGGACACTATCCGCCTCTCTCACCACGCGGCAGAGCAGTCAGCCCGGACGCTTACACAAGAAAAATATGTGACTGCAGTCCATCAGATCTAAGCAGATTACTTATTACTTGTTCTCTGGACGGTTAGAACAGTAGCGTCAGGCGTTATCTATTTGGTTGAGCATTACGGTATCGCAACACGTGGGGCGTTTGAGCACACAGGAGGTGTACTTGCCGCGGAAACTCGCCCTTACATTGGAGCCCGTTGACCGCGAGACGCTCCCGTCGCTGTTTTCGCGCATGGCAATCCTAAATGGAACCGACGTTGTCAACTTCGCCCTCGATCTTGGCATCACCTTTCGGCGTATCTTGGAGCAGGACGAAGAGGCCGTCGCGATTTTTGCAGAACGCGCAGGGGTGTCGCCCGCGCAGCTCGCCGAGCTGCTCTCCTGGACAGGTGAACGCATCGGAGACGTCCGGATGCGGTTTCGGAAGGAAGTCTTCGTCTCGCGGGCCCTTCGAAATCCGATCATTCGGGGCTGTCCACTCTGCATGCGTGAGCATGCAGCTGATCAACCCCATCCATTGCGGCACATTGCCTTGCGGGGGGACTGGCTCTGCAGAGGTGTTGATATTTGCCACCAGCACCACCATCCGCTGGTTCCCTTGTGGTCTAGCTCTCTCCCCATCGAACGGGATAATATTGGAGCGAGATTGGCGGAAATCCTGCCCGACCTTCGAGCCGGATCATTTGATTGCGTGCATATTGATCCTACCGACTATGACCTTTGGCTTGATGAGCGTCTATCGCAGGGTACCGCTGTGGACAAAACATGGCTGGCCTCGCAGCCGGTGTTTCCGGCGATCACACTCTGTGAGTTTATCGGTGCAGCCTTGCTGCGCAAGCAGGGCGAGGCCCCGGACGATCGGCGCGCCAAGGCCACGGGCTTTACCTTTGTCTCGCAAGGCCCTGATGGGATCCGAGCGGCTCTGGACATCCTCATGCGATCACAGGACGGTGGCCACATCGTAACGCAGGGCGAAATGGGTCCGCTCTTCAAGCACCTTAAGGGCATCTATCTTGATGACGATGCCTTTGCGGTCTTTCGCGGGATCCTTCGTGACTATTTTCTGGAAATATGGCCGTTGGCGCCAGGTGATGACCTTCTTGGGCAGGCCGTGACCGAGCGGCGCCTACACTCCATTAGGTCAGCATCCAAGGAAACCGGCATCGGCCCGACAGTTCTGGATGATTTCTTGACAGAAGCGGGCGCGTTTGCGCCCAGCGACGCGCGTGCCGATGCCCGCAAGACCTTTGATGCGAAAGCTTGGCAGTACATTCTTGATGAAATCCCGACATTGGTCGGTCCAATTGCGCTGCGACGGGCAATCGGCGCAACGCTGGCCGAATTGAACGGGTTGAAGGCAGACGGTGTCCTCGTCCCGAGAACCAACGTTGCAACGATCAAATCGCCTTGGCGGATTGCCGATGGCAAAGCTCTTCTTGAGGAGTTGACGGCCTACGCGCAGCCGGTTGCCCCAGAGGAGCCAGGGTGGGAGACGATCCAACGCGTTCACAAGCGGCTGGACCTTCCTGTTGGCGGGATCATTGCGGCTATCAGGGCTGGTTTTCTGCGCCTTGGTCAGCGCCCTGATGTGTTCGGTTACCACGGGTTTGTGGTGGAAATCACCGAGGCTGCTGCGCTCAAAGCAAAGGCCGCGCCAACGCGTAAGCCCTCGACCAACCGGGGAGAGGTGACCGCAGCGGCCTTCGCCCGGTCGGCAGGTATTCGTGGGAAAGGTCAATTCCTGGCTCTGATCGAAGGTGGTTACACGCCTGCGATGCTGGTTTTGAATCCCACGACCAAGCGTCGGGAATGGCGCATGAGCCGCGACGACATCGCTGCGTTTAAGGCCAGCTACACGACACTAACGATTCTGTCGGCCGAAACCGGTGCGCATAGGAACACGATCCGGGCCGTTCTGCAGAACGAGGGGGTCCAGCCGTTCCGACCGAACGGCTTGGATGTCGGACCGATCTAT
>NZ_NRRD01000044.1 GCF_020023995.1 Rhodobacter sp. TJ_12 | reverse complement strand
CAGAAGCGCGCCGAGCGCTTGAGCAATCTGAGGGCTCCGCGCTCGGCGCGCTTGCCCAACCTGAACCCGACCACTATCAACCCCAAGGACTCTCGTTATGACTGAGGGACGACCGGGGGGCAGGTCAGCGCCGAAGCGGCACCACCTCAGGCAGTGTAGATTTCTACGCGCAATCGTGACAGCCCGAGCCGTTTTCACAAGGCCCCGAAACACCGTGATCGCGCTGAAGGGAGTGGAGGACAGAAGCGCCCCAACCGGCTGGCAACGGACGCATCCCCATCGCACCTGCGCCATCCTTCTAGGACTTCGATCTCGCCCGCCCAGAGCATGGCCCCTCAGAGCCCCGGAGCGAGTCACTGGTGAGCCAGAGGTGCGTTCTGCACCCCATCTACCAGGCGGGCCCGCAAACGCAGCCAGTGACTCTCTGCGTGTTTCTGGGAGGGCCCAGAGTCGCAACCTTGGCCAAATTTCAGCGATAGCAGTTACGTGGACCGGAGATCACACCCTTTGGCGGCCATTTCAACGATCGCTGGCGATCAGTCCCGCTTTGCTGCCATTCCCCGGCGAACCGGGGCAGCATTCTGCGGGCGAAGCATAGAATTCTACGAATGGCCACGGGGAAGCATTACGACCGGGACATCTTTCAGAAGATCCCATAGTTGGGGTTGCTCTCCAATATCTTGCGCTCCAGCTCATCCTCGGTCAGCTCCTCCGGCGTAGGCGCGGACTCGCCCCGAGCCGCAGCCTCCCGTTCGGCCTTCTTATTTGCTCTCAAACGCTGCTGCGCCTCGCGCATTTGCTTTCGGCGATGTTCTTCTCTCTCGGCAGGCGTCATCGTCGAGAGGTCTGCGTTTTTCCTTGGCCCTGCCTTCTTGCGCTTCCGAAGCTTATCTCGGGCACGGTCCCATTCAGACCGCTCGCCGTCAAAGGACGGCATACCGCGAAGCGCCCAAAGCTCGCGACTCTCCTCGTCGCTCAGGCCGTATTCATCACGAAACTTGATGCGCTTCTTTTCGTCTTTCTCTACTGCCTTTGCCTGCTTGGCCGCATCAAGGATTGAGCGCTGATAATCGGTCAGGCTCGAATACCACTCGTCTTGCCCTACGGAAGGTTTCGTTTTGTAGAGTTCTACCGCATAGGCGCGCGTAGCTTTGTCGGTCTGACCGTTAGGATACTTGCATCGAAACCACGCCGCGATTTCGGGCTCAGACTGGCCAGCGTATGGCGTAATGCTGAGAAATGGGATGGGGGAAGTTTCAGAGTTCATGCTGTTCTAGGCGTCTGGGTTCGGAGATCTGAAAGGCGTCAGCGTATTCTTGATCCGTTACCTCCCAAGCTTCAAGTCATCTGGCGCGAGAAATACGTCGCCGGAGCTAGGTATAGATAGAACCGGGGCAGAACCCGAACCGGAGATGTCATCATTCCTTTCCGCGCGACTAACTATTAATAAAACTGTATAAAAAGTATTATTAAAAGAAGAAAAACCGACGGGAATGATGACATATTCGCCTCAAAATCATCCTCCGGCTGTCCGCCAGCGGCGTTTTCACCCTACTGCGGCCCGACACGAAGCTCTGTTCCCGGTCTAGATGCCGCTGTCCGCGCCAGAGTTTCACATCGGGCGCTCTTGGCCAGATTTTGCTCCGATCTGACCGGTCCCGTTGCGGGGGGGGGGGACGCAGATGGTGGTCGCGGTTTTGCCCACCAAGCCCTCCTTAGCGTAGAGAACGCAGTGTCCTAGTGTATGCCTAAGGCTGCGGTGCAGCCAAGCTCCCGGCTCGCCCCCCCCCCCCCCTCGACGATCGCAGCAGAAACTACCTGCCAAGAAGCCCCATGTCGGCTCTTCTTGAGAGCTAAGGCGCATAATTTGTGATGCAGTGGAAGACACCGGCGCGGGACCGACAGGCTGAACAGACGCGCCCGGCGCGCCAACACTCCATCCCTTCGATGTGCAAATTCGAGACGCCCGGCTGTGTTGCTTCACCGCTCTACGTGCGAAACCTTCGCCAGACCCACTGGGGCGTGCACTGAGCGACATCCTTTGTCTTTCAGGTGTCACATGCTGCGCGCGCATCAGACTCGCCAGTGACCGCCCCACGCGCGCTGGCAGATCAAACCGAAAGGTCCATAGGTGAGACTAGCTATCTAGCTGTTCAGCCAGAAAGCTGCGGAGCTCTTTAGCTGTTTG
>NZ_NRRD01000043.1 GCF_020023995.1 Rhodobacter sp. TJ_12 | reverse complement strand
TTAGCTTCGCCGGGGCCGCGGTCGGCACGATCTATGATTACACGATCACCTCTTCGGGCGGCGGTACGCCGGTGACTGGCTCGGGCACGATCAGCACGGCGAACCAGCAGATCACGGGCATCGATGTTTCGGGGCTCGCTGACGGCACGCTGACCCTCTCGGTCACCCTGACCGACAGCGCCAGCAACACCGGCGCGGCGGCGACCGACACCGCCACCAAGGATGTCGCAGCGCCGTCGGGCTATACGGTCTCGCTCGATCAGGATCCGGTCACGTCGGCGACTGAAACCGCGGTGTCCTTCACCTTCGCCGGGGCGGAAACCGGCACGCGCTATGATTACACGATCACCTCTTCGGGCGGCGGTACGCCGGTGACCGGCGCGGGCACGATCAGCACGGCGACCCAGCAGATTTCGGGCATCGATGTTTCGGGGCTCGCGGACGGCACGCTGACCCTCTCGGTCACGCTGACCGACAGCGCGAGCAACACCGGCGCGGCGGCGACCGATACCGCCACCAAAAACGTTTCGGCGCCGTCGGGCTATACGGTCTCGCTTGATCAGGATCCGGTCACGTCGGCGACTGAAACCGCGGTGTCCTTCACCTTCGCCGGGGCGGAAACCGGCACGAGCTACAGCTACACGATCTCGTCTTCGGGCGGCGGCACGGCGGTGACCGGCGCGGGCACGATCAGCACGGCGGCCCAGCAGATTTCGGGCATCGATGTTTCGGGGCTCGCGGACGGCACGCTGACCCTCTCGGTCACCCTGACCGACAGCGCCAGCAACACCGGCGCGGCGGCGACCGATACCGCCACCAAAAACGTTTCGGCGCCGTCGGGCTATACGGTCTCGCTCGATCAGGATCCGGTCACGTCGGCGACTGAAAGCGCGGTGTCCTTCACCTTCGCCGGGGCGGAAACCGGCACGAGCTATGATTACACGATCACCTCTTCGGGCGGCGGCACGGCGGTGAGCGGCGCGGGCACGATCAGCACGGCGGCCCAGCAAATCACCGGCATCGATGTCTCGGGGCTCGCGGACGGCACGCTGACCCTGTCGGTCACCCTGACCGACAGCGCCAGCAATACCGGTTCGGCGGCGACCGACACGGCCACCAAGGATGTCGCGGCGCCGTCGGGTTATACCGTCTCGCTCGATCAAGATCCGGTCACGTCGGCGACTGAAACCGCGGTGTCCTTCACCTTCGCCGGGGCGGAAACCGGCACGAGCTACAGCTACACGATCTCTTCTTCGGGCGGCGGTACGCCGGTGACCGGCGCGGGCACGATCAGCACGGCGGCCCAGCAGATTTCGGGCATCGATGTCTCGGGGCTCGCGGACGGCACGCTGACCCTGTCGGTCACGTTGACAGACAGCGCCAGCAATACCGGCGCGGCGGCGACCGACACGGCCACCAAAAACGTTTCGGCGCCGTCGGGCTATACGGTCTCGCTTGATCAGGATCCGGTCACATCGGCGACTGAAACCGCGGTGTCCTTCACCTTCGCGGGGGCGGAAACCGGCACGCGCTACAGCTACACGATCACCTCTTCGGGCGGCGGTACGCCGGTGACCGGCGCGGGCACGATCAGCACGGCGACGCAGCAGATCACCGCCATCGATGTCTCGGGGCTCGCTGACGGCACGCTGACCCTTTCGGTCACGCTGACCGACAGTGCCAGCAACACCGGCGCGGCGGCGACCGACACGGCCACCAAAAACGTTTCGGCGCCGTCGGGCTATACCGTCTCGCTTGATCAGGATCCGGTCACGTCGGCGACTGAAAGCGCGGTGTCCTTCACCTTCGCCGGGGCGGAAACCGGCACGAGCTACAGCTACACGATCTCGTCTTCGGGCGGCGGCACGCCGGTGACCGGCGCGGGCACGATCAGCACGGCGGCCCAGCAGATTTCGGGCATCGATGTCTCGGGGCTCGCGGACGGCACGCTGACCCTGTCGGCCACCCTGACCGATAGTGCCAGCAATACCGGCGTGGCGGCAACCGATACCGCAACCAAGGATGTCGCGGCGCCGTCGGGTTATACCGTCTCGCTCGATCAAGATCCGGTCACGTCGGCGACTGAAAGCGCGGTGTCCTTCACCTTCGCCGGGGCGGAAACCGGCACGAGCTACAGCTACACGATCTCTTCTTCGGGCGGCGGCACGGCGGTGACCGGCGCGGGCACGATCAGCGCGGCGACCCAGCAGATCACCGGCATCGATGTCTCGGGGCTCGCGGACGGCACGCTGACCCTGTCGGTCACGTTGACCGACA
>NZ_NRRD01000042.1 GCF_020023995.1 Rhodobacter sp. TJ_12 | reverse complement strand
GGCGGGCCGGGGCAGGTTGCGCCGCCGGGGCCGCCGCCGCAGGTTCCGGCGCGGCCGGTTTCGCCGCCGGGGCAGCAGCGGGCGCGGCGGCAGAGGCGCCGCCTTCAACCCGGTTCGACAATCCCAGCCGGTGCACTTTGCCGATCACGGCATTGCGGGTCACCCCGCCCAATTCCTTGGCGATCTGGCTTGCCGATTGACCCTCGGTCCACATCTTTTTCAGAAGTTCGACACGTTCATCGGTCCAAGACATCGGCACACCTTCATTTGCGCCCTTTCGGGCCCGCTTTTCGCCCCGACCGGGCGTCTACCGCCCATTCTAACCGGGACGTTGCGAGATACAAGCGGCGCTCCGGAAATTCAAGGGGGCGCGTGCGGGCAAGCCCCATCAGAACCGCGCCGCCGGACGCCGCGACGACAGTTGCAGGTTGGTTTCCGTGCGCTCCACCCCGTCTAGGCGTCGAATTTGCAAGATCGTTTCATCCAGTTCGGGCAAGGACCGCGCGCCGATTTCTGCAATCAGATCCCAGTGCCCATTCGTGGTATGCACCGCCTGCACCGGTGGCAGCCCCAACAGACGGCTGACCACCTTTTCGGTCATCCGCCCGTCAATGGCGAGCATCATCAGCCCACGCACGGGGGCCGTTGTCACATCGGAGCGGGTCAAAACGGTAAAGCCGGAAATCTCGCCCCGGTTCATCAGCCGCTCGATCCGCGCGCGCACGGTGGCGCGCGACAGACCCAGTTGCCCGGCAAGATCAGACACCGCTGCCCGCCCGTCGCGACGCAGCGCGGCGATCAGGCGTTGATCGGTATCATCCAGCCGGTCGGTGCCGCGCGGTGCCTCGCCCCACATCGCTTAGCCCTTTGCCGCAAGGATCGACGCTTCAAGGATATCCAGCGCCTCATCAAAGACCGGCTCGGGGATCGTCAGCGGCGCAAGGAAACGGATCACATTGCCATAGACCCCGCAGGTGAGCAGGATCAGCCCGCGCTTCAACGCTTCTTCGCGGATGCGGTTGGTCATTTCGGGGTTCGGCGTCTTGGTGCCTGCGACGTTGAATTCGACCGCATTCATGAAGCCAGGCCCACGAATATCGACGATTTCGGGCACGGCCTCTTGCATCGCCGCCAAGCGCTGCTTGAGCCGCGCGCCCAGACGCTCGGCCCGGGCGCAAAGCTCTTCTTCCGCGATCACATCCAAAACCGCATGGGCGGCAGCCACAGCCACGGGGGCCCCGGCATAGGTGCCGCCCAACCCGCCCGGGCTCGGGCTGTCCATGATCTCAGCCTTGCCGGTCACGGCGGAAATCGGGAAGCCCCCGCCCAGCCCCTTGGCCATCGTGGTCAGGTCCGCCGCCACGCCGTGGTGTTCCATCGCGAACAGCTTGCCGGTGCGGGCAAAACCCGTCTGCACCTCATCGGCGATCAGCACGATGCCATGCTGGTCACAAATCCCGCGCAGCTTGCCCATGAAGCCCTCGGGCACGGGATAAAAGCCCCCCTCCCCTTGCACCGGTTCAACGATAATCGCCGCCACCCGGCCCGGTTCGATATCAGCTTTAAAGAGCCGCTCCAGCCCCGCCACGGCCTCCTCGGCGCTGACGCCATGCAGCGGGCAGGGGAAGGGCAAGTGCCAGACATCGTTCATCATCGGGCCGAAGCCCGCCTTGTAGGGGGCGACCTTGCCGGTCAGCGTCATCCCCATGAAGGTGCGGCCATGAAAGCCGCCCGCAAAAGCCACAACGCCCGCGCGCCCGGTATAATGCCGCGCGATCTTCACGGCGTTTTCCACCGCTTCGGCCCCGGTGGTCGCAAAGATCGTTTTCTTCGCAAAATCCCCCGGCACAAGCGCGTTCAACCGCTCGGCCAGAGCGATGTAATTTTCATACGGCACGACTTGGTGGCAGGTATGGGTGAACGCCTCCAATTGCGCCTTCACCGCCTCGATCACTTTCGGATGGCGGTGCCCGGTGTTCACCACCGCGATCCCCGCAGCAAAGTCGATGTAGCGGGTGCCGTTCTTATCCCAGATCTCCGCATTCTCGGCCCGTTCGGCATAGATCTGCGTCGTCATGCCAACACCCTTGGCAATGGCATCTTGGCGGCGGGCGGTAAGGTCGGACGAGGTCTGGACAGTCATGGTGGGGCTCCGATTCGAGATACCCTAGCCTTCATCTTTTTGCATTTTTTCTGCAAGAAAATTCTTGCCCGTGGCGATGGCCCCGGGCATCTTCTGCGCGTAAGGCTGAGAAAATGACCGATTTGCCCAATGACCCGGATTCTGACCCGAGCCAGCCGCTGTTTCGCGTGACCGAGGCGGCGCGGGCCGCCGGTGTTGCCTCGTCAACCTTGCGACTGTGGGAAACCCAAGGGCTGATCGCCCCGCAACGCCGCGCCTCGGGCCAAAGGCTCTACACGGCGGCAGATGTGGCCCGGCTTCAACGCATCGCCTATTTGCGCCGCGAAGCAGGGCTGAACCCGGCAGCGATCCGTGCCACGCTGGAAGGCGACGACAGCGATACTGCCCCCCCAAAGATGGCCAATGAGCCGCTTGGCGCGGCGCTGCGCCAATTGCGCCAAGGGCGGGGCGAAACGCTCGATACCGTGGCGCAGGCGGTGGGCAGCTCTCCCTCGGCCCTCTCAACGATCGAACGCACCGGGCTGGGCGTCTCTTTCAAGGTTTTGGCCGATCTGGCGCAATATTACGGCACCACGGTTTCGCATCTGTCGGGGCAAGAGAGCGCGGGGCAGACCGTGGTGCGCGCGGGGGCGGCACGGGTCTGGCCGATGCCGGTCGAAGGTGTGCGGGTCGAAGTGCTGGCCGAGGGTCAGCGGCAGATGGATTGCCACCGTTTCATTCTGGCCCCCGGCGCCGCATCCGAGGGCGGCTATGGCCATGATGGCGAAGAATTCATCACCGTGATCGAGGGGCGCTTGCGCATCACCCTTGATGGCGATGAAATGCACGAACTTGGCCCCGGCGACAGCATCTATTTCGAAAGCCGCCGCCCCCATGCTTGGGCCAATGCCGCCGATGGGCGCACCGTGCTGGTTTGGGTCAACACACCACCCAGTTTCTAACGCCGCCGCCCGCGCACCTTTGCGTGAGCGCGCTTGCCGTGCCGCGCGCCCTGCGTCACCTTTGGGACAACCGAAGGAGAGCCGATGCGCCCGATCCTGCTTCTTGCCCTGATCCTTGGCCTTGCCGCCTGCAAGGAAGACGACGCACAGACGGTCACCGACCCGCACATCTTGCTACAGCAGGCCGCCGAATGGCAGGTGTTCGACATTGCAGGGATGGTCGTGCCCCAAGGGGTGGTGGTGACGCTTGCCACCCCCGAGACGGGCGTGATCGCGGGCAGCGCGGGCTGCAACCGCTATTCGGCACGGATCGAGATGCGCGGAGACCAGCTTCATATCGGGGCGCCCACCGGCACGCGAATGATGTGCCCGCCCGCGCAGATGGAGGTGGAACAAGCGTTTCATTCCACCATTGGCCGCGCCAAGGGGATGCGGCTGCGCGGCGAAACACTGGAACTGACCGATGCGGCAGGCGCGCCGCTGATCCGCGCGCGCCCATGAGCCTTGCTTGACGCACAGGCCGGTTTCCGAAAGGTTCGCCCCATGTTTCCGATCCGCGATCATAACCCGTCTAATCGCACGCCCTGGGTCACTTGGGCGATCATTGCGCTCAACGTCGTGATCTATGTGATGACGGCGGATTGGGGCGGCAATATGCGCGGGTTTTGGCTGCATGGTGCGCTATACCCCGAGGCGGTCACCCATGGCGTCTGGCTGCATGGGCTGGTGAGCTACATGTTCTTGCACGCGGGGATCATGCATATCGGCGGCAATATGCTGTTTCTTTGGGTCTTTGGCGACAATCTGGAGGATCAGCTCGGCCATTTTGGTTTTGCGCTTTTTTACCTGTTGGGCGGGCTGGCCGCGGCCGGGGCCCAGATCGCGCTTGAACCGCATAGCCCGGTGCCGATGGTGGGCGCGTCGGGCGCGGTGGCGGCGGTGATGGGCGGTTATCTGCTTTTGTTCCCGCGCGCGCGGGTCGATATTTTGGTGATCCTGTTCATCATCTACAAGATTTTCACGCTGCGCGCCTTTTGGGTGCTGGGGATCTGGTTTGCCTTTCAGCTTTTCAACAGCCTTGGCGCGGGCAGTGACGGCGTGGCCTATATGGCGCATTTGGGCGGCTTTGTGGCGGGCCTTGCGATGATGGTGCCGCATTTCCTGCGCCTTGGCGGCCCCGCCTTCTGGCGCGACACCCAGGGCCAACCGCCCCATCCTTCCATCGACTATCAAGCGACTGCTGTGCCGATCGTGCCGCGCCGGCGCCGCTAACCGCCCTTACGATCGGCGCGGATAAAGGCTGCCGCGCGTTCTGCGATCATGATCGTGGGCGCATTGGTATTGCCGCCCACCAGTTGCGGCATCACCGAAGCATCAACCACCCGCAGCCCCGCGACGCCATGCACCCGCAATTCCGGGTCCACCACGGCCTGCTCATCGGTGCCCATACGACAGGTGCCCACCGGGTGATAAACGGTATCGGCGCGCGCACGGATATCGGCCATCAGCGCCGCGTCGGACCCATCATGCGGGTAAAGACGCTCGCCCCGCCACGGCGCCAACGGCGCTGCCGAGGTGATTTCTTCCAGCACCTGCCCGGCCCGCAGCATCAGCGCTTCATCGCGCGCATCAGCCAGAAAGGCCGGATCGATCAGCGGGGCCTTACGCGGGTTCTGAGATGCCAAACGTAGCGCTCCACGCCCATGGGGCCTCAGGGCACAGATATGTGCCGACCAGCCATCGGCCGTATGCATCTTACGCATATGCTGATCGACGATGCCGACAACGAAATGCATCTGCAAATCTGGGATCGGTTCTTGGAGTGACGAACGCAGAAACGCCCCCGCCTCCGCCATTGGCGAGGCAAAAAGCCCTTCGCCATGTTTGCGCCAACCGCCTGCGGCGCGGGCCAGCCGCATCATGCCGCGCGGGTTCAGCCCCACCACATCGCGCCGGGGCGAGGTGTAAGAGATGATGTAATCCAGATGGTCATGCAGGTTTTCACCAACACCGGGCAGATCGTGCAGGACCGCGATCCCCTTGTCGCGCAGATGTGCGCCGGGGCCGATCCCCGATAGCATCAAAAGCTGCGGCGATCCAAAAGCGCCCGCCGACACAATCACCTCGGCGCGCGCGGTGATGCGCAACCGCGTTCGCCCCTGTCGCACCAGCGCGCCAACGGCGCGCCGCTGTTCGATCAGCACCTTTTCCGCGCGTGTGCCGGTAAGCACGGTGAGATTGGGGCGATGCATCGCCGGGTGCAGATAGGCCGCGGCAGCCGAACAGCGTTCGCCCTTTTGCGGGCCATCCCAAAACTGCGTGACCTGATAAAGCCCCGCGCCTTCCTGTTCTGGCCCGTTGAAATCGTCATTCGCCAAACAGCCCACCACCCCGCAGGCTTCGATAAAAGCTTGCGAAATTTTACGCGGTCGGCGTTGGTCACCCACCTGTAGCGGCCCGGCATCGCCATGCAAATCGCAAGCGCCGCGCATATTGCGCTCGCTTGCCTTGAACCACGGCAGGCAGGCGGCCCAGTCCCAGCCCGTCGCCCCCATCTCGGCCCAGCGGTCATAATCGGACGGATGGCCACGCACATAGAGCATGGCATTGATCGCGGACGAGCCGCCAAGCCCCCTGCCCCGCGGCTGAAAC
>NZ_NRRD01000041.1 GCF_020023995.1 Rhodobacter sp. TJ_12 | reverse complement strand
GTGCAGGGGCGGGGCGGCGCAGGTTTGCGGGCGGGCCTGACGGGGCAGGCGACCGGGTGTCGGGCGGTTTGCGGCTGATCTGTAAGGCTTGTCGCATTCCCTACAAATTGTCGGAGGTGCGCCATCACGCATTCGGGAGCTTTGGGGTGCCGCAAAGCCCGTCTTTTGCGGTTCGGCCTTAAGCGGGTGGGGGCGCGCGCTTTCTGCGTGGTGGCGTCACGGCTTGGCACGGTTCTTGCTTCATCTTTGGTGATGCGCGCCTTTGCGCCCAAACCGGAGCTGTGCCTTGTCCGTCCCGCCTTTCGCCCTGCGTCCGCCTGCCCCCCGCACGACCGGCCCCGATGGCCCGGTCGAGGTTGCCCCCGGCGTGAACTGGATCGGCGCGCTGGACCCTGGCCTGCGCAGTTTCGATGTGATCTTAAAGACCTCGAACGGGACCACCTACAATTCGTATCTTGTGCGCGGGTCAGAGGGCGTTGCCGTGATCGACACGGTCAAGGCCGATTTCACGGATGCGTTTTTCAAGCGTCTGGAAGAGGTCGCGCGCTATGACGAAATCCGCTACATCGTCCTGAACCATCTGGAGCCCGACCATACCGGCGCCGTGCCCGAATTGGTGCGCCGCGCGCCGCAGGCGGAAATCTTGCTGTCGCCGCGCGGTCTGCCGATGCTGCGCGCGCTTCTGGGGGACGCGTTCGAGGGGGCAAATGTCCGCCCCGTCACCACCGGCCACAACGCCGATCTGGGCGACCGCAAGCTTGAGTTCATCAACACCCCCTACGTGCATTGGCCTGATACGCAATGCACCTGGCTTGCCGATGCGCGGGTGCTGTTCACCTGTGATCTGTTTGGCAGCCATTTCTGCGACGGGCGTCTGTTCGAAGATCAGGTGGATGATTTCCGGCTTGCCTTTGACAATTACTTTGACCGGATCATGCGGCCCTTCCGCAGTTTCGTGACTTCGGCGCTCGATAAGATCGAACCGCTTGATTTCACCACGCTTGCCCCCGCCCATGGCCCCATTTTGAACAATGCGCCGCGCGATTGGCTGGCGCGCACCCGGCTTTTGGCCACGCCGCGCCGCAAGGCCGACAGCGCCGAGAAAGTGCTCTTGATCTTTTACGTCTCGGCCTATGGCTCGACCGCGCAACTGGCCCAAGCGATCCATGATGGCGCCGAAGAAGAACCCGGTGTGCGGGTGTCTTTGTTCGATCTGGAAGGCTCGGATATCGGCCCCTTCCTTGATCTGATCGAAGAGGCCGACGGCATCGCCATTGGCACACCTACGATCAACGGCGATGCGGTGCGCACCGTGTGGGACATGCTGGCGCGGCTGGTGGACATTGAAACCAAGGGCAAGCTGGGCGCGGCCTTCGGCTCTTATGGCTGGTCGGGCGAGGCGGTGCGCCTTGTCGAGGCGCGCCTACAAGGGCTGAAAATGCGCCTGCCCGAACCGGGGCTGCGGGTCAAACTGCACCCGTCCCCCGAAGAGTTGGAAGAGGGGCGCAGCTATGGCCGCCGCCTTGCGCAGCAGCTGACCGGCACCGCCGCGCCCCGCGAAATCGACTTTGCAGAACTTGCCGCCCGATAACCGAACAAAGAACGAAGGACAAAGCATGGAAAAGGCGACACTGACGTTCACCGATGTCTCGATCACGGTCAACGTGCCCCCCGGAACCCGGATCATCGAGATGTCCGAGAAGGTCGGCTCTGGCATCACCTATGGCTGCCGCGAGGGCGAATGCGGCACCTGCCTGACCCATGTGGTTGAAGGGGGCGAGAACCTGTCGGAACCCAGCGCGCTGGAAATGCGGGTGTTGTCGGAAAATCTGGCGGGGAGCGACGATCGGCTCGCTTGCCAATGCCGCGTTCTTGGCGGGAACGTGAAAGTCCGTCCGGGCTAAAAGTTAAAAGCCTTCCACCGCGAGCTTTGGCTCGCAAAACCCTGACCAGGAAAGGAAATTCCAATGGCCATGCAAATCGACCCGAACCTGTGCACCTCTTGCGGCGATTGTGAACCGCAATGCCCGACCGAGGCGATCGGTCCGAAAAAAGGCGTCTATGCGATCAACGCCGATCTGTGCAACGAATGCGAAGGCGAAGACCTGCCGCATTGCGTTTCGACCTGCATGGAAGACGGCTGCATCACGCCGATCGAGGCGTAAGATGACGGGCTGCACGCCCGAAACGGCCGCCGATCCCGAAGCGCGCGCGCTGAGCGAGCGGCTCCGGGTGGTCGCGGTGGGGTCCGACCGGCTGACGGTTTTGGCCGACCGTGCGGCGGGCTGTGCAGCCTGCGCCTCGCGCAAGGGCTGCGGCACCGGGGCTTTGGCCCAGTTGGCGCGCCCGCAATTGCTTGAAATCGCCCGGCCCGAGGGGCTCGACATTCACCCCGGGGACGAGGTCGAGGTGGCGATGGGCGGCAATGACTTTTTGGCCGCGGCCGGTCTGGCCTATCTGCTGCCTGCCGTCACTTTGGTTGTGGGCGTGTCTTTGGCCGCCGGGGCCGGGGCGGGGGATCTGGTCTCTGGGCTTGTTGGGCTGGTGGCCTTGGCGCTTGGCTTTGTGCCCGTCGCGTTGATCGAGCGGCGCGGGCGGCGCGTTGCCGAATTACAGGCCGTGGCCGTCTATCCGCCCAGCCCGCAGACGTGCAGCCCATGAAGGCAGGCGGGGCGCTTTTTCGGGTTTCTGTCGCCGCGCTGACGGTGTTGGGCTTGGCCGGAACCGTGCACGCTTTGCGCCCTGACCCCGAAGATGTCAGCCAATCGCTTTATCTTTTCGGCACCATGGTCGAAGTCGAAATCCATGGCGTGAAGGAACCACAGGCCCGCGCCGCGATCGCGCGCGTCGACCAACATTTGCAACAGATCCACACAGATTGGCACGCATGGCGCCCCGGCGCGCTGGAAACTCTCAATGCCGCATTGGCGGCGGGCGAAAGCGCCCGTGTCGATCCGGCCTTGGCGCAGGTTTTGGCGCAGGGGCGTGATCTGGCCTGCACCTCGGACGGGCTGTTTGATCCGGCGATTGGCGCGCTGATCGCGGCTTGGGGCTTTCATGCCGATACGCTGCCCGAGGGCGATCCGCCCTTAGATGCCACGATCGACGCGTTGATTGCGCCGCATCCGACGATGCTGGATGTGACGATTTCCGGCACCGAGGTGCGATCTTCCAACCCCGCGGTGCAATTGGACCTTGGCGCCTATGCCAAGGGCGCGGCGCTGGATCTGGCCGAAGAGGATCTGCGCGCCGAAGGCATTACCGATGCGGTGCTGAACGCAGGCGGCGGCGTGCAGGTGATGGGCCGCCATGGGGCGCGGCCTTGGCGGGTGGCGATCCGCGACCCGTTTGCTTGGGGGGTGGTGGCCGCGCTGGAGCTTGCCCCCGGCGAAGCGCTGCACACCTCTGGCAATTATGAGCGCTACCTTGAGGCCGGTGGCGTGCGTTTTTCCCATATTCTGGACCCGCGCACCGGGCGGCCCGTGACCGATATCGTCTCGGTCTCGGTGCTGGCCGAAAACGGCGCTTTGGCCGATGCCGCCGCCACCGCGCTGAGTGTGGCGGGCGCGCAGGACTGGCCGCGCATCGCCGCGCAGATGGGGGTGAAGAATGTGCTGATGATCACCGGGCAGGGCGAGATTTTCGCCACGCCTTCCATGCGGGCGCGACTTGACCCGGTGGGGGGCGATTTCCCCGCCCCCGTGACCTTGGTCGATCTGCCCGCTTCACCCCGCCCGCGCTGCGACTAGGCGCTGGCATAGCCCTTGCTGTGCCCCCTTGGGGGGGTGCCCCCACTCGCGACAAAGGAGAGAGCGATGTCCAATATTACGTTTAGTTCCCCGATCATGAAGAAAGACAAGACGATCTATGCGGTGGCAGGGAACACCGCAACCATTCTGTCGCTCGCCAAAGAGCATCAAATCCCGATCCCGTTCGAATGCGGTGATGGTGATTGCGGTTCGTGCCTGATCGAAGTAACAGCGCTTGGCGACAAGCCGCTGATGGGGATGGCGCTGACCGAAAAAGAGAAGGCGCGTTTGAAAGAGCTTCAGATGATTTCGCCCGAAGAGCTGGAACAAGCAGAAGTGAACGACATCCCGCCGCGTTTCCGCTTGGCCTGCCAGTTCATTCCGCGCGATGAAGACGTGCTGGTGAGCTTCACCGGGACCCCCGGCGGCTCCGCCTGATGCCGACCCGGCGCGCCGCCTCCCCGGCGCGTCGGCCACCGACCTAGAGGATTGACGATGAAAACCAACACCCGACTGCCGCAAGTGACGTTCCAGACCCGCGTGCGCGACGAAATCGTGGGCGGCCCGAACCCGTTTCGCTGGCAAGAGATGACCACCGCGGATTATTTCGCGGGTAAGCGCGTGGTGCTGTTCTCGCTGCCGGGCGCGTTCACGCCGACCTGCTCGACCTACCAGCTTCCGGGCTTTGAAAAAGGCTTTCCGGAATTCGCGGCCAAAGGAATCGACGAAATCTACTGCCTGTCGGTCAACGACAGCTTCGTGATGAACCAATGGGCCAAGGCGCAGGGCCTTGAAAACGTGAAGGTCATTCCGGATGGTTCGGGCGAATTCACCCGCCGTATGGGGATGCTGGTGCGCAAGGACAACCTTGGCTTCGGGCTGCGCTCGTGGCGCTATGCCTGCATCGTCAATGATGGCGTGATCGAGGCGTGGTTCGAAGAGCCGGGCCTGATGGATAACTGCCCCGACGACCCCTATGGCGTGTCGAGCCCGGAAAACGTGATGGCTTGGCTGAGCCAAGTCGAGGCCGCCTAAGCGAGGCGCGCGCCCGTTTTAAACCCGGCCCCGAAATTGCAAAGCCCCGCCGTTTGGCGGGGCTTTGTCGTATCTGGCGGCGATCGGCTTAGTCTTCCATCGCCTCAAGCTCATCGATGAAGCCCGCGATCATATCGAGCCCCTTGTTCCAAAACGCCGGGTCAGAGGCATCCAGCCCGAAGGGCGCGAGCAGGTCCTTGTGATGTTTCGAGCCGCCCGCTTCGAGCATTTCGAAGTATTTGGCCTGAAAATCGGGCAGGCCATCGGCATAGGTCGCGTAAAGCGCGTTCACCAGCCCATCGCCGAATGCATAGGCATAAACGTAGAAGGGCGAATGGACGAAATGCGGGATATAGGTCCAGAAGGTCTCATAGCCTTCCATGAATTCGAACGCCGGGCCAAGGCTTTCGCCCTGCACTGACATCCACAGCGCGTTGATGTCTTCGGGCGTCAGCTCGCCCTGCGCGCGCGCGGCGTGCAGCTTGCACTCAAAGTCATAAAAAGCGATCTGGCGCACGACCGTATTGATCATGTCCTCGACCTTGCCCGCCAGAAGCTGTTTGCGCTCGGCCTTGGTTTTGGCATTGTCCAAAAGCGCGCGGAAGGTCAGCATTTCGCCAAAAACGCTGGCGGTTTCCGCCAAGGTCAGCGGGGTATCCGACAGCATCGGGCCCTGTTTCGCCGCCAGCACTTGGTGCACGCCATGGCCCAATTCATGCGCCAAGGTCATTACGTCGCGCGGTTTGCCCAGGTAGTTGAGCATCACATAGGGGTGCACCGTGGTGACGGTCGGATGCGCAAAAGCCCCCGGCGCCTTGCCCGGTTTTACGCCCGCATCGATCCAGCCTTTCTCAAAGAAGGGCTTGGCGATTTCGGCCATGCGCGGGTCAAAGGCGCCATAAGCGCGCATCACCATCTGCTCGGCTTCGTCCCACATGATCTTGCGCGGCGTCTCGGTGGGCAGCGGCGCGTTGCGATCCCAGATTTGCAGCTTTTCAAGGCCGAGCCATTTCGCCTTGAGCGCGTAATAGCGGTGGCTGAGCCGCGGATAGGCGGCGACCACGGCATTGCGCAACGCCTCCACCACCTCGGGTTCGACATGGTTCGACAGATGGCGCCCGGTTTGGGGCGTGGGCATCTTGCGCCAGCGATCCTCGATTTCCTTTTCCTTGGCAAGCGTGTTGTGCACGCGGGCAAAAAGCTTGACGTTTTCGCCAAAGACCCGCGCCAGTTCGCGTGCGGCGGTCTCGCGTTTGGCGCGGTCATGGTCGGTCATCAGCGTGGTGGCGGCCTCTAGGCTCAGCTCTTCGCCGTCGATGGTGAAGGTGAGCGCGGCAGAGGTTTCGTCAAACAGCCGGTTCCACGCCGCAGCCCCCACAACCGATTGGTCATGCAAAAACTTTTCCAACTCATCGGAAAGCTGATAGGGCTTCATCGCCCGCATCCGGTCAAACACCGGCTTGAAGCGCGCGACCTTTTCATCGGCAAAGACCGCTTCATAATGCGCGTCGTCGATGCGGTTGAATTCAAGGCTGAAAAACACCAATGGCGTGGTGAAATTGGTGATCTTGTCTTGCGCATCGGCCATGAATTTGGTGCGCGCCACATCGCCGGTGTTTTGGTAATAGCGCAGCCCGGCATAAGACATGATCCGCCCCGCCGTGGTCTCGATCGCCTCATAGCGCGCGATGCAATCCGCCATGCCCGCCGCATCCAGCCCGGCCAGTTTGCCCTCATAATCGCGGGCGAAATCGGCGCAGGCTTTTTCCAGCCAGTCCATATCGCGGGTAAGCTCGGGGGCATCGGGGGCGGGGTAAAGATCGCTAAGATCCCAATCGGGCAGGGCGCCGAAATCGCCCGTGCCGCCTTGCGCGGGGGTGGCATCGAAAGCTGCGGCGGGAAGGGGGGTGTTCATGCAAACCTCATCATCTGTCCCCCCACAGATAGGGGTTGGGGGGACAGA
>NZ_NRRD01000040.1 GCF_020023995.1 Rhodobacter sp. TJ_12 | reverse complement strand
ATGCCGCGATCCAGCGGTTTTTGAATAGCGCTGTAATTAAAACGCTGCTCTTTACCGAAAACGACCCAAAGAAAGAATATCTGTGCGATCCCGTTGACCTGACGGGTTACGACAGGAAAGAATTCGTTGGTCGAAAATACTGGCGCAGTGCCGCCCCAATTATCCGCAACCCCGCATACGGGGACTCGTTCTTTGGGGATTGCAATGGGGTTTTGTTTCAAAACATCCATGTCTATGGGCAAAAAGATAACACGTCAAACGTCTCCCGTGGCATCCACCTGAACGGGTGGGGCAACCGCGTGGTCAATGTCTTCGTTCGGTGGTTCAACGATGAGGGTGTCTGGCTTCTGGGCGGCGGCAACTTTGTCATGGATAGCTCTGGCTGGGACTGCTGCGGGAACTTTAACGCCACGGAGCGCCGAGGCGCTTTACGGCTCAGCGGCACAGATGACTACGCCATCAATTGCCAATTCGGCTGTTCCCAAAACGTGGATGACTGGCGGCAGATTACCAGTGAGAACCTCTATAATATTGGTGTTCTGCTCGAAGGGGCGAACAGCATGTTCGTAAACGTCCATGGTGAAAACTCGGACGTTGGCATTTGCCTGACAGGCCCGAACGGTATCAATCGCTTGACTAACTGTAGGGGGGACCAGTCATGGGGCCATGGCTGGATCATCGAGAGTCCTAAGAACCAGATTGTCAACGCTTTGGCTGAAAACATCAGCCTCGAAGGTGAAAACTTGTATGATGGTTTCCACACGACTGGCCAGGGCAACAGGTTTGCAAACTGTCATGTGAGGGCCATCGACCGCTTTGATGGTATCAAGCTCCCGCGTTACGCGTTTTTTGACGGTGTATCTGCGGGCAACGCATGGCAACGCAACAACTATACCAATTGTGGCGGCGATCACTACACCGCCGAATTTAAGGCCGCTGAATGGCTCGGCTCGGCGTTTGAGGATAAACCTCATGTGGTACGTGACACCACAACCACGCCGAACGTAACCCGCACGTCCTTTATCTGGTGTGCTGCTACAGAAGGCAGCACGATTACGGGTTTTAGCGGGGACGTATGGCCGGGGAAGCGGGTGCTTCTCCTTGCGGAAAATGACATAACCCTTGCCGATAGCTGGGGGTTCCAGTTGCGCGGACGGGCGAGCCGGGCTCTGTCTGCTGGGGAGTCCGCCGAGTTTATCTACAACAACACGGTGTGGCGTGAGGTTGGATCGGCAGGGGAGTCGATCATCAAATACCCCCATTATTGGGGCGCGGGAAATATTGCCGCTGGTAGCTCTGTGACAAGTGCGCCGATCAGTGTTTATGGCGCACGGTATGGCGATCACGTCAGTATTTCCCCATCCGATCCGAACACGGATTCCACGGTGGGGCTCATAACCCGCGCGGTCGTTTCGGCAGACGGTCAAGTGCAGATTACCCTTTTCAACCCAACTGGCGCGGCTATTTCGGCCAACACCACATGGCAAATTCGGGTAACGCCGGGGTGATGGATTGCCGAGCCTGTCTTCTGCGCATTGCTAACCGAACCCGCCAGAACGGCGGATAAACCCGGAAAGGGCTCCCTCAAATGACAGACAGAGTCCGCGAGGCGCTCGGCGTCGTCGCGCAAACCGTCATGCAACCGGGCAAGCAGTTGCTGGCGGTGCTGGCCACGAATGCCGCGGCATGGGCGGGCTGGATCGATCCGGCGACCAAGATCCTCGGGCTGGTCGCGGCGGCGCTTCTGATCGCGGTGCAGTGGCACACCCGCAAGATCAAGCGGTTGGAGGCGCGCAAGCTCGCGTTGGAAATCGCGCAGTTGCAAAAGAAAATGGAGGGCAAGGAATGACCACCAACTGGCGGACCGTGCAGGAGCGGCTCAAGGCGCTCGGCTTCGATCCGGGCTATATCGACGGGGTGCGCGGCCCGAAAACCGATGCCGCGATCATTGCCTTCAAGCGCAGCGTCGGGCTGCGCCCGCGCGCCTATTTCGGGCCGATCACCGAAGCCGCGCTGATGGGCGGGGCGCAGCAACGTGCGCGCGCCGATATTCCGTGGATGGCCGAGGCCTCGCGGATGTTGGGGCTGCATGAAGGCCGCAACACGGCAACGCTGCGCAAATGGTTTGATGCCTCGGTCAGTTGGATCGATCCGCGCGAAATCCCTTGGTGCGGGGCCTTTGTTGCGACCTGCATCCGTGCGGCGCTGCCGGGCGAGACGTTGCCTGAAAACCCCCTGGGCGCGCGTGCCTGGGGCGGGTTCGGCGCGTCTTGCGATCCGGTCTTTGGGGCGGTGCTGACCTTCTGGCGCGGTTCGCGCGCGGGCTGGCAGGGCCATGTCGGTTTTTACTGGGGCGAGGATGATGACGCCTATCACGTCTTGGGCGGCAATCAGACAGACGCGGTGACCACCACGCGGATCGCCAAAGGCCGGTTGTTACAGGCCCGCTGGCCCGAGGGGCTGCCGGTCACCGGGCGACCGATCCTGCTCTCTGCAGCAGGCACGCCCTTGTCGCACAACGAAGCCTGAAAGGAGCAATGATCATGGCGAATGCCGTTTACGCGCGCGTTCTGTTTTACGCGCTGTCCAGCGTGCTGGCCGCGCTGGTGCCTTACGCCTCGGGCTGGGGTGTGAGCTATGACGCTGCCTCTGGCGTGCTGTCGATTGATATCGAGGTGTTGGCCGGGGCCGTGGTGGCGGCGGTGATGGCCTCGGGCGGGGTCATGGCGCTTTGGGGCAAAAAATGACCCTGCGCGCGGTGCTGCGCCTTTGGCCGCTGTGGCTGGCGATCGCCGCAGCGTTCGGGGGCGCGCTGGCGTGGGGTCATTACGCCAGTCTGCGGGCTGACCTCGCCGCCACGCGGGCTGAACTGGCGGCGGCGCAGGGCATGATCACCGCCTATGCCGAAGCGATCGAGATCCGGCGCAGGTCAGACGAAACACAGGCGCGGCTGCACGAGGCTGCTGCCGCGCTGGATCACCAGCTGGAACAAATGGAGGGGGGAGATGCGCCGCTTAGCGACTACCTTGCTGCTGCCGCTCACAATGTGTGGCGCTGATCCCGTGCCGCCGCTGGCCGGGCTGGATCTAGTGCCCTGTGCCGGCTGGACAGGCGGCGTGCCGGACACCGAGCGGCAGTTGACGCGCGCCGCAGCTGCGGAGCGCGGGGGGGCGGCTCTGTGCGAATGCGAAATTGGTAGCGGTTCGGGAGGTGGCGAGGTGAAGCGGCGCGAGTTGTTGGCAAGCGTTGCGGCGGTTTCGGTCGCGGCGACCTAAGCAAATACTGGGCACCGCGAGTATTGTTACTTGGTGTTTTTTAGCTTATATTCCGCAAAACTTCATGTTGCATGGCGGGCCAATGAGCGTGATCGAGGTGATAAACATCCTGCAGCGGGACCTTCCCGAACCTTTCGTGGCATCTCTCAGAGACGGGCTACGCGAAGAATACTCAAGGGCTTACGAAGATTTAGCGCGGCCACCGGGCGGCTTCATAGCGACTCGTCCAGGCACGGGTTGGGACAGGATTGACCTTCGAGCCGTTCGCAACGAACGACGGAGTAACGGGCTGCGAGCGCTGATGCGCACCTGCTGTGAGCATGGCGCTCCGTTTCAGGTCAAGACGCTCGCTTGCAATGGGCAAACAATCGTGATCGGTCAAGTTGGCCAGCTCCTTATCCTAGTCGAGCCGATTGACAGCCTCTCTTCGCGCCCTGAACGCGCGGCATATAAAGCCGACCTCGCAGCCTCGCACTTCGCAATTAGGCAGCTCGAGATGGACCTCGGGGATGGCTGGCGGCAAAGGATCGACGTCCGGAATACGCTACTAGTCGTCGTCCAACATGGGATGCGAAACGGTGGCTTTAACAGACGCGATACTGCACTTGAGATGATGCGGCTCGTTGTCCCTGACGCTGCGTTCGACTCGTGGCTGGTCCAGGCGAATGTGTTGAATGGCGAACTGAGCGCAGTGCTTGACTGGTCCAGCATCGATACAGTACGGACTGCGCGCCCGATGCAGGAAGACCGGGTTGTGGTGAAACTCAAGAGAAATCTGGGCGCGAAAGACCTCGAACAATGAAACGAGTAGAAGGATTCGTGAGTAGACGGCTGACGCAAGCTAGGGAAGCTCGGGGGCTTACCAAGACTGCGCTTAGCAGCATGCTTGATATTTCACCGAATGCTTTGACGGCTCTGGAGGCGGGTACTTCCTTGCCTCGGCAAGAAACCTTCGATGCCATTGTGGAAAAGACAGCTTTTCCTAGGCAGTTTTTTCTGCGCTCCGTCCCTGCTCCAATGAGCGGACCGGTCTTTTGGCGGCGGCAGGCATCTGAGCCGCTGCGTTCTCAAAACAAGACCGCCCAGCGGATCGAGTGGGCTGCTGAAGCGTTCGAAGTACTGTCAGAATTTGTCGATTTTCCGATGCTTGACCTTCCGCGCCATTCGGATTGGCCGGAAAACTGGGCAGCAGTATCCAACGAGAGAATCGAGGACTTTGCCGATTATTGCCGCAGCGCTTGGGGTATCGGGTCTCACCCGATCCCCGACATGTGCTTGGCGCTTGAAAATATTGGCATCCCCGTTCTCGCTTTCGAAATCGAGAATGAAAAGCAGTCGGGATACTCCCGATGGGCAGACCATATCGCGCGCCCAATTGTCGGCGTAAATACGCTCGAGTCATCTGCCGTTCGCATGCGCTTCAATCTTGCTCATGAGCTGTATCATGTGCTGGCCCATTTCGGCGTGGTCTCCGAAAAGGAGGTTCGTCACGCTCAAACCTACCAAGCGATCGAAAGGCAAGCGCATAGGTTCGCTGGAGCACTTTTGTTCCCCCGTGATGCTTTCTTGAAATGCGTTCAATACCCATCACTAGAAGAATTTGCCGCACATAAGCAGGAATGGGGTATTTCCATTCTCGCTCAGATCAGGCGGGCGCAAGATTTGGGGGTGTGCGATCCAGAATGGGCGCGTGCCCTGAATATTCGTGCATCGAAAAATGGCTACCGCGGCAAGCGTGGAGAGCCATTTGACAAGGAAATGCCCATTGAAAAGCCCCGTATGTTCCGGCGCGCTGTCGAAGCAATAGAGACTGGAAGTGAACTGCTGCTAGAACAGGTCCGTCAGCGCCTCTCCCTTCCCCGGACGGGAGAGATAGAAATTTTCGGCCGTCCCTTAGCTGCATCAGGATCAAACGTGGTGCAACTAAAGCCGATAGAAAGGAACTAGTGAGGCTTGCTGTGATTGAGCCGTTTCAGACGATCTATTCCGTGGCGGGCAAAGGCCGAAACATGGCGGCGGCCGAGCTGTTGATCAGGGGGCAGGGTTGATTATGAGCCCTCGCCCGGGCAGCCATTAAGGTTGCCCGAGCGGCGGCCTAGGGCCGAGACATGTCTACGACGCAAAGACATCGCGGAGAGCGCACATTCGCTGCGGTCGTCTCTCCGTGCAATAAACAAAAAAGGCAGGCCTTCACTGCAATCAGGATCATCGGCCGTTCGGCCACAGATGGACGCGATAGCAAACCTTCTGTCGATCCACCCCGGCTCCATAACATTCGCCGAAACAATAGCCCGGCAGGGCGGTAATCCTGCCGGGCAAGCTAGCTAATCACGATTCCCGCAGCGGTAACTCTAGATCTTACTTTTCAAAAGCTTAGCGTAGATAGAGGTGATCTGCATAAGCGATGTGTAGCAAGCCTTGCTCTTGCCCATGGTCTGCGGATTGTGCCCTGCGATCTCCATGTAAGACTGCTTGGCGACGCTTATGAGTTCTTCGTCACTAAGTTGGCTCGGTTTGCCGAGCTGCCACCCGGCTTCTGCCCTGTAGACGAAGGCGGAATGAGCGGCGATAATAGGAAAAATAATCCCATCAGGGACTTCCATAACTCTGCCGTTGTCGCGCTCAATAGACCGGATACCTGTCCCGATGAAGCCTTGATGTACTTTCCAGCGCCGATAGAGAGACCAAGCAATCGGCGCGACTCCGAGAAAAGTCTTATACATATCGGAGTCGGGTTCATCCGCCAACTTCTGAAAGATCTTCAGGCAACGCGTCTTTTGGCTGTAGGCAAATACCTTATTGGAGAGATCTACGCTCATTCCGTGAGGGGGTGACACGCTTTCGGGAAGTAGTGCAAAAGTTGCTTGAATAACTTTCTCGGTGTCTACGAAATTATCGTCAGCGAGTAGATCGCTCTCACTTTTGCGAAGCTTTGCCGAAGGCTCAACTGACTGTATGCTCTTCTCAAGGTCATCAAGTTGCCCTCGCCGCCCTGCAATAGAGATCGGCTTAACGTCATTTTGAAAGTTTCTCGATATCGAGATCTCGGCGATAAGATCGTCATCATCGGTAACAATGATCTCGAACTTTATGCTCGGCTCCGAAGTATCGTCCGGTGATCTGTTCTCAAAATAGCGCTTAAGCTCGCCACGCGTCTGCGAACCATTAATGATGCTGGCGCCAACCAGGTTCAGCCTTCTATTTTTATCATCAATTTCGGCGTCCCGAGCCACTATTACAGTGCCACTGTTAAGCACACCAAACGTTTCCGGCGTTTCCCGAAGGCTCTTTCGCATCGCTTGGTGCACGAGTGTTGGGGATTTTTTTTGCTTTCCCTTGGCGTCTACCAAGTACTCACGGACATTCTCGTTATCCTCAAGCCCAATCACCGATCGCGCAGGCGCTGATCCAGAATAGACACGACGACCGACGGCTTCATCATCAGGTGAGGAGATGTTCCGACATTTGTGGAAGTCAAAAAAATAGACTTCACTCGAAGGAGTGCTCATAGTATTTCCTTTCATTTCCGCCGACCGCTTTCACAACGCGCCCACCATGGGCGTGACCTGCCCCCCGGTCGTCCCTCAGTCATAACGAGAGTCCTTGGGGTTGATAGTGGTCGGGTTCAGGTTGGGCAAGCGCGCCGAGCGCGGAGCCCTCAGATTGCTCAAGCGCTCGGCGCGCTTCTG
>NZ_NRRD01000039.1 GCF_020023995.1 Rhodobacter sp. TJ_12 | reverse complement strand
TTAGCTTCGCCGGGGCCGCGGTCGGCACGATCTATGATTACACGATCACCTCTTCGGGCGGCGGTACGCCGGTGACTGGCTCGGGCACGATCAGCACGGCGAACCAGCAGATCACGGGCATCGATGTCTCGGGGCTCGCTGACGGCACGCTGACCCTTTCGGTCACGCTGACCGACAGCCTCAACAACACCGGCGTGGTCGCGACCGCCACCATCGTGAAGAACGTTTCGGCGCCGTCGGGCTATACGGTCTCGCTTGATCAGGATCCGGTCACGTCGGCGACTGAGAGCGCGGTGTCCTTCACCTTCGCGGGGGCGGAAACCGGCACGCGCTACAGCTACACGATCTCTTCTTCGGGCGGCGGCACGGCGGTGACCGGCGCGGGCACGATCAGCACGGCGACCCAGCAGATCACCGGCATCGATGTTTCGGGGCTCGCCGACGGCACGCTGACCCTATCGGCCACCCTGACCGATAGTGCCAGCAATACCGGCGTGGCGGCAACCGATACCGCCACCAAGGATGTCACTCTTCCCACGACCTTGATCACCGGACCGAGCGGGACGGTCACTACGACATTTTCCGTGACCATCAGCTTTAGCAAGCCAGTGAATGGGCTCGCTCTCTCCGATGTCACCGTTGAGCAAGGTAGCGTCACAGCCATCAGCGGCTCGGGTGCCAGCTATACCGCAACCATCGACCCGATCATTGGCCAGACCGTTCGGATCAGCGTTGCGGCGGGCGTGACAACCGATAGCGTAGGCAATCCGAACTTGGCTTCGAATGTCCTTGACCTGCAGTCTGGCAGCCCGGCCTCGGAGTTCGAAAGCGCCAAGGATGTCATCCGTGAGATCATCCAAGATGAGGCGGAACGGGCCTTGCGCAGCACGGTTGCCGCGAACCAGCGGATGACCCGTGATGCGCGGGAGCGCTTTATCCAGATGTCTCGGGAAGATGCCACATGCGGGCTGAGCGGCACGCAGGCGGCCACGGGGGATGGCTCCGCATGCGATGACGGTCTTACTGGTCCCTCCGGCGATGTGCCATTCGACGTCTCCGGGAGATTTCAGCTGCGCGACGGGCGCCTGAGCTCTAGCGGAAGTTTTTTCCAGCAAAACAGCATGGCGTCGGGCACGCGGCGGCTCTTCTTGGGAGATTTCGATATCCAGCACGATAGTGAGACGGGATCGAGCACCGCGACGATCAATGGTCGCATTGCCTGGGAGCGGTTGGCGACAAAAGATACGCTGCTTGGATACTTCCTCGGTGGTGAAATCGCACATTCCAGTATCGAAGGCAGTTTTGACGGACATGATAACCGCTTGGGGGTGACGGTGGGGGGCTACGCTGTGAAGCGGCTTGCTCCTGGCCTTTATCTGGATGGGTTCATCACCCTCGGTGCGGGGCGAAACAATCTCGATATGGCCAATGATGTTCTGAGCCTGAGCAGTGACTATACCACCCGCACGGCCACGCTTGGCACGGCGCTGAGTGGGGTGATCGCGCGCGACGGCTTTGAGATCCGGCCCGAATTGGCCTTTTCCTACGGTCGGACCTGGATCGGTACGGTCGGTTTTACCGGGCGCGCTTATGGCGCGGTGGATGACACTCTGTCTCTCGACGCCGGGACCGTCTCCATCGCAAATCTGACTTTCCGGCCTGAGTTCCGCGTGCCGCTGGATGGCTTGTCGGTTGCGACCAGCAACAACCTTTTCACTTTCGCGCCGCGGCTGGTCTGCGAGTGGGTCGATGCCGCAGAAACTGAGCAAAGCTGTGGCGGGGGGGGCGAATTAGGACTGAGCACGCGCTCCGAAGACGGGATGCGCGACCTGCAAGCGAAGGTCTTGGCGCAACGCGTGGGGCATACCACCAGCACATCGCTGAAAGTGTTGTTCGAGTATCGTTTCTGACAATGCGCGGTATGCTCCGGCTCTTGGTCGTCTTCGGGAAGGTTTGAACCCCTTGACCTTCTGGCGCGTTTCATGGCCCCGAAGACAGGACCGGGACCATGGAACAGACAACGGGTCAAAGCATCAATGGAAACGTACATTGCACGAGAAAAACCGCTAATCTAAAAAGGAAATGCAATTTCTGTTGCGGATCGCTTCGCGTTCGCTTTGACCCTTTTGCAAGGTGATTTGATGCCGACACTTGAGCAGTTGAAAATTGACGATTTCACGCCGCTTGAGGGCGATGTTTTCGCCGTCTCCGCTGGAAAAGACGTCATCGACCTGAAGCTGATCGAGGTCAAGGCCGTGGGGGCCGGCCTGCGGGATGGCGGTGCCTTCTCGTTGCTTTGGCAGGGGCCGAACGATCCGTTCCTGCCGCAAGCGATCTATCGTTTCGCCCATAATAGACTTGGAGAATACGATTTCTTTCTGGTTCCGGTGGCGCAGAACACCATCGGCTTTCAATATGAAGTGATTTTCACCTGACCTCCGGGGCGCGCCCCGCTCAGGACGCCGGATGCCACTTCAGAAGGTCATAAACGCCCTTGTCCTCGACGGTCTCGAAGCCAAGGCGGCGATAAAGGGACATCGCAGGATTCATCTTCTCGACGTGAATTCCGACGGCTTTCCCGTTGTTCGCCGCTTCCTCCATCAAATCTTCCAAAACAGCGCTGCCGATGCCTATCCCGCGTGTTTCCGGCAAAAGCGCAATATCGATGATGCGATGCTCTGATGGCCAGCGTTCCAGATAGAGGCGCCCGACAGGCAGGCCGGAGCGCTCGATGATAAGCCAGAGCGCATCGACATAATACTTCATGTAATGCGCATGCTGAGCGTTAAATTGCATGTCGGAAAATGCTTGCTTTTCAGGTTCACTCCAGGGCACGCGGGCAAGCTCCGCCTCCCGCGTGCTTCGATAAAGCCGTCGGAGAAACGGCATGTCGCTATCTTCAAGGCACCGGTAAGAGATGTTGTAAAACAGGGTCCGTTTCGACAAGGGCCACTGCATCGTCATGGGAAAAGCACCGCGCCTTTGATCCGCAGTGCGGCGGAGTCCAGAAGCTTCATAGCCAAGCCCCTTTCAAGAGCACTCCCTCTTATCAGGAGCGCGAAGGATAAAGTCCCACAAGCGCGATGATGAAATTTAACGCCAGATAGGGCTGCATGTTGTTATGCGATTGGCTGCCGCCGGTTCCCGACAGGGTTTCACTGTCCATGTAGACGGAGGAAGACTCACCTGAACTGAATGCGGCAACCGGAAATGTCGCGGCCACGGAAGTGGTGTTTCCCGGATTTTCCTCTGTCCCCCGCGCACCGGTCGCGCGCAGACCATGCGTATGAGACGGCATCTGAGCTTCTGACAGTGTCACGGTTTCTATGCCATCCCGTTCACCGAGACGCCGCGCGGTTAACCCAGGCCCTCGGCCTGGATGCATAGGCGCACGGCCTTGCATATTGGGCAGCCCTGTCGTTGTCCGGCCATCGCCGCCATAGGTCGTTCCGATCAGAGAGAAAAGGGCGGTGTTTTCCGCGATCGGCAAAAGCTGGCCGTCGCAAAACGCCCACCCTCTGGGCGCGAAGTTTCCGGCAAAGATCCGGATTTCCGCAATAAACGGTTCAGACATTGCCTGCTCCTAAGTTCTGCTGGGGTAAATTCCGAACAATGCGATGATGAAATGCACGCATAGGCTCGGCATCATGTTGGTGTGGCTTCGGCTGCCGCCGACGCTCTCCACACTTCCTTGGTTCATTGACACCGACTGGATCTCGGATTCGTAGGGGCTGAAGCCCGAAACGCTTGCCAGAACACGGTCTTGCGGGGCGTCGTATTCGGCTTGCGCCGTGCTGGCGATAAAATTGTGATCGTGGCTGGGCAGCTGGTTGACCGTCAGGGTCACCGTTTCCGCCCCCGATTTGCTGCCCAGGCGCTTGGGGCTGAGGCCGGGCCCCGTTCCCTGATGAAGGGGAAGCCGTCCACGCATGTCCGGCAGGCCGAAAGTCGTCCGGCCATCGCCGCCATAGGCGGTTCCAAGCAGGGAAAACAAGGCATCGTATTGCGCCACCGAGACCAATTGGCCATCACAAAAGGCCCACTCACGCGGCGCGAAATTGCCGGCAAACATTCGGATTTCGCCCAAAAAGGGTTCAGACATGATAATTCTCCCTGATTGCAGGACTAATTGCGGGACGGGAAAAGCCCCTGAAGGGCAATGCAGAAACTCACGGTAAGATAGGGCTGCATGTTGTCATGAGCCTGGCTGCCGCCCGCGTTCGTCACCGTCCCGCTTCGCAGGGCAACCGAGGTCCCGCTTTGGTGGTCCGCATAGAAGGCAAGTCCGGGGATCGAGGGCGCACTGAGATAATTGTTCTCGGGGCTGCGTTCGTTGCCTGTTGCCGCCTGAGCTTTTGCATAGTGCATGTGGTCAGGCATTTCCGCCACAGTCAGTGTGACAGTTTCCGCCCCACCCTTCTGACCGAGCTCTTGCGCGTCCGACCGATGAATGGGCGTTCGACCGCGAAGGTCCGGCAAGGCGAATGTGGTGCGCCCATCGCCGCCATAAGTCGTTCCCAGCAGCGAATAGAGCGCCTGATTTTGGTTGATGGGAAGGATCTGGCCGTCAAGAAAGCTCCAACCGCGCGGCGCAAAGTCAAACCCGACCATTCGGATTTCCGCAAGAAAGGGTTCAGACATGTCGCCCCCTACTATCTAAAAAGTATTCCTCCAGAGAAGACCAATCTTCTCCCGGTAACGTATATTATCTTGCCGTCTGATTGTTAGACTAATCACAATCGTACAAGCGTGCGGGCGATAGTGCAACGAAATTGCTTGCAAGGGGCAAAATGTGAAACTCTGACCTTCTGTGCGCATGCGTTACGGCACGGTGATGCTGCAGCCAGCGGGTTACGTTCGGGCCTCGCGACCGGGTTGCCGCAGCAAAATTCGGGGCGAATGTCGCTGATGCGGACATTGGAGACGTTCAGCCAGCAAGTTTATTGGGAATGAGTTCAGCCTTCATCCAATGAATCTCAGATTGGATGTGCCCTTTCCTGACATATTTTCCCACCCGTCGAGCCATGTCGCTTTCCGCAAACGAGTCAGCGCTCCTTGCCACAAAACCTTCTTGCTTCGAAACGTCGAGGGCGCGTGCCAGATCTTCGAGCAGTCCCGTGCGGTAGGGGCCTCGATAGAGCGTTGGGACCGGCTGAATGCCCAGTTCCTCGAAACGGGCCTGCGTCAGATCCCAGGACTGGACTTCATCGCCAACAATCCAGGCAAAGCCGAGGAAATACGAGGGCAGCGCATCATAAGCGACAGAATGACGAGCATAGAGGTTTTCGCCGACAATGCGTTCGCCTTCTTCGAGATGGGGAGAAATCGCGGCCGCGAACGCTTTGAGCCAGTCTCGAGAAGGATGGTAACGGCTGTCAGGGCTCCGCGCATGTGATCCGCCAGCGTGAATGGTCGTATTCTCACCGTCCATTTTTTCGGTGACGACGAGGTCTTCGACCATCAGGCCGTCAAGCGAAGACATGACCTTATCGTCGCTGGTGGCGCCGGGCGAAAACGGAAGGTGGAATGTGCGACCATACTTCTTCATGCTCCAGCGATAGCATGATGGCTGAATTACGGCTACGGGCTCGATCCGATCATGCGGCGAGCGACGAGATAGAGCCGCAACGTCAGACCCTACGTGCTCGGCACTTCGCCGCCGGTCAGGGTGACGCATACGCAGTCGCGCGGCTTCCCCAAAGCGGCCGTCCATGGCACCGCGCAGAAAAATTCGGCGCGAATGTCGGTGATGCGTAAGCGGTGTCCCGATCATACGTTGGCTGGGTAATTCCACCGGAGCAGATCATCAATCTGGCTCTGCCTGCGGCCTTGGACGATGGCGGTAAGCGCGGATGCGGGGCGCGCGGCTAGGGAGAAGGACCTCCGCGAGGTGACGGGTGACCTGCCACGGGATTTTTCCTCCACCGTCGATTAGAGTCCGGCCCAACCTGAGGACGGACGATGAAGCGAACGAGATTTACGGACGAACAGATCATCGGCATCCTGGCCGAGCACGAGGCAGGCGCAAAGTGCGTGGACCTGTGCCGCAAGCATGGCATGTCGGAAGGCACCTTTTATAACTGGAAGGCCAAGTTCGGGGGCATGACGGTATCGGAAGCGAAGCGGCTGAAGACGCTCGAGGATGAGAATGCGAAGCTGAAGAAGCTGCTGGCCGAGCAGATGCTGGATCTGGCTGCGATGAGGGATTTGGTTTCAAAAAAGTGGTAGGGCCCGCCGTGAAGCGTGAAACCGCCGCGTATCTTCGGGCCGCACATGGCCTGTCGGAACGGCGGGCCTGCCACATCGTCGGCGCGGATCGAACGATGATCCGATATCAATCTCGGCGCGCACCAGACACTGTCCGATGACGCGACACGTCCTGATGCGATCGCTCTTCTACGGGGTCTGATTTCGGAGATCCGCCTTCATGCTGACGCGGGAGCGCCGGGCGGTCATGTGATTGAACTTTATGGGGAGTTGGGATCGATTTTGTCTTTGGGGGAGGTTTCGAAAGCAAAAGCCCGCCTTGGCGTAGGCGGGGTGTCGGATTCTATGGTTGCGGGGGCAGGATCACAACACTGTTTTACACTCTCCCGAGCGTTGAACCTTCGCACACGACGGTACGCCGCGTAACTATGACCACGTGCAGAGGTGCAGCCCTCGGCTGCGGTGATCGTCTCAGTCATGTCCGTTCCCCAGACCTGACCTATGTGTTTGTCAACATGACCTGCAGCTAAACGAACGCGTAAGCCCCTCCCTCACCCAGCTCCGGACATGCGGCACCTTCTCTCGCGAATGTCTCCGCCATGGCCTGCGCAACGCTCTGCCCGCGCCCCTGCTCCGTGACCTCCTGCGCGACCATGCCGATCCACGCCCCCGCGAGGGGGACGACTTGCCATATCCATCACCGTCGTCGCAGCCTTCGCAGTTTCGATCCACGCCCCCGCGAGGGGGACGACGCGCACCTCGGCAGGCAATCGTCCCATAGTGCCGCGTTTCGATCCACGCCCCCGCGAGGGGGACGACGTCGATTACGGTGCCGTCGCCCCCGGCATGTGAGGTGTTTCGATCCACGCCCCCGCGAGGGGGACGACGACTTGGCGCCTGTTTGTATTCGGTAAGTCATTGTTTCGATCCACGCCCCCGCGAGGGGGACGACACGTCCACCGTGGCGGAACTTCGGATAGGGGAAAGTTTCGATCCACGCCCCCGCGAGGGGGACGACAGCAGCCAAGTTCGCCAACGCCGCTGCCTACATCGTTTCGATCCACGCCCCCGCGAGGGGGACGACTGAAGCCAAGCTTGCCAACGCCGCTGCCTACATCGTTTCGATCCACGCCCCCGCGAGGGGGACGACCGCCCGTTTCGGTCGCCTTGCTCGCCTGCACAAAGGTTTCGATCCACGCCCCCGCGAGGGGGGCGACGCCTTTACATCGGCGGCGCTGGCAATGTGGTGCTGTTTCGATCCACGCCCCCGCGAGGGGGGCGACCAAGCGCGTCAGTCGGGTCGATCTGCACCGAACGGTTTCGATCCACGCCCCCGCGAGGGGGGCGACTGCCAAGATCGCCGCCGGAAAACACGCAACTTTGGTTTCGATCCACGCCCCCGCGAGGGGGGCGACTTTTTCAAGACTGCGTGGATCATGTCAATCAAGCTGTTTCGATCCACGCCCCCGCGAGGGGGGCGACGCTTTCTGACCTGTGTCAGCCAATCCATTACCTTTGTCATCAAAGTTTCGATCCACGCCCCCGCGAGGGGGGCGACGCGTGGCGTCTATGGTTGACTTGGCTTTTGCCGCGTTTCGATCCACGCCCCCGCGAGGGGGGCGACGATACGTAAGCGCCTCTTATGAGGTGTTTACCATGTTTCGATCCACGCCCCCGCGAGGGGGGCGACGTCTTTTCGGCAAGAAAAAGACAGTTTCTGCCCAAGTTTCGATCCACGCCCCCGCGAGGGGGGCGACGCGCGATCGCATCGGCCACAGCCTGATTGTTACCCGTTTCGATCCACGCCCCCGCGAGGGGGGCGACGCGACCCACACAGCCAAGCCGCCAAGAATAGCGGGTTTCGATCCACGCCCCCGCGAGGGGGGCGACCCAGTCATCTGTTGAGCGCGGGCAGGCTTAGATTGTTTCGATCCACGCCCCCGCGAGGGGGGCGACGATCTTGTAGAGGGCGTGTCGCGCGGGCAAGCAGTGTTTCGATCCACGCCCCCGCGAGGGGGGCGACCCTCCCCCGTGCTCGACAACGTCAGTTCCAAGATTGTTTCGATCCACGCCCCCGCGAGGGGGGCGACCGCGAGCGGTTGGCCAAGATCGAGGGGAGGCTAGAGTTTCGATCCACGCCCCCGCGAGGGGGGCGACAGGGGGCCACGGAACGCGACATAGGGCGCAAGGTGTTTCGATCCACGCCCCCGCGAGGGGGGCGACAACAGGCCAGTTCCGGGCGGGAAACCGCTTCTGGGTTTCGATCCACGCCCCCGCGAGGGGGGCGACGTGCTGGCCGCCTGCTTGATGGGCGCGAGTGGAACGTTTCGATCCACGCCCCCGCGAGGGGGGCGACGATTTAATCCGGCCCGCAGGCACCGCAGGGGAGGGGTTTCGATCCACGCCCCCGCGAGGGGGGCGACAAGCACGCCTCATTGGTGAGGCGGTCTTTTGCCAGTTTCGATCCACGCCCCCGCGAGGGGGGCGACATTTGCTGACCAGCGGATGCGAGCCCTCGCACGCTGTTTCGATCCACGCCCCCGCGAGGGGGGCGACATGGCCGCGTCGGCCTCGGCAGGAGGCGCGGCAATGTTTCGATCCACGCCCCCGCGAGGGGGGCGACAGGGCCAATGGTGCGGGCGCTGCTTGAGGGGCGCGTTTCGATCCACGCCCCCGCGAGGGGGGCGACGGTTCCCCCGCCCGTCCAAGCCAAAGCACATGTCCAGTTTCGATCCACGCCCCCGCGAGGGGGGCGACGTCCCATGCGCCGGGGCCGTGCAGGCTGTCCCAAAGTTTCGATCCACGCCCCCGCGAGGGGGGCGACAACGACGTTTTTAAGCCACACAGGCTCATAGATAGTTTCGATCCACGCCCCCGCGAGGGGGGCGACAGCCGCGCAGATCGTGGCGTCGTTCAGATACATCGGGTTTCGATCCACGCCCCCGCGAGGGGGGCGACTTTGATCATCCATTGCGGGCCTCCTGTTGGGTTGGGTTTCGATCCACGCCCCCGCGAGGGGGGCGACGCCCGGCGCGCCTTGCCACGCTGATGTGCTGATCGTTTCGATCCACGCCCCCGCGAGGGGGGCGACAAACGCCGTCAAAGAACTGCCCGCCGATATAGAAATGTTTCGATCCACGCCCCCGCGAGGGGGGCGACGCCCGATCCGTAACCCGCAGACCAGACGGTGTAAATCGCTCCGGTGGTGCGAAGGTGCTTGTCGCAAGCGCCACCGCAGCCGTGGCGCAAGGCACACCGGAACTTCCTTCACGATTTCAAAGAGCTGGCGCGGTGCGAACCGGGTGGGAAACGGCCACACCCTTGGGGTTCGCAGATCAGAGGATCAACGGGCCATTCAGATCCAGCGCAGGCTTCGCCCCCACATGCTCGACCTTCCGCTCCCAGTTCGACCCTAGATAATAATACCGCAAACTGTCGAACTCCGGCCGGATGACCGCTTCCAGCCGCGCCTTGAGCTTCACCCATTGAGCCGGGTCCACCTCGATCTCGAAGACCGAGAACTGCACCCGCTGGCCGAAATCCTCGCAGGCTTTCGCCACGCGGCGCAGCCGCTTTTTGCCGCCCTCCTCGAGCGTGTTCACATCGTAGGTGACCAGAACCAGCATCTCAACTCCAGAACCAGGGCGGATAGGCGTCGATGTCGCCGCGCAGATGCCGGGCCAGCATCTGCGCCTGCAGGAAAGGCACCAGCCCGAAAGGTGCCTTTTCGTGCAAGAACGGATGCAGCCGCTCCTCGCGCTTGCGCTCTTGCCAAGCGGTCAGAACCGTGCGCCGCGCGTCATCGGTCAACAGCACCGCGCCGCCCTCCATCTGCCGGAAATCCGCCGCCCGCAGCTGGCGCCGATTGACCAGCGACAGAGCCAACCGGTCGGCCAAGGGGGCACGCAATTCCTCCATCAGATCAAGGGCAAGGCTCGGGCGCCCGGGGCGGTCGCGGTGCAGGAACCCAACCGCCGGATCCAGGCCCACCGCCTCGCAGGCCGAGCGGCAGTAATGCGTAAGCAGCGTGTAGAGGAACGACAACAGCGCGTTCATCGGGTCGCGCGGCGGGCGGCGGGACCGAACGGTCCAGCGCAATTCGGCATCGGGCGAGCGGATCAGATGATCGAAGACCGCGAAATAAAGATTGGCGGCCTCGCCTTCGGAACCGCGCATCGCCTCGGCCGAGGCATCGGCGAGCTGCACCCGGCGCAGGATCTGCGCCATCCGGTCGGTGGCGGTCTCGAGCGCCGCGCGTGCGGTAGGCGCCATCTCGTCGCCGTAGTCGCGCAAGGCCCGGCGGATCACCGCGCGTTGGTTCGACACCTTGCCCAGCACCAGCGAACGGATGATCTCCTCGGGGGTATCGGCGCGGCGATATTGCTCGCGCCGCAACAACACATTGCCCGAGACCGGGCCTTCGACGCAGGCCTGAAACCGGCCATTGCGGCCCATGAGCACGATGGTGATGCCGCGCTCGGCGCAGGCGGCGATTAGCGCGGGCGTCAGCAAAACCGGGCCGAACACCACGACCGAGGCCAGCATGTGCAGCGGCACCCGAGTCTTTTCGGTAGTTTTTTCGACGCCTTCCACCTCGGCCACGAGGGTCTCGCCCTCGAGCCGCAGCGCCGCGCCCTCGGTGGTGACATAGACGGTGTTGAGAAGCTTCTTCATCGGGCCTCCAGAAGCCGAGCCAGGGTCTGGTCGCGCCAGCGTTTCACCGGGCGGGCGACGGTCTCGGGGCGGCAGAGGTCCAAAAGCGAACAGGCCCGGCAGCGGGCGCGGTGGGGCGTG
>NZ_NRRD01000038.1 GCF_020023995.1 Rhodobacter sp. TJ_12 | reverse complement strand
AACAGGCCCGGCAGCTGGCGCGGTGGGGCGTGGGGGGCGGGGTGAGGCGGCGCGCGAAGACCTCTGCCAGATCGGCCACGGCGGCCTCGGTTAGGGCGCGAAGATCGGCATCGATGGGCACCTTCACGCGCCGTTTGGTCTGGGCGTAATAAAGCGCCCCCTCGGGCACCGGCTGGCCGGTCATCTCCTCAAGACAAAGCGCCTGGGCACAAAGCTGCGCCTCGTCGGCCCGGTGCAGCTTCGGCTTGCCGCGCTTGTATTCGACCGGAAAGGGGCGCTCGCTGCCGTCTGGCTGCGGCTGGAACTCGACCAGATCGGCCGTGCCCGACAGGTTGAGCCGGGCAGAGCCGAGCGGCAGCGACAGCACCCGCCGCCCTCCCCTGCCCTTGCGGCTGCCACCCTTGTCGGCCACCGCATGCAGCACATCCCCTTGCGCGGTAAAGATATTCTCGTCCCAGAGCCGTTCGAGATGGATCAGCGCCGCTTGCCGCAAGCAGTAAACCGCATGCTGCACCGCCGAGAGGGGGATCGTCTCCTCCTCGGCGGGCGGCGCGGCCATCAGAGCAACTCGCGGATTTCGACCCCCGCAGGCATGCCCTCGCGGTCGATCTCGATGCGGTAGTCCGAGAATTTGCGCGCCGGCGCAAGGTTGCCAAGGCCGCGATCGTCCAGATCGCGGAATTCGCCATCGACTGCGCGCCCAATGCGGACCCGGTCGAACAGCGCATGGGCGGGGGCGTTGCCAAGCGCGTTCTCATGCGCGAAGACGATCAGCTTGCGGGTGGTCATTTCGCCGCGCGCCGCCGAGCGGTCATGCTCGAACATGTTCGCCAGCGCCTCGAAAAGCAGATTGAGGTCGGCCTCGGAAAACCCGGTGCGCTCGGCGAATTTGGCCGAGATGAAGCCATGCGCGACGTAAAGCCCGTAGGGCACGATATGCTTGCGGCCCATGGTGCGGTTGTCGGTGCGGGTGTCACCATCCTCGCCCTCGGCGCGTTTCTTCTGTTCCGCCTCGTTCGTGGCGGCCATCCGGGTGATCGAGATTTCCACCGGCAGGATCGGCTCGACCGAGCGCGCGAAGGTCATCTGCACCGGCCCCTTGACCTGACCGCAATTGACGCCGGTGGACATCACCGCGCCAAAGGTCCGCACGTCGAAGAAATTGGCGCACATCCAGTCGCGCAGCGCCTTGGCTTCCTCGTCACCCTTCGGGTTGAGCTTGGCGTCCTTTTTCGACTTTTCGTCGCCCCGGATCGCGACATAGGCCTCGCGATGCTTATCGTTCAGGATTGCGCCTTCCTGCACATAGATGTGGTGTCCTGCCTCGCCGGTGCGGGCCAGCTCGACATAGTTGCGCAGCTTGCGCTTGAGGCTGACATCCGACACCAGCCCGTGGTTGGTTTCAGGGTCAAGCCGCGGCAGGTTGCCCGCGTCCGGGTCGCCATTCGGGTTGCCGTTGGTAACGTCGAAGATCAGCACGAAATCGTGGCGGCGGGAAAGCGTGGTCATTCGTCGGCCTCCGTGATGGGCGTATCGTCATGTTTGCGAAAGAAATCGGCGCGCTGGTGGTAATAGCCGATGCCGAACAGCGCCTGTTCGGCGCTGGCAAGGCTGGCGGGGATCGGGTCGTTGCCCGGCTCCATCAGATCGATGATCGCACTCAGCAGCTTTTCAAGGTTCACCGCGCGGCCGGGCTTCAACTTGCGCAGCTTGGAGAAATGGTTCTGCGCCCCGGCATCGAGGGTGCGAAACACCTTTTGCGGCGAGGCCGAGGCGGCGCCGTAGAACTTGTCCTTGATCGTGGCATTGACGTTGCCGCCAAGCGCGGATCGCTGCACCTCTTCATAGACGGCGAACAGCCGACCGAGGATATAGCCCTTGTTGGTATTGCCGGGATCGAGCGCCACGGGAACCTCCTTGGCGAAATTGCGGATCAGAACGGATTTGAGCATCGCCGCGCGCAAGGCGTTGATCTCGCCATCGGCGCGGATGCGCATGAGCACGGTCGACAGCAGCGTCAGCGGATAGGGCGCGCCGGTCAGGATCGCGCGCATCCATTCGCCCGCGATCAGGGGCGGCACGTTCTCGCGTTTGCCCTGCGGCGCCAGTTCGGAAAGATACTTCCAAAGCGGCGGCCAGTCGTCGCGCGGCGGCGGATCAACGCGCATGTCGTCAAGGTAACGCTGGTAATGCGCCGTCAGCGTGCCGAAATCGTCCTCCCACCAGAACCGCACCGAAAGCCGCGCGGCATTGGGGGCAAGGCCCAGAACGCAGAACCGCACACCGCTTGCAAGCTGTGGCGTCACGTTCACCAGCCGCTCGCCCGCCCGGATGCGCGCAAGTTGCGCGCCGATGTTCAGGGCCTCGATCTTCTCGGTCGCGGCAGCGTCAAAGAAGGCGGCAAAGAAACCCTCGGCCAGACCTGCCGCCTCAGCCTCGGACGCATCCGCCCAGAACACCGTCGAGGCATCGCCGATTTGAAGGCGGTGGCCGCTGTCCTTTTCCAAAAAGCGATTGAGCGCGGTGGTATAGGCGAAGGCCGCGCCCTCCGACACCGGGGCATTGTCGCCCTGTTCGTGGCCGTAGGAGTTGAAAGCGTCGAGGTTGAACGAGATCAGACTGGCACCCGAGGATTGCGCGCCCCAGACCCCCTTCAAGGACGGATGCAACCGCGCGACCGGGGCAGAGGCGCCCGTCACAAGGCATATCTGCGCATCAGACGCCGCCTCGGCCCTAATCCGCGCCCAAAGCGCCCGCGCGGCGGGACGGTCGTGCAGATAGCTCCGCTCATCTGCAAGCCGAAACACAAGGTTCTGGTCCTTCGCCTCCTCGGGCCAGAGCGGCGGCACAAAGGCCTCGGGCGTCCAATTCTGCAAAAACCGGGCAAGGGCCAACAGCCCCGGGTCGTCCGTTCCTGCCAGCGCGGCCAGATGCCTTTCGCGAAACGTCGCATGTTCCTCGCCGGTGCGCTTGCCCTCGCCTGCGGTGACACCCAGCACATAGGCGCTCTTGTCCCACAGGAAGTTGGGGGCGATTCCGACGGTGCGCTTGACCGCCTGCGGAACCGTCATCATGCGCGGGCTGCGCTTCTTGTCGGTGTCGCGCAGGTCGATCACCTCGGCGACCGCGCCCTCTGCCGTCAGCACCACGCAAAAGCCGATCTTCTCGGTCGAATAACCAAAAGGCGGCGCATCGGGCATCCGCTCGTAGGCCCGCACCAGGGACGCGAGCAGGCTCATCGCAGCACCTCCGGCGATCCGGGGGGCGGCACCTCCATCACGCCATCGACCAGCCGGGCGCGAAAGAACATCGAGGGGCGACCGGGGGCGGCGTGGTCGATGTCCCACAGCATCAGCCCCAGATCGCGCGGGGCGCCAAAGCCCAACTCCGCCGTTTCGGCCAGCGGATTGCGCGCGGGCAAGGCCGCATCGGGGGCGAGAAGCGCGAAATCGGCGGCGAATTCGCGGGTGCCAAGACAGGGCTGATGAAAACACTGCCCCCGCGCGGCGCGGCGGTTGAAGATGTCGAGATGCTTGCCCTCGCTGTCCTCGGGGCCAGCCTTCGCGGTCAGGGTGAAATGCGCCTCGATCACATAGGCGGGGGCGACGAGCACGCTCGAGGCGCGTTGCTGGCGGTCCTCATCGAGCAGAATTTGCAACCCCGCCAGATCGCCCCGATTCATCGCCTGCTTGATCGAACCGGCGGGCGCCTTGTGCCCCACCTCGTTGCGGCGGATCGACTGAAAGCGGATCGGTTCAAGCACATGGATGCGGTCGACCACCCAACTGATGGCGGGCTTCCAATGGATCGCCTCAAGGATACCGCGCGCCGCCGAGGGGGTCATCACATCATAACTGACCCGCTCCACCTTTAATTCCGGGCGGGTGAACAGCGCATTGCGCCCCCGCACGTGCAGACGAATTCCATAAGCCATGCATCACCTCGAAATTACGGTCAGCTTATTCCTTGGGTTGAGTCGCGCAAGGGGAAGGTGTCGCGCCGATAGGACTTCGTATCATAGAAAAGCATACAATCGTCAACTTTAAGTTCACTGTAGGGTAAAATTTGACAGCGGCACCATATGAGGGGAGGATGAGGCATAGTGCCACAACTGGTAGGTGATCGAAATGAAGCGACGATTCTACGCACTCCGACTCCGGGTAGGTAATTTCGCAATCGCGCTGGAACTCGACTTGGAGCCTCCATAGCATGTGCGAGTCGCAGGGGTTCCTCTGCGCGGATCGAAACACTGTCGGGTGAAACGAATTTGCTCACCCCAAAGGCCCCTCACTGAGGTGAGGGGCCATCACACCACCTCCTGATCCGCGCTCAGATAGTCCGCCTGTTCCCACCACAGGCCGAAATCGTCATGGTAAAGCCCCCCGTCACCCAGCACGAAAAACGCATCGCCGCGCAGGTTGGGCGCCTCGAAATCCCCCTTGCCATTCGCCCGCAAGGTCTCGCGCGCCGCATGCGGGATCTGCACCGTAAAAGGTTGCAGCGCGCGGGCAAGCGGGCCGGATTTCTCCCACTCATTGGAAAGCCTTTCCACCAAGTCGCAGGCAACATCCTCGCGCGCCACGATCACCGGCACCATCGGGCTGTCGATCATCCGGTAACGCTCGGCCACCGTGCGGAAGGCGAAATTCGTCGCGGCGCCATTGAAAACGAACTTGTCGATCAGCCCCTCCGCATCGAGCCGCTTCGGCCCCGCCCGCCAATAAACCTCTTCGAACCAGCGCCGGATCGCGGCGGGGTCGAGCAGGTCGCAGCCCCCCCGCGCCACCGACTGCATCGCTTGCGCAAGCTGCGCCACATCCCCCGGCGGGGCGTTGTCGGGCGCGGAAAACACCGTCAGCACCGAAGCCTCGAGCGGCCGTTTGCCCTCGCGGTTCACCCGCCCCGCCGCCTGAATGACGGAATCAAGCCCCGCCTCGGCGCGCCAGCCGCAGGGGAAATCGAGGTCCACCCCAGCTTCGATCAGGCTGGTGGCGATCAACCGGCAGGGCTTTGGGTTTTTCGGATCCAGCCGGGTCCGAATGTCGGCAATGATCGCGCGCCGATGCGCGGGGTATTGCCGGGTTGTCAGATGGATGAGCCCCTCCAGCCCCGCCGCCTCGGCCGCGCGGTAAAGCGAGAGCGCATGCTTGCGGCTGTTGACGATGACGAAGCCCTGCGGCGTAGCGGCGAGCGCCGCGACCAGAGACGCGTCGGCCATCGCGCCCCCCTGCACGATCCGCGCGCGGCGCAACCGCCCGGCCAAGGCCACGGGATCGGGCGCAAGTTCCCGCCCGGCAAGCGCGAGGCCCCCCGGCTGCAATTGCCCGCTGTCGAAGGCCGGCTGCGTCGCGGTGCAAAGCACCACCGTGCAGCCATAGTGCGCGCAAAGCGTGTCGAGCATGGCGAGCGTCGGCAACAAAAGCTTGCGCGGCAGGCATTGTGCCTCGTCCAGCACGATCACTGCCCCCGCGATATTGTGCAGCTTGCGACAGCGCGACGGACGCGCGGCGAACAGGCTTTCGAACAGTTGCACATTGGTGGTGACGACGACGGGGGCGGCCCAGTCCTCCATCGCCTGGCGGAGCTTGTCGCGACTTCGGTCCTTCGTATCGGCCACCTCGCGGCTGCCCGGGCGCAGCTTTTCGATCTCAATGGCGCTGTGATGTTCCAGCACGTTTTCGGCGCCAAGCAGATCGGCAAAGACCTGCACCGTCTGGTCGATGATCGAGGTGAAGGGGATCGCATAGAGGATCCGTCGATGCCCGTGGCGCGCCGCGTGGTCGAGTGCAAAGCCAAGCGAGGCAAGGGTTTTTCCGCCGCCCGTCGGCACGGACAGGGTGAACAGGCCAGGCGGCAGCGCGGCCTTGGCTCGGACCTGCGTCAGGATTTCCGCGCGCAGGCGGTTCAGGTCGGTTGCCGGGTCGAAAGCGGCCATATGCGCGTCGAACCGTGCCCGGAACGCGGGCAGAAGGCTTTGCAAGTCGGGCCAGTCGCGGTCGCGACTCCGGCCTTCGAGCGCATCGTAAAAGGCTTCGGTGTCGCGAAAATCGGCATCGACAAGGCAGGAAAACACCATCCGCGTCGCGACCGAGAAGTCGAACCCGGCTTTTTCCCTGCGCAGCTTGTGCAAAACCTCCCGCGCGACCGCGTTGAAATCATCGGGCACATGCGCCCGCCATTGCGCATCAAGCGCCGCCCCCGGCCGCGCGATCCGTGTGACCACAGAGCCGCCGTCCGCGCCATTGGTGTCGGGCAGCCCCGCGTGATGGCCAAGGATCGCCTGCGCCAAAGCCTCGGCCAGAGGTTTGGGGCAGCCCGAGGCGGAGTCGAGGAGCACCCGCCCCCCCGCCGTGGAATGATCGACCACCGGCCCCGGTTCACCGCGCAGCACCCGGTCGAAGGCGGGATCGTATTTGCCCAGATCGTGCAACCGCCCCGCCAGCCCTGCCGCCGCACCAAGCCCGAAGGCCGCGCCGCGCTCTTGCGCCAGTCGCTCGACGCAAAGCAGATGATCGGACAGTTTCTGCCAGTCGGCCCGGTCCGCCCGCGACCCCGAATGCGCGTAATGTGTCATCGCCCCCTCCCCCGTCCTTTCCGACATCCCGACCTCCTGCCCCCCGAAACCTTGCCCAACGGCGCGATTGCCCCGCTAGAGTGGCCCGCCCTCTTCCTTCTCCAGCAGGCCTTGCAAAAGCGCGCGGCGATCGGCGCTGAACGCGCCCGGCAGCACCCGCAGACAGGCCATGGCGCGCACGAAGAATTGCCGGAACCCGGCGCGGGTCTCGCACCAGGCCAAGAGCTTGCCCCCCTGCGCCGGATGCACCAGCGCGAGCGGCCGCACATGGCGGGCGGTCACGGTGCCGCCCGTGTCGGTGTAATCGAACGCTATCGGCCGGCAGGCGCGGATCGCCTCGTGCAGCGCCGCAAGATCCTCGGGCCGCGCAGGCGGCGCGTTCGAGACCCCCTCTTGCCAATAGGCGGCGGGGCGCACGTCGAGCAAGTGATAAAGCCGCGCCAGGATCGCCGCCTCGGGGTCGGTCTCGCTCAGGCGTTGTAACGCCGCCCGCGCTGCCGCTGCCGCCACCGGATCGCCCCGCTGCCCGGCCAGTGCCAGCCCGCGCAGCGCCGCATCGCGCAGATCGAGGTCGGGCGCGGGCCTCGCCGCCTGCGCGGCCACGCCCCCGACACCCCCAGCCACAACCGCGCCCGCAAGCCTTGCCCCAAGCGCACGGCGGGTCAGTAGCTGCGCGGCGCGGCCGTCAAGATCACCCATCACCCAACACTCCTTACCCATCGACCCCCGCCAGACTACCTCAGTGGGAATCGCCTCGACACACCGCAAGGACAGTCTTAGCCTTGAAGGGTGTCAATTGCTGTCGGGGTGCGCAATGTCCTTTGCCAAGGCGCAGGAGTTGATTCGGCTGGCCGAGATCGCCGCAGCCCGGCATGGCGGTGTCAGCCTTGCGGAAATCGTTGCGGAATTCGGCGTGTCGCATCGCACGGCGCAGCGCATGACCGATGCGCTGGAGGCGACATTCGCCAATGTCGTCACCTCCGACGATGCCGAGCGCAAGCGGCGCTGGCGGATCACCCGGCCGCGCGAGGGAGCCCTGATGCCACGCCCCGAGACCGCGATCGAGGCGCTCGATTATGCCGCGCGCGAGGCCGAGGCCGAGGGGCGGCTGCGCCACGCCCGGGCGCTTTCGGATCTGCGGGAGGGGCTGTTGGCGCGGCTGTCGCGGCGCGAGGCCGCCCGCACCGAGGCCGATGCCGAGGCGGTGCTTTCGGCCCTGGCCGAGGTGACGCGCCCCGGCCCCCGCGTCTCGATCCGGCCCGAGATTCTGGACACCATCACCGAGGCGCTGCGCGGCCCGTTCCGGCTGCAGGTGCGCTACAAATCCGAAACCGCGCCCGCGCGGGTGCTCGAGCCGCATGGGGTGCTGCTTGGCCATCGCACCTATCTGGTGGCCCGAGATCCAGCCAAGGGCGATCTGATCCGCAGCTTCCGGCTCGATCAGATCCTCTCCGCCGAGGTGCTCGACGAGAGTTTCGCGCTGGACCCGGCGTTCTCGATGCAACGCTTCGCCACGCAATCCTTCGGCGTCTGGCAGGACCCGGCGCAATTCGGCCCGGTGGTCTGGCACTTTGCCACCCATGCCGCCGAGCGCGCGGCGGGGTTCCGTTTCCACCCCTCGCAGCGGCTGGACTGGCAAGACGACGGCAGTCTGATCGTACGCTTCGAGGCAGCAGGCTGGCTCGAGATGGCCTGGCACCTTTATCAATGGGGCGATGCGGTAGAGGTGCTGGAACCTGAAGGCCTGCGCGCGATGGTCGAAGGCCACCGGCGCGGCGATTTCGGCTCAATGCCCTGAGGCAAGGGAGCCGATGCGATTGACCGCCACAATAACATCTGCAGTTCCGTCGCGCGAGCGCCCGAAGGCGCCCCAAAACAAGGGCCAGAACAAGTGGACCGCGCTTCGTTTCCCTTTGCTCGACGTCGGGGGATCATGTCCGACCGGCCTCGGCCTGCCCCTGCAGCCGGACCGTATCCGCATCTGCTGAACGCAATAGCCCTTCGCACGCCTGACGGCGTTTGGAAAACCGGGATCGGGTTAGGCAGCCCGCTTGAGGGGCCGCCGCGAGATGGGGTATTCGGTCCCTCGGTGGCGCCCTCGCCTGGATGCAAGTCGAACGAGTTAGAACCCGGGGTGCGCAGGCGCCCAGGAGCATCGTCAAAGCCGGAATGGGAGGTACCGCAGCCCCTCGCATCCTGAACAGTGTAAGATCCGGCCGGGAAACGGAAGCGTCCCTGCCGACATTTTTCTCTGCACCGGTTGCAGAAGCATGGCATCGAGACAGGTGATCCTGGGTAGCGTCGAGGACGGGAGCCTCTGAGGCGCACTCCGGATCGGCTGTGCCCCCAGGCAAGACCGTCAAGGCACGAATATCATCGAACAGACGCGCAGAGACCTCCTCTCCATCGGTTTTGTCGGTCTCGGATCGCAGTTGCTGATAGTCAACGCCACCATTCGCGCACCAACGGTCGGCGCAGTGGATATCTGCAAACAAGGCGTTCTGTTCGTCGCGCATGCGGGGCTCCGGTTTTTTCTACCCCATCGTCCTATGTCCCGAAGAAAACTCAAACACCCCGATAAAGATTCTTGGACATCACGAGAAATTAATGTGCTTCCGGTGTGCCGACATTGATAAAACCTCGAAATCCGGCATGACCAACTGCCGGTCATGATATACTCGCGAGAGATCATCTCTCTGAAAATCCATAAAATTGTTTCACGGAGAGAGACATGCGCAATATGATCCAAGCCCGACACAAACCTGACCGCATCAAGTGATCCCCAGCCAGATCCACTCCGCGAGCAGACGTTTCGAAAGGGGGCGGCGAGAAAACCGATCAAAGGGTATTGTTGCCGTCGGATCAATGTACTGGCCTCGTCGTCGCGTCCTGTCAGCCAGTGCTGCGGTCATCCAGCATTCCCACTTTCTACCGCCCCAACCGAACCCAAGACGCGCAGCCGATGCGCGCCGAGGGTTCGTTTTTACCCAGTCGAGAAGCGCCGTCAGGGCGCGCCGAGGTCTGGGGCAGGGCGGCTGCTTGCTGCCGGGGGACGGGAACCCGTCCCCATACCCTGCTAAAGTTCAGGACATGCCGATTTTACAATCGACACTCATATTTTAATTCGCAAACATTGCGAAACACATCGCGCTGACCAAATGAAGTAACAATAGCCAATCCGAATAAAATAACCCCGGCCAACGCGTTAATTGGAAAAAGTATTTCTACATTCCGGGCTGCTGCTTGTCGCGTGAACGCTCCGCGCATCAGCGCCGGGGCGGTAGGAGAAAAAATAGCTGACAGAATTTTCGGGGGAACAACGTATCCTTCTTCCATGTTGGGAGGGAATAACATGGCAAAAGTTGGAGACGGAAAGGTTCGGTCGGAGAAGCGGCGCGCGACGTGCAGACTCTCTAAGCGCGTGACGGCCTCTGAACTCAAGGCTTTTGCGGATCGCGCAAAAGAGGCGGGATTTGAGAACCCGCAGGAATTTCTTTCTGCGCTTGTCCTCGGGAATACAGCGCAGACGAATTTCAACAAGCGAGACATGACATTGATACTCGGTCATCTTGGTAAAATAGGATCGAACATCAATCAAATCGCAAAACACTTCAATTCAGGAAAAATAAAAAATGCGGACGACGCCGACCTCGCGCCTATGAGCGCAGCGATTATTGAAACAGCTGCCGCCATACGAGAAAAACTGAAATGATTTGTGAGATCATTACGAAGGGAGGCGAGCCCGGTTCTGGCGGGAGCCGGGATGCGTTTTATGCAGGCGTTCGCTATATCTCCGAAAAAGCCGCCAGTGTGGAATTGCGAAATCTTACCGGCCAAAGCTGGACAACGGCGGCGGAAGAAATGGCAATCACGTCGCAACTCTCAAAGAAGGTCCAGAAGCCATATTATCACTTGGTCTTATCGTGGCACGAATCCGAGCACCCGACGACCGCACAGCAAATCGCGGCGACACGATCAAATGCTCGTTGAAGCCGGATGGCCGCTGGCTTTGGGTTTCGAACAAAACTGGTGAGAGCGGCACAGTCTTTGACCTGTGGCGGCGGGACAATCCAGGTCGGACACTGGGTCACGCGCGGGCGGCGCTGCGGGATGCGCTCTTTCTCAAGGATCTCGCCAAGAAGACCCGCGAAGGCTTGCGCGGTCGGGCGCTGGCGGGCAAATCCGCCGGTGGGTTGACGTATGGCTATCGCGCCGTGCGGCGCTATACCGCCGAGGGTGAGCCGATCCGTGGAGATCGCGAGATCCATCCGGAGGAAGCCGCTGTTGTCGAGCGGATCATGCGCGCCTATGCCGAAGGACTTTCACCGAAGAAGATCGCCGAGATGCTGAACCTCGAGGGCATTGCGGCACCGCGAGAGAAGTATTGGAGCGCCTCGACGATCCACGGGAACCGCGAGCGGGGCACGGGGATTCTCAACAACGAACTCTATATCGGCCGCCTCGTGTGGAACCGTCAGCACTTCGTCAAAGACCCCGATACTGGCAAACGTCAGGCACGGCCGAACCCGCCCGAGGACTGGATCACCGAGGAGGTGCCGCATCTGCGGATCATCAGCGACGACC
>NZ_NRRD01000037.1 GCF_020023995.1 Rhodobacter sp. TJ_12 | reverse complement strand
CAAACAGCTAAAGAGCTCCGCAGCTTTCTGGCTGAACAGCTAGATAGCTAGTCTCACCTATGGACCTTTCGGTTTGATCTGCCAGCGCGCGTGGGGCGGTCACTGGCGAGTCTGATGCGCGCGCAGCGTGACCACCTGAAAGACAAAGGATGTCGCTCAGTGCACGCCCCAGTGGGTCTGGCGAAGGTTTCGCACGTAAAGCGGTGAAGCAACACAGCCGGGCGTCTCGAATTGGCTTATCGAAGGGTGGAGCGTTGGCGCGCCGGGCATCTATTTGCGGCTGAAGGGTCAGGGTCGGCCATCACCTTCCACCGGGGCGCGGAGCGGTCCTGCGGTTGCGTCATTGATGTCTGCGGCGACAAGGATCTGACCGCCTATCTCAGTACCCAGTGCGCGACGCTCCTTGGGGCCTGACCAACGCCTATGCCGCCGAGCCGAACGGCGATCTGGTGCAAATCTGCGCACCAGTGGTGCCGCCCGGCGCGGCGTGAGATGCGCCTGCGAAACGGCGAAGCGAACCGTTGGAAGATGGTGGCGGGGCCGGATTTGTGGCTTTATGTTGCCGCCTTGGGTGGCGGCGCATGGGAGGCGCGGCAGGAGGGCCCGCAACATGCCGAAGATATTAATTGTCGATGACGATCCGGACGTGCGCGACCTTGTGCGCTATGAGCTTGAGGCGCGCGAGTTCACGGTGGTGGAGGCCGCCTGCGCCGCCGATGTTGCACCGCTTTTGGCCCCCGCGCCGCCCGATCTGATCTTGCTCGATCTGCGTTTGCCCGACTTGGACGGTCTGGCTTTGGCCAGCCGCTTGCGCGCCACCTCATCAATTCCGATCATCATGCTGACGGGGCTGGGCGGCGATGTGGATCGGATCGTCGGGCTGGAAATGGGGGCCGATGATTACGTCGTCAAACCGTTCAACCCGCGCGAATTGGTGGCCCGGATCAAGGCGGTGTTGCGCCGCGCGGGCAGCGGGGTGGTTCCCGCCGATTTGGCCGACCATGATCGGCGCAGTTTTGCGGGATGGGTGATCGATCTGTCGGCGCGCAGTCTGGAAACCCCCGCGGGCCAGCCCGTGGCGCTGACCAATGGCGAGTTTCTGCTGCTGGAGGCTTTCGTGCGTGCGCCGCGCTGCGTGCTGAGCCGCGATCAATTGCTTGAACGCACCCGCGCCGATGGCGGCGATGTGTTCGACCGAACCATTGATGTGCTGATCTTGCGCCTGCGGCGCAAGATCGAACCCAATCCCCGCGCGCCGCAATTGATCCGAACCGAGCGTGGTGCGGGCTATGTGCTCGACGCCGATGTGCGCCGCTTGTAAGCCTCTAGGCTGAGCCGCACCGCTGCCGCCAGCACCTCTTCGGGCACCGGTTTGCGCAACAGGTTGGGCAATTCCGACCCCGCCTTGCCCGGCGCGCCCGAGGTGAACAGAACCGGCAGATCGGGGCGCAGTTCGCGCGCGCGTGCCGCCAGCGTTTGCCCATCCAGACCCGGCATCGCCAGATCGGTGTAAAGCAGGTCAATCTCGGGAATATCGCGCAAAAGTGCCAGCGCGGTTGCGCCATCGGGGGCGGTCGCGACCGCATGCCCCATGCCCCGCAACTGATCGGCGGTAATTTCCAACAGATCGGCATCATCATCCACCGCCAGAATGCAGGCCTCTTCCGCCTCGGGCGGGGCGATCACGGGCATGACCCGTTCGGGGCTGACGGGAAGCTGCATCGTTACGCGCGTGCCGGTGCCGGGTGTGCTGTCCAGTGTCAGCGTGCCCCCCGATTGCTGCACGAAGCCATAGACCATGCTTAGCCCGAGCCCGCTGCCCTTACCGATGGGTTTGGTGGTGAAGAACGGCTCAAACACCTGCGCGGCGATATCCGGGGCGATGCCAGTGCCGGTATCGGCAACCGTCAGTTCCACAAATCCCGGGGCGGCGGCCTGGGTGGTAATGGTGATCTGGCCTGCGCCCTCCATTGCGTCGCGCGCATTCACCGCCAAATTCATCAACGCGTTTTCCAACTGGCCCGGATCGACGCGCACATTGGGAAGGTCTTCGGCCAGATCGGTGACAAGGTGCACGCCCGATCCCAGGCTTGATTGCAGCAAATCCACCATGCCATGCACCAGCGCGTCGAGCGCCACATCTTCGGGCGCAAGCCGCTGGCGGCGCGAAAAGGTCAACAGCCGGTTGATCAACGCCGCACCGCGATTGGCCGCCGAGAGGCCCCGTTCGGCGCGCGCTTGCAGCGTGGGCACCTCGGCCAACTCGCGCATCAAGATGTTGAAATTGCCGATGATGACCGCCAGGATATTGTTGAAATCATGCGCTAAGCCACCGGTCAACTGCCCCACGGTTTCCAGCTTTTGCGCGTGCAGCAACTGGCTTTGCGTAGCCCGGCTTTCGGTTACATCCATATGGATCGTGGCAAAGCCGCCCTGCGGGATCGGGTTGGAGCGCAACTCCAGCACGCGCCCCGAGGGGAAGCGCAATTCATGCCGCTCGGACAAGATCAGCCGTTCCTGTGCGAGTGCATTCAGATCAAGCGGCGTGCCATCGGGGGTAAAGGCCTGCACTCCGCGTGCTTCCAGCTTTTGGTTCAGCACTTCGATCGAGGGCTCTTCCGAGACTTCCGCCTCGGTGAACTCATGCAGGCGCAGATATTCGGGGTTGAAGGCGACAAGACGGCGGTCGCGGTCAAAGACCGAAAACCCGTCTTTCATCGTTTCAAAGGTCGCCAGCAGCAGGTTGGAACGTTCCGCCAGTTCGCGGTCCAGCTTTTCCATCTGCGCCGAATTTTCTCGAAACACCATGAAAGCGCTCGCTAGGTCGCCGATTTCATCATGCCGATTGGCACCGGGCACCTGCGCATTGCGATCCCCGGCCGCCAAGCGGGTCATGGCGCGAGTGACACCGGCAAGATTGGCGCTCAGCGGGCGAATGACCAACAGATAGGACACGCCCCCCGCCACCAAGATCACCCCTAGTGCAATGGCCGCAAATTGCGTGGTGCGGGCCAAGATCGTATCGCGCAAATCTTGCGTGACTTTGGCGGTGGTGCGGCTGGCGGCCAGAACGCGGCTGTCGACTGCCGCATTCAATTCGGCGGCGCGTGCACCGGCGGCGGCCAGCGCGGTTTCTGCCCGCGCGCGTGCGGCAATTTCGGCGCGCTGCAGGGCGAACAGTCCGGCAGGCCCCATCTGCGCGCGATAGCGCGCCACGGCGGCGTTGAATTCTTGGCGTAACCCGGCGGGGAGCGCGGCGCCCACGCTTCCCAATTCTTCCAAAGTGCGCGCAAAGGCGGCCCGATTTGCCGCCAGACCGGGCGCGTCCCGCGCGGTTGTGGCCAAAAGCAGTTCCGCCGTTGCCCGCCCGGTTAGCCGTTCAGCGGCCAAAAGCGGGGCTTGGCTGCGCACCGCCGTGCGATAGGTGTCCGGGTCGGGCAGCGTTTCCCCGGCGGTGATCGCGGCGACGGCCAGGATCGACGGGCCAATGATCTGGCGCACGGTTTCCTCAAGCGCCAACATCTGCGCCCGCTGCGCCGCGCGGTCTGCCGCCACGCCGCGCAGGGTTTCCAGCGCGCGGCGCAAATCGGACAGCCGCGCCGCCAGCGCCTGCGAAAGGGTCTGGATTTCCGCGCTGTCCCAGCCGGTGTCACGCGGGTCGCTGCGCAGGGCTTGTGCTTGCGCGGCAAAGGCGGCCAGATCGGCCTCGACCGCGCGTTGGGCCGCACTTAGGGCTTCCTCGGTGCCTGCGGCGGCCAAGCTCGCCCCGCGTTGTTGCAGCCGCTCGCCGATCCGCGCGAGCCGAAGCGCCGCCGCCATCGCGGGCACATCGCGCCCGGTCACGGTTTCGGCGGCGGTGCCGATTTCGTCCAGCGCGCGGATTGCGGCAATCCCGGCCAAACCCATCGCCAGTGTCGACAGCGCGACGATCAGCAATAGCCGCCCCTGAATGCCGCGCCACCTCATTCGAGCGGCTCCAGCCCCATCGCCTCGCGGTAATGGCGGCGCTGGCTGTCCCGGCCCAGCCGGTCGGTGATCCGGTCCCATTCGGCGGCCGCGGCGCGCAAAGCCGCCTGCGGGGGCATGTCGCCGGTCAGAACTTTGCCGATCCGGTCGTCAAGCGCGGCCATATAGGCGGGGTATCCGGGCAGCCGCAGATCGTGGGCCGTTTGCGGCGCATTCAGGCTTTTGCGCAGAACAGCCAGATAATCCGTGGCGGCGCGCGGCCCCATCAGGCTGGCCCATCCCGCGGTGTCTTCCAGTTGCGAAAGCCGATAGGGGTTGAAGCCTGATGCCCCCGACATCACATCACGCGCGGCCCGGTCTGGCGCGGCCATATAGGCAATAAAGGCAAAAGCCTGCGCTGGATCTGCCGCCCCGCGCGGAACGGCGGCGATCCAGCCGCCAAAGGCCAGAAAGGGCACCGATTGCGGCGCCGCCAGCCGGTCCCAGCGCCGCGCTTGCGGGTTCCAGACCTGATCCGTGCCGGGCAGGGCGAAGAACCCAACCTGATCCGCGATCCGAGACGCGGCAGGATCGGTGGCCAAAACCCCGATATCGGACCAATCAAGCGCCATCGCGCCCCGCCCGGCGGCAAAGGCGCTGCGCACCCCGTGGCTGTCGAGCGGGCCGGTCTGGTCGGTACCGGTTGCGACGGCGGCCAGATAATCTTGCAGCGCGCGGGCCCAAGCCGGGTTGTCAATCTCGGGCGTCATCGTTTCGGGATCAAAGAAGAAATGGCCCGGATGATCGGGATGCGCGGTATAGGCGGCGGCATGGCTGAATAGCGACCAAAGCCTTTGTCCATTGGTGGCCGAGGCTTCAAGCGTGCCCGCAAGGGGCTGGCCCTGCGGGTCGGGGCGTGTGGCAAAGAAGGTGGCGATCCGGCGATAATCGGCCCATGTCTTCGGCGGGGCAAGTGGCTGGCCGGTGGCCGTTTTGAAAGCCTTGCGGGTGACCGGATCGTCAAACAAATCGCGCCGATAGGCCCCCATATGCAGATCGCCATCCAGCGTGACCGCCATCCATTGCCCGCGCCAGCGCATCAGCCCATCGCGGTAGGCGGGGTGAATGCCCTGCACCACGGGGCTTTGCACCAATGCCGCTGGCACGGGGTGCAGATAGGGGGCGAAATCGGGCAGCCAATCGGCCGGAAAAATCACCACATCGGCGGGCGTTTGCCCGGTGACAAAGCCCATCATGATCGCGCTGTAAAGCGCGTCGAAGGGCTGTGTGATCACGCGCACAGGCTGGCCGGTTTCCTGTGTGAAGGCCGCACCATGCGCGCGCGCAGGCCCGGCAATCGGGCCGCCATCGCGCGTCAATACCTGTAGGGGCGCAGCCGCTGCGGGCAGCGCCGTCAGCAGCGCCAATATGACAATTGTTACAAGCTTGCGCGCGATCTGAGACATATGCGGTTCATCTGGCCCCGGTTTCTTTCTTTCAAGAGCATCGCACAGAGCGTGCCAAGGAGGAACCATGATACCCCTGACAAGCGACCTCGTGGCGATTGGCAAGACCGCGACCGACAAGGCCGATGCGATCGCGCAGGCGGTCGATTTGTTGACGGCGGCGGGCAAGATTGACCCGCGTTACGGTGCCAGCATGATGGGGCGCGAGGCCGTCGCCAATACATTTTTGGGCAATGGAATCGCGATCCCGCATGGTCTGCCGAAAGACCGCGACCTGATCTTGGATACCGCTATTGCCGTGGTGCAATTGCCCGGCGGTGTCGAATGGGGGCCGGGCGACCGCGCGCGGCTGGTTGTGGCGATTGCCGCGAAATCCGATGAACACCTGCAAGTGCTAAGCAACCTTACCGATGTTTTGGGTGACGAGGCCGAGGCCGAGCGCTTGGCGACCACCACCGATCCGGCGGTGATTGTGGCGCGGCTCACAGGGGCCGAAATGCCCGCCGCAGCGCCCCAGCCTGCGGTGGAAGATTTCGACCAAGGCTTTGATGCCGTGGTCGAGGGCGCGCATGGGCTGCACGCCCGCCCCGCCACCACGATTGTTGAAATTGCCAAAGGCTTTGAGGCCGAGATCCGGGTGCGTCATGGCGCCAAGACTGGCAATGCGAAAAGCTTGATTTCCCTTTTGAACCTTGGCGCGGCGCAGGGCGCGGCTTTGCGCATCAGCGCCGAAGGCCCGCAGGCAGAGGCGGCGCTAGCCGCATTGCAAGCGGCTTTCGCGGAAGGTTTGGAAAAGGAAGAAGATACCGGTGCACCTGCCCCCGAAGCGGCTGCCCCCGGTCGGACGGGGGCGGTGGCCACCCAAAGCGCGTATGAGGGCCGTCTCCTCCCCGGTGTGTCCTCTTCGCCCGGCTTTGCCATCGCTCCCGTCTTTAAATTTGCCCGCGATGAGGTGACTTTCGCGGAAAATGGCGCGGATGCAGGGGCCGAGCGTGTGGCGCTGGATGCGGCGCTGAAAACCGCCTGGCACCAGCTGGAAGAATTGCATGACGAGGTGTGGAAGAAATCCGGCCCTACCCGCGCCGCGATCTTCCGCGCGCATCAGGAGTTTCTGGAAGACCCGGAAATGCGCGCTGCCGCTGAGGCGCTGATCGACCAAGGTCGCAGCGCGGCTTTTGCGTGGCATTCCGTTTATACCGAACGCGCCGATATGCTCGCCGCGATGAAAGACACGGTGCTTGCGGGCCGCGCGATTGATTTGCGTGATGCTGGGCTGCGCGTGTTGCAAGAACTGGGCGAAGTGAAAAGCACCGAGGCGCATTTGCCCACCGCACCGTGTATTCTTGTGGCCGATGATCTGACGCCGTCTGACACTGCGCGGCTTGACCCGGAACTGGTGCGCGGGCTGTGCACCGCTGCGGGCGGGCCGACCTCGCACACCTCTATTATTGCGCGTTCGCTGGATATTCCCGCGGTGGTGGGGGCAGGGGCCGCAGTGCTTGATCTGCCCACCGGCACGCCTGCGCTTTTGGATGGGGCGGCGGGCGTTTTGGTTGCGGCCCCTTCTGAGGCCGACATCGCTCGTGCCAAGGCGGCGATGGAGGCTTTGGCTGCTGAGCGTGATGTAGAAGCGCGCGAGCGCTATAAGCCCGCGCTCAGCCCCGATGGGGCGCGCGTCGAAGTGGTTGCCAATATCTCTGACGTGGCCGAGGCCCATGCGGCGGTGGAGGCCGGGGCCGAAGGCGTGGGGCTTCTGCGCACCGAGTTTCTGTTTGTGAACCGCGACGCGCCGCCAAGCGAAGACGAGCAGGTGGAGATTTATTCCGCCATGCTGGGCGCGATGAACGGCTTGCCGATCATCATCCGCACGCTGGATGTGGGCGGCGACAAGGAAATCCCCTATCTGCGCATGCCGGTCGAGGAAAACCCGTTTCTGGGCGAGCGCGGCATTCGGTTTTGCCTCTCGCACGAAGATATTTTCCGCACGCAATTGCGCGCGATCTTCCGGGCCTCGGCGCATGGGCCGGTGCGGATCATGTTCCCGATGATTGCGATGGTGTCGGAACTTGAGGCGGCGTTGCGCATTGCCGAAGAGGTGCGGGCCAAGGTGCGTGCCGCGCCCGTCGAAATGGGCATCATGATCGAGATCCCCTCGGCAGTGATGATGGCGCGCGAACTGGCCGAGAAGGTCGATTTCTTCTCCATCGGCACCAATGACCTGACGCAATACGCGCTGGCGATGGACCGGATGCACCCGGTTTTGGCCAAGCAAGCCGATGGTTTGCACCCGGCCGTGTTGCGGCTGATCGACCAAACCGTGCGGGCGGCTGATGCGGCGGGCATTTGGGTCGGCGCTTGCGGCGGCATTGCGGGTGACCCGCTGGGCGCGCGCATCCTTTCGGGCCTTGGTGTGCAAGAACTGAGCGTGTCCATCCCCTCGGTGGCCGGTGTGAAAGCCGTGCTGCGCCGGGCATCGATGGCGCAAAACCGGGCCTTGGCGGAACGCGCCTTGGCGGCGGCAGATGCCGCCACCGTGCGGGCACTGGCGTAAGGAGGGGATGATGCAACCGACCATCGCCACTGTTTCGCTTAATTCCGCGATCGATCAGACCGTGACCGTGCCGGGCTTTACGGCGGATGCCGTGAACCGGGTCGAAACGGTGCAGGTCGATGCGGGGGGGAAAGGGGTCAATGTGGCCTCGTTCCTTGCACATTTCGGCCATGCCACGGCGGTGGCGGGGCTGTTGGGACGCGACAATGACACGCTATTCGCGCGCCATTTCGCGCAAGCGGGCATTCGCGATGCCTGCACCCGCTGCGAAGGCGCGACGCGGACCAATGTGAAAATCGTCGACCCGGTCTTGGATCAGGTGACCGATCTCAACTTCCCCGGCGTGCAAGCGTGGGAAGAGGATTTCGCCGCCGTTTCTGGCATGGTGGCGGGGCTGATGGCGCGCGGGCTGGATTGGCTGGCGCTGTGCGGCAGCTTGCCCGCCGGGCTGGGGCCCGAAAGCTATGCCCGGCTGATCGCGCAGGCGCGGGCCTCGGGTGTCAAAGTGGCGCTGGATACCTCGGGCGCGCCGCTGGGGCCAGCGCTTGCCGCACGCCCCGATATCGTCAAACCCAATGCCGAGGAATTGGGCGCCTATCTGGGCTGCGAATTGAGCACGCGTGATGAAGTGCTGGGGGCAGCGCGCGCTTTGGTGGACCAAGGTATCGGGCTGGTGTCCGTTTCCATGGGGGCGGCTGGGGCTGTGCTGGTGCGTGGGCATGAGGCGGTGCACGCCCGTCCGCCGCGCATCGCCGTGGCCTCTACCGTGGGGGCGGGCGATGCGATGGTCGCCGGTCTCATCCATGCCGCCACTTTGGGCCTTGATCTGGCTGAAACCGCGCGGATGGCCACGGCCTTTTCGCTGGGGGCGCTGGGCGAGATTGGCCCGCGCCTGCCCGCACGTGCGCAGATCGACGCGCTGGCGCGCGACGTTGAAATTACCGCGCTGGGCTAGGCCCGCGCGTCATTCGGGAGGATCCCATGTCGAAGATCGTTGCCGTGACGGCCTGCCCCACAGGTATCGCGCATACCCATATGGCGGCCGAAGCGCTCAGCGCCACCGCTGCGCAAAAAGGCCATGACATCCGTGTTGAGCGGCAAAGTTCGCAAGGCGTGCAAGACGCCTTGCAGCCTGCCGAGATCGCGGGGGCCGATGTCGTGGTGATTGCCGCCGATATTCATGTCGATGAGGCCCGCTTCACCGACAAGCCCGTTTACCGGACCACGCCGAGCCGCGCCATCACTCAGACGGCGGCGCAGATCGACGCGGCCCTTGCCCTTGCAGGAGAGGAGAGCTCGCAAATGGCACCCCAATCAACCCCCGGCGCATTGAAGGTGGTGGCGATCACCTCTTGCCCGACCGGCATCGCCCACACCTTCATGGCGGCGGATGCGCTGAAAAAAGCCGCCACCGCGCGCGGCTGGGAAATGGCCGTGGAAACCCAAGGCTCGGTCGGCTCGCAAAACACGCTGAGCGATGAACAAGTCGCGGGCGCGGATCTGGTGGTGATTGCCGCCGATACCCATGTCGACGACAGCCGTTTCGCAGGCAAAAAGGTCTATAAAACCTCGGTCGGGGCCGCCGTGAAGGGTGCGGCCAAAGTGCTTGATGCCGCTGTGGCCGAAGGCGAAGTGCTGGGGCAAAACTTGGCCGATACCGTCGATGCGCTCAAAGCGAAACGTGCTGCGGCGCGCACCGGCCCTTATCAGCACCTGCTGACCGGCGTGTCTTACATGCTGCCGCTTGTTGTGGCGGGTGGTCTGCTGATCGCGCTTTCGTTCGTGTTCGGCATCAAAGCCTTTGAAGAAGAAGGCACGCTGGCGGCGGCGCTGATGTCGATTGGTGGCGGGGCGGCGTTTAAGCTGATGGTGCCGATCCTTGCGGGTTACATTGCGTATTCAATCGCCGACCGTCCCGGCCTGACGCCGGGTCTGATTGGCGGGATGCTCGCTGTGAACCTTAACGCCGGGTTCTTGGGCGGGATCGTTGCAGGCTTCTTGGCGGGCTACGTCGCGCGTTGGCTGCGCGATGCGATCAAGCTGCCGCGTACGCTCGAAGGGCTTAAACCCGTTTTGATCTTGCCGCTGCTGTCGACGCTGATCACCGGTCTGATCATGGTCTATGTGGTGGGCGAACCGGTGGCCGCGATCTTGGCTGCGATGACCTCCTTCCTGCAAGGGCTGGGCACGACCAATGCCGTGGTGCTGGGGCTGATCCTTGGCGGCATGATGGCGGTTGATATGGGCGGGCCGATCAACAAAGCCGCCTATACCTTTGCCGTGGGGCTTCTGACCTCTGACACCTATGCGCCGATGGCCGCCGTGATGGCCGCTGGTATGACCCCGCCGCTTGGTCTGGCGCTCGCCACCTTGGTTGCGAAGAACCGCTTCGCGCCGGAAGAACGCGAAGCCGGTGGGGCTGCTGCGGTGCTTGGTCTGTCCTTCATCACCGAAGGCGCGATCCCCTTTGCCGCCAAAGACCCGGCGCGGGTGATCCCCTCGATCATCGTGGGCTCGGCGGTGGCCGGTGCGCTTTCGATGGTGCTGGGGTGCCAGCTCATGGCCCCGCATGGCGGCATTTTCGTGCTGGCGATCCCGAATGCCGTGACCCATCTGGGCGCCTATGCAGCCTCGGTTGTGGCGGGCACGCTGGTCACCACGGGCATGCTGATCGTGCTGAAGAAACCGCTGCGGGACGGTGTCGCGGTTCCCGCGTAAATCCTGCAATCACTCACGGAGCCAGACGGTCCTTAGGGCCAAGGACCAGACGGATGGGGCGCGGTGCAGATCGCGCCCCTTTTCCTACCTGGACATCCAGAGGCGCTGTTGCTGACAGGCGGCGTTCTTCCTATGTTCTTGTAATGCGAGTCGAACTTCACAGCGTTTTTCCTTTGCGTCGTGCCCGTGTGCATGAGGTCTATGGGCCGGGTGCCATGAGCTTTGCGGCCATGGCCGCCATGGGTGCCTGCCTGTGGATCAGGGAAAGCTGGTTGGTAGACACGCCTACACCGCAGGGGGTGTTGCCATTTCTGGACCCGGCAGGCTTGCTCATGGCTCGCCCCAAGGATCAGACCGATGCATTGGCCGTGGCCGAAGAGGCGCTGAAAGACGGGGCGCTGCCTTTTGTCATGATCGAGATCACCCGCGCGCTCAACCTGCGCGAGGGGCGGCGATTGCAATTGGCGGCAAAGGCGGGCGGCACGACGGGGCTTTGTCTGATTTCCGAAGGCATGGGGTCAAATGCCGCCGAAACGCGTTGGCATATCGCGCCGGTCTTTGACCGGCACAGCGAAGACTCGACTCTGATGCGCTGGGAAATTAATAAGAACAAATCGGGAACAATTGGTGCCTGGCATGTTCGATGGGAGCCAAAAACGCGTCGTGTGCATGTGGTTTCCCCGGTTGGCGAGCGACCGGGTTCTGCGGGCACGTCCAGTTGATGGCCCCTTTGCGATCACCCTTAAATCGAACAACACCGAACGGCTCTATTGCCTGAACGTGGCCGCCGAACGCTTGGGCCTGACGCGCGGCATGAGCTTTGCCGATGCCCGCGCTTTTTGCCCCGATCTGATCAGCCAGCCCGCCCGCCCCGATCTGGAGGCCCGCTTCCTTGCCAGCTTGCGCCGCTGGGCGACGCGTTATTGCCCTTGGGTCGGGCGCGATGGTGTGGATGGGTTGGTGCTGGATGTCACTGGCTCGGCGCATCTGTGGGGCGGTGAGGCGGAGATGCTGGCGGATATTCAAAGCCGTGCGACACGCGCCGGGCTGACGCTGCGCTTGGGCTGCGCGGCGACCCGTGGCGCGGCTTGGGCTTTTGCGCATTATGGGGCAGATGCGGCGGCACTTCCCGATCTGCCGGTGGCGGCGCTGCGCCTTGATGCGGCAACGGTGACGGCGCTGCAACGGCTTGGTCTCCGAACCATCAGGGATCTTGCGTCGGCCGCCCGTGCCCCGCTGGCGCGGCGTTTTGGGCCCGATGTGCTGATGCGTCTCGATCAGGCGATGGGGCAGGTGCCCGAACCGGTCATGCCTGAAACCGATCCGCCAAGCTTTGCGACCCGGATGAGCTTGCCGGACCCCATCGGCCTGACCGAGGATGTGATGGGCATCACCGCCCGGCTTCTGGCCCCGCTGTGCGACAGGCTCAACCGCCATGAGATGGGCGCGCGGTGTCTGGTTCTGACCTTGCGCAGGGTCGATCAGGGCAGCCAGCAGGTTGAGTTGCGCCTTGCCGCGCCGATGCGTGACCCAAGCCGCATTTTGCCGCTGTTCACGCGTGGCGTGGGCGAGGTGGATGCGGGCTTTGGCATTGATCAAATCCGGTTGGAGGCCACGCAGGTCGAGCCGCTCCCGGCGCAGCAGATCGGGCGCATGCACAGCTCTCCCGATCAGTTGAATGATTTGATGACGCGGATCGGCACCCGGATTGGGCTGGAAAATATCCAGCGGTTTCTGCCTGCTGACAGCCACATCCCCGAGCGCAGCTTTTCCATTGCGCCGGCTGTGTTCAGCCGGCCTGACAATGGCTGGTCTTGTCTGCGCCCGCGCCCCCTGCGGCTGTTCCCGCCGGAGCCGATTGCGGGGCAGGGGGCCACGCCGCCCGGACAGTTCCGCTGGCGGCGCATGGCCTTCACCACCGGGCGCGCCATCGGCCCCGAACGCATCGCGCCGGAATGGTGGCTGGTGGATGCGGCGTGGCGCTCGGGCCTGCGTGATTACTGGCGGATCGAGACCCGCGAAGGGCGCAGGCTTTGGCTGTATCACACGCCGCAAAATCCCGGCTGGTTCGTGCAGGGGGAATTCGCATGAGCTATGCCGAGCTTTGCGTCACCTCGAATTTCACCTTCCTGACCGGGGCCTCGCATCCTGAAGAATTGATGCTGCGCGCCGCGGAATTGGGGCTGGAGGCCATCGCCATCACCGACCGTAACACGCTTGCGGGCGTGGTGAGGGCCTATTCGGCGCGCAAGACCTTGCGCGATGAGGCGGTCGAGAAGCTTCGTATCCGCTCATCGCATCAGGTCGATCCCTGCTCGCGGCAGGCCATCGGCCTGCCGCAGGACTTGCCCGCGCCGGATGTCCCCAAACTGCCCAAACTCATCGTCGGCACCCGCCTTGTGCTGCGCGATTGCCCGGTTGAATGGCTGGCTTTGCCCACCGATCGTGCCGCCTATCATCGCGTGTCGCGGCTTTTGACCTTGGGCAAGCAGCGGGCGCAAAAGGCCGAGTGTCATCTTGATCTGCGCGATCTGGAAACGGGCTGTCAGGGGATGATCCTCATTGCCCTGCCGCCAAAGGATTTGTCCCGCGCGCAAGCGCCGCTTCACAGGCTGCAACGCCGCTATCCCGGTCAGGTCTTTCTGGGGGCAGCCCCCCGTTACGACGGTTCCGATCAGGCATGGTTCGATGCCTGTGCCGCGCTGGCGCTGCGGTGCTCGACGCCGATGGTGGCGGTGGGCGAGGTGCTTATGCATCAGGGACGGCGGCGCCGGCTTGCCGATGTGCTGACCTGCCTGCGCGAGGGGCTGACCATTGACAGGATTGGCACGCGCGCCCTGCCCAATGCGGAGCGCCGTCTCAAGGGCGCCCGCGATATGGCGCGGCTCTATCGCAATCATCCGGCCGCGCTGAAACGCACGTTAGAGATCGCCGCGCGCTGTGGCTTCGATCTTTCGGAGCTGAGCTATGAATATCCGGACGAAATGTCCGAAGGGGAGGCGCCACAAGCCCGTCTGCAACGTCTGGCGCGCATGGGGCTGGAGCGCCGCTACCCGCAAGGCGCGTCTGAACGTGTGCATCAGTTGCTGGACAAGGAACTGTCCTTGGTTGGGGAACTGAACTACGCGCCCTATTTCCTCACCGTGCATGACATCGTGCAAGAGGCGCGGTCGCGCGGCATCCTGTGTCAGGGGCGCGGCTCGGCGGCCAATTCCATCCTTTGTTACCTTCTGGGCATCACCGATGTGTCGCCCGACATGATCGGTATGGTGTTCGAGCGTTTCATCTCTCGTCATCGCGGCGAACCGCCCGATATCGACGTGGATTTTGAACACGAACGCCGCGAAGAGGTGATCCAGTGGATCTATGAGAAATACGGCCGCCACCGCGCCGGTCTGTGCGCCACGGTGATCCATTTCCGCACCCGCGCCGCGATCCGCGAGGTGGGCAAGGTCATGGGCCTGTCGCAAGACCTGACCGCGCGGCTGTCGGGCGATATCTGGGGCATGTCGAATGTGGGGCCGGATCTGGAGCGCGTGCGGGCGTTGGGGCTGGATCCGACAGATCAAAGGCTGGCGCAGACGCTAGAACTGATTGGCGAGATCATCGGCTTCCCGCGCCATCTAAGCCAACATGTCGGCGGTTTCATCATCACGCGCGGGCGTCTGGACGAGCTTTGCCCGATTGAAAACGCGGCGATGGAAAACCGCACCGTGATCGAATGGGACAAGGACGATATCGACGCGCTTGGCATTCTCAAGGTCGATATTCTCAGCCTGGGGATGCTGACCTGCCTGCGCAAGAGCTTTGACCTTTTGCAGGCGCATCAGCAGACCCGCCTGACCCTTGACACCGTGCCGCAGGAAGATCGCGCCACCTATCAGATGCTGCAACGCGCCGATGCGGTCGGGGTGTTTCAGGTCGAAAGCCGGGCGCAAATGAACTTCTTGCCCCGGATGAAGCCCAAGACCTTCTACGATCTGGTGATCGAGGTTGCGATTGTCCGCCCCGGCCCCATTCAGGGCGGCATGGTCAAACCCTATATCCGGCGCAGGCAGGAGCTAGAGGCGCCCGAACCCTTTGGCCCCGCGCTGGCAGAGGTGACGCGCAAAACCCTAGGGGTGCCGCTGTTTCAGGAACAAGCGATGCAGATCGCCGTTGTCGGTGCAGGCTATTCGGCGGAAGAGGCGGACAAGCTCCGCCGCTCGCTGGCCTCTTTCCGGCGTATGGGCACGATTTGCGAGCATCGCGACCGCTTTGTGCGCGGCATGATGCGCAATGGGTACAGCCAAGAGATTGCGCAGGCCTGTTTTGGCCAGATCGAGGGCTTTGCCGATTACGGCTTTCCCGAAAGCCACGCGGCGGCTTTTGCCATGCTGACCTATGTGTCGTCTTGGCTCAAATGCCATCACCCGGCGATCTTTGCCTGTGCGCTTTTGAATTCTCAGCCGATGGGGTTTTACGCCCCCGCGCAGATCGTGCGGGATGTGCGCGAACATGGCGTCGAGGTGCGGCCCGTCTGCGTCAACCATTCCGGCTGGGATAACCTGTTGGAACGCCGCGCTGATGGGGCTTTGGCGCTCCGGCTCGGGTTGCGCCAGATCAAGGGCTTTCGCGAAGAGGATGCGGGCTGGATCGTCGCGGCGCGCGGCAATGGTTATCAAGACCCGGAAAGCGTCTGGTTGCGTGCGGGCGTCGCGCCTGCTGTGTTGGAACGGCTGGCCGAGGCGGATGCCTTCATCGGTATGGGGCTGACGCGGCGCGATGCGCTGTGGCAGGTGCGGGCCATTCGCGCGCCGAAACCCTTGCCGCTGTTTTCCGATCCGCTTGACGGCGAAGGCATCCACGAGCCACAGGTGCCACTGCCCCACATGCATCTGGGCGAGGAAGTGGTGGAAGATTACGTCGCGCTGCGCCTGACGCTGCGCGCGCATCCGATGGAGCTTTTGCGCCCGTCGATCCCCGGCCTCACGCCGCATGACCGTCTGCCGGGGGCGCCGTGCAAACGCACCACGGTCTGCGGCCTTGTCATCACGCGCCAGCGCCCCGGCACAGCGTCGGGCGTGATCTTCCTGACGCTGGAAGATGAAACCGGTGTTTCAAATGTGGTGGTCTGGCCCAAGATCTACGCCCGTTTCCGCCGTGTTGTCATGGGCGGGCGGCTGTTGCGCGTCACCGGGCGGCTGGAGCGCGAGGGCATTGTGGTGCATCTGATCGCCGATCACATCGAAGACCTGTCGCACAAACTTTCGGAACTGGGCCACCCGCTCGACGACGCCATTGGCATCACCCAGCCGCAAGCCGATGATGCCCCCCGGCCCACCCGCGCG
>NZ_NRRD01000036.1 GCF_020023995.1 Rhodobacter sp. TJ_12 | reverse complement strand
CGAAGCGTGCCTTTGCGGCCTTCCTCAAGGCCTATGAAAAGGGCATCTTGATCCGCACCACCGGCGATATCATCGCCATGTCGCCGCCGCTGATCATCGACAAACCCCAGATCGACCAGCTGATCTCTACCCTCAAAGATGTCCTCGAAACACTCGATTGAGGGGGGACTTTGCCCGTTTATCATGCAAAACCCCGGTGATGGCATCGGGGTTTTGTCATTTCTGCACGGTGTGTGCTGAAAAAATAGTCATCCGCCCGCCAAAGGGGCGCATTGCTGCGCTGCGTCGCGGGAAGGTCATTGACCGGGGCGGTTGAACGTGGCCTGTTTCCCCTGACCAATCGGTCAGAAAAGATTCGTCGCAAGAGGGCACAGGCCCCGCAGCCGACAGGGAGAACAACGATGTCCGCACCCGGAGAAAACCTCCGTATCGATTCCGCGCGCCTTTGGGATGCGCTTATGCAGATGGCGCAGATCGGCCCCGGTGTGGCGGGGGGCAACAACCGCCAGACCGTTACCGATGCGGATGCCGAGGGCCGCGCGCTGTTTAAGAAATGGTGCGACGAGGCCGGGCTGACGATGGGTGTCGACCAGATGGGCAGCATGTTCATGATGCGCGCGGGCGAAGACCCCGAGGCGCTGCCGGTCTATGTGGGCTCGCACCTTGATACCCAGCCCACCGGCGGCAAATTCGATGGGGTGCTGGGCGTTTTGGGTGCGCTTGAAGTGGTGCGCACGATGAACGACCGCGGCATCAAGACCAAGCATCCGATTGTGGTGACGAACTGGACCAACGAAGAAGGCGCGCGCTTTGCGCCCGCGATGCTGGCCTCGGGCGTGTTTGCGGGGGTGCATACGCTCGATTACGCCTATGGCCGCACCGATCTGGAAGGCAAGACCTTTGGCGCGGAGCTGGAGCGGATCGGCTGGAAGGGCGAAGAAGAGGTGGGCGCGCGCAAGATGCATGCCTATTTCGAATTGCATATCGAGCAAGGCCCGATCTTGGAGGCCGAGGAAAAGACGGTGGGCGTGGTGACCCATTGCCAAGGTCTGTGGTGGCTCGAATTCACCTTGACCGGCAAAGAGGCGCATACCGGCTCCACCCCGATGAATATGCGCACCAATGCGGGCCTGGCGATGGCGCGGATTTTGGAAATGGTGCAAGAGGTGGCGATGGCCGCCCAGCCCAATGCGGTGGGCGGCGTCGGGCAGATGCAATTCAGCCCCAATTCGCGCAACGTTTTGCCCGGAACGGTGGTCTTTACCGTCGATATCCGCACCCCCGATCAAGAGAAACTCGACCGGATGCGGGCCGAGATCGAGCGCCGCGCCGCCGAGATTTGTGCCGAGCTGAACGTGGGCTGCGCCGTCGAACCCGTGGGCCATTTTGACCCGGTGACCTTTACGCCGCAACTGGTGGAGCGGGTGCGTAACGCCGCCGAGAAACTGGGCTATACGCATCGCGATCTGGTTTCGGGCGCGGGGCATGATGCGTGCTGGGCGGCCAAGGTGGCGCCGACCACGATGGTGATGTGCCCCTGCGTGGACGGGTTGAGCCATAACGAGGCCGAAGACATTACCCCCGAATGGGCCGCCGCGGGCACCGATGTGTTGTTGCATGCGGTTTTGGAAACGGCTGAAGTCGTCGAATAAGGCAAAGCGCTGGGGGGCTGTCTGCCCCCCAGACCCCCCGAGGATATTTGAACAAAGTCGAAGGCAGCCGCCTTCAGGGAGTGGGCCATGAGCACAGTCATCAAGAACGGAACCATTGTCACCGCCGATCTGACCTATCAGGCCGATGTGCTGGTCGAGGGCGGGCAGATCGCGGCCATTGGCCAAGGCCTTGTGGGCGACGAGGTGCTGGATGCCACCGGCTGCTATGTGATGCCGGGCGGGATCGACCCGCATACCCATTTGGAAATGCCCTTCATGGGCACCTATTCGGCGGATGATTTCGAAAGCGGCACCCGTGCGGCGCTGGCGGGCGGCACCACGATGGTGATCGATTTCGCGCTGCCCGCGCCGGGGCAGGGGCTGTTGGATGCGATCAAGGTCTGGGACAATAAATCCACCCGCGCGCATTGCGACTATTCCTTCCACATGGCGGTCACATGGTGGGGCGAGCAGGTCTTTGACGAAATGCCCAAGGTGGTCGAACGCGGTATCACCTCGTTCAAGCATTTCCTGGCCTATAAAGGCAGCCTGATGGTCAATGACGACGAGCTTTTCGCCTCGTTCAAGCGCTGTGCGGAACTGGGCGCGGTGCCGATGGTCCATGCCGAAAACGGCGATGTGGTGGCCGAGATGTCGGCCAAGCTGCTGGCCGAGGGCAATACCGGGCCCGAGGCGCATGCTTATTCGCGCCCCTCTCAGGTTGAGGGCGAGGCCACCAACCGCGCGATCATGATCGCCGATATGGCGGGCGTGCCGCTTTATGTGGTGCATACCTCCTGTGAAGAGGCGCATGAGGCGATCCGGCGCGCCAAGATGAATGGCAAGCGGGTCTGGGGCGAGCCGCTCATTCAGCATCTGACGCTGGATGAAAGCGAATATTTCAACCAAGATTGGGACCATGCCGCGCGGCGCGTGATGAGCCCGCCGTTCCGCGACAAAAAGCACCAAGACAGCCTGTGGGCGGGTCTTGCCTCGGGCACCTTGTCATGTGTGGCGACGGACCATTGCGCCTTTACCACCGAGCAAAAGCGCTATGGCGTGGGCAATTTCACGAAAATCCCGAATGGCACCGGGGGGCTGGAAGATCGCCTGCCGATGCTGTGGACCTATGGGGTTGGCACGGGCCGCATCACGATGAACGAATTCGTCGCCGTGACCTCGACCAATATCGCCAAGATCATGGGCATGTATCCTAAGAAGGGCGCGGTTTTGGTCGGCGCGGATGCCGATCTGGTGGTCTGGGACCCCGAAGCCTCGAAAACCATTTCGGCGGGTGCACAGCAGTCGGCCATCGATTATAACGTCTTCGAAGGCAAAGAGGTCAAAGGCTTGCCGCGTTACACGCTCAGCCGGGGCGTGGTGGCGGTGGCCGAGGGCAAGATGCAAAGCCGCGAGGGGCATGGCCAGTTTGTCGCCCGCGATCCGATGGGGCCGGTGAACAAGGCCCTGTCGGCGTGGAAGGAACTGACCGCGCCGCGCCCGGTTGTGCGTGCGGGCATCCCCGCCTCTGGCGTGTAAAAGAAAGGACGACCCCAGCTGATGCGCAGCCCGGTAATTGACGCCAAAGATCTTAACCTCGTCTTTGAGACGAATGACGGGCCCGTGCAGGCGCTCAAGGATGTGAACCTGTCGATTGAACGGGGCGATTTCGTCTCGTTCATTGGCCCGTCGGGCTGCGGCAAAACCACGTTTCTGCGCTGCATCGCGGCGCTGGAACACCCGACCTCGGGCAGTCTGACGGTGAATGGCATTTCGCCCGACGAGGCGCGCAAGGCCCGCAGCTATGGCTATGTGTTTCAGGCGGCGGGGCTTTATCCGTGGCGCACGATTGCGGGCAATGTGAAATTGCCGCTGGAAATCATGGGCTATACGCAGGCCGATCAAGAGGAACGGGTGCGCAAGGTGCTGTCGCTTGTCGATCTGGACGGCTTTGCCAAGAAATTCCCCTGGCAGCTTTCGGGCGGCATGCAGCAGCGCGCCTCGATCGCGCGGGCGCTGGCGTTCGATGCCGATATTTTGCTGATGGATGAGCCGTTTGGCGCGCTGGATGAAATTGTTCGCGACCGTCTGAACGAGGAATTGCTGAAGCTGTGGGGCGCGACCGGCAAGACGATTGGTTTTGTCACCCACTCGATCCCCGAGGCGGTCTATCTGTCCACCAAGATCGTGGTGATGTCGCCGCGTCCGGGCCGGATCACCGATGTGATCGAAAGCACGTTGCCGAAAGAACGCCCGCTCGACATTCGCGACAGCGCTGAGTTTTTGGCGATTGCGCATCGGGTGCGCGAAGGGCTGCGCGCGGGGCATGCTTATGACTAAATGCGCGTGTGAGGCGTTCGCCAAAGGGGAGGGCCGGGCGTGAAGAAATCCATTCTTCCGATTGTGACCGTGCTCGCCGCGATTGTGGTGATTTGGTATGCGGGGGCGGTTTGGCTCAACAGCCAATGGACTTACGATCAGGCCGCCCGCGCCGATGTGGAGGTGACCTTTTCCGAAGTGGTGGCCGATACGCTGAGCCAAGACCGCCCCGTTTTGCCCGCGCCGCATCAGGTGGCCAAGGGGCTGTGGGACGGGATCGCCGGGCAAAAGATCACCTCCAAGCGCAGCTTGGTCTATCACGGCTGGATCACCTTTTCCGCCACCATGGCGGGCTTCGGTCTGGGCACCGTGGCGGGGATTTTGCTGGCCGTGGGGATTGTGCATTCTCGCGCGATGGATATGAGCGTGATGCCTTGGGCGATTGCCAGCCAAACCATCCCGATCTTGGCGATCGCGCCGATGGTGATTGTGGTGCTGGCAAGCCTTGGCATCAAAGGGATGCTGCCCAAGGCGATTATTGCCGCCTATCTGAGTTTCTTCCCGGTGCTGGTGGGGATGGTGAAAGGGCTGCGCGCCCCCGATGCGATGCAGCTTGATCTGTTGCGCACCTATAATGCCTCGGATGCGCAAAGCTTTTGGAAGCTGCGGCTGCCCGCCTCGATGCCCTATCTTTTTGCCTCGTTAAAGGTTGGCATTGCCGCGGCGCTGGTGGGCACGATCGTGGCCGAACTGCCCGCAGGCGCGACGCAGGGGCTGGGCGCGCGGCTCTTGTCGGGCAGCTACTACGGCCAAACGATCCAGATCTGGGCCGCACTCTTTGGGGCTGCCATTCTGGCCGCGCTTTTGGTGCTGGTCGTCGGCGTGGTGGAACGCATCACGCTTAAACGCAAGGGGATGGCACAATGAGCGCGGTCGGATGGGGGGCCATTGCCTTCTGGCTGGTCGCATGGGCAGCAAACTCGGTCTTGGCGAACCGGTTCCCGAAGGCGGGCTGGGTCAAGGCGCTGGTGCCCACGCTGTTTGGCATCACGCTTTTGGTGCTGTGGCAAGGTCTGGTGCGGGGGCTTGATGTCAGCCCGGTGATCTTGCCCGCACCGACCGATATTGCCGCCGCCATTGGTGCGAATATCCCGCTGTTGTGGGGGGATTTCACGCAAACGATCCTGAAAGGCGCGCTGGCGGGCTATCTGATCGGCTGCGGCGCGGCGATTGTGGTGGCGGTGTTGGTGGATCGCTCGCCGTTTTTGCAGCGCGGGCTGTTGCCGGTGGGCAATTTCGTCGCCGCGCTGCCGATTGTGGGGATCGCGCCGATCTTGGTGATGTGGTTCGGGTTCGATTGGCAATCGAAAGCCGCCGTGGTGGTGGTGATGGTCTTCTTCCCGGTCTTGGTCAATATGGTGGCGGGCCTCGCCGCGACCGATGCGCTGAGCCGCGATCTGATGGCCACTTGGTCGGCCTCTTACCCGCAGGCGCTGGTGAAATTGCGCCTGCCCGCCGCGCTGCCGTTTTTGTTCAACGGGCTCAAGATCGCCACCACGCTCGCACTGATCGGTGCTATCGTGGCAGAGTTTTTCGGCTCGCCCACGCGCGGTATGGGGTTTCGGATTTCGACCGCCGTGGGGCAGTTGGATCTGCCGCTGGTCTGGGCTGAAATCACCGTTGCGGCCTTGGCGGGCTCTGGCTTCTATGGGCTGATTGCCCTGATCGAAAAGGCGGCGACGTTCTGGCACCCGTCCCAACGGGGCAAGTAATCAACCAACCGGGCGCAAAGCCCGGGTCCAACAGGAGAGTAATGCGATGAAAAAACTGATGCTGGGGGCGGCGGCCCTTGCGCTGATGGCCGGTGGCGCGCAAGCGGAATCGGTCAAGCTGCAACTCAAATGGGTGACGCAGGCGCAATTCGCGGGCTATTATGTTGCCGCTGAAAAAGGCTATTACGAAGAAGAGGGGCTGGAGGTTGAAATCCTGCCCGGCGGCCCCGATATCGCCCCCGAACAGGTGATCGCGGGCGGTGGCGCCGATGTGATCGTGGACTGGATGCCCGCCGCCTTGGCCGCGCGCGAAAAGGGCCTTCCGCTGGTCAATATCGCCCAACCGTTCAAACATTCGGGCATGATGCTGACCTGCTTGGCCGAAAACGGCATCACCTCGCCCGAGGATTTCAAGGGAAAGACGCTGGGCGTTTGGTTCTTTGGCAACGAATACCCGTTCTTGAGCTGGATGTCGAAACTGGGCATTCCGACCGATGGTTCGGACGAGGGCGTGACCGTGCTTAAGCAAGGGTTCAACGTCGATCCGCTGTTGCAAAAGCAAGCCGCCTGTATCTCCACCATGACCTATAACGAATATTGGCAGGTGATCGATGCGGGCATTTCGGCCGATGACCTTGTGACCTTCAAATATGAAGACGAGGGCGTGGCCACGCTCGAAGACGGGCTTTACGTGATGGAAGACCGTCTGGAAGATCCGGCGTTCAAAGAAACGATGGTGAAATTCGTCCGCGCTTCGATGAAGGGCTGGAAAGACGCCGAGGCGAACCCGGATGAAGCCGCGATGATCGTGCTCGACAATGACGAGACCGGCGCGCAGACCGAAAAGCACCAAAAGCGTATGATGGGCGAAGTGGCAAAGCTGACCGCGGATTCGAACGGTGCGCTGGATGTGGCCGACTATGAGCGCACGGTGGCGACGCTTTTGGGCGGCGGCTCTGACCCGGTGATCACGCAAGAACCTTCGGGCGCCTATACGCTTGAAATCACCGACGCCGCGCTGCAATAAGCGCGCCCAAGATCGGGTAGGGAAGGGCGCCTTGGGCGCCCTTTTCTTTTGCGTCACGGCGGCGGCTGCGCCACTTTCCGCCTTTATCCGCACGGCCCCATGGCTTATGGCAAAGCCAAAGGGAGGCCCGCATGAGCTACAACACCTTCGGTCATATGTTCCGCGTCACCACCTGGGGCGAAAGCCACGGGCCGGCATTGGGGGCCACCGTCGATGGCTGCCCGCCGGGCATCGAGCTTTCCGAAGCGTTCATTCAGGTCTTCTTGGATCGTCGCCGTCCCGGCCAATCGAAAATGACCACACAGCGGCAAGAGCCCGACCGTGTGCGCATTCTTTCGGGCGTGTTTGAGGGCCGCACGACCGGCACGCCGATCCAGTTGATGATCGAAAACACCGATCAACGCTCCAAAGACTATGGCGAGATCGCGCGCCAGTTCCGCCCCGGCCATGCCGATATCACCTATCATCAGAAATACGGCATCCGCGATTATCGCGGCGGCGGGCGCTCCAGCGCGCGCGAAACCGCTGCGCGGGTGGCGGCGGGCGGCGTGGCGCAGGCGGTGCTGAAAGCGCTGGTGCCGGAACTGACCATCACCGGCTATATGGTCCAGATGGGCGAAAAGCACCTTGATCGCGCCAAGTTCGATGCGGGGGAGATTTTGAACAACCCGTTCTTTTTGCCCGATGCGGGCGCGGTGGAAGAGTGGACCGAGTATCTTTCGGCGCTGCGCAAGGCGCAAAACTCGGTCGGGGCTGCGGTTGAGGTGGTGGCGACGGGCTGCCCTGCGGGGCTGGGCGCGCCGATCTACGCCAAGATGGACAGCGATCTGGCCGCCGCGATGATGACGATCAATGCCGTCAAAGGCGTGGAGATTGGCGAGGGCATGGCGGCGGCGGCGCTCACGGGCACCGAAAACGCCGATGAGATCGTCATGGGCCCCAACGGGCCGGAATTTCTGTCAAACCACGCGGGCGGCATTTTGGGCGGCATCACCACCGGCCAGCCCATCGTGGTGCGGTTCTCGGTCAAGCCGACCTCGTCGATCCTGACGCCGCGCCGTTCGATCAACACGGCGGGCGAGGCGGTCGAGGTGGTCACCCAAGGCCGCCACGACCCCTGCGTCGGCATTCGCGCCGTGCCGGTGGCCGAGGCGATGATGGCCTGTGTGATTTTGGATCACCTGCTGATGGACCGCGCGCAAACCGGCGGGCAACGCGGGCAAATCGGCTAACCCAGCCAGCCCTCGACAATACAAAGATCGGCTTCCGAAATCGGCGTGCGCAGCGACAGCGCATGCTGATATTCGGGGCTAAGGTAGCAAGCGCGCGCCGCTTCGAGGGACGGAAATTCAATCACCACGGTGCGCGGGCGAAGATCGCCTTCAACCACTTCCATTTCGCCGCCGCGCACCAAAAACTTCGCGCCATATTTCTCAAACGCGGCGGCATTGGCGGTGCGATAGGCCTGATAGCCCTGCGGATCGTCCACCGTCACATGGCCGATCCAATAGCCTTTAGCTGTCATGGTTTCCCCCTTCCCCTTTCACGCAGCCTGCGAGGGAAGGGGGGATTTGGCAAGTCTTTTGCAAAGGCTGGCGCGCGACGCTCAGCCGCGCGCGGCTTTTTCCGCTATGCCCGAAGTGCCCTCGCGCCGTTCCAGCTCGGCCAGCACCTCATCCAAAGGAATGTCCCGCGCGGCCAGCATCACCACAAGGTGGTAAAGCACGTCTGCGGCTTCATAGACGAGGTTCTCACGGTCATTCTTGGCCGCAGCGATGATCGCCTCCACCGCCTCTTCACCGAATTTCTCGGCGCATTTCTCGGGGCCTTTGGCCAGCAGTTTCGCGGTCCACGAACTGTCCGGATCGGCGGTTTTGCGGGCTTCAACCGTGGCGGCAAGGCGGGAAAGCGGGGTCATGAAAGCCTCATCGGGATGCCGGCGGCGGCCATATGGGCTTTGGCCTCGCCAATCGTGTAAGTGCCGAAATGGAAGATCGAAGCGGCGAGCACGGCACTTGCATGCCCCTCGGTCACGCCCTCAACCAAGTGATCAAGCGTGCCAACGCCGCCCGACGCGATCACCGGCACATCCACCGCATCGGCAATAGCGCGGGTTAGGGCCAAGTTGAAGCCCGCCTTGGTGCCATCGCGGTCCATCGAGGTCAGCAAAATCTCCCCCGCGCCTTTGGCGACCACGGTGCGGGCAAAGTCCACCGCATCAATGCCCGTGGGTTTGCGCCCGCCATGGGTGAAAATCTCCCACCGGCCCGGTTCCACGGTTTTGGCATCAATCGCGCAGACGATGCATTGCGCACCAAAGCGGTCAGCGGCTTCGGCAATCACATCGGGGTTGGCGACCGCGGCGGAGTTGAAGCTGACCTTATCGGCGCCTGCCAAAAGCAGGGCGCGCACATCTTCATGGGTGCGCACCCCGCCGCCCACGGTCAGCGGCATGAAACATTGCTCGGCGGTGCGGGTCACCAGATCAAACATCGTGCCCCGGTTTTCATGCGTGGCATGGATGTCGAGAAAACACAGCTCGTCCGCGCCCGCCGCATCATAGGCCTTGGCGGCCTCGACCGGGTCGCCCGCGTCGATCAGGTTGACGAAATTCACGCCTTTGACCACGCGGCCATCGGCCACGTCGAGGCAGGGGATGATGCGCGTCTTAAGCATGGAGAGACTCCTTTGCCGTCTTACTAGCGGGCCGTGTGCGCGAAGCCAAGAAGAAGGGGCGCTTTGGTCCCCTGGCGCCCCCCGCAGACACTCGGGCAACGTCGAAACGAAAATACCTCTGGTCTTCGACTTTGTGCAAATATCCCGGGGGTCTGGGGGCAGCGCCCCCAGCCTTTTAGGCCTTCAATGCAGCCAAAGCCTGCGTCAGATCCAGCGCGCCGTCATAAAGCGCCCGGCCCGAGATCGCGCCCGCAATCACCCCGGTGTCGCGAAGCGCAATCAGATCGGGCAGCGAGGACACGCCACCCGAAGCAATCACCGGGATCGAAACCGCCCGCGCCAGCGCCTCGGTCGCCTCGATATTGGGGCCGGTCATCGCGCCGTCGCGCATGATATCGGTGTAGATGATCGCGGCCACGCCCGCATCTTCAAAGCTTTGCGCAAGGTCGGTCACCATTACATCGGTTTCCTCGGCCCAGCCTTTGGTCGCCACCTTGCCGCCGCGCGCATCGATCCCCACCGCGACTTGCCCCGGGAAGGCTTTGGCGGCTTCACGCACCAGCGCGGGGTTTTCCACCGCCACCGTGCCCAAGATCACCCGCGCGAGCCCTTTGGAAAGCCAGCTTTCGATCGTGGCCATATCGCGGATGCCGCCGCCAAGCTGTGCAGGCACCTTGATCCGCGCCAAGATCGCCTCGACCGCGGCGCCGTTCACCGGCGCGCCCGCGAAAGCGCCGTTAAGATCGACCAGATGCACCCATTCGCAGCCTGCCGCCTCGAATTTGGCGGCTTGTGCCGCCGGGTCTTCGCCAAAGACCGTGGCCTTGTCCATCTCGCCGTGCAGAAGCCGCACGCAGTTGCCATCCTTGAGGTCGATTGCCGGGTAGAGGATCATCGCAGGGGTTCCTTTCGCTTGCCGGTCTCTTGCCATGGCGGAGGGGCGCTTGCCAAGCCACCTGCGACGTCACGTCGGGCGGGCGGCGCGCGTGCGGGGGGGCCTTGCCGGGAATCGGTGCTTGTGGCGCAATGGCGCCACCCAACCGGGAGGAGGAACAGATGAAAGCGAAGCTGGTGGCCGCGTTATGTGGCGCGGCGCTCATGCTCGGCGCGGGGGCGGCTGTGGCCGACCCGATCGAGGGGCTTTGGAAGACCCAGCCCGATGATGGCGCTTATGCCCATGTGCAGATCGGGCCTTGTGGCGCGGCCTATTGCGGCAAGATCGTGCAGACCTTCAACGCGAGCGGGGAATATAAATCCCCCAATCTGGGGCGGCAGATCGTGATCGATATGGTGCCTTCGGGCGGCGGAAAATATGCGGGCAAAGTGTGGCGCCCCTCGAATAACAAGGTCTATATCGGCAAGATCGCCCTGTCGGGCACGGCGATGAAGCTGTCGGGCTGTGTTGCGGGCGGGTTGATCTGCGCCAAGCAGAATTGGACGAAAATCCGCTAAGCCCTGGGCCGCACCGAAAAACGGCGCATCGAAAAACGGCCCCGCTGGGGCGGGGCCGTCAAATCTACGGGGCCGCAGGAAGGTCGAAGCCCCGCGCACAGGCTGTGGCCTCACAGGCCGAGGTAATCGCCCATCGCCACCCGCGCGCCGCGCGTCCAGACCGCGTTCAGCGCCTTGGTGAAGCTTTCGAGCATCGCCGGATCGCGGCCCAGATCGCCATAGATATCCTCCATCTCCAGCCAAGCGGCGGGGCGGTCTTTGGCGGCTTGGCTGACGCTTACCAGCCGATCCCAATTCGGATCATTGGGCGCAATCGCCGCGCCGCTTTCCGAGGTGCCATAGCAATAGCGGCACCACAGCGCCGACAGCAGAATAAGCCCATCGGCATGCACCCCCTGCGCAAGCCGGTCGCGGATCGAGGGGATGATGAATTTCGGCTGCCGGTTCGACCCATCCAGGCACAGCCGCCGCACCGTATCGGCCACCTCGGGGTTCGAGAACCGCTCGATGATCAGCGCTTTGTAGTCGCCCAGATCTTGGCCGGGCACCGGCGGCACAATCGGCAGCACCTCGGCGCTGAGCACGCGGTTCAAAAAGGCGCGGATCAGGTCGTCTTGCATCGCCTCATGCACGAAGTGGATATCGCTCAACCCGCCGGGATAGGCGATGATCGCATGCCCACCATTCAGGATGCGGATCTTCATCGTCTCAAACTTATCGACATGCGGGGTGAAGGTGACGCCCACCTTTTCCAGCGCGGGGCGGCCTGCGGGGAAATTGTCTTCCACCACCCATTGGCGGAACGGCTCGCAGGTGACGGGGGCTTTGTCATCAAGCCCCATTTCCGCCGCCATCGCAATTTCGCGCGCGCCGGTGGCGGGGGTGATGCGGTCCACCATCGAATTGGGGAAGGCCACGTTGGCGGCGATCCAATCGGCCAATTCCGGGTCGCTTAGCCGGGCAAGACCCACCACCGCATCGCGGGTGACATGGCCGTTATGGGGAACGTTGTCGCAGCACATCACCGTAAAGGGCGGGGCGCCCGCCGCGCGGCGCGCTTTCAGTGCGGCAATGATCGCGCCAAAGGCGGTATTGGGCGCGGCGGGGTTTTCCGCATCGGCGCGAATATCGGGGTGATCGGGGCTGAAGGTGCCGGTTTTCGGGTCGATGAAATAGCCGCCCTCGGTCACGGTCAGGCTGACGATGCGGATATTGGGCTGGCGCATCGCCTCAATCAGCGCGGCATTGCCTTCCTGCACCTCAAGAAAGCCGATCATCGCGCCAATGACGCGGGCCCTATGTGCGCCGGGCGCAAGTTCGATGACAGACGACAGGCAATCTTGCGCCAAAAGCGTGTCGCGCATGGCGGCATCGGGCGCGCGCACGCCCGCGCCCAAAATCGCCCAATCATGCCCTTCGCCAAGGGCAAAAAGGTCATCAAGATACACCGCCTGATGCGCGCGGTGGAAATTGCCCAGCCCGATATGAACGATGCCGGGGGTCAGTTTGGACCGGTCATAGCCCGGTGCGGCAACGGTTTCGGGCAGCGATGCGAGAGTAGCATTTGAAAGGGTCATGTCTCAGCTCATCCAGTTTCCGCCATCGACATTATAAGTCTGGGCGACGATGTAATCGGCCTCGGCGCTGGCCAGAAAAACCGCCATGCCGGTGAGGTCTTGCGCAGTGCCCATACGGCCAAAGGGGACGGCGGCGCCGACCTCTTTTTTCTTTTGGCCGGGGGCTTTCTTTTCATATTTGGCAAAGAAGGCATCGACGCCGTCCCAATGTTCGCCATCGACCACGCCGGGGGCGATGGCATTGACGTTGATGCCATGCGAAATCAGGTTTAGCCCCGCCGATTGGGTGAGGCTGATGATGGCGGCTTTGGAGGCGCAATAGACCGCCACCAAGCTTTCGCCGCGCCGCCCGGCCTGAGACGCCATATTGATGATCTTGCCGCCGCGGCCTTGGGCGATCATTTCCTTTGCCGCCGCTTGCAAGGTGAACAGCGTGCCCCCGACATTGATTGCGAAGACGCGGTCGTAATCGGCGCGGGTGATCTCGTCGATGGGGGCGGCGGTGAAGATCGCGGCATTGTTGATCAAGATATCAATCCCGCCACCTGCGCGCATGACGGCCATTGCCGCGTCGATGCTGGCTTGATCGGTCACATCCAAGGCCACCGCCTCACAGCCAAGCTCTGCCGCCGTGGCGCGGGCGCCTGCGATGTTGATGTCGCCAATCACCACCTTGGCGCCTTCGCGCAGGTAAGCCTCTGCGAAGGCGCGGCCAATGCCGCGCGCGGCCCCGGTGATCAGCGCGCGTTTGCCCGCTAGCCTCATGTCAGCGCCCAGCCTTGTTGGTCGAAACGGTGCAGTTGCGCCGGATCTGGGCTGAGGAAGACCGTATCGCCATGGTGCAGATCGACCTCGCCGCCTGCGCGGACGTTCAACACCCCATGTTCGGTGGTGACATGCAAGAAGGTATCCGAGCCAAGGTGTTCAGACACGCCCACCGTGCCCTTCCATGCGCCTTCGCTGGTCGACACTTTGATATGTTCGGGGCGAATGCCAATCGTCTGGGCGCCATGTTTGGCGGCCTCTGCCCCTTCGATAAAGTTCATCTTGGGCGAGCCGATGAAGCCTGCCACAAAGCGGTTGCGCGGGCTGCGGTAAAGCTCCAGCGGGCTGCCCACTTGCTCGATCCGGCCCGCTTGCAACACCACGATCTTGTCGGCCATGGTCATGGCTTCAACTTGGTCATGGGTCACATAGATCATCGTCGTTTTCAGCGATTGATGCAGTTCCGAGATTTCCAGCCGCATGTTGACGCGCAGCGCCGCATCAAGGTTCGACAAAGGCTCGTCAAACAAGAAGGCGGCAGGTTCGCGCACGATGGCGCGGCCAATGGCAACGCGCTGGCGCTGCCCGCCCGACAATTGCCCCGGGCGCCGGTCAAGGTAGTTGCCCAAGTTTAGCACCTTGGCGGCGGCTTGCACCTTGGCCTCGATCTCTTGCGCGGGCAGTTTGGCCATTTTCAGCGGGAAGGCGATGTTCTTTTTCACCGACATATGCGGGTAAAGCGCATAGGACTGAAACACCATGGCCAAGCCACGCTCCGCCGGGGCGGCTTGGGTGGCCTCGCGCCCGTCGATTTCGACCACGCCCTCCGAAACATCTTCAAGCCCGGCAATCAGCCGCAAGAGCGTGGATTTCCCGCAGCCCGAGGGGCCGACAAAAACGACAAACTCGCCGTCCTTGATGTGCAGATCGATGGGCGGAATGACCTCGACCTCACCGAAGCGTTTGGTCACGCCCTTGAGTGTGATTTGACCCATATCCGGGGCTCCTTACTTGACGGCGCCGAAGGTCAGGCCACGCACCAATTGCTTTTGGCTGAACCAGCCAAGGATCAAAATGGGCGCGATGGCCAGCGTCGAGGCGGCAGAGAGTTTCGCATAGAACAGCCCTTCGGGGCTGGAATAACTGGCGATAAAGGCGGTGAGCGGCGCGGCTTTGGCGGCGGTGAGGTTCAGCGTCCAAAACGCCTCATTCCACGCCAAAATGATGTTCAAAAGCAGCGTCGAGGCGATGCCGGGCACGGCCATGGGGGTGAGCACATAGATCAGCTCATCTTTCAGCGTGGCCCCATCCATCCGCGCGGCTTCCAGAATTTCGCCCGGAATTTCGCGGAAATAGGTGTAAAGCATCCACACCACAATCGGCAGGTTCATCAGCATCAAGACGACAACCAGCCCGGTGCGGGTGTCCAACAGCCCCAGATCGCGAAAGATCAGATAGATTGGCACCAACACACCGACTGCGGGCATCATCTTGGTGGATAGCATCCACAACAAAAGGTCTTTGGTGCGTTTGCCCGGCACGAAGGCCATGGCCCAAGCGGCGGGAATGGCCACCAAAAGCGCCAGCAGCGTGGAGCCAAGCGAAATCACCACCGAGTTCCAGAAATGGCCAAAGTAGTTCGACCGTTCCTGCACCGTTTCATAGCTTTCAAAGGTGAAGGGGGTGCTTAGCACGGTCAGCGGGCTTGCAATCGCATTGCCTTCGGATTTGAACGATAAGATCGCGGTCCACAGGATCGGAAAGAAGATCGCAAGCCCGATGGTCCAGGCAATCACGGTGACAAGCGCCTTGCGGCGGGGGGATATGGCGCGGGCCATCGGTTACGCCTCCAAGTTCTTGCCGATCATCCGCATCAGGAAGATCGCAACGATATTGGCCAAGATGACCGCGATAATGCCGCCTGCCGCGCCGGTGCCCACGTCATATTGCAAAAGCGACTGGATATAGACGAGGTAGGTCAGCGTGGTGGAGGCCGTGCCGGGGCCGCCATTGGTGGTGACCAAAATCTCGGCAAAGGTGGACAGCAGGAAGATTGTCTGGATCAGAACGACCACGGTGATCGCGCGCGCCAGATGCGGCAGCATGACGTGGAAAAACCGCGCAAAGGGGCCTGCGCCATCCATTTCGGCGGCTTCCAATTGCTCGCTGTCAAGCGATTGCAGCGCGGTCAGCAAGATCAGCGTCGCAAAGGGCAGCCATTGCCATGAGACGATCAGAATGATCGAGGCGAGCGGCGATTGCGCCAAGAAATCATAAGGTTGTAGGCCAAAGCTCTTGGCCAGATGGGCAAAGACGCCGTTCACTGGGTTCATGAACATGTTCTTCCACACCAAGGCCGAGACCGTGGGCATGACGAAGAACGGCGCTATCACCAACACCCGCACCACGCCTTGGCCCCAAAACGGTTGATCGAGCAGCAAAGCCAACAAAAGCCCGCCCAGGGTGGTGATCGTCAGCACACCCAGCACAAGCGCCAGCGTGTTGAAGATCGCCGCGCCAAAGGCCGGGTCGGTCAGGAAATAGGCGTAATTGTCGAAGCCGGTGAAACTTTCCATTCCCGGCATCAAGAGGTTGTAACGCTGAAACGAGAACCACAGCGTCATGCCCAGCGGAATGGCCATCCAGCCAAGCAGTAACAAAACTGCGGGCGAGACCATCAGACGGGCAGCGGTGCGCGAGGCTTGGGTCGACATTGTCGGACTCCGGCTGGGGCGGGGCGCGGGCAGCGCCGGCGCAGGGGTCGGGAGCGGGGC
>NZ_NRRD01000035.1 GCF_020023995.1 Rhodobacter sp. TJ_12 | reverse complement strand
CCGGCCTCCTGCTCTTTGATCATCCCGATAATCTGTGCCTCGGTGAAACGGCTCTTTCGCATTCGTCTGCTCCTTCAGGTTGGGCAGACTCTACATCAGATTGAGGGAACTTCCGGGGGGCAGGTCAGCGCGCATAGGGAATGCCAGCAAAGCGGGATTGATCGCCGAAGGGGATCAATCTTGTCGTGACGGTCAGGGCTTTCGATGTTTGGCGATCCAGGGGCGTAGCCGGTCGAGCAAGTCAGCGGACAGTGAGGTTTTTCGGCGCAACGCATAGCCCAAGGACGCGTCGAGCGGGTTCATGCCGATTTCCTTCATGATACCGCCGATCTTGATTTTGCGCCGGTCCATGATTTCGCGCACATCCGCCTCCTCGCTCGCTGTGAGTTGACCGCGCCCGGGCTGAAGATGGCGGGGCAGGCCTATGTGCGCAGTAGGAGCCACAACGGCACTTACCCCTTCCGACCCCAGATGCGCTACAGGACTCACTGGGCGAGTCGCTGGCGGCAATGAGGGGCTTCCGGCCATCAATCCTACCCCCGGCACAGAGGGCGCTGTAGGCGCGCCTGCGGGAGTCGTGCAGCCGATCATCGCTTTGAAGGCAGCTCGCTCCGCGTCGCTCGCGTCTTTCCACGCATTTTCCAATTTTTGGAGTGGGGTCTTTGATTTGACCAGTCCAGCAACCTTAAACGCTTCGGTGGGATTCTTGAACTTGCCGGCGAGGTAGTCGGTGTAGATCTGCGGGTGCTCGTCTTTCAGGCGTTTCAGGAAGTAGTCGTTATCGCGTTTCGGCTTCATCGTTGTCTTCGAAATATTGTTCACACCGCCCCATAGAATTCTACGAGCGCAGCCACGGCTTGCGCGCTTATGGTATAATTCTACGCGCCAGCATTAGGGCACCGCATGACGGATACACAGCCATGATCAGGTCGCCAAGCGGGATCGCCCAATCGACTGCTGAAGATCGGGCAAATCACCGCCACGCCTGAGACCATGATTTTCACGCGACACATCAGCAGACACCCAGCGACATGACAGCGTGTCCGGGTCGTTTAGCCGTTTAGCACGTTTAGCACATGAGCCGCCGCCTGCACCGGGACCGATGTCCGCGAAGGTGCCATGGCGATTTTGGTCGTATCGAGACCCGCGCGACTTCGGTGTTGACTTTGCAATCTGCATTGCCGGGTAGAATCCTACGGCACAGATCGAAGCTTCAAAGTGGAAAACGTGCCCGCAGGGAAAGGCAGCGAAGCGGGATCGACGGCTGCGGATAATGCACTAGTTTCGGTTTTTGCGCGCGAAAAGCAGGTGCCAGAATTTCGATGCCATAGTGCCGGTTTTCGTTTGGAGGCCCTAACGGCGCTTTAGGGCTTCGGATCAAGGGCAAGATCAAACGAAATCGCGGCTAGGGCCATCGAAACTCCAAGCACCGTCAGTGTTATCACCTTCAAGCTGGATCGAGTGCTTCTGCCTCAGGACGATGCTACTGCGGTGGCGTGCAGGCAATTCCTGTTGCGCAGCGCCAGCCCACGGCCCATTTTAGCGGCAAGTTTCGAGGGTTTCATGAGCAACAACGACATTAAAAGCCTGGGCAGCTTCGTTTGGTCCATCGCGGAACTGCTGCGCGGTGATTTCAAGCAATCAGAATATGGCAAGGTCATCCTGCCCTTCGTGGTGCTCCGCCGCCTCGACTGCATCCTTGAGGGAACCAAGCAAGCCGTGCTCGATATGGCGGCCTCGCTGCCTGCCGATATGGATGACGAGGCGCGCGATACGCTCCTTTCGGGCGTCGTTGGGCAGAATATCCAGCTTTACAACCTGTCGCGCTTCACCTTCGCATCGCTGAAAGGGCAAGATGCCAAGGATATCCACAAGAACCTGATCGACTACGTCACCAAATTCTCAGGCAATGTCCGCGACATCTTCCTCGACAAGTTCCTGTTCACTGATCAGCTCAAGCGCCTCAACGACGCCGGGCTGCTTTACCTCGTCTTTGATCGCTTCACCCAAATCGACCTGCACCCTGACAGCATCTCCAACATCGAAATGGGGTATCTGTTCGAAGACCTGATCCGCCGCTTCTCGGAGATTTCGAACGAAACCGCCGGGGAACACTATACCCCACGCGAGGTGATCCGCCTGATCGTCTCGCTGTTGCTTGTCAACGACCGCGAAGCGCTCACGGGCTCGGGGGTGATCCGGCAAATTTACGACCCTGCAGCGGGCACGGGCGGTATGCTCTCAATCGCTGAGATGGAGATGAAGGCGCTCAACCCGCGCATCCGGGTCGAGTTGTTCGGTCAGGAACTGAACCCCGAATCTTTCGCGATCTGCAAATCCGACATGCTGGTGACCGGGCACAACCCAGAAAACATCGCCTTCGGCAACACGCTTACGCAAGATGCGCACCGGGGCAAACGCTTCCATTACATGCTGTCAAACCCGCCCTATGGGGTGGATTGGAAAAAATACGCTGACGCGATCCGCGCAGAGGCCGAGGATGACGGCACCAGCGGGCGCTTCGGGGCGGGCCTGCCGCGCATCTCGGACGGGCAGCTTTTGTTCTTGCAGCACATGATTTCGAAAATGCGCAATGACGAGCAAGGCTCGCGCATCGGTATTGTCATGAACGGCTCGCCTCTTTTCACCGGTGGGGCCGGGTCTGGTGAAAGCGAAATCCGCCGCTGGATGTTAGAAAAGGATTGGGTCGAGGCGATCATCGCGCTGCCCACCGACCTCTTTTACAACACCGGCATCCAGACCTATGTCTGGCTTCTGACCAACCGCAAAGAGCCCGCCCGGCGCGGTAAGGTGCAACTGATCGACGCGAGTGGCGAGCGGTTTTGGAAGTCGATGCGCAAGTCGCTCGGCTCCAAGCGCCGCGAAATCCCGCCCGAAGCCACTGAAGAGATCGCGCGCATTTATCACGACATGCTCAACGGCAATTCGAATTGGGCCGATGTCTCGAAAATCTTCGACACCACTGATTTTGGCTATCGCGAAATCCGGGTTGAACGCCCGCTAAAGCTTGCCTTCGCGGTAACGCCCGAGGCGCTCGACGCCCTGCGCGCGGCCAAACCCTTTGCCAAGCTTGAGGACGGGGAACAATGCGCCATCCTGCGCGCGCTTGCGTCGCTGCCCGAGGGGCAACGCTGGATGAGCCGCACCGCGTTTGAAAAGGCGCTGAACGGCGCGATGAAGGCGGCGGGCGTCAAGCTGGGTGCGCCGGTGAAAAAGGCAATTCTTACGGCGCTTGGCGCGCGCGATGAAGAGGCCGAAACCTGCACCGATGCGCGTGGTGCGCCCGAGCCCGACACCGAGTTGCGCGATCATGAACTGGTGCCCTTGGGAGAGGACTGGCGCAGCTATGTCGCGCGCGAAGTCACGCCCTTTGTGCCCGATGCTTGGGTTGATGAAAGCTACACCGATGCCAAAGACTGCCGCACCGGGCGGGTGGGCTATGAAATCAACTTCAACCGCTACTTCTACAAATACGTCCCGCCCCGTCCGTTGGCCGAAATCGACGCCGAATTGAAAGCGCTTGAAGCCGAAATCGCCGGGCTGTTGCAGGAGGTGGTGGCATGAATTTTTCATCGCAGCGCCCCGTTTCTTCTTGCTTCATTAGGAACCTCGGCCTATTTCTTCCCTCAACAAGACCCGCCACGCCTCGGGCAAAGCTCACGCTTTGCACTGCGCACCCCGGCGGGTTACTTGTTTTTGGGGGGGCGTGATGCAGTTCACCAAACCCGCGACCTCCATTGATGATCAGATCACGCTCCTACGCAAACGTGGGCTTGTCATCGAGGATGAGGCGCGCGCACGCCACTATCTGACCTATGTTTCCTACTACCGTCTGCGGGCCTACTGGCTGCCATTTGAGACGCAGCGCGGCGATGGGGATCACATGTTCCACGCCGGAACGCGGTTCGAAGATGTTCTGGCGCTCTATATCTTTGATCGGCAATTGCGGCTTTTGGTGATGGACGCGGTCGAGCGGGTCGAGGTCGCCATTCGCGCGACCTGGGCGCATCACATGGCAATGGCCTACGGCGCGCATGGGTATTTGGAGCAACAGCACTATCAAGATGTTGCCCGCCATGCGAAGGCTGTCTCTGAGTTGACGAAGGAATTCGCCCGCTCGCGCGACACCTTTGCAGACCATTACCGCGCGAAATACAGTGCCCCTGCCCTGCCGCCAATCTGGATGGCGGCGGAGCTGATGTCCTTTGGGCTGCTGTCGAAATTCATCAGCGACCTGAAACTGCGCCAAGACCGGAAGGCAATCGCAAAACCCTTTGGCATTGACGAACAGGTGCTAACCTCCTTTGCCCACCACATGAGCCATGTGCGCAACATCTGCGCCCATCACGGCAGGCTGTGGAACCGCCGCTTCACCATCAAGATGAGCGTGCCGAGGTTCCCGGCACGGCTGGCGGTTGCGATGAAGGGGGCGGATGACCGCAACCTGCACAACACGCTGGTGATGCTGGATCACCTGCTGGACGTGGTCGCACCAGAAAGCGGTTGGCGCGGGCGGTTGGTCGATCTGATCACACAGGCCGAGGTGGCGAACCCGGTGGCAATGGGCTTCCCGGCAGACTGGCAGGGGCGCGCGATGTGGAAGGTATTCGCATGACGCCTCGTTTGAAGCACTTGGTGCGACTTCAGTATGGCTCTGCCCTCGCGGCTGAAGCGCGCGAGGAAGGTCTTTGCAAAGTATATGGTTCAAACGGAGAAGTGGGCGTTCATTCTGCAACGAACACAAGTGCGCCGGCGATCATAATCGGCAGAAAAGGATCATTCGGAAAAGTAACCTGGGCATTGGATGGCGGTTTTTGCATAGACACCGCATATTTCGTGGATGAGCGTCACTGCTCTGGAAACCTTCGTTTTGCATACTATGCCTTGCAGCATCTGCGGCTTGACGAACAGTCAAAGGATTCAGCCGTTCCGGGTCTAGATCGCAACGATGCACACAATAGAAGATTAGGAACACCCGACCTCGAGACCCAACGCCAGATCGCCGATTTTCTGGACCGCGAGACCGCAAGGATCGACCTGCTGATCGAGAAAAAGCAGCGCTTGGTGGCGTTGCTGGGGGAGAAATACGAAGCGACCGCGGCTCAACTGAGCACCGGCAAACGATCCCAAGAAGATAAATTCGACAGCGGCATAGACTGGTTGGGGGCAATACCGAATTATTGGCGTATTGAGAAACTTATCTGGCACTTCTACGCATCAAAGGGCAAAGACGCGCAAAAATACACCAAGGAATATTGCGGCGCGAACGAAGGGAATTATCCCGTTTATAGTGGTCAAACTGCCAACGAAGGAGTCATGGGGCGAATAGATTCCTACGACTATGACTTCGGTGAAACCGGCGTTCTGTTTGCAACCAGTGTTGGCGCGAAAGCGATGGACTTACGTCACTTGCAAGGAAAGTTCTCTCTATCGCAAAACTGCATGATCATCATTCCGCGACATCAGATTCCACTGAAGTTTTACCTCTACCAAATGCGCGCCCTGTTTCGTAAGGAGCGGCAACTTATACCAGACCATATGCAAGCATCTTTTAGAGTCGAGGATCTGTATCGGTATCGCATCGCCGTGCCGCCGCTTGATCAAGCGTATGAAATCGGTGCGAAAATCGAAAAGGCGGAAGCAGCGCTGAAGGCGGTCATCGAACCTGCAAACGCTTCCATCGAGCGTCTGAAAGAATACCGCGCCGCCCTGATCACCGCAGCGGTTACCGGGCAGATCGACGTGAAAGCCGCCACCCGCTCCGGCGCAACTGACCGGCGCCTCGATGCGCTGCAAGAGGAGATGGACGCGTGACAAATACGAATCTGCAGAAGTCTGAACTCGTGATTTCGAAAATTTTGGAGTGCTTGCTTGATCGCGGCCTTCAACACGGCACTCGCCTATGTTTTACCGATCTGGATCTGCCATCGGATCATTTGCCAATATACAATGGATGTTGCACATGGTTAATCGAAGAAGGGATTATCAGATGTGAAGGCAAGGCACAGCCAATAGTTGGCCCCTGTGTGCTTCAGAATCCCATGATAACGTCGAAAGGGTTTTCCATTCTTGATCAAACATTCATCGCACAAGAAGGAAAGGTTCGTGTTGGGCATGCGGTGAAAGAGGTCGCGAGCGGGAGTATTAACTATGCGGGCATTGGCGATTTCTTCGGCGGTTTGCTTGGCGGCTTCACAAAGTCGATTGGTAGCTAAATGACTGACACCCTCACCACTGCCGACATTCACCGCGAAAAGGTCTTCGAGGCGCATATCGTCGCGCGGCTGGTGGCGGATCAGGGGTATCTCGAGCGCGATTGCGGGGCGCATTACAGCGTGCCCCATGCGCTCGACCCGGAATTGCTGTTTCGTTTCCTCAAAACCACCCAGCCCGAGCAATGGCAGGTGCTGGAAGACCATTACAGCGCACAGGCCGAGGCAGAGGTGCTCAAGCGGCTCGAAAAGGCGCTGCGCGATGCCCCCACCCATGTGGTGCTGCGCGAGGGGCTGAAGCTGGTGCCGAACATCCGGTTCACACTGTGTTTCTTTAAGCCCGCCTCGAACCTGAACCCAGACCTCACCCGCGCCTATGAGGCGAACATCCTTTCGGTGATGCGGCAGGTGTTCTATTCGGCCAAGAACCGCAATGCGCTGGACCTTGTGACCTTTGTGAATGGCATCCCGGTCGCCACGCTTGAGGTGAAAAACCTGCTGACCGGGCAGAACGTCAAACACGCCGAAACGCAATACCGCAAAGATCGCGCCCCCGCCGGGGAACCGCTGTTGACCTTCAAGCGCGGCGCAATCGTGCATTTCGCGCTCGATCAAGACAATGTCTCGATGACAACGCGGCTAATGAACGGCAAGACGCGGTTTTTGCCCTTCAACCGGGGCCGCGATGGCGGCGCGGGCAACCCCGATGTGCCCGGCGAAAACCGGGTCGCCTACCTTTACAAAGATCTGCCCGAGGGCAAGGCGGTGTTCTCGCGCGAGGTGCTGCTCGATCTCATTGGTCGGTTCATCCATCTGGAGCGCGGCGACGGCAAGGAAGTGCTGATCTTCCCGCGCTTTCAGCAGCTTGATGCGGTGCGCAAGGTGCTTGCGGATGCAACGGCCAAGGGCGCGGGGCTGAATTACCTGATCCAGCACAGTGCGGGCTCGGGCAAATCAAACACGATTGCTTGGACCGCGCATCAAATCATCAACCTGCACGACGCGCACGACAAGCCGCTGTTCGACACCGCGATCATCGTCACCGACCGGCTGGTGCTGGACCGGCAGCTGCAAAACACGATTGGCGGTTTCGCGCAAACCGAAGGCGTGGTGAAGAAGATCGACGGCACCTCGCGCGATCTGAAAGAGGCGATCGTCAACGGCGCGCGGATTATCATCACCACGATCCAGAAGTTCGGCACCGAGCATCTGGCAACAATTTCGGGCCAAGCGGGGCGGAATTTCGCGGTGATCATCGACGAGGCGCATTCCTCGCAATCAGGCAAAGCCGCGCAGGCGATGACCGACGCGCTGACCCGCGACGCGAACAGTTCCGAAGATATTGAGGATTTGGTGCTCGCCTTCCAAAAGGCGCACGGGCCGCAAAAGAACATCTCGTTCCTCGCCTTCACCGCTACGCCGCGCAATGTGACGCTAGAGCGGTTCGGGCGGCTCGGCGTGGATGGCAAGCCACACCCGTTCCACCTTTATTCGATGCGCCAAGCAATCGAGGAAGGGTTCATTCTGGACGTGCTCCAGAACTACATGACCTACAAGGCCTACTATCAGCTCGAAAAGACGATCGAGGATGATCCGGCCTTCAAGGGGCGTCGGGCGAAGTCGCGGGTGGCGCGCTATGCATCGCTGCATCCCACCGCGATTGACCAGAAGGTCGAGGTGATCGTCGAGCACTTCCGGCGGCACGTCGCGCGGGAGTTGGACGGCAAGGCGAAGGCGATGATCGTCACGCAGAGCCGCGAACACGCTTTGCGCTACTGGCAGCGCCTGAACGAATATATCGCGGCCAAGGGTTACACCGACCTCAAGGCCCTCGTTGCGTTTTCGGGCGATCTGACGGTCGAAGGCAATGTCTGGACCGAAGCCACGGCGAATGGCTTTGCGGAAACCGAACTACCGAAGAAGTTCGATACCGATGAATACCAAGTGCTCGTCGTTGCCGAGAAATATCAAACGGGCTTCGATCAGCCCAAGCTTGTCGCGATGTATGTGGACAAGAAGCTAGCGGGGCTCCAAGCGGTGCAGACACTTGCCCGGTTGAACCGCACCCGCGCGGGAAAAAACCGCACCTATGTGCTCGATTTCCAAAACACGATGGAAGAGATCAAAGAAGCCTTTGCCCCCTTCTTTGAAGCGACGGCACTGGAAGAGCGCACCGACCTCAACCAAGTCTACGATCTTGAGCAGCGGATCTCGACTTCGACCTACATCAACAAAGCTGAAGTGGAGCGGTTCGCTGATCAGTTCTTTAAGGGCGATCTGACGGAGCAAGACCGCCTTGTTCTTGAGGGCACCGTGCGGTTGGCCGTGGAGCGATTTGTGCTCGACGAAGATGAGGCACAGCAGGAGGAGTTTCGCCAGCTTTTAAAGAGCTTTCAGCGCTTTTACGCCTTCGTGGCGCAGGTCGTTTCCCTCAACGATGCTTGGCTTGAAAAGCTCTACGCCTACAGTTCGTGGCTTTCGCGGCTGCTGCCTTCGCGCGATGTGCCCGCCGACATCACCATTTCTGATGACATGCTGAACCTCGCGGCGTTCAAGCTGCAAAAAGGTGAAGAGGGCAGCGCCTCGCTGGCGGCGGGCGATGCGACGACCTTGCAGCCGATCACCGAGTTCGGTGCAAACGCCTACACCGAGGAAGAGGAAAAGTCGCTTTCCGAAATCATCAACGCGTTCAACGAGCGCCACGGCACGCAGTTTTCGCGCGAGGATTTCTTGCGCTTTGAGCGGGTGCAGCGCGAAGTCATGAATGACGACATGACCGAAATGATCCGCAATAACCCAGCCGATGTCGTCTACACCGCGTTCTCGCAGGCATTCTTTCAGGGCATGGTGAAGATGTTCCAGCAAGACAACGAAATGCGCAACATCGTGATGACCGACAAGGACGCTCGCGAACAGGCGACGCGCCACTTTTTCAAGCGCGCGCAACGGCAGGCGCGGGAGGCGTAGCAGATATGCCCGCGCGAACGGTGCAAATCTCAAAAGGACTGCCCGCACTGGAGATATAGGAGGCGCGTGATGCCAATTCCTGACTATGAGACCTTCATGCTACCGGTGCTCAAGCTCTTCGCGGCGGGGGCAAAGAACGTGGCGGAATGCGTGCCTCGGCTCAAGGAAGAATACGACATCTCCGATGACGAGGCGGCGGAGCTTCTGCCCAGTGGACGCGTTACCGTGCTGCAAAGCCGCGCCCATTGGGCGCGCACCTATCTGTCGAAAGCTGGATTGCTGGAAAGCCCCAAGCGCAATCTGCACGTCATCACCGACAAGGGCCGCGAGGTATTAGCTTCGAACCCGGACCGCATCGACAACGCATTTCTCGACAGTTTCGAAGGGTTTCGCGAATGGCGCACCCGCGCGACCTCAGAGCCATCGGCATCGCCGGAGTTGCCGCTTGATCATTCTAAAACCCACCAGATCACGTCCCCGATTCCTCGTAGCTTAGAGGCGGGCTTGACGCCCGAAGACGCTATGGCGGCTGCGCACAAGGTGATGAATGCCGCCCTGCGCGACGATTTGCTCGCGCTTATGCAGTCGATGGACCCAATCCGGTTCGAACGGCTGATCCTCGATTTGCTCGCGGCGATGGGCTACGGTGGCGGCGACCTAGGGAACGGTCGTTTGACGCGCGCTACGGGTGACGGTGGGATCGACGGCGTGATCGACGAGGATGCGCTGGGTCTCGATGCGGTCTACATTCAAGCGAAGCGTTACGAGCAGAGCTACAAGGTGGGGCGCCCCGATCTTCAGCGCTTTGTCGGCTCGCTGACAGGCGAAGGCGCGACGAAGGGGGTGTTCGTGACCACCTCCGATTTCTCACGCGATGCAGTGCTTTACGTCGAGAAGGTGCAACACCGCATCCGGCTCATCAACGGTCAGCAGCTCGCGGGTCTGATGATCCAGTATGGTGTCGGCGTGCGTGCCCGGAGCACCTACACGATCAACTCGGTCGATGAGGACTATTTTGCGGAAGGGTGAGGTGAAGCGGCGAGCGAGGGAAGGCGTCAGAGGTGGCAATCTGTGACAAGTGCGGCGGCGAGATTGAGTTTCGCTATGTCGATGGCGTGCTTCGACCGCTTCACATCGGCGGTGGGCTTTGTGACGGCTTGGAACGCGTCACCGAGCCAGTTCCGCGTCACGGCTGGACACACGACTGCTATATTGATCCGAACGCCTACTGCCCGGTGTGCGGGGCGCGGGTGTATTTCTATCAAAGCCGTCACGGTGGACGGGTCTTGTTCGACGATGTCGGCTGGCCGTGGCCTAAGCATGGATGCATAGACGACGATCAGCGCTCGGTCAGGGTCAAGCGTGCCCCGTCAGGTCGGTCGCGCGTGTTTCGCGACAAATCCGGCGCGTTGCTCAAGATCTATGACCTCGACGACATCGAAGATCGGGGGCGCAACTACCTGCTCGTGCTTCGTAACCAGATGACCGGCTACCGGGTGCGTGTCCTCATCGGCAAGTCAAGGCTGAGGCAAGGCAACATTCGTCTTGCCGACTTCCAGGATGCGCCGAGCATCGTTGTTCACGAGTCCGAACAAGGGGCGCGCCACATTCGGCTTGATTTCGTCTGCGTGAGGTTGGGCAAGATCGCACGGGTGAAGTTGCGGATCGCGCGGTAAAGGGGGCGCGTCGAAGCAGCCCTCCTCATGTTATCGAAACACCCCTTTCGCGAACATGACCTCCGTGTCATGTTAAGAAAATCCGATTTTTCGAACATGACGAGAGCCTCATGTTACAGCCGACCTACGCTCTTCCACCGCTGCCGCCTGATGCCGTGATCGAGACGGTTCCGGTGTTGAAAGCGCTCGCGCGCGCATCGCGGGCACTGGCAGATCTTAAGGGGCAGGCGCGAACGATCCCGAACCAAGGCATCCTGATCGACACACTGGCGCTTCAGGAAGCTCGCGCGTCCTCCGAGATCGAAAACATCGTCACGACGCAGGATGAACTCTTTCAGGCGGACATCTTTCCCGAAGACCCGATTTCACCCGCCGCAAAGGAAGTGGCGCTGTATCGCGATGCGCTCCACTTCGGTCATCGGCGCATGCATGAGACCGGTGGACTGATCCCGAATTCGACGCTGATCGACCTCTTTCGTCTGCTTAAAGGGCGCAATGACGGCTTTCGTGTGACACCCGGCACGGCGTTGAAGAACGAAAGCACGGGCGAAATCGTTTTCGTGCCACCGCAGGACGCAAACGAGATTGTCACCTTGATGACCGCCCTTGAGCGGTTCGTGAACGATGACGCGATCTGTGATCTCGATCCGCTCATCAAGATGGCGCTGATCCACCATCAGTTCGAGAGCATCCACCCCTTTCCCGACGGCAATGGACGGATCGGGCGCATCCTGAACGTGCTCTATCTGACCCGCACAGGGCTGCTCGACATCCCGATCCTTTATCTGTCGCGCCACATCACGCGCAACAAATCGGAATACTACCGTCGGCTCCAAGCAGTTCGCGATGACGGTGCCTGGGAAGACTGGGTGATCTTCATGCTCGATGCGGTCGCCGAAACCGCGCTTACGACGCTCCACCTTGTCGAGGGCATCGGTGAGCAGATGCGCAGCGTCAAACATCGGATGCGCACCGATTGGCCGAAGATCTACAGTCAGGATCTGCTGAACAACCTGTTTCGCCACCCTTATACTAGGATCGAGTTTGTGCAGCGCGATCTGGGGGTGACGCGACAGACCGCAGCGCGCTACCTTGATGCTCTCGCGGCACCTGAGGACGGATTTCTCAAAAAGTTCCCTTCTGGGAAGCGCAACTACTACGTCAACACCGATCTCGTCCGGCTGTTTCTCATGGCATCGGGTGAAGATGGGAGGGGGTAGTCGCTCGCGCTCTCAGGCACCGATGAACTTGGCCCAATCGGTCATCATCTGCTTGCGTTTCGCGAGCATGTCGCCGCGCCGGTATGCACGCTCGACGGCTGTGCCAACCTTATGCGCGAGTGCAACTTCGGCCATGTCGCTCGGGTAATCGGTTTTTTCGGCAACCCAATCGCGGAACGTTGAGCGCAGCCCGTGGGGAACAGCAGGCCGCTTCAGCACCGGATCGAACCAGCCAATAGCCCTTCTCTTGTTTTCAGGGCAGTAAACCAACTGGTCACATCCGCGACTCGCAACGCTGGATGATGACCCCTCACGACCGCTTTGCTGACATCGGGCATGAGTTCCTTGAGGTTGTCTTTCCAGCGCGCTGGGTTTTCGCCGCTTCGCAACCCGTTGACCGTCGCCCACGAAAGAACGCTCTCAATCCTTGAACGCACACGGCGCGCCGTCTCATGCTTGTCTTTCCAAATCGGGTCGAGCACTGATTTGACGTCGGCCACGTCTATTTCGACCACAGGCTTCGCGCCAATGATCGGAACGACATAGGTTTCGAGTGTCGCACGCCACTGTGCTCGGTGCTTGGGGTTAGTTAGCGCATCGAGCTTACCGCTGGTAAGAAACTGCTCAATCGCCTCGGCCATGGTTAGGCCACGCTTGCTTTCTGCGGCGATACGCTGCCGTTCTTGCGCGCGCTCCTCGATTGGGTCGATCCCCTCTGCGATCTTCGTGCGCATCGCGCGGGCGGTTTCGCGGGCGTTTGCGAGAGAGATATCAGGGAAGCCACCGAGGCCGATATCGCGTCGCTTGCCCCGCACCATCGCGCGCAAGATCCAAGACTTGCCCGCCCCCGCATTGATGCTAAGGTGTAGGCCCGGCACACCGCCGACGGCATGAAAGCCGGGATTAGACAGCCGCTTCACTTCGATAGCAGAAAGTTCCTTGGCTTTCTTCGGCATTTGTTCCCAACATCCTTACCAACATAAAGTGTGCAATTGGATACGACTCGCTGAAACCGCATACAAGTGCTGACGCGGGATTTTTCTTTCTAATCAATGAGGTTTTGGTGCTCGTGACCGCGCATGAAGCCGCGTGAAAGCGCATTCTGGCGGACTTCGTCTCCGCCACAACCCCTTGAAATTGTTAAACTTTCTCAATCGTGAGATTGCGGTTGTCGGCACTTTGGGGTGCAGCCTCGTTACCAAACGGTAATCCAGAAATGCGGTGAACCCCGCTTCGGCAGCGTCGCTGCAGAATGAGAAGAAGCCCGCCAGATCGGCGGGGCTTTTACTGCTCGGTCACGCCAAGAAAGGCAAAGCGCCCGATCTGCAGAGGTTTTTCATAATCGAGGCACTCACTGCTAATCCTGTAGCGCGTCAAAAATACCCGGCACAAAACGACAAAAATACCCGGCACGCGCTTTAGCGGGCTGAGTTGCGCGAGCTATGCATGCGGCGCATAGCTCAGGCCTTTTCGAGCTTTACAGCTGTGCCGCTGGCGACCAAGAAGAGCATGCTTTTGCCGCCCCCGGAGATCTCAGAATAATCTAGATCGATGGCCACGACGGCCTCTGCGCCGAGGTCGACGGCTTGGGCGCGCAGATCTTCGAGTGCGGCCTCTTTAGCCTCTCGCAAGCCACGCTGCATGGTCTCACTGCGGCCTCCAAATGCATCTCGGAAAGCGGCGGCGATATCGCGGAAGATGTTAATGCCGACGACGTATTCCGAGGTAAGAACGCCGACTCGCTCCGCGACTGGTAGATTGTGCGAGGCTTCGGTGGTCAGGATTATGCGCGCCAAACGCTCATCGATAACTTGCTTGTCTTCAAGCGTCTCAGGGGCGCCCCGCTCAATCGCCTCCAAGCATTTAATGCACTTGCCATCTACAACAGTACCAAAAAAGCCGATTTCCGTTCCGCATCGCGTACAAACTGGCATTTTTACTCCTTACTGGTGTGTCCCCACCAAAGAACTTTGCCGATTATCTTCATCTGATTGACCGCCGATTTGCGTTTGAATTCGGTAGGGAATTCTGGATTGTCGGACAATACCGCGTAGAAATCAGTATCGACCAACTCAATACGTTTCACACGCGCAACGCCGTCCTCGACAAAAGCATAGATTGGTGTGGCTTTGCGCCTAGATGCTTTCGATCTCGACGGCACGTCGGTTTTCGAGGTATCAATGAGGATCATGTCGCCATCGCACAAAGTGGGCGCCATGCTGTCACCGTGCACGCGCGCCACTCGCGCCTTTGATGCTGCAACCCCAAGTTTCTTCAGCCAATCGGTTCGGAAGGCGAGCGTTCCCACGATCTCTTCGCTCCCGTTCACTGACCCTGCGCCGGCAGCAAGTGTTGCCTCGTGGATTGGCACCTTGGCAAAATCATCATCTTCAGGGGGAACAACATCAACCGCTGTGTGGTCACGCGGTGGGCCGAAGTAAAACTCTAGGCCCAAGGCCTCACAGATTCGCGCAGCTTTTTCGAGGTTGGGGACTGCCCGTTTTTCATCATTGCGTATCACACCCCGTATGTAGCCTTGAGGCAAGCCAGCTCTAGCCTCGGCCTGATTCACATTCAGGTCGAGCTCATCAAGTCTGCTTAGGATGACATCGGCGAACGCCATTGATCCCCCGGGAAATGGAGTTGGGATAATGCCCAACTTTTCTTCCGTTGACAATTGGGCAATATCCTACTTATGGTGTTGGGCAATAGCCAAATAATGAGGCAACGATGCAGCCCAAAGACCTAATGACCTTGGCGGATCACCGATACCGCCGAGAAGGCTTGGGGCACACCGCTGCCCGACTGGATTGCAGAACTGGCCCGCCAATGTGACGCGGGCACCCAGCGCAAAGCGGCTGAGCGGCTGGGCTATTCTGCGGGGCTCGTCAGCAATGTCCTGCGCAAAAGCTACACCGGCAACATGGCTGACCGTTCCCCTGATGACCTTCGTCTCCTCGATCTTCGCCCAAGCAAAGAGGTCGCGGATTTCGGGCACGTCATTGATCGACAGGATGAATTGCCCTTTAAGGCCGCGCAACACTTCGGCCAATCGGGCGAAATCATCACGCGAAAACATAGCCTTGCCGTAATCCGCCTCGCAGCCCCAATAGGGTGGATCGAGATAGAACAGCGTCCCCGCGCCATCGTAACGTGGAACGAATTCTGACCAATCCAGGCACTCGATCACCACGCCGGCCAGGCGGGTGTGGAGATCTTCAAGCATGGGTTCCAGCGTCATCAGGTTAAAGCGCCCGGGGCGGTCTTTGGCGACGCCAAAATTGCGGCCGCTGACCTTGCCCCCAAAAGCGGTGCGCTGGAGGTAAAGAAACCGCGCTGCACGTTCGAGGTCCGTCAGTGTTTCGGGATTGGTCTCGACCAAGCGGTTGAACTCAGCGCGCGTGGTGAGCTGGAAGCGCAGCACTTCGAGGAACTGGGGGTAGTGGCGTTGCAGAATCCGGAACAGATTCGACACATCCCGCCCGCGGTCATTGATCACCTCGGCTTTCGGGCGTCGTGTGCGGCGCAAGAATACCCCGCCCATGCCGACAAAAGGCTCGCAATAGGTGGTGCAGTCGGTTGCGTCGATCATCGCACAAAGGCGCTTGGCCAAGTTGCGCTTGCCGCCCAACCAAGGGGCGACCGGAGAGATAGGTTCAATGTTCATGATGGTCCTCTTATGGGGCAGAACATAGCATGAACAAACATTGCGGTCACGAGGAAACGCGAGGAGCAAGAACCTTGCGCGAAACGCCTAAAGAGAGCAATTCGCAGGGACTTCAAAAGCCGCCGTGGTGCTCCATCTGTCCATAAACGTAAGGAGAACGGTATGACCCCCGACCGGATGCTGGAGCAAATCGCCCAAGAGACGCTCGACATCGAGACCCTCGAAACACGTCGTGCAGACGCCCTGGATTTTCACGACGTTTCGGTTTGGGCACTGAAAGCTGCGCTGGAGCGTGCCTTTGAAGCGGGAAAACGCGCAGCCACGGCCCCTTGACCATCCTGCGTGATCTCGCGCAGGATAACCTTGCGGCCCACGGCTGCGTCTCCACACACCGTTGTGGCTGAAATCATGGCGCGCGACTTGCGATTGTCGCACCATGAGCACCCCAAACACCCATATTGCCCTTATGCAAAGCCAGCCTCTGCCCCATCAGGGAGAGGTGCCGGACTGGATCCACCTGATCCCGGCCGGGGCAGAGATAATGACGCAGGATCGGCGCGGGCCCTATCGGCTTGATCCGCAAAGCGTTGTCGCCTCGCTCGGTCAGGGCGCAAAACTTCCCATCGACGAAAACCACGCCATCGACCTTGCGGGACCGCGCGGCGAGCCTTCGCCCGCGCGAGGCTACATCACCGAACTGCAGGCGCGGGCCGATGGCATCTGGGGGCGTGTCGATTGGACCGAGGCAGGCCGGGCACTGATGTCCGACCGGGCCTATCTCGGGATCAGCCCGGCCGTCGTGCATGACGGCACCAAGCGGATCATCGGCATTGCACGGGCTTCACTCACCAACAAACCCAACCTGCGCGGGCTAACCGCGCTCCACCAGGAGACCACCATGTCCTTTGCGGCTGTGGCCAAGGCGCTTGGCCTGTCCGATGACGCGGGTGAGGATCAGATCCTCGGCGCAATCGGCGATCTGAAGACCCCCAGCGCGAATGAAACCGCGCTTCAATCGAGCCTGACCGAGATCGGCGTGGCGCTTGGCGTAAGTTCGGCAAAGCCCGAAGACATTGTCGCCGCGGCGAAAGCTGGCAAGGCACCCTTGCGCGTTCGGGCGATATCTGCGGTGACCGACCGCTTCGGGGAAGCCACACAGCCGCATGAACCCATGCCCGCCAGGCCGGTCAGGGCCGGACACGTTGGTCAGACCCGTCGCCTTCGCAACGGGCGGATAGTGTTGAAAAATTCGGCCAAAATCGCTGTTTTGCCGTGTTTGGCTTTCCGGCAACGCCCAGTCGTTCGGCCTCGCTGGCGGATGAGGCATCACGCCTTGCGCCGATAGAGGCGGTTCGGTTGACATCAGCCAGCAATGAAAAAGGCCCCTTCGAAGGAGGGGCCTTTTGTATCGCATAATTTACATCGATAGCTGAATTCAGCTTTTTGTCTCACACAGCTTACATTATACGACTTAATGTGTGCTGTGTGCGTCATTCGAGCAGTCCGAAGCCGCCCGTCCAGCCGCCGACAATCACAAAAAGCGATAGCAAGCCGCAAACAAACTCAAAGCTGATCATCTCAAGCGACGCGCCGCCGAGCAGAGTTCCAGCGATGAACATGAAAGTCAAAGGTGCGAAGTACACGAAAAGTCCGGCGAACGTAACGGACATAGCAGCGATACCAAGAACGGCCGCCGCGCTCTGCTGCACCTCTCGAAACGAGAAGATGATGGCTGTGCTGCACGCGCAGCAGATGAGCATCAAAACAGACCAGCCCGCATGCTCGATCGGCCCGCCATGCAGCGCTGACCAGTTCGTATACGCGCCGAGCGCGCAAATTGGTGCGGCCAAGCTCGCCGCAAGATATGTGATTTTGATAAGAAATTTCATAGCTTCACCCTTCATCAATGCAGGATTGGTCGGCGTGAGATCGCCGTGAATTCGTCTTTCAATCGCCCGAGCGCACGCAAGCTCATCGCTCCAGACTCGATCAGGACGCAGACCTCTTCGATAACGGCATCATCAGCTCCGACCGGTCTGAGACTTGCAGCTACGACTTTCCGAAGCCCTTCGCCGCGCGGTGCCTCAACCTTGAAGATTTTCATTCTGTCGCGGATCGGAGCCGGAACTCTGTCTAAATTGTTTGCCGTCGCGATCCATGATAACCACGAGAGATCAATAGTGCCTTGCAGGAAGGGGCACACGAAATCACGCGCCATATCGCGCTGAAGAAGCGGCAGGAGCGACTCGACAGGATCTCCGCCGATATTCGACGTCCCCGCCTTGTCGATCTCATCAAGCACGATCAGCGGGTTTGCGTGATCGCTGCCGCAAAGAGTCCGAACCGGGATTCCGGGCGCTGAAGAGCGCCACGCATACTCGATACCGGCGATGTCGAACGCAGCGCTTCGAGCGGACATGTCGATCCGAGCCGTCTTGAGACCGACAATATCGCCGAGCATATGTGCAAGATGAGTTTTTCCGCAGCCCGGAGGGCCAACAAGTAACAGCGGCGGAAAACCGACTTGCCTCCATTTGCCATCAAGATTTAGTAGCTGATTTTCCCACAGCCACTGAATAGGCTCCGACAGCCAAGGGGCGGCGGTGTAGAGCTCGGAGAACACTTCGTCGATCTCGTGACGATCCGTCCAACCCAAAACACGATATTTGATCGACAGACGTTTCCTGATTTCGCTGCGTCCGCGTTCATCTTTATCAAGAATTGATGCGGAAGGCGGAGCGTTGTAGATCGTGATCTTCTTCTGATCGCTTTTTTCCGAAGCTGTGACGGCACAGTTCGATGCAATCTCATCGATTTCGAGGCGCTGCTGTCTCTCGAATGCATCGAGACGACGTTTTCTCAAGTCTCTGAGAATAAAGTCAAGAGACTTGACCTGCCCCCCGGTCGTCCCTCAGTCATAACGAGAGTCCTTGGGGTTGATAGTGGTCGGGTTCAGGTTGGGCAAGCGCGCCGAGCGCGGAGCCCTCAGATTGCTCAAGCGCTCGGCGCGCTTCTG
>NZ_NRRD01000034.1 GCF_020023995.1 Rhodobacter sp. TJ_12 | reverse complement strand
GGGGCCGGGGCCGGGCGCGGGGAATTGCGCAGGCTCCCCGGGGGATCGATGCAGCCCGACAGCGCCAGACACAGCGCCGCCGTGCCCACCCCCCGGGCCAAATCTCTTGCCCAATGCCCTCTATGCCGGATCGCGGCCCCGCCCATGCTCAGCCCTGCGCCGGTTTCGCCCGCGCCGAAGCGAGCGTGTCGCGCAACGCGCCTTCCAGCCGGACCAGTTCGGTTTCGGCCTCGGCGCGCATCCGTTTGCCTTCATCGGCGATCCGCAGGCTATCCTCAATCGTGGCGATCAGTTCTTCGTTGGCGGCCTTCACGGCGGCAATGTCAAAGACGCCGCGTTCCATTTCCGTGCGCACAACCTGATTTGCCGTGCGCAGGGTCGTGGCATTGGCGGTCAAAAGCTCGTTCGTCAAATCGGAGGCTTCCTTGACCGCCGCCGCCGCCTCGGCCGAGCGTTGAATGGTCACCGCCTGCGCAAGCTGCGTTTCCCACAGCGGCACGGTGTTGACGAGCGTAGAATTGATCTTTGTGATCAGGCTTTTATCGTTTTCTTGCACAAGCCGGATCGAGGGCAGAGATTGCATCGTGACCTGGCGGGTCAGCTTTAAATCATGCACCCGGCGTTCCAGATCATCGCGCGCGGCGCGCAGATCGCGCAATTCTTGCGCGCGCAGCACCTGTTCGGCCTCGGGCGCGGCGGCGACTGCAGCCTCTTTCGCGGGGATCATCTCGGCATCGATCTCGGCCAGCTTGGCGTCGCCCGCCGCGATGTAAAGCGCCAGTTCATCATAGAATTTCAAGGTCTTGTCATAAAGACGATCCAGCGCCTTGATGTCGATCAGCAGCCGTTGTTCATGGCGCAAAAGCGTGTCGGTGATCGTGTCGATCTGGCTTTGCACCTGTTCGTAGCGCGCCAAAAAGCGCGCGAAGGGTGCGGCGCGCCCGGTGATCTTTTCCCAAAGCGAGCGTTTGCGGCGCACGTCCAGCTCACCCTCGGAAAAGCCGCGCAACGCGCTTACCATGGCGCTGAGGCTGTCCCCCGCCGCGCCCAGATCCTTGGTTTTCACATCGGCCAGCATTTCTTGGCTGATCGCTTGCAATTCGGTCTGCGCGCGCGCACCGAATTGCACGATCGATCCGGTATCGGCGATGTCGATTTCGGCCATTCGGGTGCGAATATCGGCGGCCACCGGGTCCGGCGCGGCATCAAGTGCCACCAGATCCGCGGCCGGTTCCGGCAGCGTTACGGCAGCCACAGTCTCGATTTCGGCACCGGCTTGGGCAGCCTTTGCGCGGACAGTCTCGGTCATGCTTCACCCCCGTTTGGGGGCGCTGCTTAGGCGTTCTGCGCCGCGCCCCCGATCTGCATCCCCTGCGGTGCCCCCTTGGCGCGGGCGCGCAGCGTCACAAGGCAATCCAACGTCTCGCTTGTCAGTTTTTCAAGCGTATCCGCGAAGTTGCCTAAGGCATGTTCCTTCGTCGTGGTGCTAAGGACAAGCGAAAGTTTGCGCGTCGCGGTTTCGATCTGCACCAACCCGCCGATCAGAAGCTGTTCGGCCTCGGCGCCGGTCTCGACCCCAGTCGCGCCCCCGCGCCGAATTTCGGCGGCAAGGCGCGCCTGCGCCGCGCGGCAATCGGCAAAAACCGGCAAAAGCTCGGGCGCCAAGGCGCGCAATTGCCGGTGCACCTCGGTCATGCGCAGTTTCACCGCGTGATCGATGCTGCCACCGGCCGCCAGATGTTTGGCCGGGGCAAGCGGTGCCGCCTCGGGCGCGGGGGCGCGCTGCGGGCGCAAGGCCGGCAGCCGGATCGACAGGCGTAGCATCAGCGCATGTCCATGGCGGATCAGGGCGCGATGCCACAGCACCGCCGCCACCGCTGCCGGGGCCAGAAAAAACACCGCCGTGCCGCGCAAAAAACCTGCTAGCGCCCAGGGCATATTGGTCATCGTTTCGGGGCCGGTCTGGGCCGCATCGGCACCCAGCGCGACAAAGGCCGAAAGTCCGAGGGCAAATGCCATCGAGACAACGGGGGGCGGAAGAGTTTTGAACATGGTAGACCTGCCGGATTTTTCGCCAAACTCGCGTCGAAGCGGGGCCAGAATGTGGCTCGGACAGGGTGAATTTTGGGGCCGCAAAAAACGCTCGGTTTCCGGCATGGAAACGGGATTTGCGCTTAGCCAAGCGTGTCGGGGGGCGTCGCAAGTCCCTCGCGTGCCAACCGTTCGCGCAAAACTTCTATTTCAATTTCAAGCCCTTCGCGGCCATCTTCCATCAGCTTGGCGGTGCGCGCGGTATAATTCGCCTCCAGATCGTCCAGCAGCGCTTCGAAATCCGCGCGCGCCTTGGCGTCGCGGCTGCGCGTCCACAGATCGGCGAATTTGACCGCCGCGTCCCGAGCGCCAGACAGATAGACCGTCATGTAGCGCCGCGCTGCGCTTAAATCACCCGGGTCGTCTTCGACGGCGCGAAACAGGGCCCGCGCGGTCTCGGCAAAACGCGCCACCCGCGCGGTCAGCCGCGCATCGCCCGCGCGCGCGACGGCTTCGCGCATCGCGTCCAGATGTCCTTCCCCTGCGGCCACCACTTTGGCGACGCGGTCTTGCTGAAACGGGTCGATGCCGTCCATCCCCTTGTCGCGCATCGGATCAAGGCCAAAGGCAAAAAGCGCGAGCGCTGCGCCGATCCCGCCCACGACCGCGGCCCCAAATATTCCCATTTCGGGAGCTTGCGCCCCGGTGGCCAGCCCAAGGCCCAGCACCACCGCCCCCAGCGCCTTGCGGGGCAGGGCAGGGCGACGGGCGACCTTGCGCGCAGCCCAAGCAGCCTCGGCCTTCAGCCCCTCGCGGATCAAAAAGACCGCGCCAGCCACCAATCCGAAGCCACCCAGACCCCGGGCCAGCGCCACCGGGCCACCCCCAAAGGCATTGAAAAGAAACGGCACCGCCGCCACGGCGATCCAGACCAAACGGCGTGTCATCGGGTGGCTTGGCCCGGTTTCTGGCAGCCGGTCAGGGGCAACCCCCGCATAGCCTTTGGGGGCACTTTGCGGGGTGGGGGAATATTTGCCGCCGTATCGCTGCGCCATCTTAGACCGTGCCTTTCAGCGCGACGGAAAAGGTCAGCGCGACCAGCAGATAAAAGGCAATGCTTTGGAGCGTCTTGCGCGACATGGGGCCTCCGGCTCTCGGGTGCTTTGCGTGAAGGTAAGCACGGGCGCGGCGCAAGGAAAGGGGCAGGGCATAAACAAAGGGCGGGGTGTTGCCCCGCCCTGTTCATCTGGTTTCGCGATCAGTCGCGTTTCGGGCCGCGCCCGCCGCCCTTGTTCCCGCCGCCTTTGGGGGCGCCTTTGGGCCCACTTTTAAAGCCGCCGGGTTTGAAATCGCCGCCCCTGCGCGCGCCGTCACCGTGGCTTTTGAACCCTTCCGAGCGCGGCTTGCCACCGGGTTTGCCGCCATGGCTTTTGAAACCCGCCGATTTGAAGCCCGGCTTGTCGCCGCCTGAACGGCCGCCATAGGGTTTGCGCTCGCCATCTTCGCGGCGCTGGTAGGGCTTACGGTCCCCATCGTCGCGGCGCGGGTAAGGTTTGCGCTCACCATCCTCGCGTTTCGCATAGGGCTTGCGGTCTCCATCTTCGCGTTTCGCGTAAGGTTTCCGGTCGCCGTCTTCGCGGCGGGCATAGGGTTTGCGGTCTCCATCCTCACGCCGGTTGAAGGGCTTGCGGTCGCCTTCGTCGCGCTTTCCATAGGGCTTTTTCTCGCCATCAAAACGCGGCTTGAAGGAGCGGTTGCCCTCGCCGTCTTCGCGGCGCTGGTAAGGTTTGCGCTCGCCATCTTCGCGCCGTGCATAGGGTTTGCGGTCGCCCTCGTCGCGTTTGCCAAAGGGCTTTTTCTCGCCATCAAAGCGCGGCTTGAACGGGCGCTTGCCCTCGCCCTCGTCACGGCGGCCAAAGGGCTTGCGGTCCCCGTCGTCCCGACGGGCGAAGGGCTTGCGCTCCCCATCTTCGCGACGGGTAAAAGGTATGCGATCATCATCGTGATGCGATTTCGAGCCAAAGGCGCGCGGCTTGCGGGCCTTCGGGTCCGAGCCATCGGCAAAATCGCGCTGTCGGCCAAAGCCTTTCTTGGGCGCCTCATCGCCCTCGCCGCGCGCGTCGCGCGGTTTGAAATCGCCTTTCCCTGCGGGGCGTGGGCCACGGCGGGCGCCGCGCGCCTCTTCACGTTCCGTGCGCGAGGGTTTGCCGTCTTCAATGCCAAACAGCAGCCGGTCGCCCAATTGATCGCGCAGCAATTTGCGCTTCACTTCCATCACATCGCCCGGCTGCATGTCATTGAGCCGGAACGGGCCGTAGCTGACGCGAATGAGCCGGTTCACCGTCATCCCGACCTCGGCCATGGCGCGGCGAATTTCGCGGTTCTTGCCCTCACGAATGCCCACGGTCAGCCACGCATTCGCGCCTTGCTGACGGTCGAGCGAAACTTCCATCGGCTGGAAATCTTCGCCGTCAATCGTCAGGCCCGCGCGCAGCGGATTAAATGTGTCGGACATGGGGCGGCCATTCACCCGCACGCGGTATTTGCGCAGCCAGCCAGTTTCGGGCAGTTCCAGCCGCCGCTTCAACCCACCATCATTGGTCAGCAACAACAGACCTTCGGAGTTGAGGTCGAGCCGGCCCACGTTCAAAACGCGCGGCATTCCCTCGGGCATTTCATCAAAAATCGTGCGGCGGCCTTGTTCGTCCTTCTCGGTCGTCACAAGGCCAAGGGGTTTATAATACAGCCACAGCCGGGTTTCTTGCGGCGCATCAATCGGCTTGCCGTCAATCGCCACTTTGTCATTGGGCAGCACGTCAAGCGCGGGGCTTTCGATCCGCTTGCCATTCACAGCGACACGGCCTGCGAGAATCATTTTCTCGGCATCGCGGCGCGAGGCCACGCCAGAGCGGGCGATCACTTTGGCAATACGTTCAGCGGATTCGGGGAGATTGGGGGCATCAGCCATATCTGATCCTTCAAGGGGAGGGGGCGCGCGACCATCGCGGGCGAAGGCACCCTGCTACACCTTTCGCATGCGCTTGGAAAGCGGCTTGATGGGGAATGCTTTGCGGGCGATGAAGGGGGATGACATTTCGCAGCTATATGAATGAAGCGCTGGCCGAGGCGCGCGCGGCAGCAGGCCGGGGCGAGGTGCCGGTGGGCGCGGTGGTGGTTGCGCCTTCGGGTGCGGTGGTCGCGCGCGCAGGCAACCGCACGCGCGAACTTTGCGACCCCACGGCGCATGCCGAAATTCTGGCGATGCGCGCGGCTTGCGCGGCGGCGGGGTCCGAGCGGCTGCCGGGGCATGATCTTTATGTGACGCTGGAACCTTGCCCGATGTGTGCGGCGGCCATTTCAAACGCTCGGATCGCGCGGGTCTATTACGGCGCGGCGGACCCAAAATCGGGCGGCGTGGCGCAAGGCCCGAGGATTTTTGCCCATTCCCAATGCCATCATGTGCCCGAGGTCTATGACGGGATTGCCGCTGAACCTGCCGAGAAACTGCTCAAGGACTTCTTCGCCGCGAAACGCTAAGGCCCGGGCAAAATGCCTGGGCCTTGGAAGTTGTGTCGGTTGGCGTGCGGGTCACCCCGGGCTGCGTTCGGCCCAGCCTGCGAAAATCCGCTCCAGCGCGACCACGGCATAATAAAGCACGATCCCCAGCGCGGCGAGCGCGATCAAAACGGCAAACATCAGCGGATAGTCGGAGTTTGTTTGACCCGACAGGAACAGCGCCCCCAAGCCCCGCCCATGCGGGCTGACGATTTCCACCAGATTGGTGCCGATGAACGCCAGCGTGACCGAAACCTTTAGTGCGCCAAAAAATTCCGGCAGGGTTTTGGGCAGCGCGATCTTGCGGAAAATCGTGAATTTGGAGGCCCCAAGGGCGGCCAGAATATCGCGGTATTCGGGTTCCAGCGTCGAAAGCCCAATGCCGACCGAGACCGCAATCGGGAAGAACGAGATCAAGAACGCCATCAAAACGGTGTTGAAGTCATATTGCCCAATGAACACCAGCGCGATCACCGGCACCAGTGTCGCCTTCGGGATCGCATTAAATCCGACCAGCAGCGGGTAAAGCCCGGCACGGGCGATCTTGGAAAAGCCCATGATCATGCCCAGCCCGGTGCCGAAAATGACCGCCAGCACCAGCCCGGCCACGGTGCGCCACGAAGTTTCCCACCCGCCCGAGATGAAAAGCGCCTTATATTTGATAAAGGCGGGTGGCAGATCGGAAGGCGAGGCCATTTTGTAATCTGGCCAGCCGTTGATCCAGACCAGCGCCTCCCACAGGCCCAAAAAGATCAAGATCGCCATCAAGGGCACAAGGATTTTTTGCGCGGTTTCCATCAGTGCATGTCTCCGTCGCGCCCCTGTGCCATGCGGATCTGGTCTCGCAGCAGGTGCAGCATGTCCACGGCTTTGGGTTCATACAAAATATCGATCTTGCGGTCGGCAGGCAGATCCACATCCAGCACATATTGCGTGCGCGCGGGCCGCCCCGAGAGCACCACCACCTGATCGCCCAAGAACACGCTTTCGCGCAGATCATGGGTGATCAGCACGCAAGTAAAGGGCTCTGCCGCGCGCAGATCGCGCATCGTTTGCCAAAGGTCTTCGCGGGTGAAGTTATCGAGCGCGCCAAAGGGTTCATCCATGATGAGAACTTGCGGCTTATGCACCAAGGCGCGGCACAGGCTCGCACGCTGGCGCATCCCGCCCGACAGTTCCGAGGGTTTTTTGTGCTCAAACCCCTTCAGCCCGACCATTTCCAGCAGATGCGCCGCGCGTCCCTCGGCCTGCGCTTTTGCCATGCCGGGGGCGACGATTTCCAAGGGCAGCATCACGTTTTGCAAAATCGTGCGCCATTCCAACATGACCGGGTTTTGAAACGCCATGCCCACGGTTTTGCGCGGGCTTGCCACCTCTTCGCCGGCCAAGACCACCGCGCCTGCATCGGGTTTCATCAGCCCCGAAACCAGCCGGGTCAGCGTGGATTTCCCGCAACCCGAGGGGCCGACGACGGCGCAAAAGGTGCCCTCGGGCACCTCGATATCCAGCCCGTCCAGAACCGGAAGCGGGCCGTTCTTCGTCCGATAGGCGTGCTTCACGCCCTTGATATCTATGAATTTTGTCATGCAGGCCCCAAAGGCATCGGGCGCGCATGACGCGCGGCCCGGAATTCGTCGGGGCGACACGGCGGAAGGAACAAGGCCGCGCCGCCCCTATGACCACATCGCGTGGTCTTATTGCAGGCTCAGGCTGCCATCCGTCGGCAGGAAGGACGCATCGAAAATATCGCCCATCGCCGGTTTGGTGGTGAATTCATAGGTGGTCGAAAGCTGATCGATCGCCTTCGCGAACCGGTCCGCATCCACACCGCCGAAGCCGTTTTCCTTGACGTAATCGGTCAGCACATTGCCCTCGATCGAAAGGCTCAGACGGCGCTCTTCCAGCGCGGCATCGGCGGCGGGGTTCTTGCCCACCAACGCTTCCACGGCGGTTGCCGGATCTGCAATCGCGTCTTTCCAGCCCATCGCCGTGGCGCGCAGGAAGCCGGTCACGGCATCGCCATTTTCCGCAGCGAAATCGGTGTTGACGATGATCGCATTGCCGTAAAGCGCCACACCATAATCGGCCATCAAGATCAGGCTCACGTCATCGGCGGGCACGCCCAGACGTTCGGCATTCAGCGTCGAGGTGAAGGAAAAGCCGGTGATCGCATCCACCTTGCCCTCGGCCAGCATCGGCTCGCGCACCGGAAAGCCCACGGGCTCTACGGTGATCTTGTCCATATCAAGCCCGTTTTCGGCCGCAAAGATCGGGAATTGCGCCCAAGCGCCATCCGGCGGCGGCGCGCCCAGCACTTTGCCTTCCAGATCGGCGGGGGTTTCCACGCCCAAGGATTTGCGCCCCACCACGGCAAAGGGCGGCTTGTCATAGATCATCATCACCGCTTTGACCGGCGCGCCGGGGTTTTGATCGAGGAATTTCATCAAGCTGTTGATGTCGGTGAAGCCCACCGGATAGGCGCCGGTGGCCACTTTTGGGATCGCATCAAGCGAGCCCGCACCTTCGGTCACCGTCACCTCCAGCCCCTCGGCCGCGTAATAGCCTTTGTCGACCGCCAGCACATAGGGCGCAGCCGGGCCCTCGAATTTCCAATCGAGCGCAAAAGGCATAGCGGTTTCGGCGGCAAGAGGCGAGGCGGTCAGCAAAAGCGCCGCGCACAGGCCAAGGCGGTGGAACATGATGTATCCCCTGTTGGTTTTGGTTTGGGCAATGCTTGCGCGCAGTCTGGGCCTGCGAAAGGGGCGCGTGCCTTAAGATGCGGCAAAAGGGGGCACTCTGTGCGGCGGCTGAGCAAAATCGCGGCGACTGCCTGTTTTTTGGGCTATTCAGTAAAGAGTGTGCCGGAAACGGCAGCGAATCTGCCCCATCTGCCGCTCTGGCCAAGCCCCGCCCGAAGTGCGACAAGCCAAGCGGGCCGGCGAGGCCCGCGGGCATGCCATGCGGGCGAATAAGGAATAGGGCGTCGATGGTGCAGACGGATCAGAAAGAGGCCATGGCCTTTGTCGGGGCGCGCGCGGGCGCGGGGCTGGAGCGCGCGGCGCATCTGCGCGGCGATCTTGCGGCGTTGGCGGACATGCAGGCGCAGCCCGAGGCGCGTTTTGTTGCGTTTTGCCAAGGGGCCGCATTGCTTGCGCCCGAGGGGGCGGCGCCCGATCCGGTGATTGGCGCGGGGCTATATGCTTTGCGCGCGGGCGATACGCTGCGCCAAAGCCATGTGGGCGCGGCGGTGTTTTTGGGGCTTGTGCACGGCACGCCGGTTTTCGCACTTGATCTACCCGAAAGCGCGGCGTTGCAGACGCCGCCGGGGGCGGAATGGGCCGATCTGCGGGGCGCATTGGTGCGGCTTTGCCCGCTGTCCGGGGAAATCGCCGCCACCGCGCGGGCGCTGATCGCCTGGCATGGCACGCATGGGTTTTGTGCCGCCTGCGGCACGCCGAGTCTGAGCGCGCAGGCGGGCTGGCAGCGCAATTGCCCAAGCTGCGGGGCCAGCCATTTTCCCCGCACTGATCCGGTGGTGATCATGCGCATCACCCATCAAGACCGGGTGCTTTTGGCGCGCTCGCCGGGCTGGCCCGAGGGGATGTATTCCTGCCCGGCGGGCTTTATGGAGCCGGGCGAAACCCCCGAAATGGCGGTGCGGCGCGAAGTGTTGGAGGAAACCGGCATTCGGGTCGGCGCGGTGCGGTTTTTGGCGGCACAGCCATGGCCCTTTCCCGGCTCGCTGATGCTGGGCTGTGCGGGCGAAGCCGAAAGCGACGCGATCACCCCTGACCCCGCCGAGATCGAGGCGGCGCTTTGGGTGCCGCGCGATCGGCTGGCACGGATCTATGCGGGCGCGGATAGCGAAATCCGCGCCGCACGGCCCGGAACCGTGGCGCGCTGGATGCTTTCGGATTGGCTTGGCGGTGGATGTGACGGCTGACAATTGACACCGGGGGCTCGCTTGGGCCAAGCACGGCAGAAGCGCGGGCCGCATCAAGACCGTGGCCGCACGGGCATCTGGAGAAAGCCATGAAATTTTCGAACCGCGTCGATGTGGCGATGGCCGCCGAACCTCTTTTCGATCAATTGACCGATATTGCTGCTATCGAACGGGCGGCGATGCGCAAGGGCGTGACGATGCGCCGTCTCGATACGTTGCAGGGGCTGGGCGCGGGCATGTCTTGGGATGTGGGCTTCATGCTGCGCGGACGCGAACGGCAGATGATTGTCGATGTGACCCGGTTCGACCGCCACGCGGGTATCGATTACGCGGGCACCTCGCCCAGCTTTCAACTGACGCTGACGCTGGAGTTTACCGAATTGGCGCCGGGCCGCACACGGCTTGCCACCGCGCTGGAGGTGCGCCCGCGCACCTTGGGCGCGCGGCTTTTGCTGCAATCGGCGCGGCTGGGCCGGACCAATCTGGACCGCCGCTATGATGAGCGCATCAAGGCCTTCTTGCGCGAATTGGAAGCCCGCGCCGCTTAAATCGGCGTGTCCATCTTGGTGGGGCGGCGCCCGTCTTGGGCGGGCCAGCCCGCCGCGCGTCGGGCGCTTTGGGGGCGCTGCCCCCTCTTTGCCCCAAGGGGCAAATTCACCCCCGGGATATTTCGACAAAGTCGAAGGCCCAGCCCGTCAAAGCTTTGGCCGCGCGCCTCTCACGGTCTTTGGGGTAAATGTCCGGGGGCCATGTGCCCCCGGTTTTTATGTCTGGTTTTATTCGTAGCGTTTTGGGTCAGCGGGGTAGGTGCCCAAAATATGCATATGCGAAGTGAAATAGCGCAATTCATCCAACGCCAGTTTCACATTCGCATCGTCCGGATGCCCTTCGATATCGGCGTAAAACTGTGTCGCGGTGAAAGAGCCGTCGAGCATATAGCTTTCCAGCTTGGTCATGTTCACGCCATTCGTGGCAAAACCGCCCATCGCCTTATAAAGCGCGGCGGGAATGTTGCGCACCTCAAAGACAAAGGTGGTCATCATCCGTTCGGCGCGCGCGCGCGGGTCCGGGTCGCGCCCCATCACCAAAAAGCGCGTGGTATTGTGGCCATGATCCTCGATATCGCGGGCCAGAACCTCTAGCCCATGAATGTCCGCCGCCAGTTCCGAGGCCAGCACCCCCTCGCCCGGGGTGCGCGTGCGCGCCAGATCGGACGCCGCCCCCGCGCTATCGGCCGCGGCATGGCCGGTGATGCCATGGGTGCGCAAAAAACGTGCCGATTGCGGCAAAAGAACCAGATGGGCGCGCACTTGTTTGATGGCCTCAAGCGGGGTGCCCGCAAGGCTCATCAGCGCGATGCGCACGCGCAGAAAATGTTCATCCAGAATATGCAGGCCGGATTCGGGCAACAGCCGGTGAATATCGGCGACCCGCCCATAGGTGGAGTTTTCGACCGGCAGCATCGCCAGATCGGCGCGGCCTTCACGCACGGCTTCGATCACATCCTCAAAGGTGGCGCAGGGCAGGGGGGCAAAGCCCGGGCGTGCCCGATTTGCCGCCTCGTGCGAATAAGAGCCCAGCTCGCCCTGAAAGGCGATCAGGCCGCGTTGCGTCTTGTCCATGCGCGCCTCCCGTTTTGCCTGTCTCTCTCTATGGCGCATGCATCGGGGCAGGAAAAGTGCCGATCTATCATGCAAAAGCATGCAATCGGTTCTATTTGACGCAGCCGATTCTGGCGCGAAGCGTATATGATCCTTGAAATCTCGTGCCCGACGGGCGTAGATGCGCGCAACGGCCAAAATAGAATGCAAAATCGCGGGGGAGCCATGCTCAAGACGCATATGATGAAATTGGGAGCCACGCTGTTTGGCGTGGTGGTGTTCTACGGATTGATCTCCTTTACCTCGGCGACGCTTTTCAACACGCGTCCGGCGACGTCCGTTCCGATCGACGAAAATGGTCGTGCGATCGCCATGGACCCCAATGTTGTGCTTGCGGAAGCGGCGCCCAAATCCGCGGCGGCGCCGGCGGCGGCTGCCGAGCCCGAGGAAGAAGAGCCCGTCGTCGAACTCGATCCGTTCACCGAAATCGATCCGGCCACCATCGTGGGCGATGCGGCAGCGGGCGAAGAAGTCTTCGCCAAGAACTGTAAGACCTGCCACAAGGTCGACGGCAAGAACGCCGTTGGTCCGCACCTCGATGGCGTTGTGGGCCGGGCCACGGCCACCGTCGAAGGCTTCAAATATTCCAAAGCCATGCAAGCCCATACCGGCTACTGGACCGCGGAACGTCTGACCGCCTATCTGACCGAGCCGAAAGCCGAAGTGCCGAAGAACAAGATGGCCTTCCAAGGCTTCAAGGACGACACCGAGTCGATCGAAAACGTGATCGCCTATCTGTACTCGCTGTCGCAATAAGCGCATCGACATCCATGTATCAGGGCCGTCCCGCCGGGGCGGCCCTTTGATTTTGCGCTCTCACGCCATTGCAACTTGCCCCCGCTGCCGCAACGCCCTTTAGTGGGGAAAACAGGGAGAGATGCATGGCAAAAGCAGTGACGGCGGCAATCACGCAGGAAGCAGGTCTTGGCGCGCGGCAGATGCTGGGGGCGGGGCTTGTGGCCTTGGCGCTTCTGGGCGGGCTTAGTGCGCAGGCCCGCGCCGAGGGCACGATCACCGCGGCTGCGATCGCCACCTTGGGCGATGTGAAATATGGCCCCGGTTTTGCGCATCTTGACTACGTTAATCCCGCTGCGCCCAAAGGCGGTGAAATCTCGGAATGGGCGCCGGGGGCCTTTGACAATTTCAACCCCTACACGATCGAGGGGCGGGCAGCGGCGCTGTCGTCCGCACCGCTGGAAACGATGCTGACAGGCACCGCCGACACCGTGGGCGAAGCCTATTGCCTGCTGTGCGAAAGCCTAGAATACCCCGACAGCAAGGATTGGGTGATCTTCACCTTGCGCGAGGGCATCACCTTTTCCGACGGCACGCCGCTGACCGTGGCTGATGTGCTGTTTTCTTATCAACAGATGCGCGACAAGGGCTTGTCGAGTTTTCGCGCGGTGGTGGCACAGCAGATCGCCGGGGCCGAAGTGCTGGATGACCGGCGGATCAAATTCACCTTCACCGCCGAGGCGCCCCGGCGCGACATCATCCAGCTTGCGGGCGGCTTTCCGGTCTTTTCCAAGGCGCAGTTCGAGGCCGAAGGGATCGATCTGGCCAAGCCCACGCAGGTGGCGCTGATTGGCTCTGGCCCTTATGTCTTTGACAGTGCCAAGGATGGGCGCACCGTGGTCTGGAAGCGCAACCCCGATTATTGGGGCGAGGATTTGCCAATCAATATCGGGCGCAACAACTTCGACCGCATAAGGGTCGAATATTACGGCGATTATCAGGCCGCGTTCGAAGGGTTCAAGACCGGCAGCTACACCTTCCGCAACGAGACCAGCTCGATCATCTGGGCGCGGCAATATGATTTCCCGGCGCTGCAGGCAGGTCATGTGGTGAAGGCAGAGCTGCATGACGGCAATGTGGCCAGCGGTCAGGCCTTTGCCATCAATCTGCGGCGAGAGAAGTTTTCCGACATTCGGGTGCGCGAAGCGCTTGGGCTGATGTTCAACTTCGAATGGTCGAATGACTCGCTTTTTTATGGACTTTATGCGCGGGTTAACTCGATCTGGGAAAACTCTGAACTGGCTGCGACCGGCACGCCGGGGCCCGAGGAAATTGACCTTTTGCAACCTTTCGCGGCAGATTTGCCCGAAGGCGTGCTGCGCGAACCGGTGGTAATGGCCCCAACTTCGGGCGCGCGGCAATTGGATCGGCGCAACATGCGCCGGGCCGCCGCGCTATTGGATGAAGCGGGCTGGGAAGTCGGCGAGGACGGCATGCGCCGCAATGCCCAAGGCGCTTTGCTGAGTGTCGAATTCCTCAATGACAGCCAAAGCTTCGACCGTGTGATCAACCCCTTTATCGAGAACCTGCGCGCGTTGGGCGTGGACGCGAAAATGGCCCGCGTCGATGATGCGCAATACGAAGCCCGCCGCCGCACCCATGATTTCGATCTGATCACCACCCATTTCGGCCAAGACCTGATCCCCGGCTCTGGTTTGCAGCAATATTTCGGATCGGCGGCGGTGGGCGATGTGTTCAACGCCGCCGGGATCGCAAATCCGGTGGTGGATGCGCTGATCCGCAAAGTCGAAGAGGCCAAGACCCAAGCCGAGCTTTTGCCCCGTGTGCATGCGCTGGATCGGGTGTTGCGCGCGCTGCATTTCTGGGTGCCGCAATGGTATAAGGACAAACATACCGTCGCCTACTACGACATGTATGAGCACCCCGAGACCATGCCCCCCTATGCGCTGGGCGAGCTGGACTTCTGGTGGTATAACGCCGAAAAGGCCGCAAAACTGCAAGCGGAAGGGGCTTTTTAAGCCCTCCACCCTTCGGATTTGTTGAAAAAGTGCAAGGCAGAAAAAGACGATGGGCGCCTATATCCTGCGGCGATTGATGCTGGTCTTGCCGACCTTGTTCGGCATCATGCTGATCAATTTCGCGCTGACGCAATTCGTCCCCGGCGGGCCGATCGAGCAGATCATCGCCCGCGTGCAGGGCGAGGCGGATTCCACCCGCAACATCACCGGCGGTGCCGATGCGGGCCAAAGTCAGGGGCTGGACGAGGGCGGGTATCAAGGCGCGCGCGGCATCTCCCCCGATCTTCTGGCGCAGCTTGAGGTGCAGATGGGCTTTGCCCGCATCGCCTGCGAAGACGGCTTCACCGGGACGCCCGATCTGAAAGACCCTGCCTGCGGAACCGAGAAAATCTCGGCGACCGAGCGGTTTTTCACGATGATGGGAAATTACCTGCGCTTTGATTTCGGCACTTCGTTCTTCAAAAACAAATCGGTCGTGGAACTGGTGATCGAAAAGCTGCCGGTGTCGATTTCGCTGGGGCTGTGGTCCACGCTTTTGGCCTATCTCATCTCGATCCCGCTGGGCATCCGCAAGGCGGTCAAGGATGGCACGGCCTTCGATACGTGGACCTCGGCGGCGATCATCGTGGCCTATGCGATCCCGACGCTGGTGTTTGCCGTGCTATTGATGGTGCTCTTTGCCGGGGGCAGCTTCCTGTCGATCTTCCCCGCGCGCGGGCTGACCTCGGACGATTGGGACACGCTCAGCGTCACCGGCAAGGTGCTGGATTACTTCTGGCACATCGCCTTGCCGACTTTGGCGATCACGCTGTCGAGTTTTGTCACGCTGACACTGCTGACCAAGAACTCGTTTCTGGATGAGATCAACAAGCAATATGTGATGACGGCGCGGGCCAAGGGGCTGACCGAACGGCGCGTGCTTTATGGTCATGTGTTCCGTAATGCGATGCTGATCGTGATCGCGGGCTTTCCGGGGCTGTTTTTGTCGGTGCTGTTTTCCGGTTCGCTGATCATTGAAACGGTCTTCTCGCTCGATGGGCTGGGGCTTTTGGGCTATCAGGCGGCGGTGGAGCGCGACTATCCGCTTGTGTTCGGCTCGCTTTACGCCTTTGGGCTGGTGTCTTTGGTGATCGGCATATTGTCAGACATCACCTATACGCTGGTCGATCCGCGCATCGATTTTGAAAAGAGGGCGGGCTGATGGCACTTTCTCCGCTGGCCCGGCGCCGTTGGCGCAACTTCCGCGCCAATCGCCGCGCCTTTTATTCGCTGATCCTCTTCAGCGTTTTGTTCATAGCCTCGCTTGGGGCGGAACTGATCGCCAACGATCACCCGCTGGTGGTGAAATACCGTGGCGAGTATTTCTTTCCGGTGGCCAAATTTTACCCCGAAACCGCCTTTGGCGGCGATTTCCGCACCGAGGCGGTGTATCGCGACCCCGGCGTGCAATGCCTGATCGTTTCTGGCGGGGCAGAAGCCTGTTGGGATGACCCCGAAGGCGTGATGGCAGAGGCGCAAAGCCAAGGCACGGTCGCCGGTGCGCCGGTGGAAACCGGCTGGATGATCTGGCCGCCGATCCCCTATCACTACCGCACCATCAACAATGTGGGCACCGCCCCCTCGGCCCCCGACCGCGATCACTGGCTGGGCACCGATGACACCGCGCGCGATGTGGCGGCGCGGGTGATTTACGGCTTTCGCATCTCGGTCGCTTTTGCGCTGATCGTGGCCTTTGCTTCGTCGGTTTTGGGCATCGCCGCCGGCGCTGTTCAGGGCTATTTCGGCGGCAAGGTTGATCTGATCTTTCAGCGCTTGCTGGAAATCTGGCAATCCACCCCCTCGCTTTACGTGATCATCATCTTGTTTGCGATCTTGGGGCGGTCTTTCTGGCTGTTGGTTTTTGTGACCATTCTCTTTGGCTGGCCCGCGCTAACCGGGGTGGTGCGCGCCGAATTCCTGCGCGCGCGTAATTTTGAATATGTGCGCGCGGCCCGCGCCTTGGGCGTCAGTGACCGGGTGATCATGTTCCGCCACATCCTGCCCAATGCGATGGTCGCCACGCTGACGATGCTGCCCTTTGTCATTACCGGGGCAATCTCCGGCCTTGCGACGCTGGATTACCTTGGCTACGGGCTGCCCTCGTCTGCGCCGAGCCTTGGCGAATTGGCGCTTCAGGCAAAAAATCACCTGCAAGCACCTTGGCTGGCCTTCACCGCTTTTGTGACCTTTGCCACCATGCTGTCGCTTCTGGTCTTCATCTTCGAGGGGCTGCGCGACGCCTTCGACCCGCGCAAGGTGTTCAAATGAGCCACGCTTCCGATCCTGTTCTGTCTGTTGAGAACCTGCGTGTCACCTTCACCCAAGAGGGCCGGCAGATCCCGGCGGTGAAAGGTGTCAGCTTCACCGTCGCCAAGGGCGAAACCGTGGCTTTGGTGGGCGAGTCTGGCTCTGGCAAATCGGTCACGGCGCTGTCCACCGTTGCGCTTTTGGGCGGCAATGCGCAGACCCAAGGTTCGGTGCGCTATCTGGGCCGTGAAATGGTCGGCGCAGAGGAGCGAACCTTGCGCGATGTGCGCGGCAATGACATCAGCTTTATTTTCCAAGAGCCGATGACCTCGCTCAACCCGCTGCACACGATTGAAAAGCAATTGGGCGAAAGTCTAAGTATCCACCAAGGCCTGACCGGCGCCGAGGCGCGTTCGCGCATCATTGCGCTGTTGCAGCATGTGGGCATTGCCAATGCCGAAAGCCGTCTGGCCGATTACCCGCATCAGCTTTCGGGCGGGCAGCGCCAGCGGGTGATGATTGCCATGGCGCTGGCCAATGGGCCCGAGCTTTTGGTGGCCGATGAGCCGACAACCGCGCTGGATGTGACGATTCAGGCGCAGATCCTTGATCTTTTGGCCGATCTCAAGCGCGATCTGGGGATGAGCCTTTTGTTCATCTCGCATGACCTGGGTGTGGTGCGCCGCATCGCGGACAAGGTCTGCGTGATGCAGGCGGGCGAGATTGTCGAGCAAGGCCCGGTCGATCAGATTTTTGCCAATCCGCAGCACCCTTACACCAAAAAGCTTTTGGGGGCCGAGCCGCAGGGCAGGGCCGATCCGGTCCCCGACGGGGCCGAAACCCTGTTGCAGACCGACAATCTCAAGATCTGGTTCCCGGTCAAGCGCGGGCTGTTGCGCCGCACCGTGGGCCATGTGAAAGCGGTCAATGCCGCAAGCCTGTCTTTGCGCGCGGGGGAGACACTGGGGATTGTGGGCGAAAGCGGGTCGGGCAAGACGACACTGGCGCTTGCGTTGATGCGGCTGATCGAAAGCGACGGCCCGATCCTGTATGCGGGGCAAGATATTTCGCGCTGGCAGTCAAAGCAGTTGCGGCCCTTGCGGCGCGATATGCAGATCGTGTTCCAAGACCCGTTTGGCAGCTTGTCCCCGCGCATGACGATTGAACAGATCATCGCCGAGGGGCTGACCGTGCACGGGCTGGAACCCGGGCGCAACCGCCGCGAGATGGTGGCCGAGATCATGGAAGAGGTGGGCCTCGATCCCGCCGCGATGAGCCGGTATCCGCATGAATTTTCGGGTGGGCAGCGCCAACGCATCGCAATTGCCCGCGCGATGATCTTGCGGCCGCGTGTCGTGGTGCTGGATGAGCCGACCTCGGCGCTGGATATGACGGTGCAGGTTCAGATCGTGGAGCTGTTGCGCAATTTGCAGCGCGCGCATGGGCTGGCCTATCTGTTTATCAGCCACGATCTGCGTGTGGTGCGGGCGTTGTCGCATAAGATCATGGTGATGAAGGCAGGCGATGTGGTCGAGGCGGGGCCAGCCGCCGAGCTGTTTGCGGCGCCGAAAACCGCCTACACGCGCGCGCTGATGGCGGCGGCGCTGGGGCCTGGCGCGGTCCACGGGGGGGCGGAATGAAAATCCTGTTCGTGCACCAGAATTTCCCGGGGCAATTCCCGCATTTGGCCCCGGCGCTGGTCAAGCGCGGCCATCAGGTGCTGGCGCTGACCGCGGAAACGAACCAGCGCCCGTCGCCGGTGCAGGTGGTCAAATACCGCAAGCCTGCCGCGGTGAAGCTGGAGCCACGGCTGACGAAAATGTATGCCGAGGTTTGCGAACGGGGTATGCGCGCCGCCTTTGCCGCGCGGCAATTGCGCGAGCGGCATGGCTTCGTGCCCGATGTGATCTTTGGCCATCCCGGCTGGGGCGAGACGCTGTTTTTGCGCGAGGTCTGGCCCGAAGCGAAGCTGTTGGTCTATGCGGAACTGATGTATAAAACGACCGGGCTGGACACCGATTTCGACCCGGAATTTGCCAAGAGCGCGTTGGAAAATCGGATCTCCACTACCGCGCGCGCGGCGCATCTGATCCAATCCATCGTGCAGGCCGATGCCGCGCTGTCGCCCACTGAATTTCAGGCCGCGACCTTCCCGCCCGAGCTGCGCGCCAAGATCACCATCTGCCATGACGGGGTGGATACCGCGCGGCTGGTGCCCAATCCGCAGGCCAGCTACACGGTGCCGGGCACCGATCTGACGTTGCGCGCGGGCGATGAGGTGCTGACCTTCATCAACCGCTCTTTAGAGCCTTATCGCGGCTATCACAGCTTCATGCGCGCGCTGCCCGATGTGCTGGCCGCGCGGCCAGAGGCGCAGGTGTTGATCATCGGCGAAGAGGGGCAAAGCTACGGCGGCGCGCCGCCCGAGGGCAGTTGGAAGCAGAAATTCCTCGACGAGGTGAAAGACCGGCTGGATCTGAACCGGGTGCATTTTCTGGGCCGGGTGCCCTATCCCGATTTTATCTCGATCATGCAATTGGGGCGGGTGCATGCCTATCTGACCTATCCTTTCGTGCTGAGCTGGTCGCTGATGGAGGCGATGGCGGCGGGGGCGATGGTCGTGGCGTCCGACACGGCACCGCTGCGCGAGGTGATCACCGATGGGGTGAATGGCAAGCTTGTCGATTTCTTCGATATCAAGGGCTGGTCGGCGGCGCTGACCGATGCCTTGGCCAATCCCGAGCGCTATCAGCCGATGCGGCAGGCGGCGCGTGCCTCAATCATTGAGAAATACGATCTTGAGACCCGGTGCCTGCCCCGGCTTATCGACTTTGTCGAAACCGCGGGCGGGACGCTCGATCGATAGGGCGGGCGATAGGGGGGG
>NZ_NRRD01000033.1 GCF_020023995.1 Rhodobacter sp. TJ_12 | reverse complement strand
GCCGGCCCACCGGCTCCCCTTCCGCCGCGCTGGAAAGCCGCAGCCGCGCCACCCGGCCCGTTTCCACCGCCTGCCCGCCCACGCCCAAAAGCCGCTGATCGATCACCCGGCCCAAGGTTGCGCCCACCGCGCGCCCGATCACCGCGCCCGACAGCCCCAGCACCGTGCCGCCAAAGCCCGCGCCGAGCGCCGCCCCCGCCGCGCCCAATACCAATGTCGCCATCGCTTAGCCCCTTTCCGGAAAGGCGAACCGCGCCACGATCCGCCGCGCCCATGGCGCCGACAGCGGGCTTTCCACCACGCCATGCCCGCTATAGGCATGAATGAACCGCGCCTGCGCGCCGCCGCCCGAAACAACACCAAGATGTTTCGCCACCGATCCTGCCCGCATCCGAAACAAGATCACCTGCCCGGGCACGACCTGCGCCGCGCCAGTTTGTTCGATCAAATGCCGCCGCGCCGCCGCCCACAACGCCTCTTGCCCCGCTGGCTCGGCCCAATCGGCGCTATAGGCGGGCACGGCTTCCGGCTCGGCCCCGTAAAGCGCACGCCAAATGCCCCGCAACAGCCCCAGACAATCCGCCCCCGCGCCGCGCTGGCTTGCCTGATGCACATAGGGCGTGCCGATCCAGCGCCGCGCCTCGACCAGCGCCTGTGCGCCCAGATCGCTCATGCAAACAGGCTCCCACCGTCATTCGCGCCCGAGGCAACCGGGTAAGAAATCAGCCAATCTTCCCCCGGAATGTGCGGAAAGCCACGAAAATTCAGAAAGTTGTCGAACTTGAGCCGGCAGGTCTCGGCGCGCTTGTCGCAGCCCGGATGGATCCGCAGCCCATCGCCCGGCGTGATCTCGGCGCCAAAGCTTTGCCAAGGCGTGATGTGGCGCGCGCCATCGGGTTGCAACCGGTCCAGCTTGACCGCGCCCACCAACCCCGCCGCCGCGCCCGATTGCACGACGATCCGGCCCTTTTCGAACCAGCGGTCTTCGAACCCCGCCCCTTCGGCAATGCGCAATACGCCCTCGGGCAAGACCTCGGCCACCGGCGCGCTTAGGCTGTAGCCATTCGTGTCCAGATCAAAGCCGCAATGCGCATCGCCCAAAACGGCCGCGCAGCGCGGGTGATAGATGCGCCCCTGTTCGGTCCCCAAAGCCTCGGTCAGGCCGCGCAGTTCCGCCGTGAACGCCCCGGCGCCACGCACCACCTCGCCGATCTGGCCGCGAAACACCACCGCGCGCTGCGCCACATCGGCCCAGTTCACCAGCCAGGCCACAACCTCGGCCCCGTCATAGCGCCCGGCCAACAGATCGGCTTCGCTGATCGCCTCCGACCGCAGCGCGCCCATGGCCTCAGTATTGTCGATCGCAAGCCCCGTGGCCTGTAATACCGCCTGCGCGGTCATCCCGCTGTCGGGGGCAAAATCGATCCCGTCAAAGCGCAAGGCCCGGTCGTGATCGGTGAACCCCAACACCCCCCCATCGCGCCGCGTCACCGCCCAAGCCCGCGCCACCGTGGTATCGCCGCGCTGCAGATGCGCCTGAAAATCTTCTGAAAACGCCATCAGACCCGTAACTCCACCACCGGCACTTGCGGCAAATCCCCCGCTTGGAACGATTGCACCGAAACCGCGATCCGGTCGGTGTCAAACCGCACCGGCACATCGAACTCGAACCCGGCGGTGACCCGTGCCCCCGCCCCCGGCGGGGTGTGAAAGACCACGCCCCCGGTTTCGGTATCCACGTTGAAATGCACCTGCTCGGCCCGATGATCGCCCTGAATGCCCGCAACCACCGTGCCAGCCACCGGCTTGGTGATCGGGCGGAAATACTCCACCCCGCCCGAACCATAGCGCTTTTGCAGCTGAAACCGCGCCGTCACCCCATCGCCCAGGCCCAAAAGCTGATCTTCATAGCCGGGCTGGGCCGAGGCGGGGCAGCTTTTGTAATCGGCCCAATCCTTCCAGCGAAAACCATGCAACTGCCCCGCCCGCGCCTCAAAAAACGCAATCAGCCGTTCCACATCATCCAAAGACCGCAGCCCTACCCCCGCATCATAGCGCCGCCGCGCATGCGCCCAGGGGCTGTTGCGTTCCTCAAACCCGCTGGCCAGCGTGACAATCTCGGTGCGCCGCTCCGGCCCGCCGACCGAGCCAAAGCTCAGATTGGCGGGAAATCTTACCTCGTGAAAGGCCATGGCTTCCCCTTACGCATTGCGTTGGCCGCGCGCCAAGGCGCGGTTGATCTGTTGCGCGATCTGACCCGAAGATCGCGCAAACCCCGCCGCATCGGGCGTGGTCACATTCATCACCACCGTCACCGCGCGCCCCGACGCCCCCGCCTGCACGCCCAGCCGCCCATCGGCGCCCCGCGCCAGCGGCAAGATCGCCTCTGGCCCCGCTTCGCCCATCAGCCCCAGGCCGCGCCGCATCGGAAAAGCAGTGGGTGCGCTCACCACCCCGCCGCGCGCGAAAGGCAAGACCTGCCCCGCGCTGAACGCACCGCCCTGTTCAAAGGGAAAGACGCGGCCCAAAAGCCCCGTCATCCCATTGGCCAGCGCGCCGCCCAACGCCTCTTGCACCGGGCGCATAGCCGCCGCATAGGCCGTGCGCGACAGGCTTTCGGCCACCTGCCCCAACGCGTCGGACAGGTTCAGCCCGTCAAACACCACCCCGTCAAAGGCGCGTTTGAGGCTGCGCCCAAGGCTTGACGACAGCGTGCCCACCTCACGCCCGGTATAGGTCAGGCTCTCGCGCATCCGCGCCAATTCCGCAGAAAAAGCCGCCGCCATCCCTTCGGCCCCGGCCAGATTGCGCGCCAGATCCTCGGCCTGATCGCTCAAGCTGTCGAATTCATCCATCTCTCTCTCCTTGCACGGGCATATCGGGCCAGCGCGCCGCCAAAGCCGCCAGCCCGGCCCGATCCAACGCCGCTGCCCGCCCCGCAGCCCCCAGCATCAGCGCCAGTTCTGCCGGGCTCAGCGCCCAAAACTCCGCCGGGCGCAGCCGCAACCCCTGCAAACCGGCCCGCATCAGCCCCGGCCAATCAAGCCGCTCCGCCATCGCCCCCCGCCCCCGGCGGCGGCGCAAAGGCCCGCGCCAGCAGTTCCGCCGCCAGCCGTGCCGCCGCCACCGGTCCGCCGCCAATATCCACCGCGCGCAAGTCTTCGGCTCGGCCCTGCCAGCCGCCGCCGCGCAACCCCGCCACGATCAAGGCCAGCACATCGCGGCTGCAAAAAGCCCCCCGCTCGAACCGCGCGACCAAATCCAGCAGGCTTTCGGCCCCTAGCTCGGCCTCCAACTCCGCCAGCGCCCCCAATGTCAACTTGGCCACGCGCGGCTTGCCACCCAGCATGACCTCCACCTCTCCGGCCCAAGGGTTCGCCATGCTCAAAGCGCCGTAAACGCCAGCGCACCGGCCGAGGCCATCGCCAGCTCATAGGTGGCCTCGCCATCATGATTGCCCGCATATTCGATCGCGGTGATAACAAAGGGCCCCTCCACCACGCCGAAGTCGGGGATAATCACCTGAAAATTGGGCTTTTCTCCGTCAAAAAAGATCTGGCGCGCGCGTTCATCGGTGCCCGCATCCTTGAACACCCCCGCCCCCGACAAGCTGGCCGAGCGCACCCCCGCGCCGCCCAGCAATTCGCGCCAGCCCCCCTGACTTTCCAGCGAAGTCACATCAACCGTTTCCGCGTTGAAGCTGATGCGCGTCGCGCGCAACCCCGCGATGGTCTGAAATTGTCCCGCCCCGGTCAGGTCAAGCTTGATCAAAAGATCCTTGCCGTTCTGCGCCGCCATACCTTGCCTCCGAAAGTTAAAAATCCTGCTTTGCCAGACCCTTAAACGGCAAAGCTTAGCCCTCGACCCGGGCGCGGAAGATCAAATCGATGCGCCGCATCTCGGCCTTGTCGACCCGCCGCGCCCGCGCGCGCAGAAACCAAAGCCCGACCAGATGCCCCTGTGCCAAAACCAGCGGCGCCCCCAACAGGGCGTCAGAGACCGCCGCCGCAACGGCCTTGGCCGCGGCAAACCCCGCCGCATCACTCACCACCGAGACGGTAAGATCATGCCAAGCCCCCGCGCCCGTCGCGTCCGAGGCATCGCGCACGCTTTCCGGCCCAAGGCTGACATAGGGGCCCACCACCGGGCCGGGCGGCAGCGCATCATGGATCGCGCCCCCCACCAGCGCCGCCAAGGCCGCATCCCCCGCCAGCCGGTCATAAACCGCCGCCTGCACCGCGCCCGAATTCGCATAGCTCATGCCGCCACCTCCTCACGGGTGAAGCAGGTCAGATAAAGCCCCGCAGGGTCGTCATCGGCCACGGCCAGAATGCGAAACACCCGCGCACCGTCACGAAAGCGCTGCTCGGGCCGCGGGCGGCGCGGGCTGCCCACCGGTGCCGCCCGCACCACGATCCGATAGGGCACCGAAGCCAGCGTGACGAATGCGCCTTCGCGCGCGCGCCCGCTGCCCGCTTTCACCGCCGCCCAGACCTCGCCCAAAGCCTGCCACTCAAGCGTCGCGCCCCCGGCCCCGTCGGGTCGCCGCTGCGCCGCTTCCAAAACCAGCTTGCGGTTCAGATGCGGCACGCTCATGCGCCGCCCCCCAAGACCCGCACCGTGCGCCAGCGTTCGATCAAGGCGCTGACACCAAAGGGCATCGCCGCGCCCTCCCCTGCGCCATCATGGCGAAACTCGAAATATTGCGCGGCCAGCAAGAACACCGCCTGCGCCAGATCGACCGGCACATCGGCCCAAGCCGGGCCAAAACCGGCGGTGAACTCCACCCTCACATGCCCGCCCGCCGGAATGCGCGGCAACAGCGCCCCGGTCGCCACCAGACGCGGGCGCGCCAGATCGGCCACCAGCCGCCACGCCGCCGGGTCCGCCAGCACCGCGCCCCCCGCCGGATCAACCAGCCGCAGCGCCGCCACCGCCGCGACCGGCGCAATCGGCAAGGTCTGCAAATCCCCCCAGCGCCAAGCCTCCAGCCGCAAGCTGAAGGGCCGCGCCAAAAGTGCCTTGGCCGTGCGCCCCTCAATCGCCGCCAGCGCCGCACGCAAATAGCCCAACAGCGCCGCATCTTCCGCCCCCAGATCGGCGAAGCCCGTGCCCAGCCGCAAATGATCGCGAAATTCGGCCAGCGGCAGCACCGCATCGGGCACCGCCGTCACTTCGGTCAACATCATGAAACCCCTCCTGAAATCCCCCGCAAGCCGGGGCGAGGCCGGGCGGTGCCCGGCCCCGCGTCGCGCGGCCCTTAGGCGGTGGCGAATTTCAACAGCTTGATCGCGGCGAAATCGCTCACATCGCCGCCCACCCGCTTGGAGGCGTAAAAAAGCACATGCGGCTTGGCCGAGAACGGATCGCGCAGCACCCGCAGATCGGGCCGCTCGGCAATCGTGTAGCCCTTGGCAAAATCGCCAAACGCCACCGCATAGGTGCCCGAGGCGATATCGGGCATATCCTCGGCAATCAGCACTGGGTAGCCCATCAGCCGCGCGGGCTCCCCCGCCGCCAACCCGTCGGACCACAAAAACCGCCCGTCGGCATCCTTCATCTTGCGCACTGCGCCCGCGGTTTTCGAATTCATCACGAAACTCGCATTGGCGCGGTATTCGGCCCCAAGCGCATAGACCAGATCGACAATCGCATCGGCCGCATTCACCGCCGCAAAATCGCCATCCGCCCCAGTCGCCATATAGCCAAGGCTGCCCCAAGCCCACAGGCCATTGGCCACGGTCGGATGGGTCAAAAAGCCGGTCGGCTTGTCCACCCCATCGCCCGAAATGAAAGCCGCCGCCTCGGCGCGGGCGAATTTATCCGCGATCCGATGCGCCAGCCAAGTTTCGATATCAAAGGCGCTGTCATCCAGCAGCCGCTGGCTTGCCTTGGGCAGCGCCGAAAGCTCATGCAGCGGAATGGTGATCCGGTCGATCTGCGGCGTCGCGGTTTCGGTCAGGCTTGCCGTTTCCGTGGCCCAGCCGGTGCCCATCTCCGTGTGATCGACCAGCACATCAAAAGAGCTGGCCTCGACATTGACGACGCTGGCAATCTGCCGGATCGAGGCGGTCGCCCGCAACACCCCGTGAATGGTCTCAGAGGTTTGCGGATCGACCAGATAGCCGCCCTCCGCCGCCACAGCGGTATTCAGCGCCTTGCCCTCCAGCGCCAGCCCGCGCAGCCCCTCATCCTCGCCCGCGCGCAGATAGGCGCCAAAGGCCTTGTGATGCGGCGCCTCGTCTTGCGCCGCCGTGGCAAGGGCAGGACGCCCGGTCAATGTTTTGGTTTGCAGCATCGTCACACGCTCTTCCTGTTGTTGCATCCGGGTGCGGAGCTCGTCGTGCAGGCCCTTGACCTCCTGCACGAAACCCGCCAGCGCGGACCGCACATCCCGCGCCGTATCGGGGCCCCCGGGCAGTTCTGCCCCGGCCCTTGCCTCCTTGGTCATCCGTCTCTCTCCTTGGGGTTTTGCGCCTATCGCGCCGCCAGTTCCGCCGTGGCCGCACGTAAAGCGGCGGCCAAATCGTGCCACGGGGCGGTCGCCTTCGCCGCCACCCGCGCCGTGCCCAGCATCGGAAAGGTCACCAACGACACTTCCCACAGATCAAGTTCCGCCAAGAGCCGCTGGCCCTGCGCGTTGCGGTCTGCCCGGATCGTGCGATAGCCAATCGACAGCCCGTCAATCGCGCCCGCACTCACCAAGGCCGCCGCCTCGCGCGCCCGCGCCACCCGTGGCAACAACCGCCCCTTGACGCGCAACCCCCGGGCATCCTCGGCAATCTCGTCCCAAACCCCGATCGGCTGCGACGGATCGTGCTGCCACAGCATCTTGACCGAGCCACCGCGTGCCGCGATCCGGGCCAAGCTGTCCGCATAGGCACCAGGCTGCACCACATCGCCGCCCCGATCGGGCTCGCCAAACAGGCTCGCATAGCCCTCGATCCGCAGCCCCTCGGCCAGTTGCACCGGCTTTACCCCCCGACAGAACTTTCGCTCCAGCCCGTAATCATCTGTTTCCATGATGTTTTCCCTAGTTCGGGGCATAATCAAGAATGCCCTGCACCGCCTGCGTCACAACCACCGCCACCACGCCGTAAACGCTTAGCCACAGCCGTTTTTCCAGCCGTTCAATCAGCGCCTCGATCTGTTCCAGCCGCCGCTCCAGATGCGCGAATTGCAACTCCATGATCTTCTCTGTCGCCTCGAACCGCTGCTCATGCACTTCGAATGGCTCCTTGAGATAGCGAGAGCCTCCGGTCCCCAAGGCTCAGCTCTCCGGGGCGACCGGCAAGCCCAAAAGCCGGCGTTTCTCGACATCGCTCAGAAAATCCGCCGCCGCGATCCGCGCCCAAAGCTGATCGCGTTCCAGCGCCAGCGCGGGCACCTGATCCAGATCGGGCCGCAAATCGACCGCCGCCCCCAGATGGCCCGACAGCCACCACGCCAGCGCCGCCGCCACACGGGTCAGCAAGGGCAAGACCGTCAGCCGGTAAAAGGCGCGGTTGGCCTCGGCATAATTGGCATAGGTGGCATCGCCCGGAATGCCCAGCAGCATCGGCGGCACGCCAAAGGCCACGGCAATCTCGCGCGCCGCGGCGGCCTTGGTCGCGTGAAATTCCATATCCGAGGGGCTAAACCCCATCGGCTTCCAATCAAGCCCGCCTTCCAAAAGCATCGGGCGGCCCGCATTGCGCGCGCCTTGATGATGGGTCTCCATCTCATAGACCAAGCGCTCATATTGATCGGGGCTTAGCGTGCCCTGACCATCCGCGCCGCTATAGACAATCGCCCCCGAAGGCCGCGCGGCATTGTCCAACAGCGCCTTCGACCAGCCACTGGCTGCGTTATGCACCTCTACCGCGACAGCCGCCGCCTGCATCGGGCTAAGCCCATAATGATCGTCGGCGGGGTGAAAGCTGCGAATATGGCAGATCGGATCGGGATGGCCGGTCATGTCAAAGCGATGCTTGCGCCCGCCCACCGCATAGTCATAGGCCACGGGCCAGCCATCCGCCCCCGGCACCACCTGCATCCGGTCGGCGCGCAACACATGCAATTCGCGCGGCAGGCCGGTCTCTGCCGCCACCGCCTCGACATAGCCATTGCCGCTGAGCAAAATCTGCCCCAACAGCGCCTCGATCAGTTCCGCCCGGCCCTGTCCGGGGTTGGGCCGCGCCAACAAATCCAACAGCGGATGGCTGTCATAGCGGCGCGTCGCATCGGCACAAATCAGCGGCACCGCCGCACCGGCTTCGGCAATCAGCTTGACCGCGCGAAAGCCCACCGGGTTGGCGGTGAACCCCGCCCGCGTCAGGCTGGCACTGTCGCGCGGCCCCCAGACGGGGCGCCCCGCGCCCGCCGCCATCGCCACGATCCGCCCCGTGACCGAGGCTTTGCGCTCCGCCGGGGCGGTGACACCTGTGTTGCGAAAAAGCTTGAAACCCATGATCTGTTCCCGTTTCGGCCCGCATAAAAAAGGCCGGGCAAATCCCGGCCTTCGGCAGTTCGTGCAGTCTTGTGCGTTGGCGCGGTTACAGCCCGCGCACCTGCGGGCGACGCCATTTTGCGGCGGGGGCAATCATCACCTCGGTCATCGCCCAGACCAGCGCATCCACCCGGTCGGGCGACCCCGGCCCGGTGTAGCCCTGCACCGTCATCCGGCACATCTGATCCTCAAGCGTGCCCAGCCCGCCCGCGCGGCAATGCTTCACCCGGCCTTGTTCATAAAGCGCCGCCACCGGCTCGGCCCGCGCGGCCTTGCCCCGCGCCGCACGCAACGCCTTGAACGGCACCAGCGGGTCGATCTGGCGCAAAACGCTTTCGATCAGATCGCCGCCTTGGTTGACCTCGGCCACCAGCTTTTCCGCCCCCCAGCGCTCCATCGCGGCCATCGCAGCGCGCGCCCAATCGGTGGGGCGGCCGCGCAAGCTGGCATCTTCCAGCACATAGGCACGCCAGTCACTAACCGGCCCGCGCGTCACCGCGCCCACGACCATGATCCCGCATTCATCCGCCCCCGCGCCGCCTGTCACCGCCGGGTCAAGCGCCACCACGATCCGATCCATCTCGGGCGCCCGGTCGATGCGCGCACTTTCGAGCATCGCCGTCGTCCACAGCGCCCCTTCGACATCGTCCAGCAACACGCCCTCAAGCTCTTGCCGCCCCAGTCGCGTGCCCGCATAACGCGCCTGCACCTCATCCAGAAAACTTTGCGCCAGATAGGCCCGGTTCGCCTCGGTCGGTGCATGGGTCACCACGGTCGAGGGATTGTTGAGGATCGTCTTCAAAACCCCCAGATTGCGCGGCGTGGTGGTGATGACCTGCTGCGGATGCGCCCCCAACCGCAAGGCAAATTGCAGCATGTCCCAGGCCTCTTCAGCCTTTTTCCATTTGCCCAATTCATCGGCCCAAGCGGCATCGAATTGCGGCCCCCGCAACCCCTCGGGCTCTTGCGCCGAAAACGCCTGCGCGGTCGCGCCATTGTCCCACACCAAGCGCCGCCGGGTCGCCTCCCAATGCGGGCGCCGATCGGGCGGCGTGCAGGCCAAAATCCCGCTGTCGCCAAAAATCATCACATCGCGCACCTGATCGAAGGTCTCCCCCACCAAGGCCACGCGCCGCGCTGCGCCCGGGTCACCCGGCCCCGCGCCCTCCACCTGTGCGCGCACCCATTCCGCCCCGGCCCGCGTCTTGCCCGCACCACGCCCGCCCAAGATCACCCAGCTTTTCCAGCCCCCCAAAGGCGGCAATTGATGCGGTAGCGCCCAAAATTCAAACAGCCACGGCAGCGCCAAAAGCGCATTTTCCCCCAGCCCGCCCAGAAACTCATCCACCTCCTGCGGCGTCGCGCAAGCAAGCCAGACGGCGCCCGATCTCAGTGCGGGCCGCGTCGAGGTCAAGCGCGCTTGCGGGCACGTCTGCGGCCACTTGTCTGCGAAGTTTTTCAACACGCACCCTTTCTTCCATCACCATTTGAAACGCCGTGCGCAAATCCTTGGCCGCCTGTGCGGCGGTCTTGGCCTCTTGCGTCTTGCCCTCTTGCGTCTTGACGCGGCGCAGGCGCTGCATGGCCGCCGCCAGTTCGGCCGCGACCGCGCGATACAACTCCTCCGTTTCCGCCAGCAAATCCGCTGGCGGATCGGTCCCACCCGTGAACCCCGTTGTCATCTATGTGCTAACCTGCCTCTCATGCCGGCCTGCCTGCGGCTCAGACCGCTGCGCCAAATGAAAAAGCGCCGACGGGTAACCCGCGGCGCTTGCCCACTTTTCCTAGCATGCCAAATTTCTACCTTAAGGCGTGCGCAAAGTCAAGCCCTAAACCCTGGGATGCAGCGCACGGCGCGTTAAGAAAACCCCGGCAAGCGCCGGGGTTTTCCTTCATTTTCAGGATATTACAGATCACTCTTGCTGCGCTTCGATCGCACGCCAGCGCGCCACATTGGCATTGTGTTCGGCCAGCGTTTCGGCAAAGGCATGCCCGCCCGTGCCATCGGCGACAAAGTAAAGATAGGGCGTTTCGGCCGGGTGCAGCGCGGCCTCGATCGCCGCCGTGCCGGGGTTGCAAATCGGCGTCGGCGGCAGCCCATCGATCACATAGGTGTTGTAAGGCGTTTCGCGGCGCAGCTCGCTTTGGCGCAGACCGCGGCCCAAGGCACCCTGCCCCTTGGTCACGCCATAAATCACCGTCGGGTCGGTTTGCAGCTTCATGCCGCGTTCCAGCCGGTTGACGAAAACACTCGCCACCTGCGCCCGTTCCGAGGCGACCCCGGTTTCCTTTTCCACGATCGAAGCCATCACCAACGCCTCTTCGGGCGTTTCATAGGGCAGACCTTCGGCGCGGTTTTCCCAGGCCAAAGCCAAAGCCATCGCTTGGCGCGATGCCATCTGATCCAGCAAATCGGCGCGTTTCGTGCCGCGCTTGACCTCATAGCTATCGGGCGACAGGCTGCCCTCAGCCGGGATGTCGCCCACCTCGCCCGACAGGAAATCGGCCGATTTCAGCGCCTCGACCACCTGCCAGCTTGTCACCCCCTCGGCCAAGGTCACCCGCAGCCGCACATCGGCCTTGCCCGCCGCATCGGCAAAGCCCTCGGGCACATCTTCGGCCTTGGGGTCGAATTTCGCAGTCTCGTTATATTTGCCGGTCGCGGGGTCCAGCGCCCGCAAGATCATCTGCTGGCCATTCACCCCGATGCGGTAGTTCAGTTCCGTGCCGCAGGTCGAGGGCCCGCCCTCGGTGATCTGCGTGACAATCTCGGCCATCGGCGTGTAGGGCTCAATCAGGTAAGACCCGATCTTCAGCTTGCCCGCCTTTTCTTCGTAATCTGCCCCCGCACGGAACAGATAGGCCGAGGAAATCGCCCCCTTCGCATAAAGCTCTTCGGAAATGTCGCGGAATCGCGCCCCCGATTCAACCTGCAGGCAGATCCCCTCTGCCAACGGCCCCGGCTCGGTATACTGGTTCTTTGCCCAAGTCGCGAGCCCGCCCGCCACCACCAAAAGCACGATGGCGAGCGTCAGGAAATTCGACACGACATTGCGCCAAAGCATCAGTCACGCACCTTGCCAACGATCACGCTGGCATTGGTGCCGCCAAAGCCAAAGCTGTTGGACATCGCCACATCGATCTTGCGCTTGCGGGCCTCTTTCGGGGCAAGGTCAATCACCGGATTGCCCGCCGGGTTATCGAGGTTGAGCGTCGGCGGCGCGACCTGATCGCGGATCGCCAGAATGCAGAAGATCGCCTCAATCGCGCCCGCGGCCCCCAAAAGGTGGCCGGTGGCCGATTTGGTCGACGACATGGTGGCGTTCGCCGCGGCATCGCCCAACAACCGTTCGACCGCGCCCAGTTCGATCGTATCGGCCATGGTCGAAGTGCCATGGGCGTTGATGTAATCCACATCGGCGGGCGAAAGCCCCGCGTTTTTCAGCGCCGCCGTCATCGCACGGAAGCCACCATCGCCATCTTCGGACGGCGCGGTGATGTGATAGGCATCGCCCGACAGGCCATAGCCCAGCACTTCGGCATAAATCTTCGCGCCGCGCGCTTTGGCGTGTTCGTATTCTTCCAGCACCACACAGCCCGCGCCTTCGCCCATCACAAAGCCATCGCGGTCTTCATCCCACGGGCGGCTGGCCGCTTGCGGTTCATCCGCGCGTTTCGTGGACAGCGCCTTGCAGGCGTTGAACCCGGCAATGCCAATCTCGGAAATCGGGTTTTCGGCCCCGCCCGCCACCATCACATCGGCATCGCCCAGCATGATCAGCCGCGCCGCATCGCCAATCGCATGTGCGCCTGTGGCGCAAGCGGTCACCACCGCGTGGTTCGGCCCCTTAAAGCCAAAGCGGATCGACACCTGCCCCGAAACAAGGTTGATCAGCGCGGCGGGAATAAAGAACGGGCTCACCCGGCGCGGGCCCTTTTCTTTGATCAGCACCGCGTTTTCCGCGATCGTTTGCAGCCCGCCAATGCCCGAGCCAATCATCACGCCGGTGCGTTCACGGCTTTCGTCATCTTCGGGCATCCAGCCCGAATCCCGCACCGCTTGATCCGCCGCAGCCATCCCGTAAAGGATGAATTCATCGACCTTGCGCGCCTCTTTCGGCTCCATCCAGTCGTTGGGGTTAAAGGTGCCATCCGTGCCATCGCCCCGCGGCACTTCGCAGGCATATTTCGTCGCCACCGCGCTCGCGTCAAAGCGGGTAATCAGCCCCGCCCCCGATTGTCCGGCCAACAAACGCGACCAGGTTTCCTCGACCCCGCAAGCCAGCGGCGTGACCATCCCAAGACCCGTAACGACAACCCGACGCATCTGCGCCCCCTTTGCAAAATTTCGTTAGCGCCTTCTACACGCGCGGGAAATCCCGCGCAACGTCAAGCGCCGCCGCAGGCGGGCATTCGCTTCCGCGCGTGCGGGGTCAAATCTCGGGATAGTCCGCCAGCACCTCATAGCTGGCCCCATCGCGCCCCAGATGCGAATGGATCAGCGAAAAGCCCGCCACCCGCCATTCTGGCAAGACCACATCGCCGCGCGCTTGCAACAGCGCGCCCAGCTTCGCCGCCGCGCCGGGGCCAAAGCCTTTGCCAAACCGCGCAATCGTCACATGCGGGCGAAAGCGGCGCCGCTCCAGCGCCACGCCCGCGCGCCGCACCGCCTGCGCCACCTTCGCTTGCAGCGCCTCCAGCGCCGGGTTGGGGCGCGCGTTCAAAACCAAGGTCTCGACCCGGTCCGCCCCGCCCAAAGGATCAAGCCCCGCCAATGCCACCGTGAACGGCGCGACGGTCAGCGCAGAAAGCTCTTCATGCACCAAATCCAGTTCGGGCAGGTCCAGATCCCCCAGAAAAGCCAGCGTCAAATGCAGGTTCTCTTCGTCGACCGCGCGCCCGCAGCCCAATTCTGCCTGCAACCGCGCCACCGGCGCCCAAAGCGCTTCGGCCAGCATCACGCCCACAAAAATCCGCATCTTTCCCCCAAACGCAAACGGCGCCCCGAAGGGCGCCGCGCTCACATCCGTTCCCCCGATCAGTCGAGGTGAGAGTGCAGGAACCAAAGGTCCTTGTCCATCTGCCGCGAGGCGGCGGTCAGCACATCGGCGCTATCGGCATCGCCCGCGTTTTCCGTCTCGTCGATGCCCTTGCGCAGTTTGGCGCCCAGCTTGCGCATGCGCGCGCAAAGCTCGCCCAGATGCGCCTCGGTGCCGGTCAGCCCAATCGGATAGGGTTCCAGTTCGGTGAATTTCTGCACCGCTTCCAGCGTGCCGACGGCGGTGCCATCCAAAATTTGCACCCGCTCGGCGATCGTGTCGATCTGTTCTTGCACCCGGCCATGCACATTGTCGATCAACTCATGCACGGCGATGAAATTCGCCCCTTTCACATTCCAATGCGCCTGTTTCAACGCCAGCCCCAACGCGATCTCATCGACCAGACAGGCGTTGAGCACCTCGACCGAAACCTTGCGCGCATTCCCGGTCAGGCCCTGCACATCCACCGCAGGGGCAATCTCCCCGGCGAAATCGGTTTGTTTGCTAATGTCTTCAAGGCCCTGAATATCGACGGTCATCGTCATCTCCTTCGCAGTTTCAAGTCGTGGCCCGCAGGCCGCTTGTGCAAAGGAAAACGGCGCCCGAGGGGGCGCCGTTCCATAAATTCTGATTTTTTTCCGCTTAGGCGGCTTCGGTGATGAATTTCACCGCATCGCCGAAGGTCTGGATGGTCTCGGCGGCGTCGTCCGGGATCTCGATGCCGAACTCTTCTTCAAAAGCCATCACCAGTTCCACGGTGTCGAGGCTGTCGGCGCCCAGATCATCGATGAACGACGCGGTCTCGGTGACCTTGTCTTCTTCGACGCCCAGATGTTCCACGACGATCTTTTTCACGCGATCCGCGATGTCGCTCATGTTTTTTCCTCAGTTCGGGGGCGCAATGGCCCATCCCTTCAGTGCTCGTGCGAGCGGCTTCTTCGCCCCGTCACGCAGGGCCGCCGCGAGCCGGGGTGTTCCCCGTCCCGTCATCGCCGCCTATAACTACAGTCGCCTCACAAGGCAAGCCGTTAAAATCCCGCAGTTGCCCCGACGGCAGGGGCAATGCGTCACACCATGGCCATGCCGCCGTTCACGCTCAGCGTGGTGCCGGTCATATAGCCCGCTTCGGCGCTGGACAGATACAGCACCGCCGCCGCGATCTCCTCGGGCGCGCCCATCCGGCCCGCCGGGATCTGCGCCAAGATCTTGCCCTTTTGCTCGTCATTCAGCTTGTCGGTCATCGCGGTGGCGATGAAGCCCGGCGCGACGCAGTTCACGGTAATGCCACGGCTCGCCACTTCGTAGGCCAGCGATTTCGACATGCCCACCAGCCCGGCTTTGGCGGCAGCATAGTTGCCCTGCCCCGGGTTGCCGGTTTGGCCCACAACCGAGGTAATGTTGACGATCCGGCCCCAGCGCGCCTTCATCATGCCGCGCAGCACGCCACGCATCAGCCGGAAGGACGAGGTCAGGTTCACATCCATCACCGCCTGCCATTCGTCATCCGACATGCGCATGAACAGGTTGTCACGGGTGATGCCCGCATTGTTGACCAAAATATCCACCGCGCCCATCGCGGCGGCGGCGTCTTTGGGCAGCGCCTCCACCGAATCCGGGTCCGACAGGTTCGCGGGGCAGACAAAGGCCCCCTCGCCCAGTTCGGCAGCCAAGGCCTCAAGCGGTTCGACCCGCGTGCCCGACAGCGCCACTTTGGCACCCGCAGCATGAAGCACCTTGGCAATCTCGCCGCCAATGCCGCCCGAAGCGCCGGTCACCAGCGCGCATTTCCCAGTCAGATCAAACATCTGCAAGCCTTTCCTTCCCCAAGTGTCTCTCGGTTCAAATCCCTTTGGCTCCGGGGCCTCCCCCGGCCCTGTTAGCCCTTGAGCTTCACGATATCCTCGGGCGTGCCCAGATTTTTCAGCACGGTTTCCTTGGCGATGCGCTTGATCATGCCCGACAGCGCCTTGCCCGCGCCAACTTCCCACGCCTCGGTCACGCCTTGCGCCACCATCCATTCCACCGATTCCCGCCAGCGCACAGAACCGGTGACCTGTTCCACCAGCAGATCGCGGATCAGATCGGGGCTGCTGACCGCCTCGGCGCGCACATTGGCCACCACCGGCACCACGGGCGCCGAAATCGCCACCCCCGCCAGCGCCTCGGCCATCCGGTCGGCGGCGGGCTGCATCAGCGCACAGTGGAAGGGGGCGGACACCGGCAGCATCACTGCGCGTTTTGCACCCTTGCCCTTGGCGATCTCCACCGCGCGTTCCACGGCGGCCTTGTGGCCCGACACGACTACCTGCCCCGGATCATTGTCATTCGCGGCTTGGCAAATCTCGCCTTGCGCAGCTTCTTGCGCGACTTCGGTCGCGGTGGCGAAATCCAGCCCCAAAAGCGCGGCCATCGCGCCCACGCCCACCGGCACCGCCGATTGCATCGCTTCGCCGCGGATGCGCAGCAGCTTCGCGGTATCGGACAGGCTCAGCGCCCCCGCCGCACAAAGCGCGGAATATTCGCCAAGCGAATGGCCCGCCACAAAGGCCGCATCGGTGATCGCAAAGCCTTCGGCTTCCAGCGCTTTCACAGCGGCCAAAGAGGTCGCCATCAACGCGGGCTGGGCATTGGCGGTCAGCGTCAGATCGGCAATATCGCCGTCCCAAATAAGCGCGCTCAGCTTTTCGCCCAAGGCCGCATCGACCTCGTCAAAGACCGCCTTTGCCGCCGGATAGGCTTCGGCCAAGGCCTTGCCCATTCCGATCGTTTGCGCCCCCTGACCGGGGAACACCCATGCCACGCTCATGCCCGCCTCCTTGGTAAACCTGCGCTTTCCTAGCGTGACGCAGCGTCCGGTTCAACTGCCGGGCTCAGCGGCATATGGCGCAACGCAAAAGGGCGCCCCAAAGGGCGCCCTTCCGTAACCGTTCCGGCAAAACTTAGCAGGAATAGTAGAGTTGGTATTCGACCGGGTGCGGGGTGTGCTCGTAGGCGTACACTTCTTCCCATTTGAGCGCCATGTAGCCCTCAAGCTGGTCTTTGGTGAACACGTCGCCAGCCAGCAGGAAGTCGTGATCGGCTTCCAGCGCTTCCAGCGCTTCACGCAAGCTGCCGCAGACCGTCGGGATCGCAGCCAGTTCTTCGGGCGGCAGGTCGTAAAGGTCTTTGTCCGAAGCGGCGCCCGGATCGATTTTGTTCTTGATGCCGTCGAGGCCAGCCATCAGCAGCGCCGAGAACGCGAGATAGGGGTTCGCCGACGGATCGGGGAAGCGGGCTTCCACACGTTTCGCTTTCGGCGATTCGGTCCACGGAATACGCACGCAGCCCGAGCGGTTGCGGGCCGAATAGGCGCGCAGCACCGGGGCTTCGAAGCCAGGGATCAGACGCTTGTAGGAGTTGGTCGACGGGTTGGTCAGCGCGTTGAGCGCTTTCGCATGCTTCAAGATACCGCCGATGAACCACAGCGCTTCTTGGCTCAGATCGGCGTATTTGTCGCCCGCGAACAGCGGCTTGCCGTCTTTCCAGATCGACATGTTGACGTGCATGCCCGAGCCGTTGTCGCCTTTGATCGGCTTCGGCATGAAGGTCACCGATTTGCCATAGGCATGGGCGACGTTCTGGATAACATACTTGTATTTCAGGATGTTATCGCCTTGCGCGGTCAGCGACGAGAAGATCAGGCCCAGCTCGTGTTGGCAGGTCGCCACTTCGTGGTGGTGCTTGTCAACGGTCATGCCCATGCGCTTCATGGTCGAGAGCATTTCCGAACGCAGGTCTTGGGCTTCGTCGATCGGGTTGACCGGGAAGTAGCCACCTTTGTGGCCCGCGCGGTGGCCGAGGTTGCCCATTTCGATTTCCGCATCGGTGTTCCAAGCGGCGGCTTCCGCGTCGACCGCATAGGACACTTTTTGCGGCGTGACCGAGTAGCGCACGTCGTCAAAGATGAAGAATTCGGCTTCCGGGCCGAAATAGGCCACATCACCGATGCCCGAGGATTTCAGATAGGCTTCGGCTTTCACGGCAGTGCCGCGCGGGTCGCGCGAATAGGCTTCGCCGGTGTCGGGCTCGACCACGTTGCAGTGCACGCACATCGTCTTTTCGGCGTAGAACGGGTCGATGTAGACCGAGGTCGCATCCGGAACCAGTTTCATGTCGGACTGGTCGATCGACTTCCAGCCAGCAATCGACGAACCGTCGAACATGAAGCCTTCGTCAAAGAAGTCTTCATCGACCAGATCGGCCACCAGCGTCACGTGCTGGAGTTTGCCGCGCGGGTCGGTGAAGCGGACGTCGACATATTCGACTTCCTCCGACTTCATCAGTTCGAGAGCCTTTTGGACTGCGCTCATAGTGACTACCCTTTCGTTGAGCATGGGTTTCCGGACCGAGGTCCGAATTCTTAAAAAGCGTTACACCGCGTCTTCGCCGGTCTCGCCGGTGCGGATGCGGATGGCTTGTTCCACGGGGGAAACGAAAATCTTGCCGTCACCGATCTTTTCGGTGCGCGCGGCCCCGACGATCGCTTCCACGGCGGTGTCGACCATTTCATCGGGCAACACCATTTCGATTTTCACCTTGGGCAGGAAATCGACAACATATTCGGCGCCACGGTACAGCTCGGTATGACCTTTTTGCCGCCCGAACCCTTTAACTTCGATCACGCTGAGCCCCTGAATGCCCGCTTCTTGAAGTGCTTCTTTCACTTCGTCGAGCTTGAAAGGCTTGATGATCGCCTCAACCTTTTTCATGCGCCGACTCCCCCTTTCGATCTTGCCGCACCTCTCTGACCACTTTCCACGCCGCCCCGCAATCGGGTAGCTTTCGCCTTGAGCACCGCGCCGGGGGATTCCCCAGATCGCGGTCAGAGTTTCAGCGTTTAGCGCATTTTTCGGGCAGTTTGTAAACGGGATGAATGAGAAACAGACGGAAATCGTTACAAGCGCCCAAATGCGCGCCATCGAAGCGGCGGCCATCGCCTCGGGGGCGGTGACCGGATTGGAGCTGATGGAACGCGCCGGAACCGGCGTCTGCGCAGCGATTTATGCGATGTGGCCCGCCTTGGAACGGCAGCGCTATGCGCCCACGCCAACGGCCCCGTTTCATGCGGTGATCTTGTGCGGGCCGGGCAATAATGGCGGCGATGGCTTCGTGCTGGCGCGGCTGTTGCGTCAGCGCGGCTGGCGGGTGACGGTGCATCTTTATGGCGAGCCTGGCAAACTGCCGCCTGATGCGCGCACCAATCACGACCGCTGGCGCCGGATCGGCCCGGTGCAGAGCCTACCGGCCCAGCCAGATTTCGGCACCCCGACGCTGGTGATCGATGCGCTGTTCGGCATCGGGCTGACGCGCCCCTTAACCGGGTTCGAGGCGATCTTTGCCGCCATTTTGCGCTGCGGCGCGCCGGTGGTGGCGGTCGATCTGCCCTCGGGCCGCGATGCCGAGGCGCGCGCCGAAACGCAAGACTGGCCCGCCGCGCCCTGCACGCTGGCGGTGACCTTTCACGCAGAAAAACCGATCCATGCGGTGTTGCGCGCGCAGGGCATTGCTGTGGTGGTGGCGCCGCTTGGCCTGTGATCTGGTGCCAATCGCTTCTATCTTCACGCTTTTCTCATTTGCGCGGCACTATAAGCTGGCGCGAAACTTTTCTTTTTCTTGGCGGAGTCGCCCATGATCCAGCAGATCACCCTGACTGAAACGCGGCGCGCGGCGCTGGCCAAAGGGGTGGCCGGGCACAAATACAGCCACGGCCATGCGCTGGTGTTGGCGGGCGGGGCTGGGCGCGGCGGCGCGGCGCGGCTGGCCGCCAGATCGGCGTTGCGCGTGGGCGCGGGGCTGGTGACCTTGGCCTGCCCGCAGGTCAGCATGGCGGAAAATGCCGCGCATCTGACGGCGGTGATGCTGACCCCCCTGCCCGATGCCTATACCTTGCGTGGGATGTTTGCCGATACCCGGCTGAATGCCCTGTGCCTTGGACCGGGATTGGGGCTGCCGCGCGCGCTGGAAATGGTGCCCGCCGCGCTTTGGGGGCGGCGCGCGACGGTGCTGGATGCCGATGCGCTTTCGGCCTTTGAGCGCGACCCCGCGCCCTTGTTCAATGCGCTACACGACCAGACCGTTCTGACACCGCATCCGGGCGAGTTTCGCCGCCTGTTTCCCGATCTTGCCGCGGCTTGGACGGCGGACGACCTGACGCAACTGGACGCCACGCGCCACGCCGCCAAGCGGGCGGGCTGCACGGTATTGCTCAAAGGGACCGAAACCACCATTGCCGATCCCGCGGGCGCGGCGGCGGTGCATGATGCCAGCGGGGAACTTGCGGCGCCGTGGCTGGCAACGGCTGGTGCGGGCGATGTGCTGGCGGGGATCATCGCCGGGCTGATGGCGCGCGGCTTTGCCCCGTTTGAGGCCGCCTGCACCGGCACATGGCTGCATGCGGCAGCGGCGCGCCAGTTCGGCCCCGGTCTGATTGCCGAGGACCTGCCCGAAGCCTTGCCCGGCGTGTTTCGCGAGATCGGACTTTAGGCGGCGGCCAGGGCCGTCGCGCCGGGCAGGTGCTCCGGGCCGCGCGCGCCTTAGGCCCCGCTTAGGCCCCGGTCTGCACCTTCAACGGGGTGCACCCAATCTCGACGCCATCGGCATAAACCACCTCTGCCGTATCGAAATGCAGCGCAAAAAGGCGCGTCTTTCGCCCGGTTTCACGGGTGATGAATTGCCCATCCAGCAACCGCACCACCGGCACCAAGGCCTGCGGCGCCCCAAACAGCGCCTGCGCCCGCCAATCGCGCAACAGCACCCGCGTGCCCGCACCCAAAACCAGCGCCGCGCCCGGCCGATTATGGCCCAAAGCCCCCGGCGCGATCCGCACCAGATTGGAAATCAGGGGCAAGCTGGTGATCGCCCGCAGCACCCGCGCCCCAGACCGGGTGATGACCCGATCCCCAAGCGAAAGATATTCGACGGGCAACAGCCCCTCTTGCGTCGCGACGCGCGCGCCAAGGGCAAATCCGGTGCGGCCAAGCCCCGGCGCGGGGGCAATTTGGCTGTCCAGCCGGTATTGGATTGGGCCTGCGGTCGGCGCCGAAGCCCCGATCCCCTGCCCCGTGGCCTGCCTGTCCATGGGGGTATCCTGCTCTTTTCTTGTGGCCTTTGCGGCTCTGTCTGCAAGATTAGGCAATCCCCCGAACTGGGGCGAGCGAAAAGGTTAATCCGAAAAGAGGGGCCCCCTTTTGGCAAGAGGCTGTTGCCAATGTGCCGCGCCCCGGGCGTGGATCAGACCCCGCAACGCTCTTGGTAAAGTTGCCCAAAACCCTGCACAGGCGCGCGGCCCTGCCCGGGCTCCGGCAGTGTTTGGCCCGCGAAACTGCGCGCCCATTCGCCCTCGATCTGTGCATGCACCTGCAAATCGAGACAGGTCAGATCATCGGCCAGCATCTGCCGCCCATCCAGCGTGGTCACCGCCAACGCGCCGGCTGCGTCGCCCTGAAACGGCACCGCGGGTGCGGCGCTCAAGACACCGAACAGGAAAATCGCTGCGACAGCGGAAAACTTGGGGGTCAACGTCCCATCCTCGATCATCTGCACAGACCCGAGCGCACCACAAGATTGTGGTTAACTCAGGGCAAGATCGTGAACATCGCGCGCCCGAACGCCCGATTGGCCACGGATCAGAAATACCGAGATAATCTTTCGATTTCGCAAACCGCCCCCTACCCATGGCCGCGCGCGCTTGCTAGAAGCAGGCGCGTGCGGGTGTGGCGGAATTGGTAGACGCACCAGATTTAGGTTCTGGCGCCTTTGGCGTGGGGGTTCGAGTCCCTTCACCCGCACCACTTTGAAATAACAGAGAAAATTCTCAATGCTGCAGCTGCATCAAGCATTGCAAACTTCGAGTTTAGCACTTCGTTAGCGCTTTCCCGTTTCGTTTTCTCTCTGTTCTCGCGCCATTTGTGCCCGTCTGGAGGCAGCCTTCTGATTGGCGTGGGCGGTGTATTTCTGAACCATCGAGAGCGTTTTATGGCCAGTGACAGCCTGGATGTCGCGCATATCAACGCCCGCATCCGCCAACCTTGTGGCAGCGGTGTATCGCCATCCATGCGGGACGAGCCGGTCCTTTCCGGAAAATACACCGATCGCCTCCCGAACATCCTCCACCTTCTTCTGAACCTGACGTTTGCCCATAGGCTGCTTGGCGTTCTTCGCGAGAATATGATCCCCTCTTCGCGGAACCGTTTCCAGAAACTGCTGAAGACGTCTGGGGCAGTAGACCTCGATCTTGGTTGAGGTCTTTTCCTGGACGACCTTCATATATTCGCCGTCGAAATCGTCCCATCGCATCGAGATGCAATCACCCAGCCTCTGCCCAGTACCAATGGCGAGTTCGTAGACGATACGCTCCACGCTCAGCGCGCCGCATGCAGCTTCAAAGGCAAGCAGCTTGTCGTCGGGCCATGGCTCATATTCACCGCCCGAAAGTTTTTCGACGTCTACGATCGGATTGCGGTCAATCCACTCTAGATCCACCGCATGACGCATAAGGATAGACAGCACGGCAACGCGTTCATTGGCCTTCGACCAAGTTTCCTGCAAAGCATCACGCGCCTCGATGGCATGTTTGCGTCGGAACGAGCGTATGTCTTTAACCCCGTTCTTTTCGCGGATCGCCTCGCAATGCCGCCTATAGTTTGCCGCAGTGCCCTTGCTGAGGCGCTTGTATTTCGAATGACCTGCCCCCCGGAAGTTCCCTCAATCTGATGTAGAGTCTGCCCAACCTGAAGGAGCAGACGAATGCGAAAGAGCCGTTTCACCGAGGCACAGATTATCGGGATGATCAAAGAGCAGGAGGCCGG
>NZ_NRRD01000032.1 GCF_020023995.1 Rhodobacter sp. TJ_12 | reverse complement strand
CCGGCCTCCTGCTCTTTGATCATCCCGATAATCTGTGCCTCGGTGAAACGGCTCTTTCGCATTCGTCTGCTCCTTCAGGTTGGGCAGACTCTACATCAGATTGAGGGAACTTCCGGGGGGCAGGTCAGACTGATTAGACAGCCTTTTTCGTAGCTTTTCGAACTCGTACATATTGCGACCGTCCATCGACATCTTGCTGTAGATCCGCGCCAAGCTATCTGCGGCGTCGAGAAACGCACGGTTTTCAATGTCACGAAGTTCTTCTGAAACCGCGCGGACAAGCCGTGGAGATTCCCAAATCTGAAATTTTTCAATGACTTGCTGCTCTCTGCTTTTCGCGCGCGACATGATGAGATCGTTCAGTTTGTTTTCATGCATGAGGGACCGAAGACCTTCGGGCAGCTGTTCGGTATGAAAGGGCTTGAGGACATCAAGCCGGACCCGGAAACACGGGTGCACATTTGCACTATTCAAGGGTTGGTGAAGCGCGTTCTTTACAACAATGATCCCGCAGATATTCCGCCGATCGGTCAATATGACCTGATGGTGATTGACGAGTGCCACCGTGGCTATTTGCTGGACCGGGAAATGTCGGATGCAGAACTGAGCTTCCGAAGTCAGGATGACTACGTCTCGAAGTATCGTCGGGTATTGGAGTATTTCGATGCGGTGAAGATCGGGCTAACGGCCACGCCAGCACTGCACACCGCGCAGATTTTTGGTGATCCAATTTATACCTATACCTACCGAGAGGCCGTCGTCGACGGGTGGTTGATCGACCATGAACCGCCAGTTCGTTTTCAGACAGCGCCAAGCAAGGCCGGCATCACTTTTGAGGCCGGAGAAGATGTGGAAGTCATCGACAGTCAGACGGGAGAAATCGACAATGTCACGACCCCGGACGAGCTGAACTTTCAAGTTGAAGCCTTCAACAAACAGGTGATCACGCAGCCGTTCAATCAGGTGGTAGCAGAGGAGCTGGCAAAGCATTTCGACCCTAGTCTGGACGGAAAAACGCTGGTGTTTGCAGCCACGGACGCCCATGCGGATATTGTGGTGAATGAGTTGAAGAAGGCATTTGCGGCGCAGTATGGGGCAATCGAAGACGCAGCCATCCGAAAGATTACGGGCAGCGTAGACAAGGTTGGGGCGTTGATCCGGTCGTTCCGAAATGATGCCTTCCCGCAGATCGCCGTTACCGTTGATCTGCTGACCACTGGTATCGACGTTCCGAAGATCACCAATCTCGTTTTCATCCGGCGGGTGAATAGCCGCATTCTCTATGAACAGATGCTGGGGAGGGCTACGCGTCGGTGTGACGATATCGGGAAGGAGGTCTTTCGCATCTTTGACGCCGTGGATCTCTACGCGTCTTTGCAGGACCTGACGCAGATGAAACCGGTTGCCAGCAATCCCAAGCTAACATTTGAGCAGCTTTTTGATGAGCTTGCGTCGGTTGATGAAGATGATCAGCGGGAGCTTGTGCGCGATCAGGTACTGGCCAAGCTACGTCGCAAACTCAGAAAACTGCCAAGCAAGGTGGCAGAGGCCATAAGGGAGCTTACGGGAGAAACCGCAGAGGAATTGCGGGACCGATTAAAGAACCACACACCCGAGCAGGCCGCTGCATATGCCAAACGGTTCGCTGGTTTGGGCAAAATACTTGATTGGGACCCGGATGGATCAGGTCCGAACCTCGTCCCGATCTCACACCATGAAGACAGAATGGAAGCCGTCACCACCGGCTACGGTGAGTACGAAAAACCCGAGGACTTCTTGGACACCCGACCACACCGCGCTGTTTCACCTCATCCATGCGACTGAATAAAGGCTTGATAGAATGCCAACTGTTCGGTTGTTCTTATCCAGCCACGCGCCCGCCCAGCGCCACCGCACCTGCGGCACTAAGGAAACTGAAAATCTCAAGGCGGTTTGCGGCGGCATATCCCCCGCCCCGAACTCGGATTCCCCTAGCCCCCAAACTTTACACCTCGGCGTTGAGCAATGCCCGTCAGTGCCTCTCAGAAGGGCCCTAGAGCGCGATCTTTCATTGACGAGCCTCACCCCGCGCGAAACGCCCAGAGTGCCACTCAGTGACTCACCACATCGCTTGGATCCTCGGAAATCAACGCGACCTGCCGAAGGGCAAACATGTTGACCACATCAACGGCGACCGTGCTGACAAACGGACGCTCGTTCGCCAAGTCCCGCAACCGCCCGCGCAGCACGGTGATCGTCTCATATCCTGCGCCGCTCGCAGTCATTACCGTGCCTGCGGGCGCATTTCCAGAGTCGATAAAAGACGGCAAAGCCGGAATAAAGCGATCCCAAGAATGCGGCCTCAAAGGGCAGCGAGTCAGGAAGCCGGCACGCGTGGTGCAGACCTTGCGCAATGCGGGCCCCTGCAAACGCCCAGACCCTTTAACCATAGTTGTTAGAATTTTAAGAGTTTAACGAGTCATTGACCGATCGCGCATATTGTGACGCAGTAAGAGTGCAGGAGCGTCCGATGACAAAATACCCCGCGTTGCCGCGCGAACCGATCCAATTGTCAGAGGCCAGCCCGCTCTCTTTCGCCGTGTCGAGCCGCGACCGCGAAATCATTTCGATGGTGCGCCAAGCGATTGAGCGGCGCGACGTGTTGCTGGCCTTTCAGCCGATCGTGCAAACCGCCCACCCCGAGCGCCCGGCCTTTTATGAAGGCTTGATCCGGGTGATCGATGAAACGGGGCGCTTGGTGCCGTCGAATGACTTTATCCACGCCGTCGAAACCAGCGATCTTGGGCGCAAGCTCGATTGTCTGGCGCTGGAAAAGGGGCTGATGGCACTGGCCGAAAACCCGAAGCTGCGGCTTTCGGTGAATATGTCGGCGCGCTCGATCGGCTGGCCCGAATGGATGCGCGTTCTTACCCGTGGCCTCGCCCGCGACGACACCGCGGGCGAGCGACTGATCCTTGAAATCACCGAATCTTCGGCGATGACGATGCCGGAGCTCGTTTTGGCCTTCATGAATGAGATGCAGCTGAAGGGCATTTCCTTCGCGCTCGACGATTTCGGCGCGGGCTATACCTCGTTTCGCTATCTGCGCGAGTTCGATTTCGACATTTTGAAGATCTCCGGCCAGTTCATCGCGGGTATTGCGCACAATCCCGACAGCCAAATCCTCACCCAAGCGCTTTTGTCGATTGCGCGGCATTTCGAGATGTTCGCCGTAGCAGAAGAGGTGGAAGCCGCCGAGGATGCAGCTTGGCTGACACAAGCCGGGGTGGACTGCATGCAAGGCTATTACTTTGGCGCCCCCACCATCAGACCGCCTTGGCACACGGCCGAGCCGCAACGCGCGCGGGGCTAAGCCCGTAGCCGAGGGGAGGGGCGTGACAGGGCTGGCGGCGCCGGGCATAGGCCCCGTCTCGCTCTCTGCCCGTTGGAACGAACCATCATCTGTGCGGTGTCAGGCGCACCAAGGCGCCGTTATTGGCATCGGTCAGGATCATGACCGCGCCATCCGCCGCCACATCGACATCGCGAATGCGTCCTTTGCCCTGTAAATACCGTGCTTCCCCGGTGACACGACCATCGGCAAGGGTCAGCCGAACAAGCGCTTGGCCCGCAAGGCCACCGATCAGCGCGCTCCCCTGCCAGGTCTCGAACATGTCACCCTCGTAAAACGCCATGCCAGAGGGCGCGATCACCGGGTCCCAGTAATAGATCGGCTGTTCCATGCCCTTGTGCGCGGTCAACCCTTGGCCTATGGCACGCCCGCTGTAATCCTCCCCATAGGTGATGATTGGCCAGCCGTAATTCTTGCCCGGTTCGGGGCGGTTCAATTCATCCCCACCACGCGGCCCATGTTCCACGGTCCAAAGCGCCCCCTCTGGCCCAAGCGCCGCAGCTTGGATATTGCGGTGACCATAAGACCAGATTTCCGGCAAGCCGCCTGCAATCTTTGGATTACCCGCCGCCGGCCCGCCCATCGGGTCGATGCGGAGAACCTTACCAAGATGCGTTGTGACATCCTGCGCCAGTTGGCGCGGTTCGGGCAAAGAACGCTCCCCAGTCGTGACAAAAAGCGCGCCTTTGTCATCAAAGACCAGACGCGACCCAAAGTGCCGGGTCGAGGCCCAAGCGGGCTGCTGACGAAAGATGACCTCAACCTCGCGCATTGTGGTGCCGTCTGGCGAAAGCACGCCGGTCGCCACGGCGGTGGCATTGCGGCCCGCGCCGCGCGGCTCGGCATAGCTCCACCAAACCCGGCGCGTTGCGCTGAAATCATCGCGCACGACCACATCAAGCAGCCCCCCCTGACCGCGCGCATCGACCTCTGGCAAGCCCCGGATGGCCGGAGAAACAGCCCCTTCTGCCGTCACGATCCGCATCCGCCCCGGCCGTTCGCTGACCAGCCAACGTCCATCGGGCAGTTGATCCATTCCCCAAGGATGTTCAAACCCCGTGGCGATGATGTTGCGCTTCAGCGCAATGGTGTCCGCAATGATCGGGGCCCGTGTTTGCCCCGCAAACGCGGGGCGCTGGTTGGGGGCATTCGGGGCGGCAGCATTGAAATCCTGCGCCGAAGCGTTGAGAGGCAAAAGCACCGCACCGGCCAAAAGCGAGAGGGCGAGACGTGCGTTCATGGTCTTGTCCTTTCCGGGTTCCGTTGAACACTTCAGGTAAGGCGTTTGCGCCGCTTCGCCACCTGTAGGATAGGAACGACCCAGATAGCCGCAGCCACGCGCGCGGGGCGGTACCAGATGCCGGACCTGACATCAGGCTGACGCAAACAGTCTGGGGGCGTCAGGTTGCGGTCATTCCAGCCTGGCACAAAAGGATATCAGCAACGTTCGAGAGACTTTTGAAAAGGACACAGACATGCACCATGCGTATGAAACCAAGGCAGCGCCGTCCTATAAGACCGTCATCGTTTCACAGACCGATACGCCCTGTAGCACCTGTCATTTGGCGTGGTGCGATGCGCCTTGGTCCTCTGGGCGCACAGATTGCCCGGCGTGCATTGGGCGGGCTTAAGATGCGGCCCATCTCGGTGATCAGTGTTCTGCGTCTAGCTTACATCCGCTCCTTGATCCCGACGCGGATCAGCCACCAATTGACCGGATAGGCGGTCACGAAGCCACATATCATGGCGATTTGCATCATGAACCAGAACTCTGCGCTCGCCATGGCGAGTGTCTGGCCCAGCACCTGCGGAAACAGCCAGAAATGTGCAAACCCCATAAAGCCATACATCCCCACCTGCCACGCCGCGAGCGAGGCGGCATCGGCTTTAAGCGCCGCAATCAAGCCCGCGCGCAGGCCGAGCTTGCGCATCGGCTGGATCGCGAAATACTGAAAGGCGATGCCGAGCCCAAAGGCCAGCACGAAATCAAGCCCCCAGATGGCGAAGATCTTTTCCGAAAATAGCCACGGCCAACCAAAAGCCACGGCCACCCCCGGCACAAAAAAGGCCAGCGTTTCGGCCAAGATGTCACCTAAGGTGCAGCCGCTTCCGCAATGCAAAGTGCCCTTGGCAACGGAAATTGCAAAGGGCGGGCGCGGTCCGCTGACATGATGATGGGCATGGCCCCCTTGTCCCCCGGCTGGGGCGCGCCCAAAAGTCATATAGCCTGCCAGAATGATCGCGCTGCCAAACAGCGCACAAAGCGGCCAGACAAGCGCCATGATCCACATGGGCTGGGGCCGGTGCCGGATATCGCGCGCAATCCACAAGGCACAGCCCACCCCTGCGCCCAAAGACAAGAGGGAAAGGAGATGGAGCTGTTCAATCATAACGGGCCTTCCTGTCTGCTCTTACGGACCCAACAGCCAGCCCCTTGCACCGGTTCCTTGCCGAGCGCGTCAGGGGGCAGTCGGGCCGCCCAGGTCTTCAAGGATTGGGCAATCAGGCCGGGCGTCGCCGCAGCAAGCTTCGGCCAGATGGCGCAAGGTGTCTGCCATCGCCTGCATCTCGGCGATCTTGCGCTCTAGGCTTTCGACATGATCGAGCGCGAGCCGTTTCACATCGGCGCTGTGCCGGTCCCGGTCCCCCCAAAGGGCGAGCAATTCCTCGATCACCGGCACCGGAAAGCCAAGATCGCGTGCGCGGCGCACGAAACGCAAGATCTGCACCTCGCGCGCGCCATAGCTGCGATAACCCGCGTCGGTCCGCGCCGCTTCGGGGATCAGCCCGATCGATTCATAATACCGGATCATCTTGGCCGAAACGCCCGAGGCCTTGGCCGCCTGCCCGATATTCATGCCTGACCTCCTTGGGCGGACGCAAAGCGTTTCAGCCGCAGCGCATTGCCCAACACAAACACAGACGAAAGCGCCATCGCCCCAGCCGCGAAGATGGGCGAAAGCAGCAGCCCGAACGCGGGCCAAAGCGCCCCGGCCGCCAGCGGGATCAGCGCGGTGTTATAAGCAAAGGCCCAAAACAGGTTCTGGCGGATATTGCGCAGCACGGCACGGGACAGCGCAATCGCCTCGGGCACCGCGCCCAAACGCGGCGACATCAAGACCACATCGGCCGCCTCAATCGCGATATCGGTGCCACTGCCCACGGCAATACCCACATCGGCAGAGGCCAGCGCCGGGGCATCATTGATACCATCGCCCACGAAGGCAAGCGAGCCGATGCGTTTCAGCCGGTCAAGCGCCTGCACCTTGCCCTCTGGCAGCACTTCGGCCACCACCTCGTCAATGCCAAGCTGGCGCGCCACCGCCTGCGCGGTGCGGGTGGTGTCGCCGGTGATCATCGCCACTTTCAGCCCCAGCTCATGCAGCGCGGCAATCGCTTGCGGTGCGCTGTCGCGCACCGGGTCGGCCACAGCCAGCACCGCCACCACCTGCGCACCGCGCGCCGCAAACAGCGGGGTCTTGCCATCTTCGGCAAATTGTGTGGCTGTTTCGGCCAACGCCCCGGGATCAAGCCCCAGCGTGGCCATGAACCGCGCCGAGCCGATGGCAAGCCGTGTTCCGTTCAGATGCGCGCAAACGCCCTGTCCGGTGTGGCTTTCGAACCCGTCGATCTGCGGCAGGGACAGCCCCTCCTCTTCGGCGGCCGCCACCACGGCGCGCGCAATCGGATGTTCCGATTTCGCCTCCAGCGCGGCGATGGCGGCCAGCACCTCGGCGCGGGTTTCGCCGGGCGCAAGCTCCAGATCGGTCAGGCGCGGCTTGCCCTCGGTTAGGGTGCCGGTCTTGTCAAAGGCCACCACACGCACATCCTGCAATGCCTGAAGCGCAGCCCCCCGCCGAAACAGAATGCCCATCTCGGCACCGCGCCCGGTGCCCACCATGATAGAGGTAGGCGTGGCCAGACCCATCGCGCAGGGACAGGCGATGATCAGCACCGCCACCGCATTGACCAAGGCAAAGCTAAGCGCCGGGCTTGGCCCAAAGATCAGCCAGACCGCAAAGGTGAGCGCCGCAAGCGCCATCACCGTCGGCACGAACCAAAGCGTGACCCGATCCACCAGCCCTTGGATCGGCAGCTTGCCGCCTTGGGCCTCTTCGACCATGCGGATGATCTGGGCCAGCATCGTCTCTTGGCCCACGGCGGTCGCGCGCAGCCGCAGCGCGCCGGTCTGGTTCACTGTGCCGCCCGTGACCTGATCGCCGGGGCCTTTTTCGACGGGCACAGGTTCGCCCGTCAGCATGCTTTCATCGATCCAGCTTGTGCCCTCGGTCACCGCGCCGTCGGTGGGCACCCGCTCGCCCGGGCGCAAATCGATCAGATCCCCCGCCTTCAGATCGGCCACGGCAATCTCTTGCACGCCCGCAGCGCGCACCACGCGCGCGGTGCGCGGTTGCAGCCCCACCAGCCGCGCGATGGCCTGCGAGGTGCGGCCCTTGGCGCGCGCCTCCATCCAGCGCCCAAACAGGATCAGCGTCACGATCACCGCCGCAGCTTCATAATAAACATTCACCGTGCCCGCGGGCAAAAGCCCCGGCGCAAAGGTCGCCACCAGCGAATAGCCCCAAGCCGCAAGCGTGCCCACCGCCACAAGGCTGTTCATATCGGGCGCGGCCTTGAACAGCGCGGGCACCCCCTTACGGTAGAATTGCGCCCCGGGTCCGGCCATGACGGCGGTGCTTAACGCGGCTTGCAAAAGCCAACTGCCTTGCTGGCCAAGCGTCTGCATCACCACCGCATGGACCGGGGCAAAAAGATGCCCGCCCATTTCGATCAAGAAGACCGGCAAAGTCAGCGCGGCCGCCACCAGCAGGTCGCGGCGCAATTGTCCGGCCTCTTCTTCGCGGCGCGCGCTGGCGGTTTCCGCCGTGCCCTCCGAGGCTGCGGCCAGACGCGCCGGATAGCCAAGCTGATCCACGGCGGCAATCAGCGCCTCGGGTGCCGCCGTGCCGGTGATCTGCGCGCGTTCGGTCGCCAGATTGACATTTGCCGCCGTTACGCCGGGCACCGCCGCCAGTGCACGCTCCACCCGCCCGACACAAGAAGCACAGCTCATTCCCTCGACCTCAAGCGCGACGTCATGGGGCCGAACATCATAGCCCAGCCGTTCGATGGTGCCGACCAAGGCTGCCCGATCCAACGCCGCGCCGACCACCTCGGCCTTTTCGGTCGCAAGATTGACTGTCGCCGATTGCACCCCCGGCGCCGCCTGCAAGGCGCGCTCCACGCGCCCGACGCAAGAAGCGCAGGTCATCCCCTCGATCTCGAAGCTCAACGTCATCGCCGTATCGGATCTGGTGGCAGTATCTTTCATCGCGGCCTCCTGTGTCGGTTCCGTCTGTTTGACAGGTTAGGGCTTCCCATCATGGGAAGGTCAAGAGGCCCACGATTTCGTGACCGGCGCAACAGGGACTTGACCTTCCAACGGTAGGAAGCCCTATCTCAAGCTGCATGATCCGCACCCAGAAAGGAGCCATCATGCAGTTCCACATCGAAACCATGACCTGTGATGGTTGCGCCCGTGGCGTGACCAAAGCGATTCAATCGGTTGACCCGAGTGCCGTGGTGCAAGCCGATCCGCCCAGCCGCAAGGTAGAGGTGACCAGCTCCGCGCAGCGCGCAGCCTTGGCCGCCGCCCTGACCGATGCGGGTTTTGCCCCGGCCTAACCACCCCGGCGCGCAGGCCAGTGTTAAAAACAATGGTCTTCGCGCGTCGTCCATGCGATCAACATATGGCGGTTGCCCCTGCGACCGCCTTTGGACACGAGATGACCTTGCGCCGCCTTGCCTTGTTCCTGTGCTTGACCTTAGGCCTGACCCTGGGCTTTGTCATGGTTCTTGCCCCGCAGCCTGCGGCGGCAATGCCCCATGCGGCAATGCCACATGCGGAAACGGAAATGGCGCTGCGCACTGCATCCGATTGCGCCGACTGCCCCGAGGCAGAGCACGGACAAGCGGGGCAAGACTGCGCGCAAAACGGTTTGTGCGCGAGCTGTGCGGGTTGCGCCGCCCCCGTTGCGCATGCGGCGGCCTTTGCGCTGCCCAGCGCGGGGTCACGTCTGAGCCAACGACCTCACGCCGTGCCACAGGCTAACGCACAAAGCGCTTGGGCCCCAGACCCCCGTCCACCCCGCCTGTAAGACTCTTGCATCGCGCCCCTTGCCTTGGGGCTGTTTCAAACACGACGGCATACAGACGCCGTCAACGCACGAGTCTTCTATGAAACACACGCTTCTTTTTGCGGGCGGGGGCACGGCCCTCGCGCTTGCCGCCGCACTCCTTCTGCAATCGTCGTTCCTTAGCGCGCAGGCCAATCCGCGTCCGCTGTCCGAACTTGCGCTGGGCGACCCAATCGTCGAAGTGCAATTGCCCGAGACACTTTCCCCGCAAGCCCAGATGGGCCAGCGCGCCTTCAATGCGGTCTGTGCCGCCTGTCATGGCCCCAGTGGCAGCGGCCGCGCGGGGATGGGCCCGCCTCTGGTGCACCGGATTTATGAACCAAATCACCATGCGGATGCGGCCTTCTTCCTCGCCGTGGCGCAGGGCGTGCGGGCCCACCACTGGCCCTTTGGCAATATGCCGCCGCAAGCGGGCCTGACGCGCGCCGATGTGGGCAATATCGTGACTTATGTCCGCGAACTGCAGCGCGCCAACGGGATCGAGTGACATGCCAAGCTTTCACCCGACACGCCGCGCCGTTTTGGCCGGGCTGGGGGCGACCGCGCTTTCCGCCCGCGCGGGATTTGCCGATTCTGCGCCGATCCCGCTTACCGCGCAGCGCGTGCTGGCCCAAATCGCCCCAAAGGGATATCCCCAAACCGAGGTTTGGTCCTATGACGGACAGCTTCCGGGGCCGCAGCTACGCCTTGCGCAAAGCACACGTCTGCGCCGGCGCTTCGTCAATAAACTTGACGTGCCAACTTCGGTTCATTGGCACGGGATCCGCATCGCGAATGCGATGGATGGCGTGGCCGGGCTGACGCAAGAGGCCGTGGCCCCCGGCGCCAGCTTCGATTACGATTTCCTCGTCCCCGATGCAGGCACCTATTGGTATCATGCGCATACCCATTCGATGGAGCAGGTCGCGCGCGGCCTGTCTGGCGCGCTGATCGTCGAAGAACGTGACGCGCCGGATGTTGACCGCGACGAGGTGTTGATGCTTGACGATTGGCGGCTTGATCCGGAAACCGCGCAAATCGCGCCCGATTTCAGCCATCCGATGGATCTCAGCCATGGCGGGCGTTTTGGCAATCTGATCGGGACGAATGGCCGCTATAACCTGAGCCTAACCGCAAAGCGCCACGAACGCTTGCGGCTGCGCCTGATCAATGCCGCCAATGCGCGGACTTTCGTGCTGCGCCTGGCAGGGCTTTCGGGCTGGCAGGTGGCGCTGGATGGGATGCCACAGCCCACGCCGGAGCCCATTGCGCAGAACATCGTGCTTGCGCCCGCTCAACGTATCGACCTGATCGTTGATGTCACAGCAGCCGGGGACGAAGCCGCAATCGACCGGTTGGGCAATGATGCGCAGTGGTATCGGCAGGTCGGGGTCCAGATTACCGGGGCGGCAAGCCGAGCCCGCCGTGCCGTGCCCGCAGCCTTACCCCCGAACCCCCGTATGGAGCTGCCCGACTTGGCGCAAGCCCGCCCACTTGAGATGAAGATCGAGGGCGGCGCAATGGGGGGAATGCCGATGAGCCAGATGCGCAGCTTGATGCAAAGCGGCAAGTTCTGGACCCTTGGCGGTCAGGCCGGCCCGGTGGATCCCCCCTTCGCGCGGCTGTCCTTGGGAGAACCGGTGCGGCTACGAATGGTCAATGACACGGCCTTTCCGCATGCGATGCACCTGCACGGGATGCATTTCCGCGAAGTGCTCGAAGGGGAACGGCTTGGCCCGATGCGTGACACACTTCTGACCGAGGCCGGTGCACGTCACGAGATCGCTTTCACCGCAGACAACCCCGGCAAATGGCTGCTGCATTGCCATATGTTGGCCCATGCAGCGGCCGGCATGACCGCGTGGATCGAGGTCAGCTGAGACGGCAGGATCGTTGGGCAAGAACCCGCAGATGCCCGCCGGATCGCCGCGCCATCGCCCAGATCGCGGCGACAACGCCAGGGTCACCCCAAGGTTTCGCGGGCTTTGCCCAATCGCCCCGCCTTTACCCCCGCAGTATCCGCAGGGCCGAGATCACCGCATCCCACAGATCGAAGACGCGCACGATATAATGCTCGCGCGCGACGAAGCCGCGCCCGGGCGCGGCGCTGACCAGCCCCTCGACCGCATCGACCAATCGGTTGAGACGCCGCCGATGGATGCCAAGCCGCGCCTGCACCGGATCGGCCAGCACGCCCGCGAACGTCGCCACCACCGCCCCCAGACACACAAGCCCCAGCACCGTCAGCGCCACCAGCCACGGCGGCACAGCGACCGGAAACACGCCATACCACACACCGCCCAGCGTCGCGCCCAAGGGGAAATTGGCCACCGCCGTGTTTTGCGACACCGCCGCCGCCACACCCGGCGCCATGGAAATCATGCCCGGCGTCAGCGCCTGAAACACCAATCCGCCTGCGATCAGGGTGAAAAGCGCCGTCGTCACTTCGGCCATAGCGGCGCGGGTCGAGGTATATTCCCCGATGTCACGCAGGATCTGCCGCGCCAAATCCGGCGCCGCCTCCCCCCTTGCGGCGAGCGCCTGCCCCAGTGGCCCGCCCCCGCACAAGGCCGCAACACGCGTGCCCCGGTCCTGCGGGCCATTGGTTCGCAGGGGCACCTCGAACAATTCGTGCAGCAAGATCGTCTCGACCCGGGCCGAAACGGCGCTGCGCAACAAAATAGGCCGCGCGGCCAACCATGACGCCGCCCGCGGCAAGCGGATCAGCGCGCAAAGACCGGCCAGCAGACGCACCGTCACCAGCACCGGGGCCAGTGCGATATTGATCGGGGCGCGCAAGATATCTGCCCCCAAAGCGGCACGATGCAACCGCAAGCTCCCCGCTAGCGAGAAATGGCGCGCGACGATCGCCTCAATCCGGGCGCGCCTTTCGGCGAACCAAGCACTGTTGTCTGTCGGGTTTTCAGACATCGAGAGGCGTTTGCAAAACGACCCCGGCAGCCCCGGGGCGGGCCCCTTTGCTTAGCAGGCTCTGCCGCCGGGGGCGAGCCCGCTTGCCTCCGCCCGAAGCCCCCTCGAGAACTGCCCCTGAAACAAAACGACCAACGGCCCGGGTGCTCCGCCCAACGAAAATGGCGCAAGAAAACGCCGCTTCTCTGACGTTGTCGCCGCATTCTTGGCGACGCATGCTTATTGGCATATTTATTCACTTAAAAAAATACATGCAAATCATCTACGCGGCAGTCTGATAGCTGGGCCAAGGGCCGTTAAAACGCCTTTAAAATCGAAGCCTATTGTTATGTCATCTGAACCAGTCCCGCGCCAATCTTGACAGAATGATGCGAGGGATGCTTACATTTGGTCGAATATATATTCAGAGAGGCGTTATGACCCTTCACTCACCCGCTCTTTATCCGGACGACCTTCGCAAGCAGGCCAATGCAATTGCGTGCCGCGATCTGCGCGCCGTTTGCGAGGTTGGCGCCGGGCATATCTGCGGCGCGATGCAGGAAGGGTCGAACTGGGACACGATCACTGCCGCGACCCGAAACACCCGCGCGCCGAATTTCCCGCTCGACCATCACCCCACGTCGCCCAAGGGCATCGCCGCAAGCGTTGCGCCCCTTGTTTCTCGCAAATCCTGAGGTCCCACCATGACCGCACGCACGATCCTTGCCATCGACGAAGGCACCACCAATTCCAAGGCCGCTCTATTTTCCGAAACCGGGGCGGTTCTGGCCACGGGCTCCGAACCGGTGCCAATCCGCCACCCGCAACCGGGCTGGGTGGAACAGGACGCCGAAAAAATCTGGCACGCGACGGTCGGCGCAATCGGGGCCTGCCTTGCAAAAGCGCCAGAGTGCGAGATCGCCGCGATTGGCATTTCAAACCAGCGGGAATCGATCCTGATCTGGGACCGGGCGACCGGGGCCCCGCTTGGCCCCGTCGTCACTTGGCAATGCCGCCGCTCTGCCGCCGCATGCGAAGCGCTTAAGGCCGCAGGCCAAGAAGACCAGGTAATCGCGCGGACCGGGCTGCCACTCGACCCGCTGTTTCCCGCCACCAAAGTTGGCTGGCTTTTGGAACATCACGCCAAGGGGCGCGCGCCCGACGAAATCTGCATCGGCACCGTCGACAGCTGGTTGATCTGGAAATTCACCGGCGGTGCAGTGCATGCGACCGATGCCTCGAACGCGGCGCGCACGCAGTTGTTCAATATTGCCGAAGGGCGCTGGGATGCCGATCTTTGCGCGCTTTTCGGGGTCGATATCGAAATGCTGCCTAATGTCTATGAGAGCGCCTGCCTTTTTGGCACCACCAAGGATGTGGCGGGCCTACCAGACGCTTTGCCGGTGGCAGCCGCCATCGGCGACAGCCATGCCGCCTTGTTCGGCCATGGCGCGCATACGGCGGGCGATGGCAAGGTGACCTTTGGCACCGGCTCGTCTGTCATGACCACGGTGCCCGATTTCGTGGTGCCGCCCAAGGGCCTGACCACCACCATCGCGTGGAAATACGCAGGCCAGATCACCTATGCGTTCGAGGGCAATATCTTGGTTTCGGCCTCGATCCTGCCGTGGACGGCGGATCTTTTGGGCCTGTCGTCGGTCGATGAGCTGATCGCCTTGGCTGAAACGGTCGAAACCACCCTCGGCGTGTCGCTTGTGCCCGCGCATGTGGGGCTCGGGTCGCCGCATTGGGACAGCGAGGCGCGCGGGCTGATTTCCGGGCTGACCTTTGGTGCGAGCCGGGCACATGTGGCACGCGCGGCGGTTGAAAGCATCGCCTATCAAGTCAATGACGTGTTCGAAATCGTCCGCGCCAATGCGGGGCAAGATATTGGACGGCTGTTTGTTGATGGTGGGCCGAGCCGCAACCACAAGCTGATGCAGATGGTGGCCGATATCATCGATCACCCGGTGACCACCTCAGAAAGCCCCGATGCCTCGGCCCGCGGGGCGGCCTATCTGGCGGGCCTTGCCGTGGGTCTTTGGCCCGATCTGGCCACCGTCGCCGCGCTGGAACCGCATGATGCGGCGCTCGCCCCCCAAATGGCCCCAAAGACCCGCGCCGCCGGGTTGGAAACATGGGGGGCCGCGATCGGGCGCTCGACATGGCGCCCCTGACGGATAAATATTCACCGGACATGCCGGAGAACGGAGCAGGCCTTGTCTCGGACCAACGAGCTTAGGATGATCGCCCGGGTTGCCCAGATGTATCACATCGAAAAGCAACGCCAGGCCGATATCGCCAAGCACCTGCGCATGTCGCAGGCGACGGTTTCACGCATGCTCAAACGAGCGGTCGAAGAGGAAATCGTGCGCACCTCGGTCGTGGCCCCGCCGGGCACCTATGCCGCGTTGGAAGAGGCGCTGCGCATCCACTTCGCCCTGCCCGAGGCGATTGTCGTGGAATGCTCCGAAGAACGCGACGGGGCGATCATGGCCCGCATCGGCGAGGCGGCGGCCCATTTCGTCGAAGCAACCTTGCAGGCGGGCGAGGTGATCGGCGTTTCAAGCTGGTCGGAAACGATCCTAAAAATGGTCGACAACATCCATCCGATGAAAGCGGCCAAGGCGCGCTATGTCGTCCAGACGCTGGGCGGCATGGGCGATCCCAGCGTGCAGACGCAGGCCAGTCAGTTGACGACGCGGCTGGCCAAGTTGACCGGGGCGGAGCCGCGCCTTCTGGCCGCGCCGGGCGTTGCGCAATCACGCGAAGCCAAACTTGCGATGGTGTCCGACCCTTACGTGCGCGCGACGATGGATCTGTTCCATGCGATTTCGCTTGCGGTGATTGGCATCGGCAGTATCGAGCCATCGCGGATGCTGGTGCGCTCGGGCAATGTGTTTTCCTCGCACGAGCTTCAAGAAGAGGTCGAGGCCGGCGCCGTGGGTGATATGGGGCTGCGGTTTTTCAATGCCGCAGGCGCGCCGGTCGTCACCCCGCTGGATGAACGGGTGATCGGCATGCGGCTGGAGGATCTGGCCAAGGTGGACCGGGTGCTGGCGCTGGCGGGGGGACCGGGCAAGGTCGAGGCGATTGCCGGGGCACTACGCACCGGGGTAATTGACGTGCTGGTGACCGATAAATTCACCGCCCGGCGTTTGCTGGCGGGGGTGGGGGTAGACCCCACACCCTTGCTGGAGGATGCCTAAGGGCCGCTAACCCGCGACCTGCGCCAGCCACGCGCGGATCACCGCCACCGCCTCGGGCTCGTCCAAAAACGGGATATGCGCGCGATCGGGCACTTCGGCAAACAGCATATCGGGGCAGCGGCGGCGCATTTCCGCGGCGGTCTGCAGGCTAAGCAGGTCCGAATTCGCCCCCCGGATCAGCGCCAAGGGCAGACCGGCGCACGCCTCAAAAAGCGGCCAGGCCTCGGGCAGATCGCCGCCGTTAAAAGCCGCCAGAAACGCGTCGCGCAGCGCCGGGTCATAATTGATGCGCAGCCCCTGCGGAGTTTGATCGTAATGGCGGCGCACCTCCTCGGCCCAACGGCTTGCGGGCACATTCGCAAACCCCTTCATCAGGCGCGGCAACGCATCGGCCAGTTCGTCATAGCTGCGCGCCACCGGGTTGCGGCCCACATAGTCGAAAATCCGCTCCAACCCCATACGGGCAATCACCGGCCCGATATCATTGAAACAGATCCCGCTCAGCCGCGCGCGCATCGCGGGCACCGCCGCCATATACATGGCGATCATCCCCCCGCGCGAGGTGCCCAGCACAGCCGCCTTTTCCACGCCCAAATGATCCATAAGCGCCACCAGATCGGCGGCTTCCTGCACCACGGTATAGCTCGCCGCCCCGGTCCAATCGCTGCCGCCACGCCCACGATAATCGGGCCGGATCACCCGCCAGCCTTCGGGCAGATGCGGCATCAGATAGTCGAAATCGCGCCCCGTCCGGGTCAACCCCGGCAGCATGATCAGCGCAGGCCCCTGCCCTCCCTCACGCCAAGCGAGTTTTGCCCCATCGGGCGCGACAAAGCGGTTCAAATGCATGGTCTTCCCTCCCCGAAGCGCGCATTATCGCGCCATCATAACGACCGGGGCGGGGAACACCATGAGCGACAACCACAGGCTGGAGTATTTGCAAGCGCGCTTGGCCGAGATTGAGGCGCAGGTTGAGGAAGCATGGGAGCAAAGCCGGACACAATGGCGCTACCGCTTCACCCAAGGCCGGATCGAATTTGAGGAAGGCGTGCGCGACGCCCACCGCTTGGCCAAAGTCCGCTGGTGGCAATTCTTGCGCCGCACCCGGCTGATGGTGGTGCTGACAGCGCCCTTCATCTATGCGGTCTTCATCCCCTTCGTGCTGCTGGATCTGTTCGTGACGCTGTATCAGGCGGTGTGTTTTCCGGTCTATGGCATCCCCAAGGTCAAACGCGCCGAACATGTGGTGATTGACCGTCAGAACCTTGCCTATCTGAATGCGGTCCAAAAGGTGAACTGCATGTATTGCGGCTATGGCAATGGGGTCATTTCCTATGTCCGCGAGGTCGCCGCGCGGACCGAGCAATATTGGTGCCCGATCAAACATGCCCAACGGGTCAAGGGCGTGCATCCCTATTACGGCAACTTCTGCGATTTCGGCGATGCCGAGGGCTTTCAAAAGCAAACGCCAAAGCTGCGCCGGGCGCTGCGCGATTTGGACCAAGACGCCGATTAAAAAGGGCGCCCGCAGGCGCCCGTTTCGCTTAGATATTTTCCGGTTGCGGCATGCCCAGCACGTGATAGCCGCAATCGACCATTAGCACTTCGCCCGTGGTGCAAGCCCCGTAATCCGAGCACAGATAGGCCGCCGTGCCGCCGATGCTTTCAAGCGTCGCATTGGTGCGCATCGGGCTGTTCGCCTCGGTGTGGCGGAAGGTCTTGCGCGCACCGCCGATGGCCGCGCCCGCCAAGGTTTTCATCGGGCCGGGCGAGATCGCATTGACCCGGATGCCTTGGGGCCCAAGATCATTGGCCAGATAGCGCACCGCGCTTTCAAGCGCCGCCTTCGCCACGCCCATCACGTTATAAAACGGCGTCACCCGGTTCGACCCACCATAGGTCAGCGTGATCAACGACCCGCCCTCGGGCATCAGTTCCGAGGCGCGGCGCGCCACATCGATGAAGCTGTAGCACGAAATCGCCAGCGAGTTTTTAAAGTTCTCGCGCGAGGTGTTGATGAAGCGCCCCGCCAATTCGGTCTTGTCCGAATAGGCGATGGCATGGACCACGAAATCAAGCGTGCCCCATTCCTCTTTCAGCTTGGCAAAGGCGGCATCAAGCGAGGCATCGTCGTTCACATCGACATCAACAAGCAACGAAGAGCCCACCGAAGCGGCAAGCGGTTCCACGCGCTTGCCGAACGCCTCACCTTGATAAGAAAAGGCCAGTTCTGCCCCTTCTGCGGCCAGCGCCGAGGCGATCCCCCAAGCGATCGAACGCTCATTGGCCACGCCCATGACAAGCCCACGCTTGCCCTTCATCAAATCCGCCATGTCAAACCTGCTAGATCAGTCGCGATAGGTGCTCATCACCAGCGAGGCGTTGGTGCCGCCGAACCCAAAGCTGTTGGACAGCACCGAGTCGAATTCCACGTTTTCACGCGTCTCGGTGCAGATTTCCTCGGGTTTGATCGCGGGGTCCAGCTCGGTGATATTGGCCGAGCCGGTGATGAATTTGCCCTGCATCATCAGCAGGGAATAAATCGTTTCATGCACGCCGGTCGCGCCAAGGCTGTGGCCGGTCAGGGATTTGGTGGACGAGATCAGCGGCACATTGCCCTCGCCGAAAAGCCGACGCACGGCCTCCACCTCGGTCACATCGCCCGCCACCGTCGAGGTACCATGCGCATTGATATAGGTGATCTTGCGGCCTTCGGGCAGGGTCGAGACGGCAAGCCCCATCGACCGCTCGCCACCCTCGCCCGAGGGGGCGACCATGTCATAGCCATCCGAGGTGGCGCCGTAGCCCGTGACCTCGGCATAGATTTTCGCGCCGCGCGCCTTGGCGTGTTCCAGTTCTTCCAAAACGACCACACCGCCGCCGCCCGCGATCACAAAACCATCGCGCGTCACGTCAAAGGCGCGGCTCGCCGTGGTGGGCGTGTCATTGTATTTCGACGACATCGCGCCCATCGCGTCGAACAGGCACGACAGCGTCCAATCAAGTTCCTCGCCGCCGCCCGCAAAGACGATGTCTTGCTTGCCCATTTGGATTTGCTCGACCCCGTTGCCGATGCAATGCGCCGAGGTGGAGCAGGCCGAGGTGATCGAATAGTTCACACCCTTGATCTTGAAGGGCGTCGCCAAGCAAGCCGAGTTCGTGGACGACATGCAGCGGGTGACCATGAACGGCCCCATCCGCTTGGGCGAGCCCTTTTGCACAACGATCTGGTGCGCTTCGAAGAAGTTCGACGTCGACGGGCCACCCGAGCCCATGATCAGACCCGTGCGCGGGTTCGACACATCGCTTTCTTCCAGCCCCGAATCGGCGATCGCTTGTTCCATCGACAGGAAGTTATAGGCCGCGCCGCGCCCCATGAACCGCAGGTTGCGCTTGTCGATATGGTCTTCAAGCACGATTTGCGGCGCGCCATGCACTTGGCTGCGGAAACCGCGCTCGGCATATTCGGGCGCAAAAACAATGCCCGAGCGGCCTGTGCGCAGGCTTTCGGTGACTTCCTCGGCATTGTTGCCAATGGGGCTGACGATGCCCAGACCGGTGATAACGACACGCCGCATGGGGGCCTCCTGTCTTTTGGGGGTCAGCTCTCGGAGAGCGCGACCTTCATGTCTTTGACCACATAGATCACTTCACCATCGGCCTCGACGATACCATCGGCCACGCCCATGGTCAGCCGCCGCGTTTGCACCGCTTTGGTGAAGTCGACCTTGTAGGTCAGCATTTTGCGATCAGGCCGCACCATGCCCGTAAGCTTCACTTCGCCCACGCCCAGCGCATAGCCCCGCCCTTGCCAGCCGCGCCAGCCAAGGTTGAAACCGGTCAATTGCCACAAACCATCCAGCCCAAGGCAGCCCGGCATGATCGGGTTGCCGGGGAAATGGCAATCAAAGAACCACAGATCGGGGGTGATATCGAATTCGGCCACAACATGGCCCTTGCCGTGCAGCCCGCCATCGCCCGAAATATCGGTGATGCGGTCCATCATCAGCATCGGCGGCGCCGGAAGCTGGGCATTGCCCGGCCCGAACAGCTCTCCACGTGCACATTTGAGCAGATCTTCCTTGCCGAAGCTCGTCGGATAGGCTGACATCGGCTTCCCCCTCTTTGGTTTGTCACACCCTCTAGCACCCCCCCGGCCAAAGGCGCAAGGCCCGCCCGGCAAGGGCAGGTGCGTCAGAATCCCGTTGTTTTTCTGTTCAACTTGTTCTTATATCAGTTACAGGAACGGCTGGGGTATTCGTCATGAAAACGATTGCACAAGAACGGGGCCTGCGCTGGCTCGCCGCCGGGGGGTTGCGCCCGACCCGGCAACGCATGTCGTTGGCCTCGCTGCTGATCGGTGACGGGATGAACCGTCACGTCACCGCCGAGGGGCTTTATGCCTCTGCGCTGGAAGCGGGCGAGAAAGTTTCTCTGGCCACGGTCTACAACACGCTGCGCGCGTTTTGTGAAGCCGGGATCATGCATGAAATCACCGTCGATGCCGGGCGTAGCTATTTCGACACACGCATGGACGACCATCCGCATTTCTTCTGGGAAGAGGAAAACCGGATTTCGGATGCGCCGGTGGAAGAACTGGAACTGGTGCGCGTGCCCAAAGCCCCCGAAGGGACCGAGGTCAGCCGCGTCGATGTGGTGATCCGTCTGCGCAAAACCTGAGCCGCGCGCGCAAGCTGCAAAATATCCGGGCCGGGGTCACACCACGGCCCTTTTTCATATCGCCCTGACAGATCGCACCCCAAGCCGGGCGTGCGGGCGTTTTCACAGCCCCAAAAGCAAAAGCGGCCCCGTCGGAGCCGCTTTCCAAATCAACGAAGCTTTGCAGCTTAGGCGATCGCGAGGTTGATCGCCGATTCGCGGCCATCACGGCCTTTTTCGAGATCGAAGGTGATCGCTTGGCCATCATTGAGGCCGCGCAGACCGGCGCGTTCCACCGCCGAGATATGCACGAACACATCCTTGCCGCCGCTTTCCGGGGCGATGAAGCCGAAGCCTTTGGTCTGGTTGAACCATTTCACGGTGCCGTTGGCCATCCGTTTTCTCCTTTTATATGCCGCCCGCGAAATTGCGGCGGCCCGGCTCAGTCACGTCACGATCGAGAACTGAAGCCGAAAGGAAGCAGGTCGTCGAATAGGCGCGTTGCGCTTCCCCGGTATGCGACCAGAACCCACAAAAAGCAAGAAAATTGCACGTCAGCCCAGACGGGGCATTTTGGCACGCCCCGCGCAGACCACGCCGCTAAGGCTTAGACGCGGCGCCCCCACAGGTCGTAATCGGAGGCTTCTTCCACCTCGACCGTGACCATATCGCCGGGGGTGAGCCCCTCGAAATCTTCGTCGATGAACAGGTTGCCATCGATTTCGGGCGCATCGGCGCGGGTGCGGCAGGTGGCCCCTTCGTCATCCACGGCATCGACCAAAACCTGTTGCAGGCTGCCCACTTTGGCCTGCAATTTCGCCTCGGAGATCGCTTGCGCTTTTTCCATGAACCGTTCCCAGCGGTCTTGCTTCACTGCGGCGGGCACATGGTCGGGCAGGTCGTTGGAGCGCGCCCCCGCGACATTTTCATATTGAAAGCAGCCCACCCGGTCGAGCTGCGCCTCATCCATCCAATCAAGCAGATACTGAAACTCTGCCTCGGTCTCGCCGGGATAGCCAACGATAAAGGTCGAGCGCAGCACGATCTCCGGGCAATCGCGCCGCCACGCCGCAATTTCATCAAGCGTTTTCGCCGAGGCCGCAGGCCGCGCCATGCGTTTGAGTGTATCTGGGTGCGCGTGTTGGAACGGAATATCCAGATAGGGCAGCACCAGCCCCTCCGCCATCAGCGGGATCATCTCGCGCACATGCGGATAGGGGTAGACATATTGCAGCCGCACCCAAGCCCCCGAAGGCTGTGCGATCCGCCCCAGTTCGCGGGTCAGGTCGGTGATATGCGCGCGCACCTCGCCGTTTTTCCAGGGGCTTGTCTCATGCTTGCGATCCAGCCCATAGGCCGAAGTGTCTTGGCTGATCACCAACAATTCCCGCACGCCGGCCTCAACCAGCTTTTCCGCCTCGCGCAGCACCGCATGGGCGGGGCGGCTCACCAGCTTGCCGCGCATATCGGGGATGATGCAGAATTTGCACGCGTGGTTGCAGCCCTCGGAAATTTTCAAATAGCTGAAATGGCGCGGCGTCAGCTTGACCCCGGTGGGCGGCAGCAGATCGACAAACGGGTCGGGCTTGGGCGGCACCGCGCCATGCACGGCATCCAGCACCTGTTCATATTGCTCGGGCCCGGTCACCGCCAAAACCTTGGGATGCACGCCTGTAATAAACGCGGGCTCCGCACCCAAGCAACCGGTCACAATCACCTTGCCGTTTTCCGCCAACGCCTCGCCAATCGCTTCAAGGCTTTCGGCCTTGGCGCTGTCCAGGAAACCACAGGTGTTCACAATCACCGCCTCGGCCCCTTGGTAAGACGGCGAAATCGCATAGCCCTCGGCCCGCAGGCGGGTGAGAATGCGCTCACTATCCACCAGCGCCTTGGGGCAACCAAGGCTGACCATGCCAATGGTCGGCTGGCCGGGGCGCGGCGCATCAGTCATCTGCGCTTTGGGCGCAAGGTCGGGGCGGAGATCGGGCGGGTTCTGGCTCATGGCAGCGCTATACACCGGGAAGCCCTGCGACGGGAAGCGCCTTGCGCCAGGTTTTTTTCTAAGCCATGCTATTTTGATATGTATTGTAGGTGGCCCTCATGCTTTCTTTTTTTGACATTATTAGAGATCAAATTCTCAGCCCTCTCGAGAAGAAATTTATCGCGGCTCACGGGTACCTAGATGAGCAGGCCGAGCTTCCATCTGACGGGGATGAGGCCAGATACGTTCGTGCGGATTTGATAGTGTTTTTTCTACTCGGCGGCGACAATGAGCATGTTGGGCACCCTAAAGGAGTAAAAATATCCGGCGCATGTATTTATGGAGAAATTGATCTTGTGCTAAGGCGCTCCAACGTGCCCCTCCAATTGAATAAATGTTTGATTTTTAATATAATAAAAATGTACGACGCCAGCATCTATGGTGTGGATTTGTGCGGGTGCCAAATAAGGGGCATTGACGCCCATAGGGTAAAAACGACAGGACCTGTAATTCTCGCCGAAGGTTTCACAAGTCGCGGCCAAATTTCATTCTCATATGCTAGCGTAGGTGAAGGGTTTTATCTTGTCGGCGCTAGGGTTATTTGCTCAGATAGCTGCGCAGTGGAGTTGCAGGGTATTAAGGTAGCGGGGGATCTTTTTCTTTCAAATGGTCAAGATGGGGCGCGAACTTTCGTACTCGGTTCGATCGCGCTGATAGGGGCCAATGTCGATGGTCAGCTGGGATTTGCTGGTCTGGTGATTCGCGGTTCAGGCAGGCAACTCGGCGACTATGCATTAAATTTAGATTCGGTTTCTGCGGGTGATTTTTTCCTAAACCACGGAGCTAGGATTCGCGGCAACATAATGTTGACCGGCGCTAAGTTTACAGGCGACGCAATTGTAGAAAATTCTATAATTGATGGCGCAATTCGCGCCGAACTTTTTGAAGTAAACGGCAGGTTTGTTTTTACTGGCGTAACGGGGCGCATATTAGAAATAGACTTCAAAGACTCAAGATTTGGAGTTTTGAAGGATGATGCAGGATCTTGGCATGCGGAAAAATACTATGATATATCAGGAATGGAGTACGGAAATCTGCATAGAAGTGGCGATGTGAGATTCAGAATAAAGTGGCTTTCGGGAAAAATTGAAAACCCACTCGAATCGACAATACATAAAGAGTGTAAAGATTTTGACCCTCAGCCACATACTCAACTAGCCCGAACCCTATCAATCCAAGGACGAGAGCACGCTGCTAAGTTGATACGACTGGATCGCGATAAAAAAATCAGTGCGGCCTCATTGAGGCGATCTCTTGCGCTGGACGAAACTTATAAATTTCGGTTCGCTTATATATTTAGGGCATATTTTTTTAGATCTTTTGACTGCATTTTTCATTTGACTTTTGGCTATGGCCACCGACCAATGAGATCGCTCGGCGTATCTATTGGGATCATATTTGTTACAGGCCTAACAGCCCATTTGGCCTATAAAGCCGGCGAAATGGCCCCCGCCTCGCCCGTGGTGCTGACTTCGGCGGAATGGCTCGATGCCTCTCAGAAGGGGTGCAAGGCGCAGCAAATTGAAGGCTGCACCATGCCGTTGCAGCTTTGGGAGCAAAGCACCGCCTATCGCGATTACGAGACCTTTTCGCCCGCGCTCTATGCCCTCGATCTGTTCTTGCCGCTCGACACATTGGGGCAGGAAGATGCGTGGGCGCCTTCGAAAGATCGGGGCGCGTTTGGCCTGACGCTTTATTGGGCGCGCTGGGCAGTGCAATTGTCGGGTTGGTTGCTTTTGGCCACGGCGGCGGCGGTCTTCACGGGGGTTTTAGGCAAGAAAGATTGATCCAGCGCCTTCAAGGGCTAGCCCCAAACCAAACAGGGCGCCCCAAAGGCGCCCTGTGAGATGAATAGGTTTGGACCTTAGCGCTTGCGGTCGCGCCGCGCGCTCATCGGTTGGAAGGCCACCGAGACATGCGCCTCGCAATAGGGTTTGCCCGCCTGTGCGGGCAGGCCGCAGAAATAGAAATTGTCGGTCGCCGGATCGCCGATCGGCCATTTGCAGGTCCGCTCGGTCAATTCCATCAACGAGATTTTGCGCGCGCGCTTTTCCACCTCGCGCACCGAAGCCAGCGTCTCGGGGCTGATCTCATTGAGCGAGGGCTGCGGCGGCAGCGGCTGACCGGCGGGCACGATGCCCGGCTTGCGCATCGCAGGCGCGGGGCTATTGGCC
>NZ_NRRD01000031.1 GCF_020023995.1 Rhodobacter sp. TJ_12 | reverse complement strand
CCCGGCCCCTGCCCGCCCCGCGCCGACGGTACCCGCCGATGCTGTGGCCGATGCTTTGGCAGAGGCTTTGGGGGCCGATACCGGGGTCGAAGACAGCCCGGGCGGTTTGGGCTTGGCCGCCAATGGCCCGCCGGTGACCGCAGGCGAGAAAGAGGCCTTGATCGTCGATGTGAAGCAATGCTGGAACGTGGGGGCTTTGTCCTCAGAGGCGCTGCGCACCTCGGTGACGGTCCGGGTCGATATGCAGCCCGACGGGCATCCGATCACCGGCTCGATCCGGATGGTGGGCTTTGAGGGTGGGTCTGATGCGGCGGCCCGGCAGGCCTATGAAGCGGCGCGGCGCGCGATTGTGCGCTGTGGCTCTGACGGCTTTCCGCTTCCGGCAGAGAAATACAGCTGGTGGCAACAGATCGAGATCGTCTTCGACCCGTCGAAGATGCGGATGAAATAGCGCGAAACGGCGCGGTCAGGCGCTTGTGATCCACAGCGCGCCAAAGACAGGTTAGATAGGGGCAAAGCCCGACGAGGTGGGAAAGATGGTGCGTTGGATACTGGCCGCGATGGCGGCGCTGATGATCACGGCAGGCATGGCGGCGGCGCAGCAAGGCCCGCTGCATATCGAGATCGATGAAGGGGTGATTGAGCCGCTTCCCTACGCCCTGCCCACCTTTGTTGACGAGGGCGCGGGCGGGCTGACTCATGATATCACCCGCGTTATCGCCAATGACTTGTCGGGCACGGGCCTGTTTCGTGAAATCCCCGAGGCCGCGCATATCCAGCGCTTTGGCGTGTTTGAGACGCCCGTCAGCTATGCCGATTGGCAGGCGATCAATGCCCAAGCGCTGATCGTGGGCGCCGTGGGCATGTCGGGCGGCAAGGTGGTGGTGAAGTTCCGCCTGTTCGATGTCTATTCCGGCGCGCAACTGGGCGAGGGGCAACAGCTGGCGGCCAGCCCGCAAAGCTGGCGGCGGCTCGCGCATAAGGTGGCGGATGTGATCTATGCCCGGATCACCGGCGAAAGCGGCTATTTCGACAGCCGGGTGGTGTTCGTTTCGGAAGCCGGTCCCAAGGACAAACGGCAAAAGCGTCTGGCGGTGATGGATTACGATGGCGCCAATGTCACCTATCTGACCGATAGCTCCACCATCGTTCTGGCCCCGCGCTTTTCGCCGCAAGGGGACCGGATTCTGTATACCACCTTTGAAACCGGTTTTCCGCGCATCAAGATGATGAATGTCGGCAATGCTTCTGGCCAGCTTTTGCCCGAAGTGCCGGGCACGATGACCTTTGCGCCGCGGTTTTCGCCCGATGGCAATTCCATCGTCTATTCGCTTGAGCAAAACGGCAATACCGACCTTTACCAAATGGGGGTGAATGGCGGGGGCATGCAACGGCTGACCAATTCCCCCGCGATCGAAACCGCGCCGTCGTTCAGCCCCGATGGGTCGCGGATCGTGTTTGAAAGCGACCGGTCGGGCACGCAGCAGATCTACGTGATGCCGGTTGCAGGTGGTGAGCCGGTGCGCATTTCCTTTGGCGAAGGGCGCTATGGCACCCCGGTCTGGTCGCCGCGCGGCGATTTGATCGCGTTCACCAAACAGGCGGGGGGGCGTTTCTTTATCGGGGTGATGCGCACCGATGGCTCGGAAGAGCGGCTTTTGACCGCCTCTTTCTTGGATGAGGGGCCGACATGGTCGCCCAATGGCCGGGTGATCATGTTCACCCGCGAAAGCCCCGGCGCAACTGGTGGGGCGAAACTCTACACGGTGGATATTTCGGGGCGAAACCTGAAGGCCATCGAGGGCGTGGGCGGGGCTTCGGACCCGACATGGGGACCGCTTCTGCCCTGATTCACAACAACAGAGAAAGCTGATATTGTGCCTGCAACGGGCACGTCAACAAAAGGCGGTAGATATGCATCTTGCAACCAAAGCGGCTCTGGGTCTTGCGCTGATCGCGCTTGCGGCCTGTAACAACCCTCGGGATATGAACGGGGTCAATGATCCGGGCGGCGCCTTCGGCGAAGGCGGCATCAGCCAAGGCGCGATCAACGATCCCAATTCCCTGGCCTATTTCTCGGCCACGGTTGGCGACACGGTGAATTTCATGGTCGATCAGTCGACGCTGTCCGACCAGGCGCGCACGACGTTGGCCGGTCAGGCGCAATGGCTCAATGCGCACCCTAACTATGCGGCGATCATCGAAGGCCATGCCGACGAACAGGGCACCCGCGAATATAACCTCGCATTGGGCGCGCGCCGGGCCAGCGCGGTGCAGGAATATCTGATTTCGCAAGGGGTGGCGGCGACACGGCTGCGCACGGTGTCCTATGGTAAAGAACGTCCCTTGGCGGTCTGCTCCACCGAGGATTGCTATTTCAAGAACCGCCGCGCGGTCACTGTGATTTCAATCGGCGCGGGGAGCTAAGCGAATGCGGCGGGGCATGAGACAGACGGTGACGCGGGCGGCATTGGGGGCAGCCCTTGCGCTGGCGCTGTCCGTGCCCGCCGGGGCCGAAACCTTGGCCGATATTCGCGCCGAACTTGGCCAGTTGTCGGCGCAGATGCAAAGCCTGCGCGCCGAGCTTGTGGCCTCTGGCACGCAGGGGTTGCAGGCGGCAGGCGGGGCCTCCGCGCTGCAACGGATGGATGCGATGGAGGCGGAACTGACCCGCCTTACCGCGCGCACCGAGGCGCTGGAAAACCGCGTCGAACAGGTGGTGAAAGACGGCACGAACCGGGTGGGCGATCTGGAATTCCGGATTTGTGAGTTGGAAGAAGGCTGCGATATCAGTGCCATCGGCCAAGGCCAGCCGCTGGGCGGTGTGGCCCCGGCCGCGATCACCGCGCCCGCGCCCAGTGCCGTGGCCTCGGGCGGCGGCGCCTTGGCGATGAATGAACAATCGGATTTCGATCGGGCTCAGGCGGTGCTCGATCAAGGTGACTTTCGCGCCGCTGCGGCGCTCTTTAAGACCTTTGCCGAAACCTATCCGGGCGGCCCCCTGACCGATGATGCCGCCTATCTGCGCGGCGAGGCGCTGCACAAAGCGGGCGATGTGGCAAATGCCGCGCGGGCGTGGCTTGATGCCTTTTCCGCCGCCCCCGAAGGGCCGCGTGCGGCCGACAATCTGTTGCAACTGGGCAAAGCTTTGGGGGGCTTGGGCCAACAGACCGAAGCTTGCGCAACGCTGGCAGAGGTGCCCGCGCGCTTTCCCGCCTCTGAGGCCGCTGCACAGGTCGGGGCGGCGCAAGCCTCGCTTGGCTGTCGGTGACATTGCCCGGGCGCTGGCCTGACCCGGCGGCTTTGCGCGCCGCCTTGCAGGCGGGCGATGTGCCGCCTGAGGATGGTGTGTTGCTGTGCGCCGCCGATGCCGCGCTGACACTGCGTGCACCACGACTGGCCGGGCGCAAGATCGGCGTTGCGGTCTCGGGCGGGTCGGATTCGATGGCGACGCTGTGGCTTTTGGCGCAACTGCACGGTGTCGAAGCGGTAACCGTTGATCATGGGCTGCGCGCCGAGGCTGCGGCAGAAGCGGCTTTCGTGGCCGATTTTTGTGCCTCCAAGGGTATTCCCCATACTGTGCTCACCTGGCAGGGGCGCGCGGCGGAAGGCAATCTGATGGATGCTGCAAGGCGGGCGCGGTTGCGGCTGATCGGCGGATGGGCGCGCGCGCGTGGTCTTGGCGCGGTCGCCTTGGGCCACACTTCGGACGATCAAGCCGAAACCTTCTTGATGCGCCTGTCGCGCGAAGCGGGGCTTGAAGGGCTTGCCGGAATGCGCGAAGCCTTTGAGGCCGAGGGCCTTTTGTGGCTGCGCCCGTTCTTGCTGCAAAGCCGGGCCGAGTTGCGGGGCTATTTGCGCCGCCATGGCATTGGCTGGATCGAAGACCCGTCGAACCAGAACACCCGCTTCGACCGGGTCAAGGCGCGCAAGGCGTTGCAGGCCTTGGCGCCGCTGGGCATCAGTGCGAGCAAGCTCAACGCCGTTGTGGGGCATTTGGCGATGGCCGAACAGGCGGTGGGGCTGTCGTTGCAACGTTTGGCCGAGGCGCATGTGCGCGAAGAGGCAGGCGATGTGGTGATTGATGCGCGCGGTTTTCGCAATGCCTTCGACCCGGAAACCGGGCGGCGGTTGATCAATGCCGCGCTGATCTGGGTTTCTGGGGCGGATTATGCCCCCCGCGCGGCCAAGGTGATCGATCTTTTGATGACATGGCGCACACGGCGTGACCGGACGCTGCATGGCTGCCGCATCATTGTGGATGATGACACGATCCGCATCACCCGTGAGGCCAAGGCCGTGGCGGATTTGCGGATGCCCTTGGGGCAGATCTGGGACCGCTGGCATCTGTCAGGGCCCGCCGATGCGGGGCTGGTTGTCGGTGCCTTGGGGGCGGGGGGGCTGCGGCAGGTGCCGGGCTGGCGCGCGGCGTGTGTGCCACGCGCGACGCTCTTGGCGTCACCCGCGATCTGGCACGGCGAAACCCTGATCGCGGCGCCGCTTGCGGGCCTTTCGAACGGATATTCGGCCCGTATTGTGCGCGGCAGTTTTGCGAATGCGCTAATCAGGCGTTGAACCTGCGCGCGCAATCCCTATTTTCACTTGCAACGGCACCGCCTTTCCGGGCGGTGCCATGTCTTTCTTTGGAGGTATCTCTTGGGCAACGCGCGCAACCTTGCTTTCTGGGCCCTGCTCTTCGTGCTCATCCTTGTGCTGTTCAACTTGCTGGGCGGTGGCCAGGGGCCGCTTAACGCCAAGCAGGTGTCTTATTCCGAATTTATCGCTGCCGTTGATAACGGTGAGGTGAAATCGGTTCAGCTCGATGGCGAGGACGTGCGCTACCAGGATGCGGATGGTGAAAATTTTGCCACCGTAAAACCGGAGGCCGATGAAATCGCCGAGCATCTGATCGCGCAGGGCGTTTCGGTCGATGTCGTCAAGCAGGAACAATCCGGCCTGATGTCGATCTTGGGTGTCTGGCTGCCCTTCTTGGTGATGATCGGGCTGTGGATCTTCTTCATGAACCGCATGCAAGGCGGGGGCAAAGGCGGTGCGATGGGCTTTGGCAAGTCCAAGGCGAAGCTTTTGACCGAAAAGCATGGCCGGGTGACCTTTGACGATGTCGCGGGCATCGACGAGGCCAAGGAAGAGCTTGAAGAGATCGTGGAATTCCTGCGCAACCCGCAGAAGTTCAGCCGTCTGGGCGGTAAAATCCCCAAAGGCGCGCTGCTTGTCGGCCCGCCGGGCACCGGGAAAACGCTGCTGGCGCGCGCCATTGCGGGCGAGGCGGGCGTGCCTTTCTTCACTATCTCGGGTTCTGACTTCGTGGAAATGTTTGTGGGCGTTGGTGCAAGCCGCGTGCGCGACATGTTCGACCAAGCCAAGAAGAACGCGCCCTGCATCCTGTTTATCGACGAGATCGACGCTGTGGGCCGCGCCCGGGGTGTGGGCATCGGTGGCGGCAACGACGAACGCGAACAGACGCTGAACCAGTTGCTGGTTGAGATGGACGGGTTCGAGGCGAATGAAGGCATTATCATCATTGCGGCCACGAACCGCAAAGACGTGCTGGACCCCGCCTTGTTGCGCCCCGGTCGTTTCGACCGTCAGATCCATGTGCCGAACCCCGATATCAAGGGCCGCGAAAAGATCCTGTCGGTCCATGCGCGCAAAGTGCCCGCGGGCCCCGATGTCGATCTGCGCGTGATCGCGCGCGGTACACCGGGCTTTTCGGGCGCGGATTTGGCCAACCTTGTGAATGAGGCCGCGTTGATGGCGGCGCGGGTTGGCCGCCGTTTCGTGACGATGGAAGATTTCGAAAACGCCAAAGACAAGGTGATGATGGGGGTTGAGCGCCGTTCGATGGTGCTGACGCCCGAGCAAAAGGAAATGACCGCTTATCACGAGGCTGGGCACGCGGTGGTGGGCCTTAAGCTGCCCAAATGCGACCCGGTTTATAAGGCGACGATCATTCCGCGCGGGCAGGCCTTGGGCATGGTGGTCAGCCTGCCGGAAATGGACAAGCTCAACTACCACAAGGATGAGGCTAAGCAGAAGATCGCCATGACCATGGCGGGCAAAGCGGCCGAAATCCTCAAATGGGGTGACGAGCATGTCTCGAATGGCCCGGCGGGCGATATTCAGCAAGCCTCTGCCATTGCGCGGGCGATGGTGATGCGCTGGGGCATGTCCGACAAGGTCGGCAATATCGACTATTCCGAAGCGCATGAGGGGTATCAGGGCAACACCGGTGGTTTCTCGGTCTCGACCAAGACGAAAGAATTGATCGAGGAAGAGGTGCGCGGCCTGATCGAACAAGGCTATCAAGATGCGCGCAGGATCATCGAGGACAACCGCGAGGAATGGGAGCGTTTGGCTCAGGGGCTGTTGGAATATGAAACCCTGACCGGCGACGAGATTCGCAAGGTGATGGCGGGCGACCCGCTGGATCCCGATGACGACGATCCCTCGCCCTCGGGCAGCTTGCCCACGGTGACATCGATGCCGCGCACCAAGCCGGCGTCGAAACCGACGCCCGAGCCGAACGCCTAGGGTATGGCGGGCAAGGCGCCAGATTGGGACCCCGATGCCTATGACGGGTTTGCCGATTTGCGCCTGCGCCCAGTTCTGGACCTTTTGGCGCGGATCGGTGATCTGCCAGAGGGGCGCGTCATCGATCTGGGCTGTGGCACCGGGACGGCAGGGCCGGAACTGGCCGCGCGGTTTGCGCCCCGCAAGATTTTGGGCGTGGATAGCTCAAAGGCGATGCTGAAAAAGGCCGGGTCGACAGGGGCGTATAAGCGCTGCGATCAGGCAGATATTGCGACGTGGGAGCCGGGCAAAGCCCCGGCTCTTATCTTTTCTAATGCCGCATTGCATTGCCTGTCCGATCACGCGGAACTTTTGCCGCGTCTGGCCCGTTTTTTGGCGCCCGGTGGCACCTTGGCGGTGCAGATGCCGCTGCAATGGTATGCGCCGTCGCATGTGCTGCTGCGTGAACTGGCGGCGCGGATGTTTCCGGCCCGGTTCGCGTTGGAGGGCGCGCCTGCGCCGGTTGGCACGGCGCGCCAATATTGGACCTGGCTGGCCCCGCTGGGTGATATAACGCTATGGGAAACGGAATACCTTCAGCCGCTTTCGGCTGAACCGCCCGCGCATCCGGTGCGCGCCTTCACCCAAGCCACGGCGATGCGCCCATTTCTCGCGCAAATGACCGAGGCCGAGGGGGCTGCCTTTACCCGCGCCTATGATGCGGCTTTGACCGATGCCTATCCGCTTTTGCCCGACGGCGCGGCACTTTTGCCGTTGCGCCGGTTGTTCTTCGTCTGTGTGCGGCCGCAAAGTGCGTGACTTAGCACCAAAGGGTCGCAATCGCGCCACCGGTTTGAAGGCTCGCCGCTAATCTGATCCCAAGTTGAATTTGGGGCGAAGACGTCAGGAGATAGACGGGCTTTTCGGGGCCGGGGTTGAGAACAGGCGCGCAAGGTGCGATAGGGGCAGGGCGAAACAGCGGAAAATGCCGATGAGAGAGCCCTCCGAAATCCCTTCGATGGCCGAATTGCGTGCCGAGATCGACGCGCTGGACGTGCGTATCGTCGCGCTATTGGCCGACCGTGCGCGGCTGATCGACCGTGCAGCCCAGCTCAAGCCCGGCGAGGGCATGCCAGCGCGGATCACCGCGCGGGTCGAGGAAGTTGTGCGCAATGCTTGCGCTGAGGCCGAGGCGCGGGGGATGGACCCCGCCTTGATCGAAGCGATCTGGCGCATGATGGTGGAATGGTCGATCGCCCGCGAAGAGCGGGTTCTGGGCAAAGGGGAAGAAGCGTGAGCGCAAAACTCATCGACGGAAAGGCCTTCGCGGCCAATGTTCGGGCGCAGGTGGCGACCCATGTGACACGGCTCAAAGAGGTCAACGATCTGATCCCGGGGCTGGCCGTGGTGCTGGTGGGCGAGGATCCGGCGAGCGAGGTCTATGTGCGCAACAAGGGCAAGCAGACCCTTGAAGTGGGCATGAACTCCTATGAGCACAAACTGCCCGCCGACACCTCTGAGGCGGATTTGCTGGCGCTGATTGCTGCGCTCAATGCCGATCCGGCGGTGCATGGCATTTTGGTGCAACTGCCGTTGCCCGGGCATCTAAACTCGGATCTGGTGATCAATGCCATCGATCCGGCCAAGGATGTTGACGGGTTCCATATTTCCAATGTCGGGCTGTTGGGCACTGGGCAAAAGGCGATGGTGCCCTGCACGCCGCTGGGGTGTTTGATGATGCTGCGCGATCATCATGGCAGCCTGTCGGGGCTCAATGCCGTGGTCGTCGGGCGTTCCAACATCGTGGGCAAGCCGATGGCGCAGCTTTTGTTGGCCGATAGCTGCACCGTGACCATCGCGCATAGCCGCACCAAGGATCTGGCGGCGGTGTGCCGTGGGGCCGATATTTTGGTCGCCGCCGTGGGCCGCCCCGAGATGATTCCGGGCGATTGGGTCAAGCCGGGCGCGACGGTGATTGATGTGGGCATCAACCGCATTGAGCGCGACGGGAAGAAAAAGCTGGTGGGCGATGTGGAGTTTGCCTCTGCGGTCGAGGTGGCTGGCGCGATCACGCCAGTGCCCGGTGGCGTTGGGCCGATGACGATTGCTTGTCTTCTGGCCAATACCTTGACGGCTTGCTGCCGTGCCCATGGTTTGCCCGAGCCCGAGGGGCTAACCGCCTGATTTCTGGGCGCTTGGTTGGTCCCGCCGCTGCGGGGCCGGCCCTGCACGGTTCCCGGTTGCGAGCTTGTCTTGGACCGGCTAACGAGCGAAAAGTAATTTAACAGAGGGCGTTGTCGCGGGTATCCGCAGCATCGCTGGTTGGATGTATAAGTTTCTGATCGCTTATAAGCGGGCATTGTTTTTGCCCATCATCCCAGTTGCCTGGGGGTTGATTTCGATCGTTTGCGTGATCGGGGGCCCGTTCGGCACGGCGGTATTAAGCCCATTGTCCCGGTTTGCCTTATGGCCGGCCGCCATTGCGATGGGCATTTTGATCGGCGCGGCGGGCCGAGTTTCGGTGCGGGAATATTTGGGCTATCGGCAGTTCTGGCCCGAGGCTCCGCTGATCGCGCTTTTGGCGGCGCTGTTGTTGTCCCCCCTCTTTTGGATCATGCTGCGGGCTTTGTCCGACGACGGGCATACCATGCCCTCGATCATTGAATTGGGGCTTTATACCTTTCTGATTTCTTTGGTGATCTCTACCTTTCGGCATCTGTTGGCCCCCGCTGCGGTGACGCAGGCGCTGGCAGCAAGACAATCTGTGCCGGTAGCAGAGGCGGCGGAGCCCGCTGGCCGTCTTTGTGCGCGGTTGGAGCCGGAGCTGCGCGCCCCACTTATTCGGTTGCAGGTGCGCGATCATTACGTGGATGTCGTCACCGAAGCGGGCACCGGCAGCCTCTTGATGCGGCTGGCGGATGCCATCGCGGAAACCGAAGGGGTGCCGGGCTTGCGGGTGCACCGGTCGCATTGGGTGGCACGGGCGGCCATTGCCGGTCTGCGCCGCGACAAGGGCAAATATGTGGTCCAAATGCGAGACGGGGCCGAGGTGCCGGTTTCGCGCAGCTACGCGCCGGCTGTGCTGGCGCTCGAGCTGCCCGAAATCGGCGCACAAGAGACGCGCTAAGCTTACCCGTTGCGGTCTGCGGTCTAGTGTTGGATTTCGCCTTCGCGCACGAACATGTTGTCCCATGCGCGGTCGATCAGGTCGGGCGTCATCTGATAGGGAATCCCCTCGAATTCGCAAATCGCGATCATCTGATCGATCAAGAAGATCGGCTGGTAATTCGCATAGACGTTATCGATGGTCGGGTATTTCACCTTCAGCAGATGCACCAAGGCCTTTTCGTTCAGCGGCATGCCGCGCTTCTTCGCCACGAGCGAGAAGATCTTAAGGAAATCGGCCTGGCTTGGCCCGTCGATCTTGATCTTGAAGAAGATCCGCCGCAGCGCCGCCTTGTCGAAGATTTGGTTTGGGTGGAAGTTGGTGGAAAAAATCACCAGCGTGTCAAAGGGCACCTCGAATTTCTCGCCCGATTGCAGTGCAAGGATATCGCGGCTTTCTTCCAGCGGCACGATCCAGCGGTTGACCAGCTTTTGCGGCGGCTCGGCTTGGCGGCCAAGGTCGTCGACGATGAACACCCCGCCCGAGGATTTCATCTGCAAGGGCGCGGTATAGGTGCGCGCGGTTGGGTTATAGGTCAGATCGAGCATATCGAGCGACAATTCCCCGCCGGTGATCACCGTGGGCCGGTCGCAATAGACATAGCGCTGATCGAAGCGGTTGGCGGTCTTGCGCAGGCTGGTCGGGTCATCTTCGGGCAACGGGGCGGGGGTGTGTACGATCGGGTCGAACACGGTGATCACCTGACCGGCATATTCCACCGCGCGCGGTATATAGATGCGGTCACCGATGGCATCGCGAATCCCGTTGGAGATCGAAGACTTCCCGTTGCCGGGCGGGCCATACATCAGGATCGACCGGCCCGAGGACACCGCAGGCCCCAATTGGTTGATTAGGTCAGGCGGCAGCACAAGATGCCCCATCGCCGTTGTCAGTTGCGGGCGGGTCAGTTGGATGTTGCGGATCGACTGGCGCTTCATCTGCTCCGCGTAATCCTCAAGCGGGATCGGCATTGCGCCGTAATATTCCGACTGGTTCAGCGCATCGAGCGCGCGGGCCTTGCCGCTATCGGTCAATTGATAGCCCATTTCGCCGCCCGAATTGGCGTGAAGCGTCCCCATTGCCTCGATCAGGCGCTGGTTGCGGGCCAGTTCGATCAATTCCTGCGTCAGGGTCAGCGGCAGGCTGATGAGCTTGGCCAGCCCCGAGGCGGTATCCATATTGGTGCGAAATATCGTCTTGAGCAGGATGTCCCGCATCAAAACCGTCGAGAGCCCGGTCTCGGCAAGCGAGCGGGGCACCGGCGGGGCCAGGACGTTTTGGGCAATCATATTCATCGGATCTGCTCTGCGCGCCTCTGTGGAATTCACAGCGTCACACTCCCCCGCTATTGTGGCCAAAAATGGGAAAAGATGCGGAGAGGCAGGGATGGCAGGCAAGAAACAACCGACAAATGGGCTTGTTTTGGCGCTGGGCATGGGGGTGCTGGGCGCGTTGCTGGCGTTGGCCCCGGTTCTGGCAGGCGGGCTTTACGTTACCCAGCATGAGGGCGATACGCTGCATCTGGCCGATCTGGTCTTGCGCATGTCTGAGGCCGGGCAAATCCCGCATCTGGATTTCATGACACCCATCGGGATCGGCGCGCTGTGGCCGATTGCACTTTTTTCAAAGATGGGGCTGGGGCTTGGCCATGCCTTTTTTGCCGCGCAGGCGGCCTTGGCGGCGCTTTTGTTTTGGCCGCTGTGGCGCACGGCAATCTCGCGCTTTCCCGGCGGATTGGCATGGCTGTTTGTCGTTTACGGTTTAGGGCTTTGCCTTGCTTTGGTGCATGGGGAGGCACGCGCGGCGACCTCTGTTTCCATGCATTACAATCGCTGGGCTTGGGCGCTGACCTATATTGTTGTGCCCTTGGCGATGCTGGAGCCGTTGACCGGGCGTCGTCCGGCGCTGGACGGTGCCCTGATCGGGCTGGCCATGGCGGGGATGGCGTTGATCAAGGTGACTTATTTTGTGGCCTTTGCCCCGGCAGTGATCGTGGCGCTGTTGGTGCGGCGTGATTTTCGGGCGCTGGGTGTGGCGCTGTTAGCCGGGCTGGCCGTGGCGGGGGCGATGACGCTGCTGATGGGGCTCGATTTCTGGCGGGCCTATCTACAAGACCTTCTGACCGTGGCGGGCTCCCAAACCCGTGCTGCGCCGGGCGAAGCCTTCGGCGGGATTCTGGCCGCGCCGCAATATGTCACGGGCACGCTTTTGCTTTTGATGACGGTGATCTTTTTGCGCCAAGCCGAAGCGCTGAGCGAGGGGTTGGTGCTGCTGATCCTGACCCCGGCCTTTGCCTATGTGACTTACCAAAATTACGGCAATGATCCACAATGGTTGATGCTGCTGGGGCTCTTGGCGCTGAGCCTGCGCCCCGAGAGCCTGATTTCCAACGCTTTGGGCTGGCGGCTGCGCGATGCGCTGATGGTGACCGGTGTCGGCGCGCTGATCTTGGCTGCGGGGCCTGCGGTGAACCTTGTCTGGAGCCCGTTGCGCCACGCCTTCACCGAGATCGAGAACACCGTCCCCTATCTGTCGCAGCGCCCGTCTGATGGTGATATTTTCGTGCAGGCGCCACGCGTCTACAAGGTGACCCAGACGGTCAGCGGCGTCGCGCCGGGGCAACCCTTTGCCGCCTTTGCCGAAAAAGGCGCGAGCAAGAAGCCCGAAGAGCCGACGGTGCTGAATGGCGAACGCCTGCCCGAATGCGAATTGGCGACGGGGTTCAACGCATGGTTCGAAACCGCTGCGGGTGATTTGGTGCGCGGCGGTTATGGCGGATCGGTTCTGGTGGCGGATTTGTTCACCGCGTTGTGGCTCTATGGACCGTTCGAGCCGGTGAAAGGCGCGGCACCTTGGTATTATGGCGGTGCGCCGGGGATCGACGCAGCCGATCACGTTCTGGTGCCGCTCTGCCCCACCTCGAAAAGCCGCCGGGCCGAGATTGTCGAAGCGATTGACAAGGCCGGCTGGGCATTGGTCGAGGAAACGCGCACCCGCACCTTCATCCTGTTGCGCCCGCAGCGGATTGCGGCGGGCGGCTAGGGCCGCTCGGCGCGCTTAGCGCACCCGCTCCACGACGTAGTCGGCCAGATCGTCGAGCATCTCGCGCAGCGGATGCGCGGGCAGTTTGGCAAGGGCGGCGCGGGCGGTCTCGGTCCAGCCGATCGCATCCAGGCGCGTGGCCTCCAACGTGCCGTATTTGGTCATCAGACCCATCGCATGGTCCAGATCGCCGTCGCGTTGGTCGCCCTTTTCGATGACGCGCTTCCAGAAGGCGCGCTCTTCCTCGGTTGCCTGGGCAATCGCCTTGATCACCGGCATCGTCAGTTTGCGCTCGCGGAAATCGTCGCCGACATTCTTGCCCGTTTCGGCAGCGGTCCCACCGTAATCCAGCAGGTCATCGACCATTTGGAAGGCGATCCCCAGCGCATCACCGTAATCGTAAAGCGCCTTGACCTCTTCGGGGCTGGCTTCGGCAATCACGCCGCCCACTTCGGTCGCGGCGGAAAACAGAGCCGCCGTCTTGCCGCGAATGACGCGCAGATAGATGTCTTCAGTGGTGGCAAGGTTTTGTGCGGCGGTCAGTTGCAGCACTTCGCCTTCGGCAATTACGGCAGAGGCATTGGCGAGGATTTCCAAAACCCGCATCTTGCCGGTTTCGGTCATCAACTGGAACGAGCGTGCAAACAGGTAATCGCCCACCAAAACCGAGGATTTGTTATCCCAAAGCAGGTTCGCCGTCGGGCGGCCCCGGCGTTGGCCGCTTTCGTCCACGACATCGTCGTGCAAAAGCGTGGCGGTATGGATGAATTCCACCGTCGCGGCCAGATGCACGTGATAGGGGCCCTCGTAGCCCATCACCCGCGCGGCGGCCAAAGTCAGCATCGGGCGCAGGCGCTTGCCGCCCGCCTCGATCAGATGGGCCGTGACCTCGGGGATACGCGGCGCATGTTCGGAACTCATGCGTTCGCGAATGAGCGCATTCACCGCCGCCATGTCATCGGCCAGCGCTTGCGCAAGGCGGTCATGCGGTTTCGTGGCCTTGCCGTCGAGGCTCATCGGTCTTCCTTCCCAATACTCCTGCTCGACAAGGGGCGCGTGGTGGCCCTAAATCGAGATCATGAAAGAGCTTCTGCGCACCACCGACCCGGTTAAAATCGCCATGGCGACGGCCCTTCTTGAGGGCGAGGATATAGCGGTCTTTGAACTGGACGTCCACATGAGCATTCTCGATGGCAGCCTCGGCATATTGCCGCGCAGATTGATGGTGGCGGATGCCGATTTGTTCATGGCGCAGGCGGTTTTGCGCGACAACAATCTGCTGGATGAATGATGTTCGCGGCGGGGGATTGCACGCAGGACCGGTTTTTGGACGGGCGGCTGGTGGTGGCGCAGCCGCGTGCGGGCTATCGCGCGGCAATGGATCCGGTGCTTTTGGCGGCGGCTTGCGGCGCGAAGCCCGGACAAAACGTGCTGGAACTGGGCTGTGGGGCCGGGGTCGCCAGCCTCTGCCTTGGCCGCCGGGTCGTGGACCTGCATCAGGTCGGCTTAGAGTTGCAACCTGCCTATGCCGATCTGGCGCGCCGCAATGCCGAGGCCAACCAGATTGCGCTTGACGTGTTCGAGGGCGATTTGGCCCGGATGCCGGGGGGCTTGCGTGGTCAAAGCTTCGATCACGTTATCGCGAACCCGCCCTATTTTGCGCCGCAATCGGGGACGGCTGCGGCGGATGCGGGGCGCGAGCGCGCGCAGCGCGAGGCGACACCTTTGGCCGATTGGGTGCGCGCGGGCTACAAACGGCTGCATCCGGGCGGCTGGCTGACATTGATCCAGAATGCGGACCGGCTGGCCGAGATGTTGGCCGCGCTGTCGATGGGGGGCGGTTCGATCACGGTTTTGCCGGTCGCGCCGCGTGTGGGGCGCCCGGCGGGGCGGGTGATCGTGACCGCGCGCAAGGGCGGCAAGGGACCGCTGCGCCTGCTTGCCCCGTTTGTGCTGCATGCGAAGGCGGCACATGGCGCGGATGTGGAGGATTTGACCGAAGCTGCGCAGGCCGTTTTGCGCCATGCGCAGCCCCTGCCGCTGGGCCCCTAAGCCCGCATCAAGAAATTCGACACCTTGATCGCACATTTTTGCCTGTGATCACGACAAGGGCGTGACAATTCGACAGAATCGTGGTGCACTTCTTATACCGAGACAACAAAGGAGATCGCCATGTCCGTGGGTTCGCATATCGCTGAGCTTCGCAAGAAACATGAGGCCCTGTCGGTGGAGGTCGAACAAGCGTTGCGCACGCCCAGTTTCGACGACCTGCAGATTTCCGAGATGAAGAAGCAGAAACTGCGCCTGAAGGAAGAAATCAACCGACTTGAGGCCACGGCGGTGTGAACACCGGCCTGAACGGGCTCTAGCGCGCTCGGCTTCCCATCGCGGCAAGGAACGCGCCAGCGGCAATCATCGTGGCGGCAAGAACCAAAACCGGGCTTGCCGCCGCTTTTCCCGCCGCAATCATAATCAGGGTCGATAAAAGCGGGGCCGCATAGGACGCTGTGCCCAGCATCTGAATATCTCCCCGTTTAACCCCGATATCCCACGTGTAAAAGGCCAGCCCCACCGGGCCGAGCCCCAGCGCGATGACCGAGCCCCAGCCCAGCGTGGTTTCGGGCCAAACGGTGGTTTCAAATGCCAGATGGGCCGCGCTGGAAAAAAGCGCCGTGGCAAGGCAATAAACCGCCACCGCCGCCGTGGGCACCGCACCCAGACGGCGGGAAATCAGCGAATAGCTGGACCATGTCAGCGCACACAGCAGCGCGATGCCGTAACCGGGCAAGGCGGCGCTGCTGCCCGAGAGCCCGCCGCGCGCCACGATCAATGCGGCGCCAACAAAAGAGATGACCGCCCCCAAAACATGCAGGGCGCGCAGGCGTTCCCCCGGCAATAGGCCTGAAAAGACCACGATCAAAAGCGGCCAAAGGTAAGCAATCAAACTGGCTTCTGCCGGCGGCGCAAGGCGCAGCGCCGAGAAATAGAGGAAGTGGTAGCCGCAAAGCCCCGCCGTGCCGAAAGCATAGACCTTCCACGAGATGCGCCACAGCACGGCAAAGCCATCGGTCGCGCCCACCCAAGCCATGCCAATCGCGCCGCCTATGGCAAAGCAAATCGCATTAAGCTGAAGGGGTGGCACCGGGCTCGAGCCCACGGTAAACAGCGCCAAAAGCGCCCAAAGCGCCACGGCGGAAAAGCCGATCAAGCTGGCCTGATTGCGCGACATCTGCCCCTCATATGTAAAGAGGCCCGCAAAATGCGGGCCTCTGCGCGATTTGCCAAGGGCAATTCCGCTTAGGTCAGATATTGGCCGCCATTGATCGTCATCGTCGCGCCGGTGATGAAGCCCGCTTGATCCGAGGCCAAGAAGACCACGGTGCGCGCGATTTCATCCGGCTCGCCCAAGCGGCCCACCGGGATCGTCGAAATGATCGATTCACGCACCTTTTCCGGCACTGCCATCACCATTTCCGTGGCGATATAGCCCGGGCAGATCGCATTCACGGTGATGCCCGCCCGCGCGCCTTCTTGCGCCAGCGCTTTGGTGAAGCCGATGTCGCCCGCTTTCGCCGCCGAATAGTTCACCTGACCGAACTGGCCTTTTTGCCCGTTGATCGACGAGATGTTGATGATGCGGCCAAATTTCCGTTCGCGCATGCCCGGCCACAGCGGGTGGGTCATGTTGAAGATGCCGCTCAGGTTGGTGCCAATCACTTGGTCCCATTGCTCGCGGCTCATCTTGTGGAAGGGCGCGTCGCGGGTGATGCCCGCATTGTTCACCAAAATGTCGATCGGGCCGACTTCGTCCTCGATCTGGCGGATGCCGTCTTCGCAAGCGGTGTAATCGGCGACCGACCATTTGTAGGTCTTGATGCCGGTGACATGCGAAAACTCGCGCGCGGCCTCGTCATTGCCGGCATAGTTGGCCACAACGGTATAGCCCGCCTCTTTCAGCGCCATCGAAATCGCGGCGCCAATCCCGCGCGTGCCACCGGTGACAAGTGCAACCCTGGACATGATTCCTCCTAATCAAAATCTCCCGTTGAAACGCTGTTACCGAAAATAAACAAAGCGCGCAACAATGTTGCGCGCCTGTTTTTCGCATTTGCAGCAAAAAGATGTCGCAGGGGCGAAATCAGAGCCCTTCAAGGCACATCGCAACGCCCATGCCGCCGCCGATGCACAAAGTGGCCAAGCCCTTCTTGGCACCCGAACGTTTCATCTCGAAGACAAGCGTGTTCAGGATCCGGCAGCCCGAAGCGCCGATCGGGTGACCGATGGCGATGGCGCCGCCGTTGACGTTCACCTTCGACGTATCCCAGCCCATGTCTTTGTTGACGGCGCAGGCCTGCGCGGCAAAGGCCTCGTTCGCCTCGATCAGGTCCAGATCGGCGGCGTTCCAGCCGGCCTTTTCCAGCGCCTTGCGCGACGACGGGATCGGCCCGCAGCCCATGATCGACGGGTCCAACCCGGCGGTGGCGTAAGAGGCAATCCGCGCCATCGGGGTCAGCCCGCGTTTGGCGGCTTCTTCTTCGGTCATCAAAAGAACGACGGCGGCGCCATCATTGATGCCCGAGGCGTTGCCCGCCGTGACCGAGCCTTCTTTGGTGAAGGCGGGGCGCAGTTTTTGCATCGATTCGATGGTGGCACCGTGACGAATGTATTCATCGGCATCGACGACAATATCGCCCTTGCGGGTTTTCACCGTGAAGGGCGCAATCTCATCGACGAATTTGCCAGCTTTTTGCGCGGCTTCGGCTTTGTTTTGCGAGGCGAGCGCGAATTCATCCTGCATTTCGCGGCTGATTTCCCACTGGTTCGCAACGTTTTCAGCGGTTTGCCCCATGTGATAGCCGTTAAAGGCATCCCACAGACCGTCTTTGATCATCGAATCGATCATCTTCATGTCGCCCATTTTGGTGCCCGCGCGCAAATGCGCGACATGGGGGCTGAGCGACATGTTTTCCTGACCGCCCGCGACCACGATATTCGCATCGCCCAGCATGATGTGCTGGGCGCCCAGCGCCACCGTGCGCAGGCCCGAGCCGCAGACTTGGTTGATGCCCCAAGCGGCCGATTCGATCGGCAGGCCCGCCTTGATATGCGCTTGCCGGGCCGGGTTCTGGCCCTGACCGGCCGAGAGCACTTGCCCCAGAATCGTTTCCGACACCTCTGCCTTGTCGATCCCGGCGCGCGCGACGACCGCCTCGATCACCGCCGCCCCCAGATCATGCGCGGGCGTGTTGGCGAAAGCGCCGTTGAAGCTGCCCACGGCGGTCCGCGCCGCCGAGACGATGACGACATTGGTCATGAATTCCCCTCCTCACAGGATTGCGGGCGCAGCGCGCCCATTGCCGCTGCGCAGCATGCCCGATGAGAGGGACAGGTCAAGCAGATTTGGGAAAATTTTGGCGCTAACGCGCAATTTTCTTTCGCGCCCTTGGCGCGATTGTGCGGATGCAGAAAGATGCCGCCCGGTGCAGCGCCGGTAAACCGTGGGGCCGGTTCAGGCGCCGCGGGTCCGTTTCGCGGCAGGGGCTTTCCACGGCGGCATGATCGTCGGCGCCCCGAAGAAATAGCCCTGCATGCAATCCACGCCCGCGGCGGAAAGCCAAGCGGCATCTTCGGCGCTTTCCACGGCCTCGGCGACGGTGAACATCTCAAAATGCTGCGCGATCGACAAAAGCGCCTGTGTCAAAACCTGATTGTCGCGGTTTTGCGCGACGCCGGTGATGAACTGGCCATCGATCTTGAGAATGTCGAAGTAGAATTCGCGCAAATAGCGGAACGAGGTGTAACCCGCGCCAAAATCATCCAGCGCGAAAGAGACGCCCTTCAGTTGCATATCTTGCATGAAGGCCGAGACAAGCTCGGGCATTGCCATGGCCGAGCTTTCGGTGATTTCGAGAATCAGCCGTTCCGCCACCGTATCATCTTGCGCCAGCCCGCGTTGCAAAACCTTGGTCCATTCCGGCCAGCCGATGGAGCGCGCCGACATGTTCACCGACAGGCGTAGCTCGTGATCTTCGGCCAGCGACATCAGGCCCATTTCCAATGTCAGGCAGTCAATCTTGCGACCAAGCTCGGTGGTTTCGATGGTTTCGATGAAATCCTTGGCGGGAATCACCCGCCCGGTATCGTCCAGCACCCGGATCAGGCCTTCGTAGAAGGCTGGTTTTTCAGGGCGCGTGGTTTGCACGATGGGTTGGAAGGCCAGCACCACATCGCGCCGCTCTATCGCCCGCGCAACCATAGAGAGCGTTTCACGGTCGCGCTGGGCAACGGCGAAATTGAGCGGATTGGTATCCGCGGTCGCGATCGGTTCACGCAGCGAGACAGGGCGCTTGGGCATCATCCACTCCTTGCAGGTCTGCGTCACAATCCGCAATTTCGGCTAAGAACAGATTAAGCGCGTCAATCTTTATGCCGGGTGGTTAATGGCGAAAGTTTTAGCGATCCGGTCCAGGTAAACGGCTCAGTAAGATGCGTAAGGTAAGTGTGGTCAAAACGCGCCGCCCCTTAGGACGATCATGACAGACCAGACCGACCTTTCCCGTTTGCAAGAAGGCGAAACCTATTTCGGCTTCGATGAGTTGTTTTATTCGCGTACCGATGAACGCGGGGTGATCCTCGCGGGCAACGAGGTCTTCCAGAGAGTGTCCGGCTTCGAGTGGGACAAGCTTCTGGGCGCGCCGCACAAGGTTGTGCGCCATCCCGATACGCCGCGTGCCGTCTTCCGCATCTTGTGGAGTGCACTGGGCGCGGGCCATCCGATGGGCGCCTATGTCAAGAACCGCACCCGTGACGGTGAATATTACTGGGTCTTCGCGGTGCTGATGCCGGTCGACGGCGGGTTCTTGTCGGTGCGGCTGAAGCCCTCGACGCCGCTGTTTGACCGTATCCGCGAGACCTACACCCGGATTTCCAAGCGCGAACGGGCCGAGAAGATGGACCCGGAAGCCAGCGCGAACCTGTTGCGCAAGGTCGCCGCTGACGAAGGGTTTTCGAGCTATACCAGCTACATGGCCTTTGCGCTGGGGCAGGAAATGGCCGCGCGCGATAAGAAGCTGGGCCGCCCGGCTGATCCGCGCACCTCGCGGCTGATAGAGATGAACAAGTCGCTTGAGAAAGTGACGCAGGAACAAACGAAGCTGTTGCGCAGCTTCGAGGCTTTGCAATCGATCCCGAACAACATGCGCATCGTCGCGTCGCGGCTGGAGCCCTCGGGCGGGCCGGTGTCCGCGATTTCCGAGAATTACAAAGCCTCTTCAATGGTGATTTCGGAGCGGTTGCGCAGCTTTGTTGCCGGACGTGACAACCTGTGTGATCGGGTTTCTCGTCAAGCGGCGCGGGCCTTGTTCCTGATGGGCTCGAACCGGGTTTTGGCCGAAATGAACGCCAATTTCGCCGAAGCCGATACGGTCAAAGGGATAGATTGGGATCACGAGCGCGCGCTTTTGCGGCGTCTGGAAGAGGATACGCGCCGTGCGACCCGCGAGGCGATGGAGCAAGCGGTGGTGCATGCCGATGGGCTCAGCCGGTCCAGTGCCGAGATTCGCCGCCAGATGCTAGGGCTCGATACAATCCGGGTTTTGGGCCGCGTCGAATGTGGCCGGATGCGCGAAACCAGTGGCGGGCTGTCATCCACCATCGACCAGCTTGATATCTTCCACGACGATATCAAGAACCGGCTCGAATCGATCATGCGGCTCTCAGAAGAAATCGGTTCCGCGATGAACCTGTTTTTGCGCAGCGATTCGCGCTAGCCGCTATTCGGCGCGCAACGCGTCGATCATCACTTTGGCTTCGGGGCTGGACCAATCGGCCGGCCCCAGCAATTGCGCCACGATTTGGCCTTGCCGGTCCAGCAGCAGCGTTGCGGGCAGACCGGGCAGGCCAAGCGCGCGGCTGAGCCGCTCTGTATCATCGATGAAACGGGGCAGATGCGTGACCCCGGCGCGGTCAAAGAAGCTGGCCACCTTGGCTTGGGTGTCGCGCGAGCTGGCTGCCACGGTCACAACCTCGAAATCCTCGCCTGTTTCGCGCGCCGCCAAGGCATCCAGATCGGGCATTTCCTTGCGGCAGGGCGCGCACCACGTCGCCCAGATGTTCAGCAGCACCACTTTGCCGCGATAATCCGCCAAGGTCCGGCTGTCGCCCAATTCATTCACGAACGGAATTTCGGGCGGGGCGAGCCTTTGGCTGAACACGACCATTTTTTTCATCTCGCCGTCGCGCAGGCTGGCCAAGTCTGCCGCAGCCGCGCCATTTGCGCAAAGCGCCAGCGCCGTATAAAGGACGATCAACCGCAGCATGTTGCCTCCGACAAAGGGCCAGACGATGACCGACGACACGAAATCCTCCAACGCCATGTGGGGCGGGCGCTTCGCCGCCGGACCGGACGCGATCATGGAGGCGATCAACGCCTCGATCTCGTTCGATAAGCGGCTTTACGCACAGGATATTCGCGGCAGCCGGGCCCATGCGGCCATGTTGGCGGCGACGGGCATCCTTAGCAATAAAGACGCAGAAGCCATCGGGGAAGGCCTGCTCACGGTCTTGTCAGAGATCGAGGGCGGCGATTTCCCGTTTTCGACGGCGCTGGAAGACATTCACATGAATGTTGAAGCGCGGCTGAAAGAACTTATCGGCGAACCGGCGGGGCGGCTGCATACGGCGCGAAGCCGCAATGACCAAGTGGCCACCGATTTCCGGCTTTGGGTGCGCGATCAGGCCGATGCCGCGATTGCCGCGCTGACGGCGCTGATGAAGGTCATGGTGGCGCAGGCCGAAAAAGGCGCCGATTGGGTGATGCCGGGCTTTACGCACCTGCAAACCGCGCAGCCGGTGACCTGGGGCCATCACATGATGGCCTATGTCGAAATGCTGGCCCGTGACCGGTCGCGGTTTGAAGATGCGCGCAAGCGGATGAACGAATGCCCGCTTGGGTCTGCGGCGTTGGCGGGGACCGGCTTTGCCATTGACCGTCATATGACGGCAGAGGCCTTGGGCTTTGATCGTCCGACGGCGAACAGCCTTGATGCGGTGTCAGACCGCGATTTCGCGCTGGAATTCCTGTCGGCTTCGGCGATCTGCGCCGTGCACCTAAGCCGCTTGGCGGAGGAATTGGTGATCTGGTCCTCGGCCCAGTTCCGGTTCGTGGCGATGTCGGACAAATGGTCCACCGGATCGTCGATCATGCCGCAAAAGCGCAACCCGGATGCCGCCGAACTGATCCGCGCCAAGATCGGGCGCATCCTGGGGGCGACCGTGGCGCTGTTCACAGTGATGAAAGGCTTGCCGCTCGCCTATTCGAAAGACATGCAAGAGGACAAGGAGCAGGTCTTCGATGCCGCCGATACGCTGATGCTGGCATTGGCGGCGATGACCGGCATGATGGCCGATCTGACCGTCAACACTGACAAGTTGGAAGCCGCCGCCGCGAACGGCTTTTCCACCGCGACCGATCTGGCCGATTGGCTGGTGCGCGAGGCCGGTTTGCCGTTCCGCGATGCCCACCATGTCACCGGCACGCTGGTGGCAATGGCCGAAGAAAAGGGCTGTGACTTGCCCGATTTGACGCTGGAAGACATGCAATCGGTGCATCCGGCGCTCAATTCCAGCGTTTACGATGTGCTTGGGGTTCACAACTCGGTTGCTTCGCGCCAATCTTATGGCGGCACTGCCCCCGATCAGGTCCGTGCCCAAGTGGCGCGCTGGAAGGGGCTTTTGGGCTGAGCCGGAGGGTTTCATGCGCCTGCTTTTGCTAACGGGCCTTTTGGCGGGTCTTGCCGCTTGCGGTGTGGGCGGTGCGCCGCACCCCCCGGGCACCGCAGAGGGGGCCAGCACCGGCGACGTGACCGGGATGGTCGCCTTTGGCGTTTCGGGCACGCTATGAAAGCCGCGGCGCTGATCGGCCTTGCGGCGCTTTTGGTGGCGGGCTGTTCGAGCCCGCGCGCCAATGTCTATGCCGACCCTGCGGGCAAGGTCTCGACCTCGGCTTCGACCGGGGTGGGGCCGGTGCGTGTGGGGGTGAATGGCGCAGGCGAAGGCTATGTTGGCACCCGACTGGGCTGGCTTGGCATCGCTGCGGGCTTTTAGACCGCGCGTGTTTTCAGCCCGCAATTCACGGGCCGTCCCCTCGCGCCGCTTTCCTTGACCGCGCCAAGGCGCTAGGAAACGCGAAACAGCACCGAGGGCGCGATGGATCATTTTCTTTACAAGGACGGCGCACTGCACGCCGAGGATGTGGCGATTTCCGAAATTGCCGCCGCGGTGGGCACGCCGTTTTACGTTTATTCCGCCGCCACGCTGACGCGGCATTTCCAGCTTTTCGATGCTGCGCTTGAGGGCACGGATCATCTGGTGTGCTTCGCGATTAAGTCGAATTCGAACCTCGCTGTGCTTAAGCTTCTGGGCAATCTTGGCGCGGGGATGGATGTGGTTTCGGGCGGCGAATATCGCCGTGCGCGCGCGGCGGGCATTCCGGGGGAGCGGATCGTCTTTTCCGGCGTTGGCAAAACCCGCGAGGAAATCACGCTGGCGCTCACCGGCGGCGTGCGGCAGTTCAATGTCGAAAGCGAACCCGAGTTGCGGGCGATTTCCGAAATCGCAAGCGCGCTCGGCGTGGTCGCGCCGATTGCGCTGCGGGTGAACCCCGATGTCGATGCCAAGACGCATGAGAAAATCGCCACCGGCAAATCCGAAAACAAATTTGGGATCCCGATTGCCAAGGCCCGCGCGGTCTATGCCGAAGCGGCCAAGCTTTCCGGCATCGCCGTGGTGGGGGTCGATGTGCATATCGGCAGCCAGTTGACCGAGCTTGCGCCGTTCGAGGCGGCGTTCACCAAGGTGCGCGACTTGACGCTTGCGTTGCGCGAAGATGGCCATGACATCCGCCGCCTTGATCTGGGGGGCGGTTTGGGCATTCCCTATACCCGCTCCAACGAAGCGCCGCCCTTGCCGACCGAATACGGGGCGATGATCAAGCGTGTGCTGGGCGATCTGGGCTGCGAGATCGAGATTGAGCCGGGGCGGCTGATTTCGGGCAACGCGGGGCTGATGGTGTCATCGGTCATCTATGTGAAAGAGGGCGAGGGTCGGGATTTCCTGATCCTTGATGCCGCGATGAACGATCTTGTGCGCCCGTCGATGTATGGCGCGCATCACGATATTGTTCCGGTGGTCGAGCCTGCGGCGGGCACCGAACCGGCGGCCTTCGATATTGTTGGCCCGGTGTGCGAAACCGGCGATACCTTTGCCAAGGGGCGTAACATGACGCCGTTGGCGTCGGGGGATCTGGTCGCCTTCCGTTCAGCCGGGGCCTATGGCGCGGTGATGTCGTCGGAATACAATTCCCGGCCCCTGATCCCCGAAGTTCTGGTCGAAGGGGATCACTTCGCTGTCATCCGGCAAAGACCGAGCTTTGAGGAAATGCTGAGCCGCGATAGCATTCCGGTGTGGCTCTGATCTCCACCCCGGAGCCCGGAAAGGTTCGATGACGAAGCCGCCGCCCCTTCCGGGCGACCCGCTCGCCCCGCTGGCCCGTCCGCTCTTGCTGACACGGGCCACTTTGGTATTGGAGCGGCTGGCGCGGGCGTTTTGGCCCTTGTTCACTTTCTTGGCCTTTGCGTTTGCGGCGCTGGCCTTCGGGCTGGGCCGGTTGATCCCGCCAGACAGCCTTGGCGCTGCCGCAGGCGTGGCGATTTTTGCGGTGATCGTGCTGGGCGCGCCCGGTGTGCGCCGGTTTCGCTGGCCGCGCCGGGCTGATGTGGTGGCGCGGCTGGATCGCACGCTGACCGGGCGCCCGCTGGCCGCTTTGACCGACACCTTGGCCTTGGGCGCGGCCGATCCGGCAAGCAAAGCGCTTTGGGCGGTGCATCGGGGCCGCATGGTTGCTGCGGCTGCTGCGGCGCGCGCCCCGGGTCCGGACCCGGACCTTGCGCCACGCGATCCTTTTGCGCTGCGGCTCTCGGCGCTGACGGCTGTGGCAATGGCCTTGATCTTTGGCAATCCTGCGGCGGTTCTGTCGCCGTTGTCGCCCCCCGGGGCGGCCGTCGCGGCGATGGGCCCGGCTTGGGAAGGTTGGGCCGAGCCGCCGCGTTATACTGGAAAGCCTGCGCTTTATCTCAATGGGTTCGAGGGCGACGATCTGTATCTGCCCGAGGGCACGCGACTGGCCTTTCGCTTTTACGGCGCGCCCGGTGCGGTGCCGTTTGACGAAACCGTTTCGAGCCCTGCCGCACTGCCCGACACCGAGGAAAACGCCACCGTCCAGCGCCACGATTTCGTGGCCGAACGCGCTGGCGTCATCAAAATCGGCGGGCCTATGGGGCGGGTGTTTCAGGTGATCGTCCTGTCTGACACCGCGCCCGAGGTGGAGCTGCCCGCGCTGGCCGAACGGCGCGCCGATGGCAAGATGGCGCAGCCCTTCCACGCGATGGACGATTATGGCGTGATCCGCGGGCAGGCGCGTATCACGCTGGATATGGCGGCGCTAGATCGTCGCTATGGGCTGACTGTTGCGCCGGAGCCGCGCGACGATCTGGTGTTTGATTTGCCACTGCCAATCACCGGGTCGCGCGCCGATTTCACCGAAATTCTGGTCGAGGATGTGTCGCAACATGCGTGGGCGAACCTGCCGGTCAAGCTGACGCTTCAGGTCGAGGATGGGCGCGGCCAGATCGGCGCAAGCGGCGCGAAAGCGCTTGAGCTGCCGGGGCGTCGCTTTTTCGATCCGCGCGCAGCGGCGCTGATCGAATTGCGGCGCGATCTGTTGTGGTCGCGCGAAAATGCCCCCCGCGCGGCGCAGGTTTTGCGTGCCCTGCTCAACCGATCAGAGGATTTGTTTCCCGCGCCCGAGATGGTCGAGATTTTGCGCGGCGTGGTGGAACAGCTTGAAACCGCCAGCCTGACCGCCGAGGCCCGCGATTCTGTCGCCAAGCTTTTGTGGGATATGGCGGAATTGCTTGAAGATGGCGGGCTGGCCGATGCTTTGGCGGCAATGCAGCAGGCGCAGGAACGGCTGAGCGAAGCGATCCGAAACGGGGCCTCGAAAGACGAAATCGCCAAGTTGATGGAGGACTTGAAAGAGGCGACCGACCGTTATCTGCAAATGCTGGCCGAACGTGGCCAGCAAGAAGAGGGGCCGCAATTTGGTCAGCAACAGGAAAGCCAGCGCATCACTGGTGATCAGATCCAGCAGTTGATGGATGAAATCCAAAAGCTGATGGAAGAGGGGCGGATGGCCGAGGCGCAAGCGCTGCTCGACCAATTGGCGCGGATGATGGAAAACATGCGTGTCACCCAAGGTCAGGGCGGTGCGGGGGATCAGCCCGGCGGGCAGACAATGCAAGATCTGGGCGAGACCTTGCGCGAACAGCAAGATCTTTCCGATGAAGCGTTTCGTCAGATGCAGCGCCCGCCGCCGGGGCTGGGCCAAGGGGGGCAGGGGCAAAACGCACCCGAAATGCAGCCCGAGGGGCAGGATGGGCCGGGGGCCGAAGATCCGGGCGCAGATTTGGCCGACCGGCAGCGGGCCTTGCGCCGCGAGTTGGAGCGGCAAAAGGGCTTGATGCCGCGTCTTGGGGGCGAGGCCGCCGAGGCGGGGCGCGACGCGTTGGACGAAGCGGGACGCGCGATGGACGAAGCCGAGCAGGCGCTACGCGATGGGGCGCTTGGCCGTGCGCTGGATGGGCAGGCCGATGCGATCGAAGCCCTGCGCGAGGGGATGCGGCGGCTAGGTCAGGCCTTTGCCGAAGAGCGCGGTGAGCGACGGCAGGGTGAGGGCAATCTGGGGCAGCAGCGCGACGGCGATGCGACCGGCGGGCAGGGCGCCCGGCAAATGCCGCGCGATCCGCTGGGGCGCGCTGTGGGCGAAGGCAGCCGGATCGGCTCGGACAGCAATCTGTTGCAGGGCGAAGATGTCTATCGCCGCGCGCGCGATCTGCTGGAAGAAATTCGCCGCCGCACCGCCGAACGCCAACGCCCCGAAGCCGAGCGTGATTATCTGCGCCGTCTTTTGGACAATTTCGGACCGCGCTAAAGCGGCCGGACAGGGGCGGTGGGGCGTCAGCCGGCGGGTTGAAGTTGCAAGATCACCATGCGCAGCATGTCATCAAGCCACATCCGCCCGGTATCGGCCAGCACCACATAGCTGTCGAGGAAGGGCATCAGGGCGGGGACAGCCGTGGCGATTTGCGGCGCCAGCGCATAAAGCGCGACCAAAGCCGACACCAGCAACAGCACGCTCAGAAAGCCCGTGCGGAAACCCGAACGGTTTTCGGCGCGCGTTTGCGGGGTGCCCCGCGCCGCCGGGTCGCGGCCGCGGTCGGCGCTGGCGCGCAAGGTGGAATTGATTTCTTCGATGTCGGGCAGGCGCCGCGCGCCGCGATTGGGCGGCTCGGGGATGCCGCCCTCGCTCAGATCGGCGCTCTGCTCATCATCCTCGGCAGAGGAAAGATCGCTGAAATCGGGCACCGAGCGGGAGGCGCGAGGGGGGGGGAC
>NZ_NRRD01000030.1 GCF_020023995.1 Rhodobacter sp. TJ_12 | reverse complement strand
CCCCCCCCCCGCCCGCATCCTTGGCATCGCGGACAAAACGGCGCGCGCGGCGCGCCTGAACGCAAAGACTTGTGTCTTCGCAGGGCAATCGGGGCCCGCAACGGCAGGCGCTTTTAGCATGCGGGCAAATGGCGCGCCATGCAACCCCCGGTCGAATAGCAGCCAAATACGCTGCCCGATTTTCACGCACCCGTCACATTCGACCGGCGCGGCCCCTGCAATCTTAACCACCCGGCTGGACAGTTTGGCGCAGCCCCCCTAGGTTGGCCGCACGGAAACGTGAGGTAAATCTATGTTCAAAACGATCATGGTTCCGGTGGATCTGCGTCACGCGCCCGCGCTGGGCAAGGCGTTGAGCATCGCAGCCGATCTCGCCAAAACCCATGGGGCAAAGGTGATCTACGTGGGTGTCACAAGCCCCGAACCCAATGAATTGGGCCATAACCCGGCCGAATTCGAAACCCGGCTCAAGGCCTTTGTCGCGGGCGAAATGGCCGCGCGGGGCCATCAGGGCGAAGCGCATATGGTCGTGTCGAACGACCCCACCGCAGAACTTGACGGTGCACTGGCCAAGACTTGTGCAAGTCTGGGCGCCGATCTGGTGGTGATGGCAACCCATCTGCCCAATGTGACCGATTATCTGTGGGCTTCGCATGGCGAAAGCGTTGCGAAACACGTGAAGGCCTCGGTCTTCTTAGTGCGGGGCTAAGCGAAGGGCGCGCCCGCCCCCCCCCCGCCAATAAATCCAACAAACAACAGGAGGACGGTATATGGCCGAACCCGAAGAACTTGCAGGGTCGCCCGCCACCGAGGGCGAAACCGACCCGGTCACCGGAATTCCCGTGCCCGAAGGCGACACAGAACTGATCGATACCGATTACGAAATCGGTCAGCACAATATCGAGGGCCAATGGGGCCCGATCGGGTTTGACATTCATAACCCGGTCTTCGCGATTTCGGCCATGGCGGTCGTGGCCTTCGTGTTTTACGCGCTGGCGCTGCCCGAACAGGCCGCGGAAATCTTTGGCTGGCTGCGCCCGGCGCTGACCTCCAGCTTCGACTGGTTCTTCTTGTCGGCGGCGAATGTGTTTGTGTTATTTTGTTTGATGTTGATCGTCAGCCCTTGGGGCTCGGTGCGGCTGGGGGGGCAAGATGCCACCCCTGATTTCAGCTATAAAAGCTGGTTTGCCATGCTGTTCGCAGCGGGCATGGGCATCGGTCTGATGTTCTTTGGCGTTTTGGAACCCGTCTATCACATGGCGATTTCTTCGCCGCTCGGGACGCCCTCGCCGTTTGATGCAGCGGGCAATATCATCCCCGAAAATGTCGAACTGGCCAAGGAAATGGGGCTTGCGGCCACGATCTATCACTGGGGTCTGCACCCTTGGGCGATCTATGCCATCGTCGCGCTGGCGCTGGCGCTGTTCTCCTTTAACAAGGGGCTGCCGCTGACGATCCGCTCGGCCTTCTACCCGATCTTTGGCGAACGGGTCTGGGGCTGGACCGGGCATATCATCGATATCATCGCGGTCTTTGCCACGCTGTTTGGCCTGTCCACCTCGCTGGGCTTTGGTGCGCAACAGGCCAATGCCGGGCTCAACCATGTCTTCGGCGTGCCGGTCGGCATTCCGGTGCAGGTGGGTCTGATCACCGTCATCACGGGCGTCGCGCTTTATTCAGTGCTGCGCGGGCTGGATGGCGGCGTCAAAGTGCTGTCCGAGATCAACATGGGCATCGCGGCGCTTTTGATGCTTTTCGTGCTGATCGCGGGGCCGACCCTGCTGATCCTGAGCGATTTCGGCGAAGGCCTTGTCGCCTATGTCAAAGACATCGTGCCGCTGTCCAACCCGTTCGGGCGCGAAGATGACAGCTACCGCCAAGGCTGGACCGCCTTCTATTGGGCGTGGTGGATCAGCTGGTCGCCGTTCGTCGGCATGTTTATCGCGCGCGTTTCGCGTGGGCGCACGGTGCGGGAATTCGTGATCTGCGTGCTGATCATCCCGTCGATCGTCTGCGTGTTGTGGATGGCGGTGTTTGGCGGCGTGGCAATTGACCAAGTCTTGTCTGACCCGATCAATTCGGCGGTGAAAGCCAATGTGATCGACAGCTACGACCCGCCGCTGTCGCTGTTTGCGATGCTTGAAGGGCTGCCGCTGTCCTCGATCACCTCGGTCGTCGCGATCGTGCTGGTGATCGTGTTCTTCGTCACCTCGTCGGACTCGGGCTCGCTGGTGATCGACACGATCACCGCAGGTGGCAAGGTCGATGCACCGCTGCCGCAGCGCGTCTTTTGGGCCACTTTCGAAGGCGCGGTTGCGATTGCGCTGTTGATCGGCGGTGGGCTTGGCGCCTTGCAGGCGATGGTGATCTCCACCGGCCTGCCCTTCACGGTGGTGCTTTTGTTGATGTGCTGGGCGATCGTGAAAGGGCTGCAAGCCGAGCCACGCTAAGGCCAAACCTATCCATGACCGGCCCCAGCCGTGGGCCGGTCTTCGGGCCGCCCGTAAAAGCGTCCGTCTGCGCGTCCGGTTTTCCGGGCGCGTCTTTTTTGGGCCATTTGACCGGCGCGAAAAGCTCTGCCAAGGTAAACGGAACGGAGGGCTTTTCATGGCCGGTGGCTGGGCGCGCGATGGCGCGGTGCAAGATCAGATCGATGCCTCGATCGCCGATGAACTCAAGCGGATGCAGGCCCGGCCTCAGCCGGTGGGCGAAAGCGCCCGCGAATGTGTCGATTGCGGCGAGGAAATTCCGCAAGCACGGCGTGACGCCCTGCCAGGGGTGAAGCTGTGCCGCGATTGCGCCGAGGCACGCGATACCGCACGCGCCCGTAACCCGCGGGCGGGCATCAATCGACGCGCCTCCAAGGACAGCCAATTGAAATAGCGCGCCCACTGCGAGATTACCTTTGGCCCAAACGCGCCGACGGCGCGCGATTTTCGCATCGTTCCTAACGATTTCTTCGTCCCCTTTCGGCAAGACTGCCGCCAGCACGATGGACTGCGGCAGCGGTCCGACAAAGGGAACGGACCGATGAGTGTATTGAAGCAAAGCGCGCTTGATCTGGTGCGCTGCGAGAAAGAGCCGATCCATACCCCCGGGGCGATTCAATCGGCCTCGGCGCTTTTGTTGTTCGATCCCGAACAGGGCTGTCTGGCCGCAGCAAGCGACAATCTTGCGCCCCTGTTTGGCGCCAGCGCCGCCGAGTTGTTGGGCGCCCCGGCCGAGCGGTTCTTCGCATTGCGCGACGCCGCCAATATCCGCGCCATCGGGCTTGGCCAAGCCCCTATGAACGCGGGTTATTTCCGTCTGAAATCGGGGGGCGAACATTGGGTAAGCCTGTTGCGCACCGATGGGCTTTTGGGGGTTGAGATCAACACCTATGAAAGCGCCGAACATGACAGCGTCACCTTTGGGCTGGGCGTGGGCGAGGCGCTGGCCGAAATCTCTGACATCGCCGATAAGCTGCATGATGCGAGCGAGGCGGAATTGCACAAGCTGGCCGATCTGGTCACCCGACGGTTTCGCGAATTGTCGGGCTATGACCGGGTGATGTTTTACCGCTTCGACACCGATTGGAATGGCGCGGTGATCGGCGAATCGCGCGCCGCGCAGGTCGATCATTCCTATATGGATCTGTCTTTCCCCTCTTCGGATATTCCCAAACAGGCGCGTGCGCTTTTCTTGCGCAACCGGGTGCGCCCGGTGGTCGATGTCGGGGCGGCGTCGGTGCCAATGGTGCCTGCGCTGCATCCGGGGACCGGCCAGCCCTATGATCTGTCCGATTGCGCGGTGCGCGGCGTGTCCCCCGTGCATCTGGAATATCTGGCGAATATGGGCGTGCGGGCCACGCTGACGCTGGCGCTGATCGTGCGCGGCAAACTGTGGGGGCTTCTGGCCTGCCATCATTACAGCGCACCCTATCGGCTGACGCCCGGCCGCTCGGCGGCCTGTCGGCTGTTTGCCGAGGCGGTCTCGACCACCCTGTCGCGGCTGGTCGAACGCGCCGAGGCGGAGGCGATCGAACGTGTGCGCACGCGGCTGCGCGCCCTGCGCAATGCGCTGTTGCAGGCACCAAGCGGCGCCAGCTTCGATGATTTTCTGGAGGAACAGGGGCGCGGGCTGTTGCACCTGATGGGCTGCGACGGGATCGTGTATCGGCTGGACGGGCATGATCATGCCTTTGGTGCGGTGCCCGCGCCCGATCTTCTGGCCGAGCTACGCCGCCGCCTTTCGGCCCATCAGGGCGACATTGGTTCCGATAGCTTTTCCACCCATTATGCCGCCGGTCTTTGGCCCGATCTGGCCGAGGACATCTGCGACACCGCCGCCGGTGCGCTGCTGTATCAACCGCGCGGCTGTCGGTTTGAATTGCTGCTGTTGCGTGCGGCGCGCCAGACCGAGTTAAGCTGGGGCGGCGACCCTTACAAGCGCGTGCAGGCCGATGCCGAGGGGGAACGGCTGCATCCGCGTGGGTCGTTCGATCTGTGGCGTGAAACCGTGCGTGACCGCGCCCTGCCTTGGGAACCCGAAGCGGTGATCTGCGCACGCGAATTGGCGCAGGGCCTGAACGAAATCGACTGGCTGTTTGAATGGCAGCAATCGGAGGCGGAACTGGCGCAGGCCCGGGCCGAAACCGAATATAATGCACTGCATGACGCGCTGACCGATCTGCCGAACCGGCGCTATCTGCAACGCCGTCTGGATGAGGCCGAAATCAGCGACGCCGCCCGGCCCTCGGCGCTCATTCATATCGATCTGGATCGATTCAAACAGGTCAATGACACGCTGGGCCATTCGGCGGGCGATGAATTGCTGGTCGAGGTTGCGCACCGGCTTAAGCGCTGCTTGCGGGTGGGCGATTTTCCGGCACGGGTGGGCGGCGATGAATTTCTGGTGCTGGCGGCGCCCAACACGCATGCGTGGGAACTTGATGCCATCGGGGATCGGATCATCGAGGCTCTGTCACGCCCGGTCACGCTGGCCTGCGGCGATTGCGAAATCGGCGCAAGCGTCGGCATCGCGCTGAACACCGGGACGGTGCGCCCCGACGAATTGTTCCATCAAGCGGATCTGGCGCTTTATGAATCCAAGCGCGCCGGACGCGGGCGGGTGACGCTTTTCAACGATGTGTTGCGTCAGCGGCAGGAAGAAAAGCACCGGCTGGGCGAAGATATCCGCGAGGGAATCCGCTCGGGTCGGTTCGAGATTTGGTATCAGCCGCAATGCGAGGCGCAAGGCCATGGGCTGATCGGGGTCGAGGCGCTTTTGCGCTGGAACCATCCCGACCGGGGGATTCTGGCCCCCACGCAATTTCTGAACATGGCCGAAGATCTCGACCTTGTCGCCACGCTCGATCAGATCGGCATGGATGCGGCGCTCAAAGACCTAGATCAGCTTGGGGCTGAGGGGCTGCACCTGCCGAAACTGTCGCTCAATGTCTCGGCACGGCGGTTGCAAGACCCGGCCTTTCTGGAGGCCGCGCGCGGCCTTGGTGATCGGCGCGCTGTGATCTCGTTCGAATTGCTGGAATCGATCTATCTTGACGAACTCGACTCCGAGATCGAGGCCAATCTCTCCGGCCTGCGCGATATGGGCATTCGGATCGAAGTGGATGATTTTGGCACCGGGCGCACCTCGATTGTAAGCCTTGTCTCGCTGCGCCCTGACCGGCTGAAGATCGACCGGCAATTGGTGGAGCCGGTGGTGCGCTCTGAAGCGGCGCGCCGACTGGTCGCCTCGATCGTGGAAATCGGTCACTCGCTGGGCATTGGCATCACCGCCGAGGGGGTGGAAAGCCGCGCCCATGCCGAAGTGCTGCGCGATCTGGGGTGCACGGTCTTGCAGGGGTTCTTCTTTGCCCGCCCGATGCCCTTGGACGATCTGCGCCTGTTCCTGCGCGATCACGGCTTGCACAGCGGCACGCCCAACTCTGCCTGCTTGCGCCATGGCTGATCTGTCGCGCGTGCCCGAACCGGCGCATGTCGCCACCTGTCTGGAGGCGCTGAAAACCGCAACGGCGGGGGCTCACGCCCGTATCGAGGCGGTCGCGCGGATGGCCGATCTGACCGCACCGGGCGTCACGCTGGCGCATTATGGCGCGGTGCTGCAACGGATGCACGCCCATTTTGCCCGCCATGAGCCCGCCCTGTTTGCGGCGCTCGCCCCGCATCTGCCGCCCGGCACGCTGGAACGGCGCGCCAATCTGGCGGCGCTCGAGGCCGATCTGCACAGCCTTGGGCTTGCCCCCCTTCCCGCAGCGGGCCCGGCCGCCGCCTTCCTCTGCCCCGCCACCGCGGCGGGCTGGCTTTACGTCCATGAGGGGACCGGTCTGGGCGGGTTGGTGGTGCTTAAGGGCCTGCGCGAACATCTGGGCGATGAGCTGCGCGGCGCCACGCGCTACTACCAGCGCCATGGCAAAGCCACAGCGGCGCTGTGGCGCGAAACCCGCGCGCTGATTGCCGGGCTGCTGCCCGATCCGGCCGCGCGGACGCGCGCCATTGCCGGGGCCGAAGCGGCCTTTACCGCGATGCAGGCAGAGCTGACCCGCGCTTAAGCCGCACCATTTAAGACCCGCCCCCAAAAAACAAAAAACCCGGCACAAAGGCCGGGTTTTTCGATCATATGTCGGGCGGCTCAGTTCAGCCGGGTTTCCACCTCGGCAATCGCCGAGTCGATCAACCCTGATTTGTCGCTGGCCGACATTTGTTTGGTCAAAACCTCGCCCGCAGCGGCCACAGCCACCTGCACGGCACGGTCTTTCACTTCTTTCAGCGCCGCCGCCTCGGCCGAGCCGATCCGGTCTTCCGCCGCCTTCAGACGGCGCTCGATCGCCACCTTCAGATCTTCTTTCGCCTGATCGGCAGCCACTTGCGCATCGCGCTTGGCGGCCACAACGATTTCTTCGGCCTGCGCCTGCACTTCGCGCGCCTTGCGCTCGTAGCTGGCCAAGATCGTCTGCGCCTCTTCGCGCAGCGCCCGGGCTTCTTCCAGCTCGGCCTTGATACCGTCGGCACGCTTGTCGAGCATGCCCATCAGCATCGACGGAACCTTGAACTTCAACAGCACGCCGATGAAGATCAGGAACGCGACCAAGATCACGAAATGCGCGTTGCGCAGCGAGAAGAAAGGCCCTTCCGAAGCAAAGGCCGGCGAGGCGGCAAGCGTCACGAGCAGGAACGTCAGTTTCTTCATCGTGTCACCCTTTCACCCGCGCATCGACGGCAGTCGACAGCGCAGCCTTATCGGCCTTGCCACCCAATGCCACGACGATCTCGGCGGCCGTTTCCGCAGCAACAGATTGCACCGCTTCAAGCGCACCGGCCCGAATTTCGGCAATCGATTCTTCGGATTGCGCCAAACGTTCGGCGATTTCCGCATCGGCTTTGGCCGTCGCGGCGTCGAGCTCTTTTTGGATCTCGGACCGCGTTTCAGCGATGATCTTTTGCGCTTGCGCACGGGCATCGGACAGCGCCTTGGCATAGGCCGCTTCCGCGTCCTTGGCCTTAAGCTTGTATTCCTCTGCCGCGGCGAGATCGCCCGAGATCGTGCCTTGACGATCCGCCAGCACCGACGCGATGCGCGGCAGCGCGATGCGCGTCAAAAGCCAGTAGATCACGACCAGGGTCACCGTCAGCCAGAAGATCTGGTTCGGGAAGGTCGAGAAGTCGAGCTGCGGCATTCCGCCTTTTTCTGCGGCTTCGGCGGCATGACCGGCGACAGCGGCAGCGGCGTCAACCGCGTGTGTTTCGTTTGCCATGTCGTCCCCCTGGACCCCTCAGTTTCCGGGTGGGCACGTTGCGCCCACCCGACCGCAAGGATGAGGTATTGGGATCAGACGGCGAACATCAGCAGAAGCGCGACGAGGAACGAGAAGATCCCCAGCGCTTCGGCGAACGCGATACCGATGAACATGGTGGCGGTTTGCGAAGCAGCCGCCGAGGGGTTGCGCAGCGCGCCCGAGATGAAGTTGCCCACAACGTGGCCCACACCGACGGCAGCGCCGCCCATGCCGGTGCACGCGAGGCCAGCACCGATGTAGGCACCCATTTGAACGATATCGCCTTCCATGATCGACACTCCTTGAGGTTGGAATTGGCTAGATAGGTTGAAGACTTGCGTTTTACGCTGCGGGCCTTAGTGGCCCGGGTGCAGCGCGTCTTTCAGGTAAACGCAGGTCAGGATGGTGAAAACATAGGCCTGAACAAAGGCCACTAGCATTTCGAGCGCATACATCGCGACGATTGCCAGAACAGAGAGCGGCGTCACGGCAATGCCGATGGCCGAGAAAAGGATCAAGGGCGCAAAGGCCGCGAACACTTCCATAACCGCGTGGCCAGCCATCATGTTGCCGGCAAGACGAATGGAGTGGCTAACGGGGCGCACGAAGTAAGAGATCACCTCGATCACCGCCAAAAGCGGACGCAGCGCAAGCGGGGCCGACGACACCCAGAACAGGCCGAGGAACCCTGCGCCGTTTTTCATGAAGCCCAGAACCGTGACCGAGATAAAGACCGCCATCGCCATCAGACCCGTCACCGCAATATGCGAGGTGGGCGTGAAGGCCATCGGGATCAGGCCAAGGAAGTTGGCGAACACGATGAACAGGAACAGCGTGAAGATGTAGGGGAAGTATTTCAGACCGTCTTTACCGGCCACATCTTCCACCATCTTGTGCACGAAGCCATAGGCCAGTTCCGCCACCGATTGCACGCGGCTCGGCACGATCGCGCGGCCACGGGTGCCCACGATGAACAGAAGCGAGATCGCAAGGATGCCAATGAACATCCACAGCGTCGCGTTGGTGGGGGTGTACCAGTGAACCTCGCCGCCGAACAGCGAGTGAATCTTGAACGGTTCCATCGGGTGGAACACAAGGCCGGTGCCAGCTTCTTCTGCCACGACTATTTCCCCTCTTTGCCGGCTGCCTGCGCAGCCGCCTGTGCCTTTGCCATGTCATTGGCGGACCGGAGCATGACCTTCACGCCCGCCGCCAGACCGAAGAAAACGAAGATCAGCATCAACCACGGCGTCGTGCCCAAAAGGCTGTCCAACCCGTAACCGATACCGAAGCCGATCCCCAGCCCCGCAACCAGTTCGATGACCATCCGCCATGCCATATCGGCCATGCGCATATTGCCATCCGCCGCGGGTTTGGGCGCTTCTTCTTCCTTGCGCAACTTCGCAAGGCGTTTTTCAAGCGCCGCGAGCCGCTCGGGATCGGGTTCTTCCGAAGATGGATCCGACATGAGATGCCCCCCGCAGGTTGAGGTTTGTCTAACCATGACAAGACAATGAGTCAACGCTGTTGGCGCATCAGTTGGCACATATTAAGCCATTGTATTTGTTTGATTTCATCTTTCCACGCCAAGTCGGCGGCGCGTTGTTAGCGCAAGCGTTGGGCCTGCGCGATATTCAACCGATCGGTTGACGTTTCCACTGACAGCTTTCAAAGTCGCCCGATGACCACGACCGCACCCGCCTCCCTCGATGCGATTTTCGCCGCGCTTGCCGATCCGACCCGGCGCGCGATCCTGACGATGCTGCTGGAAGACGATATGGCGGTGACCGATGTGGCCGAACCGTTCGACATGTCTCTGGCCGCGATTTCCAAACACTTGACGATCTTGGCCGAGGCCGGGCTAATCAGCCAGGAAAAGCGCGGTCGGGTGAAATGGTGCAAGCTGGAGCCGCTGGCGATGGAAGGTGCGATCACGTGGCTTCAAAGCTTCGGGCAGTTTGAGCCGCTTGATCTTGATGCGTTCGAGCGGTTCTTGGAAACCGAATTGCGCATGCTGGAGCCGGAGGCCGAGGCGCGGCCCCAGCCCTAACCCCCTGCCCTAGCCCACCTTAGGCGCAGCCGTGGCTGCGGTCATAGCCATTGGGTGCGGGCGACGCCCAGCCTTCCGGCGCGGCTTGCGGGCGGTAAATCTCGATCTTCAGCGGATAACAGGCCGCCGCGTCGGAACTGTGTTCGGACGAACAATCCCCGCCGGGGCAAGCCGAAAGCGCGCCCAAAAGGTCGATCTCGGCAAAGAATTCCAGATAGTCGCCCGGGCGCACCGGGCTGGCCTTCATGAAATACTGCCCGGTATCGCGGGTGAAGCCCGTGCACATGAAGACATTCAGCACATCATGCACCTGCGGTTCGACCGTCGCGGGCGGCTGGCCCGTCGCAGTGGCCAGCGCGCGGGTCAGGTTCGAATGGCAGCAATGGTGATAAGGATCACCGCCCAGCAGCTGATGCGTATAGGGGTCGCAGCGCGTGCCGATCACATCATGGACCGCGCCGCCAAAGGCGTCGAAGCCATACCAATCCAGCGTATCTTCGGTGAGTGTCGCCATCGGGCGCAGATAGGGCAAACAAGACCAAAGCCGGTCGCCGGTGGACAGATGCGTGCCATGCAGCGCGCGGGTCTTGCCCGAGAAAAACCGTTCTTGCAGATTGTCTTGCGCCCAAAGGTTCAGATCCCCAACCTGCGGCCCTTCCACCGAAACGATGCGGAAAAAGCACCCGGCAGGAACAAAGAAACTGGCGGCGTCACGCGGTGGCGCGATCACGGTTTCAAGCAAGGCCCAGCCCGCACGGGCGGCGCGATAGGCGGCAAGATCGGGACGCGGCAGCGTGTCGACCGGATAGCAAATCACCGGCGCCACATCCTTGCGGCGGGTGGCATCGGCGGGGGGCGTGTGTTCGGGCTGGGCAGGTTTCATCGGGCGCGGTCTCCTTTGCGCATAGTCTTGCGCGTCCGCGCCCCAAACGAAAGGGCCTACCCTCAGGCGGCGTAATATTCGAACAGATGTTCGATGCTGGCCTCGGCCTCTTCGACCGATTCCGTAACAGCGCTGTGCTCGGGCGTGTAATAGGCCCAGGCGGCTTCCAGCAGCTTCAGCGCTTCTGCCGCGTTTTCCTTGTCGGAATTCTTCCGGAAGGTAACGATCTTAGACATGGAACTCTCCGTCGTTCGAGTTCCTCCCTGACCGCCTTATACGCGACATCGCGCCGCAGATGTCATGCTAATGTTGCAACTGGGACATGCATTTTCTGCACCGCAGCGTTATCGTTAGCAATCCAAGCAATACAGGCCAAAGAAAAGGCCCCGGAACACCGGGGCCCGTTCAGAATTTTGCGCAACCTCAGACGTGGCGGCTGACCATAAGCTTTTTGATCTCGGCAATCGCTTTGGCCGGGTTCAGCCCTTTGGGGCAAGTCTTGGTGCAGTTCATGATCGTGTGGCAGCGATACAGCTTGAACGGGTCTTCCAGCGCATCCAGACGTTCCGCCGTGGCTTCATCGCGGCTATCGACGATCCAGCGATAGGCATGCAGCAGCGCCGCCGGGCCAAGGTAGCGGTCCGAGTTCCACCAATAGCTGGGGCAAGAGGTCGAGCACGACGCGCACATGACGCATTCATAAAGACCATCCAGCTTCTTGCGATCTTCGATCGACTGACGCCATTCCTTTTCGGGCTGGTTCGTCGCGGTTTGCAAGAACGGCATGATCGAGGCGTGCTGGGCGTAGAAATGCGTCAGATCCGGCACAAGGTCCTTCACCACCGGCATATGCGGCAGCGGGTAGATCTTCACATCGCCCTTCACCTCATCGAGGCCATAGATACAGGCGAGCGTGTTGATCCCGTCGATGTTCATCGCGCAGGAGCCGCAAATCCCTTCGCGGCAAGAGCGGCGGAAGGTCAGCGTCGGGTCGATCTCGTTTTTGATCTTGATGAGCGCATCAAGGATCATCGGGCCGCATTTGTCCATATCAAGGAAATAGCTGTCGACCCGCGGGTTTTCCCCGGTGTCCGGGTCCCAGCGATAGATCATGAATTTGCGGACGTTCTTCGCGCCCTCGGGCCGCGGCCAGGTCTTGCCGACGCGGATCTTCGAATTCTTGGGAAGCGTGAACTGAACCATGGTTTATCCCTTCCAGTCGGTTCGGGCGTAGAGCGGCCGCGTCGGCATGCGGCCGGATTTGCGTTTGACACAGGCGTTAAAGCGGGCCGAGGGGTCGCCCTGGCTGCCCGTCCCAAGGTTGAAGGTCAGTTCCGTCCCAGAGCGAAAGCCCTCGGTCGTGACCCCCATCCGCGCCTCGCCCGAAATCGGGGCAGTGGGGCGCACCTGGTTCAGGCATTGCCGTTCGGCCACCTCGACGGGCACGGGGCCGCAAGCGGCAAGGGTCACCCCCGCCGCCGCCAGCCCATATGCCCAGCCGCGCGCCATCAGAAGGTGCGGGCCTTCGGTGCGATCAGGCCAAGGTCGATGCCGCCCTCTTCGGGCGTCGTCAACGGATCGGTGATCACAGGGCGATAGCTCAGATCGACCTGATTACCATCCACCCGCAGGATCGAGTGTTTGCGCCAGTTTTCGTCGTCGCGGTTCGCGTGGTCTTCCGAGGCATGCGCGCCCCGGCTTTCTTTGCGGGCTTCGGCGGCAACGATGGTGGCCAAGGCATTCGGCATCAAGTTGGTCAGTTCGAGCGTTTCCATCAGGTCGCTGTTCCACACAAGCGACCGGTCGGTGACGTTCAGATCGCCCATCTTGCCCGCGATCTTGGTCATATTCTCGACGCCTTCGGCCAGCGTTTTATCGGTGCGGAACACCGCCGCGTCGGCCTGCATGGTGCGCTGCATCTCAAGACGCAGTTCCGCCGTCGGAATGCCGCCCTTGGCGTGGCGCAACGCATCGAAGCGATCAAAGCACTTCTCGACCGAGGCTTTGTTGAACTCCGCCGGACGCGCTTTCGGGTCGACCACTTCACCGGCCCGAATGGCGGCGGCACGGCCAAACACCACAAGGTCAATGAGCGAGTTGGAACCCAGACGGTTCGCCCCGTGCACCGAGGCACAGCCCGCCTCGCCCACGGCCATCAGGCCCGGCACGATCGCGGTCGGGTCTTCGGCGGTCGGGTTGAGCGCCTCGCCCCAATAGTTGGTCGGAATACCGCCCATGTTGTAGTGCACGGTCGGCAGCACCGGGATCGGTTCCTTGGTCACATCCACACCAGCAAAGATTTTTGCCGATTCCGAAATGCCCGGCAGACGTTCGGCCAGCGCTTCTTTGGGAAGGTGCGACAGGTTGAGGAAGATGTGATCTTTGTGTTCGCCCACACCGCGCCCTTCGCGGATTTCCAGCGTCATGCAGCGCGACACATAATCCCGCGGCGCAAGGTCTTTGTAGTGGGGCGCGTAACGTTCCATGAAACGCTCGCCTTCGGCGTTGGTCAGATACCCGCCCTCGCCGCGCACACCTTCGGTGATCAGGCAGCCCGAGCCATAGATGCCGGTCGGGTGGAACTGCACGAATTCCATGTCTTGCAACGGCAGACCTGCGCGCGCCACCATCCCGCCGCCGTCGCCGGTGCAGGTATGCGCCGAAGTGGCCGAGAAATAGGCCCGGCCATAGCCGCCCGTCGCCAACACGACCATCTTCGCGTTGAAGACATGCATCGTGCCGTCATCCAGCTTCCAGCAGACCACGCCTTGGCACACGCCATCATCGGACATGATCAAATCAAGCGCGAAATATTCGATAAAGAATTCCGCGTTGTTCTTGAGCGATTGACCGTAAAGCGTGTGCAAGATCGCGTGGCCGGTCCGGTCGGCGGCGGCACAGGTGCGTTGCACCGGCGGGCCTTCGCCAAATTCGGTGGTATGACCGCCAAACGGGCGCTGGTAGATCTTGCCTTCTTCGGTGCGCGAAAACGGCACGCCGTAATGTTCCAGCTCGTAAACCGCGGCAGGCGCGGAGCGGGCCAGATATTCCATCGCATCGGTGTCGCCCAGCCAGTCCGAGCCCTTGACCGTGTCATACATATGCCACTGCCAGCTATCGGGGCCCATGTTGCCCAGCGAGGCGGCGATCCCGCCTTGCGCGGCAACGGTGTGCGAGCGGGTCGGGAAAACCTTGGTCACACAAGCGGTGCGCAGACCTTGTTCGGCCATGCCCAGCGTGGCGCGCAGGCCCGCGCCACCGGCACCGACCACCACCACGTCATAATTGTGGGTTTCGTAAGTGTAGGAAGCCATCAATCCTGCCTCTTATTGGTTCAGCATCTGCGCGGCGGTGTCGATGAACACCATTTTGCCAAGCGCATAAAGCACGATCGCCGTAATCATGTAGGACAGCGAATAGACGAAGATGACGAGCCCCTTGCGCAGGCTGCCGGCGGTGTAATCTTCCAGCATGACCTGCGCGCCCTTGGCGAAGTGGCGCATGCCCACCAGCGTGACAAGCCCGGTCAGGATCGCCGGGAAGGGGCGCGCGAAATGGGCCACCACTTCTTCTTGCGTGCCGCCGATGGCGGAGCCGAAAGTGAAGATGAACACGGGCACCAAGAAGGCCAGCGCGACCGAGGACATGGTCATCCACCAGAAATGCTCGGTCCCGGAGCCAGAGGCCCCCTTGCCCACGGCGCGTTTGCGATCGGTCAGATAGCGCATGGGAACCCCCTTAGATGATCCAAAGAATGATGAGCGAGACAAGCGTCAGCCCGGTGGCACCAATCAACGCGCCCCAGCCCAGCTTTTCGGCGGTTTCGATCTCAAGCCCTTTGCCGGTATCCCACAGCAGGTGCCGCAGCCCGGTCAGATAGTGATACCAGATCGACCACAGCATGGCGGTAAAGAACAGCCAGCCGATCCACGAAGTGACGATCCAGTCGACAACGGCGAAATAGCCGGGGCTGGACACGGCGGCAATCAGCCACCACGCGCCAAGGAAAAAGCCTGCGATCAACGCATTGCCCGTGATCCGCGTCAGGATGGAGCTCATCGAGGTCATCTGCGGGCGGTAATAGGGGCCGATCATGAAGGGGGAAAGGGGTCGCTCGACCCGTTTCGTTTCAGCCATTGGAGAAACCCTCTGTGCTGGGCCGCCAGCGCAAAGCCTTGGGAGTGGAGGCGCGGGCGGGTTGGCCGGAATTGTGTATTTTCATTAGGCCGTTCCGGCGGCCAAGTCACGCATCCAGATCAAAGAATCCTTTCGCAAGTGCAAAAAAATCTGCGAAAAGGGCTTTTGTGATCACAAAAGCGGGAGACGCGCGGCCTGTGCGCGCAAACATTCAAACGCGACCGATTACCCCGCCAAGACGACCTCCCGCCCGACAGACGCGCGGGAAGCCAAATCGGTGCAAGGCATGGCACGCAGGCCGGGCCTGAGTCGGATCAAAGCGGCATCAGCGCCCAGTAATCGAGGTCAAGCAGCACCTCGGGGGCGTATTTGCCATCTTCCCCCTTCAGCGCAAACGGGGCCGCGCCTTGCTTGACCGCCACCAGCCGAAGCCGGATCGCGCCAACCCCCGGCGCACCGGTTTCGGCCTTGTCCAACACCTCGGACCACGCCTTGACCGTATCGCCCGCAAAACAGGGGTTGGCATGCGCGCCCCCGTTCAGCGCCACGATCATCTGCGCATTGGCCAGCCCGTTGAAGGAAAGCGCACGCGCCATGCTGATGATATGGCCGCCATAGATCAGCCGCTTGCCATCTTCGCGGAAGGTGGCATCGAAATGCACCTTGGCCGTGTTTTGCCACATCCGCGTGGCCAGCATATGCTCGGCCTCTTCGATCGTCACGCCATCGACGTGGTCGATCTTTTCCCCAACCTCGTAATCGCCCAACCGGTGCGGCTCGCCCGCCAGCGTGAAATCATAGTCTTCGAAGGTCAGCCCTTCGGGCACGACCAGATGCTCTGCCGGGACCACGTTGCGCAGCTCCGGCAGCACGGTTTCGGGCGCGGGCGCGTCCAAGTCGCGTTTGCGCACCATCACCCAGCGCACATATTCCAGCACGACCTCGTCGTTTTGGTTCAGCCCGCGGGTGCGGACATAAACGACGCCCGATTTGCCGTTGGAGTTTTGCTTGAGCCCGATCACCTCAGAGACCGAACGTAACGTGTCTCCGGGGTAAACCGGCAAGAGCCAGCGCCCCTCGGCATAGCCAAGGTTCGCCACCGCGTTCAAAGACACATCCGGAACCGTTTTGCCGAAAACGGTGTGAAAGGCGATCAGATCGTCCATCGGCGATCCATCAAGCCCACATTCAGCGGCAAACGCATCCGAGGAATAAAGCGCATGCCGCGCGGGATAAAGCGCATGATAGGCCGCGCGCTCCCCCTCGGCCACGGTGCGCGGCACCGCATGCGCGATCACTTGGCCAATGTGATAATCCTCGAAAAACCGGCCCGGATTTGTCTTCGTCGCCATTCACTGCTCTCCCAGTTTTAGATCGGGGTGGTAGTCTCCCTCTACTTCTTTCACCACCGCCTGCGCGCAGCGCATCACACCGCGCGCGCCGTCAAAGGCATAGGTCGGGTCGCCATAAAGCGACCAGCCCTTTGAAAGCGCAAGCGACACCTTGTGACAAAAGGCGGAGGTATCATCCTCGGTCAGCAGCCGATAAAGTTGCATCAGTAGCTTCCCAAGAACGGGTTGTGGCCCAGCAGGCTATGCACCCAAGCAATCAGCCCGTAAATCAGCGCGGTGCCGATCAGGTTTTTCAGATCGCCCGTCAGTTTGCCCGGTTGCGGACGCTTCCACGGGCCTGCGCGGTTGATCAGCACCATCTCGGCCACAGCCCAGATCCCCAGCGCGCCAAACAGCACGATCGAGGACAAATCGCCGTTCACCAAAAGGTGCGACACCGACCAAATCACCATGCCCCACAGCATCGGATGGCGGATCTTGTCGATCAGCACCGAGCGCGAACCGCTGACGCCAAACAGGTAGATCGAGATCAACATCAGCGTGTTATTGGCGTGGCCCATGCCCGGCAGCGGGCTATAAATCGGCACCACATCGGCCATGCGATAGCCGATCACCATCAGCACCACGCCCACCAGCACGAAGCCAGCGACCATCGCCTTGATCTGCGGCATCATCATCACATGACGGCGCGGCGCGAGACGTTTGAACATATGCGGCAGCACCCAAAGTAGGATGCCGAGGATTAGAATTGACATAGCCGGTCCCCTAGTTGGCGAGCGCGGCAATTGCCTCCGCTTTCGCGAGGACTTGCCGCGCGGTCACGATATGCAGGTTTTCGACGATCTTTCCATCCACAACTGCCACGCCCAAGCCCTCGGCCTGCGCGGCATCAAAAGCCTCGATCTGGCGGCGCGCCAGATCAACCTCGGCTTCCGAGGGCGCGAAGGCGGCATTGGCCACATCAAGCTGCGCCGGGTGGATCAGCGTCTTGCCATCAAAGCCCATATCACGGCCTTGGTCGCATTCGACTTTCAGCCCTTCATCGTCCTTAAACGCGTTATAGACGCCATCGACAATGATCCGGCCATAGGTCTTGGCCGCAAGCAAGCACAGCCCCAGCCCGGTCATCAGCGGCAAACGATCGGCGCGGAACCGGCTTTGCAATTCCTTGGCCAAATCGTTGGTGCCCATCACCATGCCCTCAAGGCGCGGATGCGCGGCGATTTCGGCGGCATTCATCATGCCCATCGCGGTTTCCATCATCGCCCAGAGCGGCACGCCATTGATCAGGTTCGCCACCGCATCCAGATCCCCTTTCATCGAGACTTTGGGGATCAAGATCGCATCGATCTTGGCGCCGTTATGGACCGCCTCGGCCATCGCCAAAACGTCATCGCGGCCCCAATCGGTATCCAACCCGTTGATCCGCACGATCCGCGCGCGCGCGCCGTAATCGGCTTCGGTCAGCGCCTTGATCAGCGTCGCGCGGGCCTTGATCTTTTCATCAACGGCCACGGCATCTTCAAGGTCAAAGATGATCGCGTCGCAAGCGAGCGTCGTGGCCTTTTCCAGCGCGCGCTCTTTCGAGCCGGGGATATAAAGCACCGAGCGATAGGGGCGGGCGGTGGCGTCCGTCATGATTCTCTCCTCGCAACAATCTTGCGCCAAGAAACACATCAGAGACAGATTCAGCAAGGATTGATTTGCCGCAACGCAGAATGACGGTTGGCGGCGCGGTTACAGAAACACATCCGCCAAAAGCTTCAGCGAAATCAGCAGCAGCGCCCAGGTGACGATTTTATAAAAGGTGTCATGGGGCAGCAGCCGCACCAGCTTGACGCCCCCCCAAACCGCCAGCGCGGCAAACGGGGCCAGCTTCAACGCCAAACCAAGACTGCTGAAATTCAATTGCCCCAGCGCCGCGTAGGGCACCAGCTTGATCGCATTGACCCAAGCGAACAAGATCGTTGACGTGCCCGCGAACACCGTGCGCGGCAGGCCCAGCGGGATCGTATAGGCCTGAAACGGCGGGCCGCCCGAATGGCTGACAAAGCTTGTGAAGCCGGTCAGCGTGCCCCAAAAGACCCCCGGCCCCACATGCGGCTTTTGCGCCATGCCCAGATGCGGACGGATCAGCGCATTGAGCGCGAAGACAAGACCGATGATCCCCACCAGCGCGGTCACCGCCGCCTCTGGCACCACCGAGGCCGTGGCCCAGCCTACACCAACCCCAATCACCGTGGCGGGCACCATAATCTTCAGAACCCGCGCATCGAAATCGCGCCGATAGGCGATTAGCCCGAACACATCCGAGATAATATAGACCGGCAACAACAGCCCCGCCGCCGCGACCGGGTTCATCACCACAGCCAAAAGCGGCACCGACAGCGACGAGGCCATCGGCAGCCCTCCTTTGGAAATGCCGACGCTGATCGCCGCCGCGATTGCCATTGCCCAGCCCAAGGCATCGAGTTCCATCTGCCGCTCCGCACCCGAGAATCAGCGTCACAAGGCCCGCGCCCTGCCCCGCGTTTGGCCCCGGATGGACCATCCCCCCCGCCCCTGCAAGGAAATGTTTAGCGCAAACATCTGCACCCACACGGCATGCCGTTGCATACAAATTAAACTCTAAGCCGATGCGGCAGTGCAGCGCTATGGACAGACGCCCCCTGAAACGCTAACCCTTTCGCCAACCATCAAAACAGAACGACCTTTGGAGGAACCCATGGCCCGACCCAAGATCGCCCTTATCGGCGCTGGTCAAATCGGTGGCACGCTTGCCCATCTCGCCGCGATCAAAGAACTGGGGGATGTCGTCATGTTCGACATCGCCGAGGGCACGCCGCAGGGCAAAGCACTCGACATCGCGGAATCGGGCCCGTCCGAAGGCTTTGACGGCACGTTCAAAGGCACCAATGACTATGCCGATATCGCGGGCGCCGATGTCTGCATCGTCACCGCCGGTGTGCCGCGCAAACCGGGCATGTCGCGCGACGACCTGCTGGGCATCAACCTGAAAGTCATGAAATCGGTGGGCGAAGGCATTGCCGCGCATGCGCCGAATGCCTTTGTTATCTGCATCACCAACCCGCTTGATGCGATGGTCTGGGCGCTGCAACAATTCTCGGGCCTGCCGGCCGAGAAAGTTGTGGGCATGGCCGGCGTGCTCGACTCGGCGCGCTTCCGTCACTTCTTGTCGGTTGAATTTGGCGTGTCGATGAAAGACGTCACCGCCTTCGTGCTGGGCGGCCATGGCGACACGATGGTTCCGCTGGCGCGTTATTCGACCGTTGCGGGCATTCCGCTGCCGGATCTGGTGCAGATGGGCTGGACCACGCAAGAAAAACTGGACGCGATCATCCAGCGCACCCGTGATGGCGGCGCCGAAATCGTTGGCCTGCTGAAAACCGGCTCGGCCTTCTATGCGCCCGCCACCTCGGCCATCGAAATGGCGGAAGCCTATCTGAAAGACCAAAAACGCCTGCTGCCCTGCGCGGCTTGGGTCGATGGCGCCTTCGGTCTGGACGGCATGTATGTCGGCGTGCCGACGATCATCGGCGCGGGCGGCATCGAGAAAGTCGTCGACATCAAACTGAATGCTGACGAGCAAGCGATGTTCGACAAATCGGTTGACGCGGTCAAAGGCCTTGTCACCGCATGCAAAGGCATCGATCCGACGCTGGCCTAAGCCGGCTTGATCGCTGATAAAAGAAAGGCGCGGCCCACTCTGGCCGCGCCTTTTGTTTTGCGCAGAGCGCCGTCACGAGGCGGCGAGCGCTTTGGGATCAAATCCGTAGCGCGCCTGCAACTGGCCGATCAGCGCCATTTCATGGCAGATCAACGCGCGGTCAAAGGCGGCAGGGCGCAGATCAAGCGAAAGCCCCAGCGCAGCGCGGGCGCGCGCGGCCACATCGGGCTGGAACTGGCGCAACAGGCCCCGCTCTTGCAGCGCGACGGTCTGGTTTAGCCCCAATGTCTTCGCCGCGCGATAGACGAGGCGCTGCAAATCATCCGCCTGCACATCATCGACAAAGCCGCGCACCTGCGCCCAGCGCGCGGGCGCATGGCTGGCGGGGTTATCGGGTCGCCCCTCCTGCCCGTAACGCAGCATCTTTAGCGCGAAATGCAGCAGCGTCAGCCCATCATAATGCAGCACCCGCAACCCCGGCGCAGGTGCCACCGCCGGACAGCGCTGGCCGTTGTAGCGGGTCAACCCATGATGCACGCCGATGAACAGATCGCGCCCGGCCCGCACCATCGCCTTGCCCATGTGATGCCCGGCCAGCCCGTAATTCAGCAATTCGCGGGTCAGCGCGTCATAGACCTGATAGCCTTCATTCGCGTAACGCGGCCACGGCAACCGATAGGCCCCGGCGAAAATATCGGGGCGCGGGGTCTTGCGCAGATGCACCCGTTCGGCCACGCCGACCTGTAGCCAGTTGATCTTTTGCGGCACCTGATCCAGCAGCGCGCCCACCTCGGTGCCCGGCGCCTCGGGCCACAGGAATTCATCGCTATCGCAATGCAAAAGCCACTCGGCCCGGGTTTGCGCCAAGATCCGGCTGGCATGATATTTCTGGCGCGCATTCATCCCCACCGGGCGCGCACCGATGCCGCGAAAGGCCCAGTCATCCGCGCCATCCAGATGCAGATGCACGCAAGGCGTACCGTCAAGCAGGTCAAACGCCTCTTCTTGCGGTCGATCTAGGCACAGATGCACCTCACTTGCGCCCAGATCGAGATGATGCCCCGCCCAAGCCGCCAGCAAGGCCGCCGGTTCGTCAACCATCGCGACGATCGCCCAAGATGCCATCTTTCTCCCCGTAGCTGCCCCGCAAAAACCTGTGCCGATTCCGTTACCGCAAGCAAGGCCGCCGGTTTGAATTTTTGTGATCACACACCGCAAAAGCGTGATCACAAACACTACTTTCTTCGGGGTTTGCCTATGTTTTCCGCATTTATTGTTTTGTTACATCGCGCCGATGTGCCACACCTTTGTCAAAGAAAACAGCGTGGGAACCAAGCCATGAATATTCATGAATACCAGGCCAAGCAGCTGCTCAAGGGCTATGGCTGCCCGGTCTCGGAAGGGCGGGTCGTGCTCAAGGCCGACGAGGCGAAATCGGCGGCGGGGGAGCTTGACGGCCCGCTTTGGGTCGTGAAGGCGCAAATCCACGCCGGGGGCCGCGGCAAAGGCCATTTCGTGGAACCCGAAGCGGGTGAAAAAGGCGGCGTGCGGCTCGCGCATTCGGTGGCCGAGGCCGAGACCGAAGCGCGCAAGATGCTGGGGCGCACGCTGGTCACCCACCAAACCGGACCGGCGGGCAAACAAGTCAACCGCATCTATATCGAAGAAGGCTCGGACATCGAGCGTGAGCTTTATCTCGCGCTTTTGATCGACCGCAAAACGTCGCGCGTGTCCTTTGTCTGCTCGACCGAGGGCGGCATGGATATCGAAGAGGTCGCCGCCTCCACCCCGGAAAAGATCCTGTCCTTCTCGGTTGATCCGGCAACGGGGCTGAGCGATTTTCATGGCCGCCGCATCGCCTTTGCGCTGGGGCTCGAAGGCAACCTGATCAAGCAATGCGTCGGACTGATCAAAAAGCTCTACAAAGCCTTCCTTGAGAAGGACATGGAGATGCTGGAAATCAACCCGCTGATCGTCACCACCGATCACCACCTGAAAGTGCTCGATGCCAAGCTTGGCTTTGACAACAACGCGCTTTATCGCCAGCCCGAAGTGCTCGACCTGCGCGATGTGACCGAAGAAGACCCGAAAGAGCTGGAAGCCTCGCGCTTCGATCTCAACTACATCGCGCTGGATGGCGAGATCGGTTGCATGGTGAACGGCGCCGGTCTGGCGATGGCCACCATGGATATCATCAAGCTTTACGGCTCGGAACCGGCCAACTTTTTGGACGTGGGCGGCGGTGCCACCAAGGAAAAGGTGACCGAAGCGTTCAAGATCATCACCTCGGACCCGAAGGTGAAGGGCATCCTCGTCAATATCTTCGGCGGCATCATGCGCTGCGACATCATCGCCGAAGGCGTTCTGGCGGCGGTGACAGAAGTGGGCCTCAAGGTGCCGCTGGTGGTGCGCCTTGAAGGCACCAATGTCGAACTGGGCAAAGAGATCATCGCGAAATCCGGCCTCAATGTGATCGCGGCCGACGATCTGGCCGACGGCGCCAAGAAGATCGTGGCAGCGGTGAAAGGATGAACGCGCACGTCGGCCTTGCCATGCTCGGCTTTGCTCTCTTCGTGCTGTGCGTGCTGATGGCTCTCTTCGCAGAGGCCATGCAGCGGACGCGCAAGGAGAGCAGCTACATGGTATGGCGGCGTGAAGTGGCAAAGACATGGCGCCAAGGCGGCATGGAGCGTTTGGCCCAGAATCCGACCGTGCTCTTGGCACAAGTCTGGATGCTTCGCGGCTTCGCTCTGTTCGCCTTCGGCTTTACCGGCTGGCACCTCGTCAGCGCAATCTTCTCGTAATAGGAGACTGACCCATGGCGGTCCTCGTCAACGAAAACACCAAAGTCATTTGCCAAGGCTTCACCGGCAGCCAAGGCACCTTCCATTCTGAACAAGCCATCGCCTATGGCACGAAAATGGTCGGCGGCGTCACGCCGGGCAAAGGCGGCGCCGAACATCTGGGCCTGCCGGTCTTCAACTCCGTGCACGAAGCCAAGCACGTGACCGGCGCCAATGCGACCGCGATCTATGTGCCCCCGCCCTATGCCGCAGATTCCATCCTTGAGGCGATCGACGCCGAGATGGAACTGATCGTGTGCATCACCGAGGGCATTCCGGTGCTGGACATGATGCGGGTGAAACGCGCGCTGGTGGACAGCAAATCGCGCCTCATCGGCCCGAACTGCCCCGGCGTGATGACGCCCGACGCCTGCAAGATCGGCATCATGCCCGGCTCGATCTTCAAGCGCGGCTCGGTCGGCGTTGTGTCGCGCTCGGGCACGCTGACCTATGAGGCGGTGAAACAAACCACCGATGTGGGGCTGGGCCAATCCTCGGCCGTAGGCATCGGCGGCGACCCGATCAAAGGCACCGAACATATCGACGTGCTCGACATGTTCTTGGATGACCCGGAAACCAGCTCGATCATCATGATCGGCGAAATCGGCGGCTCGGCCGAAGAAGAAGCCGCCGAATTCCTGATCGAGCAAAAGAAAAAAGGCCGCTGGAAACCGACCGCGGGCTTCATTGCCGGGCGCACCGCGCCTCCGGGCCGCCGCATGGGCCATGCCGGCGCCATCGTTTCGGGCGGCAAGGGCGACGCCGAAAGCAAGATCGAGGCGATGAAAAAAGCCGGGATCATTGTGGCCGATAGCCCCGCAACGCTGGGCGAAGCGGTGCTGGAAGCGATCAAAAAGGGCTAACGCCCACGGGGCCGCGGGCGCCAAGGTTCCGCGGCCCCACTCGTTACCGCCAAGCGACCCTCCTGCGTGGCCGGGTCATTTCGCAGTAACGAGTGCCTTGGTTACCCGAGGGTCAGCGGCCGGACGCGGCCAGAAACGGGAGGTTGGAATGAAATCGCACACAGGAATCGGCATGCCGTTGCTGGCGGCGCTGGCGCTGGCGCTGGCTGGCTGCGCGGCCACCGATTACATCGATGCTGGCGACAACACGATGGAAGGCCGCACGGCCGTTCCGACCTCGGCTTACGGTCCGATCACCACCTACCCGATCGTCACCACCCAGCGCGTGCCCCAAGGCACCACGCCCACCGGCGCGACCGGCTATGCGATGGCGAATTCCGCGCGCACCAATGCCACCATCGTTGAGGGCACGGCAGCGGTTTGCGGTCCGGAAAACACCGGGGGCGATTATGACATCGCCTGCGCCGAAGCCGCAGGCCTGCCGGGCACCGTAACGCCTTACCGCAACGCCCCCTAACGGACCCAACCGATGCCACGCCTTTTACTGGCCCTCGTGGCCGCCCCCCTTCTTCTCCCCCTCGCCGGCTGCGACGATAGGCCCTGTTGTGCCGCACAGGATGCCGCGCCGCCGATTCCGGCCGAGCGGCAATCGAAGGTGGCATTCGAGGCGATGACCGGCATCCGCGCCGATGCCGTGGCCGCGATTTCGGGCGGCCCGGACCGCAGCTATATCTACTACGACCCCTTTGCCGCCCCCGATGCGGCGGTCGCAGCGGCCCCCGCAAGGCTTTGCCGCCACTATGGAAAAAGCATCGCGGGCAGCTACATCACCGAACCCGAAGACCATATGCCCGGCATCAAGACGCTTGTCGTCACCTGCCGCTGATACCGATTTGCCCCGGCGCATCCCGTGCCGCGGCCCCGCAAGCCCCTCAACCGATCTCGCAAGGATCATCCGATGAACGATCACTCTCCGAACGACCAATTGCATGCTTCGTCCTTTCTGCAAGGGGCGAATGCGGATTACGTCGAACAGCTTTACGCCAATTACGCCAATAACCCGAATTCGGTCGATCCGGCTTGGGCGGCTTTTTTCGCCTCGCTGGGCGACAGCGAAGTGGATGCGAAACGCTCGGCCAGCGGGCCAAGCTGGGCGCGCGCCGACTGGCCGCCAAGCCCCGAAGACGATCTGACCGCCGCGATGACGGGCGAATGGCCGATGCCGGTTGCGCCCAAAGAAACGAAAGCGGCAGGCGAAAAGATCGCCGCCGCCGCCAAGGCCGCGGGGGTCGACGCTTCGGAAGAGGCAATCAAACGCGCCGTGCTTGATAGTATCCGCGCGCTGATGATCATTCGCGCCTATCGGATCCGGGGCCACCTGATTGCCGATCTGGACCCGCTGGGCATGCGCTCCACCGATCCGCACCCGGAACTGGACCCGCGCTCTTACGGCTTTACCGAAGCCGATATGGATCGGATGATCTTCATCGATAACGTGCTGGGGCTGCAAGTGGCCTCGATGCGCCAGATCATCGATGTGCTCAAACGCACCTATTGCGGCACCTTCGCGCTGCAATACATGCATATTTCCAACCCCGAAGAAGCGGGCTGGCTGAAAGAGCGGATCGAGGGCTACGGCAAGGAAATTCAATTCACCCGCGAAGGCCGTCGCGCGATCCTGAACAAGTTGGTCGAGGCCGAGGGGTTCGAGAAATTCCTCCATGTCAAATACACCGGCACCAAGCGGTTCGGTCTGGACGGGGCCGAGGCGCTTATTCCGGCGATGGAACAGATCATCAAGCGCGGTGGTGCGCTGGGCCTGAAAGAGGTCGTCATCGGCATGCCGCACCGGGGGCGGTTGAACATCCTGGCCACGGTGATGCAAAAACCCTATCGCGCGATCTTCCATGAATTTCAGGGTGGCTCTTACAAGCCCGATGATGTGGATGGTTCGGGCGATGTGAAATACCACCTTGGGGCCTCGTCGGACCGCAGCTTTGACGGGCAAACGGTTCACCTGTCGCTGACCGCGAACCCCAGCCACCTTGAGGCGGTGAACCCCGTCGTTCTGGGCAAGGTCCGCGCCAAGCAAGACCAGCTTAACGATGACCCGCGCACGCAGGTGCTGCCGGTGCTTTTGCATGGCGATGCGGCTTTTGCGGGCCAAGGGGTCGTGGCCGAATGTTTGCAGCTTTCGGGCATTAAGGGGCACCGCACCGGCGGCTGCATTCATATCGTTGTGAACAACCAAATCGGGTTCACCACGGCGCCGCACTTCTCGCGCACCTCGCCCTATCCGACCGATATTGCCCTGATGGTGGAAGCGCCCATTTTCCACGTCAATGGCGATGACCCGGAGGCCGTCGTGCATGCTGCGAAAGTGGCCACCGAATTCCGCCAGAAATTCGGCAAGGACGTGGTCATCGATATGTTCTGCTATCGGCGCTTCGGCCACAACGAAGGCGACGAGCCGATGTTCACCAACCCCCAGATGTATAAAAACATCAAGGGGCACAAAACCACGCTGCAACTTTACACCGAGCGTCTGGTGCACGACGGGCTGATCCCCGAAGGCGAGATTGACGATATGAAAGCCGCCTTCCAAGCGGTGCTGAACGAGGAATATGAGGCTGGCAAACAGTTCCGCCCGAACAAGGCAGACTGGCTGGATGGCCGCTGGAAGCACCTTGATCGGCAAACCTCGGACTACGATGCGGGCGTGACCCCGATCTCGCCCGAGCTTTTTGCCGAAGTCGGCAAGGCGCTGACCACCTGCCCCGAAGATTTCGACATCCACCGCACGGTGGCACGCCAGCTTGAAAGCAAGAAGGCAATGTTCGAAAAAGGCGAGGGCTTTGATTGGGCCACCGCCGAAGCGCTGGCTTTCGGCTCGCTTTTGGCCGAAGGCTTCCCGGTGCGTCTGGCGGGCCAAGACTGTGCGCGCGGCACCTTTAGCCAACGCCATTCGGCGCTGATCGATCAGGCCACGGAAGAACGGTATTATCCGCTCAATCACATCAAACCCGGTCAGGCGAAATACGAAGTCATCGACTCGATGCTGTCGGAATATGCCGTGCTTGGGTTTGAATATGGCTATTCGCTGGCCGAGCCGAACGCGCTGACGCTGTGGGAAGCCCAGTTTGGCGACTTTGCCAACGGCGCGCAGATCATGTTCGACCAGTTCATCAACTCGGGCGAACGCAAATGGCTGCGGATGTCGGGCCTTGTCTGCCTGCTGCCGCATGGGTTCGAGGGCCAAGGGCCCGAACACTCTTCGGCGCGGCTGGAGCGGTTCTTGCAACTGAGCGCGGAAGACAACTGGATCGTCGCGAATTGCTCGACGCCCGCGAACTACTTCCACATTCTGCGCCGCCAGATCCACCGCAACTTCCGCAAGCCGCTCATCCTGATGACGCCGAAATCGCTTCTGCGTCATCCGCTGTGCACCTCGAAAGCGGAGGATTTCACCACCGGCTCGTTCTTCCGGCGCGTGAACTGGGATGATGCCGATGGCCAACACCACGGCAATTCGGAACTGACGCTGAAACCCGATGCGGAAATCAAACGCGTCGTGATCTGCTCGGGCAAGGTCTATTACGACCTGCTGGCCGAGCGGGACAAACGCGGGCTCGAAGATGTCTATATCTTGCGGCTTGAACAGTTCTATCCGTTCCCGGCGCATTCGATGGTGACGGAACTGGGCCGCTTCAAGGATGCCCAGATCATCTGGTGCCAAGAAGAACCGCGCAACCAAGGCGGCTGGACTTTTGTCGAGCCGAACCTCGAATGGGTTTTGTCGAAGATCGGGGCGAAACACGCCCGTCCGCGTTATGCGGGCCGGGCTGGCTCTGCCTCGCCCGCGACCGGTCTTGCCTCGCGCCACAAGGCCGAGCAAGACGCGCTCGTTAACGACGCACTGGAGGGCTGAGATGACCGATATCCGTGTGCCCACGCTGGGCGAAAGCGTCACCGAGGCCACCGTTGCCACCTGGTTCAAGAAACCGGGCGAAGCGGTCAGCGCCGACGAAATGCTGTGCGAGCTGGAAACCGACAAGGTGACAGTCGAGGTCCGTGCCCCCGAAGCGGGGGTGATGGCCGAGATCGTGGCCGCCGAGGGCGAGACCGTGGGCGTGAACGCCCTGCTTGCCACGCTGACTTCCGCAGGCGCCAAGGCGGCGCCCGCGCAATCCAAATCCGAAGGCAAGGCCGCCCGGGAAGAGGCCGCGCCGGTTACTCAAGAGGTCAAGATGACGGATGTGATGGTGCCTGCGCTGGGCGAAAGCGTGTCGGAAGCCACCGTTTCCACCTGGTTCAAGAAGGCGGGCGATACTGTGGCACTGGATGAAATCCTGTGCGAGCTGGAAACCGACAAGGTCTCGGTCGAAGTGCCCTCGCCCGTGGCGGGCACGCTCAGCGAGATTTTGGCCGATGAAGGCGCGACCGTTGCGGCGGGCGGCAAGCTGGCTGTCGTGGCCGAAGGCGCAGGCGGCGCGGCCCCGGCCCCGAA
>NZ_NRRD01000029.1 GCF_020023995.1 Rhodobacter sp. TJ_12 | reverse complement strand
GAGATCAGCTGGTCGATCTGGGGTTTGTCGATGATCAGCGGCGGCGACATGGCGATGATATCGCCGGTGGTGCGGATCAAGATGCCCTTTTCATAGGCCTTGAGGAAGGCCGCAAAGGCACGCTTCGTCGGCTCCCCCGCGATCGGCTCCAATTCCACCGCGCCGATCAGCCCCTCGTTGCGGATGTCGATCACATGGCGGGTGCCGCGCAGGCTGTGCAGCGCCTCTTGCCAGTAAGGCGCCAAGGCCGCCGCGCGCTCAAACAGCCCCTCTTCCTTATAGGTCTCCAGCGTCGCCAGACCCGCCGCCGCCGCGATCGGATTGCCCGAATAGGTATAGCCGTGAAACAGCTCGATCATATGTTCGGGGCCCTGCATGAAAGCCTCATGCACCGCGCCCGTGGTCAGCACCGCCCCCATCGGAATGACCCCATTGGTCAGCCCCTTCGCCGTGGTCATCAGATCCGGCGTCACCCCGTAATGCTGCGCGGCAAAGGCGCTGCCCAGCCGCCCAAACCCGGTGATCACCTCGTCAAAGATCAACAAGATGCCGTGCTTTTGGGTGATCTCGCGCAGCTTTTGCAAATAGCCCTTGGGCGGCAAAAGCACGCCCGTCGAGCCCGCCATCGGCTCCACGATCACCGCCGCGATGGTCTCGGCCCCATGCAGCGCGACGATGCGTTCCAGATCCTCGGCCAGATGCGCACCATGGTCGGGCTGGCCCTTGGAAAAGGCGTTCTCGGCGGGCAAATGCGTATGCGGCAGGTGATCGACCCCGGTCAGCAAGCTGCCATACATCTTGCGGTTGGTGACGATACCGCCCACCGAAATCCCGCCGAAATTCACCCCATGATAGCCGCGCTCGCGGCCAATCAGCCGGGTCCGGGCGCCCTCGCCGCGCGCGCGGTGATAGGCAATGGCCAGTTTCAGCGCGGTCTCGACCGATTCCGAGCCCGAATTGGTGTAAAACACATGTTCCATGCCCGCAGGCGCGATCTCAAGGATCCGGTTGGCCAGCTCAAAGGCCGCCGGATGGCCCATCTGAAACGCGGGCGCGTAATCCATCTCGGCCGCCTGGCTCGCAATCGCCTCGGTGATTTTCGGCCGGCAATGGCCTGCGTTGCAACACCACAGCCCCGCCGTGCCATCCAGCACTTGCCGCCCCTCGGCGGTGGTGTAATGCATGTCTTTCGCCCCCACGAACATCCGCGGCGCCTTTTTGAACTGGCGGTTGGCGGTGAAGGGCATCCAAAAAGCGTTCAGATCATTGGGCGTCTTGCGGTCGAGCGCCATGGGTCTCTCCATATATGCGAGGGGTGGGGCATCCGGGCGGTTTGACCACACGGTCAGACGCAGGCTAACATCGGCAAACGCCGCGTCAAGCGCGCGCATGCGGCAGGCACAGGGGGCAAAACGGCAAGCATGGCAGACGACACCGCAAAAGGCGCCCCCCGGCCGCGCACCCGGATCCAGCAGCGCAACACCGAAGCGATCCTGGACGCCGCCCTAGAGGTGTTTTCCGCCCAAGGCTTTCGCGGCGCCACGCTCGATCAAATCGCCACCGAGGCGGGGCTGTCCAAGCCCAATCTGCTTTATTATTTCCCCTCGAAAGAGGCGATCCATATCGCGCTGTTGACCAGCCTTTTGGATGATTGGCTGGCGCCCTTGCGCGAGATGACCGACAGCGGCGATCCGCAGGCCGAGATCATGCGCTATATGCGCCGCAAGCTCGACATGAGCCAAACCATGCCGCGCGAAAGCCGGCTGTTTGCCAATGAAATCTTGCAAGGCGCGCCGCGCATGGGCGCGATGCTTGGCACCGATCTGAAGGCGCTGGTCGATGAAAAGGCCGCGCTGATCCGCAGATGGGCCGAGGCGGGCCAGATCGCCCCGGTCGATCCGCATCATCTGATCTTTTCGATCTGGGCGCTCACCCAGCATTACGCCGATTTCGACGTGCAGGTCCGCGCCGTCCTTGGCCCCGGCCACAACCCCCATGCCGAGGCCGAGATCTTCCTCTCGACCCTGTTTGAGAAACTTCTCAAACCCTGAGCACACCCGCACCCAATCGCCCAACCGGGCGCGGAAAGCTTAAACCGCCAGCCCGTGCCGCCCGGCCAGATCGGTAAAGAACTGCCACGCCACCCGGCCAGAGCGGGAGCCGCGCGTGCGATACCATTCCACAGCCTCGGCGCGCAGGGTATCGGGGTTGATCGCCAGCCCATAGGCCGCGCAATAGCCTTCGATCATGGCGAAATATTCGTCTTGATCACAGGGATGGAAGCCCAGCCACAGACCGAACCGATCCGAGAGCGAAACTTTTTCTTCAACCGCTTCGGACGGGTTGATCGCGGTGGAGCGTTCATTTTCGATCATGTCACGCGGCATCAGATGGCGCCGGTTCGAGGTGGCATAAAAGATCACATTGGCGGGCCGCCCCTCGATCCCGCCATCGAGCACCGCCTTAAGCGATTTGTAATGCTGATCATCATGGCTGAAGCTCAGATCATCGCAAAACAGCACGAAACGGGTTTGCGGCGCCGCGCGCAACAGGGTCAACAGCCGCCCGACCGAGGGCAGATCCTCGCGTGCCAATTCCACCAGCTTGAGCGGGACCCCCTGCTTCGTCACCGCCGCATGCACGGCCTTGACCAGAGAGGATTTTCCCATCCCCCGCGCGCCCCACAAAAGCGCATTATTTGCCGCCGCGCCCCGCGCAAATTGCGCCGTATTGGCCAAAAGCGTATCGCGTGCCCGGTCGATGCCGCGCAAAAGGTCAAGCTCCACCCGACTGACCTTTGGCACGGGCACTAGATGATCCGGCTCCGCATGCCACAAGAACGCCTCTGCCGCGGTGAAATCGGGGGCGGGTGCAGGCGCCGGGGCCATCCGCTCCAGCGCCTGAGCGATCCGCTCTAGGGGATCACTCATGCCTCGTCCTCATCCTCGAACCATGTGCCTTCGGCCCGCATCCGCGCCTCGCGCTTTTTCTCGATGCGTTTGACGAGTTGGATCGAGATTTCGAAAAGCGGATAGACCGCCGCAAAGAGCATGATCTGGCTGATCACATCGGGCGGCGTGGCGACCGAGGCGACCAGCAAGATCGCGACGATCGCATATTTGCGCACGCTGGCCAAAGAGGCTGCGGTGATCAGCCCGGCCTTGCCCATCAGCGTCAGCAACACCGGCAATTGGAAGCAAATCCCAAAGGCCATAATGAATTTGACGGTCAGCGACAGATATTCCTGCACCGAGCCTTGGAAACCGATCGAGGCCAGTTCGTTGGCCGCGCTCATATCCCCTTGCTGGAAGCTCAAAAAGAACCGAAACGCCATCGGCAGCACGACGAAATAGGCGAAGGTCGCACCGACGAAAAACATTACAGGCGAGGCAATCAAGAACGGCAAAAACGCATTCTTTTCATTGCGGTAAAGCCCCGGCGCCACGAAGCGCCACAATTGCCAAGCAATCACCGGAAAGGCGAGCGCAAAGCCCCCCAGGAACGAGATGCTGACCGCAACGAAAAAGCCTTCTTGCAGCTTGATCAGATAAAGCCCGCATTGCTGACCGCGATCCGCCAAGGCATGGCAGATCGGTTGCGTCAGGAAGTTGAAGACCGGCTTCCAGACCGTGTAGCAAGCGATCATCGCCACCACGAACGCGCCCAGCGAGATCAAGATACGGGTGCGCAATTCCGCCAAATGCTCGATCAGCGGCGCGGCGGTCTCGTCAAGATGATCTGCGCTCATGCATCACCTTTCGGGGCCGGTTTGACGGGATCGGCGGAGGCCTCTTCGGGTTCGCCGGCCAGTTCAGCGGCATCCAGTTCGGCCTGCAATGCCGGATCGGGCGTAAACGCCGCCCCGGCAGCGGTCCCAGCCCCAGCTTTGGCAGCAGAGGGCATTTTGGGTTCCCATTTTTCAAATTTATCGGTGGCGCGCTCGAGCGCGGAAATCCCCGGCGCTTTGGCACGGGCAATATCGCCCAAGCCTTTGGCCGCGTCATCCAGCCCCGTTTCCTTGGCCGCATCTTCCATCGCCCGGGTGAAGTCGCGCGCCATCGCGCGGGCTTTCGCCGTCACCCGCCCGAGGCTGCGGAACATGACCGGCAGGTCCTTGGGGCCCACCACGATCAGCGCGACAACGCCAATCACCAGAAGCTCGCTCCACCCGATATCGAACATGGTCGGTGCTCAGCCTCAGACCTTGTCCTTGGGCTCGGGGGTGGCGTCTTTGCTCCCCTCGGCGGCGGCGTCCTCGATTTCTTTGGCGCCTTCGTTCATGCCTTTTTTGAACGAGGTGATGCCTTTGCCCACTTCGCCCATCAGCGAGCTGACCTTGCCTTTGCCAAACAGCACCAAAACCACGACAGCGATCAGAAGAAGGCCGGGCACACCGATATTGTTGAACATGCGATTACTCCTTGCGCGCAGCCGCGCCTGTTGCGTTTTGTCCGGTTTTACGAAGCCAAGGCCCCTTGGCAAAGCGCCATTTCCGCGCGCGCCCCGCTGCCGCGCCAGATAACTGACAGTTATTTGTCAGTTGCACCAAGATCGGCTAGTATGTGGGCGGAGGCCGCGATGACCCGCAATGAACGGTTGGAACAGATCATGATGTTGTTGCGCGACGGGCAATTGGTGCGCGCGCAAGACATGGCGGCGCAACTTGGCGTGTCGGACCGCACGATCTGGCGCGATATGAAAACGCTTGTCGATTATGGCGTGCCGGTGGAGGGGGAACGGGGCGTGGGCTATGTGCTGCGCCGCGCGGTGGCCTTGCCGCCTTTGGTGCTTTCCGCAGATGAACTGGCCGCGCTGCACCATGTGTTGCGGCTGGCCGAGGCGCATGCCGAAACCCGCATCGGCGCCGGGGCGCGCAGCTTGGCGGCTAAAATCCGCGCCGTCATGCCGCCAGACCCTGCAGAAGACGCAGACACCCCACTGGCGCGGCCCAGCGCAACGGATTAACTTGCCGCCATGGGAAATGCCGAACTGATCACCGCCTTTGTGACGCTGTTTGTCGTGGTCGATCCGATCGGCCTCGTGCCGCTGTTTTTGGCGCTGACGCAGGGGATGGACGCGCGGATGCGGCGCGCGGTGGGCTTGCGGGCGCTTGCCATCGCCACCGTGCTGTTGACGCTTTTCGGTCTTTTTGGCGATGCGCTGTTGCGGGGCATTGGCATTTCCATGCCGGCGTTCCGCATTGCGGGCGGGGTTTTGCTGTTCCTGACCGCGCTTGATATGCTTTTTGAGCGCCGCACCCAGCGCCGCGAGGGGCAATCGGCCGAACCGCATGCGCCCGACCCGTCTGTTTTTCCGCTGGCGACCCCGCTTTTGGCAGGGCCCGGCGCGATGGCGACGATGATCCTTTTGGCGGGGTCTGGCACCGGCACTGTGCATTTGCTCGCCGTGCATGGGGTGATGCTCGCCGTGCTTGCCTGTGTCTTTGTGCTGTTTTTGCTGGCGACCCCACTCGAACGCGCCTTGGGGCGCACCGGAACAATGGTGGTGACACGCCTTCTGGGGATGCTTTTGGCGGCGCTTGCGGTGCAATTCATTTTGGACGGGCTGATCGGCGCGGGGCTGTTCACCGCGCCGTGACGCGCCGCCCCGATGACATTGCCCACCGCACCCCTTACATCTTGAAGGACACAGAACCGGAGCCTGCATGTTCGACGACCCGTCCCGTCTTGTCTATCTTGTCTTGCTGCTTTTGGTGGTCGGCGGTTCGGTGCTGGCCTCGCTGCGCAACCGGCCCGGCCAAGCCGTGCAACAGATGATGATCTGGGCGCTGATCTTTCTGGGTGTTGTCGCGGTGGCAGGGCTCTGGCCCGAATTTCAGCGCACGCTTTTAAACCGTCAGGCAGTTTATGAAGATGGCCGGATCGAAACCCCGGTGGCGATGGATGGGCACTATTATCTAACCGCCGAGGTGAACGGCACGCCGATCCGCTTTGTCGTCGATACCGGCGCCACCTCGATCGTGCTCAGCCGGGCCGATGCGGCGCGGGCCGGGCTCGACACCAACAGTCTTGCCTATATCGGACAAGCCCAAACCGCCAATGGCACGGTCGCCACCGCGCCAGTGCGGCTGGACAGCATCGCGATTGGCCCCTTCACCGATGCCAATGTCCGCGCCGTGGTGAACCGGGGCGATCTGGACGGGTCCTTGATGGGGATGAGCTACCTGACCCGTTTCGCCAAGGTGGAATTCGACGGATCACGCATGATCCTGACAAGGTAACCTTTGGCGCCCCTGCCACCGCGCCCGGCGCGGACACCTGGGGCACAGAAGGGGCTAAAGCCATTTCTTCCATTTGAAAAACGCCCAGGTTCCCGCGGCAGAGGCCACCATCAGCACAAGCGCGAAAGGATAGCCCCAGCTTTGGTTCAGCTCGGGCATATTGGCGAAGTTCATCCCATAGGCCGAAGCAATCAAGGTCGGCGGCAGGAACAGCGCGGTCACGACCGACAAGATCCGCACCGTGTTGTTTTGCGCCAGATTGATCATGCCAAGCGTCGCATCGACGCTTAGCGACACGCGCGACGACAAAAAATCATTATGCACCGACAGCGCCGCAATATCGCGCATCAACCCTTTGACGATCGGACGCAGCGCCGCCCCCTGCCCTGCCAGCGTCTGGTCGTAAAAGGAAAGCGCCCGCTCCAGCGTCAAAAGCGCCAGCCGGATCTTGCCCAAAAGATCGCCCTGTCGCCCGACCTCGCCAAGGCTCGCCTTCAGGTCTTCGGGGCGCGCATCCCCCAAGACCCGCACCGAAACCGCATCCAGCACCCGCCCCACGCCTTCCAGCAGGTCCGCAAGCCGCGCCACGATCTCTTCGATCAGGCCCAGAAAAATGCGCTCGGGCGCGGTGCAGCCCGGCGTCGTGCGCGCCGCGCGCTCGGGATAAGTGGTGAAGCTGCGCGGCGCATGGTGGCGCACCGTCACCAGCCGGTCGCGTGACAAGATAAAGCTGACCGGCCCCGCCACATGATCGCCATCGGGCGTATGGCCGGGGATCACCACGGTCATTACATCGGTGCCCTCTTCCCGGTAAAGCCGGTTGGAAATCTCGATCTCTTCCATGTCGGCAAGCGTCGGCACCTCCACCCCTAGGGCACTCACCGCGGCGACTTGACTGTCCAGCGGACGATAAAGGTCGATCCAGATCGCGCGCTCCAGATCGGGGCGCGGCTCGGTGGGGCTTTGCTGGCCCAGCCGGGCAAGGCCGGGGGGCTGGGACACATAGGCATGAAGCATCGGCGGTCTTTCGTTCGACTCCCCCCAGCAAGCGCAGAGCCCGCGCCAAGGTCAAGCCCGTCGCCCAAACCTTCCTCGTCGCCGCCAGCTTCGACGCCGTTTTTCCCCGCTCGTGCCCCGGTTGCGCCACAATCTGGGCCCAAGGCTTAATCCAAAGCTTCTGCGAAGGGGGGCAAGATGGACTTTCCCGGTTTCGATACGGTGGCGCTTGTCGTCATTTGCCTTGTGGCGCTGCGCGAGATTCGCGTGCGCTTGCGCCAGGTCCGCGCCGCCAAGCGCGCCACGATCTAGGCCCGGTTTCGGCCAGCCCCGGCGCCCGGGCGCTGGGTATGCCCCGGGTCCAAGTGTCGCACTGCGTCAATTGGCGCGTTTACAGCTGCCAAATGCGGTTCCGGCCTCGATTCCCTGCGATAGAAGTGGTATTGGCTAAAGACCACCGACGACCCACGCAATTCAGGGACACTTTCCCGTGGACATGGAATCGGGCCAGACCCCGCAAGAACATATGCAAGATACCTCTCCCAAGGGCGCTTCGACGTCCGCCGCCGATCTGCCCACCGACCCGAGCGATGAACCGGTCGAAGAACGCTGCGCCGCACTTGATGCCGAGGAAATGGCAGGCCGTGCCCGCGCCGCGTCGAACCTGCTCAAGGCGCTGGCCCATGAAGGGCGGCTGATGATCATGTGCTATCTCGCCTCGGGCGAGAAATCCGTGACCGAGTTGGAAAATCGGCTGGAAACCCGGCAAGCGGCGGTCAGCCAGCAACTGGCCCGCCTGCGGTTGGAAGGTCTGGTGACCAGCCGCCGCGAGGGCAAAACGATCTATTATTCGTTGTCGGACCCGCGCGCGGCACAGGTGGTGCAGACGGTCTATGAACAGTTTTGCTCCGCCCCCTAAACGGCGCCTTTGGCATATAGACAGAAAAGCACCGGCCCCGACGAACGGCGGCCGGTGCTTTCTGGGCTAGTCCTTTCGGGGCCGGTGCGGCCCCTAGGCCAGATCAAGCGGCGATAGGGTGAATTCGCCCAAGAACGGCAGCAGCCCCCCTCGGTCAACAGGTTGCCCACGCCCCGTTCGAAATCGGGGATCGTCACATCGCCTTGCCTAAACGACGACGGCGACCCTTTGCGCCCAGATCTCTGATGGCTCTTCTTCATCGCCGCCCCAAAGGGCATTACCCCCTTAGCGCCTATCAGAAGGCCGGCGAAGAATTGGTGCAATATCCCAGACGACCACAATGAAAACGCCCCCCAAGCGGGGGCGTTTCGTCGTTCGACCGGAAACCCGGGCTGGTCAGGTCTTAAAGATGCGGTAGATCGTCGGGATCACCAGCACCGTCAGCAGGGTCGAGCTAAGCAGACCAAACAGAAGCGAAATCGCCAAGCCCTGGAAGATCGGGTCCGCCAAAATCACCGCTGCACCGATCATCGCCGCCACAGCGGTCAGCAAGATCGGTTTGAAGCGGATCGACCCGGCCTCGATCAAAATGTCGATCTCGGTTTTGCCGGTGCGGTCTGCATGGCGGATAAAATCAACCAGCAAGATCGAGTTGCGCACAATGATCCCAGCAAGCGCGATGAAACCAATCATCGAAGTGGCCGAGAACGGGGCCGAGAACATCATATGCCCCAGCATGATGCCAAGGAAGGTCAGCGGCACCGGCGTCAGCACCACGAGCGGCAGGCGGAAGCTACCAAACTGCGCCACGACAAGGATGTAAATCCCCACCAGCGCGATGCCGAAAGCCCCGCCCATATCGCGGAAGGTCACCCAAGTGACTTCCCATTCGCCATCCCACAAAAGCGTGACATGGCTTTCATCCTCGGGCTGGCCGTGCAGGCTGATTTCAGGCTTTAGGCCCTCGGCCCAGTCCATCGCCTCAATCGCATCACCGACAGCGAGCATGCCGTAAAGGGGTGCCTCAAACGTGCCGGCCAGTTCGGCGGTTACCATCTCGGCCTCGCGGCCATTGTGCCGGAAGATCGGGAAAGAGGCTTTCTCCTCCCGCACCTCGATCACATCGCCCAGTTCCACCACACCACGCGCGCCGGGCAGAACATTGGCCGGGATCGGGGTCGACAGCGTCGCCTCATCCATCACCTTTGCGCCCTTGGCACGCTCCATCACAATCGGCAGCGGCGCGCGTTCTTGGCCGCGATGCGAATAGCCAACCGTGGTCGAGCCGTTTAGCAAGCCCAGCGTGTCAAAGACATCGCTTTCCTGCACCGAGTAGAACTCCAGATTGTCCGGGTTCACCGTCGCGCGCAGGCGGCGCGCTTCGGCGCCAAAGCTGTTATCGACATCGACAATGAAGGGCACCGAGCGGAACGCCTCTTCAATCTGGCGCGCGGCGGCGCGTCGCGTTTCGGCATCGGGGCCATAGACCTCGGCCAGAAGGGTCGCGATCACCGGTGGCCCGGGCGGCGGTTCCACCGTTTTCAGCACCGTGCCCTCGGGCAGATCAAGCGCGGTCACCCGCTCGCGCACCTCAAGGGCAATTTCATGGCTGGTGCGGTCACGCCCATCCTTGCCATGCAGGTTGATTTGCACATCGCCCTGCCACGGATATTCGCGCAGATAATAGTGCCGCACGAGCCCGTTGAAGTTGAAGGGCGAAGCGGCCCCCGCATGGGTCTGGACCGAGATCACCTCGGGCATTTCGGTGACCGCTGCCGCCACCATTTGCGCCACCGCATCGGTGGCCTCGACCGAAGATCCCTCGGGCAGGTCAATCACCACACCCAATTCGGACTTATTGTCGAAGGGCAGCAGTTTGACCGTAACATGCTTGGTGTAAAGCAGCCCAAGCGAGCCGAAAGAGAGGATGATCGTCGCGATGAGGAACATCCAAGCGGTGCCCTTGGTCTTCAAGATCGGGCGCGCCACGGCGGCATAAATCGCGCCAAGCTTACCACCGTGAGGATGACCGTCACCGGTATCCTCTTCCGAATGCGCCGACATATCGGCCCGGCCCGCGATTTTCACCATCAGCCACGGCGTGATCATCACCGCGACGAAGAAAGAGAAAATCATCGCCGCCGAAGCAACCGAAGGGATGGGCGACATATAAGGCCCCATCAGCCCGGACACGGCCAGCATTGGCAGCAGGGCGGCGACCACGGTTAGCGTGGCCACAATCGTGGGGTTGCCCACCTCGGCCACCGCCTCGATGGCCTTTTTCACGCGCGAGCCGGGGGTTTTCATCGCCCAATGGCGGGCGATGTTTTCAATCACCACGATCGCGTCATCGACCAAAATCCCGATCGAGAAAATGAGCGCGAACAGGCTTACCCGGTTCAGCGTGAAGCCCATCGCATGGGCGGCAAAAAGCGTCAGCAGGATCGTCACCGGAATGACGATGGCGACCACGATGCTTTCGCGCCAGCCAATGGAGAAAAGCACCAGCGCGATGATCGAAATCGTCGCCAGCCCCAAGTGGAACAACAGTTCATTGGCCTTTTCATTGGCGGTTTCGCCATAGTCGCGCGTGACCTGCACCTCGACGCTGTCGGGGATCAGGCTCCCTTCCAGCTCATGCACCCGCTCCAAAATCGCCTCGCCCACGACCACGGCATTCGCGCCGGCGCGCTTGGCGATGGCAAGCGTCACAGCCGGCGCACGGTGCAGCCTGTCGCCCTCGCGCGTGACATTGGCAACGATATGATCCGAGGTGTCGCCCACGTAAGAAATATCGGCCACATCGGCGACATAGACCGGGCGGCCATCGCGCGCGGTCAGCAACAGCCCCGCAATTTCAGCGGGCGCCACCAGCGTTTTGCCCGCGACAAGGTCGATTTCTTCGCCGCCATCGCGCAGCTTGCCAGTGTTGAAGCTTCGGTTCGCCTGCTCGACCTTGTAGGAAAGCTGCTGCAGCGTGATCCCGTAAAGCGCAAGCTTTTCCGGGTCCGGCGCAATGCGGATCGCCTCGGTCGCCTCGCCTACCAGATAGGTCAGGCCGACGTTTTCGATTTTGGTGACTTCGGTCTGCAATTCGCGGGTGATCCGCGTCAGGTCATTCGCCCCGATTTCAGACCCCGGTTTGCCCGACAGCGTCAGCGAAACAATCGCCACATCATCAATGCCGCGCCCGACAATGATCGGCTCTTCGATCCCCTTGGGGATACGGTCGGCATTGGCGCGCACCTTTTCATGCACGCGCAAAATCGCCGCATCGGACGAGGTGCCCACAATGAACCGGGCCATGACCAGCGAATAATCGTCCATCGTCTGGCTGTAGACGTGTTCCACCTCGTTGATGGAGGTGATGATCGTCTCCATCGGCTCGGTCACGAGTTTCATCGCGTCTTCCGCCTTCAGCCCCGGGGCTTGCAGGTGGATATCGACCATTGGCACCGAAATTTGCGGCTCTTCCTCGCGCGGCAGGTTCACCAGCGCGACAAGCCCCACCGCCAAGGCAGCCAGAATGAACAGCGGCGTCAGCGCCGAACCGATAAAGCTTTGCGTTAGGCGACCCGCGATGCCCAATTTGACATCGCTCATATCCGGCGCCTCTTCCGAGAAATCGTCACCGGTTCCGGGGGGGTGTTTAGTGCTCATGCGCCAGCACCTCTTCGCCGCCGGTCAAACCGGACAGGATTTCCATCATCGGCGTGCCATTGACCTTGGTCACCGGGCCGGGCACCACCGCGCGGTCCAGCGGACCTTGCGCGCTGTTGACGATCACGAAATCAAGCCCGGAATGGGTCTGCACCATTTCGGCGGGCACCAAGATTGCCTCGCGCATCGCCAGCGGCAGTTTCACCAGCACCCGCGCGCCCACGAATTCGGAATTCAGATCAGACACTTCGACATCGGCATTCACGCGCCCGCCTTCGATCAGCGGATAGATCTTGGCCAGCTTGCCCGTCACCGCCCCCGCAGGCGTTTCAATGCCAATCGCATCGCCTTCGTGCATCGTTCCGGCAAACCGTTCCGGCACCGACAGGCGCAAAAAGAAACCGCCGCCCGCGATGGTGGCAATGCTTTCGCCCGCCATCACCACGGCCCCTTTGGCCACCGGCACCTCTAGCACGCGGCCCGCGACAGGGGCCAGAACCGCGCCTTCGGTGGCTTGCTGCTCGGTCACTTGGCGGCTGGCGCGTTGCGCCTCTAGCTGCTGGCTGACCACCTCGGCCTGTGTGCGCAGCGCATCAAGCTGTTGGGTGGTGATGACACCGCGGGATTTAAGCTCCTCGCCGCGCGTCAATTCGCGTTCGGCATTCGCCATCTGGCTTTCAAGCGCCGCAATCTGTGCATCGATCGCATTGATCTGAAAGGCAATCTTTTCATCGACCACGCGGCCCAACTCTTGCCCGGCCTCGACCAGATCGCCTTCTGACACGCTCAATTCCACCAAGGTGCCGCCCAGACGCGCCCGCGCCGGCACCTTGTCCTTCGCCTCGACCTGACCATAGACGGTCTTCCAGTCGGTCACCATCGTGGGCTCGACCCGATAGCCCCCCTCGGCCCGCGCGATCTGCGGTGCCAAGACCGCAAGCGCTACCAACGTCACGACGAAAGATTTCATGGCGTCATCCCTTCCCTATGGCGGCCAGACCGGAAGACATTACATTCCGGCTTTTGAATATCTGCGCATGTAACGCAGTATAGGCCCGTTCCGCAAGTCCAGCCAATGACTTCCGTCTCTCTTTTCACCGTGTTTTCGCGCATCGCAGGCGGCGTTTTGCATAGGCGCGGGGCTTTTCTGGCCCGGCAATTGTGCTAAACGCTTCGCAACAGTTTCGGAGGCTTCCATGCACGATATCCGCGCTATTCGCGAAAACCCCGCCCAGTTCGATGCCGACCTTGCGCGCCGAGGGGCGGAGGCGCTGTCGGGCCCGGTTCTGGCGCTTGATGAAAAGCGCCGCGCCGCGATTTTGGCAGCGGAAACGGCGCAAGCCGCGCAAAACGCCGCCGCCAAACAGGTGGGTGCCGCCAAGGCCAAAGGCGATGAGGCGGAATTTGAGCGCCTGCGCGCGCTGGTGGCGGAAAAGAAATCCGAAGTTGCCGCGCTTCAGGCGGAGGCCGCGGCGCTTGATGCCGAACTGCGCGATCTTCTGTTGACGATCCCGAACGCTCCGCTGGCCGACGTGCCCGAGGGCGAGGACGAAGATCAAAACGTCGAGGTCAGCCGCTGGGGCACGCCCAAAAGCTTCGCCTTCACGCCGAAGGAACATTACGAGCTGTCGGCGGTTGGCGGGAATATGGATTTTGAAACCGCCGCCAAATTGTCTGGCGCGCGGTTTGTTGTGCTGAAATCGGGTGTGGCGCGCGTGCACCGGGCGCTGGCGCAATTCATGCTCGATCTGCATATCGACGAACATGGTCTGCAAGAAACCATCACCCCGGTCTTGGTGCGCTCTGACGCGATGCTGGGCACCGGGCAATTGCCGAAATTTGCCGAAGACAGCTATGAAACCACCAATGGCTGGTGGCTGATCCCAACCTCGGAAGTGACGCTGACCAATGTGATCGCGGGTGAGGTGTGGGAAGAAAGCGCTCTGCCCCTGCGGATGACCGCGCATACCAATTGCTTCCGGTCGGAGGCGGGCTCGGCGGGGAAAGACACCGCCGGCATGCTGCGCCAGCACCAATTCGAAAAGGTGGAGATGGTCACGATCTGCCACCCTGATACGGCTTTGGCCGAACATGAGCGGATGACCAAATGCGCCGAGGCGGTGCTGGAACGGCTTGAACTGCCCTATCGGCGCATTGTGCTGTGCACCGGCGACATGGGCTTTGGCGCGCAAAAGACGCATGATCTAGAGGTGTGGCTGCCCGGCCAAAACACCTATCGCGAGATTTCCTCGGTCTCGACTTGCGGGCAATTCCAAGCGCGCCGGATGAATGGCCGTTTCAAACCCGCAAGCGGCGGCAAGCCCGAATTTGTCGCCACGCTCAATGGCTCTGGCCTGGCGGTGGGCCGCTGCCTGATCGCGGTTTTGGAAAACGGGCAAGAAGAAGATGGCTCGGTCACCCTGCCCGCCGAGCTGCATCCTTACCTTGGCGGCAAGACGCGGCTGGTGGATGGCCAACTGGTCTGACACCGGACCGGCCAGATACAAAAAGGGCGCCTCGCGGGGCGCCCTTTTTCTTATTCGGCCATCAATCGGCTGACAACGACGGTGACTTCGGGCTTTTTGCCCACTTCTTCCATCGCCACCTGACGCGCGATCCGGCGCAGCGCTTCATCAAGTTTGTCATCATTGCGCACAATCTTGTCAGGCGCACTTTCCAAAAAGGCCGACAGCTCGTCTTCGATGATGCGCATCAGCTCGCCGCCCGATTTGCCGTGATCGGGCAGGCCCATCACCTCCACCCAAGCATCGCCCAAGGGCACGTCATCCTCGTCGATGATGACGGTGATCAGCACATGACCATTCAGCGCCATGCGCAAACGCTCGCGCACCACGCCATCCAATGCGCCAATCAGCACCGTGCCATCCAGATAGTGCCGCCCGGTCTCGATATATTCGACGACCTTGGGCGCCACCCCGGTCAGATCGATCATCGTGCCATTGGTCGCAACTTCGGTCGCAATCCCCTTGGACGCCGCGATCTTGGCATGTTCGCGCAAATGGCGGTGTTCGCCATGCATCGGGATCAGGATTTGCGGGCGCAAAAGATCATGCACCGCATCCAGATCGGGCCGGTTCGCATGGCCCGAAACGTGATAGAGCCCGCCCTTGTCATCGACCACATCGACGCCCATTTCCGACAGCGCGTTCATGATCCGAATGACGGAGCGTTCATTGCCCGGGATCGTTTTGGACGAAAACAGGAAGGTATCCCCTTCCTTCAGCGAAAAGCCCAGATATTTGCCCCGGCTCAATTGCGCCGTGGCCGCGCGGCGTTCGCCTTGGCTGCCGGTGACGATCAGCATCAGCTTATCGCGCCCAACCTCGACCGCGTCTTCGGGGCTTAGCACTTGCGGAAAGCCCTTCAGCACGCCGGTTTCCTCGGCCACATGCACCATTTTGCGCATCGCCCGGCCCAGCAAACAGACGGTGCGGCCCGCCGCCCGCCCGGCCTCGGCCAGCGTTTTCAACCGCGCCACGTTGGAGGCAAAAGTGGTCGCAACCACCATCCCCTCTTGCGCGGCGATCAGATCCTTCAGCGGGCTGACCAGCGTCGATTCAGACCGCCCTGCCGTGGTGGTGAACACATTGGTGGAATCGCAGATCAGCGCCTTGATCCCCGCGCCTTCATGCGCGATCTCGTGCCATTCCAGCGGGTCAAACGCCTCGCCCACCACCGGGTTGCCATCCAGTTTGAAATCGCCCGTATGCACCACGCGGCCCGCAGGCGTGTCGATCACCAAAGCCGAGCTTTCGGGGATCGAATGGCTGACCGGGACGAATTGCACCGTGAAGGGGCCGATTTCCACTGCCTTCGGGCGCGGCTCGACGGTGCGGATCATATCCGAGGGCAGACCCGCCTCTTCCATCTTCAACTGCACCAGATGCGCGGTGAAGCGGCGCGCGTAAACCGGCGCTTTCAGCTTCGGCCACAGATGCGCCATGGCCCCAATATGGTCTTCATGCCCGTGGGTCAGGAAAATCGCGTCGATCCGGTTCACATTGGCCTCAAGCCAAGCCGCATCGGCCATAATCAGATCGACCCCCGGAGAGCTTTCCATATCCGGGAAGGTGACCCCCAGATCGACCACGATCAGCCGTTCTTTTCCCTCCGGCCCGTAGCCGTAGACATAGGTGTTCATGCCGATCTCGCCGGCACCTCCCAAGGGAAGATAGATCAGTCTGTCGCTCACGCCCCAAGCCCCTTATTGTAATCGAAGATCAGCCGCAGACCATGCATGGTCAGGTCATCTTCGACCTTATCGAACAGATCGAACCCCAGATCGAAGAGCGAGGCAAGACCGCCGGTGGCGATCACCTTCATCGGGCGGTCGCGTTCCATTCGGATTTGCCGCACGATGCCTTCGACAAGGCCGATATAGCCCCAATACACCCCCGATTGTATGCAGGCCACCGTATTCGTGCCAATGACTCCTTGCGGTTTGGTTACATCGACATGGGGCAGCGCCGCCGCCGCCATATGCAGCGCCTCGAGGCTCAACGCGACGCCGGGCGCGATCACCCCGCCGATATAGGCGCCATCGGTATCAACCACGTCAAAGGTGGTTGCGGTGCCAAAATCCACCACGATCAAATCGCCGCCATGTCGGTCAAAGCCCGCGACGGTGTTCACCAGACGGTCGGGACCAACGGTCGTGCCCACATCGACACGCGGCGCGACGGGCAACTCGCAGTCGGGTTTGCCCACCACAAGCGGGCGACAATCGAAATAGCGGTTACACAAAACCCGCAAGTTAAACACGACACGCGGCGCAGTAGAGGAAATGATCGCCTCATCGATCGTGGCCGTCAGCCCCTTGAGCCCCATCAACGTCGACAGCCAGACGAAATATTCATCCGCCGTGCGGCGCGCATCGGTGGCAATCCGCCATGTGGCGCGAAATTCGGTGCCGTCCCAGACGGAAAAGACCGTATTGGTGTTGCCGCAATCGATGCACAGAAGCATGTCGCCCCCTAAAAGAAGATATCCGCCGCCGCGATGGGCTGGCGTGCGCCCCCGGTATTGAGGATCAACGCGCCGGTCTCGTCGATCGTCTCGAAAATGCCTTCCCGGGTCTCGGTTCCGGTGCGGGCGGTCACCCTTTGCCCGATCCGCGCGGCGCGGGCAAGCCATGCGGCGCGGATCGGGGCAAATCCGTCGCGCTCAAAGAGCTTGGCATGGCGCGCAAAAGCACAGGCGAGCGGGGGCAGGAAATCCAGCGGGGCAATCACCTGCGCGGTTTCCCCCAAGACCGAAACGGGGCGAAGCGCGCCCGGCTCCAGCGCCGTGACCGGGGGCGCGGCGGCAAGGTTCACGCCGATGCCCACGGCCAAATGGCTGACCGACGCGCCCGAAGAAACGCTTTCCAGCAAAATCCCCGCGACCTTGCCGCCCGCCAACAACACATCATTGGGCCATTTGATCGCCAGATCGGCCCCCGGCGCAACGCTGTCGAGCGCGTCATAAAGCGCCAGCGCCGCAACAAAGGAATAAAGCGCCGCCGTGGGCGGGCTGACCGCCGGGCGAAAGACGCAAGTGGCGGCGAAATTGCCCGCAGGCATCTGCCAGCCGCGCCCGCGCCGCCCCCGCCCCGCCGTTTGGCGATGCGCAAAAACCCAAGCTGGCCCCGCAAGATGCGGAGCCAGTCGGGATGCTTCAGACATGGTGCTGTCGGTTTGGCCAAGGACGTGGCGCGCCACGCCCTCGGGCCAGTCTGGCTCAGTTGACAAGGGCTGTCGCCGCCGCCATGGCCGCGCCTTCGAGCCCGAAAAGGCTGATCGAGCCTGCCACCATGATGACCGCCGAGGCCACCAGCATCGCCAGTTGCACAAACGGCATACGACGATCCAGCGGGTCGGTCTCGGTGCCGAAATACATGTAGTAGACGATGCGCAGATAGTAGAACGCCCCGATCACCGAAGCGATCACCGCGCCCACGGCCACCCAGACATAGCCCGCATCCACCGCTGCGCGCAGCACCGCGAATTTGGCCCAGAACCCCAGCATCGGCGGCACACCGGCCAAGCTGAACAAAAGCACCATCAAAGCGAGCGCCTTGAGCGGATCGGTTTTCGACAACATGTTCAGCGCGGAAATCTCGGTCACCGGGGCACCATCGCGCTCCATCGCCAAGATAAAGGCAAAGGTGCCGACGTTCATCACAATGTAGATCGTCATGTAGACCAGCATGGATTGCACACCGATCGCCGTTCCCGCCATCAGCCCCAAAAGCGCAAAGCCCATATGCGCGATGGACGAATAGGCCATCAGGCGCTTGATATTGGTCTGCCCGATCCCGGCAATCGCGCCCAGATACATCGACGCAAGCGCGAGCGCGGCCAGCACTTGGCCCCATTCGCCCGGCACTTGGCCAAAGGCGTCATGCACCACCCGCGCAATCAGCGCCATCGCGGCCAGTTTCGGCGCAGTGGCAAAGAAGGCGGTCACCGGCGTGGGCGAGCCTTCATAAACATCGGGCGTCCACATGTGAAACGGCACCGCCGAGACTTTGAAGGCCAGACCGGCCAACAAGAACACCAGACCAAACAGCAGGCCAATCGGCAGATGCCCTTGGTCCACCACAGTGATGATGGCCGCAAAAGAGGTCGTGCCCGCAAAGCCGTAAACCAGCGAGGCGCCGTAAAGCAGCAGACCCGAGGAAAGCGAGCCCAGCACGAAGTATTTCAGACCCGCTTCCGACGACCGCGCGGAATCGCGGCGCAGCGCGGCCACGACATAAAGCGCAAGCGATTGCAGTTCGAGCCCGATGTAAAGCGACATCAGGTCATTGGCCGAAACCATCATCATCATGCCGGTGACGGCCAGCACAATCAGCACCGGGAATTCGAACCGCAACAGGCCGCGCCGGTTCAGGTAATCGGCACTCATCGCCAGAACGGCCGCGGCCGAAACAAGAATGATCACTTTGGCAAAGCGGGCAAAGCCATCGGCGATGAACAGCCCGCCAAAGGCGCTATCCGCCCCGCCGCCGGCCACGCCAATGGTCAGGCCCAGAACCAACATCACAGCGGTGGAAATCCACAAGATCGGCATCGCGACCTTGTCCTTGCCCGTCCAAACACCGCCCAAGAGCGCCGCCATGGCAAAGGCGGCGAGCAGAAACTCGGGCAGGATGATGGAGAAATCGGTGGAGGTCATCGGTGTTTCTCCTCAGTTGCCCGCAACCATCGCCGCAGCGGCGATGTCGGCATGATAGGTGGTCACAAGGCTTTCCACCGATGGCCCGATCAACCCGGTGACAAGGCTCGGATAGATGCCCAAGATCAGCGTCATGGCGACCAGCGGCGCAAAGATCGCCTTTTCGCGGGTGGTCATGTCGGTGATGGTTTTCAGGCTTTCCTTGATCAGCTCGCCCAAAACGACCCGGCGATACAGCCAAAGCGCATAAGCCGCCGACAAGATCACCCCCGAGGTTGCGAACAGCGCCACCCAAGTGTTGACCTGGAAAATGCCCACAAGCGTCAGGAATTCGCCAATGAACCCGCTGGTGCCCGGCAACCCGACGTTCGCCATGGTGAAGAACATGAAAATCAGCGCGTAAGCCGGCATCCGGTTCACAAGGCCGCCATAAGCCTCGATCTCGCGGGTGTGCATCCGGTCATAGATCACGCCAACGCACAGGAACAGCGCGCCCGAGATGAAGCCGTGGCTCAGCATCTGGAAGATCGCACCGTCGATCCCTTGTTGGTTCGCGGCAAAAATCCCCATCGTCACATAGCCCATATGCGCGACCGAAGAATAAGCGATTAGCTTCTTCATATCGGCCTGTGCCAGCGCCACCAACGAGGTGTAGATGATCGCGATGGCCGACAGCGTGAAGACAAAGCCCGTCATCGCCTCCGATCCCACCGGGAACATCGGCAAGCTAAAGCGCAAGAAGCCGTAACCGCCCATTTTCAACAGCACCGCCGCCAGCACGACCGAGCCTGCCGTGGGCGCCTGCACGTGGGCATCGGGCAACCAAGTGTGCACCGGCCACATCGGCATTTTCACCGCGAAAGAGGCAAAGAACGCAAGGAACAGAAGCGTTTGCACCCCGCCCGGCAGCACATAGCGCAAGTAAGGCAGATCTTGGTGCGGGAAGTCGAAGGCCATCAGCTGCACGATGTCGGTGGTGCCCGCCATCATATACATGGCCACCATCGCCACCAGCATCAGCACCGAGCCAAGGAAGGTGTAGAGAAAGAACTTGAAGCTGGCATAGATGCGCTCTTTGCCGCCCCAGATGCCGATGATCAGGAACATCGGAATGAGGCCCGCTTCGAAGAACAGGTAGAAAAGCACAAGGTCCAGCGCCACGAAGACGCCGATCATCAAGCTTTCAAGCACCAAAAAGGCGATCATGTATTCCTTGACGCGGCTTTTCACATGCCAAGCGCTGGCAATCGTGATCGGCATCAAGAAGGTGGTCAGCAAAACGAACAGGATCGAGATGCCATCGACGCCCAGCTTGTAGCGCAGGCCCATGATCCATTCACGGTCTTCGACGAATTGCATGCCCGTGTCGTGACGGTCAAAGCCCGCCAGCAGGAACAGCGACACCAAGAAGGTGACCGAGGTCGCCGTGAACGCAAGCCATTTGGCGTTGCGGTCCGCCGCCTCGGTGCCCGAGCGCGAGACGACCGCCAAGATCGCCGCCGCGGCCAGCGGCATGAAGGTGATGATGGAAAGGAGGTTGTTCATCAGTTCGTCCCCCCGACCTGCATGACCCAGAACATGAGGCCGACGATGCCAATCACCATGGCGAAGGCGTAGTGGAAGAGATAGCCCGATTGCAGCCGCGCCGCGACACGGGTGAAGAAGGGGATCCAGCCCAAAGCAAGGCCGTTGATCGCCCCGTCGATGACAGCGCCGTCACCGCCCTTCCACAGCATCCGGCCAAGCGCCTTGGCGGGGTTCACGAAGATCATGTCGTAAAGCTCGTCGAAATACCATTTGTTGAGCAGGAACCGGTGCGCCCAAGGCAGGGCATTCGCGGTCATGGACGGCAGACGCGGCACGGCGATGTAGTAGATCCACGCCAAAACAAGCCCGGTCACCATCGCGATAAAGGGCGAGATTTTCACCCAAGCCGGGACAAGGTGGGCTTCATGCAGAACATGGTTGGTTTCCGCCATGAAGATCGCGCCTTGCGGGGCCACAGCAACAACCGATTCATGCCCTGCTTCGGTGTTTTCCATCCCACCGTGATCGGCTTCCGCAATCCGCGCGGCATCCGCTTCATGTCCGTCTTCGGCCATCGTGCCAGCCATCGCGGCTTCGTGGTTTTCCATCGCCTCTTCATGATCCACGGCAGCATGTTCCACCGCTTCGGTGGCATGTGCGTCGCCATGTTCGGTGCCATGCGCCGCCGCCGTTTCCGGCAGATTGAAGAAGCTGTTCACCCGATCGCCAAAGAACGACGGGTAGAACACCATGCCCGAAAGCACCGCGCCAACCGCCAGCGCCCCCAGCGGGATCAGCATCACGCGCGGGCTTTCATGCGCGTGGTCATGCGCATGATGATCGCCGCGCGCCTTGCCAAAGAAGGTCATGAAGATCAGGCGCCACGAGTAGAACGAGGTCATGCCCGCCGCGATCACCAGCGCCCAGAAGGCAAAGCCGCTGCCCGAGGCAAAGGCGCTTTCGATAATCGCATCTTTCGACAGATAGCCCGCAAAGCCCACCGGAATGCCGAAGAAGGTCACAAACGGGATCCCCACGCCGGTGATGGCGAAGGTGCCGATCATCATGATCCAGAAGGTGAAGGGGATTTTCTTGCGCAGCGCGCCATAGTTGCGCATGTCTTGCTCGTGGTGCATCGCATGGATCACAGAGCCCGCGCCCAAAAACAGCATCGCTTTGAAGAACGCATGCGTCAAAAGGTGGAACATCGCCGCCGAGTAGACGCCCACGCCCGCGGCCACGAACATATAGCCCAGCTGCGAACAGGTCGAATAAGCGATCACGCGTTTGATGTCGTTTTGCACAAGGCCCACGGTGGCGGCAAAGAAGGCCGTCGCAGCCCCAATATAGACCACGAACATCTTGGCTTCGGGCGCATATTCAAAGATCGGCGACATCCGGCACACCAAGAACACGCCCGCCGTCACCATCGTGGCGGCATGGATCAGCGCCGAAACCGGCGTCGGGCCTTCCATCGCGTCCGGCAGCCAAGTGTGCAGGAACAACTGGGCCGATTTGCCCATCGCGCCAATGAACAGCAGCACCGCAATCAGGTTGGCCGCGTTCCAATCGGTCCACAGAAAATGCAGTTGCGTTTCCGCCAGCATCGGCCCGGCGGCAAAGACATCATCCATCAAGATGCTGTCGGTCAGGAAGAACAGCGCGAAGATGCCCAGCGAAAAGCCGAAATCCCCGACCCGGTTCACCACGAAGGCCTTGATCGCCGCCGCATTGGCCGAGGGTTTCTTGTAGTAGAAACCAATCAGCAGATAAGAGGCAACGCCCACGCCTTCCCAGCCAAAGAACATCTGCACAAGGTTATCAGCCGTGACCAGCATCAGCATGGCGAAGGTGAAGAACGAAAGATAGGCGAAGAAGCGCGCCTTATAGCTTTCGTCATGGGTCCAGTTGTCGTCATGCGCCATGTAGCCAAAGGAATACAGGTGCACGAAGGCCGAGACCGTGGTGACGACAATCAGCATGATCGCGGTCAAACGGTCGAGCCGGATCGACCAAGCTGTGTCAAGCGTGCCGGATTGGATCCAGTTCAGCAAATGGATATGCTGGGTCTCGCCATCCAGCGTCAGGAACACGATCCAGCTCAGCAGGAAGGACAGGAACAGTAGGCCGGTGGTCAGCACCATCGCGCCCTTCTCGCCAATGTACCGCCAGCCGAAGCCGCCGATGATCGCGCCCAATAGGGGCGCCAAAAGGATGATCGTCGTCATGGCTTACCCCTTCATCACGTTGACATCGTCCACCGCGATCGAGCCGCGGTTGCGGAAGAACACGACAAGGATCGCAAGGCCAATCGCCGCCTCAGCCGCCGCGACGGTCAGCACGAACATGGTGAAGACCTGCCCGACGAGATCACCCATATGGGTCGAAAAGGCGACCATGTTGATATTCACGGCCAGAAGCATCAGTTCGATCGACATCAGGATGACGATCACGTTCTTGCGGTTCACGAAGATCCCGAAAATGCCGGTGACGAACAAGATCGCCGCCACAGCAAGGTAATGTTCCAATCCGATCGTCATCGCTTTCCCTCCGGGCCCGACCCCGTTTTCGCTTGTTCTTGCATCACAGCCCCTGCCCTGGTTTGACGTCGATCATCTCCAGCGCCTTCGCCGGGTCGCGGTGCATCTGCTCGATCACGTTTTGCCGCTTCACATCGGTGCGATGGCGCAAAGTCAGCAAGATGGCCCCGATCATCGCCACCAACAGCACCAGACCCGCGCCTTGGAAGAGATAGAGGTATTTGTCGTAAAGGATCATGCCAAGCGCACGGCTGTTTTCGACCTCGGACGACATCGGCACCGCGCGCAGCGCCGCCGCGCCTTCGGCCGATTGCCACGCCATGAACCCGGTGGCGAGTTCGGCCAGCATCACCACGGCAATCAGTCCGCCCACCGGCGCATAGCGCGCCATCTGGCCCCGCAGCGCGGCGAAATCGACATCAAGCATCATCACCACAAACAAGAACAACACCGCCACCGCGCCGACATAGACGATGATCAAAAGCATGGCGACGAATTCGGCCCCCATCAGCACGAAAAGCCCCGCCGCTGTGAGGAAGGTCAAGATCAGCCAGAGCACCGAGTGCACCGGGTTCTTCGAGAGAACCACCATGAGCCCGGCCACCACTGCCACCACGGCAAAGAGGTAGAAGGCGAATACGAACACCGTCATGTGTTTTCTCCCGATTTCTCGTCGAAGACCTCGCGCGCCAGCTCCAGCGCCTTGGTCATGGCGGGCACACCGCCGAACATGCTCATCTGAAAGATCACCTCGGCGATCTCCCGCTCGGTTGCCCCGGCCTCAAGCGCATGGCGGATCGTCAGCCGCATCGGTGCCTCTGCCTGCGCGCCCAAAGTCACCTGCCCCGCCAGCGTGACCAAAAGCCGGGTCCGGGCATCCAGCCCGTCACGGTTGAAGGTCTTGCCAAACCACATTTCCAGCATATCCGCCGGCATGGTGGGGAACATTTTCTCAAAGGCCTTGGGGTTGAAGCTTTCCAATGCCGGATTGAACAGGCGGGCCATCTCGGTCCCCTGCTCCATCATCGCGGTGAAAAGCTTCTGAAACTCCGTGCTCATCTGTAGGGCGCATCCAGTTCGATGTTACGGGCGATCTCGGCCTCCCAGCGCGCGCCGTTCTCAAGGAGTTTCTCCTTGTTGTAGAACAGCTCTTCGCGCGTTTCGGTGGCGTATTCGAAGTTCGGCCCCTCGACGATCGCATCGACCGGGCAGGCCTCTTGGCAGTAGCCGCAATAGATGCATTTGGTCATGTCAATGTCGTAACGCGTGGTGCGGCGGCTGCCGTCTTCGCGCGGCTCGGCATCAATGGTGATCGCCTGCGCGGGGCAGATTGCCTCGCACAATTTGCACGCGATGCAGCGTTCTTCGCCATTTGGGTAGCGGCGCAGCGCATGTTCGCCACGAAACCGCGGGCTCAGCGCGCCCTTTTCATGCGGGTAGTTCAGCGTCGGCTTCGGCGCGACGAAGTATTTCAGCCCCAGCGCAAAGCCTTTGATGAAGTCCCACAGGACGAAATATTTCGCTGCGCGAACGTAATCGAAAGCCATCAGTCGTTCTCCGCCGGTTCGGTCTGGCCGCTGCCGGACACTTTCCATTTGCCCCTGTCAGAGGCGGTCTCCAGATCCCCCACGCCGAAATCGCCGCGCGCTTCCATCGCGGCCACCGCACGCATCACCGGCGGTGTCTTCGACAGGAAGGAGGTGACATTCTTGCCATCCACCTGAAGCTGGTAGCCCTCGATGATGACGGGCACGAGCCGAACCTCGCGGTCATCAAGCTTCAGGCTCAGGGTTTCGCGATTGTCTTCCATCTTAACCCCCGATCGCCCAACGGGCCCAGAAACCACCAAACAGTTCGAATTTCGCCAAGAAGGCCACGACAACGACCCAGCCCAGCGACAGCGGCAGGAACACCTTCCAGCCAATGCGCATCAATTGGTCATAGCGGTAGCGCGGCACGATGGCCTTCACCATGGCGAAGGCAAAGAACACCAACACCATCTTGCCAAACATCCACAGCGCGCCGTCCGGAATGCCCGGAATGGGCGACAGCCAGCCGCCAAAGAACAGCAGCGATGTCAGCGCGCACATCAGCCAGACCGCGATATATTCGCCCGCCATGAACAGCAGATAGGGGGTCGAGGAATATTCCACCATGAAGCCCGCGACGAGTTCGGATTCCGCTTCTGGCAGGTCGAACGGCGGGCGGTTGGTTTCAGCCAAGGCCGAGATAAAGAACAAGAACACCATCGGCAGATGCGGCAGCCAATACCAGTTGAGCAGGCCGAAAGAGCCGCGCTGCGCCTCGACAATCGCGGACAGGTTCATCGACCCGGTCGAAAGGATCACCCCGATGATGATCAGACCCATCGACACTTCGTAGCTGATCATCTGCGCGGCGGAACGCAGCGAGCCCAAGAAAGGGTATTTCGAGTTCGAGGCCCAGCCACCCATGATGATGCCGTAAACCTCAAGCGAGGAGGCCGCAAAAACAAACAGCACGGCGACGTTGATATCCGCCATCACCCAGCCTTCGTTGAACGGGATCACCACCCAAGCGACCATCGCCAGAACCAGCGACAGCATCGGCGCAAGGAAATAAACCGCCTTATCCGAACCCGCAGGCACGACGATTTCCTTGAACACATATTTCGCGGCGTCCGCCACCGATTGCAGAAGACCAAAGGCCCCCACCACGTTCGGGCCCCGGCGCAACTGCACCGCCGCCCAGACTTTGCGGTCCCCCCAGACAAGGAACAGAAGGCCAATCATCACAAAGGCGATGATCCCCAGACCTTGCAAGACCATCAACAAGGCCGTGCCCAGCGGTGTTGCGAAAAACTCAGCCATGTTGTCCCTCAGCCCGTCCTGCTTTCATCACTTCATACCGTTGGAATGCCGCGTTCGCGGCAATCGTTCAGCATCACTTCCGCTTCGATCGTGCGCAATCCGCGCGGGATCGCATCCGAAATCAGATAGACGGCATCGACGCTGACGCCGGTGCCTTGCTTTTGCACATTGGTGCGGACATGGCGCGCGAAGCCGTAGCCCCGGATCATCGCATATTGCGCCGCCGCACAATTGGCATAGGCCGTGGCCCGTGCCCTGTTCGTTGTGCCCGTCACCGCCACCTGAAATCCGACCAGATCATCGTCCAACAGGCGCGTCTCGACGCCCTCATAGGTGATGCGGCCAACCTCCGCCTGAGGCGCGGCACAGGCCGCCAACCCGACCACAAGGCCGGTCAGCAGTGCCACACTCAGAAGGGGGAAACGGGTCATCGCTTACTCCGCCGCCACCGCTGCCGTCGCGCGGCCCTTGGCCATGGCAGAACATTCCGCCATGACCACCGAGGCCCGCGCGATCGGGTTGGTGAAATAGTAATCGCCCAAGGCAAGCCGGAAGCTGGCCTTGCCCATGTCGCGCCGTTCCAGCGGGGTCCAATCATTGGCGATCACCTGATCGACCTGCCCCAGATGCGGCACGGCCCCCAGCATCGCGCGGCGAAGGGCCGCAAGGCTATCCCACGGCTGCTTGGCCCCCACTTCGGCCGAAAGCGCACGCAAGATCGCCCAGTTTTCCTTGGCCTCGCCCGGCGGGAAAGTGGCGCGGAAGGCCAGTTGCGGACGGCCTTCGGTGTTCACGAACAGCCCATGCTCTTCGGTATAGGCCGCGCCCGGCAAAATGATATCGGCGCGGCTTGCGCCCCGGTCGCCGTGGCTGCCCTGGTAGATCACAAAGGGGCCACCTTCGGAGGCCGGGGTGATCTCCACCTCATCCGCGCCCATGTTGTAAATGACCTCGACGCCCCCTTCGAGCGCGGCCAGAAGCCCGCCTTCGGTGACCGCACCCACATCCATCGCGCCGACGCGGCTGGCCGCAGTGTGCAGCATCAGCATCTTGCCCGACAGCGCCATGGCATTGGCGATCACCGCCTCGCCATCGGCCTCAGACACGGCGCCTTGGCCCACGATCACAATCGCGCCCGGTGCGGCTTTCAGCCCGGCCAGCGCGGCGCGGTCGGTGCCAACGTGGTCGTAATCATAGGTCAAATCCACGGCGGGGCCGATTACGCGAACCTGCGCGCCTTTTGCCCAAGCCTTGCGGATGCGAGCATTCAAAACAGGCGCTTCAACGCGCGGATCGGTGCCGATCAAAATGATCTCTTCGGCGTCGTCAATGTCTTCGACGGCGACATTGCCGACATAGGCGGCGCGATTGCCCACCGGCAGCCGCGCCCCATCGGTACGGCATTCGACCTTGCCGCCCATGCTTTCGATCAGGGTTTTCAGGCTGAACGCGGCCTCGGTCGAGACCAGATCGCCCACAAGCCCCAGAACCTTTTTCCCCGTCATCGCGGCGGCGGCGGCGGCAAGCGCCTCGCCCCAATTGGCTTTGCGCAGCTTGCCATTTTCGCGGATGTAAGGCGTGTCCAAACGCTGGCGACGCAGACCGTCCCAAATGAATCGACCCTTATCCGACAGCCATTCCTCGTTAACGCCATCATGGTTGCGCGGCACAATCCGCTTCACTTCACGGCCTTTGGCATCGATGCGGATGTTGGAACCAAGCGCATCCATCACATCAATGCTTTCGGTCTTGGTCAGTTCCCATGGGCGCGCGGTGAAAGCATAGGGTTTCGAGGTCAGCGCGCCGACCGGGCACAGATCAATGATGTTGCCCTGCAAATTGCTGTCGAGCGTGCAATTCAGATAGCTGGTGATCTCGCTGTCATTGCCGCGCCCGGTCTGGCCCATTTGCGTGATGCCCGCCACCTCGGTGGTGAAGCGCACGCAACGGGTGCAGGAGATGCAACGCGTCATGCAGGTTGCGACGAGCGGCCCCAGATCCAGATCTTCCGAGGCGCGCTTGGGCTCGCGGTAACGGCTGAAATCTGCGCCATAAGCCACCGCTTGGTCTTGCAGATCGCATTCGCCGCCTTGGTCGCAAATCGGGCAATCGAGCGGGTGGTTGATGAGCAAAAACTCCATCACCCCTTCGCGGGCCTTTTTCACCATCGGCGAATTGGTCTTGATCACGCTGGGCGCACCATCCGGGCCGGGCCGCAGATCCTTGATTTGCATCGCGCAGCTTGCCGTGGGCTTGGGCGGGCCGCCCACCACCTCGACCAGACACATCCGGCAGTTGCCCGCGATCGACAGCCGCTCGTGGTAGCAAAAGCGCGGCACTTCGATGCCGACCTGCTCACAGGCCTGAATGATCGTCAGGCTGGGATCGACCTCGACCTCGATACCGTCGATGATGATCTTGCGCGTGTTCGACATGGTCTCGTCCGTCACTTGGCTTGGGCGCGGCGGGCCGCGCGGTGAATGGCGTTAGGGGTGCTCATGCGCAGCCCCTCGGGAAGATCCATTGACCCTCCCTGAAATTGTCTTCGGGGCCCGAGGCCACAGCGCCCCGGCACAGCGCATTGGCTGCGCGTTTGGCCTCTGCCCCCGCGTCATAGCCAAAGGGCTGTGCACTGCGGCGCACCATCAGCGCGCCTTCGGCACTAAAGGCCCCGGTGTAGCCCTCGACCGAGGCCAAGGGGCCGATGCTGTCGGGCCCGCCCACAGGCACGGCGCAGGCCGCAAGCGGCAAGATGAACACCGTCAAAACAGGGGCGCGCATCAGTTGCCCCCCTTTGCATCGATCTTCGGGCAATGGGCTTCCAGCGTGTAAAACTGGTCCCCATGCGCGACGACATGATCGACATCGGCAAAGTATCCCTCAGCCCCACGGCAAGCCGCCTGAATGGCCGACAGAACGCCAAGCTTGAGTTCTTGCATATCGGTCTCGGTGACGCCTTCCAGCGTCACTTCAAAAACCGTGCGCTCGCCAAACCACTCAATGCAGCCTTCGCCATCCACCGCGCCTTCGGGACAGTCCCAGCCCGCGGTGACAATGTTGTTGAAATACTGCACCTGCGCCCCGGTCGCGCCTTCCTTCATACGGATATGGCGATTGAGCGCCGGCGTGTGGCCGCGCGCGCCTTCGCTTTGCGGGTGCCAATCGGCCAAAGCCGGGCCGCCCCAGCCGGTCAGCAGGGCACAGGCAAGCAAAACAGCGCGTGTCGTCATCACTGCCCCCCCTGCCAGATGCACAGATCCACCAGCTCGAAGGTTGGATTGTCATGGACGGTGGCGCGGTTCATCACAATCTCGGCGGGCCTGTCTTGGATCGCCAAGCCGTTACGGCCGCAAAACAATTTGGCAACTGCCAGCGCCTCGGCCCGGTCGGCTTCGGTGAAAAACCCGCCATTGCCACGGGTCACAAAAACCGTCACCGGCCCCGCGAACAAACCGTTGGAGGCGCGTTCATCCCCCGCAACCTGGTCTTCTTCTTGCTGCGCGGCCACCACGTAAGATTGGCCATTGGCAAAGAAATATTCGCCCTCGCGCAGATCGGCGCCAGCAAAAACAGGGCATGCGAGCGCCGCGGCCAACGCCGCGCCGCCGATCCCTGCCATGATGCCGACCCCAAATTGCATTGCTTACTCCGCCGCCATCGCGCCCATGCGGCCCGTTTTGCGCGCCTTGATACGGTCTTCGATCTCTTCGCGGTAATGCCGGATCAGACCCTGGATCGGCCAAGCCGCCGCATCCCCAAGCGCACAGATCGTGTGGCCCTCGACCTGTTTGGTCACGTCAAAGAGCATGTCGATCTCTTCAATCTCGGCCTCGCCGCGCACCAAACGATCCATCACCCGCATCATCCACGCGGTGCCCTCGCGGCAAGGCGTGCATTGCCCGCAGCTTTCATGTTTGAAGAATTTGGCCAGCCGCCAGATCGCCTTGATCACATCGGTTTGCTGATCCATCACAATCAAGCAGGCGGTGCCAAAGCTCGATTTCAGCTCCCGCATCCCGTCATAATCCATGATCGCATCGTCGCATTGATGCGCCGGGATCACCGGGCAGGAGGCGCCACCGGGGATCACCGCTTTCAGGTTCGACCAGCCGCCGCGCACCCCGCCGCCGTGTTTCTCGATCAGTTCCTTCATCGAGATCGACATGCTTTCTTCGATCACGCAGGGCGTGTTCACATGGCCCGACATGGCAAACAGCTTGACGCCGGTATTGTTGGGGCGGCCAAAGCTCGCATACCAATCCGCGCCGCGGCGCAAGATCGTCGGCACAACGGCAATGGATTCCACGTTGTTCACCGTGGTCGGGCAGCCATAAAGGCCCGAACCCGCCGGGAATGGCGGTTTCATCCGCGGCATGCCTTTTTTGCCTTCAAGGCTTTCCAGCAGCGCGGTTTCCTCGCCACAGATATAGGCGCCCGCACCATGGGCCAGATAGACGTTGAAATCATGGCCGGATTTGCAGGCGTTTTTGCCAATCAGCCCGGCGTCATAGCATTCGTCGATCGCCGCCTGAAGCGCCTCTTTCTCGCGCACATATTCGCCGCGAATATAGATATAGGCCGCACAGGCGCCCATCGCGACACCGGCAATCAGCGCGCCTTCGATCAGCGTATGCGGATCGTGGCGCATGATCTCGCGGTCTTTGCAGGTGCCCGGTTCGGATTCATCGGCATTGATCACCAAAAAGGCCGGACGGCCATCCGATTGCTTGGGCATGAAGGACCATTTGAGCCCGGTCGGAAAGCCCGCGCCGCCGCGCCCGCGCAGCCCCGAGGCCTTGACCTGCTCGATGATCCAGTCCCGGCCATTGGCCAAAATCGCCGCCGTGCCATCCCAGTGTCCACGCGCCATCGCGCCCTTCAAGGAGCGGTCGTGCATCCCGTAGATGTTGGTGAAGATCCGGTCCTGATCTTTCAGCATGTCTGTTCCCTCGGTTAGCGCGGGGGCCGGTGTCCGGCCTCCGCCGCATCGGTCACCCGATGCGGTTATTTCCACCCGCGCCGGGGGAAACCCCGACCGGAACCGGGTCTGGCCCGGTATGTCGCCGCGCCCGAAGGCGCTGGCGGTATCGTGTTACGCTGAACGGGCGCGTCAGCGTTTGCGGCCCTTGCGCTTGCCACCGCCGCCAGCGGGGGGCGTTTTGGGCCCAGCCGGAGCCGTGGCCGGTCCGGCCATGGCCGGTTCGGGCACTTTGGCCGGTGTCGGTTTCGCGGCAGGCTTTGCCGCCGCCGGCGCCGGTTGCGGCGCAGATTTCGGGGCGGGCTTCGCCGGCGCGGGCTTCGGCGCAGGCGCGGCTGACGCCTTGGCCGCCGGGGCCGGGGCTGCCGCTGGTTTCGGCGCAGTCACGGTTTTCGGCGCCGCCGCTGGTGCGGACTTCGTCGCCGCCGGGGCAGCGGGCGCCGGGGCAGGCTTTGCCGCAGC
>NZ_NRRD01000028.1 GCF_020023995.1 Rhodobacter sp. TJ_12 | reverse complement strand
GGCGCTCACCCAGCATTACGCCGATTTCGACGTGCAGGTCCGCGCCGTCCTTGGCCCCGGCCACAACCCCCATGCCGAGGCCGAGATCTTCCTCTCGACCCTGTTTGAGAAACTTCTCAAACCCTGAACAGACCCGCCCCCAATCGCCCCAGCCAAAACCGGCGCGGAAAGCTTAAACCGCGACGACCTTCACCGACCCGCCCGCCGCCGTGAGCGCGATCTCGCCGTCGGCAAGGCGCAGCGCATCGGTGCCGAAAACCTCTAGCCGCCAGCCATGCAGCGCCGCAACATCGCGTTTGCCCGCCGCGATCCGATCCAGATCCGACGCGGTGGCGATCAGCTTTGCCGCAACGCCGGTCTGTTCCGATTTCGCCTTCAAAAGCACGCGCAACAGATCGGCCAGCGCGGTATTGACCTGCAACTGCGCCTCGTCACTGCCGGTGCGGGGGAAATCTTCGGGCTTCACCTCAAGCCCCGCCTTCACGGCGGTAATGATCCCCTCGGCAATCTCGCCGCGCCGCGCCTCGCGCAGCAACAGACGCGATTTGCCAAGCTCCTCCATCGAGGTGGGCTTGGTCGAGGCCAGTTCCAACAGCGCATCATCTTTAAAGATACGCGAGCGCGGAATATTGCGGGCTTGGGCAAAGCCTTCGCGGAACCGCGCCAATTCGCGCACCACCGCCATGAAGCGGCCCGAATTGGTGCGCGTCTTGACGCGCATCCACGCCTCTTCGGGGCGGTTGATATAGGTTTCGGGGTTGAGCAAGATCGCCTCTTCCTCCTCGACCCAGCTTTCGCGCCCCGATTTGGCCAGTTCCTTGGACAGGAATTCGTAGATCACCCGCAAATGGGTGACATCGGCGATGGCATAATTCTTTTGCGCCTCGGTCAGCGGGCGGCGCGACCAATCGGTAAAGCGCGAGGTTTTATCCAGCGATTGCTTGGCGATCTTGCGCACCAGCGTCTCATAGCCCACCTGTTCGCCAAAGCCGCAGACCATCGCAGCGACCTGCGTATCAAACAGCGGATGCGGGAACACCTGCGCTTCGGTAAAGAAAATCTCAAGATCCTGACGCGCGGCGTGGAACACTTTGACCGTCGGCGCATGGCGGAACAGGTCATAAAGCGGCTCAAGCGAAATCCCCTCGGCCAGCGGATCGACCAGCACCGCCTCGCCGTCTTTGCCGGGCAGCGCCATCTGCACAAGGCACAGCTTCGACCAATAGGTGCGTTCGCGCAAAAACTCGGTATCGACCGTCACATAGGGCGCTTGTTTCGCGCGATTGCAAAAGTCGGTCAAAGCTTCGGTGGTGGAAATCGTATGCATCGCGCCCTTTCTATCGCGGGGTCATCCCGCCCGATGTCATTTTCCTTAAGCGTTGCAGGGCGCAAAGGAAAGCACGGATCGCAAGGCTCTGCCCGGTTTACGCCGCAGATCAGGTCAAAAACAGCGGCGTGCGATTGCCCGCGATGAAGCGGCGCAGCACGGCGGGGTAAAGAGCGTGTTCCTGCCCCAGCACCCGCGCGGCCAGCGTCTCGGCGCTGTCGCCCGCCTGCACCGGCACCCGGGCTTGCCCCAAAATCGGGCCATCATCCAAAACCGGCGTCACCTCATGCACGGTGCAGCCCGCCTCGGTGTCACCCGCATCAAGCGCGCGCTGATGCGTGTGCAATCCCGGATATTTCGGCAAAAGCGAGGGGTGGATGTTCAGCATCCGCCCTTCGAAGGCCTGCACGAAATCGGGCGTCAGCACCCGCATGAAGCCCGCCAAGCAGACGACATCGGGCTTGGCTGCCAAGATGGGTTTAAGCAGTTCCGCCTCAAAGGCGGCACGGTCTTTGCCAAAGGGGCGATGGTCGATCACCGCCGTTGGCACGCCCTTGCGCGCGGCTTTTTCGATGCCGCCCGCGCTTGGGTCGTTTGAGGCGACCAGAACCGGGCGCGCATAGGCCAGCGTCTGCATGTCCTCGACAAGGCGCAGCATGTTGGAGCCGCCCCCCGAAATGAGGATCGCGACCCGTTTCACAGCAGTTGGCCCTTATAGGTGACGCCCGCCCCTTCGGTGATCGTGCCAAGCTTGGTGACAGTTTCCCCCTCGGCCTCCAACAGGCTTTGCAGTGCTTCGGCTTGGTCTGCGGCGACAACGCAAATCATGCCGATGCCGCAGTTGAAGGTTTTCAAAAGCTCCGCCTCTTCCATATTGGCGGTTTCGGCCAGCCAGCGGAACACGCCCGGCAGTTCCCATGCGCCCAGATCGATGGTGGCGCCCATGCCTTCGGGCAGCACGCGCGGCAGGTTTTCGGTCAGCCCGCCGCCGGTGATATGGGCCAGCGCATGCACCCCGCCCGCGCGCACCGCAGCCAGCGCCTGTTTGACGTAAAGCCGGGTGGGGGCAAGGAGCGCCTCGCCAAGCGAGCCCTCGGAAAACGGCGAGGCCGCGTCCCAACCAAGGCCCGACATCTCGACCACTTTGCGCACGAAGCTATAGCCGTTCGAATGCACCCCGTTCGAGCCAAGCCCCAACAGCACATCGCCCGTCTGCACGCCCGCGGGCAGATCGGCGCCGCGTTCCATCGCCCCCACAGCAAAGCCCGCAAGGTCGAAATCGCCCTTGGCATACATGCCCGGCATTTCCGCCGTTTCGCCGCCAATCAGCGCACAGCCCGATTGCGCGCAGCCCTCGGCAATGCCCTCGACGATGCGCGCGGCCTGATCGACCTCCAGCTTGCCGGTGGCGAAATAGTCCAGAAAGAACAGCGGCTCGGCGCCTTGGCAGACAAGGTCGTTCACGCACATCGCCACAAGGTCGATGCCGATCGTATCGACATTGCCGGTATCGATGGCGATGCGCAGCTTGGTGCCCACGCCATCGGTGGCCGCAACCAAGATCGGGTCTTTATAGCCCGCGCCCTTGAGGTCGAACAAAGCGCCAAAGCCGCCCAGCCCCGCCATCGTGCCCGGGCGCGTGGTGCGTTTGGCGGCGGGCTTGATCCGTTCGACCAGCGCATTGCCCGCGTCGATATCGACCCCCGCTTGCGAATAGGTCAGGCCGGGTTTGCGCTCGCTCATGGCTGTCTCCTTGGAGTGCGGGGGGTGCGTTCCGGGGATCGGTCGCGAAGGATTCGTCGCGCGAAGCCCTAGCGCAAAGCCGCTTGCCTCGCAACGCCCTGCCGCATGCCGCGCCGATCATCGCACATCCTGCCGCACCGCCACAACCGCACCGCTGCGCAAGCGCGCGCGCAGGGCCGCTTTGTTACCGGCCAGGGCCAACACCGCTTGACCGACACGCGCTTCGTGCCTAAGCCTTTGCGCGTGCTGGGGGCCTGTAGCTCAATGGTCAGAGCAGGGCGCTCATAACGCCTTGGTTGGGGGTTCGAGTCCCTCCGGGCCTACCAGCCCCGGCAGTGGCGCAACAGCCGCGATGCCACGTCAAAAGGGCCTTCCGGCAGGAAGGCCCTTTCGTTTGGTTTCATCTGTCGATGGCGTCGATGTCAGACCATTGGTGTCAGACGGGCGGACGGCCGCGCAGGGCGCGCGCCACCATCGCGACGACAAACAAGATCAAGAACAGCACGAACAGAACCTGCGCAATCGAGGCGGAGGCCCCGGCAATGCCGCCAAATCCCAAAGCACCGGCAATCAGCGCGACGACGAGGAAGGTCAAAGCCCAACCAAGCATGGGTATCTCCTTTCGGAAGCGGTTTCGGGGTGCATCGCCGCGCGGCGACGACGCTTGTAGGGACAAAACGCCCACCCCCTTTGCCGCGTTCCCTCACGAAAATGTCATAGACTGCTGGCGGTGGCCTCTGTCTCGCCACACCGGCGCGCCTCGGCCTCTTCCAGCGCAATCGGGGTGAAATGCAGGCTCAGCCGGTAGCTTTCGTCCACCTGCCCGCGTTCCAGCCGACCTTGCAACTGCGCGGCAAAAGCCGCCAAAAGCCGGGTGCCAAAGCCATCGGAGGGCGGCACCATGCCCGGCGGCACACTCATCGTCACTTCGGCCGCTGGGGCCAGCGAATTGACGATTTCAAAAAGCGCCGTGCCATCGTCTTGCCGCACCAAGCTGACGCGCACCGCAGCCAGCCCGCGCTGACCACGCCACGCATGTTTGAGCACATTATCCAGCCCCTCGGTCAACAGCAGCGCCAACGCCACCGCCTGATCGGGCACAAGGCGAATATCCTCGACCTGCAAATCCAGTTCGAAGCGGCGCTCGCGCGTGGTGCCGATTTTCAGGATATGCCGCGCGATCCGGGGCAACAGCTCATCGGCGCGAATATCGGTCTGGCCCGAGGTCAGATAAAGTTCGCGGTGGATCGTCGCAAGGCTCAGCACCCGCTCTTGCACATTGGTCATCGCGGCGCGGGTCTCATCGGATTTCGCGCGGCGCAATTGCATGTTCAGGATCGAGGCAATCAGTTGCAGGTTGTTTTTCACCCGGTGATGCACTTCGCGCAGCAGCACCTCTTTTTGGTGGATCACATTTTCCAGATAGGCTTCGTCATGCAACACCGCCTCGGTCATATGTTCATGCGCCCGGGCCACATCGCGCAATTCCGTCGGCGCCCCGGCCATTGACAGCGGGCGCACCCGCCGGTCGCCGCGCGCAAACGCGGTGATCGAGGCATGCAACACGCGCACATGGCGCAAAACCTGACTTTCCGCCGCAAGCCATGCCACCAAAAGGCTGGCCGCCCACATCAGAAACGGAAAGGCAAAGGGCGGCCAATCCGACAAAACGCCCTCATCATCAAGCGTATCGGCGGGCCAGGAGGCCAGAAGATACAGATTGCCCTCGGACAGCGGCACCACCGCAAAGGCGCGGCGGCGGCCATCGGCGGCCTCGGCCAAAAAGCTTTGCCCGCCCTGCCCCACGAATTGGCCAAGCGGGCGCGTGGCGGGTAGCGCGCGGGCAACATCATCAAGCCCGGTGGTCGAGGTCAGCACCTCGCCCGTCGCGTCAAAGGTGACAATCGTCAGCGGGCGTTCCCCGCCAGAGGTGGCGGCGATGCCGCGGTTTTCAAAACCCGCATGCGGCATCGACACAGAGGCGAACCCAAGCAACTGCCCCGAAAGGTCGCGCACCGGAAGCGAAAAATTCAAAATCGACGTGCCCGAGATCGGCCCCGCGCGATTGACATGCAAAAGCGGGCGCGGGTTCGCCACCTGACCGGCGAGCCACGCGCTCTCGGTCAGATCATGCGGCCCCGCCCCCGAAGTGCAGCGCACCTGCCCATCCACCGGCACAAAGCCGACGAAGGAATAATCCCCCTCGGCGGTATTTGCGATCTGGCGCATATGGGCAGAACAGGTTTCGGGATCTTTGAGCCATTGCGGCAAGCCCGCCGCCATCGCCATCGCGGTGCCGCGCGCCTGCATCAGCAAATCGATCTGCGGCGCGGCGGCCATCAGTGTCTCGCCCAAGATCGCGGCGCGCATCCGGCTTTCGGCCAAGCGGTTCGAGGCCATGGATTGCGCAAAGCTCAAAATCGCAAGGGGCAGCAGCACCACCCCCATCACCAGCATCAGCCGCGCGCCAAGCCCGTCGACGCGCGCCCGCAACCATTGCAACGGGCTCATGCTGCCTGCGGACCGCCCGGGCCCGCCACGGCCTGAAAGGAGGCGGGCGAGGAAAGAATATCTTCTCCTTCGTCAAGCTCCAACAATTCCGCCAAGCGCGCCCGCGCCCGGTTCGCCCGGCTTTTCGCCGTGCCGATCGCGCAGCCCATCATCTCGGCGGCCTGTTCATAAGAATAGCCATTCGCGCCCACCAAGATCAGCACCTCGCGGTGTTCATCGGAAAGTTGGTCGAAGGCGCGGGTGAAATCGGCCAAAGCCAGACGCCCGTCATGCGCCGGACGCACCGAAAGCGCGCCCGCATGCACCCCATCGGGGTCGGCCACCTCGCGGCGCGTTTTGCGGCGCGCCGAATAGAACGTGTTGCGCAAAATCGTGAAGAGCCAAGCCTTCATATCCGTGCCGACCTGAAACTTGTCGAAATTGCTCCAGGCTTTCAGGATCGCCTCTTGCACCAGATCGTCAGCTTCAGGCACGTTTCGGGTCAGCGAAATCGCAAAGGCGCGCAACGCAGGGATATGCGTAGCCAGCTCGTCGCGCGGGTCGGCGGCGGGGTTGGTCGCGGCGTCACCATTCACTGCGAGTCCTCCTTCACGGCATTTTGCTGCGCGCCATCCTGCTGCGCCTTGAGTTGCGCCAACAGCGCCTTGAACCGGTCCGGGATCTCGGGTTCGAGCGCCGATTCATAGACACGCTTGAGGTTTTCATCGATGTCGCGCCGCAATGCGGGCTTGCTCTTTTCCTCTGTCATCTCTTGCGCCATGCTCTTTTTTTGGGTGTATCAGTCAATCTTCGGGAACCCAACGCCCCCGCGCCGCGTTCGGTTCCCAGAAAAACTCGCATTGGGGAGAAAAATCGATGACGTCCACCGCAACCCTCGATCTGTCGCAGGCGATTGCCGGGGAGCTTCCGTATCTGCGCCGCTATGCGCGCGCGCTCACCGGCAACCAACAATCGGGTGATGCCTTCGCGGCGGCGACATTGGAAAGCCTGCTGATTGACCCTTCGGTGGTCGCGGCGGCAACGCGCCCGAAAGTGGGGCTGTTCCATGCCTTCCACCTTGTTTGGGCCAGCGCCGGGGCACCGGGGGCCGAGGCCGCCGATGGGCCCGCGGCGCGTGCGCAGGCGCTCATGGCGGGGCTGACCAAAAACTCGCGCGAGGCGCTGCTTTTGCATTCGATCGAAGGCTTCACCCACGCGGAAATCGGCGCGATTATGCAGATGGAAGCCGAAGAAGTGGCGGGGCTGATCGCTGCCGCCAATAGCGAAATGGCGCGCGCCGTCACCGGCAAGGTGATGGTGATCGAAGATGAAGCGATCATCGCCATGGATCTGAGCGATATCGTCTCGGGCATCGGCCATACCGTAACCGGCGTGGCGCGCACCCGTGCCGAGGCGGTGGCCTTGGCCGCCAAGGACCGCCCCGATCTGATCTTGTCGGATATTCAACTGGCCGATAATTCCTCGGGCATCGATGCGGTCAATGACATCTTGACCCAGATCGGCGAAGTGCCGGTGATCTTCATCACCGCCTTCCCCGAACGGCTGTTGACCGGCGACAAGCCCGAACCGGCCTTCTTGATCACCAAGCCCTTCTCCGAAGAACAGGTGCGCTCGGCGGTCAGCCAAGCGATGTTCTTTGCCTCGACCGAGACGTTGACGGGCTAAGCGGCGCGCGGGGCCTGCGTTGCAGGCAGGTCCGCGCCAGATATTGCAACATAACAAAAGGCGGGTGCCAAAAGCGCCCGCCTTTTGTCCTCCCGCCTTTCGGCAGGACGCGCCGCTCGGGCCGCACTCAAGGCACTGTGACACGGGTTTTACGAAAAAGAGGGAACGCAGATGCGACTTTTGCGTTTGGTTCCCAGAACGCGCCGCAAGGCGCGCATCCCGCGACAAACAGGAGTTTCCCGATGTTTCGCAAAACCTTGATCGCCACCACCACCGCCCTGTTGCTTACCAGCCCCGCGCTGGCGGCGACGCAGGTGCATGAAATCGAGGTCGAAACCGATCTGACCGCCATCGCCAATGACAAGGCTGCCGCCTATTGGGGCGGCGTGGCCCAAGACGTGCAAGAAGCGATTGCCGAGCGTCTGGCCGAAAACGAGCAACTCGCCCCGAGCGGCGCGACGGTTTCAGTCGATATTGACGCTTTGGCCTTGGCCAATACCTTTGAAAAGCTGACCGATGAGGAACAGGCGGTGCTGGTGGGGCAGGTCAATGTCACCTCGCCCACCGACAATTCCGATTTCGACAGCTATACCGTGCTGGTCAATACCTCGGCCGCCCATGCCTTTGACCCCGAGGGCAAGCTGAAAAAAGGCGCCTATTTCGACAGCCCCGCCTATTACGTGGCTATGGTGAATGCCTTTGCAAACCAAGTGGTTGCGCGGCTGAATTAATGCATATGCCCGGGCGCGGCGGGAAGGCCGCCCGGGGCCCCGCTTGGCGCCTCCGTGGTGGCTGCCGCGGGGCGAGCCCGGAGGCTTTGGTCTCCGGGCTTCTTGCTGGGGCGGGGCTTCTTGCTGGGCGCGCCAGAGCCGCAACGCTGCGCGCCGCGTCGGGTTCCCAAAATCAGCCCTCAAGTTTCCACATCCGAACGTGCATATGCGCACATAAAATCGGATGCGCGCCGGTTGATTGCGCCAAAATGCGCAATACGTTCCAGAAAGACAAGTACCAGAAAGACAAGTAATTGCCGGCCAACCGCCCAAAACAACCGAAAGAACAAAGGACAAGATGATGCCCCGCAAATACCAAATCGCCGTGATCGTGGGCAGCCTGCGCGCAGGTTCGCTTAACCGCAAATTGGCCAAGGCGATGGCCGCGCTTGCACCCGACACGCTGGCCTTCGATTTCGTCGAGATTGGCGATCTGGCGCTTTACAATCCCGATCTGGACACCGAAACCCCGCCCGCGCCCTGGACGCGCTTTCGTGCCGAAATCGCCAAGGCCGATGGGGTGATGTTCGTCACCCCCGAATACAACCGCGCGGTGCCCGCCGCGATGAAAAACGCGCTTGATGTTGGCTCGCGCCCCTATGGCGAAAACGTCTGGGCGGGTAAGCCGGGGTTGGTTGTGTCAGGCTCGGCGGGGGCGCTTGCGGGCTTTGGCGCGCATCACCACCTACGCCAATCGCTGGTGGTGCTGGATGTGCCGACCATGGCCCAGCCCGAAGCCTATATTGGCAACCTTGGCAGCCTGTTCGATGACACCGGCGCGCTGGCATCGGACGACAGCGCCGCATTTCTTGGCAAGATCATGCAGGCCTATGCGGCCTGGGTGGCGCGCCACGTCGATTGATCTTTCCAAGGGCGGCGCATCCGGTGCCGCCCTTTTCCATTTGTTGATTGGATATCCTCGCGCATGACCGAGCTCAGCACCGCCCCCGAAAGCTTCGCCCCCGAGACGCGCCAGCGCGACCTGCCCGTGATCTTGACGGGGCTGATGCTGGCGATGGTGCTGGCCGCGCTTGACCAAAGCATCGTCAACACCGCCCTGCCCGCCGTGGCCAGCGAGTTGGGCGGCATGGCGCATCTGTCTTGGGTGGTCACCGCCTTCATGCTCGCCTCGACCACGGCGACGCCGATCTTTGGGAAGCTGGGCGATATGTTCGGGCGGCGCAATCTGCTGCTTGGCTGTATCACGCTGTTCATCGCCGCCTCGGCGCTGTGTGGTCTGGCGCAAACGATGGAAGAATTGATCGCCTTTCGGCTGTTGCAAGGCATCGGCGGCGGCGGTCTGATGACGCTGACCCAAACCACCATTTCCGATGTGGTGGGGCCGCGTGAACGTCTACGCTATCAGGGGCTGTTCACCGGGGCCTTTGCCTTTGCCTCGATTGCCGGGCCGGTCTTGGGCGGGGCGCTGACCACGGCTTTGTCTTGGCGGTGGGTGTTTTACGTCAACATCCCCGTCGGCGCGATTGCTTTGACCTTGCTAGTGATCGGGCTGAAGCTGCCCGCGGTGGAACAGCGCCGCCACCAGATCGACTGGCTGGGCGCGCTGTTGCTGACCAGCGCGGCCACCGCGCTTTTGTTGTTGTTTTCGCTGGCCGGATCGGTGTTTCCCCGCCTGTCGCTGACCTCGGCGCTTTTGGCGGCGGGCGGCCTGATCGCGCTCGCGCTTTTCATCTGGCAAGAACGGCGCGCCCGCGAACCGATGGTCGATCTGTCCCTGTTCGCCCTGCCCGCCTTTCGCATCGGCACGCTGACCACCGGCGCGATGACCTTTGCGATGATGAGCGCGATGGTCTTTTTGCCGCTGTATCTGCAATTGGTGCTGGGGATGAGCGCGGCGCAATCGGGGCTGGTGATGTTGCCGCAAGTCGGGATGATGCTGCTCAGCTCGGTGCTGGGGGGACGGCTCTCGGCGCAGATCGGCAAGCCGAAACGCTTCTTGGTGGGCGGGATCATTCTTGAGGCGCTTGGCCTTGGCCTGTTGGCCACGCTGGCGCATGAACAGGCCGGGGTGATCCCGGTCTTGGCGGCGCTGGCGATTTTGGGCACCGGGATGGGCTCTGCCATGCCCAATGCCACGGTGATTGTGCAAAACGCTGTGCCGCATGGCAGCCTTGGCGTGGCCACGGCCAGCATGTCTTTCCTGCGCTCGCTGGGCGGGGCGCTTGGCGTTGCCGTTTCGGGCGGCGTGATGACCAGCCTTTTGGCGGCGAAACTAGCGGGGCTGGGCGGCGTCGATGCCAGTGCGATTGCAACCGGTGGCATGGCGGTGATCCGCACCCTGCCCGAGGCCGCGCAACTGCAAGTGGCCGAAGCCTTTCGCCAAGCGATTGCCGCAAGCTTCGCGATCGGCGGGGGCGTGATGGCGCTTGCACTGGTGCTGGCGCTGCGGCTGCGTGGCACCGATCTGACCAGCCCAACCGCCCCCGCACCCTAGACGGCTGCGCGGTGCGACGGAACCATGTCGCGCCCCCGTTTCACCCTTACCCCTTGCTTGAGCAGAGTTGCCATGACGCCCCTTCCCCCCGCTTCCGCCCGCACCCGCCGCGCCGTGGCCCGCCGCGCCTTAGCCGTGGTGCTTGCCCTTGCTCTGACAAGCCCCGCGCTGGCCCAAGACGGCCCGCCCGGCGGCGGCGGCGCCACGCAGGTCGGCGTGATGACGCTTGAAAAAAGCGATGTGCCCTATTCCGTCACTTTGCCCGGGCGCGCAGTCGCCTATGAACAGGTCGACATTCGCCCGCGCGTGGCGGGGGTGATTTCCGACATTCTTTACAAAGCGGGCCGCCCTGTGCAGGCGGGCGATCCGCTTTTTGCCATTGATGGCGACACTTACGCGGCGGACCTAAAGTCTGCGCAAGCGGCAGTGGATGGCGCGAAAGCGGCGCTCGAAGCGGCCGAGGCCACCTATGCACGCTATCGCAAGCTTGAGCGGACCTCGATCTCCACCGAAGACGTGGAGGCCGCAAGGGTCGCCGTAGCGCAGGCCGAGGCGACGCTGTCTTCGGCCGAGGCTGCGCGCGATATGGCGCAGTTGGATCTGGACCGCACGCAGATCACCTCGCCAATTTCCGGGGTGCCGGACCTGCCCGCCGTTTCCGTGGGCGCCATCGTCACCGCCAATCAGACCGAGGCGCTGACCACCGTGACCCGGCTTGACCCGATTTATGTCGATGTCGAGGAATCGAGCCGGCGCATGCTGGAACATCGCGCCATGTGGGAAGCGGGCACCTTGCGCCGTGCGGGCGAAGTGGATTTCACACTGACGCTGGAAACCGGCGCCACCTATGACCGCAAGGGCAGCTTCGTTTCGCCCTCGACCACGGTTTCTGCGACCACCGGCACCACCGAAATGCGGGTGCAATTCGACAACCCGGAACGCAAGATCCTGCCCGGCCAGTTTCTGCGCGTAGAAATCACTTTGGGGGCCACCCCGGCGATTTTGGTGCCGCAACGCGCCACTTCCCGCGCCAGCGACGGCACGCTGAGCGCCTTTGTCGCCGTGGAGGGGCGCGCCGAAAAGCGCACCCTGACCGAAACCGGCAGCTATCAAAACGCTTGGGTGGTGACCGCAGGCGTTGAGGCAGGCGATCTTTTGATCGTCGACGGGCTGACGAACCTGCAAGCGGGGGCCGAAGTCGCAACCGTGCCAGTGACAATCGATGCGCAGGGCGTGGTGCGCGACGTGACCAAGGCCGATACCCCCGCGACGGGGGAATGATCGATGGGCAACTTCTTTCTCAAACGCCCCGTTCTGGCTTGGGTGCTGGCGATCCTGACCATGCTTGCGGGCGCGGCCTCTTACACCCGGCTGCCGGTCGCGCAATATCCTGACATCGCCCCCACCACGGTGAGGATTTCCGCCAGCTATTCGGGGGCCACGGCAGATGCGGTGCTCAATTCCGTAACTAGGGTGATCGAAGAAGGGCTGACCGGGCTTGATGGCTTGCTGTACATGGAAAGCAGCTCGCGCGAGGGGTCTTCGCGCGTCACGCTGACCTTTGATGGATCAATCGATCCGGTCGATGCGCAAAACGATGTGCAGACCAAGGTCGCGCGGGTGACGAGCCGCCTGCCCAGTGCGGTGCAAAGTTCGGGGGTCACGGTCTCGCGTTCGGCCTCCGATATTTTGATGATCGGCGCGCTGGTCGATACGACCGGGCAATATACGACCTTGCAACTGGGCGATATCATGTCCGAGCAGGTCGAGGGCCAGATCGAACGGACCGAGGGCGTGGGCGGCGTCAACAGTTTTGGCTCGGGCTATGCGATGCGGATCTGGCTTGATCCGCTGGCGCTGGTGCGGTTTCAACTGACGCCTGCCGATGTGACCGCGGCGGTGCAGGCGCAAAACACCACCGTTTCTGTGGGCGCCTTGGGCAGCCAGCCCACGGTAGAAGGCCAGCAATTCACGGCCACGATCACCGCGCAAAGTCAGCTGACCTCGGTCGCGGATTTCGAACAGATCTTGCTCAAGACCGAAGCGGGCGGCGCGACGGTGCGGCTGGTCGATGTGGCGCGGGTGGAGATCGGGCAGGAAAGCTATGGCGGCGACAGCCTGTTTAGCGGCGCGCCCGCCTCTGGCTTTGGGGTGAATTTGGAAACCGGGGCGAATGCGGTCGATACCTCGCAAGCGGTGCGCGCCACGCTGGATCGGCTGGCCGCTGCCCTGCCCGAGGGGCTGGAATTCCGCATCGCCTATGACACCTCGCCCTTTGTCGAATTGTCGATCCAGCAGGTCGAACATACGCTATTGGAAGCGGTGGCACTGGTGGTGCTGGTGCTGATCGTATTCTTGCAAAGCTGGCGCGCCACGCTCATCCCGCTGATCACCGTGCCGGTGGTGCTTTTGGGCACGCTCGCCGTGCTTTACGCGGCGGGCTATTCGATCAACACGCTGACCATGTTCGCGATGGTGCTGGCGATCGGGCTTTTGGTCGATGATGCGATTGTTGTCGTTGAAAACGTCGAACGGCTGATGCGTGACGAACGGCTCAGCGCGCCCGAGGCCACGGCCAAAAGCATGGGGCAGATCACCGCCGCGCTGGTGGGGATCAACGTGGTTTTGGCCGCCGTATTCCTGCCAATGGCGTGTTTCCCCGGCTCCACCGGTGTGATTTACCGGCAGTTTTCGCTGACCATGGTCACCGCGATGGCGCTGTCGCTTCTGGTCGCCATCATCTTGTCGCCGCCGATGTCCGCGCGACTGTTGCGGCTGGGCGATGCCGAACCGCGTTTTGCGCCCGCGCGTTGGTTCAATGGCGCGCTGGAGCGGTTCACCGCCTTTTATGGCCGCGCCGTGGGCCAAAGCCTGCGCGCCCCGGTGTTGATGCTGGCGGCGCTGGCGCTGGTTTTGGCGGGCGCTTGGGCGGTCTATGAACGCATCACCTCGTCTTTCATCCCGACCGAGGATCAGGGCGTCTTGATGACGATCATCCAGCTTGACGATGGCGCGACCACGCAACAAACCCGTGCCGTACTGGAACAGGTCAACGACTACCTTTTGACCGAAGAGGCCGCGGGGGTGGAAAGCACCTTTGCCTCGCTCGGGTTTGGGTTTGGCGGCTCGGGGCAGAACCGCGCCATGGTCTTTGTGAAGCTAAAGGATTTTGACATCCGCGCGGGCGATGACCGGCTGAGTGCCGCCGCAATTGCCGGGCGCGCCAATGCCGCCTTTGCCCCCATTCGGGCCGGGCGCGTGTTTGTCACGCAACCGCCCGCGATCCGGGGCCTTGGCAATACCGGCGGCTTCAGCCTTTACCTGATCGACCAAGCCGGTCATGGGGTGGCGGCGCTGCAAGAGGCGGCGAAAACGCTGGAAACCCGCGCCAATGCCGATAATCGCCTGACCACCGTGCGCGTGGACGGGACCGAGACCGAAAGCGCGCTGCGCCTTGAGATCGATCAGCAAAAGCTTGAAAGCCTTGGGCTGAACCTGTCCGAAGTAAATGCGATGCTTTCGACGCTGTTTGCGGGCGACGAGGTGAATGATTTCGTGCTGGGGTCTTCGCTGCGGCCCGTCATCGTGCAGGCCGAGGCCACAGCGCGGATGCAGCCCGAAGATATCTTTGACTGGTATGCGCGCAATTCCGACGGCGAGATGGTGCCCTTTGCCGCTTTTGCCACCACAAGCTGGGAACCGGTGCCGCCGGAGCTAAGCCGCTATGGGGCGACCGCCGCGATCGAAGTGTCTGGCTCTGCCGCAAGCGGCGTTTCGACCGGCACCGCGATGGAGGCGATGCAGGACTTGGTCGACGGTCTTGAGGGCGGCTACGGGCTGGCCTGGACGGGGCTAAGCTACCAAGAACAGCAATCGGGCAGCCAAGCACCGCTTCTTTACGCGATCTCGGTTTTGGTCGTGTTCTTGGCGCTGGCCGCACTTTACGAGAGCTGGACCATTCCCTTTGCGGTGATGCTGGCGGTGCCGGTGGGCGTGTTGGGCGCGCTGGTGACGGCATGGCTCTTTGGGCAAAACAACGATGTCTATTTCAAGGTCGGCATGCTCACCACGATTGGCCTTGCCGCGCGCAATGCGATCTTGATCGTGGAATTTGCCGAAAGCCTGCGCCAGCAAGGCAGCGCGCTGAAAGATGCCGCGATTGAGGCCGCGCGCCTGCGGCTGCGCCCGATCTTGATGACCGCACTTGCCTTTATCTTGGGGGTGATGCCGCTGGCCACCGCTTCGGGCGCGGGGGCTGCGGCGCAAAATGCCATCGGCATCGGGGTGATTGGCGGCATGGTGGCCTCGACCTTCATCGGGCTGTTCATGGTGCCCGCCCTTTACGTGCTGATCATGTCTGCGGCGGGCCGGGTGTCGCGCGAACAGGCCTGACCCGCCCGGGCCGGTCGGGGCCGCGCGAGGTGGCCCCGACCGCGCCGCCCATCCAACCTCAAACCTCTTTCCGACGGGGCCGAAACGTATAGGTTCAAGGCAAAGCGCTTACCTTTCGCCCATTGCGCGCAACTTTCGTGCCTTTAGCCACGCGTTAAGCCACATTGATCGGTGTCAACGTTTGCTTAAGCATATAAGCTCTAGAACCTGATGATAGCATCCAAGCCGCGTTGGCTCGCCCCCGCCCCTTGGAAGAGGCACCACGTGGCTATGGAGGATCGCCATGGACGTCTCTCACACTGCGGACAGGTTCACCCCCCTGATCCGCTGGCTGGCGCTTATGGTGCTTGTCATCGTTTTATTGGGGGCGATGCATAATTTCATTCTTTCTGGCTATCTGCAAAGCGCCTCGCTGCATCCGCTTTCGGCCATCGGCTATGGGGTGGCCGCGCTGGGGTTGTGGCGGCGCCCCCACGCCCTTTTGACGCTGGCGCAGGGGGGGGGGTGCTGATCGCCGGGCAAAGGCTGATCGAGGCGGGCTTTCCCGCTTGGCCGGTGCTGGTCTCGCCCGAGATATTCTCTCATTGGGGGCTGGATCTTGGCTTTCACGGGACCTTTTCCACCGCAACGGCCCGGGCGCTCATGGTGCTCAATGGTGCGCTTTTGGCCGCGCGGATCTGCCCCCGGCTGGCGGTGGCGCTGGTGGTGCTGGGCTGGTTCACCGCCGCAGGCGCCTTGTTCAAATTCTCATTCAGCCTGTTCAACGAAGCGCTTGCGTTTTCTTTCTTTTCGCTGGCGGCCTATCTGGCCCTGCTGGTCGCGCTGGTGTTGCGCCATGCTTCGGTCGCCCCGTTTCGGATTTTTTTGGCCCCAAGCGAGCTGCGCCAGCCCTTCTTGGTCATGCTGACGACCATCATCGTCCTGCCCTTCTTGGCCGGGGCGCTGCTGTCGCATAAGGGCGAATTCAGCCAGCACCATCTGCACGATATGATCTTTGTTTTCACCCTGATGGACGATTTGCTTATGGCGGTCGTGCTTTACACCGGGGCCACACTCAGTGCACAGCGCCACCGGCTCGATCATGCGCTGCACCACGACCCGTTGACCGAGGCGCTGAACCGGCGCGGCCTGTTCGAGGCCATTGCCATCCGGCCCGAGCTGAACGGGTTGGTCCTGTTCGACATCGACCACTTCAAACGCATCAACGATACGCTGGGCCATCTGGAGGGCGATCGGGTTCTGCATGCCGTGGCCGATACGGTGCGCGCGCAACTGACACCGGGCGATGTATTCGCGCGCTGGGGCGGCGAAGAATTCCTTGTGCTGGTCGAGGGGGCCGATACGCCCACCCTTGCCGCCAAAAGCGAAACCCTGCGCCGCGCCATCAGCGAAATGGGCAGCCGCGAAGACGATGCGCGGCTGGCACGGGTCACCGCCTCTTTCGGCTATGGGCCGCGCGATCCGCTTGCCGGCGACCTTGCGCAAGCGCTGGCGCTTACCGATCAAGCCTTGCAACGCGCCAAGAAAGGCGGGCGCAATCGCTGCAACGCCGCCGTCGACTGGACCCCTACGGAAATAGGCTGGCGCCACGCCACCCCCTGATTGTGCCGCTGGTGCACCCCGATGTCACCAGCCCGTTGCGCGCGATCGATGCCACGACCGGCCACCCGATGCGCGGCGCCGCAGGTTAGGCCAGCGCGCAGCGCCCCGCGCCACCCAACTGCCCTAATGTCAGGCCTTGTCTGGCCCCGGCGGCGCCCTAGGTGCAGGGAAATCGGCGGCGCTGCGCTGCAGCGCCAGCCCCTTGCAAGGACGCCACTGCCATGACTGCCCCCACCCCGATCATCACCCGCCAACGCTTTGAGGTGAAACGGCGCAAGCTTACCGTGCTTGCGCGCGAAGAGATCAGCCCGCAGATGCTGCGGCTGGTGCTGGGCGGGCCGGAGCTGGTGGGCTTTGCCTCGCCCGGCTCTGATGATCACATCAAGCTTTTCGTGCCCGATGGCGCGGGCGGGCAAGCGATGCGCGATTACACGCCGCGCGCCTATGACCCTAAGCGCGGCACATTGACTGTGGATTTCGCGCTCCATGAGGCCGGGCCCGCCACCGCTTGGGCGCGCGGGGCACAGATCGGCGATCCGGCTGAAATCGGCGGGCCGCGCGGCGCGCAATTGATCGACGGGCCCATCGCGCGCTGGTTGCTGATCGGCGATGAAACCGCCCTGCCCGCGATTGCCCGACGGATCGAGGAATTGGCCCTGGGCACCCCGGTCACCAGCCTTGTCGCGGTGCAAGGCCCCGCCGAGGAACAAAAGATCACCAGCCAGGCCGAACATGTCGCGCTTTGGGTGCATCGCACCGATCCGACCGATGCAAGCGGGCTTTTAGCAGCGCTTGCGCGGATCGCCCTGCCCGAACAAACCTTTGTCTGGATTGCCGCCGAAGCCGGGGTGGCCAAGGCGCTGCGCGCCGCCCTGACGGAACGGGGGCATCCCACCGCTTGGCTGAAAGCGGCGGGCTACTGGGTCGCGGGCGCGGCGGATCGGTCTGAAAAAGAGCTGTAACCGCAAAATGGCAAAGGCCCGGGCCCCTTGCCCGGGCCCTTGCCCGTGAAAATCATGCCTGCGATGCGTTGCGGCCCGGTCAGGCCGCGTTGGGCGTGAACACGAAAGAGCGCATCGAAACCGAGCCAAGCTCGATCGCATCCGTCATGAAATGCAGATCATCCTTGCCATCCGCCGCCCCGGCCACCGTCAGCGCGGGCAGATAATGGTCGATGGACGGGTGCGATTGGGTCAGAAGCGTGCCCAGTTTCGCCCGGTCGGACAAGGTGGCCAGATCGCGCTCTTGCAGTTTGTTGGCAAAGAGCGTGTCGAACTCGACCGCGAAATCTTGCGGCTTGCCGCCCATCCGCATGGCGCGCAAATTGTGCACGATATTGCCCGAGCCGATGATCAGCACCCCCCGGTTGCGCAATTGTGCAAGCGTGCGCCCGATTTCCAGCTGATGCGCCAGCCCGCGGGTCATATCGACCGAGACTTGGAACACCGGCACATCGGCCTTGGGGTAAAGGAATTTCAGCACCGTCCAGGCGCCGTGATCCAGCCCCCAAGTGTCATCTTCGGCGGCGTGATGGCTGGCCAGAAGCGTGGTGACTTCGCGCGCCAGATCGGGCGCCCCATGGGCGGGGTAGTTTTGATCGTAAAGCGCCTGCGGGAAGCCATAGAAATCATGGATCGTGCGCGGCACGTCGGACACATCGACCAGCGTTGTGCCTTGCGTCATCCAATGCGCCGAAACCACCAAGATCGCTTGCGGACGCGGCAGGTTCTGGCCCAGTTCTGTCCAAGCCCGTGAAAAGGCGGTGTCCTCGATTGCGTTCATCGGGCTGCCGTGACCCAAGAAAACAAGCGGCATCCGGGCCGAGCTTTTCAGGCCGTCGCGCAGATGGGTAAGCGTGGTGGGGGCGATCATGTCAAACTCCTTTGAAACGGGGCCGCGGCACGCGCGGCCCCGGCTCATTGATGGGAAAGGTTAGGCGAACGCCCCAAGACGGCGTTCCAGCGCGGGCAGCCGCAGCGCGAAAGCGCCCGCCCCCAAAAGGCCGATGGCCGCTTGCGCCACCGCCCAGAACAGCGGGTATTCCCAGCCGCCGCCCGCATTCGAAAAGCTCCAGCCATTGCCGCCATGCGCCCAGGTCGCGCCCAGAAGCACCGCCACCAGCGGGATCGAGATCAGTCGCACGCCCACGCCAAGGATCAGCGCAAGCCCGCCGCCGATTTCGGCCAGCATCGTCAGATAGCCCAGCACCCCGGGCAGCCCAAGGCTTTCAAAAAAGGCCGCCGTGCCGGCCGGCGTGAACACCAAAAGCTTGGTCAGGCCATGGGCCAAAAACAGCGCACCAGAGGAAACGCGCAGGGCAAAGGCGGCGGTGTCGTGGGTCGAAAGGGTCATGTGTGTCTCCCGTGAATTGGTCATGGGCTCTATTTGGGGCTTGCCGACCTTCAAGAAAATGGCGATTTTGTGGAATGATCTTCGCCTATATGTTCGCAATGCCATGGACCTGATCGACGAATTGCGCGCCTTCGTGGCGACCGCCCAGACCGGCTCTTTCACCGCCGCCGCCGATCAGATGGGGGTGTCGAACCGGCTGACCTCGAAATATGTCGCGGCGCTTGAGGCGCGGCTGGGCGTGCGGCTGTTGCAACGCACCACACGCCGGGTTGGGCTGACACCTGCCGGGGCGGATTTGCTGGCGCGCGCGCCCGGTCTGCTGGATGATCTGGACGAATTGATCACCGAAGTGGCCGAGGGCTCGCGCGGGTTTACCGGGCTGATCCGGCTGTCGGCCCCCGTCACCTTTGGCGAAATTTGGGTCGCGCCGATGCTGGCGCGGTTTGGCGCCGCGCATCCGGGGCTGGCGTTCGATTTGCGGCTGACCGACCGATTTGTCGATCTGGCCTCGGAGGGGATCGATCTGGCGTTTCGGATCGGCCGGTCAGAGATGCAATCGCTCAAACAGCGCAAGCTGGGCGCGCTGCGCTCGCTGGTCGTGGCCAGCCCCGACTATCTGGCGCAGCATGGCCCCCCCGCACATCCCGCCGATCTGGCGCAACATGCCTGCATTCTGGACACCAACCGCCGCGCCCCGCGACGCTGGGTCTTTGTGCGCGACGGGGCAGAAACCGTGGTCGAGATCAGCGGGCGCTATCAGGTGAATTCGGCCCGCGCGGCGGCGGAACTGGCGGCGGCGGGGCATGGCCTTGCCTATGTGCCGCGCCTTGCGCTGCACGAGGCGCTGGCGCAGGGGCGTCTGGTGCCGGTGCTAAACGAGTATACAAGCGAAAGTGGCGTGCTCAGCGCGGTTTGGCTGGAAGGCCGCGCCCTGCCCCGCAAGCTGCGCGCGCTGATCGATTTCGCGCAAGAGGATCTGCGCGGCACCGGGATTTTGTGACCCCGCTCAGGCGCCAACCGCATCCAGACAGCGGGTCACCAACCCCCGATAGCCCGCCCCGAACAGCCGAAAATGCACCAGCGCCGGGAACAGTTGATAAATCGCGCGGCGGATCTCGGCCCCCGGGGGCAGCGCCCCGTAGGCCGCCCAAAAGGCAGGCGCAGGGCGGCCAAACAGCGACAGCATCGCCAAATCGACCTCGGCATCGCCATAATAACTGGCCGGATCGATCAGCCCGGTGACCTGCGGCCCATTGGCCATGATATTGCCCACCCAAAGATCGCCATGCAGCAAGGCCGCCGGGGGCGTGGCGGGCAAAAGCTCTGGCAGCCGCCGTGCCAACCCCTCGACCCGGCAGGCAAGCTCTGCCGGAAGGTCGGGCAAAAACGGCAGCAAGCGTCGCATCCCCCAAAAGGAAGGCCAATCGTCGAGCGGCGCATTGCGAATTTCAACCGCGCCAAAAGCATAATCACAAGACCAGCCATAATGCGGCCCGGTCGCGGCATGAAGCTGTGCCAAGACCGTGCCCAGATGCGCCCAAGCCGCCCCCAGTCCGGTATCGGCCCCAAGGTCTTGCAACACCAAAAGCCCCGGCTGCGCCGCCAAGACCGCAGGTGCGGGCGCGCCCGCCGCAGCCAGCGCTTGCAGCATGGCCGCTTCGGTCTCGGCCTGCGGGGCGGATTTGGCGACCACGGGCGCCCCGCTCTCGGGCACCAGTCGCACCACCACCGACAAATCGCCCCCATGCAGGGCCATGACCTGACAGGGGCCCAGATCAAGGGCGGTGATCGCATGCGCGGCAAGGGGATGCATGGCAAAAGCCTAGACCCGGCTCAGCCCAACATCAAGCAGGGCCGCAGCGGCACAGGTGCGACACGGCGCGCCCTGTGAAGAACGCGCCGCAAGATTTTGAAAGATTTTGTTTTTACACCAAGGCGGATCAGGAGGCCGCGCGCTGATCCCGGTCCGGGTCCCCCAGATCGTCCAAACCGTCTTCCTCCCCAGCATCGGGCGCTTCATCGGGCACAGCGGTCACCGGATAGCGCTGCACCTGCGCCATTTCATTGGCTTGGGCAATGCGGAACACCGCGCTGAGCGCGCGCAGGCTTTGCGCCTCGGCCAAAAGTCCCTGCGTCGCGGCCGAATTTTCCTCGAACATGGCGGCATTGTGCTGGGTCACCTGATCCAGCTGGTTCACCGCCGCCGTCACCTCGGTGATCCCGGCGGATTGTTCCGTGGCAGCGCTGGCGATGGCTTCCAAAAGCCCATCAAGCTGGCCCACCAAATCCTCGATCTGGCCCAAGGCCGTGTCGGATTGCGAGGCCAGTTGCACCCCGGAATTGACCTGCCGGGCCGAAGTTTCGATCAATTCGGCAATCTCTTTCGCCGCTTCGGAAGACCGCTGTGCCAGCGCGCGCACTTCAGACGCGACAACGGCAAAGCCGCGCCCGCTTTCGCCCGCCCGTGCGGCCTCCACCCCGGCATTAAGCGCCAAAAGATTGGTCTGGAAGGCGATATCGTCGATCACCGAGGTGATGCGGGTGATCTGTTCGGAACTGCGCGCGATATCGTTCATCGCCTGCAGCGTCTGGCGCACCACATCGCGCCCGGTGGCGGTGGTTTCGCGCGTCTGGCCAACGGCCTTGGCGGCCTCTTGCGCGCCCGCGACCGATTGCGTGACCGACGAAGCCATTTCGTTCATCGCCGCGGCGGTTTCCTCCAGCGAGGCCGCCTGCGTTTCGGTGCGCCGCCCCAGTTCCGAAGAGGCAGTATTGAGGCTGCCCGCCTCGGTTTCCACCACCCCGCTCGATTGCACGATCGAGGCCAGAAGCTCGGCCATCCGGTCCACCGCCTCGTTGAAATCGCGCCGCAACGCCTCGTAATCTTCGGGGAAGGTCGCGTTGATCTTGGCGGTCAGATCGCCGTTCGACATCGCGCGCAGCCCCTCCGCCAAGCTGGCCACGACCTGCTGCTGGATGCGCATCTGTTCGGCGCGCTCGGCCTCGGCGGCGTCGCGCAGGGCGCGCCGTTCGGCGGCGGCCTCTTCTTCGCGGGCCCGTTCGGCGCGTTCGCGCTCCAGCACTTCGGCCTGACGCGCGGTTTCCGCCTCATGCGCGGCCTGTTCGCGTTCGGCGGCGGCCTCTGCTTGGCGTTTTTCTTCTTCTTCCAGACGCGCCTTTTCAAGAAGCCCGTCGCGGAACACCAAAAGCGCACCGGTCATCGCCCCGATCTCGCCCGGCCCGGCCTGCATGCCATCGACCGCCGCCAGATCGCCCTGCGCCAATTGACGCGTGGCCTGCACCGAACGGCGCAATGGGCGCACGATCGTGCCCCAAGCAAGCCACGGCGCAGCCACCGCGATCAGGGCCGAAAGCGCCGCCACCGCCAGCATCGTCTGCATCGAGGCACCAGTGCGCGCACTGACCGAGGCCGATGCCGCCTCGATCCGTTGCAGCACGGCATGGGTCGCGGCGGCGGCGGCGGTGTCGATCATCGCCATCGTGTCACTGGCCTCGGAAAAGGCTGCATTCGCGGCAACGCGGGCTTGGATCGAGGCCAAATGCGCCGTCGGCAATACCGCGCCCGGATCGGTCAGAGTCAGCATCTCGCCCAGCGCTTTGCCCAGTTTTTCAGGCACAAGCGGCACCATCGCGGCCAGCCCCTCGCGCGCGCCGGAAACCGCCACGCTTTCGCGCGCGAAATCATCTTCGGTACGCGTCAGCGCCAGACGCAGCGTCGCCGAAACCATATCGCGCACCCGCGCCTCGACCCGCGCGGCGCGGATCAACGGCTCCACATCGCGCGACATCAGCGTGTTGATCGCCGCCGCGTTGGAGCGACCGGACTCGATGGCATTCACCGTCAGATCGAAGGCCAGATCGTCGGTCACCGCCGTCAGCGCGGTATCCAGCGTCTCGGTCATCTCTTGCAGATCGCGCCGCTGCCGCCCCATGGCGGTGCCCAGTTCAACGACCCGATGCGCGGCATCGGCCAAGGCTTCCAGATCGGCGCGCAGCGCAACAATCGGCGAAGCGTCACCGATGCGCATGATCTTGTCGCGCATCCGCGTTTCGGACGCGGCCACCCCTTCCAAGATCGCGCGGCGCGCCGCAGCATCAAGCCCGGGCGACATCGCCAAAACATTGCCGCGCAAAACGTTGATTTCGACGCGCAGCGCCAAAGCATCGCCCAAGGTGTTGAAATCGCGGTCGACCAATTGTTCAAGCGTGCGCGCGACCGAGTCCACCGCCGCCTCGCCGCCCATCACCATATCGAAATAGGCGTCATCGCTGACTTCAAGCAGCCGCTCGGACACTGTGTTATTGATGGCAAAAAGCTGTGTCACCGCCCGGTCGGTGCGCTCGGTCGCCTCGAACATGGCGCGCCGCGCCTCGATCAGCTTTGTAACGCTGGCCTTCGCGGTATTGACGGTGCTGCCCAGCATACCCAATTGCGGATCGCCGCTGCGCTTGATTTCCTCGCGCAGGGACGCGAAATGCTCGGTCGCGGCGGCATCGGGGCCATCCAGCGCGCCCGCCGTTTCCGCCGACAGGATATCGACCATATCCTTGCTAAGCCCCGCCGTTGCCTCGCCCAACCCCATGGTGGCCTGCAACACCGGCACATCGCCCTCGGCCAGATCGCGCACAACACGGTCGGTCGTGCGGAACACGTTAAGGCTGACCACGATCGCAACCGCCGTCATCGCCACCAAGGCCACAACGATTGCCACGATCTTTACGCCCACGCTAGCGAGCAGCTTCGATGCCTGCGGGATCATACCACTATCCTATCTGAAAAGGCTCCGGGCCTCGGGGCCCGAAGGAAGGGGGACCGGCGACGAATTAGCCGCCCGGGCTGACCTCACACGCGTCGCGCTTGACGGCATCGCCAATCGCGATGCGCGCAATCGTGCCTTCGGGCGAAATCTCGGTCAGGAACACTTCATCCAGCCCCTGATTGTCGCCGGGCCCGTAGTGCAGCACCAAACCGTCGATATCGACATCGCCCAGCCCCTGAAGCGCGGCCAGATAGCTTTCACGCGTCAGGTTCTTGCCCGCCGCTTGCAACCCGGCCAGCGCGAGCCGCCCCACAATATAACCCTCAAGCGACAGGAACCCGGGTTCGGCAGCCGCATCGACCGCCTTCAGCGCCTCGGTGTAGCGGGCCACGACCGGGACCGAAGGATCGGCCGGGAACGGCACCACCTGCGAGATCACGACCCCCGCGCCATCGGGCCCCAATTCCCCCACAAGCGCATCGGTGCCGACAAAGGAAATCGTTGCGAAATCGGGGTTGTAATCGATCTGGCGCGCCACACGGATAAACTCGGCCACCGGCTTGTAGGCGCCGACCATCACCACCGCCTCGGCCCCGGCGCGGCGAATATCCAAAAGCGCGGTTTTCACCGCCAAGGTGTTGCGCGTGTAGGCGCCGCGGGCGACCGGGGCCATGCCGCGCCGTTCCAGCGCCGCTTCGACGCCCTTCAACCCGACGCGCCCGAACCCGTCATCTTGATAAAGAATGCCGATCTTGCGATGGCCACGCGCATCGACCAAAAGCTCGATCCACTTTTCGGTTTCCGCGTCATAGGTGGCGCGCAGGTTCAGCACATTGCGCAAGCCCGGATCGCGCAGAAACCCCGCCCCGGTCACCGCGCCAAGAAAGGGCCAGCCCTCTTGCGTGGCCAAGGGCTGGGTCGCCGCAGAGGTCGGCGTGCCCACCGGGCCAATGAAGGCAATATGCGCATCGCCCGCGATCACCGCACGGGTCTGTTCCACCGATTTTGCCGGTTCATAGCCATCGTCAAACGCATCAAGACGGATCATCCGGCCCGCCACACCGCCTGCGCGATTGGCCTCTTCGAAGGCGGCGCGCAGCCCAAGGTTCATGCCGGTGCCCAGCGCACTGGCCGGTCCTTCAAGCGCGGCGACCTGCGCAAAATGGACCGCTTGCGCGCTGATGCCCTGCGGGGGCTGGCTTTGTGCCTGTGCACCCATCGGGCCCGCACACAGCGCGAAAACAGCCAAGATAGCTGCGAGTTTCATGCCGGTCTCCTGTCCTATTTGAAGATCAGGCTTCGCAGTAAAGACTTGCGATGACGTTAAGTACGCCCGGCTGCGGCAGCGATTCGACCGCGTTTCGGGCCTTATAAACCGGGTTTTCAGGGGCAAGGTTAGCCTAAGATGACCTAAAGTAACCCTTTTGCGGCAGGTCGAACCCGTCAAAAAGACAATGCGACCGCCCGCCGCATCTTGTGCCATTTTGCAAAAATGGGGCCGGATGCCGCGCTTGGGCGCGCGTTTCCGACCTTGTCACCGCGCGCCTTTGGGCGTCAAATCCCGCCCGAAAGACGAAGAGAGGGTGAGGCATGACTTCTTATCTTAAGACAACCCCGAATGCGGATGGTTTTTTTGGGGATTACGGCGGGGCCATGCTGCCGCCGCCGCTTGAGCCGCATTTCAAAGAAATCCGCGAGGCTTACGCCACCATTTCGAAATCCGCCGATTTCATTGCCGAGCTGCGCCAGATCCGCAAGAACTATCAAGGGCGGCCCACCCCCGTCTCTTATCTGAAGAACCTCTCAAAACTTTGCGGCGGCGCGCAGATTTACGCCAAGCGCGAAGATCTCAACCATACCGGGGCGCATAAGCTCAACCACTGCATGGCCGAAGGGCTTTTGGCCAAGTTCATGGGCAAGACAAAGCTGATGGCGGAAACCGGCGCGGGCCAGCATGGCGTGGCGCTGGCCACCGCAGCGGCCTATTTCGGCATGGAATGCGAAATCCATATGGGCGAGATCGACATCGCCAAAGAAGCGCCGAACGTCACCCGGATGAAGCTTTTGGGCGCCAAGGTCGTGCCGGTGAGCTTTGGCGGGCGCTCGCTCAAAGAGGCGGTGGATAGCTGTTTCCAAAGCTATATCGCGCAAGCCGATACCGCGCTCTTTGCCATTGGCTCGGTCGTGGGGCCGCATCCGTTCCCGATGATGGTGCGCAATTTCCAACATGTGGTGGGCATCGAGGCGCGCGATCAGTTCTTGGAAATGACCGGCGACTTGCCCGATATGGTCGCGGCCTGTGTGGGCGGCGGTTCCAACGCGATGGGCATGTTCTCTGGCTTCATCGATGATGCGTGCGTCAGCCTTTACGGGGTGGAACCGCTGGGCACATCGTCGAACCTTGGCGATCACGCCGCCACCATCAGCTTTGGCGCGGATGGCGATATTCACGGCTTCCGCACGCTGGTGCTGACCGATGAAAACGGCGAGCCCGCGCCGGTGCATACCGTCGCTTCGGGGCTTGATTACCCCGGCGTTGGCCCCGAACACGCGCATCTGCACAAGACGGGCCGGGTGAATTACACCACCGCCGATGACAAAGAAGCGCTGAAGGCATTCTATGCGCTGTCGCGCCATGAAGGGATCATCCCGGCGCTGGAAAGCGCGCATGCGGTGGCCTTTGCGATGCGCGAAGCGGGCAACAACCCGGGCAAGTCGATCCTGATCAACCTGTCGGGGCGCGGCGATAAAGACATCGACTATGTCACCGAAACCTATGGCTTTGGCGAAGATCTTTGATCCCAGTCGCCCAGCGTAAAAACAAAAAGGCCCCCGCCGATGCGGGGGCCTTTGATGGTGGGCGGTCGCGTTACGCCTTGCCGCTATAAACCGGGAAGACGCTGGCATCGCCATAATCTTTCGCGGTGATCGCCTTGAGCGCCTCCATATCCGCCTCCGAGATTTCGAAATCCACCTCGGCATTCGATTTCATATGCGCCGGATTGCCGGTTTTCGGCAGCGCAAGGCAATCGAGTTGCAAGATGTAGCGGATGCACAGTTGCGGGATCGTGACGCCGTATTTCTCGGCAATCGCGCCGATCTCGGGATTGTCGAGGATCTTGCCATGCGCAATCGGCGAATAGGCTTCGATCAGCAGACCTTTGGATTGCGTGTAGTCGATCAGCTCAAAGGGCGTGTTGCCAACATGCGCCAAAACCTGGTTGATCATCGGCTTAACGGTGGCATTTTCTAAAAGGTTATCAAGGTCTTGTTTCTGGAAGTTGGACACGCCGATGGCGCGCAGCTTGCCCGCTTCCAGCGCCTCTTCCAGCGCTTTCCACGCCGCAAGGTTGCCCTCAAAGAAGCGATCGTCCGCCGCCCATTCGCCCCAAGGCTGCGGGCTGTGAATGATCATCAGGTCGATATACTCCAGCCCCATCGTGTCCAGCGAGCCTTGGATCGCGGCCTTGGCGCCCTCGTAATCCTTGATCTCGGCGGCCAGTTTGGTTTGCACGAAAATCTCTTCGCGCGGCAGGCCGCAGGTCCGCACGCCTTCGCCCACGCCGCGTTCGTTGCCATAGGCCTGCGCGGTGTCGATGTGACGATAGCCGATCTCGATCGCGGCTTTCACCGCGTCGGCGGCCTTCTCATCCTCGATCATCCACGTGCCCAGCGCGAGCTTGGGGATCGCAACACCATTGGGCAGGGTCATCGTTTCTTTCAGCATCTTTTCATCTCCATGGTCGTGCACCTCCGGGCCGTGCCCGGACAGGCGCCGCAGCGCCCTCTGCACGGGATATAGGGCGCAAAGCCGAATGGGATAATTGCGCGCTGGCGGCAATAACTCATGAGTCCAATTCATCAATAGAACACTCAGGCAGAGGGACGATGCCAAAGGCCCGTGCCTGTGACGCCAAGACACGGCGCCTATCTTAAAAAAAGGCGAAGGCGCGCCAGCTTCGCCAGCGCGCCCCCTTTCAGCATGGGGCCAGACACCCCCTGTGGACCAACACCATGCAAACCGCCGCGGCGTCTATCGCCGGGGCTTCACGCCTACCCCAAGTCCCGCAAAGCCCCTGCGAATTGGCGCGTCACACAGCGGCAAAGCGCCGCCATCACAACGCGCCAACCGCCGTCAGCGACGCCGTCACGGCGATTTCCCAAGCGTCGTGGCCCAGATCATTGGCGTGAATATCGTCCCGGCGGAGTTGCGTCGGGACAACGTCATTATTGATGTCCGCCGCGTCTTGCGCCGTTGGTGTCAGACCCAGATCCGTCAGGGCATCGTCGATCAGATAGCGCCGAATATCGCAAAAACTGTTCGGCAGGCGCGTCTCGGCATATGCCTTGATCCCGGCATTCGCGGCTTCAATGATCTGCCAGCGCGCCCCGTCGCGTTCCTCGCCGCTTGTCGATCCGTTCGGGAGACCGATGTAGATAAATTTCGCCCCTGCCGGAACCGCGTCGATCATCTCTTGTGCCGTGGCGATGATCTGCGCGGCGGTCTGGCCCGCGCCGATGCTGTTATAGCCTCCCTCCAGAATATAGGCAGCCTCGGGGTGTTCGGTCACATGCTGCGCAATATCGCGTTGCAGCCGCGCATTGATCTGGTCTGCGGTTTCGCCGCCGATGCCATTGTTCCAAAACCATCGTTCTTGCGCCCTCGACATCTGCGCCCCCCAATTGGCCGCGACCGAAGAGGCCCCCGTCCCGGCAAGCAGGCTGTCCCCGTAACCGATGATCGGGCGACGCGCGACGATATTGGTCCCCACGGTGGTGATTGCGCCCCCCGTGCCTCGGTTGGTGGACCAAGTGGATGGACCAAGCTCTTTGCGCGCCGAAAGATATACCAACGGCGCCGTCCCCGTTACACGACTGCCATCTTGGCCCGGATCAACGGCCTGTCCGTGCCGGTAGACGCTGTCCAGAACCGACCCATCGGCCCAATCCGGGGCTTCGCCATACCAGACCATAAATTCCGAGAGAAAGCCGTTCAGATAGGCGTAGTTTGCAGCATGAATGCCGATACCGGCGATCCCGCCTTTGTAGATCGAAAAGGCGTTGCCCGTGTCCGTGAGCACGATCACCGTTTCTTCGACCCCATTGCGCCAGATACGCCCGGTGCGCGCGCCTGCGGGGGCATTGACATCCCACGCAATCGCCCAATGCGCAGGGGCACGCCCTGCTTTTTGCGTGGAGGTTGAGGTGAACACAAACCGATCGCCACCATTTGAAAGCGCGACCCGAAGACGATTGTTACCGTCGCGCGAAATCACGATCTTGTCCCCTTCCACATGGAAAATGTAGCGATTTGACCCATCGTCAAACAGGGTCTCCAACCAAAACGACGCCCCGCCAGCACTGGCCGGACCGGGACCGGCCAACCCCGCTGACTTCCAGTGGTTATCCGCCGAACACAGCACCCTGCCGGGGCCAAAGCCTTGGATTGCGCGCCATGCCGTGGTGTCAAAAAAGCGACGGTTTGCCATTATAGATCCTCCATCAAATACGCGCCGTCTGCGTCGGTGAGATAGGCTCCATCCGCGTCCAGCAAAAACGTGGCCCCCGCAGGCGCGGTTGGCGCCGCCCCCAAGGCGGCGTCCATGCCAAGAAGCCCCAACCCGCCCATGCCAAGTCCAAGCATCACACACCCCCAGTCAGATCGGTGGCGGTGGTGCCGGTGGCCAAGATGCGCTTAGCCCAAAGCGAATACGGCCCCACAGGCAGGGGGCCGGTGGTATAGGTCTGGCCATCGCGGGCATGAACATAAGCAATCGTGCCCGCGCTGCCGCCAATGATCACCTGCCGCACCGGCTTTGGCAGGTCGGCGTCATCAGTGGGGGTGATCGGAAAATGCCCCAAGGCGGGGCCGGTCACGCCGGGGCTGTGATGTTCGAACAGATCAGTCATGGATGTGTCCCTTGCTGTGAGGGGCCAAGTCTGGGGAAAAAGGCACGCCAAGGCGTAAACCGCGCGGGCGGTCCACGACCTCTTGCGCCAAAGCGCCCAAGGCCATCCCCCCCGCCCCCACGGCTAGGGGCGAAATAGCGCCGGTCAGGGCAGTGTAACCGGGCGCAAAATTGGTGATCCCATCGCACAAACGCGCCGCCAAACCCGGCAACATTTCGGAAATTTTTGCCAATGTACCATAAGCTTGCACACCCAGATGATTCGGGGGCGATGTGGCCCTCGAATAAATATATTATTTCAATGCCTTGCGAGACCACAGCTTTCACCCGCAAGGCATAAGCATGCACAGTTG
>NZ_NRRD01000027.1 GCF_020023995.1 Rhodobacter sp. TJ_12 | reverse complement strand
CTGCACACCGTGCCGCAGCCGGGGCTGAAACCCCCGCCGCCCGTTCAGCCCCGGCTGCGGCACGGTGTGCAGCGCCCAGTTATGCGCGCGCAAATAGCCCGGCACTAAGGCCGCAACCAGCGCCGGCGCGCGCACCGAAATATCGCGCGCTTCATCGCCCGCCTCAACCAAGCAGACGCGCACATCGGCGTCTTCGCTCAGCCGTGCGGCCAAAACCGCGCCCGCAGAGCCGCCGCCCAAAATCACATAGTCAAATTGCAAAGGCCCCTCCCGTTCAGGAGGAGCCTAACCTGTTTTGCCACGATGCATAACGTGACAGGCATCACGCGACGCCGGGTTATTTCCGCTGCGTGCCGCCGGTGGCCTTGGTGACCTTGTCGATCACCTTTTGCGCCACAGCCTCAATCTCGGCATCGGTCAGCGTCTTGTCGCGCGGCTGCATGCGCACCGACAGTGCGATCGACTTCTTGCCCGCGCCCATTTGCTCTTCGGCTTTCGCGCCGGTGAACTGGTCAAAGACCGAAACCGTCTCGATCAGCGCCTTATCGGCGCCGTAGGCGGCGTTGACGGCGGTGATGGCCTCGACATTGGCATCGACGACAAAGGCGAAATCGCGCTCCACCGCTTGCAGATCGCTCAGCTTCAGCGCCGCACGGGTCGGGGTTTTCACCTTCGGGAAGGGCACCGCCGCAATATGCAGCGTGAACGCGACCGCCGGGCCTTTCACGCCCATGTCGCGCAGCACTTTCGGATGCACCTCGCCGAAGCTCGCCATCACATTCGGGCCAAGGGCAATATTGCCCGACCGGCCCGGATGGAACCAGCCCGCCACCTTGCGGTTGATCTGCGCGCGCGCAGGCGCGCCAATGGCGCTCAGCACGGCTTCGACATCGGCTTTCGCCTCATAAACATCGACCGGGCGGCGCGAGCCCCACGGATCGCGCGGGGCCGAGGCGCCAACCAAAAGCCCCGCCGCTTGCAGCACTTGGTCGCCCGGTTCGCCGCCGGTAAAAGCAGGCCCCACCTCAAACAGCGCCAGATCGGCAAAGCCACGCGCTTGGTTGCGGGCGGCGGCTTGCAGCAGCCCCGGCAAAAGATCGGGGCGCAGATGGGTCATTTCCGAGGAAATCGGGTTTTCCAGCCGCGTGGCCTCGGCCCCGCCGCCAAAAAGGGTAGCCGATTTCGCATCGATGAAGCTGTAGGTCACGCATTCATTGTAGCCAAGCGCGGCAATCGTGCGGCGCACCGTGCGTTCGCGCACCTGCAACGGCGTCAAAATGGCATCGGGCACGCCCGAGGTTTCGCGCGCCATCGGCTTACCCTCAAGCTTGGTGAGCGAGGCAATCCGCGCCACCTCTTCCACCAGATCGGCTTCACCCAAAACGTCGGGGCGCCAGCTCGGGGGCGTGGCCATATCGCCATTGAGCGTAAAGCCAAGCGCGGTCAGCGTTTCGCGTTGCGTCGCTTCCGGGATCTCCATGCCAACAAGCGAAATCACGCGGGCCGGGTCGAGCTTATAGGCGCGGGTGGTATCCAGCGGCGCACCATCAGAAACCACGTTCGAGGCTTCACCGCCGCACAGATCCAGCACCATTTGCGTGGCCAACTCCAGCCCCGGCAGGGTGAAAGCCGGGTCCACCCCACGTTCAAAGCGGTAGCGCGCGTCCGAGTTGATTTTCAACGCGCGGCCGGTGGCGGCAATGGTGATCGGATCCCAATAGGCACTTTCGAGGAAGACATCGGTGGTATCTTCGGTCGCGCCGGAAAGCTCGCCGCCCATGATACCGGCCAAGCTTTCGGGTTCATTGTCGTCGCAAATCACCATCTGGCCGGGCGCAAGTGTGTAGGTCTTGCCATCCAGTGCGAGCAGTTCCGCGCCGCCCTTGGCCGGGACAATGCGCAGATTGCCCGCCACTTTCGCCGCGTCAAACACATGCAGCGGGCGGTTTAGATCATAGGTGAAGTAGTTGGTGATATCGACCAGCGCCGAGATCGGGCGCAGGCCAATCGCCATCAGCCGCGCTTGCAGCCATGCGGGCGAGGGGCCGTTCTTCACGCCCCGGATCAAACGCCCGGTGAAATGCGGGCAGCCCTTTTCCTTCAGCGTCGGGTCGATTTGCACCGAAATCGGGCAGTCAAACCCGCCCGGCACTGCTTCCACTTCGAGCGGCTTCAACCGCCCGATGCCGCGCGCGGCCAAATCCCGCGCCACACCGCGCACGCCCAACGCATCGGGGCGGTTCGGCGTGATCGCGATTTCAATCACCGGGTCCACCGCTTCGGGGCGGTTTTCGGCCAGCCAGTCGATGAATTTGTCCCCAACCTCGCCCGAGGGCAGTTCGATAATGCCGTTATGCTCGTCCGACAATTCCAACTCGCGTTCCGAGCACATCATCCCGTGGCTCTCGATGCCGCGAATTTTGCCCACCCCCAAGGTGGTATCAATGCCCGGCACATAATCGCCCGGTTTCGCCAAAACGACGGTGATGCCTTCACGCGCATTCGGCGCGCCACAAACGATGACCTTCTCGCCCTCGTTCGTCAGCACTTTGCATACGCGCAGCTTATCCGCATCGGGGTGCTTTTCGGCATGCACCACCTTGGCCAGCGTGAAGGCGGCCAGTTTCGCCGCCGGGTTCACGACCTCTTCGACCTCAAGGCCAAGGTCGGTAAGCGCTTCGGCGATCTCGTCCACCGAAGCGTCGGTGTCGAGATGGTCTTTCAGCCAGGAGAGGGTGAATTTCATAGTGGACCCCTATTTTCGGCGTTTGGCGATATCGGCATAATCGCCCATGCGCAGCAGTTTCAACTCGCGCACAAGGCGCAGGGTGGGTTTGGCGGCAAACAGGATCGACCCGATCAGGAAGAGCCATGTGCCGGGAAAGACGAGGCTGTCAAAAAAGAAAAAGACCGAGCCCACGATGAAACACAGCGCCGCCCCGAAATCGACCAAGGTATAGGCAATCTCAAACAGCGCATACAAGCGGCGCTGCTCGGTCGAGCCTTGACGGTGATCTGTTTCAAAAAGCGGTGACATGGCGAGTTTCTTAGCTACAGATCTTTGTTTCGATCGTGGCTTTACGCCAGGAGAGAGCAAAGTTCACGGCGCAAATCCCCACACTTTTTCGAGCCAGCGCCCCAAAAGCGGCAGCGCTAGTGAAGTGAATACGGCAAAGACCACGGTCCAAATGTTGGACAACACGTTATCTATCGCCCTAGTATACCAAGGTGCAGCGAACTCTCTACCAGCAGCATTGAGATGGAAAACCACTTCCGAGACCACAATTCGTCCGTCTTCTTTTGCATACTCAGGCGATAGCTCGAGAAAGTTCTGTTCGACACCTCGCCTGACTAAGCCTTTTTCTTCTAGTGTTTGGAAGATTTGCCTTCGAAGCAAATCAGCGTCATTGCTCGGAGAGTAAGTACGAAGTTCAATCCAACCGGTGTTCTGGCGCTCAATTTCTCTAAGCACAGAAATCAGGTGGGATCGTTTGATATTCACTTACTCAACCCCCCAAACACCGTCGGCAAATCCAGCGCCGCAAACCCATAGTGCTTCAGCCAGCGTAGGTCGCTTTCAAAGAAGGCGCGCAGGTCGGGGATGCCGTATTTCAGCATCGCCAGACGGTCGATCCCCATACCGAAGGCAAAGCCTTGCCATTCGGTCGGGTCAATCCCGCCCGCAGCCAGAACCTTGGGTTGCATCATGCCCGAGCCAAGGATTTCCATCCACGAATTGCCTTCGCCAATCTTCAACTGGCCGCCTTCCCACGAGCAGCGAATATCCACCTCGGCCGAGGGTTCGGTGAAGGGGAAGTGGCTGGCGCGGAAACGGAGTTCGACCGAGGGCACCTCAAAGAAGGTTTTGCAAAACTCTTCGAGCACCCATTTCAGGTTTGCCATCGAAATGTCTTTGCCAATCGCCATGCCTTCCACTTGGTGGAACATCGGCGCATGGGTCTGGTCCATATCCATGCGGTAAACGCGGCCCGGCGCGATCACCCGCACCGGGGCGCCGCGCTCTTGCATGGCGCGGATTTGCACCGGGCTGGTGTGGGTGCGCAGCACATGCGGCGGGCGCGGGTCTGCCGCGTCGCGCGCCATGAAGAACGTGTCATGCTCTTGCCGCGCAGGGTGTTCGGGCGCGATGTTGAGCGCGTCGAAGTTATACCAATCGCTTTCCACCTGCGGGCCTTCGGCCACGGCAAAGCCCATATCGGCAAAGATCGCGGTGACTTCATCCATCACTTGGGAAACCGGGTGGATCGTGCCTTGGCGGCGCGGGCGGCCCGGCAGCGTGACATCGAGCCATTCCGATTGCAGACGCGCTTCCAGCGCGGCATCGGCCAGCGCCTCTTTTTTGGCGCGCAGGGCGGCGTCGATTTCATCTTTCAAACGGTTCAGCGCGGCGCCGGTGGTTTGACGCTCTTCCGGGGTCATCTTGCCCAGTTCGCGCATTTTCAGGCTGATCTCGCCCTTCTTGCCCAGCGCGGCCAGCCGCAGCTCTTCAAGGCTCGCCTCGTCGGAAGCGGCCTCGATGCCTTCGAGATATTTCGTCTTGAGCACATCGAGCGCGGTCATGAAGTCTCTCCTTGGGGTGGTTGCGCCGTTCATACCGCGCCGCGCCCCGATTTCAAGCAGATCAAAGAAAAACCCCCGCGAGGGCGGTGCCGCGCGGGGGTCAACGTGTTCCCAAAAGGGGAAATTAGGCAGCGGCCGCGGCAGCCTTCGCCTTTTCGACGATGGCGCCAAAAGCTTCGGGCTCAGCGATCGCCAGATCGGCCAGAACCTTGCGGTCCACTTCGATCCCGGCCAGCGCCAGACCGTTGATGAAACGCGAATAGGTCATATCGGCGTCGAAGGCGCGCACAGCAGCGTTGATCCGCTGGATCCACAGCGCGCGGAAATTCCGTTTACGCTGTTTGCGGTCGCGGGTGGCGTATTGGTTCGCCTTGTCGACGGCTTGGGTGGCGGTGCGGAAGTTGCGCGAACGGGCAGCGTAGTAGCCTTTCGCTTTCTTCAGAACTTTCTTGTGCGAGGCGTGAGTGACCTTGCCGGATTTAACGCGGGACATGTTTCAGGCCTCCTGATCAGCGGTTGTAGGGCATGTATTTTTTGACGATCTTCGTGTCCGCGTCGGACAGGATCATCGTGCCCGCGCTGTCGCGGATGAACTTGGTCGTGCGCTTGATCATGCCATGGCGCTTGCCCGCCGGGCCGGCGACAACTTTGCCGGAAGCGGTGAATTTGAACCGCTTTTTAGCGGCCGATTTCGTCTTCATCTTGGGCATTTCCATCTCCTTGTCAGAGTGAACGCGCGACTCGGCATGCCACTAACGGCCGGCCGCGCGGGGATCAGGTGGGCGCGTTTAGCCCCTGCGCGCCCCTTTGGCAAGGGAAATCCAACCGCAGCCTCTAGCTGTTGAGCAATCGCGCGATCACCCGCGCAAACGCCTCGGGGATCTGGCCGGGCGTATAGCCGCCCGGATGCGCGATAAAGGCCAGCAAGATCAGCCCGCCCCCCACCAAAACGGCGATCGCGGCGGCACGCGGCGGGCGGCTATCGGCAAAGGCCGAAATCACCGCCGGGATCGCGAACGCTGCAACGATAATGCCCAGCACCAGATAGAGATCGGCGTCGATCATCGCGCCCTCCGCAAACTTCGATCACGAAGGCTGCTTATTCCGGATCGGTGCGATAAATCAATCGCTCGTCACAGGGGGCGACGCGCAAGATGTTGGTGGTGCCGGTGACGTTGAAGGGCACCCCCGCCATGACGATGATCTGATGGCTTTCATCGGCAAAACCGTAATCGCGCGCCGCACGGGCGGCATTGACCACGGCTTCCTTGAACCGGCTCACCTCGTCACAGCGCACCGCATGCACGCCCCAATTCAAGCACAGTTTGCGCAACGTCTGGGTGATCGGCGACAGCGCAATCACCGGCACGCGCGGCCGTTCGCGGCACACAAGGCCGACGGTCTTGCCCGATTGGGTGTAACAGCAGATCGCAGAGACATCGGTGGTTTCGGCAATTTCGCGCGCGGCGGCCACAATGCCATCGGTCACCGTCTGGCGCGTTGCGATGCGGCTGGCTTCGATGATGTCGCGATAGGTGCTGTCGCCTTCGACCGATTGCGCCACGGCATTCATCGTTTGCACCGCGTCGATCGGGTACCGCCCTGCAGCGGATTCCGCTGACAACATGACCGCATCGGCGCCTTCGTAGATCGCCGTTGCCACATCCGAAACCTCGGCGCGAGTCGGCATCGGACTTTCGATCATGCTTTCAAGCATCTGCGTCGCCACGATCACCGGCTTGGCGGCGGCGCGGCATTTGCGGATCAACCGTTTCTGGATCGGCGGCACCGCATGCACCGGAAGCTCCACCCCCAAATCGCCGCGCGCCACCATGATCCCGTCAGAGACGGCAAGGATTTCATCAAAGGCACGCTCTGCCGAGGGCTTTTCGATTTTCGAAAGCACCATCGCGCGGCCTTTGGCCAGTTCCTTGGCCTCGGTCACATCCTCGGGGCGCTGCACGAAGCTCAGCGCAAGCCAGTCGGCCCCCAATTCGCAGGCAAATTCCAGATCGACGCGGTCTTTTTCCGAAAGCGCCGCCAAGGGCAGCACCACATCGGGCACGTTCACGCCCTTGCGGTTGGAAATCGTGCCACCCACCATAACTTCGCAATTGGCGAAATCGGGGCCGCAATCAATCACCTTAAGCCGGATTTTGCCATCATTGACCAAAAGCCGCGCGCCGGGCTCAAGCGCGGCGAAAATCTCGGGGTGCGGCAGGCAGACCCGATGACTGTCGCCTTCGGCAGGGTCCAGATCAAGCCGGAACATCTCCCCTTCTTCAAGGTCGGTCGCGCCGGCGGCAAAGGTGCCTACCCGCAGCTTGGGCCCTTGAAGGTCCGCCAACACCGCAACCGGGCGGCCGGTATCGGCCTCGATCTGGCGCAAGATATCGTAGCGGACCCGGTGTTCATCATGCGTGCCATGGCTCATGTTAAGCCGGAACACGTCTGCGCCTGCCTCAAACAGCGCGCGGATGGTTTTGTAATCGGAAGATGCGGGGCCGAGCGTGGCCACGATCTTGACATTGCGAAGGCGTCTCATGCGTCCTCGAGTGTTCGTGTTGCTGTCATTTCGTGGGCCGCATTCTCTATGCCGGAAAACTTTGCCTAGGGCAACTGGCACTCCGGTCTCGCGGCGTTTAAATTTGGTGTGCCGCAAAATGACGAAGAAACCATGACCAAAGATGTGCCTTTTCACCAAATCACCGAAAATCGCCCCGGGCGCTGGCTGATCACCGTCGATCATGCCACCAACCGGGTGCCCGATTGGGTGGGCGGCGGCGATCTGGGCATCGACCCCAAAGAGATGGACCGCCACATCGCCTATGACATCGGCGGTCTGGGGCTGGGGCGGGCTTTGGCCGAGGCGCTGCAATCGCCAATGGTCTGGTCGGATTTCTCGCGCCTTGTGATCGACCCGAACCGGGGCGAAGACGATCCAACGCTGGTGATGCAGCTTTACGATGGCACGGTGATCCCGGCAAACCGAGGCATTTCCGCCGCAGGGGTGCAAACCCGGCTCGACCGGCTGCACCGCCCCTATCACGATGCGCTAGAGCTTTTGGCCGCAAGGCGGTCCGATACGGTGATTTGTGCGGTTCACACGTTTACCCCGCGCCTGCGCGGGCGCGCGCCGCGCCCGTGGGAAGTGGGTGTGTTGCATTCGCATCTTGATAGCCGGTTGGCGTTGCCCTTCATCGCGGCACTTGCGGCCGAAGGCATTTGTGTGGGCGACAACGAACCCTACACCGGCCATCTGGCGGGCGACAGCATCGCGCGCCATGCCCTTGGCCCCGGCCGCCCCAATGTGCTGATCGAACTGCGTCAGGATCTGGTGGCGACCGAGTCGGGCCAGCGGGCATGGGCCGCAAGGCTGGCGCCGATCCTTGTGACCGCGCTCACAGAAACTGGCCTCTAAAAACTCAACAAAATCAGGCTTTCTTGCGCCACTGTTTCCGCCGCAAGGAAAATTACGCCAAAGGTTTATCTAATTCTTGTCAAAAGTATGGGGTCAGATTAGCGGTTTATTAATCTTTACATACAGGAGCTCCCCATGGGCAGCCTTATGCTTCTTTCGATTGCACCTTTCTTTCTGCTTGGCTTGTTCTTCAACAATGACGATGACGACGCGGGGGGCGGCACCGGGGAGCAAGCTAGCGAAACCGGCGAGCGCATCTTCGGCTCCGAAGACGACGAAGAGATCATCGGCTCTATCGGAAATGACTACATCGACGCCGGTCATGGCAATGACTCGGTTCTGGGCGGTCCCGGCAATGATACGCTGCGCGGCAACCTTGGGGCGGATGAGATTTTCGACATCGAAGGGGCCGACACCTTGCATGGGGGCTATGGCAATGACGTCGTCTATGGGGTCGACTCGCTCGATGGCGGCGCCGACCTGCTGCAAGGCGGTGCCAATAGCGACACGATCGTGGGGGATGATGGCGATACGCTGATGGGTGGCGAGGGCACGGACCATTTCATCGCGAATTGGCGTCCGGGCAATGATCCGCTTTTGCTGTCCGATTATGCCCCTGAAGAGGGCGAAGACTTTTTCTTGGAAACGGCCAATTTCGACCCGGCGACGCCGTTCACGCTGGAAGATAGCGATGATGGCGCCTTGCTGAATATCAATGGCGAAACGGTCGCGGTGTTCGAAAACAATACCGCCGCCGAACTGGACGGCAATGTGGGGATCTGGGTCACCAGCAGCAACAGCGCGATCTACCCCACCCTGCCCCTCGACGGCCAAAACCTGACCGGGACCAATGGGCCCGACACGCTGACCGGCACCAACTTCGACGATCAGATCGCCGGCTGGCTTGGCGCCGACTGGATCGAAGGCGGGGCAGGCGATGACCTGCTCAATGGCGGCTATGGCCATGACACCGTTCTGGGCGGATATGGCGATGACACGGTGCTGGGTGGCGGCAACAATGACACGCTTTATGGGTTTGATGGTGATGACAGCCTTGAGGGCGGCGAGGGCGACGATCTGATTTACGGCAACCTCGACAATGATGCGCTGGCTGGCGATGCTGGCGATGACACGCTGGATGGCGGCGCGGGTGACGACATCCTTGTGGGCGGCGAGGGGAATGACCTGCTGAACGGCTATACCGGCGCGGATAGCCTTGGCGGCGGGGCGGGCGACGACACGCTGAACGGCGGCGCGGCAGATGACCTTTTGGCCGATGATGCGGGGACCAACAAGCTCGACGGGGGCGCGGGGAATGACACGCTCTTGGCCAGCGGTGAGGGCGACACGCTGATCGGCGGCGAGGGCGACGATTATATCTTCGCGCTAGGCGAAACCGGCGCGGCAGGGCCTGCGGTTTTGGATGGCGGCGCGGGTGCAGATACGCTTTACGGCGAAGATGGCGCGTTGCTGACTGGCGGTGCGGGGGCCGACAGCTTCCTTGTCGCGACGGACACCACGGCCTACGATCCGGTGCATGTGACCGATTTCGATCCCGCAGAGGATGGCGTCGAAGTGCTGACGGACACGCTGGGCGGCACGATCACCACAACCGCTTATGGCGTGGACAGCACATTGATCCGCTACGATGGCGCGCCAATCATGATCATTGACGGGATTACCCCTGCCAATTTCCCGCTTGAGCGGATCACGGTCCAGCTTGCGACCGGCTGATCTGCTCGGCCTTTGGCATCCCCGACACCGCGCGCCCGGCGCGGGGTGTTTTGCGATCGGCCATGCCCCTTTGACAGGTCTTTGCCCTGCCCCGGCACCAATCACGCCTGCGCGGGGATATTGGTAAAGCAGGGGTTAACAATGCCAGCCCAGCGGCGCAGCAAAGCGCTTGCGCCGCAATCGCGGCCCGCCCATCCTATCGAAAAGACGAGGTATGAAGGATGCTTGCGCTTTTCATTGCCCTAAGCTGTGCGATTGCGCTGGTGCTGTGGGCCGAGTGGCACCCCAGCCCTTCGGCGCGCAGATCGGCCCCGGCGCCGGTCGCGCCGCTGTCTCAGGCGCGGCAGACACCGCCCCCTGCCCCCAAAGCGCCCGAGCCAGCGACCGAGGAGGATGACGCGATCATGGCGCGCGTGGCGCAGATTCTGACCACGCCAGAGCCCGTGCCAACGCCCCTGCCCCGCGTCACAGGGTTTTGCCCCGGCGATGTCATCGAACTGGAAATCGAGGGGCCGCTGCCACGCGCCGAAGATCTGCGGATCGATCAAATCGGTCCCGATGCCCGGCTGGTGATCGAAGGGTTTCCCGCCCTGATCATCGAGGCGACCCACGCGGCCACCCTGCCGCTTTCGGCGTTCCGGTTCCGCGGCCAGCGGGCGGCCTGAGCCGCCACAAAAAAGGCGCCCCGCAAAGGGACGCCCTGTTATCGCGTTATCTTGCCCGGATCAGTCCTTGGCGCGCTCAACATACGAGTTGTCGGCCGTGTTGATCACCACCCGCGTGCCCACACCGATATGCGGCGGCACCATCACGCGAATGCCGCCGGTGCAGGTGGCGGGCTTATAGCTCGACGAGGCGGTTTGACCTTTGACCACCGGCTCGGTTTCTTCGACTTCAACCGTCACTTTTTGCGGCAGCTCAATGGACAGCGCCACGCCTTCATGCAGCAGCAGCCAAACGCGGATGCCGTCGCGCAGGTGCACCTTGGCATCGCCCACCACGTCTTCACCGATGGTGATCTGCTCGTAGTTTTGCGGGTTCATGAAGTGATAGCCTTCGCCGTCTTCATAGAGGAAGTCGAATTCCTCTTCGTCGACATGGGCTTTTTCCACCGAATCCACGGTGCGCCAACGCTCTTGCACCTTCACGCCATCCGAGATGCGGCGCATCTCGACTTGGGTCACCGAGTTGCCCTTGCCGGGGTGAATGTTTTCGGCGTTGATAACGACGTGCAGAACGCCGTTCAGGTCGATCACGTTACCCTTACGGATCGAGGAAGCGATCACTTTAGCCATAGTCACGGTCCTATATATCAAAAGCAGGCTCTGGCGCCCGGATGGCGAAGCGCCTAAACCAATATGAACCTTATTTCCAGCAAAAAGCCCTGTGATGCCCGCGACCCCATGGTGGCACCCCGACCGCCACACAGACCGCCGCCCCGCGCTTTTGGCGCGCGCCCGCATTCAAACCGCTCTGCGCCGCTGGCTAGAGGGGGAAGGGTTCCTTGAGGTGGACCCGGTCGCGCTCCAAGTCAGCCCCGGCAATGAGGCGCATCTGCATGGTTTTGCGACCACGGCGATTGGCAATGATGGCGCCCCGGTCGAGATGTTCCTGCATACCTCGCCTGAATTCGCGATGAAAAAGCTGCTTGCGGCAGGGGAAGAGCGGATTGCCGCCTTTGCCCATGTTTGGCGCAACCGCGAGCGTGGCGCGCTGCACAGCCCCGAATTCACCATGCTCGAATGGTATCGGGTGGGCGCCGATTACACCGTGCTGATGCAAGACTGCGCCGCGATTCTGCGTCTTGCGGCGCAGGCGGCGGGCAGCACGATGTTGTGCTACAAGGGCATTGAATGTGACCCGTTCGCCCAGCCCGAGCGGCTTTCGGTCGCGGCGGCGTTTGAACGTTATGCGGGGCTTGATCTGCTGACCACCTGCGGCTGTGGCGGGATCACCGATGCCGAGGGGCTGCGCGCGCAGTGCCGTGCGGCAGGGATTGAGGTGGGCGTGGACGATAGTTGGTCGTTGATCGTGTCGAAAGTGCTTGTCTCGCGGATCGAGCCGCATCTGGGTCATGGCCGCGCCACGATCTTGGATCGCTACCCCCTGGCCGAGGCCGCCTTGGCGCGCCCTGCCCCCGATGATGCACGCGTCGCCGAACGGTTCGAGCTTTATGCCTGTGGGGTGGAACTGGCCAATGGCTTTGGTGAATTGACCGATGCCACGGTGCAGCGCGCGCGCTTCATGGCGGAAATGGACGAAAAGCAAACGATCTACGGCGAACGCTACCCGATTGACGAGGATTTCTTGGCCGCCCTTGCACATATGCCTGCAGCAAGCGGCATCGCGCTGGGGTTTGACCGGTTGGTGATGCTGGCCACCTCGGCACCGCGGATCGATGACGTGATCTGGACGCCGGTTTCCGATCAGATCGCGTAGCCCTGCAACACCTCAAGCGGCACCACTTCCAGCGTGCGCCGATGCGTGCATTCCAGCACGACCTGCGGCGCGCATCCCTCGTCATGGGCCTCTAGGAACCGCCCCGCGCACAGGCACCAGCGCTCCCCAGGTTTGAGACCGGGAAAAGCGAAATCAGGGCGCGGGGTCGTCAGATCATTGCCGATATAGCGCGACCAAGCCAGAAATTCGGCGGTCAACACCACGCAAACCGTGTGCAGCCCATGATCTTCCCAGCAGGTGTTGCACGCGCCATCGCGAAAGAATCCGGTCATCGGTGAGACCGAACAGGGCTGCAAGACGCCGCCCAGAACATTGACCGAAGATTCCATTTCCATGCCGTTTCCCTCAGTGCCCAGCCTGCGCCATACGCCGAAACAGCGCAAGGTTTTCATCGGTCACGCCTGCGGCATCAAAGCCCCGGTCGGCCGCATTGACCGCGATCACCGTCTGCGCACCCGGATTCACATAGATGAACTGCCCATAGATGCCCTGTGCCATGAAATCATCGCCAAACTGGGCATGGTCCTTCGGCACCCACCATTGGAACCCATAGCCCGCACCATCGGCGGCTTGATGCGACGTTGAGGCCGCGACCCAATCGGCGGGCACGATTTGGCGTCCGTTCCAAAAGCCGTTTTGCAAGACCATCTGACCGATGCGCGCATAGTCGCGCGTGCGCATGTTCAGCCCGCCCAGAACGAAGCCTGTCCCCTCGCCATCGGTCAGCATCTCGGGGCTTGCCTCCAGCCCCATCGGCTGAATGATCCGCTCCACCATCAAATCCACCGGATCGCGCCCTGTGGCCCCCGCGATCACCATGCCCAACACATGGGTATCGATCGATACATACTGCATATGGCTGCCGGGCGGATGGGCGCGGGTGGTGAGCGAGGCCGCAAAGCGATCCATCGAGCCCCCCAGCGCCAGCACCCGGCCCATGCGGTTGATGTCGCTGCTGAAATCCATGTAATCCTCGTCGAACCCGACACCCGAGGACATGGTCAGCACATCGCGGAGCGCTGCGCCCTCATAGGCCGAGCCTTTGAGCAGGGGCGCGTAATCGACCACCTGCGCCTCCAGATCGGGAAGCGTCCCATCTTCGTGCAAAATGCCGAAAAGCGCCGACAGCACCGATTTCGCCATCGACCAAGAAATCCGCAAATCCTCTGGCCCGGTGCCCAGATGATAGCTTTCATGCACCAATTGCCCGTCGCGCAAGATCACCAGCGCGGTCACCGCGCGCGCCTGCACCCAGTCTGTCACCTCGGGCGCCAGCACCATCGGGGACCCTTGCGGCAGATCGGAAACCGGCCCGGTGCCCCGGTCCAAAACCCGGGCATGGAACAGCCGATCCATATGCGAAAAATTCTGCACGATCCGGTTTTCGTCGAACAGCGCCATGGCTGCCCGCAGCCGGATCAGGTCATCGCGTTTGACGACGGCAAACCCCGCCGCCAGCACCGCCACAACCGCCAAAACGCGCAGAAAAACGCGCACCGCTCGCCGCATCTTTGCCCCCACCGCCGTATTTTACGACCGGGATCAAAGAACCATGCCCCCCGCGCAAGAACAAGCGGCGGCACAAATGCCGCCGCGTCAGCCCGGAAGCGGATAGCTCAGTAGATGTAGCGGATCTGATCCGACCAATAGCGCTCCATCCGGCGCAGGGTGCGGTTCATTTCATCCATCGCGTCAAGCGTGATCACATTGCGATCATTCATGCCCTTGGCATGGCGCTCGAACAGGGCCGAAACGGCGGCGCGCAGATCCACGCCCTTGGGCGTCAGCTTCACACGAACCGAGCGGCGATCAATCTCGCAACGCTGGTGGTGCATATAGCCCGCCTCGACCAGCTTCTTGAGGTTATAGCTCACGTTCGAGCCTTGATAATAACCGCGCGTCTTCAGCTCGCCCGCCGTCACCTCGTTCTCGCCAATGTTGAACAAAAGCAGCGCCTGAACCGGGTTGATCTCCAAAATACCAAGCCGTTCGAATTCATCCTTGATGACATCCAGCAACAACCTGTGCAGTCGCTCGACCAGCGACAGGCTGTCGAGGTAGCAAGACATCATTCCGGGGGCGGCGCCCTCATCCGCATCGGGCGCTTTCATCGGGGTTTGAAACGTCATTCCTTACTCCGCCATCCTCGCTTCCTTGAGGTGCAAATTGGCGGAAAAAACCGAATATAGGGTTAAGCGATCTTCACCGTGATGACATTCGTGACGAATTTGCGAAGATTGCGTGCTTAACTTTTTCCATGTCGTGTGCGCGCAAAATGGCCGATCACACCCAAGATTTCTACATAATGGGGCGGGCAGGGCTGCGCCCCCGAAATCCAGGGGTAAAGATCTTGGTCGTTTTCTTCGAGAAGCTGATCGTAAAGTTCAAGCGTCTCGGCATCCAAACCTTCCAGTTCAGAATCAGCCCAAGGGCCGAGAATCAGATCCATCTCGCGAATCCCGCGCCGCCAGCTGCGCATCCGCATCCGCCGCAATCGCGCGTCCCGTGTTTCGCTCATCGCTCGCCTCCGTCCGATCTGCTGCGCCCCTGCCTTGCACCCCTGCCCCCGCCCCGTCAAGCGCAACCACCTTGGTTTCAAGCGCTTGAACGGTGTCACGCCCGCGCGTAGAGAGAGGCGATCAGATTTTGGAGCCTCCGCACATGGCCTTTTTGTCCGACACGCTTGCGCGCGTGAAACCCTCGCCCACCATTGCCGTCACCAACAAGGCGCGCGAATTGAAAGAGGCGGGGCGCGACGTGATTGGCCTTGGCGCGGGCGAGCCCGATTTCGACACGCCCGAGAACATCAAACAGGCCGCGATTGCAGCGATTGCGGCGGGGGAAACGAAATACACCGCCGTCGATGGCATCCCGGCGCTGAAAAAGGCGATCTGCGCCAAGTTCGAACGCGAAAACGGGCTGCACTATACGCCGAGCCAGATCACCGTGGGATCGGGTGGCAAGCAGGTGCTGTATAATGCGCTGGTCGCTACGCTGAACCCCGGCGACGAGGTCATCATTCCCGCGCCCTATTGGGTCAGCTACCCCGATATGGTGCTGCTGGCGGGGGGCACGCCGGTTTTTGTCGAAGGCAAGATGGCGGCGGGTTACAAGATCAGCGCCGCCGATCTGGAAGCCGCGATCACGCCGAAAACCAAATGGCTGATTTTCAACTCGCCCTCCAACCCTTCGGGCGCGGCCTATTCCCATGAAGAATTGAAGGCGCTGACCGATGTGCTGATGCGCCATCCGCATGTCTGGGTGATGTCGGATGACATGTATGAACACCTTGTTTTTGGGGATTTCACCTTCGCCACGCCTGCGCAGGTGGAACCGGGGCTTTATGACCGCACGCTAACCTGCAATGGCGTGTCCAAGGCGTATGCGATGACCGGCTGGCGCATTGGCTATGCCGGGGGCCCGGTCGATCTGATCAAGGCGATTGGCAAGGTGCAGTCGCAATCGACCTCGAACCCTTGTTCGATCAGCCAGCACGCCGCGGTCGAAGCGCTGAACGGTCCGCAAGATTATATTGCCCAAAGCCGTGTGGCCTTTGAGCGGCGCCGCGATTTGGTGGTGGCCGCACTCAATGCCTGCCCTGGCATCACCTGCCCCACCCCCGAAGGCGCGTTCTACGTCTATCCCTCGATTGCCGGGCTGATCGGCAAAACCTCCAAGGGCGGGGTGCAGATCACCGATGACGAGGCCTTTGCCTCGGCGCTCTTGGAAGAAACCGGGGTAGCGGTGGTCTTTGGCGCGGCCTTCGGCCTTTCGCCCGCGTTTCGCATCAGCTACGCTACATCGGACGCGGCGCTGACCGAGGCTTGCGCGCGCATCAAGGCCTTTTGCGAAGGTCTAGAATAAGGCCCCAAGGCCCAAGGAGACGCGCATGGCGGGGGATCTGCCGGAATATTATTTCCGGATCCGTGAAAATGGGGCGGCGGTGTTCCGGGTCGATACCGAGAACCGCCAACGCCGCATCGAGATGGATCAGATCGCCGTCGTCAACATCAAGAACGGCGAGATCAAACCGCAAGGCGAGCGTAAGCTTTCCGCCGATGACCTGCGCGCGATCGAAGACTGGATGACGCGGCGCATTGCCCAGCTTGCGCAGCGCGATGTGGATGACATCCTGCGCACGGTCGATCATTTGAACCTGACCACGCAATGGGTGCAATCAAAGGCCACCGACGCGCAACTGGAAGAGGTGACCGATGCGTTGCTTCTGGCCATGCATGATCTGCGCTCGGTTCTGGTGCGCAAGAAGGCAGAGCGGATACTGAAATCCGCCCCGGAGGACGCAGGTTAAGGGCCACGCCTGCGCGCGCCGCCCGTCAGCCCGCGCTTTCTTGCAGCCATGGCCCCCGCCAGAACCGCCAGATCAGCGCTACGCCCACACAGGCAAGACCGATCACCAGCCCCAGCCAAAGCCCGATCCCGCCCAGCCCCAGCGGAAAGGCCAGAATATAGCTCGCCGGCACACCGATCAGCCAATAGCTGATCGTGGCCACCACCATCGGCACACGTGTGTCATGCACCCCACGCAACAAACCCAGCGCCATCACCTGCGCCGCATCGAACAGTTGAAACAGCCCCGCCACAGCAAGCAGCACCGCGCCAAAAGCGATGATCTCGGGCGCATCGGGATTGGCGTTATCCAAAAACAGCCCGACGATCAGTTCGGGCACCCCCAAAAACAGCGCGATCGTCGCGACGACGCAAACCGCCGACAGGATCAGTGCCGCCCAAGCCCCCGCGCGCAACCGCGCCAGATCCCCCGCGCCATAGGCATGGCCCACCCGCACCGTTGCCGCCGTCGACAGCCCCACATGCACCATGAAGGTGACCGAGGTAATCTCAAGCGCAATCCCATGCGCGGCCAGTTCCTTGGTGCCGATCCAGCCCATCATCAGCGCCGAGGCCTGAAACAACCCCGCCTCCGACAAATGGGTCAGCCCAGCGGGCAGGCCAAGCCGGATCAGCGAAAACAGCGCCTCCCAATCGGGGCGCCAGAACCGCGCGAACAATTCGACCGAGCGTAGCGCCGGATGGCGCGCGGCATAAAGCGCCAGCAAAAGCCCCGAGGTCAGCTGCACCAGAACAGACGCCAGCGCCGCACCGCGCACGCCCATTTCCGGCGCGCCCAGATTGCCGAAGATAAAGATCCAGTTGGCCAGCACATTGACCGCAACGCCGCCCAAGGTCGCCCAAAGCACCGCCTGCACATGTTCTTGCGCCCCGAGATAGGCGCGCAAAGCCCCCACAACCAGCGCGGGCACCATGCCCCACAGGGCGATATCCAGATAGTCTTGTGCCAGCCCGGCCAGATGCGGGTCTTGCCCCAAGGCCAGCAAGATGGGCTCTGCCAGCGCCATCAGCGGCATCACCGCCGTGCCATAGCCAAGCGCGATCCAAAGCCCCATCCGCGCATCGCGGCGCACCTGCACCGCATCATCGCGCCCCAAGGCTGCGGAAATCCGCCCCATCAGCACATAGGAAAACCCCGAGCCAAGAATGAACAGAAAGAAAAAGAACGATGCGCCCAACACCACCGCAGCCAGTTCCGGCACCCCATACCAGCCCAGCATGATCGTATCGGAGACATGCAGCAGCATCTGCGCAATGTTGGAGCCGATAAGCGGCAGGCCAAGCGAGAGCGTGGCAAATAAATTGGCGGCGAGGCCGGAAGACCGCACCGCCGAAGGTGTGACTGTCTGGTTCATGGACGGACGCTAGCCGAGGTCATAGGCAGCGTCCAGATGCCTCAGGAGCGGCGGCGCCCGGTGATCATCGGCGTCACAAGATCTTCGCGTTTCCAGACCTTGTAGAAGTAGATCGCGCTGACATGCAGGCCGATCAGCGCAAGCAACACCCAGCCCAGCTTGTGATGCCAGCTCAGCGCCAGACGCGGCCAACCCTCGGGCAGGAATTGCGCCAGCGGCCCGACGTTAAGGTAATCATCCGGGTCGGTGCACAGGCCGGTCAGCACCTGCAAGAACAGCACCACGATCATCGCAACAACCGACCAACCGCCCAAGGGGTTATGCCCTTCGGCATGGCTCGGCTTGCGCGCGGGCAACGTGAAAAGATAGCGCACCACGGCGATCGGGCCGCGCACGAAATTGGCAAAGCGCGCGTTCTTTGTGCCGACAAAGCCCCAAAGCACACGGATCGCCAAAAGCGCCAGCACCGCATAGCCAAGGTAGAAATGCAGCGTCATTTCCAGCGGGCCGAAATGGCCCAACACATAGGCGCCCGCGACGCACAGCAACAAGGTCCAGTGAAACACCCGCACAAGCGGGTCCCAGATCGGACGGTTTTCGGGGGCGGCAATGGTGGTATCGGCGGGCATGGCTTTCTCGAACGGCAAACGGATCAGGAAAAGGGCGGGAGTTTCCCCCCGCCCGGTGGCGCCTTAGTGTTCGGCGCGATAGTCGTCGTGGCAGGCTTTGCAGGTGCCGCCCAGTTTTTTCAGCGCCGGACCAAAGGCCGAGGCTTCGCCGGTATTGGCGGCGGCGATCAGTTCCATGCCAGCTTCATGCATGGCTTGGCCCTTGGCACCGAAATCTTCCATGTTTTCCCAGATCGAAGCCTTGGCTTCGCTTTCGCCCGGGAAGTCGGCGTCCGAGGTGCCCGGCGCGAACAGCGGCTTGATGTCGGTGGCAAGGATCGCTTCCAGCTTGGCGGCCTCGGCTTTGGCAGCCTCGGCATCATAGTTCTTGGCAACGCCCGAAAGCGCTTTCATCGCCCCACCGAGCGATTTGAAATAATCTTGGCGCGCTTTCACGGTTTCCATGCCGTCGGCATAAGCCGCCGTGCCCAGAACCATCGCAGCGACCGGAAGGGTGAGAAGAATTTTCCGCATGTAACATCTCCTTTGGGAAGGTGAGGTTTCAACCTCAGGTGGGTGTTCTACGAACAATCAGTGCCGTTCCGTCTATGAAATAGGTAATGAATTGTCTGTGACACGGTCACAGGCAGCAATTTCCCTGCGGCATCATCGCGCAGGCAATCAGGCGGCGGGTTTGCGGGCGACAAAATCCAAAAGCGCGGCCCGGCCCGCATGCCCCGGCCCCTCGTCAAGCTGCGCGTCGTAATCCGCCTGATGCAGGATTTCCCATCCCGCAAAGGCCGCGCGCAGCAGATCCAGCGTCCAAAGCTGATCTATCGCTTTTGGCCCGCCCGAGCTATTTTCCAGCTGCCGCGTCGAAAAACCGTGCAAAAACAAAAGCCCACCGGGGTGAAGCGCTTGTGCCATGCCGCGAAAGATCGCCGCGCGCAACGCGGGCGGCGCAAACTGGATGAACACCCCGAAAATCGCACCATAAGCCCCAATGGGCCAGATATAGCGCGTCAGATCGGCATGTTCAGAGGTAATGCTCACGCCGCGCGCCTCTGCAAGCCGATGTGCCTTTTCAAGCGCGGGGGCAGAGCCATCCAGCGCATGCACGCACATCCCTTGTGCGGCCAGCCACACCGCGTTACGCCCCTCTCCCTCCGCGACAGATAAAACCGCGGCGCCACGTTCAAGCCGCCAAGCCTGCCGCGTGACGAAATCCGAGGGTTCGGTGCCATAATAAAAATCTGTGCCTGAAAAACGTTCGTCCCAACTCATCGTCTTGCCCCCAACCTCAGTTGCGGCAAAAAATTGCCGCAACCGTGTCTTGATGCAAGTGAGACTTAGGACGGGTCTGCGGGCTTGGCCTTTTTGCTGCTGGGCCGCCGACGCGCCTCGGGATGCTGTGCAGCCCCCAGAATATGCTCAGCCGAATGCACCACATGGCTTGCATGACCCACGATCAGCGGATCGGGTGGCGTGACAATCGACAGATCCTTGTCTGGGTAATCCAGCGACGACAGGAAATGCCGCATGCAATTGAGCCGCGCGCGTTTCTTGTCATTCGATTTGATGATGACCCAAGGCGCATCGGCGGTGTCGGTATAAAAGAACATCGCCTCTTTCGCCTCGGTGTAATCATCCCATTTGTCGAGGCTGGCCATATCGATAGGGCTCAACTTCCAACGCTTGAGCGGATCGGTCGCGCGCTGTTCGAAGCGGCGGCGCTGTTCCACCTGCGTCACCGAGAACCAGTATTTGAACAAACGAACCCCCGAGCGCGCCAGCATCCGCTCAAACTCCGGCGCTTGGCGCATGAATTCCAGGTATTCGGTGGGGGTGCAAAAGCCCATCACCCGCTCCACACCCGCGCGGTTATACCAACTGCGATCATAAAAGACCATTTCGCCCGCCGTGGGCAACCATTGGATATAACGCTGGAAATACCACTGGCCCCGTTCTTCATCGGTGGGTTTGTTCAACGCGACGACCCGCGCAAACCGGGGATTGAGATGTTCGGTATAGCGCTTGATCGTGCCGCCCTTGCCCGCCGCATCGCGCCCCTCGAACAAGATCACGAATTTCTCGCCGGTCTCTTGCGCCCACCGCTGCACCTTGAGCAATTCGGCCTGCAGCTTTGCCTTTTCCTTTTCATAGGCGACACGCGCCATCCGGTGCGGATAGGGGTATTTGCCGCTTTCAAACCCGGCCTTCGCCGCCTTGGCATTGACCGAAGGGAAAGCCTGCGGCCCTTGCAACGCCCCCTCTCCCGGTGTGGGGTCGGCCTCCATGGGCATGGCCTTGCCCTGCTTGGGGGCCTTGGGCTGCGCGGGTTGCGCTTCGGGGCCGACCTCCGCCTGCGGCGCCGCAGGCTCCGCCTGCGCCGCAGCTTTCATAATGTGATCTTCCATGCGCAACCCTCCCGTGGTGTTTGGATTTTGCTAGCAAGAAAGCGTGAAAATCGCCTTGATGTGGGTCAGATTGTCACGTCGGCCTTTTCTTCGCCGCGCCACAGGCGCAGCATGGCGGCGGGAGGATCGCATCATGGTCACGCTTTACGGCATGTATCGCTCGCGCGCGACGCGCAATATCTGGGCGCTGATGGAACTGGGGCTGGGCTGGACGCTCAAACCCGTGATCCAAGCCTATCGGCTGGAAGCGCAGGGTATCGATCCGCACCACCCCGAGGCACCGTTCAACACCCGTTCGGCAGAGTTCTTGCGGCTCTCGCCCGCAGGCGCCATCCCGGTGATGGAAGATGGCGGCCTGGTGCTGGCGGAATCCCTCGCGATCAACCTGTATCTTGCGCAAAAGGCGGGCGGACCACTGGCCCCCAAAGATGCCCACGAAACCGCGCTGATGATGCAATGGGCGCTTTACGGCGCCACCGCGATTGAAACCGCCGCGCTCGATATTTCCTTCGCCTATGCCAGGGGCGAGGCGGCCGCCGAAACCGGCGCGGCCAAGATCGTCAGCGCCTGCGCACAGCTTGATCGCCCCCTTGCCGCGCTGGAGGCGCATCTAGAAATGCACAGCCACATGGTCGGCGGGCGCTTCACCGTGGCCGATATCAACATGGCCGAAATCCTGCGCTATGCGCAGGCGCATGAAGCGCTGTTTGCCAAATTCCCGCGTGTGAAAAGCTGGCTCGACCTGTGCCAAGCCCGTCCTGCTTTCCGCGAAATGTGGGAAACCCGCGCTGCGGAGCCCGCCTAAGCACATGAGGCGGCGATTGCGGCGCTTAGAAAACCTCCCAATCGTCCTCATGCGCGCAGCCGCCAATCGCCATCCAATCGGCACGCACACGCGCGACCCGCGTATCGCCCCAAGTGCGAAACACGATCACAAACCCCTCCACCGTCACCATATCGGCAGACAGGTCCATGCGCGGGTTGTGCTTTTGATCGATGTCCCACATCGACAACGACACATGCACGGCAGGAAGCTCGCGGAAGGGTTCATCGAACAGCACCGCCCGGCGCAGCTCGCGCGGGCCCTCGCCTGTCCACATCGCGCCACCATCTTGGAAGTCGGAAAACAGCACGATTGAACCCTGCGTGATGCCGATACGCGTGGAAGAGATTTTTTGCATGATCGGTCACTCGTCCGCTTCTGAGTTCGACCACGCTAATATGTTACGAAAAAAGAAAAAAGCCCAAATGAAAAGCCCCGGCACTGGGCCGGGGCTTGGCAAGGCTTGCAAAATGCAAGCGCTTAGATCGTCATATGCGAGCCAAGCGCTTCCATATCGGCCAGCATCTTGGCAGCGGCGTCGGCCACCGAAGGATGCGCCGCTTCCAGCACTTTCTTCGCTTCGGCCACCATTTCGGCGTGGATCGCAGCGGTCAGTTCCGCCTTGGTCACACCGCGTTCGGCCAGAACGGTCACCGTCTCGCCCGAAACCTCGGCAAAGCCACCAGTCACGGCGAATTCCGAGGTGCCCTCGGTGCTGACCACGGTCAGGATGCCCGGCCGCAGCGAGAGGATGACGGGCGCATGGCCCGGCATCGCCGTCAGATCGCCTTCCACGCCGGGAAGACGGACCTCGCTGGCCTGCACGGAAGCAAGCTTCCGTTCGGGCGAGACGAGATCGAACTGCATCGTATCGGCCATTACTGCCCCCCTTACGCCGCAGCGGCGAGGCGCTGGGCTTTCGCGATCACATCATCGATGCCGCCGACCATGTAGAAGGCCGCTTCCGGCAGGTGGTCGTATTCGCCCGCCACCACAGCCTTGAACGACTTGATGGTGTCTTCGAGCGGCACCTGAACGCCGTCCGAACCGGTGAACACTTTCGCCACGTCGAACGGTTGCGACAAGAAGCGCTGAATTTTCCGGGCACGGGCCACGGTCAGTTTGTCTTCTTCGCTCAGTTCGTCCATGCCGAGAATCGCGATGATGTCTTGCAGCGACTTGTAGCGTTGCAGCATGCCCTGCACGTCACGCGCCACTTGATAGTGCTCTTCACCGACGATTTGCGGGTCAAGGATCCGCGAGGTCGAGTCGAGCGGGTCAACCGCCGGGTAGATGCCGAGTTCCGAGATCGCACGCGACAACACGGTGGTGGCGTCAAGGTGGGCAAACGAGGTGGCCGGCGCGGGGTCGGTCAAGTCGTCGGCCGGCACGTAGATGGCCTGCACCGAGGTAATCGAACCGGCTTTGGTCGAGGTGATGCGTTCTTGCAGCGCGCCCATGTCGGTCGCCAGCGTCGGCTGGTAGCCCACGGCCGACGGGATACGGCCGAGAAGCGCCGACACTTCCGAACCCGCTTGAGTGAAGCGGAAGATGTTGTCGACGAAGAACAGAACGTCGGTCCCCGACTGGTCGCGGAACTGCTCGGCCAGCGTCAGGCCGGTCAGCGCCACGCGGGCACGCGCCCCCGGAGGCTCGTTCATCTGGCCATAGACCAGTGCCACTTTCGATTCTTCGAGGTTATCGAGGTTGATAACACCCGATTCGATCATTTCGTGATAAAGGTCGTTCCCCTCACGGGTCCGCTCGCCAACACCCGCGAACACCGAGAAGCCCGAGTGCACTTTGGCGATGTTGTTGATCAGTTCCATGATCAGAACGGTTTTGCCCACGCCGGCGCCACCGAACAGGCCGATTTTACCGCCTTTGGAATAGGGGGCGAGCAGGTCGATGACCTTGATGCCGGTCACGAGGATCGTGCTTTCGGTCGACTGCGCCGCGAAATCCGGGGCGGGTTGGTGGATCGCACGGGCTTCGGTTTTCGCCACATCGCCTTTTTCGTCCACCGGCTCGCCGATGACGTTCATGATGCGGCCCAGCGTGGCGTTGCCCACCGGAACGGTGATCGGCGCACCGGTGTCGGTCACTTCGGCACCACGCACGAGGCCTTCGGAGGCATCCATCGCGATGGTGCGGACGGTGTTTTCCCCAAGATGCTGGGCAACTTCCAGCACGAGGCGCTTGCCGTTGTTGGTGGTTTCAAGGGCGTTCAGAATCGCCGGGAGGCCGTCTTCGAACTGCACGTCGACGACGGCGCCGATGACCTGGGTCACTTTGCCTTTGCTTGCCATTTGTTTCTATCTCCGGTTCCGTCAGAGCGCCTCGGCGCCCGAGATGATTTCGATAAGCTCTTTGGTGATGGCGGCCTGACGCGAGCGGTTATACTCGACCGTCAGCTTGTCGATCATTTCGCCAGCGTTGCGGGTGGCGTTGTCCATTGCCGACATCTGGGCCCCGTTGAACGAGGCGTTGTTTTCCAGAAGCGCGGCAAAGATCGCCGTGGCCACACCGCGCGGAAGAAGCGCCGCGAGGATTTCCTGATCGCCGGGCTCGTAGTCATAGACCGTCGAAGTCCCAGACGCGTCGGTTTCGATCTCGGCGGGCACGATCTGCTGAGCCGTCGGCTTTTGCGAGATCACACTTTCGAAGACCGAGTAGAAGATCGTGGCGACATCGAATTCGCCCGCATCGAAGCGGCCCAGAATGTCGTCGGCGATCTCCTGCGCGTTGGCGTAGGTGAGCTTCTTCACTTCGCTCAGATCGACGTGGCCGATGAAATACTGACCCAGGTCACGGCGCAGCGCGTCGCGGCCCTTTTTGCCGACGGTGAGAATTTTCACCGTCTTGCCTTCGGCCAGGAGTTCATTGGCCCGCGTACGTGCGAGCTTTGCGATATTGGCGTTGAAGCCGCCGCACAGGCCACGCTCACCGGTCATAACGACCAGAAGCTGGACCGTGTCAGACCCGGTGCCGGCCAGAAGGCGCGGCGCCCCTTCGGTCGAGCCCACCGCAGTGGCAAGGCTCGACAGAACGGCCGACATCTTCTCGGCATAGGGCCGAGCGGCTTCAGCGCTTTCTTGGGCGCGGCGAAGTTTCGCCGCCGCGACCATCTGCATCGCTTTCGTGATCTTACGAGTGTTCTTCACACTCGTGATCCGGTTTTTAAGGTCCTTAAGGCTGGGCATGTCCCTGTCCTTTCAGGCCAATCAAGCGAAAGTCTTGGCGAATTCTTCGATCGCGGACTTCAGCTTGGTTTCGGCATCGCCCTTGATCTTCGGATCCTCGTTGGTGAGCCAGTCGAGGATGTCTTTGCGCGAAGACCGCAGGTAGGCCAGCAGGCCTTGTTCGAAGCGGCCGACTTCTTTCACCGGAACGGCGTCAAGGAAGCCGTTGGTGCCCGCGAAGATAACGGCCACGATTTCAGCATTGGTGAGCGGCGAGTATTGCGACTGCTTCATCAGCTCGGTCAAACGCGCACCGCGGTTGAGCAGCTTTTGCGTCGCGGCGTCGAGGTCCGACCCGAACTGCGCGAAGGCCGCCATTTCGCGGTATTGCGCCAGTTCCAGTTTCACCGGGCCAGCCACCGATTTCATCGAGTTGGTTTGCGCCGACGAGCCCACACGCGACACCGACAGACCGGTGTTCACGGCCGGACGGATGCCTTGGTAGAAGAGTTCGGTTTCCAAGAAGATCTGACCGTCGGTGATCGAGATCACGTTGGTCGGAATGAACGCCGACACGTCGCCGCCTTGGGTTTCGATAACCGGAAGCGCGGTGAGCGAGCCCGAGCCGAAATCTTCGTTCAGCTTCGCCGAACGCTCCAGCAGGCGGCTATGCAGGTAGAACACGTCGCCCGGGTAAGCTTCACGCCCCGGCGGACGGCGCAGCAGCAGCGACATCTGACGGTAGGCAACGGCCTGTTTCGACAGGTCATCATAGATGATCAGCGCGTGCATGCCGTTGTCGCGGAAGTATTCCGCCATCGCGGTCGCCGAATAGGGGGCGAGGAACTGCATCGGCGCCGGGTCCGAAGCGGTCGCGGCCACAACGGTGGTGTATTCCATCGCGCCAGCTTCTTCGAGTTTCTTCACCAGCTGCGCAACGGTCGAACGCTTTTGGCCAACGGCAACATAGAAGCAGTGCAGCTTGTTGTTCGGGTTGGCGTCGTTATACGACTTCTGGTTCAGGATCGTGTCGAGCGCGATCGCGGTTTTCCCGGTTTGACGGTCACCGATGATCAGCTCGCGCTGGCCACGGCCGATCGGGATCATCGCGTCGACCGATTTCAGGCCGGTCGCCATCGGTTCATGCACCGATTTGCGCGGGATGATGCCCGGGGCTTTCACGTCGGCCACGCGACGCTCTTTGCCTTCGATCGCGCCTTTGCCGTCGATCGGGTTGCCAAGCGCGTCGACGACGCGGCCCAGCAGGCCTTCACCGGCGGGCACGTCCACGATGGCGTTGGTGCGCTTGACGGTGTCGCCTTCTTTAATGTCGCGGTCCGAACCGAAGATAACGATACCGACGTTGTCGATTTCGAGGTTCAGCGCCATGCCCCGGATACCGCCGGGGAATTCGACCATTTCACCGGCTTGGACATTGTCCAACCCGTGCACGCGCGCGATGCCGTCACCAACCGAGAGCACGCGGCCCACTTCGGCAACCTGGGCATCCTGCCCGAAGTTCTTGATCTGCTCCTTAAGGATTGCAGAGATTTCAGCAGCCTGGATGCCCATTATCCAACCTCTTTCATGGCGTTCTGAAGGGAAGCGAGTTTGGCTTTGACCGAGCTATCGATCATGCGCGAACCCAGCTTGACGATCATGCCACCGATGAGGCTTTCATCGACAGCGACGTTGAGTTTGACGGTTTTACCCGTCTGCTTGGCGAGCGTGGCGGCCAGCTTGCCCGCCTGCGCTTCGCTCAATTCGGTAGCCGAGGTGACATCGGCGGTCATTTCGCCTTTCGCCTCGGCAATGGCGTCGGCCAGCCCTTTAAGAAGCTGCGGCAACGCGAACAAGCGACGCTTTTGCGCCATCAGTTTCAGACCGTTGGCCAGCGGCGCCGACAGCGACATCTTCGCGCCAAGCGCGGCAATCGCCGCCTCTTGCTGGGCGCGGGTATAGATCGGCGACGCGATCAGATCGCGCAGGTCGCTCGAACTATTGAGCGCGTCACGCAACGCGTCGACGTCGCTCGACAAAGCGTCAAGCCCGCCCGCCTCCTGCGCAAGGTCGAAAATGGCCGTGGCATAACGCCCGGCAATGGATGCAGAAATCGAAGCTGGTTCGGACACGTCCACCCTTCCGATGCTTTTGCCTCCGCACCCCGGCAGGCAGTGGTGCCACCGGGGCAGAGGCCCCCCTGGAACGCGCAAGTCTCCCGAGCACGCGCCACATTCGGGCTTGGCATTAGCAGAGCAATGTGACCCTCGCAACCGTCTTGGCATACAGAATGTGAATGCATCGGGCACATTTCAGGCCAAGGTCGCGACTGTTAGCGCCAAGCCCCGCAACGGGGGGGCCTGCGCGCGCCCAAACGGGCGCAAGCTTCGGCACCGACGCACGAATTTCGGGCAGGCCGGGAAAAAAGCGATTCTCTCTTTGCGGGGCTAGACCCGGCCCGCAACCGGTTTTGGGCTGCCCTCAAGGATCGAAAGGGGCTTGCGCACCGCCGCGCCCAGACCGGGACGGCGCGGGGCATGGACCTGCTTGGAAACCTCCAAGATCAGCACCCCCGCCGCCAAAACACCCGCGGCGCGGCGGCCTACACCTTCCCACATTTCCGACGAACGCAGCCAGAACCGTCGCTGCGAGGGGGGGATGTAAAGCGCGGCGGTCTGGCGTTCTGGCACGAAACCTGCGCGACGCGCCTGCGCATCCAGCTGCCCCGGCGTATAGGGACGGCCGAATCCGAAAGGCGTGGTTTCTTGCGGCGCCCAAAGCCCGGCGCGGTTGGGCACAATGAACAGCGCCCGCCCGCCGGGGCCCAGCACACGCCAGCATTCCTCTAACAACGCATCGGGGTGATCTGACACTTCCAGCCCGTGCAACACCACCAGCCGGTCCACCATCCCGGTTTCCAGCGGCCAGCGGGTCTCATCGCACAAAACGGACACATTGGGTTCGCCCGCAGGCCAAGGCATCACGCCTTGCGGCGCGGGCATCAAGCCGATGACCCGGCGCGCGCAGGGCAGGTAGGGGCGCAACAAGGGAACGGCAAAGCCGAAGCCCGCCACCGTCTGCCCCGCCATGCCGCTGGGGCTTGCGGGCCACAGTTCCACCACTTTGTCGCGCACGGATTTCTGTGCCGCGCGGCCCAATTGGGTGCGATAATAGAATTCCCGCAGGTCGAGCACGTCGAGATGCATTGCAGTTTTGCCTTCCTTGGGCGTAGCTTACACAGGATAGCGCAAGTGATGCAAAACGCCATGACCCTCGAACTTCTGACAATTCCCTGCCTGACCGACAATTACGCCTATCTGTGGCGCGACACCGGTACCGATACCACGGTGGCCGTCGATGTGCCCGAGGCCGCACCGCTGATGCGGGTGCTGGCGGAGCGCGGCTGGCAGTTACACCATATTCTGCTGACCCATCACCATGGCGATCACATCGCCGGGGCCGAAGCCTTGGCGCAGGCAACCGGGGCAAAGATTGTGGGCGCAATGGCCGATGCCCACCGTCTGCCGTCGCTCGATCATCCGGTGCGGCCCGGCGAAGTGCTGCAACTGGGCACCGAAGAGGTGTTCGTGATGCCCGCCGATGGCCATACGATCGGCCATGTCGCCTATCATCTGCCCGGCGCGGGGCTGTTGTTCTCGGGCGACAGTCTGATGAGCTGGGGCTGCGGGCGGCTGTTTGAGGGCAGCCCCGCGCAGATGCATGAAACACTTACCCGTTTTGCCGCGCTGCCACGCGAAACCCGGATCTGCTCAGGGCATGAATATACACTTGCCAATGGGCGCTTTGCACTGAGCCTTGAGCCAGAGCATCCCACGCTTTTGCAACGCATGGCGCGGTGCGAAGCGTTGCGCGCCGAAGGCAAACCGACCCTGCCGGTCGCGCTGGCCGAAGAACTGAACACCAACCCGTTCTTGCGCGGCGCCGATCCGGCGCTTTGCGCCGCGCTTGGCTTGCCCGAAGGGACCAGCCCCTTGACCGTCTTTACCGAGGCACGGGCGCGCAAGGACCGGTTCTAAGCGGTGGCGCAGGGAACGCTCTTGCATCGTCTTGTCCGCCGCCTTGGGGCATTTGGTCCGGCCATGGGGCGGCGCCCGCTGATCGAGATCGTGCGACCGGCCATTGGCGTCGGGCTGGCGATGGCGCTGGCCGATGTCGCGATGATCGCCCTGCATGGGGATCGCGCGAACGGGATTTTTCTGGTTTCGGGGATCGCCTCTTCCGCCGTTTTGATTTTCGCCATACCCAATTCGCCCTTGGCACAGCCATGGTCGGCGTTCATGGGAATGGTGGTCTCGGCCGAGGCGGCGGTGGCGGCCACCACCTTCGTCCCCTACCCTTTCGCCGCAGGCACGGCGCTGGCGGCCGCGGTTTTTGGCATGATGGTCTTGCGCGCGCTGCACCCGCCCGCCGCCGGGGTCGCGCTGTTTGTCGTGCTTGAGGCCGAGGCAGGCCAGCCGGTGCATCCGCTGTTTCCGCTCTTTCCGGTGGGCGGTTTGATGGCCGCGCTGATCCTTTTGGCGCTGCTCTGGCATCGTCTTTTCAAACAGCGTTACCCGAACAAGCTGCCGCGCATCCCCGAGGCGCCGAACCTTGCCACCGGGTTGGATGAAGATGCGCTGGAATCGGTGCTGCTGGAGTTTCGTCAATCCACCAACATCGCCCCTGCCGATCTGGAACGGTTAACCGAGGCGGTGGCGGCCCGCTCGGCGCAGGCACTTTTGGCCAGAATGCCTGCCCGCGCCATCATGCATCCGGCGATTACCGTCGGCCCGGAACTGCCGCTGCGCGAAGTCATCGCCCGGATGCGCGCTGCGCGGGTGCGGGTGCTGGCTGTGGCCGATAGCGAAGGCAGCTTGCTGGGCCTTTTGGATCAAAACCGGATCATCGAGGCATTAGAGGCCGGTTTTGGCGTGCCTGCGCGCAGCTTGCGCGCGCTCGAACCGCAAGCCGCCGAATTGATGGACCCGCTGCCGCATCCGGTTTCCGCCGATCTGCCGCTGGCAGCCTTGTTAAGCCGCTTCGCCGTGCCGGGCGCGCCCCCCGTGCCGGTTTTGGAGGGCGGTCGGCTTGTCGGCATGGTCGGTCGCGCCGATCTGGTGGCCGCTTTGACCAGCCGCGCGCCGGGCTTTGCGGCCCCCGCACCTGCCGAAACCGGCCCCTCATCCTCGCAGACGCCACAATCGCGGGCGTAAACCATCGCAATCGATCACAATTGCAACAGAGTTTGCACGCAGACAGAAAAAAGCGCGCCCAGGACTTGAAGCGCGGCAAAATCCACCGAAACTTAACCTTGTGACGCCAGGATCGGTTTACCCCAGGAAAGGAGCGCCGGATGCCTTCGTTTTCGACTACGCTCGAACAAGCAATTCACGCGGCTTTGGCCCTTGCCAACACCCGCAAACACGAACTGGCGACGCTCGAACACCTGCTTCTCGCGCTGCTTGACGAACCCGATGCAAGTCGCGTCATGCGCGCTTGCGGCGTGGATATGGACGAGCTGCGCCAGACACTCACCGAATTTATCGACGACGATCTGTCGACGCTGATCACCGAGGTGGAAGGCTCGGAGGCCGTTCCGACCGCCGCCTTCCAAAGGGTGATCCAGCGCGCGGCGATCCACGTGCAAAGCTCGGGCCGGACCGAGGTGACGGGGGCCAATGTCCTTGTCGCGATCTTCGCTGAACGGGAATCGAACGCCGCCTTCTTCCTGCAAGAACAGGATATGACGCGCTATGATGCGGTGAATTTCATCGCCCATGGCGTGGCCAAAGACCCGGAATTTGGCGAAGCGCGCCCGGTGATCGGCGCCGAGGACGAGGCGAAAGCCGAAGCCGCCCAACCGGGCGAGGCGAAGGAATCCGCGCTTGGCAAATATTGCGTGAACCTGAACCAGAAATCGCAAAAGGGCGATATCGACCCGCTGATTGGCCGGGGCGAGGAAGTTGAGCGCTGCATTCAGGTGCTGTGCCGCCGCCGCAAAAACAACCCGCTTTTGGTGGGTGATCCGGGCGTGGGCAAAACCGCCATTGCGGAAGGCCTGGCGCTGAAGATCACCCGTGGCGAAACGCCTGAGATCTTGTCCCATGCCACGATCTATTCGCTCGATATGGGCGCACTGCTCGCAGGCACCCGCTACCGCGGCGACTTTGAGGAACGTCTCAAAGCCGTGGTGAAAGAGCTGGAAGATCACCCCGACGCGATCTTGTTCATCGACGAGATCCACACCGTGATCGGCGCGGGTGCGACCTCGGGCGGGGCGATGGATGCGTCGAACCTGCTCAAGCCCGCCCTGCAAGGCGGCAAGCTGCGCACCATGGGCTCCACCACCTATAAGGAGTTCCGTCAGCATTTTGAGAAAGACCGCGCCCTGTCGCGCCGGTTCCAGAAGATCGATGTGAACGAACCTTCGGTGCCCGATAGCATCAAGATCTTGATGGGGCTCAAACCCTATTTCGAGCAACATCACGAAGTGCGCTACACCAACGACGCCATCAAGGCGGCGGTGGAACTGTCGTCGCGCTATATTCATGACCGCAAGCTGCCCGATAAAGCCATCGATGTGATCGATGAGGCGGGCGCGGCGCAGCATCTGCTGCCCGACAGCAAGCGGCGCAAGACGCTCGGCGCCAAGGAAATCGAGGCCGTGGTGGCCAAGATCGCCCGCATCCCGCCGAAAAACGTCTCGAAAGACGACGCCGCGATCCTGCGCGATTTGGAAAAATCGCTCAAACGGGTGGTCTTTGGTCAAGACAAAGCCATCGATGCGCTGGCATCGGCGATCAAGCTGGCCCGGGCCGGTCTGCGCGAACCCGAAAAGCCGATTGGCAACTACCTCTTTGCGGGTCCCACCGGCGTCGGCAAAACCGAGGTGGCGAAGCAACTGGCCAATACGCTTGGGGTCGAACTGCTGCGCTTCGACATGTCGGAATACATGGAGAAACACGCGGTCAGCCGTCTGATCGGCGCCCCTCCGGGCTATGTTGGCTTCGACCAAGGCGGTCTTTTGACCGATGGCGTCGATCAACAACCGCATTGCGTGCTGCTGCTGGACGAAATCGAGAAAGCCCACCCCGATGTGTTCAACATCCTGTTGCAGGTGATGGACCACGGCAAGCTGACCGATCACAACGGCCGTCAGGTGGATTTCCGCAATGTGATCTTGATCATGACCTCGAATGCGGGGGCCTCGGATATGGCGAAAGCGGCCATTGGCTTTGGGCGCGAGCGTCGCGAGGGCGAAGACACCGCCGCGATCGAGCGCACCTTCACGCCGGAATTCCGCAACCGTCTGGATGCGGTGGTCAGCTTCGCACCGCTACCGCGTGACACGATCTTGCAAGTGGTCGATAAATTCGTGCTGCAACTGGAAGCGCAGCTCATTGACCGCAATGTGCATATCGAGCTGACGCCGGAAGCCGCCAACTGGCTGGCCGAGAAAGGCTATGATGACAAGATGGGCGCGCGTCCGCTGGGCCGCGTGATCCAAGAACACATCAAAAAGCCGCTCGCCGAAGAACTTCTGTTTGGTCGCTTGATGAAAGGCGGCGTGGTCAAGGTGGGCGTGCAGGACGATGCGATCGTTCTCAACGTCGAAGAACCCGGCAAGCCGCGCCTTTCCGGCTCCAAACCGCGGCTTCTGCCTGCTGACTAAGGGATGCGTGGGCTCCCGGGTCTCGGGCGCCTATGCCCTCCAATCCGCCCCCGTCCCGGCATACCGGGCCGGGGGCTTTTTGCGGCCTTGGCGCTGGCGCTTTTGCCCGGAGCAGCACAGGCCTTTGCCCTAGAACAACCGGTCGACTGTGTGTTGGGCGACACCTGCTACATTCAACATTATGTAGACCGCGATCCGGGGCCGGGCGTGCGGGATTTTGCCTGCGGCACGGCAAGTTATGATGGCCATGACGGCACCGATTTCGCCCTGCCCACCCGCGCAGCAATGCGGGCGGGTGTTGCCGTTTTGGCCGCGGCGCCGGGACGCGTGCGCGGCCTGCGCGATGGCGAAACCGATGGCGCCTATCTGTCTGGTCAAAGCGTTCAGGGCAAAGAATGCGGCAATGGCGTGGTGATTGACCATGCCGATGGCTGGCAAACGCAATATTGCCATTTGCGGCAAGGCTCGGTTTCGGTGACCGTCGGCCAAGAGGTTGCAGCGGGCGCCCCCTTGGGGTTGATCGGAATGTCGGGCTTGGCCGAATTCCCGCATCTGCATCTGTCGGTGCGCCATGCGGGGCAAGAGCTGGACCCGTTCCTTCCCGCAGCCTCGAAAAGCTGCGATGCCCCGCCCACGGACGGGCTATGGAAAACGCCCATCGCCTATGTGGGCGGCGGGCTTTTGCGTGCGGGCCTCACCAGCGGCCCCCCCGATTATGCGGCGGTAAAGGAGGGCGACGAAAGCCCCGCGACCTTGCCCCGCGATGCCCCCGCGCTGGTGCTGTGGACCTACGGGTTTGACAGCCGCCAAGGCGATACCATGACCTTGCATATCACAGGGCCGGGGGGCTTTGCTTACGATCATCAGACGGTTCTGGAAAAGCCGCTGGCGCTGTTTTTGCGCTATGGTGGCAAGCGCGCACCCGAAGGCGGCTTTGCCCCCGGCCTTTACCGCGCCGAGGTGACCTTGGGCCGGGAAGGCCGCCCTTTGGGCCATCAGACCCATGTGGTGGAGATTTTGCCCTAAGCGGCCAATTTTCCCCTGCCCCAACGTTGACTCCCCGCCCCCGCCCTGTATAAGCCGCCCATCCCGGTGGCGAAAGCTGCCGGGCCTTTCATTGGTGTTGGTGGACCCCGCAAGGGGAAGCCTGTCGCCCAAGGCTTTGCGGATAAGGCTGCGGGAAAGGACAACGCCCTTCGTAACATAAGAAGGAGATCAGCGATGACCAAACGCACCGCTGCCAAGTACAAAATCGACCGCCGCATGGGCGAAAACATCTGGGGCCGCGCCAAGTCGCCGCTCAACCGCCGCGATTACGGCCCGGGCCAACATGGTCAGCGCCGCAAAGGCAAAATGTCGGACTTCGGCACCCAGCTGCGCGCCAAGCAAAAGCTCAAAGGCTATTACGGCGATCTGACCGAGAAACAATTCCGCCGCATCTACGCCGAAGCCGAGCGTGTGAAGGGCGACACCGGTGAAAACCTGATCGGTCTGCTCGAGCGCCGCCTCGACGCGATCGTCTATCGCGCGAAATTCGTGCCGACCGTGTTCGCCGCGCGTCAATTCGTGAACCACGGCCACGTCACCGTGAACGGCAAACGCGTCAACATCGGCTCCTACCGTGTCAAAGAAGGCGATGTGATCGCCGTTCGTGACCGTTCGAAGCAACTCGCCATCGTGCTGGAAGCCGTGCAATCGGCCGAGCGCGACGTGCCGGATTACCTCGAAGTCGACCACAACAAGATGACCGCGACCTTCACGCGCACCCCGGGCCTGAGCGATGTGCCCTATCCGGTGCAAATGGAACCGAACCTCGTGGTCGAATTCTACGCGAAGAACTGATCCGGTTCTTCATGACCTATGCAAAAGGCCGCCTTTGGGCGGCCTTTTTCTTTTGGGCCGTTGGGGGCATCAGACGAAGGCATTTCGCTTCGGCCTCGCCGAAGCGACCCGGCGGGGGCGCTGCCCCCGCACCCCCGGGATATTTTTCAAAGTCGAAGGAAAGCCCGGCGTGCAAACGCCGACGGTTCGCCAAGAGAGCGCCGCTATGGCACAAGGTTCTTGGGGGTCCGGGGGCAAAGCCCCCGGCGGGTCGCCCCGCGCCAGCGGGGCGAAAGACGCGGATTAGCAGCAGTGATATTCGAGGTGGTGCAACAGCACGAGCGCCTCTTCATCTTCTTCTTCCTCGAAGAAGCTCATCAGCGCATTCACCTGCGCGCCCACGAACCGCAGCATATCGTGGCCCATGCGCGTATTTTCGGCCAATTTCTTTTCGAAATAGCCCACCCAAGGCGAGTCATTTCCCGCCATCCGGGCTTGCAGCATCTTGTAAAGCTTGTCCGCCTTGGCATCGCAATCAAGGCCGAGGAAGGTTACGTAACGGTCGGGCGTCTCGTCGTTCATCTTCATAGTCCTGTCTGTCTTTTGCCTAGCCGTCGTTTTTGCGACAGCGCCGGCATGCATTCTGTCAGTTCAGCGACAGTTTCGGCAAAATGCCGGACTGTCCGCCCTCCCCACAAGAAAGCAGCAAAGAGCGCGCCAGCTTGCCCCGCGACAGATCAAAGATAGCGCCCGCCCCTTTCGAGCACCTCGATCTGGTACCCATCCGGATCGGCAATGAAGAAGAACCGCGCGATCACCGTGCCCGCAGGCGCAAAATCGACGATCTTGCGCGGCGCGAGCCCCGCTGCCTCTAGCCGTGCATGTTCCGCCGCGACATCGGGCACCGATACCGCCAGATGGCCATAGCCATCGCCCAGATCGTAAGCGGCATCGCGCCCTTTGTTCACCGTCAGTTCTAACTCGAAGCTGCCTTCGTCATTCGAGAGGTAAATCAAGGTGAAGTCGGGAAAATCAAGCCGGTCAGCGACCTTCAGCCCGAAGGCGGTTTCGTAAAACGCCAATGATCGCGCCTCGTCGCGCACGCGGATCATCGAATGGATCATCTTGGCCATACTGCCCTCCGTTTTGCACGAGCCTTACAAGCTTGCCGCACAGGTGCAAGAGCGGGGCGCCTTAGGCAAGGAATGGAATCGCCATCCCGAAAGCGCCCGCCAGCAGCACGAAGTTCAGCCCCAACACGACCAAGGCCCCGAGCCCCGCAAGCGCCTGTGTTACCTGACGCGGCACGAAATCGCCCATCACCTCGGGTTTGCGAATAAGCCACAGCAGCGCCAGCATCGGCACCGGCAGTGCAATGGACAGGATGACCTGGCTCATCACCAGCGCCTCGGTCGCATTCGCCCCCAGCGCCACCACGACAAAGGCGGGCAGCATGGTGATGGCACGGCGCAGCCAAAGCGGGATGGTGATCCGCAAGAAGCCCTGCATGATCAACTGCCCCGCCATCGTCCCGACCACCGAGGAGGAAATCCCCGAGGCGATGAGCGAGATCAAAAACGCCCCCGCAGCAGCGGCGCCCAAAAGCGGCGTCAGCATATGGTAGGCAGTTTCAATCTCGGCCACTTCGGCATGACCTCGGTGGAACGCCGACGCCGCCATGATCACCATTGCCATGTTGATCATGCCCGCCACCGCCAGTGCCACGATCACCTCGATATTGGAGATCCGCAGCACCCGGCGGCGCTCGTCATCATTGCGCAAAACGGCGCGGCCCTGCGTCAGGCCCGAGTGTAGAAAGATCGCATGGGGCATGACGGTCGCGCCAATGATCCCCACCGCAATCGTCAACGCCCCCGCATCGGGCAAATCGGGGGTCACAAGGCCAAGACCCGCCGCCGTCCAATCGACCGGTGCAATCAGGATTTCGGCCAGATAACACAGGCCGATCAGGCCCACCAACGCGCCAATGGCAATTTCCATCGGGCGAAACCCGCGCGCCTCCATCAGCAAAATCGCATAGGTGATGATCGCCGTGATCACCATACCCCAGATCAGCGGAATGCCCAAAAGCAGCGACAAGCCAATGGCTCCGCCCAGAAATTCGGCCAAATCGGTGGCCATGGCGGCAATTTCCGAGACGAACCACATCACATAGACCAACGGGCGCGGCAGGTGATCGCGGCTCAGTTCCGCCAAATTGCGCCCCGTCACAATGCCCAGCCGCGCCGACAGCGCCTGAAACAGCATCGCGATCAGGTTGGCCATCAAGACGACCCACAACAACGCATAGCCGTAGCCCGCGCCCGCTTGGATATTCGTCGCGTAATTGCCCGGGTCCATATACGCGACCGAGGCGATCACTGCGGGGCCAACAAAGGCGAGCATCGCCAAAGGCCCGCGCCGCTCGCCGCTGATGACGGCAGACATGGTGGCCCGGGCGCGCCCGGTCATGGAACGGTCATTCTGCATCGCGGCACTCTCGTTGACTTGACCTTGATTTATAGCCTTGGCTACATTTCTGTCAAATGGCATTGAAACGCAGGTCTGTGAACGATTTGCAAAACCCCTGTGAAACTGCGAAAACCACCGCGGGAGGACGGCACATGACCGAAGACACCGCAGACGGGGGACAATGCCCCACGCCGGAACGCTTTACCCAAGCGCGGGCGGCGCAAAGCATGGCGGTGTTGGAAGATTATGCCGAGATGATCGACGATCTGGCCCAGGAATTGGGCGAGGCGCGGATCACCGATATAGCCGCGCGGATGGGGGTCACCCACCCCACCGCGACCAAAGCGGTGGCGCGGCTAAAACGCGAGGGGCTAGCGGTGTCACGCCCCTATCGCGGGGTTTTCCTGACCGAGCAAGGGGCCGCCTTGGCGGCGCGGGTGCGGATGCGCCATCGGGTCGTGGTGGATTTGCTGGTCGCGGTGGGCGTGCCACAGGAGACTGCGGAAATCGATGCCGAGGGGCTGGAGCATCACGTCTCTGACGTGACTTTGAAAGCATTCGAGACATTCTTGGCGCGCCGCTAACCCTTGCTCCGTTGCGCCGCAATCGCCCGCATTCGCTTTTGCAGACGCGGATCGGGGGCGCGGGCCTCGGCTTCTTGCATCGCCATCACCCGCGCGGGCGCGCTGCGGATCAGATCGGGGATCAAATCCGCCTCGGGCAGGTTCTTCCAATATTTGCGCGGCATATTGGATTGCATCGCCTGCACCATCAGCCGCGCCGGGTTGAAGATATTGGCGAAATAGACCCGCCACAGATGCTCGGTCGCATCGGCGGGGGGCGGCTTGGACTCGGTCGTTTCGGAAATCTGCATCTCGCCACATTCAAAGCGCGCGGTCAGCGTGGGCGTGGCAATCAACCAATCCATATCGCCAAAGCGGCGCGCAAAGAACGGCGCGGCGGCTTCCACAATGTGATGATCGGGCTCAAACCACGCGGCAAAGGCGCGCCGGTTCGCGCCCGGTGGCGTGACCTCGCGAAAGCGCACAAAGGCATGCATCTTGTGAATGTCGCGCCGCACGGCTTTTTCTTGGTCAAGCACGCGGCGCATCATCGGGTCGGATCGGTCGCCCCAACGGACCTGCCGCCGCGCCAGCCGCAACACCAGCGCATAGGCGCGGGCAAAACGCTCCGGCTCGGCATGCATCAGCGCGGTTTCAAGCCCATCAACGGCGGCACGCGGCAATGTAAGCGTGACCGAAGATGCCGCAACAGGCGGCGCAGTGGCAAAAAGATCGGGCGCGGCACCGCCCACCGACCAGATCACGGTTTCGGGCGCCACGCCCGCCGCCGCCAAGCGGCGCGCTTCGGCGCGCCATGCCGCCACGGTGCCAATGCGGGGCAGCACGATCTGCATCAGAAAAGGCTCAGTTGCTCTGGCGGCGGGGCGAAGCGCGCGCGCAGGTTGGCATCATCGGGCAGACCGCGTGGCGACCAACCGGGCAGGGTAATAAACGGCTCGGCATGGCGGATTACGCAGCCAATCGCAGCCAAATCCTCATAGCGCAACGTGCGATAGCGCCGGGCTTTCAATATCCGCTCCACGCTGCGGGGGCCGATGCCCGGCACGCGCAGCAGCATCTCGCGCGGGGCGCGGTTCACATCCAGCGGAAAGTGCTGCCGATTGGCCAAAGCCCAAGCCAGTTTCGGATCGATCTCCAGATCAAGGTTTTTGCCCGGCGCAGCAATTTCTGGCGCCGCAAAGCCGTAATTCCGCATCAGCCAGTCGGCCTGATACAGCCTGTGTTCGCGCACCAAGGGCGGGCGCACCAAGGGCAGCATTTTTGACGCATCGGGGATCGGCGAAAAGGCCGAATAATAGACCCGGCGCAAGGCGTACTCGCCATAAAGCCGGGCCGAACGATGCAAGATTTCCCCATCACTCGCCGGATCGGCGCCGATGATCATCTGCGTCGATTGCCCGGCAGGCGCGAAACGCGGCGCGCGGGTGCCGCGTGCCGTGCGGTCTTTCGCGGCCTCGCCGCGCGCCTTGACCTCGGCCATTGCGCCGTGGATCGTGCGCACCGACTTTTCCGGCGCCAGCTTGCTCAGCCACGTCTCTGTGGGCAATTCCACATTGATCGACAAACGATCTGCCCATTTCCCCGCCTCGGCCAGTAAATCAGGCGCGGCATCGGGAATGGTTTTCAAATGGATATAGCCCCGAAACTGCTCGCGCTCGCGCAGGGTGCGCGCGACCCGCACCATCTCTGCCATGGTGTCATCGGGGGAGCGGATGATCCCCGAAGATAGAAACAGCCCCTCGATATAGTTGCGGCGGTAAAACTCCAACGTCAGCGTCACGACCTCTTCGACCGTGAAGCGCGCGCGCTCCACCCCGCTTGAGGCGCGATTGATGCAGTAAGCACAATCGTAAATGCAGAAATTCGTCAGCAGGATTTTCAAAAGCGAGATGCAGCGCCCGTCCGGCGCCCAAGCGTGACAGATACCCGCCCCGGTGGTGGAGCCAAGCCCTTTGCCATCGCGCGAGTTGCGCCGTTCGCCCCCGGATGAGGCGCAGGAGGCATCGTATTTTGCAGCATCTGCCAGGATGGCAAGCTTTTCGGAAAGCGATTTGGAGACCATATGTTCATCATATGTTCCATCCTCACATCCGGCAAGCCTGATCCGGCATCACCGCGGCAAATCGAAAACGCCCCGAGTTAACCGGGGCGCTTTGATCCTTAGCTGTCGGATTTCTGCGCGTCGTCCGGCAGGGCGACGTCATGTTTTTCCATATAGGGTCGGAAATAGTCCCGAAACGCCTCGAACCCTTCGGTCAGCATCAGGAATTCGGCGCGATTCATCACCAAAACCTTGGTATCTTCTTTCGCGCGCACCGTGGTGCGCCGCCGCGTGGCGCCCAGAATGATCCGCTCGCCAAAATGATCGCCGGGGCCGATGATCCGGGTTTTCATTTCCCCGGTTTCGGGATCGGGGCGTTCCATTTCGACCGCGCCGGAAATCACCGTATAGAACCCGTCCGAGCGGTCGCCCGCCTCGTAAATCCGATCGCCCGCGCGGAAATAGACATAGCGCATCGGCGGTTTGCGATAGGTGCGCAACTGCACCAGCGAACGCGCGCCGATCAGATCCAGCGTCCAGTTTATCATCACGCGGATCTTGGTGCCCAGACCCGGCAGCAGCGCCAGATAATAAGAGCGCCAGACAAACCACGCCGGAAAGCCGGTGACCGAGCGCCCCATCAGATCTGCGACGCCACGTTTGGCGCCCAGCGAAGCAAGCGAGCCGCGCGAGGAATAGGCAAAAATACCCGGCGTCTTACCCTTGATCGTGGCGGCAATGTTCTTCGCCACGCGCTTCGCCTCACGCACCGCGAATTGCGCGGTGGGGGGCGCGAAATCATGCCGATCTGTGGCGCCCTCTTTCAGCGGGATCAGGGCGCAATCGCCCAGCGCCCAAACCGCGTCTTGCCCCTGCACCTTCAGGCTGCGGTCAACGACGATCCGCCCCTTGTCCATCGGCAGCCCCATCCGGGTAATCACCGGCAGCGGCGCATTGCCGATGGTCGCCACGATGGTGCGGGTGTCGATCACCTCGCCATCCGAGGTAACAAGCTGACGATGGGTGCAGCTTTTCACACCGGTTTTCAGCTTCAGTTCGATCCCATGCTTTTGCAGATGCGCGCTGGCGTAATCGGCCAGCTCTTGCGGCATCTCATTCAAGATACGCGGCGCATATTCGACCAAAAGCACCCGCACTTCGGACGGATCAATGTTGGAATAAAACGGCAACGAGCGGTCGATGAGTTCCTTCATCTCGCCCACGGTTTCCACACCCGAAAAGCCGCCCCCCACCACGGTAAAGGTCAGCGCACCACGCTTGGTATCGGGCAGGGCGGTTACCTGGGCATGTTCCAATTGCTCGATCACATGCTCGCGCAGGCGGCGCGCATCTTCGAGCGTTTTCATTTTCAGCGCATGTTCTTCCAGCCCCGGCATGCGCGAAAAATCGGCCCCTTGCCCCAGCGCGATCACCAGATGGTCATAGGGCACCTCGGTCGGGCGGCGCTGAATGCCTTGGAAGACGGTCACAACCTTGCGGGTGAAATCAACGCTGTCGACCACCGCTTTGCGGATTGCCACGCCCTTCAAAATGAAACGCAGCGGCGAGACGGCATGAGCGGGCGTGATCGAGCCTGCGCCCACTTCGGGCAACAGTGGCTGAAAGACAAAATAGTTCTCGGCGTTGATGATCTCGATCTCGGCCTTGCGCCCCAGCGCGCGTCGCAGCGCCCGGGCCGTATACATGCCGCCGAAACCGCCTCCAAGAACGACTACCCGCATCGCGCTCATGCCTCCATGTTGCTGCGGCGCAGCGCAAAGGAAACTGCCGGACCGCCAGTGCTTCCTCTCTACGCCGCGCAAGCGGCTTTGTCCAACGGCAGCGCGGGTTTGGCGCTCAGGTAATCAGCACCGCCCGAAAATCATTCACATTGGTCAGGGTCGGCCCGGTGATCACCTGCGCGCCCAAGGCGGCGAAGAACGCATGCGCGTCATTGGCGTCCAGCATCGCACGCGGCGCCAGCCCCAACGCATGGGCGCGGACCAAGGTATCGGGATCGATGCGCGCGCCCGCAACCTCTTCCGCGCCATCGACGCCATCGGTATCGCCAGCCACAGCCTGCACGCCCGCCAGCCCCTCGAGTGCCAGCGCAAGGGCGAGCAAAAACTCCACATTGCGTCCGCCGCGCCCCGTGCCGCGCACGCTGACAGTGGTCTCCCCGCCCGACAGCAAAACACAGGGCCGCGCAAAGGGTTGCCCGCGATGCACGACCTGACGTGCAAGCGCGGCCATCACCCGCGCCACCTCGCGCGCTTCTCCCTCGATCGCATCGCTTAAGATATGCGCCGCAAGCCCCGCCTGCCGCGCCACATCCGCTGCCGCCTCAAGCGCGGCTTGGGGCGTGGCAATCAGATGGGCTTCATTGCGTGCAAGGCGCGGATCATCGGGTTTGACACTTTCCAATGTGCCCGTTTTCAGCGCCTTGGACAGACCTTCGGGCAGCGCGATCGCATAACGGGTCAACACCTCCAGCGCGGCAGCACAGGTGGTGGCATCGCCCACCGTGGGGCCAGAGGCGATGATGCTTGGATCATCGCCCGGCACATCCGAAATCATCAGCGTGACGACCCGCGCAGGCGCGCAGGCCGCCGCCAGCCGCCCGCCCTTGATCGCCGACAGATGGCGGCGCACGGTGTTCATTTCCGCAATCGTCGCGCCGCTTTTCAACAGCGCGCGGTTGATCGCCTGCTTGTCGTCAAGGCTGACCCCCGGCGCGGGCAACGGCAAAAGCGCCGATCCGCCGCCCGAAATCAGGCACAAAACCGTATCGTCGGGGCCAAGATCCTGCGCCAACGCCAGCATCCGCCGCGCGGCGCGTTCGCCTGCGGCATCGGGCACCGGATGCGCGGCCTCCACCACCTCGATCCCCGCACAGGGCACCGCATGACCATAACGGGTCACCACCAGACCTTCGAGGGGGGGGCCGTAATGCGCTTCGGCCACCCGCGCCATTTCCGCCGAGGCCTTGCCCGCGCCCAGCACCACCAGCCGCCCCTTTTCGGGCCGCATGGGCAAAAAGGGCGGCAGGCATTGCGCGGGCTGCGCCGCGCCGATGGCGGCAGCGAACATGGCGCGCAACAAATCTTGCGGGTCGGTCATGGCGGCACTCTCCCTTTGCTCTGGTCTAGCAAGCCCATCCCCCCGCCGCCAAGCCTTGGGCACGCCGCTTGACAGCCGGAGGCGGAGCGCATCTATAGCGGCGTGCCCAAGGCTTGGCGGCGGGGGGATGGGCTTGCTAGAC
>NZ_NRRD01000026.1 GCF_020023995.1 Rhodobacter sp. TJ_12 | reverse complement strand
CCCCCGGCGGCACGAAGTTTTACCCCACCTCCCCGCCCGCATTTCGGCACCGTGTCAAAAAACTTCAAAAAACCGGTTGCAAGCCCCGAAAGGTCAGGATAAATCCCCGCCTCAAGAAGACCCCTGACGCGGAGAGGTGGCAGAGTGGTCGAATGCGGCGGTCTCGAAAACCGTTGTCGGTGTGAGCCGACCCAGGGTTCGAATCCCTGTCTCTCCGCCACTTCCTCTAAATCGTTGAAATGAAAACGTTTTCAGGAAAGATGTCCGAAGGCTCGTTGTCCAAACCAGACAACAAGAAGGCCCTGAAAGAGGACATGCGCTACCTCAAGCAACCCCGTGGCCCCGGCACGAGCTGGGTGTTCAAGATGGATACGCCGCCCGAGTTGATTGGGCTTCCGAACCCTTGGGATGGCAAACCGTTTCGCAAGGCGATCACCAGAGGGCTAGGCACCCGCCGCCTCACAGACGCCCGCAAGCTGCGTGACATCGCGCTGGGCGACATCCGCAGGCTTCAGGATGGATTGCGCGACAACGACGTGTTCACGCTGACCTCTGCGCTGGAATGGCGCGAAATGGTGAAAGCCGCTCGCCAAGAAGCCATCGAAGAAGGCGATCCCTTCAACGTGGGGGTTGAGTTCATCCTGCACGACAAACTGGAAGACGCCGCCAAGCGCAACGCCGTCCCACCAGAGGAGTTGAAGCGTTTCGCCCGCGTGGCGACCGGGACAGGCTTCCCGCTTGATCACGCCCATGCGCAATATGTCGAAGCGCGGCGCGAGGGAAACCCCTATGGCTATGCGCCGCTGAAGCGCACCACGGTGATGAACCTCGACACGGCGATTAAGCACCTCCGTGCATTCCTCAAGGATGACGCGAAGACCGCTTGTCTGGAGGATGTGTCGCCCGAGGATGCGCGGCGTTTCCGCGATGTCTACCTCCCCTCCGTTCGCAGTCACCGCAGCCCAGAGGGCCTTTCCGCAAAGACCATTGAGAAGAACACCACCCTCCTCAAACAGTTGTGGGTTTGGGCCCTTGAAAGCGGCCACTTGGACAAGGACACAGCCAACCCTTGGGAGTTCACCAGAGGGCTGCGCCGAACCAAGAACCGGGGCGAGCAGAGGCGTGAGGACTATCAGCCAAGCGAATGCGCCGCGTTGCTGAGGGCCACGACACGCGGCAGCAAGGAAGGCGATCTGATCCGCCTCGCTATCGCTACAGGCTGTCGCGCCGATGAAATCGCCACCATCACCACAGATCAAGCCCGCAAGGACGGCTCAGGCTTCTACATCGCTGAAGGCAAGACCAAGAACGCCCGCCGCTTCATTCCCGTTGTGGGTGAGGCTCAGGCGCTCCTGCAAGCCCGCATCGCAGCGCATGGTGCATCCGGCAGAGTATTCCCCGAATGGCCCATCAGACGCGCTTCAGGGAAGGCTGCGGCTGTGTCTCAGTGGTTCACACGCTTCCGCCGCAAGGTGCTGGGCAAGCAAACCGATGACCGCCTCGCCCTTCACTCCACTCGCCACACATGGCGCACGGTTGCCTCGGCCAACTCCTTCTTGCTGTAGCTGAAGCCGTCATTCTCCTGCTCCTCGCAGGTCAATCGCCAAGCAGCATCGGCTCGTTCCTTGGGCGACATCGGCAGGCGGGCCTTGGTGTTCTCGCGCAGCGCGATCAGCTTCACCTGATGCAGCGGCCCCTCATGGCGCAGCACATTGATCGGGCCAGACCACTCAAGGCGGGTGTAGGCTTCAAAGCGGTGATGCCCATCGAGGACGTAAAGCTTGCCATCATTGGGGTCTTGCCACACGTCAAGCGGGCCAACGTCGCGGCCTTGCTGAAGTGCCTTCTGCAGCTCATCCGCGTGATAGCGATCAAGCTCGACATCACGGAACTGGAAGTCCTCGGGGCGGATATTCAACTCGCCCAGCGTCACCTGCATGGGCGTCGGGATAGTGGTTGTATTGGTCATGTTGCGGTCCAACGCTTTCCTTGTTTGTGGAATTGGCTGGTCCGAAACTGTGCAAGATGCATCCCCTGTAGCTGCACACCCTTGCTACCCGCATCAGCTTCTCACGGGGCTTTCCAAGGGCTTCGCTACGGCTTCTTCGCCTCCCCGTCACCTCCCCCACAAACAAGCAAGGACAAGGCTGCAGACAAGCTGCTGCTACCGGGTGAAGGGGTGCCTCAGGGACGCACAGGAGCGTCCCCAAGGGCTTGAGCGCGATGGACCAGCAGAACACACCAAACCACCGTTCTCGCCCTCAGCGGCCAACTGAGCGCCCCGGTGGCGGGTATTCTGATGGTGACCCCTAGAATCATTCTAAGATGGATCGCATGACTTGAATGATCTCCTGCCAGATCGTGGCATCAGGGATGCTGCCGGACCTGTGGCCCAGCAAACGCTTGAGCAATGCCGCTCCGTCAGCTATCGTGTTGTCCGCAAGTGACAACCTGCAAAACGGACAACATCAGATCGAATTTCCGTTTTTAATCAATGGTATAGGGAATTTGGCGAAGTGTCCCTGTCTCTCCGCCACTCACCCTTCTTAAATCAATAAAACCAAGCTCTTGTGGGGCAAGGCGTCAAACTTTCAGGGCCGGTTTGACCACGTTTCTGCGCGCGTAAATCTTTTCTGCGCGGGCCGCCCTGCCACCGCCCATCTCGCCCGGTCAGCGTCAGCACTTTATCGCATGACCGCGCCTTGCTGCCGGGGAAAGGGAAACCGGTGGGACCGCACGGGCCTCTTTCAGAGGGGGCAGCGCCGAATCGGCGCAAGGCCCGCAAAACCACACCCCAAAATGGCGCCCGTCACATCTTTTCCACCTGAAGTTGTGCAAGCTTTGCGTGGCGGTCCGGTTCGGCCCCGCTGAGGGAAACGCTTGGGAGACGTGAAGTGCACTTGGACGCCGCCGGATCATCAAAGCCCTTCGAAACCGCAATTGCGCTCGTTGACGATATCAACGCGGTCGTCAGCACCTTGAACGCCCCCAGTCTGGAACATCCGCTGTCCGATGTGATCGACCTTCTCGGCGATCTGATCGATGTGCTGGGGCTCGTCCCCTATATCGATGACGCTTGGGATCTGATCGACGTCGCCAGCAATGTGATCAGCGGGCTGCTGGATGCGATCACGGCATTCACCGAGGTGATCCCCGGGCTGGATGTCGTGATGGATGTCTTGGACGGGATCGTGAACTTCATTGACGGGCTGGAGGACACCGTCGACGGCGCGCTGGACGCCATCGTTGCCGTCGTCAACGATGCCCTGCCGATCTTGAAGGATATCCATACCGGGCTGTCGGATGTGCAGCATCTGATCCAAGACATGGCGACCGAATTGCCCGCGCTGGTCAACACGATGAAAATCCTGCAAGCGCTGGCAGAGATCGTCGAGGCGATCGCGCCGATCTTCAAGGAGCTTGCCGATGGATCGACCGTTGTGCAGCGGCTTGAGACGGTGCTGAGCGCCTATGAGGCCGTGGACGCCGAGATATCCAAGGCGACGGCGCCGCTTAAGGACGCCTTTGACGACGTTCAATCGGTGCTTGCGGTGCTGGGCGATGTCGCCAAAGAGATGGCCTCTTTCGGCGACGGTGCTTTCGCGATCATTGAAGGCGATCTCAAATGGGTCGCTGACAAGGTGGCCGGGGCCGAGCAAAGCGCAAAGAGCATCGCTGAATCTCTGGCCCCCGTCCGGTGGATCCTTCATGTTGCCAAATCGGTGATGGAAAAGGTCATCAAGCCGATCCTCAAGAAGATCGAGGACATCACCGGCATAGGTGCGCTGGAACAAGCCCTTGTCGATGAAATCAAAAAGAAGCTGGGCATCGCGGCGATCGAGTCGTTTAACGACGCCAACGGCACCGGCAGTTCGAAAAAGACCGACACCTTCGGGGACAATCAGGGCGCGGCGGGCAGCAGCAATGCGAACGCGATGAAGGATCTTTGGGGCGAGGTGGGCACGGCGCTCAAAGACTATAAACGCGGAGACAAGGGATCTGCCGTTGAAGCCGCGGTCGAGGCGCTGATAAATGCGCTGACGGGCGGCAAGATCGATCTGGAAGCGATGCCGCCGGTGATCCAAAAGAAGACCGTCGATCTTTACATCCCCGAGGTTACCCAATGGCCTGCCAAGGCCGAGCTTGTGGCACGCGCTGCGCAATTGCGCTCTGGCGCGACGGCCAAGGCCCGGCGTCCGCTGCATGTCTCTGCCCTGCTCGCCGCGGCAAACACCGATCCCACCGCACAGGCCCAAGGCGTGGTGCAGATTGCGCAGGTTTTGACGGACGATCTGAACGACGCAGGCAAGCCGCTCACCGATCTGACCGCCGCAGCCGCGGCAACGATTTCGGCCATGACGACCGCCGCCCCCAGCATCGCCCCGGCGACAAGCGTTTTGAGCCAGATCTCATCTTATACGGCGGCGCCCCCGCGCGCCCGGGTCGAGATCGGCGCTTTGGCGACAATCGCCACCTCCATCAACGATGTCGTCTCGCGGCTGATCCAACTTTATCCAAGCGAAACCAAGACCTTGGCCGATGTGGCACCGGCCATCCAAGATCTGACGACCCAATTGACGACCCTTGCCGCGACCGAGACCAAAATCGCAAAAGTGCTGACGGGCGCCGATGCGCAGGTGATCAAGACCCTATCGCAGATCAATCCAATCGCCCAATTGCCCACCCATGCCAATGCAATCTCTGCGGTCGCGGCAAGCGGCGCGACGGTTGCGCAGCTTATGTCGATGCTGCAAGCGCTGAACGCCGCATTGGGGCATGCCCACACCTCTGAAATCGCGCAGCTTCAATCCATCGTCGAACAGGGCGCGGTTGCTGAAACGGCCAAGCTGAGCGATCTTGCCCAGCAGGTAACCGAGATCGATCAATCGCTAAAATCGATCGAGACGACGGGCAACGATGTGCTGGCCTTTTATCAAGGCATCGCGCAATGGGGGGCGCCGGTCTCCGAACAATGGCAGCCGATGCTGCTTGATGCGGCCAAATACGCCAAGGCGATCGATTCAATTCTGACGCCGCTCAGCTATCTTTTGCAGCTTGGCGGCTGTGCCAAGCCGCAAAATGACGAGCTGGGCAGCATCGCAGACACGATCCGCAAAGACGCAATGGAAGCGGCCGCCTTCATACGGGATGGCGCGATCACGCTGATGCAAGACATCTTGGAGGCGCTGCCCAAAATTCTGCAAGACGTGACAACCGATGCATTGCACCTGCCGCAGATGGAAGCACTGATCACGCAGGCCAATGCGGCTTTGGCCGACGACCTCAACACTTTGGTCAGCGCCACCGCCAAGATCCAGACGGCACTGAGCACCATCGCGGACGGGACGCAGCCGCTCCAAACCTATTCTTGGACGTACACGGACAAAGACGGAAACGATCACACGATCAAGATTTCAAACGCCTTCTTCTCGGACGAGGCGGCCAAGACGTTCGGCACATTGGCGACCAATATGATCCAAGAAGCCGTCAAAAAAGGGGTGCCGCTGCCCGATGCTTCACCAATCGTTCAGAAATGGAGGAATGCGCAATGAATGATATGTCCGCAAAAGACTTCCCGCCGCTGCTGGTCCTAAGCGCAGATGAAGCCGCCGACAGCGCCGTGGCGACGCCATCGGTCGAGAATTTGAGGGCTTTGGCCTGGGCGCTTTATACCAGCGGCACGATGATGGAGACGGTCAAGGGCGGCCTTGCAAAGGCGCATCTGGGCCAGACCGCGATCACCGCAATTGACGCGGTGATCGACAGCTATGTTGATCTGGTCAACCCGGCGAACACGTTCCTGGCCCAATATGTCAACGCGGTGCAAACCGGCAAATGGCCGCCGGTCGACATTCCGTTGCCGCCCCCCATCGATCCAAAAGCAACAACCCTCAAGCAATTGATTAATGACATCGAGGGGGCCGTGAATACGGCGATCGTCAAATTCCAAGACACGAAATATGGGGCGGAGGTAAGCAATGCGCTGAAGGCCCTTGAAGACGGGCTGAAGAACATCGTCGACACGCTCCAGGAGTATTATCCCAACCTTCTGAAATAGCGGCGCGCCAGACCGACATGATCGGCATGGACCCCACCCGCAGTCCGGGTGGGGTTATGCGTCCCCAAGGACCGGCAGGCCATCGCCTCCGGTTGCCGGTCCCGCGCGAGGAAATCGAGCTGGGCGTGTGACTTAGGATGGGAAGCGCTCGTTCGCCGCGCCTTGTGCGAAGGTCCGGGAGGGGCCGAGCATACTGCCGCGCGGGCCTCGAGAAAGGCCTGCGGCGTTGCAGCAAGGCTAAAGTGACGAATGCTTCACGGATAGTGAACGACTGCTTCAACCAATATCACCACGGATGGGCGATCATGTCGCCAAGTCGAAGGCAGAGAGCTTGTTGTTATCCCATTGCGATTCTTGTGTGGCTCTGTTTTGGTATCCGAATGAAACATTTCACCTCTGTGTGCCTCGCTGTAGCAACATCAATGATTGTGTCTGTGGCAGTTGCAGAGCCCGTTGATTTGACAGGCCTCACCTGTTTGCAGCAACGTGGAGGTGGGCCAGTCACGTGGGATTTCTACGGAGATGTAGCCATTCGCGAGTACGCGGCAGGTGATGGTAAGCCGGTACGTTTCGAGCGTATCGGAGAAGGCGCATACCAACGCATCCGAAATTCTGATGGGGAAATCTCTTCATATTGGTACTTCTTTGACGAAGGTAACGGTGTCCACATCAGGATTTTTGCATCCCCCGGTATGGTCGCAGAAGAAGAGAATCGCGCCGCACCTTGGCAAAGAGCAACCATGCCGTTTTTCGCGGAATGCGTGCCTCTATGGGAACGAAATGAGCCGCCCGTTGCGCAGTAGGCGGCTTTAAATCCAAGGTAATGATCTCCAAAGCGGACACTCGTCGGCAGGGAGGGAATGTCATCAAAGTCCGCACTGCCGACTTCCACCCGCGAAAAATGCTGCGCGATGACCGAATGGCCGCTTAGGAGACGTGCGGTGCCGCATCGAGGGGCGCTTCGAACGGGAAGACTGGGCCGCACGCCCCCGCGCCGCACCTATTTCCGCGCTCACACGGCCTGCGCTTGCGGCGCTTGACTGGTCTCCCCAAGATCGAAACGGGCGATGGCGCGCGACAGGCTCTGCGCCGCCCCCAACAGATCGCGGCCCGAATGCGCCGTGCGCTCGACCCCTTCGGCACTTTTCTGCGTTGCCAGATCAAGCACCTCGGTCGCGGCGGTCACTTCGGCGATGCTGGCGGATTGCTCGCGGCTGACTTGCGCCAATTCCAGCACATTGGCGGCGATGGCATCGATCACCTTGACCGCCGCCTCCAGACCGCGATCCGCCGCGCTGACCAAAGTTTCGCCCTCTGTCACCTTCGTGCGCCCCTCGACGATCAAGGCGTTGATCTCGGCGGCGGCCGATGTCGTGCGTTGCGCCAGATCGCGCACTTCCGAGGCCACCACGGCAAAGCCGCGCCCCGCCGCCCCGGCCCGCGCGGCCTCGACCCCCGCATTCAGAGCCAATAGATTGGTCTGGAACGAAATATCGTCGATGACCGAGATGATGCGCGCAATCGCCTCTGACGAGGCCGAAATCCGCCCCATCGCGGCAACCACGCTGTTGACGGTGGCCTGCGCGGCTTGCACATCGGACCGCATCGCCTCTGTACGCTGCGCGGTTTCGGCCGCGCGCTCTGCGCCCGTGCGTGACGCCCCTGCCAGTTCCGTCATCGCTGCGGCGGTTTCTTCGAGCGAGGCTGCCGCGCGGCTTGATTGTGCCGCCATCGCCGCGGCTTCCGCATCAAGATCGCTGGCGGTGGCCAGAATGCCGCCGGTGTTGTCGCGGATCGTGTCAACAAGCTCTGCCAAGCCGGTCAGCGCGGCGTTAAAATTGGTCCGAAGCGCTTCGTATTGCGGCGGGAATGCCTGATGGATCAGGGCCGTCAGATCGCCCGCGGCCAAGCGTTGCAGCCCGGTCTGAAGCGCCGCGACAACCGCTTGTTGCTCTGCCATTTGCGCGGCCCGCTCGGCTGAAATTGCCTCTTCGCGCCGCTTGCGGTCCATCTCGGCGGCGCGCTCAGCCGCAGCAAGTGCCTCGCGCCGCTCTGCCTCGGCGCGTTCGGCAGCACGCTCCCGCGCGATCCGGTCCAATTGCGCCGCCTCGCGCTCCGCCGCGGCCTGTCGCGCCGCCTCGGCCAGACGGTCGTTTTGCTCCAGATTGTCGCGAAACACCCGCAAAGCCTCTTGCATCTCGCCGATCTCGCCGTATCTGCGCCGCATATCGTCAAGCACGCTGCGCTCCCCTGCGGCAAGGCTGCGCGTGCGCTTGGCAAGACCGCGCAACGGCGCCACAAGAATGGCCTGAAGCGACAGCACAACCAGCACCAAGGCCACCCCGGCCACGGCCAACAGCAGCGTGAACTGCCGGTTCGTCCGCCCTGCCTTGGTGTCAAGTTGGTGGATATCGCCCTCGACATCATCCAGAACGGTCAGCCCGCGCCGCGTGGCCTCAGTGGTGATCGTTTGGGTCGTGGCCAGCGCTTGCGACGACAGCGCCTGCGCCTTGGCAGTTGCGCGCAAAACCCTCAGCCGCAGCGCGACAAGCCCCTGTTCGGGATCGGTCAGCGCAAGCAACCGATCGCGCCCCTTTGAATTGGTTTTGGGCACCGATGTCGCAACACTTTTGGCCACCCAAGCAAATTTCCGCGCCCGCGGCGCAAAGGCTTCCGGGTCGGTTTCCGTCAAGATGCGGATGATCTCGCTGCGCAAGCGGATCACATCCTTGGGATTATAAACATTGAACCCGGTCACGACCGTGGCCAGAACCGCGTCAATATCCTTTAGCGCCTGCCGCACCTGCGCCTCGGCGGTCATGCGCGTCTCGATGGCCTGCGCAAGCGCGTCAAGGTTGCCGCGCAGATTGGCAAAAAGGCCCGAAAGCTCTGCCAAGGCGGCGCCGGTCATCGCGCCAGAAAAGGTTTCGATGCGCTGAGCCAGGGCGGCATTGGCGGCGCTGACCTCGGCTTGATCCGCGGCCTGAAGCAGCCGTGCGAACCCTTGCGGAAGCTCGGAAATCTGCGCCACCAGCGCGCTTGTGCGGCGCAGCTCCGGCACGCGCTCTTGGTCCATCGCCTGCGTGCTGGCGCGAAAGCCGGCAAACCCCTGATGTGAGGTCCACCCCAAGACAGAGAGCAGCAAAGCGAAGAGCAGAGCACAAAGCCCTATTTGAACACCAATCTTGCCAAGAACAGTTCGAATCGCGGTCATGCGCCACCTTTTTCTAGCGATTGCGCGACAATCTCAGAGCAACGGGTTTCTCAAAACTGAACAACCTGGGGTTGTCATGAAAGCTTCACACGAGCGGCCCTGCCCGACAGGTCCGGCAACCTGCATGGCTGCACGAGCGTGGCCGCGAAGCCCCCTGCCGCGGCGCACAAAACTGCAACAACCATTTGATAATTATAGATTTAGTGTATCGCCGCAAAGGCTGACGGCGCCGTGCTCAGCGCAGAAGGGGACCGGCGGTCACGCCTGCCGGACCCCAGAGAATGCGGCGCGCCGCGATGGGGCAAATGGCCTTCCGCACCGGCGCGCGTCAATCTGCCCCAGCCGCGCCCCTTGGCCGGGGGCAGGTTCGACATCCGCAAAGGACTGGACCCTTTTGGGCCGCGCGTCGGTCGCGCGCAGCCACGGGGCTTTGTGCGCGCCGCTTACATGTGCAGCGCGCGACCATAGGCGTCGAGCACCGATTCATGCATCATTTCGCTCAGCGTCGGATGCGGGAAGACGGTGTGCATCAGATCTTCCTCGGTGGTCTCAAGCGTGCGGCCGATCACATAGCCTTGGATCATCTCGGTCACTTCCGCGCCCACCATATGCGCGCCCAAAAGCTCGCCGGTTTTCGCGTCAAAGACGGTTTTCACCATCCCCTCGGCCTCGCCCAAAGCGATCGCCTTGCCATTGCCGATGAAGGGGAAGCGGCCCACCTTCACCTCATAGCCCGCCTCTTTCGCCTTGGCTTCGGTCATGCCAACGCTCGCCACCTGCGGGTGGCAATAGGTGCAGCCCGCAATCGAGCCCGGCTTGATCGGATGGGCATGTTTTCCCGCGATCAGCTCGGCCACCATCACGCCTTCATGGCTGGCCTTATGCGCCAACCACGGCGCACCGGCGATATCGCCAATTGCATACAGGCCCTCGATCCCGGTGCGGCAGAATTCATCCACCACCACATGGGTGCGGTCGATCTTCACGCCAAGCGCTTCAAGCCCCAGCCCTTCGACATTGCCGACGATCCCCACAGCCGAGATCACCGTGTCAAACTCCGCCGTGGTCACGCCCTTGGCGTCTTCCAGATGCGCGGTGACCTTGCCCTTGCCGCGATCAAGCTGTTTGACCGTGGTTTTTTCAAGGATCTTCATGCCTTGCTTGACGAATTGCTTTTTCGCAAAAGCAGAGATTTCGGCATCTTCCACCGGCAGCACACGGTCCATTACCTCAACCACCGTGGTATCGGCACCCAGCGTGTTGAAGAAGCTGGCAAATTCAATGCCAATCGCGCCCGAGCCAATGACCAGCAGTTTCTTCGGCATCCGCTTGGCGACCAGCGCATGTTTGTAAGACCACACCAGATCGCCATCGGCCTCCAGCCCCGGCAATTGCCGCGCACGCGCGCCGGTGGCCAGCACGATATTCTTCGCGGTGATTTCTTCGGTGCCCTTGTCGGTCTTGACCGAAACCACGCCTTTGCGCGGCACGCTCGCCTCGCCCATCAGCACGGTGATCTTGTTTTTCTTCATCAGATGGCCGATGCCGCCCGAAAGCTGCTTGGCCACCGCGCGGCTACGCGCCACCACGGCAGCAAGGTCAAAACCGATCTTGTCGGCGCTCAGACCAAATTCCTTGGCGCGGTGCATCAGGTGGAACACTTCGGCGCTGCGCAACAGCGCCTTGGTGGGGATGCAGCCCCAGTTCAAACAGATGCCGCCAAGGTGTTCACGCTCCACAATGGCGACCTTCAGCCCCAGTTGCGCGCCCCGGATCGCGGCCACGTAACCGCCGGGACCGGCACCGATGACGATCATGTCAAAGCTTTTCGCGGCCATGGGACCCTCCATTCCAAGATGGTTTGGCATTAAACTATTTTGCGCTGCGCTTCAAGAAGTCGCACCCCCTAAATGCAAAACGCGCCCCAAGCGGAGCGCGTTCCAAACCATTTTCCGGCAATCAGCGCCCCTGAGAGGCCAGCATCCGCTCATAGCCCCCCGCCCAAAGGAAGGCGGCTTCCTCATCCGAGGAATAACGCCCCACCAATTCGTTGCGCCACGGGAACCGGCCAAACCGCGCGATCACCGCGTGATGCGCCTTGGCATGTTGCAGATGTTCGTCGGGCATCCGCTCTTCGGCCAGCCGCACGCCCTTTTCCTGATCGGCCAGATTTTCCGAATGCATGAAAGGCACATAGAAGAACTGGCGCAGCGGGTCTTCGATCTGCAGGTCGAAGCCCTGCTCAATCGCCGCTTCGGCCACTTTGCGCGCCTTGGCATCGGTGGCAAAGGCTTGGCGCGAGCCGCGGAACATGTTGCGCGGCAATTGATCGAGCAAAATCACCAGCGCCAAAGCACCAACCGGCGTTTGCGCCCAATCATCGCAACCGCCCGCCTGTGCCTTTTGCCACAGGGCCGAGTAGCGCGCCAAAATCTGTTCATCCAGCTCCGGCGTCGATTCATACCAGCGTTCGGCACCCACTTCGTCGTGCCAAAACGCGATCAGATCCTTGATCGCTTCCATAGATGGACCCCCATTGGGTTGCGGACGGCTTTTTCAGCCTGCCCGAGTGACGTCAAAGCGCAAGTCTTGCCGGGGATGCCCGACGCGCCGTGACCGATAAAATTCAAATGCTGTGTAACCTTTGTGCAAAGGCACAAGGTTACGCGGCTATTTTTCCGAACCTTCGGCGTCCTTTTCCGACGCCGCCGCCTCGGGTGCCGTGACGGCATCTTTGCTGTCGGCCTCCATATCGGCGGTGGTGTCGCCCTCGTCAAGCGTGCCCTCGGGGGCGGTTTCGGGGTCGATTGCCGCAGCCCCGTCCTCTTCCGTGTCGGTGCCCGCTTCAAGCACGGCGTCAACCGCAAAGGCCGTTGCGCCGGGCGACACGACCGCATAGGCCGCCGGGAATTCCCCCTGACGATCCGGTGCACGGACGATCCGCCAAAGTGCGTAAAGCCCGATCAAGATCATCAAGATACCAAGATAAAGGAAGAACCCCCCCGGTCCCAGCGTTTCCATCAGCCAGCCGGTGGCCGGCGGGCCGGTAATGGCGCCCACCCCGTTGACGAACAGCAATCCCGCCGAGGCGGCGGCCATGTCCGAGGTGTCGAGATAGTCGTTCGTATAGGCCAGCAAAAGCGCGTAAAGCGGGTTCGCAGACGCGCCGATCACCGCCACCAGCGCCAGTTGCACCCAGAAATTCGGCGCCAGCAGAAAGGCCGCCAGCATCGCCACGGCGCCAACGCCCGCCACGTTCAAGATCAGCATCCGCCGATCCATCCGATCCGACAGCCAGCCAATCGGGAATTGCGCGACAAGCCCGCCCAGATAGATCGCCCCCACGAAAAGCGAAATCTGTGTCACCGTCAGCCCGACTTGCGAGCCCCAGACCGACACCATCGAGAACAGCGCCGCAAAGACGCCGCCCATCAAGAAGATGCCCACCACCCCCAAGGGCGAGGTTTTGTAAAGCTGGCGCAGGCTAAGCCTTCGCACCTCGGCAAAGGCGGGCGCAGGCGTGGCCGACAGCAAGATCGGCGTAAAGGCCAGCGACACCAGCACCGAGGGAATGACAAACAGCAGATAGCCCGCCGGATCGGCGACGTTCATCAGCGCCTGCCCCGAGATGATGCCCAGCATCTGCACGACCATATAGGCCGATAGCGCCTGCCCGCGCAGTTCATTTTGCGTCGAGGCATTCACCCAGCTTTCGGCGGTGATATAAACGCCCGAAAACGAAAAGCCGATCAGCACGCGCATCAGCGTCCAGGCGATCCAGTTCGGATAGGCGGCGTAAAGGATCAACACCGCAGAAATCAGCGAGCCAAGCGCCGCAAAGACCCGCACATGCCCCACCCGGCGGATCATCAGCGGCGTCAATTGCGAGCCCAGCAAGAAGCCCGCGAAATAGGCCGACATGACGACCGACATCTGATAGGTGCCGATCGACTCGATCGCGCCGCGGATCCCCAACAGCGTGCCTTGCATCCCGTTGCCGACCATTAGCAGCATCACACCAAGGAAAAGGGGCCATGTGGTGCGCAAAACGCTCAGCATAAGAGACTCGCTTGGGAAGAGTGGAAGAAGGGTCAGGATAGGTGCCGCAGGCCTCCGCGTCACCCCCTGATCCGACCTTTTGGTATCAGAAGCGACGCATCCCCGTAAGAGAAGAACCGATACCCTTGCGTCACCGCATAGGCATAAATCGCGCGGATCTGCTCTTGCCCCATCAGCGCCGACACCAGCATCAACAGCGTGGATTTCGGCAGATGGAAATTGGTCATCAAGGCATCGGCGATGCGGAAGCGATAGCCCGGATAAATGAAAATATCCGTGGTGCCACGAAACGGCGCAATGGCGCCGGTGGCCTGCGCGGCGCTTTCAATCAACCGCAGCGCAGTGGTGCCGACCGGAATGACCCGCCCGCCTGCCGCCTTGGTGGCGGCGATTTCCGCCGCCGCCTGCGCCGAGACCTCGCCCCATTCGGCATGCATCTTGTGGGTGGTCACATCCTCCACCTTCACCGGCAAAAAGGTGCCCGCGCCGACATGCAGCGTCACCTCTGTGAAGGCCACGCCTTTTTCGCGCAGCTTTTCAAGAAGTTCCGGGGTGAAGTGCAGGCTGGCCGTGGGCGCGGCCACCGCCCCCGAATGGCGCGCGAAGACGGTTTGATAATCGGTCTTGTCGGCGGCATCGGGCGCGCGCAGTGCCGCGATATAGGGCGGCAAGGGCATCGCCCCCGCCTCGGCCAGGGCAGCATCGAAATCGGCGCCGGTGCAATTAAAGGCGATCTGCATCTGCCCCTCGGCAATCGCGGTGACCTGTGCCGACAGCCGCTCCGAAAAGGTGATCTCTTCGCCTTCTTTAAGCTTACGCAAGGGTTTGGCGAGCGCATGCCAGCCACCGCCCGGGGCGGGTTCCAAAAGCGTCACCTCGATCTTCGCGACCGCAACCCCCTGCCCCGTCGCCCGCGCGCGCTGACCCGTCAGCCGTGCCGGGATCACCTTGGTATTGTTCAGCACCAGCCGATCCCCCGCCCCCAACAGATCGGGCAAATCGGCCACGGTCAGATCGCGGATCGCCTCGTCCTCGGCCAGCAAAAGACGCGCAGCGGTGCGCGGCCGCGCGGGGCGCGTGGCAATCAGCCCCTCGGGCAGGTCAAAGTCGAAATCGTCAAGTTTCATTGCGGTCTCATTCGGTGACGAGCTTGGGGGGCGGACGGCGGAAAATCTCGCGAAACATCCCCGGCGTAAAGATCGAAAGCGGATTAAGCGAAATGCGCGGCGCCTCGGCTGTGCCCTCCAACCGATAGGTGAAGCCAAAAAGCCCCTCGCCCTTGCGCGCGAAAATCTGGCCCACCGCATTGACGATGTAAAACGGCGTGACCACGCCCTCCATGTCCAGCGCCTTGGTGTCGGGATAATAGGCACCGGTCATCGTCACCCCCATCGAGGCACCGATCGCCTCGCCGCTGCGCACCGAGACCCCCTGCGGGGTGATGCGAAACGCCCCCGTCACATCCGAAAACAGGATGCCCTCGCCATTCAGCTGTTCCAAAAGTCCGATCACCGAGGCCGCCGACAGCATTGAGGCCAGCACCGGCGCATCGCGCACTTTCAGATTGGCGATGCGCAGCGCCCCGTCATAGCTTTTCGCGGCCAAAGGGGTCAGGGTCAACTCAAGCAGCCCACCGCGCGCCTTGGAGAAAATGCCCGCTGCCTCCAGAATCGCCCCACCATCGTTCGAGGTGATGCGCACTGCCGCACGCCCTTCTTGCGGGATCACCGCGCCTTGCAATTGCGGCCCGCCATTCAGCCGCCCCGCGAAATTGCCCGAAAAGCCGCCGCGTGTGGTGAATTTGCCCGAAAGCCCGGTCAGCGCGATGCCATCGGTAACCGTGACCCGGTCCAACTGTGCGGTGATGCGCCCGCCTGTGCCGCGCCCCGCGCCCGTGCGCCCAGGACCGCCGCCGGGAAGGCTGCGCAGATCCAGCCGCCCGCCCGTCACAGCGACATCGGGGGCGCGGCCCGCGCCGCGCGAAATCAGCTCTGCCGCGCCTTCGAACCAGCGCCCAATCTTAAGAGTGTCGAACCGCGCCCGCTGAAACCCGCCGGCCGCCAGCACCACCTTGCCCGCCGCGCTTAGCCCCGGGGCCGAGGCGCTGAGCCGTTCGACCGTGGGCACCGCGCCCAAACGCCCCTCAAGCGCCAGCCGCCCCTCGGTGCTGGCCGCCTTGGACCAGCTAATCTCGGGGATCGAGAGCCGCAGACCTTTCAGGTCGGTTTTGAAACTGTAGCGGGGCGGCTCGCCCTTGCGCAGCGCGATATCCAGATGCCCCCACCCCTCGCCCTGCACCGCGCCTTTGGGCAGCGCGATCTTAAGATGCGACAACCCCTCGGGGGTGATTTCGACAAAGCCATCGATGTCGGAACTGCCGCGATGCTCTGGCCCGAAGCGCTGCGTCCAGCGGCCTTGGAACGGCACAATATCGAAATGCCCCGCCCCCGCGACCGTCATCCCGGCGCGATCCGCCACCAGCCGAAACAGCGGCGCGGTGATCACATGCCCCGGCACCAAGCTTTCCGAGCGCACATCGGTCAGCCGCGCGCGCACGTCGAAATCTACATCCTCTGCCGCGATTTTCTTGACCAACAAAAAGCGCAAATCGGTGCGGGCCTCGGCCCAGCCTTGGGCAATATCGGTGCTGCGCCCGGCCTTGGACAAAAAGCGAAACGGTTCTTCGTCCAGAAGCGACAGCGCGGCGGGGATCGGTGAGCGGGTGACCAGACGCACCTCGGCCGCGGCAGGTTTGGCGCGAATGTCAGGCACGGTCATCACCGAATCCGCCACCTCGATCCCGCCGCCCGAAGGGGCTTGCAACCGGCCTTCTTCGACCATCAGCGTGTGCTGGTTTTCGGTGATCCCGGCAAAGCCGCGCCCCTCGCGCACCGGCGGCAGGGTGCGCAAAACCTTCACCTCGGCGCCCCGGAATTCATAGCCCAGTTCCACCCGCGGCTCGATCCCCGGCGCAATCCGCACCGCCGCGCGCACATTGCGCAATTGCCCGGTGGCGACGTTTTTTTCAAGCCAATCGCGGGTTTGCGGCACCAGCGCCTTGGGCCACAGCGCCAACAAATCATCCGAGGTGATTTCCCCCACCGCCGTATCAAACGACACGCGCCAGCCCTCGGCCCCGGCAGACACCTGTCCGCGCCCCGCGATCCGGCGCGCGCCCTCGACCAGTTGCACCTGCCCCAGATCGATGCGGAAGGGCGAAAGTTGCAACCGCAAATCGAGCGCCCCGTAAGAGATGCGCGCAGGCCGTTCAAACAGCCCCTCCGGGTCAGAGGCAATGTCATGCAAGGCCACCTGCACCAGCGCCGCGCCCGGCAGGCCATTGACCACATCGCGCAACAAAACCTGTCCCGTGGCACCCAACCGCAAAGCGCGGCTTTGCAGATCAAGCCGGTCGATCTGCACGCGCTGCGCGCCCGGATCGTAGCGCAGCCGCAAATCGGCCCCGTCAAAGGCCACGGGCTGCGCCCCCTCGACCGGCTGCAAGGCGCCCGCGCCAATGCGCAAGGTGGCATCAAGCCGTTCCAAATCGCCGGTTTCGGTGATGCCCGACTGGATCGTGCCCGAAATCGGCGCCTCCAAAAGCCCCAGCACCGCCAAAGCGGGGCTTTGCACCGCCAGATCGGCGGCGGGCACATCGGTCACCGCCGCGCCAAAAGCCGCGCGCGGCGAAAATTTCGCGGTGGAGGCGGTCAGCGCCACCTGCGCGGGCAGCCGGTTGCGTTCGCCCACGTCAAAGCCCAGCGTCAGCGCGATATCTTCGGCGGTCTGGCGCAGCCGGAACCGGCCTTGCGACACCTCCCAGACCCGGCCCAGCCGCGCATCCACAAGCCGGATATGCAAATCCTCGGCGGTAATTTCATCAACTGGTGCCAAAAGCGGCGTGTCGAAAAACGCCTCGATGCTTTCGGTCAGCTTGTTGGGGTCGGTCAGATCAAGGCCCGCCAGCGCGCCCTCTTCGGCCTCGGGCAGTGCTAGATCAAGGCTGCCATCGATGCGACGATAAAGCGCCACCCGCGCCCCGCCAATGCGCAGGCTTTTGGGCGCAACCAGCCCCGAAAGAAGCGCGCCCAGATGAAACCGCGCATCCAGTTCCGGCAGCACCGCAATCGGCAGGCCCGAGGGCTGATCGATCTTGACCATCTTCAGCCGCACCTCGGGCACGAACCCCTCGGCCACCACCAAAGACGCGCCGCCAAGCGTCAGCCCAACGCGCCCGGCCAGCGCCTTATTCGCCTGTGTCTCGACCTTGGCGACCAAGCTTTGCGGCACCGCCACCGGCATGTGGCTCAGCGCCAGAAAGGCAAGCCCCGCCAAAAGCGCCAGCACCGGCAGGCTCAGCACCAGCCAGATACCGATGCGCCGCCGCGGTCGCGCAGGCAGACCGGGCTGCGCGGACCGCGCCGCATTCGACGGCGGCGCCGCCGTCTTGCCGGTTTGCTGCTCTTCTTCGCTCATGCCGTCCGCCGGTTTTTGCTTGGCTTTCGCGCCGCTTTGACGCCGCCCGGTTCTGCTCTAGCTTACTCCTGCCATCTGACAAGGAGGAACGCAAATGATCGCAGTCGGCGAAAACGCGCCGGATTTCACCCTGCCGCTGACCGAGGCCGAGGCAGAAACCGGGGAATTGACGCTCTCCAGCCTGCGCCCGCGCAAGGTGGTGCTGTATTTTTATCCCAAGGACGACACCCCCGGCTGCACCACCGAGGCGCTGGATTTCACCCGCCTTGGCCCCGATTTCGATGCCGCAGGCGCGGTGGTCGTGGGCATTTCCAAAGACGGCCCCAAGGCGCATGCGAAATTTTGCGCCAAGCACAGCCTTGGGGTGAAGCTGGTGTCGGATGAAACCGGCGCGACCTGCGAAGCCTATGGCACTTGGGTCGAAAAGAAGATGTATGGCAAAACCTCGATGGGCATTCAGCGCGCCACCTTCTTGATTGATGAAGCGGGCGTGGTGGCGCAGGTCTGGCCCAAAGTCTCGGTCAAGGGCCATGCCGAAACGGTGCTGGAGGCCGTGCGCGCCATGGGCTAAGCGCCCGGCGGGATCGAAGGAGGGCAGGAATGCCCCCTTCGGCCCCAAGATATGGTAGTTTTCGGCGGCTTCCTGCCCGCGCGCCGGCCCTGTGCCGGCCGTGTCGGGAAAACGGGTTGCAACGGTCTTGCCCGTCTTGTTAAGCGGGGCGCAGCCCCGTGTTTGGCAGATATTAACCAAACTGGTGACAAGATCGGGTGCATCTGATGCGCCCCAACAACAGGAAGACCGCCTTGCCCAGACGGATACTCGACCGCGCCAATACGGTGCTGGATAGATGGCTGCCCGAGCAGCGCCTGTTTTTAAAATCCGAAGACGCGACCCGTTTCGTGCGCCTGCGCCCGACGACGCAGGCGGTGACGCTGTTTGCGGCTGGAATGCTGTTTTTGTGGTCGGTGATCGCCACCTCTTTGCTGTTCATCGACGGCATTTCCTCGGGTGGGGCGCGCGAACAGGCGGCCATCGCCAAGGCACAGTTCGAAACCCGGCTCGACATTTTGGCGCGCCAGCGCGACCAACGCGCCGCCGAAGCCGTGGCGGCGCAAAACCGCTTTCAGCTGGCGCTGGAACAAGTCTCGCAGATGCAATCGCAGCTTCTGGCCTCGGAAGAGCGTCGGCGCGAGTTGGAAACCGGCATCGATGTGATTCAAGCCACGCTGCGCCGCACCATGGCCGAACGGGACGAGGCGCGCACGCAACTGGCCGCCGCCAAAGGCACGGGCGCGCAAAGTGCCGCAACACTCAGCGCGAAAATCGGCGATATGGGCGGCACGGTCGACCTTCTGGCCTCGGCGCTCACGCGCACCGCTTCGCAGCGCGACCGCGCCGCGCGCGATGCCGAAAGCGCCCGCCAAGAGGCCGATCAGGCCGTGCTGGAACGCCGCCTGATCGAAGAGCGCAATGACGAGATTTTCGACACGCTTGAAGGCGCGGTGCAAATCTCGATGGAGCCGCTCGACCGGATGTTCAAAAAGGCGGGCATGGACCCCGATGACATCATCGCGCAAATCCGGCGCGGCTATTCCGGCACCGGCGGGCCGCTTATTCCCGCGGCGATCTCGACCAAGGGCATGATCGACCCCGATGAAGATACTGCCCGCGCCGAGGGGATTTTGCGCCGCCTTGACGAGATGAACCTTTACCGGATCGCCATCGACAAGCTGCCCTTTGCGATGCCCTTGCGCGGCGGTTACCGCTTTACCTCGCCCTATGGCTACCGCTGGGGCCGACTGCATGCGGGCATCGATTTGGCCGGCCCTGTGGGCATGGATGTGCATGCCCCCGCCGATGGCGTTGTCACCGAAGCGGGCTGGGAAAACGGCTATGGCAATGTGATCAAACTGCGCCATGAATTTGGTGTATCCACCGTCTATGGGCATCTGTCCAAAATCCGCGTGAAGCGGGGGCAAAAAGTGTCGCGCGGCGAAGTGATCGGTGATACAGGCAATACCGGACGGTCCACCGGACCGCATCTGCACTATGAAATCCGGGTCGGCGGCGCCCCCGTCAACCCGATGACCTTCATCAAGGCGGCTCAGGATGTTTTCTAAAAGCAAGATCCACGAACCCGGCCCGAAAGCGGCCACCGATCCCGAGAAGAAGTCCGAGGCAGGCATGCCCTCCTCGAAGCCACTCGGCGATTTCGTGCCCTCTTCGGCGCCGCGCGCCAAGCCCGCCGCGTCGGTGCTGTCGGCGGATCTGACGGTCTCGGGCAATATCAAGACCACCGGCGATGTGCAGGTGGAAGGGATCGTCGAAGGCGATATCCGCGCGCATCTGTTGACCGTGGGCGAAAGCGCCACGATCAAGGGCGAGATCGTCGCCGATGACGTGGTGGTGCATGGTCGCGTTGTGGGCCGCGTGCGCGGCCTCAAGGTGCGCCTGACCTCGACCGCGCGGGTCGAGGGCGACATCATCCACAAGACCATCGCCATCGAATCGGGTGCGCATTTCGAGGGCTCGGTGCAGCGGCAAGATGACCCGCTGCAAGGCGCGAACGCCCCCAAGCTGATGGCACCGGAAACGCCCCCCGCAACCGGCGCCCCGGCCCCCAAAGCCCCGGCAAGCCCGCCTGCGGGCAAGTAAGCACGTTACAAGACAAACGGGTTCAAGGGCGGCTTCGGGCCGCCCTTTTGCATTGGCGCAAGAAGATAAAACGGCGGCGCGCGATTGATGCGGGCCCGGCAGGGGGCGCTGCCCCCCGCACCCCCCGGGATAGTTCTCCAAAGTCGAAGGGGCACAGCGAAGCCTGCGCCTGACCTCGCTTCGCAAAGCGCCCACGGCCTGCCGCCCGAAGGGTTCGGCGGCGCGCGGCGCGCTGCCCTTTGCGCAAAAGAAAACCGCGCCCCGAGGGGCGCGGTTTGTAACCGAAGATCGGAAGATCTTATTCTTCGTCGTCGTCGGCCGCAGCGGCGCCGACTTCGTCGAACAGCTCGGCGATCTCGAATTCGGCCTCGGCTTCGGCTTCCGCCGCCAGCTCTTGGATCGATTTGCCCGAAGCTTGGATCTCGGCTTCTTCCATCGAGCGCGCCACATTGAGCGTGATCGTCGCCTCGACTTCCGGGTGCAGCACAACATGCACGTCATGCAGGCCCAGATCCTTGATCGGCGCTTTCAGCGCGATTTGGCGCTTGTCGAGCGAGAAGCCGCCCGCGGTGGCCGCTTCGGCGGCGTCACGGGTGGTGACCGAGCCGTAAAGCGCGCCCGCATCCGAAGCCGAGCGGATCACGATGAACTTCTGACCGTCGAGTTTCTCGGCCAGCGCTTCGGCTTCTTTCTTGGTTTCGAGGTTGCGCGCCTCAAGCTGGGCCTTGCGCTCTTCGAAGCTTTTGATGTTGGCGTCATTGGCGCGCAGCGCCTTGCCTTGGGGCAGCAGGAAGTTGCGGGCGTAACCGTCGCGCACTTTCACAACATCGCCCATTTGGCCAAGCTTGGCCACGCGTTCCAGAAGGATGACTTGCATTGCTCTGTCTCCTTACTTCACGGCATAGGGAAGCAGGGCGAGGAAACGGGCGCGCTTGATGGCACGCGCGAGTTCGCGCTGTTTCTTCGCCGAAACGGCGGTGATACGGGCGGGCACGATCTTGCCGCGCTCAGAGATGTAGCGCTGCAGAAGACGGGTGTCCTTGTAGTCGATTTTCGGCGCGTTATCGCCCGAGAACGGGCAGACTTTGCGGCGACGGAAAAACGGTTTGCTAGCCATGTCTTACTCTCCTCGGATCAGCGACGGTCCGACCGCGGGCCGCGGTCACCACGCGAGCCGCGCTCTTCGCGCTCGTCGCGTTTTTGCATTTGCACCGAGGGGCCTTCGTCATGGGCCGCAACTTTGACGGTGAGCACGCGCATCACGTCGTCATGCAGACGGGCGAGACGCTCCATCTCTTGCACGGCGGCGGCGGGCGCTTCGGTCCGCAGGAAGCCGTAATGGCCTTTGCGGTTTTTGTTGATTTTGTAGGCCATGGTTTTCACGCCCCAGTATTCGGTGCCGAGGACCTTGCCCCCGTTGTCACCGATCACGGCGGAAAAATGTTCCAGAAGGCCTTCGGCCTGCGCGTTGGAAAGATCCTGGCGCGCAATGAGGACATGCTCGTACAGCGTCATGTCTGCTCCTGTTTCACAAGGCGGCTTCAACGGCGGGCGTACCCTTCCGCCACCCACCACGAGAGGCATCGCCGGTTCATATCAGCGCGGAAGTCCGCTCGCCTTAGTCGCATCATGGCCAAGATGCAAGGGAAAAGCACCCCGTTGCCGCGCGCCTTCGGCTAGGCGCGCCCCCGCCGCCCGGCCAAAACGATCCCCGCCAAGATCAGCCCAAAGCCCGCCGCGTGATAAAGGTGCAATTGCTCGCCCAAAAAGCTGGCCGACAAGATCGCGCCATAGACCGGGATCAGGTGGATGAACTGCCCCGCCCGCGCCGGGCCCGCCAGCGTCACCGCACGGGTGTAAAAAAGATAGGCCAGCACCGAGGGCACGATGCCAATATAGGCGAGCGAGGCCAGCGAGGCGGGCGTGAAGATCGGATAATGGCCCAGCCACATTTCCAGCGCTAAAAACGGCGCAAGGATCGGCAAAGCCACGATGATCTGCACCGCCAACAGACCGATCCGGTTCACCTCGGGTGGGAAAAGCTTCAGCCCCATCGTGTAAAAGGCCCAAGCGATCATCGCGGAAAAGATGATCAGATCGCCGCGCGCGAAATCCAGCGCCAAGGCCCGATCAAGCGAGCCTTGCAAGATCACCACCGCCACCCCAAGCGTGGAAACGATCAACCCCAGAACCTGCCACAGCCCCAGCCGCTGGCCCCAAAACAACGCGCCAATCACCAAGATCAACAGCGGGATCGAGGAATTGAGCAACATTCCATTGGTGGCGGGTGTGGTCTGCAAGCCCCAATAGATCAACGTGTTAAAGGCAACCACACCGGGCACGGCAATGCCGATGATGCGCCAGAAATAGCGTTTATAAAGCGGCCAGTCGCGCTTCATATGCGGCCAGGCAAAGGGCAAAAGCGCGATCAACGCGATCACCCAGCGGCCATAGGCAAGGCTGACCGGGGGCCATTCGCCGCGCGAATAACGCGCCACGATGAAATTGCCCGCCCAAAACAGCGGAGGCAGCGCCAGCACTGCCCACAGCTTCCAACCGCCTGATGCCTTGGCCTGATCCATGCCCGCCTCCTCCATGCACGCTTCCGTTGTCCTGCCCGCGTGATCCTGTTGCGGTTTGAGCCGAAATCGGGCCGGGGGCAAGGGGGGCCAAAGCGCGCAGGGGCGCCGCTAAAAGCGCAGCACCAGCCGCCCGCGCACCGCGCCGCGCGCCAGCCGCTCCAACCCGGCTTGCACCTGATCAAAGGGCAGCGCCTCGATTTCGACCGGGGGCAGATGGCGCGCCGCGAAATTCAGGTAGGCGCGCAATTCGGCACGGGTGCCCACAGAAGACCCCATCACCTTATGCCCGCCATTGATCAGCCACATCATCGACAGCGGCACCGGGTCATGCACCAAGGCCACGGCGACGATCTGGCTCAGCGGATTGGCGCAGGCCGCGATCATCTCCCACACCTTGGGCGACGGCGCGAAGTTAAGCGTGATATCGGCCCCGCCCCAAGCGGTGATCTGCGCGACAGCCTCGGGGGGCACGGCGATCTCGGCGCCATGCGCCAAAGCCTGCGCGCGTTTGGCGGGGTCCAGATCGACCACCGCCACCCGCAAGCCGCGTGCGCGTGCAATCGCCAGCGCATATTGGCCCAGCCCGCCGGCGCCGACGATCAAAAGCCGCTGGCCCGCGCGCACAGCGCAACGTTCAAGCGCTGACCAAGCAGTGAGCCCCGCGCACAAAAGCGGCCCGCCCGTCACCGGGTCAATCGTGTCGGGGATTTCGGTCGCGAAAGCGGTTTCCACCAGCGCATATTCGGCAAAGGCGCCAAAGGCATCCAGCCCGCGCGCGCGCTGGCTTTGGCAATAGGTTTCCTGCCCCGTCAGGCAGGGCGTGCAGCTTTGGCAGGTGTCGTAAAGCCACGGCAGACCAATGCGGGTGCCAAGCGCCAAGGGCCCCTGCCCCGCCACGATCCGCCCGATCCCCTCATGGCCCAAGATGAGCGGAAAGGCCTCGGGCGGCATCGGCTCTTCGCCCAATTGCACATGCAAATCGGAATGGCAGATGCCGCAAGCCTCCAGCTTGACCAGATATTGCCCCGGCCCCGGTGTGGGCACGGGCACCTCGCGCATGACCAGCGGCACGCCCGGCGCATCACATACAGCCGCGCGCATCGTGACGGGGATATCGTTCATTTGCCGATCCTTTCTGCGCCCAAAAGCGCGGGCAGGTTGCCGAATTTGCCGATCAGCCCAAAGATCAATGCCGACAGCGCGGCAAAGATCACCGAAACCACCGCAAGGATCGGCGTGTAACCATAGCGCAAAGCATTGAAAATCTTGATCGGCAGGGTTTCGACGGTGAAGCCCGCCACCATATAGGCGATGATGTATTCGTTCAGGCTCAGCACGAAGGCGAAGGCATAGCCCGAAATCACATAGGGCAGCAAAAGCGGCGCGATCACGGTGCGAAACACCGTCCAGCGATTGGCGCCCATGACCCGCGCGGCCTCGATCAGCGCGCGATCAAGCCCGCCCAGCCCCAGCGAAATGGTGACCAAAGGCAGGGTGACCAAAAAGATCGCATGCGACAGGATCGTGGCATAGATCTGCCCATAGCCGCCCAAGGTCATCCAAAAGATCATGAAACCGAGCGCGGAAATGACGGGTGGCAGGGTAAAGGGCGCAAGGCCCAGCCCCGTCAGCAGCCGCGCCATCAGCCCGCGCCGCTCCCATGCATAGAGCGCCAGCGGCAGCGCGATCACCACGGCCAAGGCGGCGGCACAGGCGGCAATGATCAGCGAATGGGCCAGCGGCACCAGCCATTCCGATTGCTGAAATAATTCCCCATACCAACGCAAGGACAGATCGCGGGGCGGGAACCGCAAGCTTTGCGCGCCATTGAGCGAAACCGCCGCCACAACCGCCAAAGGCGCCAGCAGCATCAGCAAGATCACCACGACATAGGTGGTTTTCAAAACGCGGGTCATTTCGCCCCCCGATCCCGGCCCGCCAATGAGGCAAGGCCCACCAAGGAAAGCGCCACCAGCATCAAAAACACCGACATCGCCGCCGCGAAGGGCAGGTTTGACTGATAGATCGCTTGGTCGGTGATATGGACCGAGAGCGTCCAATGTTCCGACCGGCCCAAAAGCTGCGGCAGCAGATACGAGCCCAGCGTGAAGACGAAGACCAGAATAAACGCCCCCACAATCGCGCCGCGCAAATTGGGCACGATCACGCCAAAAAACGCGCGCGGGCCAGAGGCGCCCATGACACGCGCCGCCTCCACAATCTCGGGGTCAAGGCGCGACACGGGCGGATAAAGCACCAGCACCGCAAAGGGAAAGCCGATGTAGCACAGCCCCAAGATCAGCGCGAACAGCGAGGGCGCAAAGGCTTGCGGCGCATCAATCAGGCCCAGCCAATAGAAGATATTCCCGATCCCCGCCGTTTGCGACAAGATCGTGGAGAGCGCAAAGCCTATGATCACCTCAGACAGCGCCAGCACCGACAGCAGCGTGACCAAAACGCGGGTCTGCGCCTTGGCCCCCATGCCCGACAAAAAGACGGTGAAAGGAAAGGCGAGCGCCACGCAAATCGCCCCGGCGGTCAGTGACACGCCCAGCGAAACCGCCATCACCTTGCCGAAAAAGGCCGACAGGAACCGCGCATAGCTGTTCCACTCAAAGGCCCAAGTGTAAAAGCCGCCCATGTCGCGATGCGCGACCGAAACGGCCAGCATGATGCCAAAGGGCACCAGAAAGAAGAGCCCCAACATGCCCGCAGGCCAAAGCGCGATCCAGCGCGGGGCGGTTGTTTCCGGCGCGAGGCTCATGCCACCACCACCCGTTCGCCCGCGCGGAAAGACAGCCCAATGCGGTCGCCTTGCGCGGGGCGATTGGCCGTGCCTGGCGGCAGATGGGCGGTGATTTCGTGATCGCCGACCTGCGCGATGACATGCAGGCTTTCGCCCAGATCGCGCAAAAAGGTCACTTCGGCCGGAATGCCCGCCTCGGGCGTGACAAGCGCCACATGTTCGGGCCGCACAGAAAGCTGCGCCGCGCCTTGGGGCGCGTTGATCCGGTCGCGCGGGTCAATCTCAAACCGGTGGCCGAGTGCACTGATCGCCCCGGCTTCCAGCGTGCAGGGCATCAGGTTCGTGGTGCCGATGAAATCGGCCACAATCGCATTGGCGGGGTTGTGATAAATCTCCATCGGTGCGCCCGCTTGCTGGATCACCCCGTCTTTCATCACAATCACCAGATCGGCCATTGTCAGCGCCTCTTTCTGGTCATGGGTCACCACCACCGTGGTCACCCCCAGCCGCTGCTGGATCTGGCGCAGTTCAATTTGCATATGCTCACGCAGGCTGGCATCCAGCGCCGAAAGTGGCTCATCAAGCAAGAAGACCTTGGGGTTGATGGCCAAACCGCGCGCAATGGCGACGCGTTGGCGCTGCCCGCCAGACAGTTGGTGCACCCGCCGCGCGCCCATGCCGGGCAGGCGCACAAGCTCCAAAAGGTCCTCGGCCCGCTTGCGGCGGGTGGCTTTATCCACGCCGCGAATGGCGAGTGGATAGGTGATATTGTCGGCCACATCCAAATGCGGAAACAGCGCCAGCGATTGAAACACCATGCCCATGTCGCGCTTGTGCGTGGGCACTTGGGTCTGATCCTCGCCGCCCACCAAAATGCGGCCCGCGCTTGGTGCCTCCAGCCCCGCGATCACCCGCAACAAAGTGGTCTTGCCGCAGCCAGAGGGGCCAAGCAGGCACACAAATTTGCCATGCGGAATATCAAGCGAAACATCGTCCAGCGCGGTGAAGCTGCCAAACTGCTTGCGCACGCGTTCGATCTTCAGCTCTGTCATGGGCCCGTCCTGTCCTGCGTCTGGCCGTGGCAGAAACCGCCACGGCCAAAGGGTCACTTGGCTGTCTGTTAGCCGGTGATCTTTTCCGACCACATCTGCGCGATCCAATCGCCGCGATCGACATAGATTTCGCTCAGCGGCAGGATCGGCGTTTTATCCGAGGCCACGGCGGCGAATTCCGCATCGGTCAGGTCGGTCAATTCGCGCGCAACGGTGGGCGCGGTGCCCACAAAGCGCGACAGCTTCGCCTGAATTTCGGGCTGCGCCATATAGTCGATGAAGACCTGCGATTGATCGATCAGCTTCGACGCTTTCGAAACCACCCACGAGCCGCTATCAAGCACCGCGCCCTCATCGGGGAAGACCGAGCGCACGGGCTTGCCTTGGCTTGCGGCAAGCCCGGTCACATCGTGGTAGTATTGGCCCATCGGAATTTCGCCGGTTTCGAGCGCTTGCTGGAACTGGCCCTCGTCACGATACCAAAGCCGCACGTTCGGCTTCACCTCGGCGAGCTTTTCCATGACCTTGAGCACACCCTCATCGGTCTTCAAGATATCGGTGCCGCCGAAATAGGTGGTCGCGGTGATTTCCAACAGGAACGAGTTCGAGGCAAGCGACATCAGCCCCAGCTTGTCGGCATTGGCCGGATCCCACAACGCGGTCCACGAGGTGGGCGCTTCGGGATAGCTTTCGGTATTGGTGACCAGCGTGATGTACCAGCTCACCGCGCCGGTGCCATAAAAGCTGCCATCTTCATAGCGGTGCACGAAATGTTCGGGCAGATTGCCAAGGTTTTTCAGCGCGCTGTCATCCATCGGCGCCCAAAGGCCTGCGCGGGCGCCCTTGATGCGGGCGACTTGCGCCATCATCGAGACATCGGCAGGCGCTTGGCCCGCGCGCGCAGCTTGCGACAGTTGCACCAGCCACGCCTCGCCCGTCGGCTCGGCGATGCTTTCCACCGCAATGCCGGTCGCAGCGGTGAAATCGGGGTAGATATATTTCTCGAAGCTTTCTTGGAAGTAGCCGCCATAGGTGCCCACCTTAAGCGGCGCACCTTGCGCGCGCAAAACCGAGGGGGCAAACAGCGCGGCAGCGGCGGTGGCCGCGCCCGTCTTCAGGAACTGACGTCTTTGCATGATCTTGGTCTCCCAGTCGTCCGGCTGTGATTACTTGCCTTGCGGCACGCCGGGCAGCGCGCAAAGCATTTCAAAAAGGAAATTCGCAGCGATGACAGCGGTATTGCCCGCCGGATCATAGGGCGGCGAAACCTCGACCAGATCGCAGCCCACAAGATTGAGCCCCGCCGTGCCACGAATGATTTCAAGGCCCTGCATCGTGGTCAGCCCGCCGACCTCGACCGTGCCGGTGCCGGGGGCGAAGGCCGGATCAAGGCTGTCGATATCATAGGACAGATAAACCGGACGGTCGCCAATTTTCGCGCGAATGTCCGCCATCAGGGGGGTCAGCGATTTGTGCCAGCACTCTTCGGCCTGAATGCAGGTCCAGCCCTTTTCGCGGCCCCAATCGAAATCGGCCTTGCTGTAGCCGGTGCCACGCAGCCCGATCTGAAAGACCGCATCGTTTTGCAAGCAGCCCTCTTCCCACGCGCGGCGGAACGGGCAGCCATGCGCGACGGTTTCGCCAAACATGTCCTCGTTCGTGTCGGAATGGGCATCAACGTGAATAAGGGCGACGGGGCCGTGCTTTTCCTTCATCGCGCGCAAGATCGGCCAGCTCAGCGTATGATCGCCCCCAAGTGTCAGCGGGATCACATCATGGGCCAGAAGTCCGCTGTAATGGCTGGCAATGATCTCGACCGATTTTTTCAGATCAAACAGGTTGATCGGCACGTCGCCCACATCGGCCACCTGCAAATGCTCAAAGGGCGCCGCGCCCGTGGCCATATTGTAAGGCCGGATCATCCGGCTTTCATCGCGGATCTGACGCGGCCCAAGCCGGGTGCCGGGCCGGTTGGAGGTGCCGCCGTCCATCGGGATCCCCACAAAGCAGGCATCCAGCCCCGCCGCCGTCTCCGCCAGCGGCAACCGCATCATCGAGGCCAGCCCGCCAGTGCGGGGCATCGCATTGCCGCTAAGGGGCTGGTTGAAGCGGGATTCGGTCATGGCGGTTCTCCTTTTGGGCGGAGAATGCGCGAAGATGTTAGCGCCAAAAATATCAACGTCAGAAAACTTAGTTGGATATTTTTCAAAGTGACGTTCGCCGCGCGCCGCTTTTTTATGCCGCGCTCAATCGGTCAACCCATAGACCTGCATCAGTTCGCTGAGCATTTCGCGCGCCAGCGGCGAGGCATCCAGATCGGGCCGCACGATGGCATCAAACGGGCAATCGTAAATGAAGGTCTGGGGCAAGAGCCGTTTAAGCCGCCCCCGCGCCACCCAGATTTGCGCGGAATGTTCTGGCAAATAGCCGATATAGCCGCCGGTCAGGATCAAGATCAGTTGCTGTTCCAACCCCTGCGCGAAAGAGGTGGAATTGGGAAAATCGCGGTTATTCGCGTGATCCTCGCGCCAATAGCTGCGCCCCACGGTGCGCATGGTCGTGACAAACTCGGCTGTCAGCTTGTCATCGGGAACCGCCGCCAAAAGATGCGTGCTGGCGCAGTAAAGAAAGTTGCGCTCGTGATAAAGCGGCTGATAGCGCAGGCCCGAAACCTTGTGCGGGAACGAGCCAATGCCCAGATGCAAGGTGCCATCTTTCACCTTGGCCTGAAGCTCTTGCGGGCTGAATTGCGCCAATTCAAACCGCAAGGAACTGGCGCGTTTTTCCAGCGCGACAATCGCCTCATGCAGCCGGAAATTCGGGTCCGACACAACGCTATCGACCAACCCGATGCGAATGGTGCCCGAAAGTGTGCCGCGCAAGACCGAGGTTTCGGACACGAATTCCTCTGCCGCCGCCAAAAACCGCACCACGGCGGCATGCACCACCTGCCCCTTTTGCGTCAGCCGAAAGCCGCCCCGGCCCCGGTGGCACAGCGTCATGCCAAGCCGGTCTTCCAGCGCGGTGATCTGCGTGGAAATGGTGGATTGGCTCACGTTCAATTCGGCCTGCGCAGCGGCAAAGCCTTGATGGCGCACCACCGCGTCAAAGACCCGAAAAAGCCGAAGATCGGTGCCGGAAAGCTGCATAAGGCCCCTTACGTGATGCGCCGGTAATCCTGTGCCTGTGTCGACAGCAGGCCGGCATCATAGCGCATTGGCACGCGGGCCAGAAGCAGGCTTGGGGACGGCCCCGCCTGCGCGGCGATGGAACCATCGGCGCAAGCAATGACCGAGCCACCAAAATAGTGCAGCGCGTTTTCTTGTCCGCAAAAATTGGCATAGACGATCGTCATCGCATGAATGGCCGCCATCGCGGGCACGACATGCGCGCCTACATGGGCAAAGGGGTGCATCGCAGCCGTGGGGGCCAAGATCAGCGTTACGCCTTGGGCTTGCAATGCCGCGATATGCTGGGGAAATTCCACATCGTAACAAATCAGCAGCGCCGCCTTGTGCCCGGCCAGATCAAAGGTGGTATAGGCAGTGCCCGGCACGAAGCGCGCCGCCTCCCCCGCGCCGTAAAGTTGCAGCTTGCGGTGATTGGCCAGCACCGCTCCGGTGGCGGACACGCAAATCGCCGCATTGGCCACGGTGCCCGTCTCCAACCGCTCGGGGTAGCCCGTGCAGATCGCACAGCCCGCCGCCTGCGCCAAGGGGGCGAGCCGCGCGGCGATTTGATCTTGGCTCAGCGCAAGGCTGGGCAGGTCGTCGCGGTCATAGCCGGTCACGAAAAGCTCGGGGAAGGTGATCACCGTCGCGCCCGCCGCCCCGGCGGCACGGGCGCCGGTGGCGATCTGCGCGAATGCCGCGGCGGTATCGCCTGCCACGCTTTCGGCCTGCCACAGCGCCAAGCCAAGGGGTTTCATAGCCCGTGCACCGCCTTCACCTCGGTGAAATCCTCAAGCCCCAACAGCCCGCCTTCACGCCCATTGCCCGATTGGCCATAGCCGCCAAAGGGGCTGCCGTAACTATGCGGCGCGCCATTCAGATGCACCATCCCCGCGCGCAGCGCCTTGGCCACGCGCCGCGCCCGCACCGGATCTCCGGTTTGCACATAGGCGGCCAGCCCATAGGGCGAGTCATTGGCAAGCGCGATCGCCTCTGCCTCGTCTTCAAAGGGGGTGATCACCAACACCGGGCCAAACACCTCTTCTTTCCACAGACGCATCTCGGGGGTCACATCGGCAAAGATCGTGGGCTTGGCGTAATGGCCGCATTCCATCCCCTCGGGCATGCCGGGGCCACCGGCCACGAGCCGCGCGCCATCTTCCAGCCCCGCCTCGATCAGCGCCTGCACCCGCGCCCATTGCTGGGCGGAAACCAGCGGGCCGATATGCGGGCCCTCCACCGCCGGATCGCCCACCTCGGTCGCCAGCGCCGCCGCGCGGGCCAGATCAACGACCTTGTCATAGACCGCGCGCTCAACGATCAGACGTGTCGGCGCATCGCAGCTTTGGCCGGTGTTGTTCATACATTCCGCGACAGAGGCCGCGACTTGGGTTTCCAAATCGCAATCGGCAAACACAAGGTTGGGGCTTTTGCCGCCCAGTTCCAGCGTCACCCGTTTGACCGTTTGTGCCGCATCGCAACTGACCGCCGCGCCCGCGCGGGTTGATCCGGTGAAGGACATCATCGCAATATCGCGGTGGCGCGACAGCGCGGCGCCCACCGTTGGGCCATCGCCATTCACGAGGTTGAACACCCCCGCCGGAAAGCCCGCCTGATCCAGCAACTCGGTGAAAAGCATCGCAGAAAGCGGCGCGATTTCAGAGGGTTTGAGCACACAAGTGCAGCCCGTCAGCAGCGCGGGCACGACCTTCAGCGCGATTTGGTTCACCGGCCAGTTCCACGGCGTGATCAGCCCCACCACGCCGATGGGCTCACGCATCAGCGTATCGCCGTTGTCGAGTTGCCATTCCCAGACAAGATGATCGAGCGCATCCAAAAAGCCCTGCGTATGGCCAATGCCGGTATCGGCCTGTTGTTCGCGCGCCATGGTGACGGGCGCGCCCATTTCCGTGGAAATCGCCTGCACCATCTCTTCATAGCGCGCTTGATAAAGCGCCAAGAACCGGGCCATCAGCGCGCGCCGCTCCGCCACGGGCGTTGCCGCCCAAGCCGGGAAAGCGGATTTCGCCGCCGCCACGGCAAGATCGACATCCGCCGCCGTGCCAAGCGAGATTTCGGTCACGATCTTTTCGGTCGCAGGATTTTCCACGCCAAAGGGGTGCGGCGTCAGCGGCGCCACCCATGCGCCGCCGATGTAAAAACAGGAATGGTCCATCAAAGGCCCTTTTCTTTCAACCAGTTGGCAACAATCTCTCTTAGTCTTTCACCCGAAAACGACGGGAAGTGCCCGCCATGCACCACGCGCACCGGCAACCGCGCCAGCCGCTGCATCGACCGAATGTAATCAGTAGCATCGGCATGATAGGTGTCTTCGATCAAGGGGCCATCATAAACAATATCGCCCGCAATCAATACACCGCTCGCCGCTTCCCATAGCGCGATGCCGCCGGGGCTGTGGCCGGGCGTGTGGATCACCTCGAAATGGCGATCGCCCAGATCGATCACATCGCCATCGGCCAAAAGCCGCGTCGCGGGGGCGGCTTTCACGGCATAGGTGGTGGATTGATACGGCACATCGGGCAGCGCGTCGAAAATCTCATCGGTCACATAAGGATCGGCCAGCGTATTGGCGCGGCTGGGCGCGGCCAGAATATCCGCCTCGGCCTCGTGGCACAGACGGCAGGGAAATTCGTGATGGCAGCCGACATGGTCAAAATGGGTATGGCTGGCCACCGCATCCAAAGGGCGTTCGCTGACCAGCGGCACCCATTCGCGCAAGGACACAACCCCCATGCCGCTATCGACCATCATATCCCGGTCCCGCCCACGCACATGCCAGATGTTGCAGCGGTAGAATTCTTGGATATAGGGCTCATCGATCCAAGTGACATCGTCACCAACACGGCGGATGCGATACCAATCTTTGGGGGGAATGCGCATCAGGCGGCCTCCGGTGCCAAAATAACGGGATGGGTGGCGAACAGTTCAACCTCTTCGCCCGGCGCGGGGTGGCGCCCTTGCGGCAGGTGCGCGATCAGGCGCAAATCGGGTGCGGCCAGGGGGGTGAAATGGCACCGATGGTGGCTGCCGAAAAAGGCCGCAGCTTCAAGCCGCGCGGGGCCAAGGCTGACCTCCCCGGCCAGCCCCAGATTTTCGGGCCGCAAGCACAGCGTGCCGGTTTGCGGCGCAAGCGGCAGCAGCCCAAGCGGCGAGGCCACCCCCTGCCCCGCAGCCGTCACCGGAATGCGGTTCATCTCGCCCATGAAATTGGCGGAAAACAGGGTTTTCGGGGTCAGATACACCTCTTCGGGCGTGCCGCAATGTTCGATCCGGCCTTGGTTCATCACCACAATCCGGTCGGCAATCGCCATCGCCTCTTCTTGGTCATGGGTGACATGGATAAAGGTCGTGCCGACGCTGCGCTGGATCGCCTTGAGCTCGTCTTGCATCTGGCGGCGCAGCTTCAGATCCAGCGCGCCCAGCGGCTCATCAAGCAACAGCACATCGGGGTCCACGGCCAAGGCCCGCGCCAAGGCGACCCGCTGGCGCTGCCCGCCCGAAAGCGCATGCGGCTTGCGGTCGCCCTTGTCCGAAAGCCCAACCAGATCAAGCATTTCCAACGCCTTCTTGTGCCGCGCCGCGCGCCCGACCCCGCGCATCCGCAACCCAAAGGCCACGTTGTCGCGCAGGCTCATATGCGGAAACAGCGCGTAATCTTGAAACACCGTCGTCGTGGGCCGTGCGCGCGGCGCGACAAGGCTCATATCCTTGCCGCCGATCAGCACATTGCCCTCTGATGGCGAAAGGAAGCCGCCGATGATCGACAAGAGCGTGGTCTTACCGCAGCCCGAGGGGCCCAGCAGCACAATGAATTCCCCGGCGCTGATTTTCAGATCCACCCGATGCAACGCGGTGAAGGTGTCAAAGCGATGCTCGACGCCATGAATATGCACATCGGCGGTCATTTCGCGCCCTTTCTGAACAGCGTAAGTTCCAGCGCCACCAGAATGACGAGGGAGACAAGGAAAACAAGCGAGCCCACCGCATTGGTGGCAGGCGACAGGCCCGAGCGCAGCATCGACCAAATCTCGACCGGCAGCGTGACATCAAACCGGGTCAGCAGGAAAGCGATGATGAACTCGTCCCAAGAAAAGGTGAAGGCAAGGAAGAAGGCGGCGGCGAGTGCCGGGGCCAGCATCGGCGCGGCCACGAACCACAGCACCTGAAATTCACGCGCGCCCAGATCGCGCGCCGCTTTCAGCGCGCTTCTTTGATGCTCACCAATTGCCGCATAGGTGATGGCAAAGCACAAAGGCAGGTTGATCACCACATGGCCGATGCCCGTGGCCAGAAGTGACGGGCGAATGCCCACCTGTCCAAACATCTGCAACAGCCCCAAAGCGACGATCAGATAGCTGACCGTCATCGGTGCAATCAGCGCGCCACGCATCCAAGCCGAGCCGGGCAAGACCACCCGCGCAAGGCCCGAGGCCGCCAGAAACCCAAGCACCAGTGCGGTAAGGGCCGACACAAAGGCCACCAAAAGCGAATTGACCAGCGCCTCCATCAGCGCGCGGTCGGACAGCACCTTGCCATACCATTCCAAGGTCACGCCCTTAAGCGGCGGCACCGGCAAGCGGCCATCTTGGAAAGAAAAGATCACCAGCATCGCCACCGGCAGCAGGATGAAGCCCAGCATCGCGATCAGATAGGCCCAAGAAAGCGCGCGCATCACATCCGCTCCATCTTCAGCCAGCGCGCCGACGCCACATAGGCGAGCGTCACAATCGCCATCAACACGACCGATAGCGCCGAAGCCATCGGGTAATCGCCGCGCCGCCCCAGTTGCAGCATAATCAGTTGCGGCAGGCTAAGTTCGTTATTGCCACCCAGAATTTGCGGGGTGATGTAATCGCCGATGCACAGAACAAAGGTCAAAAACGCCCCCGTCATCACGCCGGGCAGCGTAAGCGGCAAGATCACATGCCAAATCACCTGCCAGCGCGAGGCGCCAAGGTCTTGCGCCGCGCGGGCGTAGTTGGGCGAAAGCTGCACAAGGTTGGAATAGATCGTCAGCGTCAGCAGCATGACGAAGAAATGCACAAAACCAATCACCGTGGCGGCGCGGGTCGCCATGATCTGCACAGGCTCGGCCAGCAGGCCAATCCCCACCAGCGCATTCATCACCACGCCCTTTTCCCCCAGAACCAAAGCCCAGGAATAGGAGCGCACGACATACGAGGTCCAAAACGGCAACACCGCGAGCAACAGCACCAACCGCCGCCAGCGCGCGGGCACGACGGTCGCGATGATCCACGCCAAGGGCCACGCCAGCAGCACCGACAAAACCGTGACAAGCGCGGTGATTTCCAGTGAAACAGAAATGCCCCGGCGCAGCGCCGGTTCGGTGAAAATCTTGAGATAGTTCCCAAGATCAAACCCCTGCACGATCTCGCGTCCGTCCAGATGTGCAAGGCTCATCAAAGCCATGCCCGCAAAGGGCACGGCAAAGAAGACCAAGGTCCACAGAAGGGCCGGCGCCACCAGCGCCGCCCCTTGCCATTTTTCACGCCGCTCGATGCTCATGGCTTAGTTTTGCAACATCTCGGTCCAGAGGTCTTGCATCGCCGCATCGGTCTCGGCATCCGGCACCGGGTAAAGCTGTGCGCGGGCCAGATAATCGGCCTGATCGTCCCAGCGCAGCACGGCTTTTTGCGCATCGCTCAGCACGTCACCGGCGGCCTTGTTGGCGGGCATCCCCCAATAGCAAGACGAGGTCGCAAGCCCCGCCTGCCCCTCGGGCGAGAGCACGTATTTGATGAATTCCGCCGCCAGTTCGGGCTTTTCGCTGCCCTCGACAATGGCCAAGGATTGCGCCCACAAAAGCCCCCCTTCTTCGGGGATGATCCAATCCAGATCGGGGTTTTCTTCATGCAGCACGGCGGTCAGCCATTCGCCGCCGCCGACCAGAATATCCACCTCGCCCGTGGCCAAGGCGGTTTGGCTTGCCACCACATCGGACACTTGCTTGGAGGCGGCCTTAAGCCCCATCAGCGGTGCGCGCAGGCTTTCAAGCGATCCGGCATCCAGATCGGCGGTTGCCACCCCCTCGGCCAGACCTGCGATGCCCAAAACCGGCAGGTAATAGTCATAAATCGCGATCCGGCCATCATATTTGCCCGACCACAACGCCTTGAGCGAGGTCATATCTTCGGCGCTGACAGCGGCCTTATTGAAAGCGATGGTGTTATAGCCAAACTTTTCCACCGCCGCATAGGTCGTGCCCTCGACGGTGACATGATCGGTCAGCCGCACTTCGTCGAAGTAATCGTCCAAGGGGGCGACGCCTTCGGGCAGCGGGGCCAAGAAACCACGTTCCACCGCGCGGCCCACATCGACGGCATCAATCACCATGACATCCCAATCGCCCGGCCGCGATTGCTCCAACAGCGTCAGACCCGCCGCCGTGCCCTCATATTCCTTGACGTTAACGCGCACGTCATGGGCCTCTTCAAAGGGGGCCAAAAATGCCGGATCGGCATGGTCGCACCAGATCAGCGCGTTCAACTCTTCCGCCTGAAGCGCGGGGGCACAGCCCACCACCAGCGCCGTAATGGCGCAGCCTTGCTTGAGCATTTGTCTCTCCTGTCGTGTCCGGCTTATGGTCGCCGTGTGATAAAAAAGTTGAACGCCCTCATTTTTAGAGTCAATGCTAATCTTGAGGATGGGCAGGAGAGAGCATGGCAGGGCTACGGGAAAAACAGAAAGCGAGCCGCAACAAGGCGATTGTGAAGGCGGCAAGCCTGCTCTTTAAGCAAAATGGATACGAGGCGGCCCGGATCGGCGAGATTGCCGAACGCGCCGAGGTCTCGGTCGGCACGCTTTACAATTACTATGACAGCAAGGCCGAATTGCTGATGGCCATCGTGTCGATGGAGGTGGAAGAGGTTCTTAATCAGGGCGCGCAGGTGCTGGATCAGCCTCATGACAGCGCGCCCGAGGCGATCTGCCATCTGGCGGCGCTTTATTACGATCACTCGCTTGTTTATCTGACCAAAGAGATGTGGCGCACGGCGATGGCCTTTGCGATCCAGCATCCCGATACGCCCTTTTCGCATCGCTACCGGATGCTGGATGCGGCGCTGACCGATCAGGTGACGCAGTTGATCGAAACGCTGCAACGGGCCGGGCTATTGCGCCCCGAGATCGAGGCACGCGCCTTTGGCGAGCTGTTGTTCTTCAGCCTCAACAGTTTGTTTGTCACCTTCACCGTCAAGGAAGAGATGACGCTGGAGCAGTTGAAGACGGCGCTGGCACGCCATGTGGCGGCGGCCTGCGCCTAAAAAGACTTTTCAGGCCGCGGCTTGCGCCTCAAGAAAGGCCCGCAATCCGGGGATGCGCTTCCACGAGGCAAGGACGAAACGATCCCCCACAAGCCGATCAACCGCCAGCTTTTGGCGATTGGTGAAGTAAAGCGCGCCATCCGCGCCGCGCAGGGCAATATCCAAGAGGAAATTGGAACTTTGCGTCAGCGGCAAGATTTGGAATTCGATGCTCAGATCGCTGTCGATCTGATCGAACCAGATATGGCGGAAGTAGCGCGATTCTTGCGTGACCGTCCAAATGGAATAGAACCGGCCAACCTCTTCGACGAAGCCTTGAATATGCTGTGCAGCATAGTGATCATCGCGGAAGTGCTGGACGAGGTTCAGAAACTGATCGAACGACAGGAACGGCTTCCCCTCGGTTCCGAAGGTGCGCAGCTTGTCCGGCGAAATCCGGTAGGCGATCATGGGTGGGCCTTTCGTATTGTCAGGCTCCGGCGGGCGGAGGGGCTGAATAATTTTATTTTTCAGGTGCATAAGCCGCAAACACCTTGGCTGCCCATGGGGCAGCAATCGGCGGAAGTCGAGAGGCCAAAGTGATGCAGGCGCGCGCAAGGCACAGCCGCCGATGCCACGGCTGTGCGCCCGGTCGTTCCCCGTCAGCCGGTGCGTTTCAGCCGGTGAGTTTTTGCACCAGCTTCGCCAACCGCGCGCTTGTTTTCGTATAGGGCGGCATCAACGGATCGAGCACCGCAAAGCGGTTTTCCAAAACCGGCTTTTCATGGCTGAAGGCGGCAAAACCCCACCGCCCATGCGCAGCACCTAGGCCCGAATTGCCCACCCCGCCAAAGGGCAGGTTGAGGTGCAGAAAATGCGCCAGCGTCACATTCACCCCCACCCCGCCCGAAGTGGTGGCGGCGCTGACCCGCTCGATCACCGCGCGGTCACGGGCAAAGAGATAAAGCGCCAGCGGCTTTTCGCCCGCCGCGATCTCGGCCAGCACGGTCTCCAGATCGTCATAGGCAATCACCGGCAGCACGGGGCCAAAAATTTCCTCGCGCATCAGCGTGGCCTCGCCCGGCACATCGGTTAAGACGGTCGGGGCAAGATAGCGCGCGCTTTCCTCGGCCTCGCCGCCGGTGACAAGGCGCGCGCCCTGCCCCACGGCCTCTTCCAGAAGCGCTTTCAACCGGGTGAAATGCTTCGCCCCGATCAGCCGCGCATAGCTGGCAGAGGTTTGCGGGCGCGCGCCATACATCCGCGCGATTTCCGCGCGCAGCGCATCGGTAAAGGCGCCCTGCACAGCGCGCGGCACATAGACGTGATCGGGGGCGATGCAGGTCTGGCCCGCGTTTTGAAACTTGCCCCAAGCCACCATTCGCGCGGCCTTTTTCAAATCCGCGCCGGGGCCAAGGATCACCGGCGACTTGCCCCCCAGCTCCAACGTGACAGAGGCAAGCGTTTTCGCCGCCGCCGCCATCACCACCCGGCCCACAGCGGGCGAGCCAGTGAAAAAGATATGGTCGAACGGCTGCGACAATAGTTCGGTCGCGGTCTCGACCCCGCCCTCGACCACGCGCACCAGATCGTCGGGCAGCGCGGCGGCTACGATCTGCGCGATCAGCGCCGAGGTGGCGGGGGCCAGTTCCGAGGGTTTAATCACCGCCGCATTGCCCGCCGCGATGGCGGAAACAAGCGGCCCCAGCGCCAGACACAGCGGATAGTTCCACGGCGCGATGATCAGCACCGTGCCCTTGGGCTCGGGGCGGATCGTGCCACGCGTGCCCAGCATCGCCAACGTCGGCCAAACCCGGCGCGGCCTGGCCCAGCGTTTCAAATGCTTGGCGGTATGGCGAATTTCCGACAAAACCGGGATGATTTCGGAAATCCGCACCTCGACCGGGGGCTTGCCCAGATCGGCGGCCAAGGCGGCCATGATCTCGCTTTCGCGGGCGCGGATTTCAGCGGCCAGTTTTGCCAGCACCGCGCGCCGCTGCGCCACACCAAAACCTGTGCGCCGCGCCGCATCGCCCGCGGCCAGATCGGCATAGGCCGCCGCCGGGGTCATACCACCACCACCCGCTGATGCTGAACGCCAAGCCCGTCGATGCCCAGATCAAGCGTATCGCCTTCCCACAGGAATTGCGGCGGGTCCATGCCCATACCCACGCCGGGGGGCGTGCCGGTGGTGACCACATCGCCCGGTTCCAGCGTCATGAACTGGCTCAGGTAATGCACCAGATAAGCGACGCCATAGACCATGGTCGAGGTGTTGCCCTTTTGGCGGCGATGCCCGTTTACATCCAACCAAAGATCAAGGCTTTGCGGGTCCTTGATCTCATCCTTTGTGACCAGCCACGGCCCCAGCGGCGCGAAACTGTCATGGCTTTTGCCCTTGACCCATTGGCCCGCGCGTTCGGCCTGAAAGCTGCGCTCGGACACATCGTTGCAGATCATATAGCCCGCGACATGTTCCATCGCGCTGTCCAGCGGCACATATTTCGCCCGCGTGCCGATCACAAAGGCCAGTTCCACCTCCCAATCCAGCTTGGTCGATCCACGCGGCAATTCAATCGGATCATCGGGGCCGGAAATCGCCGTGGTCGCCTTCATGAAGACCACCGGCTCGGGCGGCACCTGCATCCCCGCCTCTGCGGCGTGATCGGCGTAATTGAGCCCGATGGCGATCAGCTTGCCGACATTGGCCACCGGCGCGCCCAGCCGCCCGCCTTCGGGCACGATCGGCAGCATCCCCGCATCGACCCAGTTGAGCCGTGACAGCCCCGCCTCGGACAGCGCCGCCCCATCGATGTCGCGCACCACGCGGCTGAGGTCGCGCAAAGTGCCATCGCTGTGCAAAATCCCCGGTTTTTCAAAGCCTTTTTCGCCGTAACGAACCAGTTTCATTTTCCCCTCCCGGCCAATAGCGGCCCTATCGCGCTACATTGACCCGGCAGCGGGGGATCGGGCAAGACCAAAGGCCCGGGGGCGACCCCGGGCCTCACCCTTCGCGCATGATCCGTGAGTGGGGCGCGGCGGGTTTGATGCTTTGTCAGGCAGCCTCCATGCCTTCGGGCGCTTTGGCGCCCGTCATATAGGCGACGGCATCGGACATCGTATGCGTTTTCGGGTCGATCACGCACAGGCGCCGCCCAAGACGGTGCACATGGATGCGGTCGGCCACTTCGAACACATGGGGCATGTTGTGCGAAATCAGAATGATCGGAATGCCGCGCGCCTTCACATCCAAGATCAGTTCCAGCACCCGGCGGCTTTCCTTGACGCCAAGCGCGGCGGTGGGCTCATCCAGAATGATCACCTTGGAGCCAAAAGCCGCCGCGCGGGCCACCGCCACGCCTTGGCGCTGCCCGCCCGAGAGCGTTTCCACCGTCTGATCGATGTTCTGGATCGTCATCAAGCCAAGTTCACTAAGCTTTTCGCGCGCGAACTCCCGCATTGCGGCGCGATCCAGCGCCCGAAAGACCGAGCCCACAAGGCCGGGTTTGCGGATTTCACGCCCCATGAACATATTGTCGACAATCGACAGCGCGGGCGACAGGGCGAGCGTTTGATAAACCGTGGCAATGCCCGCCTCTTGCGCCTGCATCGGCGAGGCGAAATGGACCGGCTTGCCATCCAGCAAGATTTCCCCGGCATCGGGCTGCACCGCGCCGCAAAGCGCCTTGATCAGGGTGGATTTGCCCGCCCCGTTGTCCCCAATCACCGCCAAAATCTCACCCGGATAAAGCTCGAAATCGGCATGATCGAGCGCGGTCACCTTGCCATAGCGTTTCACCAGACCACGCGCCGCCAGAATGGGTTCGCTGCTCATTTCGACACCTTCCGGATCCATTGATCGATTGCCACCGCGATGATGATCAGCCAGCCAATCGCAAAGACCTGCCAAAGCACATCGACATTGGCGAGCCGCAGCCCCGATTGAAACACGCCCACAATCAGCGCCCCGAAAAGCGCCCCAAGGATCGAGCCGCGCCCGCCGAAAAGCGAAATCCCCCCCACCACAACAGCGGTGATGGATTGCAGATTGCCCTCATAAAACGATTGCGGCGAGATCGAGCCCACCCGGCCAATTGCCGCCCAAGCCGCCACCGCACAGACAAGACCGGCAAGCCCGTAGACCGACAGCAAAACCCGGTCGGCCTGAATGCCCGCCAATTCGGCGGCTTCCCTATCATCGCCCACGGCATAGACATGGCGGCCCCAAGCGGTCTTGTTGAGCATATACCAAAGCACCAAGAAGACCGCGATCATCAGCAGCGAACCATGGGTGACCCGCGCGCCCATGAAGGCAAAGCCCTCGCCCCAGAATTTGAGCAGCGGCGCGTTCTTGTCGATGTCTTGGCTGCGGATCGATTGCGCCCCCGACAGCCACAGATTGAGCGCGAAGAAAATTGACCATGTGCCCAAGGTGGTGATGAAGGGCGGCAGCTTCACCTTGGTGACCAGAAAACCGTTCATCAGCCCCGCGCCCGCGCCGCCAGCAAAGGCCGCCAGCAACGCCAGCCCGGTGGGCACCCCCATATACACTGCCAGATTGCCCGCGATCACCGACATCAGCACCATGATCGCGGCGACAGACAGATCGATCCCCGCCGTCAACACGATCAACGATTGCGCCGCCGCCAGAATGCCGATGATCGACACCTGTTGCAGGATCAGTGTCAGGTTGAAGGGCGAAAAGAACCGCTCTCCGGCGACAAAGCCAAAAACGACGATCGCCGCCACCAACACGATCACCGGCACCAGCGTCGGATTGCCGTGCAAGATGTGCTGTAGACGTTCGACAAAGCCGCGCGGCAGGTCTTCGAATTGCGCCACCCGCCTGTCGCTTTGGCCGAGCATATGCTCGAACTCCTGCCCTTTCGGGGTGCTTCCGGTTTCGTTCATGCCGCCCTCCCGTGCCAGCGCCGATGCGAAAAGAGAGGCGGCAGCCCGCCTCTCCCTTTGAAAGGAAGGCTAGATCAGCCCCAGCAATGGCTCAGCGCTTCTTCCGAGGTGATCGAGGGCACGCCCTCGACCGGCTCATCAGTCACCAGCGTCACGCCGGTGTTGAAGAAATCGAGCCCTTCGGTGTTTTGCGGCATCGTGCCATCGGCAGCATAGGCGGCAATCGCCTCGACCCCTTTGGCGGCCATCAACAGCGGGAATTGCATCGAGGTTGCGCCGATCACCCCCTCGGCCACGTTTTGCACGCCCGGGCAGCCGCCATCGACCGACACGATCATCGCCTGATCTTCCAGCCCCACGGCCTTCAGCGCCTCATAAGCGCCCGCCGCGGCGGGTTCGTTGATCGTGTAGACAACATTCACGCCACTGTCTTTTTGCAACAGGTTTTCCATGGCGGTGCGCCCGCCTTCCTCGTTGCCATTGGTCACATCATTGCCGACGATGCGCGGATCGTCTTCATCGCCGATATCCTTGGGGTCTTTGATATCAACGCCAAAGCCTTGCAAGAAACCTTGGTCACGCAGGTAATCGACCGAGACTTCGGAGGGGTTGAGATCCAAAAGCGCGATCTTCGCCTCCGAAGTGTCGCCCATCTTGGCCGCGGCCCATTTGCCAATCAGCTCGCCCGCCAAGAAATTATCGGTGGCAAAGGTCGCATCGGCGGCATCGGCCGGTTCAAACGGCGTATCCAGCGCGATCACCAGAACCCCGGCCTCGCGCGCCTTGCCCACAACCGGCGCCAGCGCGCGGCTGTCGGAGGGCGTGATCAAAATGCCCTTGGCCCCGCCCGCGATGCAGCTTTCCACCGCCGCGATCTGGGTTTCAACATCACCATCGATCTTGCCCGCATAGGTCGAAAGCGCGATGCCCATTTCTTCGGCCTTGGCCGCCGCGCCTTCCTTCATCTTGACGAAAAAGGGGTTCGTGTCGGTCTTGGTGATCAGGCAGGCCGAAACCTCGGCCGAAGCCGCCCCGGCCAGTGCCGAAAAAGCAAAAACGGACGCCCCCAACAGGGCCATCTTGCGCATCATCACGGTATCTCCTCCCGTTAGTCGAAACCCCCTCCTCAAGGGGTCGGGGAAAGACTGCCGCGAGTCGCGGCGCGGGTCAATATATAAGTCTAGTTGATTTATTATTATCACCCCGATCATCCGCCCTCTTTTCCGGCACCACACTTGCGGTTAGGCTAGCGGTCGGAGGCCGCCATGTTTGATCTGATCATCTTTGACTGTGACGGGGTGCTGATCGACAGCGAGATCATTTCCGCGCAGATGCTGATTGCGGAGCTTGCGCTGCATGGCGTCGAAATCGATCTGGATTATGTGGCGCGCCATTTTCTGGGCCGCGCCTATCCCACGGTGCTCAAACAGGTGCGGGCCGAATTTGGGATCGACCTGCCCGAGGATTTCGAGCCCAACTATCGCGCCCGGCTTCTGTCCGCCTTTGAACGCGATATGCAGGTGATGCCCGGCGTCGTGGCGCTTTTGGACCGGATCGCCCTGCCGTGGTGCGTGGCCACCTCATCGTCGCGCCCCCGCGCCGAACGCTCTTTGGAGATCGCCGGGCTGGCGGACCGCGTTGGGCCAAGGCTTTACACTGCCAGCCAAGTGCAAAACGGCAAGCCCGCGCCCGATCTGTTCTATCTGGCCGCGCGCGAAATGGGGGCCGATCCGGCGCGCTGTCTGGTGATCGAAGACAGCCTCAATGGCATTCGCGCGGGGCTGGCCGCAGGCATGGCGGTCTGGCGCTTTACCGGCGGCAGCCACCTGTTGGGCCAAGACCTGACGCCACCACCCGATGCCACGCCCGCGCTCAGCTTTGCCGATTTCAATGCCTTCGAGACCCTGCTAGACGGGGCCTTGCGTCCCGCATCCTAAAGATCAAAGCATGGCTGACCCCGACCCCACCCCGCAAGACGAGGCCGCCCGCGCAGGCTGGCTTTATTATGTTGGCGGGCTGACCCAAGATCAGGTCGCCACCGAGCTGGGCGTATCGCGCCAGCGCGCGCAACGGCTGGTGGCGCGCGCCATGGCCGATGGGCTGGTGCATGTGCGGCTGGAACACAAGATTTCCGCCTGTCTCGATCTGGAAGCGGCGCTGGCCAAACGGTTCGATCTGCATCTGGCGCGTGTCGTGCCCGCCCTGCCCGAGGGGATGGATACCGCGACGGCGACCGCCCCCGCCGCCGCGCAGGTGCTCGAACGGTATCTGGCGCAAAGCGACCCGCTGGTGATTGCCTTTGGCACCGGGCGCGCGCTGTCGGCGATGGCGGCCGAGGTGATGCGCACCCCGCATGCGCAACACCGGATCGTATCGCTGATTTCCAACATCGCCCCCGATGGCTCGGCCAGCTTTTACGATGTCATCATGCGCATGGCCGACAAGCTGCAACTGCCGCATTACCCAATGCTGGTGCCCGTCATCACCGATACCGTGGCCGAACGCGCCCTGTTCAATGCACTGCGCCCGGTGCAGGCGGTGATGCAACTGGCCGACCAGGCGGATGTGACCTTTGTCGGCATTGGCCAGATCAATGATGATGCGCCGCTTTACAAAGATGGCTTCATCACCCGCGCGCAATTGGATGAATTGCTGGCGGCGGGCGCGGTGGGGGAAATTGTCGGTGGCGCGATCGATGCCCAGGGCCGCTATATCGACACGCCCACCACCCGGCTGATCGGATCATTCCGTATTCCCGCCGGGCGCGACAAGCCGGTGATCGGCATTGCAGCGGGCAAATCGAAACTGGCCGCGATGCGCGCCGCGCTGACGGGGCGGCTGATCAACGGGCTGGTCACCGACGAATCGACCGCCCGCGCGCTTTTGGGCTAACCCCACACGCAACCGACCCAGATCACGGATGCCGCACCAGCACGGTGCCGCGCCAGCGGCGCCATTAACACGTCATTTGTGAATGTTAACAAATCGTAAACCTTCTTTGTCCTAGCCTGAATTTTCACGATTGACAGAGCGCCGCCCGTCGATGAACATTTACTCACTGGTTGGGCATTTGCTCAAACTCTGGGAGGAGAACCATGAACACCACGATCCGGGCGCTGATGGGCGCCTGTGCTCTGTCAGCGCTTGCCACCACGGCGCTGGCCGAGACCACCATCACCGTCGCCACCGTCAACAACGGCGACATGATCCGCATGCAAGGCTTGATGGACGATTTCTACGCCCAGCACCCCGATATCAAAGTCGATTGGGTGACAATGGAAGAAAACGTTCTGCGTCAGAAGGTTACGACCGATATTGCCACCAAGGGCGGGCAATATGACGTGATGACTATCGGCACCTATGAGGCGCCGATCTGGGGCAAGCAGGGCTGGCTTTTGCCGCTTGAATTCGATGCCGCCTATGATGTCGACGACCTTTTGCCCGCGATCCGCGGTGGTCTGACGGTGGATGGCAAGCTGTATGCCGCGCCGTTCTACGGCGAAAGCTCGATGATCATGTATCGCACCGATCTGATGGAAGCGGCCGGGATGACCATGCCCGACATGCCCACTTGGGACGATGTCAAAGCCGCCGCCGCCGCCATGACCGACCGTGACAACGAAATTTACGGCATTTGCCTGCGCGGCAAAGCGGGCTGGGGCGAAAACGCGGCCTTCCTGAGCGCGATGGCCAACAGCTATGGCGCGCGCTGGTTCGATATGGACTGGACCCCGCAATTTGACGGTGCCGCGTGGAAAGAAACGCTGACCGACTATCTTGAGATGATGAACGCCTATGGCCCGCCCGGCGCCTCGAACAACGGCTTCAACGAAAACCTTGCGCTGTTCCAGCAGGGCCATTGCGGCATGTGGATCGATGCGACCGTGGCCGCCTCTTTCGTGACCAACCCCGAAGACAGCACCGTGGCCGACCGCGTGGGCTTTGCCATGGCGCCAAACAAGGCGGGCGTGGAAAAGCATGCCAACTGGCTTTGGGCGTGGAACCTTGCCATTCCGGCGGGCACCCAAAAGGCCGACGCCGCGAAAACCTTTGTCGAATGGGCCACCTCGAAAGACTACACCGCGCTTGTGGCGGAAAAAGAGGGCTGGGCGAATGTGCCGCCGGGCACGCGCACCTCGCTTTATGAAAACCCCGAATATGCCAAAGTGCCGTTTGCGGCGATGACGCTGGCCTCGATCAACGCGGCGGACCCGACCAACCCGACAGTGGACCCGGTGCCCTATGTCGGCGTGCAATTCGTGGCGATCCCGGAATTCCAAGGCATCGGCACCGCTGTGGGTCAGCAATTCTCGGCCGCGCTTGCGGGCACCACCTCCGCCGATGATGCCCTTGCCGCCGCGCAAGCGCTGACCCTGCGCGAAATGAAGAAAGCCGGTTACATCAAGTAATGGCACCTCGGGCGGCCCTTTGGCCGCCCGTTCCCCAAGCGCAGACGGCGCCCCGATCTTCTGCGTAACGGCCCCTTGGGCGGCCCATCGGCCGCCCCCTTTCGACCACATGCAGGCCCGACGCCCTGCCCCGCTCCCGACCC
>NZ_NRRD01000025.1 GCF_020023995.1 Rhodobacter sp. TJ_12 | reverse complement strand
GCGCGAGGGGGGGGGACAGGCCGCCGGGGCGGCTTGGGCATTTCCGCAATCGCTTCGGGGCGCGGCGTGGGTTTTCGCTGCTCGGGCGGCGGTTCGGGGGTGGCCTCTGCCGCAGGTGTTTTGGGCTCTGGCGCCATTTCTGGCGGCGTTTGCGTCTGGGGCGAGAGGTTCATTTCCTCTTGCGTTTCCAGCGTCTCGCTCTCGGCCTGGCGCGCGGCGGCCTCGCGCTCGGCCTCCTCGCGCAAGATCGCCAGCAGGTTCTCGTCCAAAGCCCGGCGCGGCACCACGCCGACGCGCGGCGCGGGGCCGATGTCGGTGCGGTCTCCGCGCGCCGTTGGTTCAAACCCCATATCGTCATAGGGCGAGGGGGTCTCTTCCGCATGTTCCGGCGCGGGGGGGGCGGGCTCTGGCTCCGCCACCGGTTCGGGCGGCAGGTCCGGCTCTGGCTTCGGTTCTGGGCCGGCCTCTTGCATCAGCTCGGCGATGGCTTCGTCGGTGTCCGCGTCATCGGCCGGGCCGGGGGCCGGTTCAGTTTCCGGTGTGGTGCGGCGCGGCGTTAGCGCGGCGGTCACCGGGGCCAGTTCGGCAGGTTCGGGCTCGGTATCCTCCACCTCGTGGATCGGGTCGCTCCAATCCACAGCGTCTGCGGCCTCTTCCGGGGTTGCCGCGCTTTCGAAAATCTGCGTCTCGGGGATGGGATCGGGCACGGGTTCTGGCGTGTCAGGGGCCGCTTCCGGTTCTGCTGGCGCCGGGTCTTGCGCAACAGGTTCCGGGGCAGGTTCAGGCGCCGCTGTGGCTCCGTCTTCGCTGACGTCCAATCCGCCAGAGGCCGGTCCCGCAGCCTCGCTGCGCGCCTCTTCGGCGGCGATCATCTGTGCGCTGGGTTGAAACCATGTCTGGCCGCAGCCCGAGCATTGCACATCGCGCCCTGCTTCGGGGATGACAGAGTCATCCACCTCATACTGTGCCCCGCATCTCGGACAGATCAACCGCATCTGGTCCCAGCCTCGCCCTGCCTTCGCCATTCTGGCATTTTCTTTATATATGTTGTAGCAAGCCGGATGAAAAACTCCAAGCGTTTGCTTATATTTGCGCGCATTGGGCAACAAAAGCCACAGGAAGGGGCCCGCAGTGATCGAGCTGCAAGATGTCGCCGTCGGGTACGGCGGAACCGAGTTGTTGGCAGAGATGTCGCTTAAGCTCGTGCCGGGGTCGTTCCACTTTCTGACCGGGCCCTCGGGCGCGGGAAAGACCACCTTTTTAAAACTGTGCTATGCGGAATTGCTGCCCTCGGCGGGCTTTCTGGGCCTTTATGGGCAGGATGTGCGCACGATGGGGCGCGATGACATTGCCCAGATGCGCCAGCGCATCGGTGTGGTGCACCAAGATTGCCAGTTCCTCGATCACCTGTCTGTGGCGGAAAATGTGGCGCTGCCCCTGACCGTTGCGGGCAAGCCGATCGATGGGCGCGAACTGGTGCAGCTTCTGGCTTGGGTCGGGTTGAAGGCGCAAATGAACGCGCTGCCGCCGCAGCTTTCGGGCGGGGAACGGCAACGCGCTGCCCTGGCCCGTGCCATCATCATGTCGCCCGAGGTGATCTTGGCCGATGAACCGACCGGAAACCTGGATTGGGAGATGTCGTTGCGCCTGCTCAACCTGCTGGTCGAATTGAATAAGATGGGCAAAACGGTGCTGATCGCCACGCATGATCTTAACCTGATCCGGCAGGCCAAGGCACAGGTCTCTGCGCGGGTGCTGCGGATCGCAAACCGGCGCTTGCAACTGGCTGGGGCGGATTTGTGATGCGGCTCAATCCGTTTTCTCGTGAACTCTCGGCCGCGGATCGGGTGGTGCCGCCCACCGGGTTTACCGCCAACCTGACGGTTCTGACGGCGGCGGCCATGGCGTTTTTGGCCGTGTTCGCGCTGGCCTTGTCGCTGGCCTCCGGGCGGCTCGCGGATCGTTGGGCCGATGCTTTGGCGCGTTCAGCCACGATCCGCATTTCGGCCCCGCCCGAGCAAATGGAGGTGCAGACCCGCGCGGTTTTGGATGCTTTGGCGACAACACCGGGGGTGCAAAGCTATCGCCCTCTGGAAGATGACGAAATGCGCGATCTGCTTGATCCGTGGTTCGGCCCGGATTTGCCGGTAGAGGCACTGCCGCTGCCGCAATTGGTCGAACTGGTCGAAACCGAACAAGGCGTCGATGCCGAGGGGCTGCGGCTGCGGCTGGCCGCCGAGGCTCCGGGCGCGGTTTTTGACGACCACACCCGCTGGCGGCGCCCGTTGGTTGCGGCGGCTGAAAAACTGCGCTGGCTTGGTTGGTTGTCGCTGGTGCTGATCGGCGGGGCGATGGCGGGCATGATCACCTTGGCCGCACAGGCCGCCTTGGCGGCGAATGGGCAGGTGATCCGCACTTTGCGGTTGGTCGGCGCACAGGATGCGTTCATTGCGCGCGCTTTCGTGCGCCGTTTCACCCAGCGTGGTTTCATGGGCGCGGCTCTGGGCACGGGATTTGGCATGGGGGCGGTGGCGCTTTTGCCCGCCGCCGATGCGGCGGGGGGGTTTTTAACCGGGCTGGGTTTCACCGGCACCGGCTGGCTTTGGCCGCTTGCGCTTCCGGTCTTGGCTGCGGTAGTGGCCTACGGCGCAACACGCGCCGCGGCTTTGCGCATGCTCAAGGGAATTCGCTGATGATCGTCCTTCAATACCTGCGCTCCATCCTGTTCATCTTGCAGATGTATCTGATGCTGCCCGTTTTCGCGATTTTTGGGCTGCCTTATGCGCTGCTGGGCGGGCGCCGCGGTGCGATCCATGTCTGCCGGGGCTATTGCAAATGGGTCTGCTGGACTGCGGGCTGGATCGTCGGGCTGAAGACCGAAATCCGGGGCGCGGTGCCCAAAGGTGATGTGCTGATTGCCGCCAAGCACCAAAGCTTCCTTGATATTTTGATGATCTATGCCGCTATTCCGCGGGGCAAGTTCATCATGAAAAAGGAGCTGGTCTGGACCCCGTTCGTGGGCTGGTATGCCTATTTGATCGGTTGCATCCCGGTTGATCGCGGCAAGCGGGGCGCGGCGATCAAGGCAATGCTGGCGCAGGCCAAGAATGCCCGGTTCGCGGGCGGGCAATTGGTGATCTTTGCGCAAGGCACGCGTGTCGCTGCAGGGGCTAAGAAGCCCTACAAGATTGGCGCGGGCGCACTTTACACCGATTTGGGGCTGGCCTGTGTGCCTGCCGCGACCAATGTTGGCGTGTTCTGGCCGCGTCATGGCATCTTGCGCAAGCCAGGGGTGGCCGTGGTGGAATTCCTGCCCGAGATCGCGCCGGGGTTGGAGATTGGCGAGTATATGAAGCTTATCGAGGCCGATATAGAAACCGCCTCGGACCGGTTGATGGCCGAGGCGGGGTTCAAGGTCGCGTAATCGGGGGCTTAGGGCGGCGCCTTACGCCGCCAGCCCTTTGGAGCCCATTTCGATGAACTTCTTGCGCCGGTCCGAAATGAGGCCCGCGCGTTTCTTGCCCGAAAGCTCGTCCAGCATCTTGCCGATTTCGGCACCGACGGCGGCAATCGTCCCGGCGCGGTCGCGCTGAGCGCCGCCTTTAGGCTCGGGGATGATCCGGTCGATGACGCCCAGCTTCTTGAGGTCTTGCGCCGTCAGCCGCAACGCCTCTGCCGCTTCGCGCATTTTCTCGGCATCTTTCCACAAGATCGAGGCGCAGCCTTCGGGTGAAATCACCGAATAGACCGAATGTTCCAGCATCGCGATCCGGTTCGCCGTGGCAAAGGCCACCGCACCACCTGACCCCCCCTCGCCGATGATCACCGAAATCAGCGGCACGCCCAGCTTCAGGCATTGCTCGGTCGAGCGGGCAATCGCCTCGGCCTGACCACGTTCTTCCGCGCCCTTACCGGGATAGGCGCCGGGGGTGTCAACCAACGTCACGACGGGCAGGTTGAACCGATCGGCCATATCCATCAAGCGGATCGCTTTGCGATACCCCTCGGGCCGCGCCATGCCAAAGTTATGGGTGATGCGGCTAGCGGTATCGTGACCCTTTTCATGGCCGATCACCATCACCGGGCGGTCGTCAAACCGGGCAAGCCCGCCCATCACCGCATGGTCATCGGCAAAGTTCCGGTCGCCCGCCAAGGGCGTGTATTCGGTGAACAGCGCATCGATATAGTCACGGCAATGCGGGCGGTCGGGATGGCGCGCGACCTGACATTTGCGCCAAGGCGTCAGGTCTTTGTAAAGGTCGGTCAGCATCTGCGCCGCCTTCTTGTCCAGCGCGGCGGCTTCCTTTTCGACGTCCATCCCCGGGTTCGCCCGCGCCATTGCGCGCAATTCCTCCGCCTTGCCTTCGATTTCGGCGAGCGGTTTTTCGAACTCGAGATAGGTGGTCATCAGCCCCTCCGTGACGCAGTCTGCGCTTATATGACTGCGCTTTTGAGGATTTGCAACTGACGCCGAGGTTAGCGCAAGGCTGGGGGCAAGGGCTGCGGCAATCGGTGTCAACCGAAACGCCCCGGCCGACCGACCGGGGCGTTCCTGTTCCCTCATGCAGCCGGGCCTCCCCTCCCTGCCGCTCCGGGATCTGAACCGATTCGCGTCACGAATCGTTTACATCGCGCTTAAGCTTTAATCATTTCAGACTGTCTGACAATAACTTCTGCCTGCCGAATGGAGGCAATATCGACAAGGCGCCCCTTGTAGACGGTTGCCCCTGCGCCTTCGGCTTTGGCCTTTTCCATCGCGGCCAGAATTTCGCGCGCTTCGGCCACGGCGTCTTCCGACGGGGTGAAGACTTCATTGGCTAGTGCCACCTGTTTGGGATGGATCGCCCATTTGCCAACCATGCCCAAGGTGGCCGAGCGCAGCGCCTGCGCGCGGAAGCCTTCATCATCCGAGAAATCACCGAACGGGCCGTCGACCGGCAAAATGCCATGCGTGCGGCAGGCGGCGACGATCGCCGCTTGCGCCCAGTGCCACGGGTCGGCCCAATGCTTCACGCCTTCGCGCAGCATATAGTAGTTTTCTTGCGTGCCGCCGATGCCGGTCGTCGCCATCCCCATCGAGGCGGCAAAGTCCGCCGCGCCAAGGCTCATCGCCTGCAGGCGGGGGGACGAGGCGGCAATTTCTTCGACATGGGCAATACCCGCCGCCGATTCGATGATCACCTCAAGGCTGATACGTTTCGTGCGCCCTTTGGCGGCCTCGATCGCGGTGACCAGCGCATCCACGGCATAGACATCGGCCGCGCAGCCCACTTTCGGGATCATGATCTGGTCGATCCGTTCGGAGCCCTCTTCCAACAGTTCGACCACGTCGCGATACCAATAGGGGGTATCAAGGCCGTTGATCCGCACCGAAAGATATTTGGTATTCCAGTCGACGTTGTGCGAGGCTTCAATGATATTGCGGCGCGCTTGCGCCTTGTCGTCGGGGGCAACCGAATCCTCTAGGTCGAGGTTGATCACATCCGCCGCCGAAGCCGCCATTTTCTCGAAGATCGCCGGGCGCGAGCCGGGGCCGAACAATTGACAACGGTTGGGGCGGGCAGGGGCGGCGGGCTGGACGCGGAAGCTCATGTTTCCCTCGGCAAGTATGTTTCGTGTTCTGTTGCGTTTTCGGTATAATGTTGCGCGCCCAGATGCAAGGTTATTTTGCAGGTGCAGAATCTTTCGCCGTGAAGAGTGATGCATTTTGCAGCAGCGTAAAAACTTGCACGTTTCTTCGGTCAAACTTGTCAAATGCGCAAGAAATATGCCCAAATCGCCCTAAACTGTCGCAAGTTTCTAAGGAAATTTGGCGCCGAACCGGCAATCTTTGGCGCACCACCACCTACAACCTTGCGGAGCTAGCCATGTCGCTGATCGAGACCCCTTATCTGTTGTTCCTTGGCGATGCGCCTGACCAATTGGCCACGAAAGTGGCGCAGGGGATCAAGGATTGGCGTCCCGAATTTGCTTTGGGCCAGTTCCGGATGGAGGGCTGCAAGGCCGATCTGGGCCTGACCGATATGACTTTGGCCGAGGCCAAAGCGGCAGGCTGTAAGACGCTGGTGATCGGCGTGGCAAACCGCGGCGGGATCATTTCGCCGGCTTGGAAAAAGGTTCTGGTCGCGGCCTTGGAAGAGGGGTTCGATCTGGCGTCCGGCCTGCACAACCTGCTGCGCGACGAGCCGGATCTGGTGGCGGTGGCCGAAGCCTGCGGCCGGTCGCTGCATGATGTCCGTGTGCCCGAGGTCGATTATCCGATTGCAACGGGCGTGAAGCGCAGCGGCAAGCGGGTTTTGGCGGTGGGCACCGATTGTTCGGTCGGCAAGATGTATACCGCGCTTTGCATGGAGCGCGAGATGCGCGCGCGCGGAATGAAGGCCGATTTCCGTGCCACCGGACAGACCGGGATTTTGATCACTGGCGATGGGGTGCCGCTGGATGCAGTGATTGCCGATTTCATGGCCGGCTCGGTCGAGTGGCTGACGCCGGACAATGACCCCGATCACTGGGACCTGATCGAGGGGCAGGGCAGCCTGTTCCATGTCAGCTATTCGGGGGTCACGATGGCGCTCATTCACGGCGGCCAGCCCGACGCGCTGATCTTGTGCCACGAACCGACGCGCAGCCATATGCGGGGCCTGCCGGGCTACAGCTTGCCGGGGCTGGATAGCTTGCGCGATCTGGCGCTGCAAATTGCGCGGGTGGCAAACCCTGCCTGTCAGGTGGTCGGTATCGCGATCAATACCCAGAATATGCCCGAGGCCGAGGCGCAAGCCTATGTCGCGCAGGTGCAAGACCAGATGGGCCTGCCCACGACCGACCCGTTCCGTTTTGGGGCCGCGAAGCTGGTGGACGCGCTCGCCGCGATCTGAAACCCTGTGCGCGGCTTGGGGTGGCCCGGCCCATGAGGGACAATAAAGAAAGGACGGGGTGCATGCTCTCCGTGACTGCCGATACATTCCGGTTGGCCGAAGTTTTCACGATTTCACGCGGCTCGCGCACCGAGGCGAAGGTGCTGACGGTGCGGGTGACGCGCAATGGTGTGACGGGCCGGGGCGAATGCGTGCCCTATGCACGGTATGGTGAAAGCCTTGAAAGCGTGCGCGCGCAGATCGCGGGCCTGCCGCGCGGCATCAGCCGGGCCGATCTGCGCTTTGCGCTGCCGCCCGGTGCGGCGCGCAATGCGGTGGATTGCGCGCTTTGGGATCTTGAGGCGAAAACCTCGGGGCGGCGCGTTTGGGAATTGGCGGGTCTGCCCGCGCCGGGGCCAGAGGTCACCTGCTATACGTTGTCGCTGGCCCCACCCGAAGAAATGCGCGCGGCGGCGGCCAAACATGCCGACCGCCCGATCCTAAAAATCAAGCTGGGCACGCCCGATGACATGCCCCGGCTGGAGGCCGTGCGCGCCGGGGCGCCCAAGGCAAAGATCGTGATCGATGCGAACGAGGGCTGGAGCGCCGAGATTTACGCCGATCTGGCGCCGCATCTTGTGCGTCTTGGCGTGGCGCTGGTCGAACAGCCTTTGCCTGCGGCCGAGGATGATGCGCTTTTGGGGTTGGAACGTCCGGTGCCGGTGTGCGCCGACGAAAGCTGTCATGACCGCAAAAGCCTTTACCATTTGAAGGGCAAATACGATCTTGTGAACATCAAGCTCGACAAGACCGGTGGCCTGACCGAGGCGTTGGCGCTGCGCAAGCAAGCGTTGGCAGAAGGCTATGGCGTGATGGTCGGTTGCATGGTGGGCTCCAGCCTTGCGATGGCTCCTGCGACGCTGGTGGCGCAGGGCGCCGCCTATACCGACCTTGACGGGCCGCTTTTGCTGGCGCAAGACCGCGAAAGCCCGCTGACATTTGCGGACGGCAAGGTTTACCCCCCCGAGCGGGAGCTATGGGGCTGACAAGGAGAGCGCGATGAGCCGGATCGTTTACCTGAATGGCGAGTATATGCCCGAGGAAGAGGCGAAGATTTCGATCTTCGACCGTGGGTTCGTGATGGGCGACGCGGTCTATGAGGTGACCTCGGTTCTGGGCGGCAAGATCCTAGAATTCGAAGGCCATATGAACCGCCTTGAACGCTCGATGCGGGAGCTGGAAATGACCTGCGCGCTTACGCGCGAGGAGTGGCTGGCGATCCACCATGAATTGGTGGCGCGCAACAATATCGACGAAGGGCTGGTTTATCTGCAAGTCAGCCGCGGCAATGCGGGGGACCGCGACTTCCATTACCCGCCCGAGGGCACGCCGCCGACCGTGGTGCTTTACACTCAAGCGAAGCCGAACCTTGCCAATGATCCGAAGGCCAAAACCGGCATCAAGGTGATTTCGCTGCCCGATCTGCGCTGGCATCGCCGCGATATCAAGACGGTGCAACTGCTTTATCCGTCGATGGCGAAAATGGCGGCCGAAGCGGCAGGCAAAAACGATGCGTGGTTTGTCGAAGATGGGTTTGTGACCGAAGGCTCGTCGAACAACACCTATATCGTCAAAGGCAACAAGATCATTACCCGGCAATTGTCGAGCGATATCCTGCATGGGATCACCCGCGCCTCGCTTTTGAAATATGCCGCCGAGGCGCAAATGGAAATCGAGGAACGCCCCTACACGATCGCCGAGGCGCAAGAGGCCGATGAGGCGTTCTTTACCTCGGCCTCTGCCTTCGTGATGCCGGTGGTCGAAGTGGATGGTGTTGCCGTGGGCGGTGGCGCGGTCGGCAAGGTCGCCACGCGCCTGCGCGAAATCTATCTGGAAGAAAGCCTCAAGCGCGCCGTCTAAGGCGCTCCCGGCGCCCGCAGTTGCGGGCGCTTTTTTCTTTTCCATAGGCCAAAGCAAAAGGGCGCCCCGCAGGGCGCCCTTCGTATTTTCTGGCCGGGATGGGCTTACATCATGCCGCCCATGCCACCCATGCCGCCCATGCCGCCCATGTCGGGGGCACCGCCAGCCGATTTCGGCTCCGGCTTTTCGGCGATCATGCATTCGGTGGTGATCAGCAGGCCCGCGATCGAGGCCGCATCTTCCAGCGCGGTGCGGGTCACTTTGGCCGGGTCGATCACACCGAAGGCGAACATGTCGCCATATTCTTCGGTTTGCGCGTTGAAGCCAAAGGTGGTGTCGGCGCTTTCACGCACTTTGCCCGCCACAACGGCACCGTCAACGCCGGCGTTTTCCGCGATCTGACGCAGCGGCGCTTCGAGCGCGCGACGCACGATCGAGATACCCGCATCTTGGTCGCTGTTGGCACCGGTGACACCGTCGAGGTTTTTCGCGGCTTGCACCAGCGAAACGCCGCCGCCGACGATGATGCCTTCTTGCACGGCCGCACGGGTCGCGTTCAGGGCATCGTCCACACGGTCTTTGCGCTCTTTCACTTCGACTTCGGTCATGCCGCCGACGCGGATCACCGCAACACCGCCCGCCAGTTTGGCGACGCGCTCTTGCAGTTTCTCACGGTCGTAGTCCGAGGTGGTTTCCTCGATCTGGGTGCGGATTTGCGACACGCGGGCATCGATTTCCGCTTTGTCGCCAGCGCCGTCGACGATCGTGGTGTTCTCTTTCGAGATCGACACTTTCTTGGCTGTGCCGAGCATGTCGAGGGTGACATTCTCAAGCTTCATGCCGAGGTCTTCCGAGATCACTTGGCCGCCGGTCAGGATCGCGATGTCTTGCAGCATGGCTTTGCGACGGTCACCGAAGCCCGGGGCTTTGACGGCAGCGATTTTCAGGCCGCCACGCAGTTTGTTGACCACGAGGGTGGCAAGCGCTTCGCCTTCCACATCTTCGGCGATGATCAAGAGCGGCTTGGTCGATTGGATGACCGACTCGAGCAGCGGGACCATCGGTTGCAGCGAGGAGAGTTTTTTCTCGTGCAGCAGGATGTAGCAGTCTTCGAGATCCGCGATCATCTTGTCGGGGTTGGTCACGAAGTAGGGCGACAGGTAGCCACGGTCGAATTGCATGCCTTCGACCACTTCGACTTCGGTCTCCATGCCTTTGTTTTCTTCGACGGTGATCACACCTTCGTTGCCGACTTTTTGCATCGCGTCCGCGATGAAGCGGCCGATTTGCGCTTCGCCGTTGGCCGAGATGGTGCCGACTTGGGCGACTTCGTCGCTGTCTTTCACCGGACGGGCCGAGGCTTTGATCGCTTCGACGACATTGCTGCAGGCCAGATCGATGCCGCGCTTGAGGTCCATCGGGTTCATGCCAGCGGCAACGGCTTTCATGCCTTCGCGCACGATCGCTTGGGCCAGCACGGTGGCGGTGGTGGTGCCGTCGCCGGCTTCGTCATTGGTGCGCGAGGCGACTTCTTTCACCATTTGCGCGCCCATGTTCTCGAACTTGTCCGAGAGTTCGACTTCTTTGGCCACCGACACGCCGTCTTTGGTGATGCGCGGCGCACCGAACGACTTTTCGATCACCACGTTGCGGCCTTTCGGGCCGAGCGTCACCTTCACAGCGTCCGCGAGGATATTGACACCCTTGAGCATGCGGTCGCGGGCATCGGTCGAGAACTTGACGTCCTTGGCTGCCATTTTCCTAATCCTTCAAAATTCGTGGGAAATCAGGGTCTTCTCGTGATTACGAGATGATGCCCATGATGTCCGATTCCTTCATGATGAGCATCTCGGCGCCTTCGAGCGTCACTTCGGTGCCCGACCATTTGCCGAACAGCACCCGGTCGCCGACTTTAACCGAGGGGGCGATCAGTTCGCCCGAATCCTTGCGCGCGCCTTCACCAACTGCGACCACTTCGCCTTCGGCGGGTTTTTCCTTCGCCGAGTCGGGGATGATCAGGCCACCTTTGGTTTTTTCTTCGCTCTCCACACGCTTGACCAGCACGCGGTCATGAAGCGGTTTGAATGCCATCTGGGTCACTCCCTAAGGTTCCAGGTTGTCGCTTTTAGCACTCAGCATCTGTGAGTGCTAACGGAGGGGGAGTTAGTCATCGCCCCCCCAACCTGTCAACACCCGCCCGATGAAAAATTTTGTGGATTTTTTGTGACGCAGGGCGCGGCGCTGCATCTGCAAAATTCCCATGCTGCGCATGCGAAATCCAGTGCCCGAGGCGTGACAAGGCAGCCCACACCCCCTATAACGCCCGCAAATTTCCCATCTGCCACAGAACTCCCGAGGAACGCATGACCACCAAGGTTTTCGGCCACAAATCCCCCGACACTGATTCCACCGGCTCGCCCATCGCTTGGGCGTGGTATATGAGCGAAGTGCTCGCCACCCCGGCCACACCGGTTCTGCTGGGCGAACCCAATACCGAGGCAGCCTTCGTGCTTAAGCACTGGAACCTGCCGAAACCCGAAATCATCTCGGGGGTGGCCGAAGGCGAAAAAGTGGTGATCGTCGACACCAACAACCCGGCCGAATTGCCCGAGGGCATCAACGCCGCCGATATCACCGCGATCATCGACCACCACAAGCTGGTTGGCGGGCTGGAAACCAAAGGCCCGATCGATATCACGATCCGTCCGCTCGCCTGCACCGCGACCATCATGTATGACATGATGGGCGGTGCGATTGCCAAGGCCCCGCGCGGGATCAAAGGCGCGATGCTGTCGTGCATCCTGTCGGATACGCTGGAATTCCGTTCGCCCACCACCACCGAGCATGACAAGGCCGTGGCCGAAGCGCTGGCCGCCGATCTGGGCGTGAACATGGGCGAATTGGCCACCGCGATGTTCGAGGCGAAATCCGATGTTTCGGCCTTCTCTGATGCCGAACTGCTGCGCATGGACAGCAAGGAATACACTGTCGCGGGCAAGGATCTGCGGGTTTCGGTTCTGGAAACCACCGCGCCGAAACTGGTGCTGGACCGCAAAGACAGCCTGATGGCGTCGATGGTCGATGTGGCCAAGGAAGACGGGGCCGATCAGGTGCTGCTGTTCGTCGTGGATATTCTGAATGAAGAAGCGACGCTTTTGGTGCCCAACGATCTGGTCAAACAGATGGCCGAGGCAAGCTTTGGCTGCACCGTTTCGGGCGACACCGTCGTTCTTCCGGGCGTGATGAGCCGCAAGAAACAAATTATCCCGGCGCTGAAGCTCTGATTGCACGCGCGGGTGGGCCTGGGGCCCGTAAAGCATTAAGGGCGGCGCCTTCCGGCGCCGCCCTTTTTCGATGGTGTCTATCCGCTTAGCTGTCGCGGCCGCGGCGCGGCACCGGGTGATAGATGTCGTTGCGGTTTTCGTGGTTGATGTAGAATTCCGCATCTTGCTGGCGGCCTTCGCGTTGGGCGCGATCAATCAAGATAAGTTCCGCAGTGGTGTATTGCGCCGGGTCAAGCTCGGCTTGAGCAGCGATCTGCGCTTTGCCAGCCGAAACGCGGGTCGAATTGCTGCGGTCGTTGCGGTCAAGCAGATAGGCATAGGTCGACTGGTCGCCGGACGAACGCGCGGCCAGCAGTTGATGCAGCTCATTCGCGCTGTAAGCCCCGGCATCCACGCCCAGATAGCTGGCGATTTGCTTGAGGCCTTGGTTCGGCTCGGCGGCGCTGGCAAAGCCTGCACTCAGGGCAAGGGCGGCGGCGGCGAGGGCAAAAGTGTTACGCATTGTGGTTCTCCGTTTTCTCTATATCTGTCAGTGTTTTGGTTGGTGTCGGCGGGCTGTCCCGTCGTCATGAGGGAGATATAGGCCTGTGCGCCTTCTGTGTGAATTCACTGAAATACACCAGGACTTGTGCGCATGCGAACCAATTTCGCGCAGTTGTGAGCGATGGTATACGGAACCATTCGTGATAACGGCGTCAGCGCCGCATGTGCCGCGGTTGGGGCCGTTTCGCAGAGGTCAGAGGGTTAGTTGTAGCCTTCGGTGTCGATATGCACGATGGTGCCGCAGTGCTTGCAATGCACCGCATCGGCATCATGCAGCTTTAGCCCGCAGGTCGGGCATTCGTATCGGACCTTCGAGGGGCGAAACAGCACCTGCGCCAGCCGCAAGAACAGCGTGACGCCAAAGATCATCACCGCCACGGCCAAAAGCCGCCCCGAGGTGCCCTCAAGCGTGATGTCGCCAAAGCCTGTGGTCGTCAGCGTTGTGACGGTAAAGTAAAGCGCGTCGGCGTAGTTCTGGATTTGCGGATTCGATTGGAACTGTGTCGCATAGATCAGCCCGGTCATGATGAACAGGAACACAAGCAGGTTGATCGCGGCCAAGATCACCTCTTCATGGCAGCGGAACGCTTTGAAGTCTTGCCGCAACCGGCTCAGCATCTGGTAGGCATGCAACAGCCGCAGCGTGCGCAAGACACGCAGGAAGCCAAAGCTTTCCCCGGCGATGGGCGCAAGAAAGGAAACCAGCGCCACAAGATCCGCCCATGTGGAAAAGCGCGTCCAGAACATGAATTTGCGCGGCTCGATAATGAAGCGCGCAAGAAAATCGGTCACGATCACCACGCCGATGACGGCATCGGCAATCTCGACCGGCCGGGTATGCGGAAAGAAAGAGGTGGTGATCACGAAGATCACCGTCACAATGTCGAAGGCCAAAAGCCCATAGCGAAACGCATGCGCGCCCTTCGAATTGCCGAAATAGAGTTTTCGTAGCGTTTTCAGCATGTCCACCTCTGAAGGCAGGCTAAAACACGCACGCGCCCTTGCCAACTGCGCCTTTCCGCCCCTTTCCCCGAGGGACCATTTCCCCTATCTAGCCACCAAACCCTCATTCCCAAAGGTGCGTGCATGGCTTCCTATCAATATGTCTACCACATGGATGGCGTCTCCAAGACCTATCCGGGTGGCAAGAAATGCTTCGAAAACATCCGCCTGAACTTCCTGCCCGGGGTGAAGATCGGTGTTGTCGGCGTTAACGGCGCGGGTAAATCGACGCTGCTGCGTATCATGGCGGGGATCGACAAGGAATTTTCGGGCGAGGCTTGGGCCGCCAAAGGCGCCAAGGTTGGCTATCTGCCGCAAGAGCCGCAACTGGATGAAAACCTGTCGGTGCGCGAAAACGTCATGCTGGGCGTGGCGGAAAAGACCGCCAAACTGGCGCGCTACAACGAACTGGCCATGAACTATTCGGACGAAACCGCCGAGGAAATGGCGCAGCTTCAAGATGAGATCGACAGCGAGAACCTGTGGGATCTCGACAGCCAGATCGATGTGGCGATGGAGGCTCTGCGCTGCCCGCCCGATGAGGCCAATGTTGCCACCCTTTCGGGCGGCGAACGCCGCCGGATCGCGCTGTGCAAGCTGCTGCTTGAAGCGCCCGACATGCTGCTGCTCGACGAACCGACCAACCACCTTGACGCCGAAACCATCGCTTGGCTGCAAAAGCATCTGATCGAATACAAAGGCACGATCCTGATCGTCACCCACGACCGGTATTTCCTGGATGACATCACCGGCTGGATTTTGGAACTCGATCGCGGCCGGGGCATCCCCTACGAGGGCAACTATTCGAGCTGGCTGGAGCAAAAAGCCAAACGCCTTGAGCAAGAAAGCCGCGAGGATAAAGCGAAGCAAAAAGTGCTGGCGAAAGAGCTTGAGTGGATCCGCGCCGGGGCGAAGGCGCGTCAGGCGAAATCGAAAGCGCGTATCTCGGCCTATGAGAAAATGGCTGACCAATCCGAGCGCGACCGGATTTCGACCGCGCAGATCATCATTCCGAACGGCCCGCGCCTTGGCGGCAAGGTGATCGAGGTCGAAGGTCTGGCCAAGCACTACAATGACCGCCAGTTGATCGAGGATCTGGCCTTCTCCATCCCGCCCGGCGCGATTGTGGGCGTGATCGGGCCGAACGGTGCCGGTAAATCCACGCTCTTCCGCATGATCACCGGGCAAGAAACGCCCGATGCGGGCGAAATCACCTATGGTGATACGGTGAAGCTGGCCTATGTGGATCAGTCGCGCGATGCGCTGGATGCCGATAAAACCGTTTGGGAAGAAATTTCCGGCGGGGCCGAGTTGATCGAACTTGGCGATGCGCAGGTGAACAGCCGCGCCTATTGCGGGGCCTTCAACTTCAAGGGCGGCGATCAGCAAAAGAAAGTGGGCCTGCTGTCGGGCGGGGAACGCAACCGCGTCCATATGGCGAAACTGCTGAAATCCGGCGGCAACGTGCTGCTGCTGGACGAACCGACCAACGATTTGGACGTGGAAACCCTGCAAGCGCTGGAAGCGGCGATCGAAGATTTCGCGGGCTGCGCGATCATCATCAGCCACGACCGCTTCTTCCTTGACCGTCTGTGCACCCACATCCTCGCCTTTGAAGGCGAGGCGCATGTCGAATTCTTTGAGGGTAACTTCGAAGATTACGAAGAAGACAAAATCCGCCGCCTCGGCCCCGATGCGGTCGAGCCCAAGCGGGTGAAGTATAAGAAGTTCAGCCGGTAAGCACTGATCTCACGCAATTCCAAAGGCCGCGAGGGGAATCCTTCGCGGCCTTTGTGCTTTTGGGTGAGAAGATTAGCAAAGGAACAAACCTGATGATCAGGATTGGTATTCCGCTTCTGGATCGTTGGGCGCTGACCGACTTGTGAACCTGCCTAAGCCGAAGGGCGATGCGATAGTTCGCGCCTGCCTCCCTCACTCCGCCCAATCCCACGGCACGGTGAATTGCCCCAAAACGTGGCGCAGCTTCGCCTCGTCCAACGTGCCGGTGGTGGCCAGTTGCGCGACAAGGCCGCGCTTTTTGTCTTCGACCACGGCCACCACATGGGCGGCCACCTCCCCCTCGGCCAAGGCCATGTTCAGCACCCGGGTGATGGCGCGTTTGCGTAGCTCGGGCTTGAAGATCTTGCCCACGGCGGTTTTGGGCAATTCGTCCAGAACCTCGATATGTTTCGGGATCGCGGCGCGTTCGTGTATATGGCGCTTGGCATGGGCGGCCAATTCGTCGATTTCGACGCGCGCGCCATCCATCAGTTCCAGATAGACGCAGGGCAATTCCCCGGCAAAGGCATCGGGCTGGCCGATTGCCCCCGCAAAGCTGACCGCCGGGTGGCTCAGCAGCGCCTCTTCAATTTCGGCGGGGTCGATGTTGTGGCCGCCGCGAATGATCAGATCCTTGGCGCGCCCGGTGATCCACAGATAGCCATCGGGGTCGAGCCGGCCCAGATCGCCGGTGCGCAAAAAGCGGTCTTCGGCAAAAAGATCGTGGTTCTTGTCCACCTCGGTATAGGTGGAGCCTTCAAACACGCCGGGGTTGGCCACGCAAATCTCGCCCACCTCATCGGTGCCGCATTCGTCAAAGCCGGTATCGGTCTGGCGCAGGATGCGGACATGGGAATAGGGCAGGGGCAGGCCCACCGAACCCACCTTTTTCACCCCATCGACCGGGTTCACCGCGACAAGACAGGTTGCCTCGGTCAGCCCGTAGCCCTCGCAGATTTCGACCCCTGTGGCGTCTTTGAAGCGGTTGTAAAGCTCAATTGGCAGGGGCGCGGACCCCGAAATTGCCGTGCGCAGGCTGGAAATATCCGCATCGACCTTGCGTTGCATCAGCGCGGCGATGGCGGTGGGGACCGAGATCAGAAAGGTGACCTGCCAGCGCTCGACCAGCTTCCAGAAATTGTCGAACACGCCCTCGCCGCGATAGCCCGCCGGGGTGGGGAACACGACATGCGCGCCCGAGGCGATGGCCGACATCAAGATCGGATAGGCCGCGAAAACGTGAAACAGCGGCAAGGGGCAGATCATCACATCCTTGTAGTCGAACAACAGCGTGCCGCCGAGCCAGCCATTATAGACCATGCCCGAATATTTGTGCTGCGCGACCTTGGGCATGCCGGTGGTGCCGCCGGTGTGGAAATAAGCGGCGACGCGGTCGGCTTTGGCATCCTCAAAGATCAGGCGATCAGCGGGCATGCCATCGCAGGCGATGTTGAAGCAATAATTGTCGGCGTGATGCTTGAGATGCGTTTTCGGCCGCAAAAAGGGCACGATCAGCTTTTTTGCCCCGGTCAGGTAGCGGTTCAGATCGACCTCTAGCACGACCTTCACATTGGGGGCATGTTTCACCGCCTCGGCGGCCTTTTGCGCCACATCGGTCTTGGGGAAGCTTTTGAGTGTGACCAGCACCTTGGCCTTGGTCTCGCGCAAGATCGCGGCGATCTGCTCGGCCTCCAAAAGCGGGTTGATCGGGTTCACGATCCCCGCGACCGAGCCGCCCAGCAAGACCACCGCCGTTTCAAGGCAATTGGGCAGCAGATAGGCGACGGTGTCGTCTTCTTGCACGCCAAGGCTGCGCAAAAGGTTGGCGGCCTGTGTCACGCGGGCATGGACCTGATCCCAGGTCCAAGTCACCGCATGGTCCTTGGGGCCGGAGGTGATCTGAAAGGTCAGCGCGGGGCGGGTGCCATGGCGGTCTTTGACGCGGGTCAGGAAATCATACATCGTCAGCGCCCGGTCACGCTCTTCCCAGGGCATCTGCTGTTCGACGCGGTCACGGTCGGCCACGGTAGCGAAAGTCTCGGTCATGAATGTCGTCCTCCCCGGCCCGTTCCTCCGCGGACCTTGAACCCAGAATGCCGGAAAAACGAGCATTTGAGCAAGGGCGATGGGTGGCAAAACGTCACGTAATCACCTGGTGACGCCGCGAAAGTCCCGTGCGGGTTTGCGCGATCTGGCAGGGTGTTACTCGATCCCGCCTTGGGTGAATTGCAACCGGGCCAGGCGCGCGTAAAGGCCGCCCTCCGCCACCAGCGCTTCATGCGTGCCTTGGGCGACGATCTCGCCTTGATCGAAGACCACGATCCGATCGGCCTTTTTCACCGTAGCCAGCCGGTGCGCCACAATCAGCGTGGTGCGATCCGCGCGCATTTCGTCAAAGGCGGCTTGCACCGCGCGCTCAGATGCGGCGTCAAGGGCCGAGGTGGCCTCGTCCAACAGCAGCACCGGGGCATCGCGCAAGATCGCGCGAGCAATGGCAATGCGCTGCTTTTGCCCCCCCGACAGCATCACCCCACGCTCGCCCACATAGGTGTCAAAGCCCTCGGGCAAGGCCATCAGGAAGTCATAGGCATGCGCGGCGCGTGCGGCCTCTTCCACCTCGGCATCGGTGGCCTCGGGGCGGCCAAAGCGGATGTTTTCGCGCGCCGTGGTGGCAAAGATCACCGGATCTTGCGGCACCAACGCCAAGGCACGGCGGAAATCGGCGCGTTTGAGGCTGCGTAGATCGTGCCCGTCCAGCATGACGCGCCCGGTTTCCGGATCGTAAAAGCGCAAGATCATCTGGATGATCGTGGTTTTGCCCGCGCCCGAAGGGCCGACAAGGGCAACCGTTTCGCCCGGTTCAATGGTCAGGTTCACCGCGCGCAGCGCCGACATTTCTGGGCGCGACGGATAGTGGAACGTCACGTTTTCAAAGGTGATGGCACCTTTGGCGGGCATCGGCAGGGCTTGAGGATCGGCGGGATCTTGCACCGAATCCTCTGAATTGAGAAGTTCCACCAGCCGCTCTGTCGCGCCTGCCGCGCGCAACAGCTCGCCCCAGATTTCGCTTAGCGCGCCAACGGCGGCCGAGACCATCACCGCATAGATCACGAATTGCACCAATTCGCCGATCGACATCGCGCCTTCGCGCACATCGCGCGCGCCGATCCACAGCACGCCAACGATGCCGGCAAAGACCAGAAAAATCACCAATGCGGTCATCACCGCGCGCATGGTGATCCGGGCCGAGGCAACGGCAAAGGCCTTTTCGGTGACGGTTGAAAATTCCGCGCGGGTGCGCGGCTCATGGGTAAAGGCCTGCACGGTTTGCACCGAAATCAGCGCTTCCGAGGCCGCGCCGGAAGACGAGGCGATCCAGTCTTGGTTTTCGCGGCTCAATTGCCGGAGCCGCCGCCCCATGACGATGATTGGCACCACCACGAAGGGCACGATCAGCAACACAAGCCCTGTCAGCTTGGCCGAGGTCAAAAGCAGCATGAAGATGCCGCCGATCAAGATCAGCAGGTTGCGCAGTGCCACCGAGACCGAAGAGCCGATCAGCGATTGGATCAGCGTGGTATCGGTGGTGATGCGCGAGATGATCTCGCCGGTCAGCACGCGTTCGTAAAAGGCTGGTGAAAGGCCAATCACCCGGTCAAACACCGCCTTGCGGATATCGGCGACGACCCGTTCGCCAAAGCGCGACACAAGCCAATAGCGCAATGCGGTGCCCGCCGCCAAAAGCGCGGCGATGATATGGGCGGCCAGAAAATACTCATCCAGCAACTCGCCGCCCGATTGAAAGCTGTCGACCACGCGGCGCACCGCGACCGGCAAGATCAGCGTCACGCAGGCCGTGGCGACCAGTGCGGCCAATGTGGCGGCGGCCAAGAGCTTATAGGGAACAAGAAACGGGCCAAGGCCCCTAAGCCCGCCAACGCGCTTGGTCTTGGGGCGGTCTTCCAGCGGGGCTTGCGGTCTGCGGGCCATGGGCTCTCCCTGATGCGTTTGATCCCGTTTAGGAGCCGCAAGCCCACAGGGCAAGGCTCTTGTCGGGTCAGCCAAAGCCCGCACGAAGCTGTGAAGAAGGTGGTGCGGGCGGCCGGACTTGAACCGGCACGGAGTCACCTCCCAGGGAGTTTAAGTCCCATGCGTCTACCATTCCGCCACGCCCGCGTGCGCCTTGCCTAGCGCGCGGGCGGCGTGGGGGCAAGCGGGTCTGCGCTTAACGCCCGGTGAAGCCGGGGGCGCGTTTGTCGCGGAAGGCCGCGACGCCCTCTTGGAAATCGTCGGTATCGCCAAGCTGGCCTTGCAATTGCGCCTCTCGTGTAAGCTGGGCGGGCAGGTCATGGTCGAAACTGCTCCGCAGCGCGCGTTTCACCGCCTTGAACGCCTTGGTCGGGCCTTTGGCCAGATGCGCGGCGCGGGCGCGCCAATGATGGTCGAAATCGACATCGGGCACGGCTTCCCAAATCATCCCCATGCGGGCGGCGTCTTCGGCGCTGACCTTGTCGGCAAAAAGCGCGAGGCCCATGGCGCGGGCAAGCCCCACCTGCCGCGGCAAGACCCAAGTGCCGCCCGCGTCGGGCATCAGCCCGATCCGGGTAAAGGCCTGCATGAAAGCCGCAGAATGCGCGGCGATCACTACATCCGCCGCCAGCGCAAGGTTCGCCCCCGCACCTGCTGCCGCGCCATTCACAGCGGCGATCACCGGCACCGGGCAATCTGTGATCGCGGCCAGCATCGGCTCATATTCTTCGCGCAAAATCCGCTCTAGGTCCGGGCCGGTCAGCGTCGCGTCATCGGTCAAATCCTGACCGGAGCAAAAAGCGCGCCCCGTGCCCGTCAGCACCACCGCGCGCGCCGCATCCGCCGCTTGCGCCACTGCTTGCGTGATTTCCGCGCGCATCTGGGTGTTGAGCGCATTCATCACCTCGGGGCGGTCAAGCGTGATCACCGCCAGCGCATCTGTTAGGTCATAGCGGATCGTTTCAAACTGCATTGGCGCCTCCCTTTGCGGTCAGTTTGCCCCGGCGGAGAGACGCGGCAAAGCGAAACCCCGCGTCACGGTTAGGAGGCGGTCGGGCGCTGCCCGGGCCGCTAAAGCGGCTGTTCCGGGCAAAGGGCGCTGCTTAGTCCTGCAATAGTTCTTTCAGCCGTGCCTCTTCCTCGGCGCTTAGCGCTACAGCGGCGGGCATTTCCTCTTTGCGGCGTGAGCGCAGCCAGAAGAACACGCCCCCCAAAGCGATCACCAGCACCCCCGGCCCCATCCAATAAAGGATCAAGTTGGCCCCGGTGCGTTCGGGCTCAAAGAGCACATATTCCCCGAACCGGTCCTTGATATAGTCGATCACCTGCGCGTCGCTATCGCCCGCCACCAGCCGCTCGCGCACCGCGAGCCGCAAATCGCGCGAGACCGAGGCATTCGATTCGTCGATATTCTCGCCTTGGCAGACCGGGCAGCGCAGCACTTGCGAAATCTGCCGCGCGCGCGCCTCCAGCTCGGCATCGGGCAGAACCTCATCGGGCTGCACCGCATAGGCTGGGGCGGCAAGCAAGCACAGAAGAAGAAGGCGTTTGAGCATGGCTTACTCCGCAGGCACAGCTTTGAGGGGGGCGGTTTTGCGTGCACCGGCGGCCACGCGATAGCGTCGGTCGGTCAGGCTCAGCAACCCGCCAAACGACATGATCAGACAGCCCGCCCAGATCCAGTTCGCGAACGGCTTGATATAGGTGCGCACGGCCCAGCCGCCGCCCTCTTGCGGATCGCCAATCACCAGATAGACATCACGCCAAAAGCCATTGTCGATATCGGCTTCGGTCGTGGGCATAGCCTGCACCGGATAGATGCGTTTTTCCGGATGCAGCGTGGTCACCAGTTTGTCCCCTACGCGCACTTCCATCGTAGCCTGTTGCGAAGAATAGTTCGGCCCCGGCACGGTATCCACCCCCACCAGCGTGATCGTGTAGCCCGCGACGGTGAAGCTTTCGCCCGCTTTGGCGACGCGAATATCTTCCACCTGACCGGCCATCAAAAGCCCAATCCCGGCGATCACGATGCCAAGGCCCCCATGGGCGAGCGCCTTGCCCCAATCGGCGCGCGGCAGGCGGGCGATCCGGGCGGGTTTGCGGCCCGCGCGCTGCCAAATTTCGGCCAAAGCCCCAAAGATCAGCCAAGCGCCCAATCCCGCCGAGACAAGCGCCAGAACCGGGCGCCCGGTTGCCATCGTCCAGACCAAGGCCATCACCGCCAGCGACAAGATCGCCGCAGGCAAAAGCGGACGGATCAGCCGCGACAGGTTCGCCCGTTTCCATGGCATCATCGCACCAATCGGCAACAATACCGCCAAAGCCACCATGAAGGGGGTGAAGGCCTTTTCGAAGAACGGCGCGCCGACCGAAAGTTTGCGGTCCCAAAACAGCTCTGCCACCAGCGGCCAGACGGTGCCGGTGAACACGACAAGCGCCGAAACCGCCAGCAGGATGTTGTTCATCACCAGCGCGGATTCGCGGCTGACCATGGAAAAGATGCCCTTGGCCTGCATGTCACCCGCGCGGGCGGCATAAAGCGTCAGCGCACCGCCGGTGAACACGGCAAGGATCATCAAAATGAACACGCCGCGTTCGGGGTCATTGGCAAAGCTGTGGACCGAGGAAATCACGCCCGAGCGCACCAAGAAGGTGCCGATCAGGCTAAAGCCAAAGGCCATGATCGCCAACAGGATCGTCCAGCTTTTCAGCGCCTCGCGCTTTTCGACGACAATGGCGGAATGCAAAAGTGCGGCTGCCAGCAGCCATGGCATGAAAGAGGCATTCTCGACCGGGTCCCAAAACCAGAACCCGCCCCAGCCCAACTCATAGTAAGCCCACCAAGAGCCAAGCGCGATGCCGATGGTCAGAAAGATCCAGGCCGCCAGCGTCCACGGCCGCACCCAGCGTGCCCATGCGGCATCCACCCGGCCTTCGATCAGCGCGGCCACGGCAAAGGAAAACGCCATGCTCAGCCCCACATAGCCAAGGTACAGGAACGGCGGGTGGAAGGCGAGACCGGGGTCTTGCAGCAGCGGGTTCATGTCGCGCCCGTTGAACGGCACGTCAATCAGCCGGATGAACGGGTTCGACGTGAAGATGATAAAGGCCAAAAAGGCGAGCCCGATCGAGCCTTGCACCGCGATCACCCGTGCGCGCAGCCGTTCGGGCAGCGCCCCGCCAAAAGCCGCCGCCGCCGCGCCGAAAAGGGCAAGGATCAGCACCCATAAGAGCATTGACCCTTCGTGGTTCCCCCAAACCCCCGAAATCTTATAAAGCATCGGCTTGTCGGTATGCGAATTGGCATAGACCAGTTGCAGCGAAAAATCCGAGGTCACAAAGGCATAGGTCAGCGCGCCGAAGGCCGCCGCGATCAGCAGAAACTGCGCCAGCGCCGCCGGGGCCGCGACCGCCATCCAGCCGCTCCAGCCCTTGTGCGCGCCGACCAAGGGCACGGTGGTTTGCACCAGCGCCACAAACAGCGCGAGGATCAGGGCGAAATGCCCGGTTTCGACGATCATCCGGCGGGTCCTCCTCAAGTCGGGCGGATCATAGGGGCGCGCGCCGCGCGGGCCAAGCGGGATGCGCATTTTTGATGCACCTTTCCCGAAACCGTGAAGAGCACCGATCAAAGCCTTTGACAGCGCGGCAAGCGGGCGTTAAGCGCATCGCATGATCACACGGACCGCTCATATCGCCCGTTCGCGACGTCGCCGCTTTAGCGCCTGACGTCTGATCTGCTGTGGCTGCGTGCCACATCCCTGCCATAAAACCGTCCCTAAAGGCCCGAAGCCGTTGACAGCGCGCCTGCGCCGTTGCACGCCTTGGCCTTCCATTTTCGGAGCATGACATGATCGCTTCCATCCTGCCGACCTATTCGCGCGCGCCCCTTGCCTTTGTAAAAGGCGAAGGCTCTTGGCTTGAGGCGGCGGATGGCAGCCGATACTTGGATCTGGGCGCAGGGATCGCGGTCAATGCTTTGGGCCATGCCGCGCCGCAACTGGTGGAGACGCTGACCGAGCAGGCGGGCAAGCTTTGGCACGTCTCGAACCTTTACCAGATCCCCGAACAGCAAAAGCTGGCCGATCTTTTGGTGGCGCACACCTTCGCCGATACCGTCTTTTTCACCAATTCGGGCACCGAGGCCTGTGAGTTGGCGGTGAAGATGGTGCGCAAATACTGGTATGAAAATGGCGCCCCCGAGCGGGTCGAGATTTTGACTTTTGCCGGCGCTTTCCACGGCCGGTCCTCTGCCGCGATTGCGGCGGCGGGATCGGAAAAGATGGTCAAAGGCTTTGGCCCCTTGCTTGAGGGTTTCGTGCATCTGCCGTGGGATGATCTTGACGCTGTAAAGGCGGCGGTGACCGAAAAGACCGCCGCGATTTTGATCGAACCCATCCAAGGCGAAGGCGGCATTCGCCCGGCCTCCGACGCGTTTCTCAAAGCTTTGCGCGAGATCTGCGATGAAACCGGCACGCTTTTGGTCTTTGACGAGGTGCAGTGCGGCGTGGCCCGCACCGGGCGGCTATTCGCGCATGAATGGGCGGGTGTGACCCCCGATGTGATGATGGTGGCCAAGGGGATCGGCGGCGGTTTCCCGCTGGGCGCGGTGCTGGCCACCGAAAACGCGGCCTCGGGCATGGGGGCGGGCACGCATGGCTCCACTTATGGCGGTAATCCGTTGGGCTGCGCGATTGGCGCCAAGGTGATGGAGATCGTCACCGCCGATGGTTTTATGGAAGAGGTCAGCCGCAAGGCGTCCTTCTTGCGGCAGCGGCTTGAGGGGCTGGTGGCCGCCCATCCCGACATCTTCACCGAAGTGCGCGGCCAAGGGCTGATGCTGGGGCTGAAGTGTAAACCCGCCCCGGTGGAGGTGGTGCAGGCGGCCTATGCGCAAAAGCTGCTGACCGTGCCCGCCGCCGATAACGTGCTGCGGCTTTTGCCCGCGCTCACCATCACCGAAGAGGATATGGCCGAGGCGGTGCGCCGTCTTGATGCTGCCGCTTCAGAAATCCAACATAACCCGGCCTGACGGCGATTGGGCCCAAATATCCCGGGGGCCCGGGGGCTGCGTCCCCGGCTTTCCCGAAAGGAAAGAAAAATGACCCATTTCCTCGATATCCACACCACCGACCCGGCAGAACTGCGCGCGATGATCGAGTCTGCCCGTGCGATGAAAAATGCCCGTAACGGCCGCCCGAAAGGCGCGCCCGATGATGACAAGCCGCTTGATGGCTGCATGGTCGCGCTGATCTTCGAAAAACCCTCGACCCGGACGCGCGTCTCGTTCGATGTGGGCGTGCGCCAGATGGGCGGGCAGACGATGGTGCTGTCGGGCAAGGAAATGCAGCTTGGCCACGGCGAAACCATCGCCGATACCGCACGGGTGCTGTCGCGGTATGTTGATCTGATCATGATCCGCACCTTCGAAGAACAAACGCTTCTGGAGATGGCGGAATATGCCTCTGTGCCGGTCATCAACGGGCTGACGAACCGCACCCATCCGTGCCAGATCATGGCCGATATCATGACCTATGAAGAACATCGCGGCCCGATTGCCGGGCGCAAGGTGGTCTGGTCGGGGGATGGCAACAATGTCTGCGCCTCGTTCCTGCATGCGGCGGGGCAGTTTGGCTTTGATCTGACCTTCACCGGCCCGGCCAAGCTTGATCCAGAGCGCGAATGGGTCGATTTTGCCCGCTCGAAAGGGGTGACGGTCGCGATCGAACGCGATCCGGCCAAGGCGGTGGAAGGGGCTGATCTGATTGTCACCGATACTTGGGTCAGCATGCATGACCCCGAATCGGCCAAAGAACGCCGCCACAACCAGTTGCGCCCCTATCAGGTCAACGAGGCGCTGATGGCGAAAGCCAAGCCCGATTGCCTGTTCATGCATTGCCTGCCCGCGCACCGCAATGACGAGGCCACCAGCGCCGTGATGGATGGCCCGCATTCGGTGATTTTCGACGAGGCCGAAAACCGGCTGCATGCGCAAAAAGCGATCATGCGCTGGGCTTTGGGCAAGTAACCGAACACAGTCAGCGGGGGGCGTTCGCCCCCTGTTTGCTACGTTATCCTGTCTTGACGCGGCGTGGGCGCGCGCCCTAATGGCGGCATTCTCTTTTGGGAACCCCACCATGCGTCAGCCTTTGTCGTAGCCACTTCCTGAGCCTTGGTTTTCCCAGCGTTCAGGAGCATCATGTCCACATTTCAGTTTTCGTCCGGCGATCTGGTCGCCGACCGGCGCGCCGAGTATGCCGAGGGGCTTTTGGCCTCTGGCGATGCGGTGGCTGCCGCCGATCTTTATACCCAAGCCCTCGCACTGGCCCCCAGTTGGGCCGCCGGCTGGTTTCGGCTTGGCGAGATTCGCGCAGAGCACGGTCTGCCCAAGGCCGCGCAGGCTTTTGCCGAAGCCCTGCGGCTGGACCCCGCAGACCAAATGGGGGCCGCGTTGCGGTTACAGCTGCTTCAGGCGCGGCCCGAGGCGGAAACCATGCCCTCGGCCTTTGTCGAGACGCTGTTTGACCAATATGCGCCGCGCTTTGACCACGCGCTTGTGGACACGCTTGCCTATCGCGCCCCGCAATTGCTGAGTGCGCAGATCACCGGCCGGTCTGGTCGCGCGCTCGATCTGGGCTGTGGCACCGGCCTGATGGGGGCTCAGTTGCGCCCGGTGTGCGATTGGCTTGAGGGCTGGGATATTTCCGCGCAAATGCTGCATGAGGCCGAGGCCAAAGGCCTTTACGACGCGCTTTCCAAATGCGACCTGTCCGATCTGCCCGCCCCTGCGCAGCAATGGGATTTGATCACCGCCGCAGATGTCTTTGCCTATTTGGGCGCGCTGGAACAGATCGTCTCTTGGGGGGCGCTTGCCTTGGCGCCGGGGGGGCAATTTGCCTTCACGACCGAGGCGCATGACGGGCCAGAGCCGTTGATCTTGCGCGAAAGTTGCCGCTACGCGCATGCAGAGGCCTATCTGCGCGATCTTCTGGTGCAGGCGGGCTTTGCCGCCCAGATCAGCCGGGCGGAACTGCGCCAAGATCGTGGGCAGCCCATCATCGGCTTTGTGGTGCATGCCGTGCGCTTGGCGACGGAGCGCCGTCGCGAATGCGATGGGGAAGATATGGCGCTGGCCTAGGTGCCGCGCGGCTTGGCGCGCGTGGTCGGGTCCGCTTCGCGCGGGTTTTCGGGCCAAGGGTGGCGGGGGTAGCGCCCGCGCATTTCCTTGCGCACCTCGGCATAAGACCCATCCCAAAAGCCGGGCAGGTCCATTGTCACCTGAATCGGCTTATTGCCGGGCGAAAGCAGCGCGATTCGCAACGGGTGGCGCTTCGGCCCCACGCTGGGGTGGGTGGTGAGCCCATACATCTCGGGCAGTTTGACCTCGATCGTTGGCACTTCAGAACCATAATCAATCGGCACACGCCGCCCCAAGGGCGTTTCAAAATGGCCGGGCACAAGGCGGTCCAGCTCTGCCATCTGGGGCCAGTCCAATTGCGCGCGCAAAGCCTCGGTCAGGTCCAGATTGCGCAGATCGGTCTCGGTCCGGGCGCGTTTAAGCCATGGCAGAAGCGCCTCGCCTGCAAGCAGGGCCTCATCCGACAGGTCGGGCAGATCGACACCATCGCCGCGCAAAATATCGACCCGCGCGCGAAACCGCGCCGCGCTGGGGCTAAGCGTCAGCCCGATTTGCCGCAAACCGTCAAGCGCGCCGCGCGCTAAAGCCTCTGCCGGGGCGTCGGGCCAATGGCGATCTTCCAGCACCAGCGCGCCAAACCGCTCTTGCTTGCGGGCCACCACGCGGCCTTCGCGCTTGGACCATGCGCAAACGTCATGCCATGCGATTTGGTCGCCATAGAGGCGGCGCAGCTCGGCATCGGCCAGCACCAAGCCTTGGCGCACGCGCGCCTCGCGCGGATCGCCATCAAGGTCTGATGCGACGATCAGCCGATGCTTGCCCAGCCCATCGGCCTCATCCACCACTGCACCTTTGCCGCCAGACAGCACATAGCGCGCGGCCTCGCCCTTGCGGCGCAGGCCGATCCGGTCGGGGTAGGCCAGCGCCAACATCTCGGCGGGGCTGTAGCGTTCGGGCACGTCGCGGACCATCCGCGCAAGCCGCTTCGCCTCGGTCTTGATCCGTTCAATCGTGCCGCGATGAAGCTGGCCGGGGTGGTTTGCCTCATAGCGGCCCGGATCACGGATCGCCGCGAGCCGCAGGCTTAGGTCTGCCGGCGCGCCGCGGATCGGGTCGCGTTCTTCCAACAGTGCGGCCAAGGGCGCGGCCTCGGGGCCCGCAGTGACCAGCATATGCGCCAAACGCGGATGCACCGGCAGCGCAGCCAGCGCCTTGCCATGCGTGGTAATACGTAGCCCCTCCAGCGCACCAAGGCTTTGCAAAAGCGCACGGGCTTCGGCCAAGGCAGGCCCGGGCGGTGGGGTCAAAAACGCCAAATCCGCACCATCGCTGCCCCAAGCGGCAAGTTCCAGTGCCAGACCAGCCAAATCCGCCACAGCCATTTCGGGCGGCGCAAAAGCGGGCAGGGCGCCTTCCTCGCCCTTGGTCCATAGCCGGTAACAGATGCCTTCAGCCACCCGCCCTGCGCGACCCCGGCGCTGTTCCGCCTCCGCACGAGATACACGCTCGGTCACCAGCCGCGCCATGCCAGAGGCCGGGTCAAACCGCAGCCGCCGTGCGCGCCCCGCATCCACCACCACGCGAATATCTTCGATGGTCAGCGAGGTTTCGGCAATCGCCGTCGCCAGCACCACCTTGCGGCCCGTTTCACAGGGCGCAATCGCGGCGCGCTGGGCGGCAAACTCCATCGCGCCGAAAAGAGGGCGCAGGGCAACATCTTTGGGCAACCGGTCGCGCAGCAATGCCTCTGTGCGCCGGATTTCCCCCTCGCCGGGCAAAAACACCAGCACGCTGCCGGGACTTTCCTCCAACGCTTGGCCCACAAGCCCGGCCACGGCGGCCTCAAGCCGCATCCCTTGCGCGATCGGGCGCGGTAGCCAGCGCGTTTCGACCGGATAGGCGCGCCCCTCCGATCGCAAGATCGGCGCATCGTCCAAAAGCGCGGCCACGGGTTCGGCATCCAGCGTCGCCGACATGACGACCAAAGCCAGATCGGGGCGCAGGGCGCTGCGCGCCTCCCATGCAAGCGCAAGGCCCAGATCGGCATTGAGCGACCGCTCGTGAAATTCGTCAAAGATCACGCAGCCCACGCCCGAAAGCTCTGGGTCGGATTGTAGCATCCGGGTCAAAATGCCCTCGGTTACCACTTCGATCCGGGTGGTTTTCGAAAGCTTCGCCTCACCACGAATGCGGTAGCCCACCGTTTCCCCGACCGTTTCGCCCAAGGTTTGGGCCATCCGCTCTGCCGCGGTGCGCGCGGCGAGGCGGCGCGGCTCCAGCATCAAGATACGGCCTTCGATGTGAGCGAGCAGCGCCAAGGGCACGCGTGTGGTTTTGCCTGCGCCGGGCGGCGCCATCAGCACAACACGGCCCGCCGCACAAAGCGTGCGGCAAAGCGCGGGCAGGATCGCATCGATGGGCAGTTGGTTTTTCACCGGGCCCTTATCGCCGTTTCAGGCGGCCTTTGCCAAGGATCGTATCGGTGGAAATTTCCACCACCTGCAACCGCTGGCCATCGGGTGTGGGCGCATAGGTCAGCGTGAAGGGAAAGCGGGTCTTTTCCGCCATGTCTTTATCCGAAAACCCTGCCAAGCGGCGGTATTCGCCCGCGCAGATAACGCCGTCACCCGCCGCCTGCGGGGTCGAAAGCGCCACCTGCGAACGTTTCGTGCCGTCAAACATCACGACTTTCAGCTTGCAGGCCTCGTCCCGGTCGACATCGCGCAGCACCGCATAAAGCGCGGTCAGCGGATCGATGGTGCCGCCCTGCTTGGCCGGGTCAACATCATTGGGCCGGGGGGCGCGCGGTGGTTCGTGGATCACCGAGGCAGGCACGCCGCCTTTGTAGATGACCGCGTTTTTTGAGCGGGATTCGCCTCGGCGCGCTGAAATCTTGGTGCTGCGGGGGCGGAAAACCCCGCGTGAAAAGGTCCCATCTGCGCTGGCATCATAGCGGATTTTCTTCAGCGCGGCGGCAAGGCCCGTGGTTTGCATGACCCCGATCACACCGTAACGGTTGCCTTGGATCTTGCCATCAATGACCAATTCGCCCGCCTTGATCCCCTTAAGTAAAACGTCAAAGGCGATGTGATCGGTTTGATCTGCTGTGACCGGCTGCGAAAGTGCGCCGAGAATCACGAGGGTCGTCAGAAGGCGGGAGGATAGGTTCATCGGCACCCCTTTCTTCGATGGCCTAGACTCTGGACATACACCGCCCGAAGAGGGCATGAAACTGAAACAGTCCGAAAGGCTTCTGACGGTCCTGTCAAAAGCCCGTGTATGCGAAGGTGCCCATGACGCAACAGACCGATCCCGCCGCCGAGCTTGCCCCCCGGATTTTGGCTGGGGAGCGCCGGGCGTTGGCGCGGGCGATCACCTTGGTCGAATCGGGCCGGGCCGATCACCGCGCGCAGGCCACCGCGCTTTTGGAGCGGGTCGCAGGCGCGGGCAAACAGGCGTTACGCATCGGGCTGTCGGGCACGCCCGGGGTGGGCAAATCCACCTTTATCGAAAGCTTCGGGATGATGCTGGTCAAGCTTGGCCTTAAGGTCGCGGTGCTGGCGGTAGACCCGTCCTCGGCGCGTTCGGGCGGCTCGATTCTGGGCGACAAGACCCGGATGGAGCAGCTTTCGCGCGAACCCAATGCCTTTATCCGCCCCTCTCCCAGTCAAGCGCAACTGGGCGGCGTGGCGCGGCGCACCCGCGAAGCGGTCAGCCTGTGCGAAGCGGCGGGGTTCGACGTGGTGCTGATTGAAACCGTGGGGGTGGGTCAGTCAGAGACGCTGGTGGCCGAGATGACGGATCTGTTCATCTTGCTGATGGCACCGGCGGGCGGCGATGAGCTGCAAGGCGTGAAGCGCGGCATCATGGAAATGGCCGATATGATTCTGGTCAACAAAGCCGATGGCGATTTGAAACCGGCGGCCTTGCGCACAAGATCCGATTACGCGGGCGCGCTTCGCCTTTTGCGCAAGCGCCCACAAGACCCCGAGGGGTTCCCGAAGGCGGTCGCGGTTTCCGCGCTGGCCGAAGAAGGGTTGAAAACCGCGTGGGAGGATATGTGCGCGCTGATCGACTGGCGCCGCGAGAACGGGCATTTCGACAGGCGCCGGGCCGATCAGGCGCGGCACTGGTTTGAAACTGAGGTGCGCGAGGGGCTTTTGGCGCGATTGCACAGCGACGCCGCGATTCGCGCGCAAATGCAGGCGCTGGGCCAGGCCGTGGCCGAAGGGCACACCCCGCCTGCGGCGGCGGCGGCGGAAATGCTGGCAGCCCTTCAACACTGATGGAAAATGCAAAAAGCCCCGCCTTGGCGGGGCCTTGCACAGATCATCGGAAGCGATCAGGCCGCGGCTTGCGCCTTGATGATGGCTTTCTTGATTTTCAGCGCATTCGACGAAAGCTCGCCATCGGCGGCTTTCATCAAGAAGGCGTCGAGGCCGCCACGGTGATCAACGGTGCGCAGGCCGGCGGCCGACACACGCAGCTTGAACGATTGGCCCAAAACGTCCGAAATCAGGGTGACGTCATTCAGGTTCGGCAGAAACCGGCGACGCGTCTTGTTGTTCGCGTGGCTGATGTTGTTGCCCGACATCGGGCCTTTGCCGGTCAGTTCGCAGACGCGCGACATGGCGATGTTCCTTCGTTTCCTCGGGCACTCGCGGCCCACTTCCAATACTGCGAGACCCGCTAAGCGCGGTTCCCGGAAATCCGTTCGCGGGGCATAAGGGCAAAGCTGCCCCACGTCAAGCGATTCATCGCCCCGGCGCCAGCATCTCGCGCACCCAAGCGGGGACAATCCGCGTTGCCGGGCCGTGGCGCGCTTCATCAAACATCCGCGTGCCGGTTGACGGCTCTAGGTTCAATTCGAGCGTCGGCACACCCGCATGCATCGCGTCGGCCACGAACCCCGCCGCCGGGTAGACATTGCCCGAGGTGCCAATGGACACAAACAAATTGGCCCGACGCAGGGCGGGCCAGATTTCCTCCATCCGGTAGGGCATTTCGCCAAACCATACAATATCGGGGCGGGTCGCGGGCTTGCTACAGGCCGGGCAGGGGTCTTGCGCCGTCATTTCTGCCGGGGCCGTCCAGCGATGCCCACAAGCCGCGCAAAGCGCCCCATTCAAGCTGCCATGCATATGGATCAGGTTTTTTGTGCCCGCCCGTTCGTGCAGATCATCGACATTTTGCGTGACCACAAGCACCTCATGGCGCCCATCGGCCTCCAACTCTGCCAGCGCCAGATGTGCGGCATTTGGCGCGGCAGCAGCCGCGGCGGCCCGGCGGGCATTGTAGAAGCGTTGCACCAAGACCGGATCTTGCGCGAATCCCTCGGGCGTGGCGACTTCTTCGATCCGATGCTCTTCCCACAGCCCGTCAGAGGCCCGAAAGGTGCGAATCCCGCTTTCTGCTGAAATCCCCGCCCCGGTGAGAATCACGATTCTGGCCATGCGTCCGATCCTTCGCTAAACAGGTCTCATGCGTATCTTGTTTCTTTGCCTTGGCAATATCTGTCGTTCCCCTGCGGCCGAGGGGGTGGTTCGTTTCATGGCGCAAGAGGCGGGGCTTGATGTCGCGCTGGATAGCGCGGGCACTGGCGGTTGGCATGTGGGCGATCCGCCTTACGGGCCAATGCAATCGGCGGCGGGCCCGCGCGGTTATGATTTGTCTGGCTTGCGGGCGCGGCAGCTTGCGCGCAGCGATTTTGCCGATTTCGACCTGATTTTGGCGATGGACCGGCAAAACCTGCGCGATGCCCAAGCGGTTATGCCGCCCGATGCCACCGCCCGGCTGGAGATGTTCTTGCAAGGGGCGCAGGGCACGTCCGAGGTGCCCGACCCCTATTACACGCGCGATTTCGATGGCTGTCTCGATATTATCGAGGCGGGCGCGAAGGCGCTGTTGGCGCGGCTTCAGGGGGCGCAGTAAGCCTCGGCTGCGGCGGCAAAGGCCTTGTAACGGGTCCAGAAATCTTCGTCGCGCGCCCGGCTCGACATACGCACTTCTTGGGCCATGTCCGGCTCGGCGAAGAATTTCGCCGCGCGCCGCTGGTCGGCGGTCGAAAGCGCATGATCGGCCACCTGCTGAATGCAGCCGCAAAGCGCGCGATCGGCGGTGCGCCCGGCCTTCAGACAGGCCCGGTCAATTGGCCCGGCCTGAGCGATGGCGGTGCCAGCCAAAACGAACGCCGTGGCGGTAAGAAGATGTTTCATCTGCTGCCTCTGAATTGCGGAGATGGTGCGATGCCAAATCCTGCTGATTTGATGTTCTTTTAACCGTTTTTGGCAACGCGACACAATGCTTTCGGCAGAAAACGGCCGAGTCCAAAAGGCTAGGTCGGATGTTGTGGTTTGTGCCGCCCGCAAGCCCCGGATCTGGGGTCAGGCGATCACCTCGGCCTCGTAACCCGCCGCCTTGAGCGCGGCCAGAACGGTGGCTTCGGGCAGGCCGTTCACTTCGACCTCGCGATCTTCCAGGCTGACAAGGGCAGTGCCGCCCACCTCGGTGATGGCGTTTTCGACGGCGGATTTGCAATGGCCGCAGGTCATATTCGGGACGGACAGGATCATCGGGCACCTCTGGGACGTGATGAGGGATTGATCCGCCAAGCGGGGCGCGCGGTCAATGGCAATATCGCCGGTGTCCGCCCTTCCATGCCCCCTTCCCGGCTCCTTTTTTTGCGGCTATATGCGCTGCATGACCAAGCTCGCTCACATCCGCAATTTCTCCATCGTGGCGCATATCGACCACGGCAAATCCACGCTGGCCGACCGGCTGATTCAGCTGACGGGCACGGTGGCCAGCCGGGAAATGAAAGACCAATTGCTGGACGCGATGGATATCGAGCGCGAGCGCGGCATCACCATCAAGGCGAACACCGTGCGGATCGAATATCCGGCGAAGGATGGGCAGACCTATATCCTGAACCTGATCGACACCCCCGGCCACGTCGACTTTGCCTATGAGGTCAGTCGCTCGATGCGCGCGGTCGAAGGCTCGCTTTTGGTGGTGGATGCGTCTCAGGGGGTGGAGGCGCAAACGCTTGCCAATGTCTATCAGGCGCTGGATGCCGACCATGAAATTGTGCCGGTTCTGAACAAGATCGACTTGCCCGCCGCCGACCCCGAGGCGGTGAAAGCGAATATTGAAGACGTGATCGGCATTGATGCCTCTGAGGCGGTGCCGATTTCGGCCAAGACCGGCTTGGGCATTCCCGATGTGTTAGAGGCTATCGTGCAGCGCCTGCCCGCCCCCGAGGGAGAGCGTGATGCCCCCCTTAAAGCGATGCTGGTTGATAGCTGGTATGACCCCTATCTGGGCGTCGTCGTGATGATCCGCGTCATGGATGGGGTGGTCCGCAAGGGCGATCAGATCAAGATGATGCAAACCGGTGCCAGCTACCGCATCGACAAGCTGTCTGTGCTGAAGCCGCGCATGGTCGATATTGCGGAACTGGGGCCGGGCGAGATTGGGGTTTTCACCGCCTCGATCAAACAGGTGCGCGACACCCGCGTGGGCGACACGATCACCCATGAGAAAAAGCCCTGCGAAAAGCCATTGCCGGGCTTCAAGCCGGCGCAGCCGGTGGTGTTCTGTGGCCTTTTCCCGGTCGATTCGAATGATTTCGATGCGCTGCGCGACGCGATCGAAAAGCTGGCGCTTAATGATGCAAGCTTCAGCTATGAGATGGAAACCTCTGCTGCGCTGGGCTTTGGTTTCCGCTGCGGCTTCTTGGGGCTGCTGCATCTTGAGGTGATCCGCGACCGGCTTGAGCGCGAATATGACCTTGATCTGATCACCACCGCGCCAAGCGTGGTATTCAAGCTTTACATGAAAGACGGGGAAGTGCGCGAATTGCACAACCCCGCCGATATGCCCGACCTGACCTATGTCGATCACATCGAAGAGCCGCGCATCAAAGCCACGATCATGGTCCCCGATGAGTATCTGGGCGATGTGCTTAAGCTGTGCCAAGACCGCCGCGGCATCCAGCTTGATCTGACCTATGCGGGCCCGCGTGCGATGGTGGTTTACGATCTGCCGCTGTCCGAGGTCGTCTTCGACTTTTATGACCGGCTGAAATCGGTCACCAAAGGCTATGCGAGCTTTGACTATCAGCTGGCCGAATACCGCGAAGACTATCTGGTCAAAATGTCGATCCTCGTGAACGATGAGCCGGTGGATGCGCTGTCGATCATGGTGCACCGCGATCGCGCCGAAAGCCGGGGCCGCGCGATGGTGGAAAAGCTCAAAGACCTGATCCCGCGCCACATGTTCAAAATTCCGATCCAGGCCGCCATCGGGGGGCGTGTGATCGCGCGCGAAACGCTATCGGCCATGCGCAAGGATGTGACGGCGAAATGCTACGGCGGCGACGCGACGCGTAAGAAAAAGCTGCTCGAAAAGCAAAAGGCCGGGAAAAAGAAGATGCGCCAATTCGGCAAGGTCGAAATCCCGCAAAGCGCGTTCATCGCCGCGCTTAAGATGGATGAATAAGCGCTGTGCCCTTCGGGGCAGGCCCGTCATCTGTTTGGCTAAATGAAAAAGCCCCGGCCGAGGCCGGGGCGCACTTTTTACACGCACAGTCGTCTTGGGAATTACATCTCGCTTTGCGTCTCGGCGGCTTCGCTGGTGACGGCAGTGCCCGCCGCCTGCATGTCGCGGCCCGCGCCTTTGACGGTTTCACACGCGCTCAATGCGAAAATGGCGAGCAGCGGAATAGCGATCTTGGTCATCGGGTCTCTCCCTCTTGCAAATCTCATCAGTGAAACGCTGCAACCGGGCAGATGGTTCCCTTCTTTGTGATGGCCCAAAGATTGCGGCGTGTAATTTCTGATAGGATTAGTCAGATTGACATTCTTGAGTGAATGGGTCATCTTTCCTCCAGCCTAGGAGGTGCAGCTTCGCCATGATCGTCTGTCATTGCCTCAATATCACCGACCGGGATATCCATGCCGCCATCGACTGGATGCGCGCCGCCGATCCTGAAACGATCATCACCCCCGGCAAGATCTACCATGCGCTTGGTGCCCGCCCCGATTGTGGCAGTTGCATGCCGCTCTTTCTTTCTACCATGCGGAAGAATAAGAATCTGGAGGTGCCGGTTGAACTGACCGGTCTGCGACAACCAGCCATGAAAGGGAGACGCAATGAAGGGCGACGCTAAGGTTATTGAATACCTCAACGCGGCATTGCGCAGCGAGTTGACCGCTGTTTCGCAATACTGGCTGCATTACCGTATGCAGGAAGACTGGGGCCTTGCCGCGATGGCCAAGAAGTCGCGCGAGGAATCCATCGAAGAGATGAATCACGCCGACAAGCTGATCGCGCGGATTTTGTTCCTTGAAGGGCATCCGAACCTGCAAAAGCTTGATCCTTTGCGCATCGGGGAGGGCCCGCGTGAGACGCTGGAATGCGATCTGGCGGGCGAACATGATGCGCTGACGCTTTACCGCGAAGCGCGCGATCACTGCGAAAAGGTCGGGGATCATGTCTCCAAAAGCCTGTTCGAAGAGTTGATCGCCGATGAAGAGGGGCATGTCGATTTTCTGGAGACGCAGCTCGACCTTTACGACCGAATCGGGCCGCAGAACTACGCCTTGCTCAACGCCGCAAAGATGGACGAGGCAGAGTAAACCTTGCCAGATCGTTGATCGGAAAAGCGCCCTTCGGGGCGCTTTTTTGTGCGCGGCTGGCTGCGATGGGCGGCAATCAAGTGGAATAATTGACGCAATGGGTCAAGATTGCTATTGCTGATTGAAATGATCGGGCTAAAAGAGCCCGACAATTTTGATGGGGAAATGGCGATGCTCTGGTCTTCTTCTGCGATGGTGCGATCTGCCAAGGGGATGGCTACGCTGGTGGCCCTTGCTGCGATGGGGCTGGGGGCGGCGCAGGCCGAAGGGGTCGATTTCACGGCGCCGGTTGACCCCGCGGCGGCTGTGCCGACCTATGCGATCGAACTCAAGGACGGGGAACTTTTGCCGCCCACGCTTGTCGTGCCCGCCAAGACCCGGTTCCGGCTCCATGTCACCAATACCGGCACCAAGCCGAGCGAGTTTGAAAGCAACCAGTTGCGGCTCGAAGAGGTGCTGTTCATGGGGATGGAGGCGACGATGATGGTCACCCCGCTCGACCCCGGCGATTACGACTATTTCGATGAATTTCAGCCCGGTGTGATGGGCAAGCTGACCGCGAAGGAGGCCGCGCCATGATGGGGCAGGTGATCTTTATCGTCGCGCGCGAAAGCGTCGAGGCGCTTTTGGTGATCGGCATTCTGTGGGCCTGGATGGCGCGGCGCCCCGATGCGCGGGCGGGCCGGGCATGGCTTCTGGGCGGCATTGCTGCGGGTTTTGCTTTGGCTGCCGCGCTGGCGCTGATGCTGGTGGGGGTGGCGACCTTCCTTGGGGCGACGGCGCGCAGTTGGTTTGAAATCGGCATGCTGTCGATGGCGGCGGCGTTGATCGTGCAGATGGTGTTTTGGATGCGCAAGCACGGCCGCACGCTGAAGACCGAACTGGAAGCGGGGCTAGAGCGCAGCGTCGCCGCCGCGAATTGGCTGGGTGTCTTTGCGCTGGCCGCCATTGCGATTGGGCGCGAAGGCTCGGAAACCGTGGTCTTCCTTTACGGCTCTTTCCTGCAATTGCAGGGCTTGGCCGATTACAGCGCGTTTTTCGGATCTGCCGCCGTTGGGCTGGGCATTGCCTTGATGCTGTTCTGGGCGCTTCAAATCGGGGCGCGCTTCGTGTCGTGGAAATGGTTCTTTCGGGTCACCGAATGGATGCTTTTGTTCCTTGGCTCGGCGCTGTTCCTCACCGCGATGGGCAAGCTTTTGTCCAAGCACCTGTCGGCCTATGACCTGCCCGGCTGGATCTATTCCACCGTTTGGGATGCCTCGGGCTTTCTGTCGGACAGCTCAATGCTTGGCAGCCTTCTGGCGACGCTTGCCGCCTATCGTTCGCAGCCCATTGTCTGGGATCTGCTGGTGTTGGCGCTTTACTGGGGTGTCGTAGCGTTGCTGTTTCGCCACCAAGACCGCAAGGCGACGCGCGCCCGGCCCGTGACGGCCTGATCAACTCTTTCATCACTGTGCGGCCAGCCATCGCCAACCGCGACCAAGCCACCGAAATAAGGGACAGATAACCATGAAACCCACCCGGATCGCCTTGATCGCCACCTGTTTTGCTTTGGGGCTGCCGATGGCGGCACAGGCCGAAGTTGGCGCTGAGCAAAAGGCCGAGGCGCTGGCAACCTATGCCACGATTGCGCAGCACAGCTACGCAGATGCGTTGGCTGATGCCAAGGCGCTGCACGCCGCGCTTGAGGCGCTGGCCAAGGCGCCCGGCGCCGAGACGCTGGAGGCCGCCAAACAGGCTTGGCTTGCCGCGCGCGAAAGCTATGGCCCGACCGAGGTGTTTCGCCTGTCCGGTGGGCCGATTGACGCCGAAACCGGCTGGATCGCGCAAACCTATGGGGCGCCCGAAGGCCAGATCAACGCCTGGCCGCTTGATGAAAATATGATCGATTACACCACCGATGCCGATGGCAACCGGACGGCGGGCAATATCATCGACACGGCCGGGGTCTTTACCCCCGGCGGCGAAGATGTGACCGAGGTGGATGTGACCACGATCACCCCCGAAACGATTGCCGCCCTGAATGAAAATGGCGGCGAGGCGAATGTGGCCTCGGGCTATCACGCGATTGAATTCCTGCTTTGGGGGCAAGATCAGGATTACGCCAATATGATCGAAGACAGCGTGACCCCCGGCCCGCTGTCGGCGGGCGCGCGACCGGTGAGCGATTTCACATCGGACCCGCATGCGGCGCGGCGCTTGGCCTATCTACAGGCGGCGGGTGCGCAACTTGTGGCGGATCTGTCCACCGTGGCCGCAGCTTGGGATGAAACGGTGGCAGGCGACAGCGGGCTTTATCGCGCCGCGCTCTTGGGCGAATTGACGGGCGATCAGGCCGCGATGAACATTCCCACGCAGGAGGCGATCAAGCAAATCCTGACCGGGGTGGGTGTTTTTGCGAAATCGGAACTTGCCAATGAACGGATCGCCGTGGCGGTGCTGACACCGTCCGAAGAAGATGAGCATTCGTGCTTTTCTGACAATACCCACCGCGACATTGCCTTGAACTACGAGGGCATTCACAATGTTCTTTTGGGCGAATACCAAGGCCAAGATGTCGGCATGGGCTTTGCCGATGTGCTGTCGTCGGAAGAGCGGGCCAATCTTGATGCGCTGATGGAGCGGATCGCGGTGCGGATTGCGGTGGTGAATGAAACCGCCGAAACCACCATGCATTTCGACTATCAAATCCACCCCGAGAACGAAGACAGCGTGCAAAACATCGTCACGCTGAAAAATGAGCTGCGCCGTCTGGGCGATCAAATGGTGATGATTGCGCCGGAATACGGGCTGTCGCTGACCACTGACAATGTGACCGATCCGGAAGAAACCCAGATCAACTAAGCCGAAATAGGCGATGCAGGGGCGCGTCCGTTTGTCGGGCGCGCCAATCCAGCGGCAGGTGAAGGACGCGATGGCAAGCAAGGGCGCAAAACGGACGATGGTGGCACTTGCGCTGGGCGCGGCTGCGATGCTGTCGGCGGTAGGGCTTCGCGCGGCCTCGGGGCCCGATTGGGTCACCGATGCGGCGGGCCCCGCACCCTTTGCCCAGCCGATCGCGTCGGATGATCCCGCGGTGCTGGATCAGCGTATGCTGGGCCGGTCGTTTTTCACCGTGCCTTGGGTGGCCGCCCCTGCGGCGACCACCGCGCGCGACGGGTTGGGGCCGCTTTTTAACGCCAATAGCTGCGCGAGTTGCCATGTGGACAATGGCAGCGCGCCGGTTATCGATGCCGATGGCGCCCCGCTGCGCCCGCTTCTGTTCAAGTTGGCCCAGCCCGATGCGCATGCGGATCGGATGGGGCAAGACGCTCCCGAAAGCCCGGGGCATGCACGGGTGCTGGACCCGATCTATGGCGGTCAGATTGCGATCAATGCTGCGGGCGGCGCGCGGCCCGAGGCGCGCCCGCAAGTGCACGCGCAGGCGGTGCCGTTTCACTACCCCGATGGGGCAGCGGTCACTCTGACCCGGCTAACCCCCGTGCTGGCCGATTTGGCGCATGGCCCCTTGGCGCCGGACACGGTGGTCTTTTTGCGCCAGCCGCCGGCCCTAGCGGGTTTGGGTTTGGTCGCGGCGGTGCCAGATGCGGCGCTTGTGGCTTGGGAAGACCCGGATGATGCCGATGGCGATGGGATCAGCGGCCGTGCCAATCGGATGCCGGATGGTGCGCTGGGACGCTATGGCTGGAAAGCGGCAGAGCCCACGCTTGTGGCCCAAATTGCCAATGCGGCGGCGGTGGATATGGGGCTGACCAACCGCCGTTATCCGCAAGAACTTTGCCCACCCGCACAGATCGCATGCCAGAAGGCGCCGCGTGGGCGCCCCTCGCCGCTGGGCGATCTGGACCTGCCCGATCCTCGGCTTGATGCGATTGCGGCCTATCTTTCGGGCTTTAAAGCCCCGCAGCCGGCGGCCTTGGCGGCACAGGCGGCGCATGGCGAAAGTCTGTTTTCCACGCTGGGCTGCGCCGCTTGCCACCGCCCGGTGCTGCGCACCGAAGATGGCCGCACCCTGCGCCCGCTAAGCGATTTTTTGCTGCATGACATGGGGGACGGTCTGGCCGATGGCGTGCGCGAGCATTTGGCGGGCCCATCCGAGTTTCGCACCGCGCCGCTTTGGGGTCTGGGCGCGCGTCTGCGCGCGGGCCACCGCTTTTTGCATGATGGACGCGCGCGCAGCCCCGAAGAGGCGATCTTGTGGCATGGCGGCGAGGCCGGGCCTGCACGCGACGCCTTTGTGTCCCTGACGGCGGCGGATCGCGCCGCGCTTCTTAGCTATCTGGAGCAGCTATGACCCGGTTTCCCGTGATTGCCGCCGCTTTTGTCTGTGCTCTGGGGGCTGTGGCCCCGCGCACCGCGCCCGCGCAAGAGCCGCAGCGCGCCTATCGCGCGATTTATGACACCATTTTGCAAGCCGATGCCGGGGCAGCCGTGGCAAGCTGCGCGGCTTTGCAGACCACGCTGACACCGGACAGCGCCGCTTCGGCCCGGCAGGCGGCTTTCGTGGCCTTGGCGCAAGACTGGGGCCGGGTGCAGGCCGCCTATGTCTTGGGCGGTTATGATTGGGATGCAATGGATTACCCGCTTTTGATCGACACGTTCCATGTCGGCAAAGAAGATATTCACGCAAGCTTAGCGCGCGCGATTGAAAGCGACAGCGCGCCCAAGACCGCGCTGTTCAAGAATGCTTATCGCACCCTTACCGCGCTGGATGACCTGATGTTCTCGGGGCCGTGGTCGCCGCGCCGGGCGGAGCTGGCGCAGGTGGCTGCCGACACAGTCTGCCAGCGGCTCGATCAGATCGCACAAGGCTATGTGCAGGCGCGTGCGGCCTTCTTGGAGGATCCGGATAAAGCCTTGGCACTTTTGATCAATGCGCAAATCCAGAACATCTACAAAATCCGCGAATGGCGCATTGCCGAGGTGGTGGGGCTGAACCGCAAGACCTTGGGCAAGGTGCTGCCGGAAAACGCGCAATACCCTTTTAACCCGGAAGCTTCCTGGGCGGCGATTGGTGCAATGCTGGATACCCATGCGCGCCTTTTGGCCGAAGAGACGCAGCCCAATATCGCCACGATCGCTGCCGTCAAAGATCAGGGTGGCATGGCCGAGGTGCAAACGGCACTTGCGGCGGCGCAGGCCGTTTATAACGGGGCGACGCTGGCCGATTACACCGATACGGCGAAAATGGTCCCACTGTTTGCCGCGCTGCAAAAGGTGCAAAAGGCATTTTACGACCATGTCGCGCTGTCGCTTGGCGTTGCGGCGGGCCTTGTCGATGCGGATGGGGACTAAGCGGTGACGTGGTTCTTAACGCAAATGCAAAGCCTGCCCAGCCCCTTTGCCGGGCTGCTGGATGGCACAGACCGGATGTTCTGGCTTTACCTTTTGGCCAGCGCGGCGATTGCGCTGGTGCTGTCGTTTCAGCCGGGGCAGGGGGCGCTTGGACCACGTTTGCGTGCCTATTGGCTTAGCCGTGATGCCCGGCTTGACGGGCTCTATTTTTTCGTCGCTTGGGCAGTGCGCACCGCGCTGATCGTGCCGCTGGTGCTGTCGGTGCAGACGGTCGCGCTTTGGACTTTGCACGGGCTGAACGCGATTTACGAGCCACCCTTTCTGGCGTGGCGTTACCGTGACATCGTCTTGGCCTATACGCTGACGCTGTTCCTGTTGTCGGATCTGTCGCGCTATTGGTTGCACCGGGCGATGCATCGGTCGCGCTGGCTGTGGCCGTTTCACCGCGTGCATCACGCCGCCGAGGTGCTGACCCCGCTGTTGTTTTACCGGGTCCATCCGGTTGAAAGCCTGCTTTTTGCCCTGCGCCACGCGCTGGTGGCAGGCGTGGTGACCGGGGGCTTCATCTTTCTTTTTGGCGCGCGGCTCGACCTTTACACGATCTTTGGCGAGAACCTGTTCATCGTCGCGCTGTTCGCCTTTACCGCCAATCTGCGCCACAGCCAGATCAAACTGAGCTATGGCCGGGTGTTGGAGCATATCCTCGTTTCCCCCGCGCAGCATCAAATCCACCATGACCGGCGGCATCTGCAAAGCAATTTCGGCTCCTGCCTTGCGATCTGGGATTGGATGTTTGGCACCTTGCGGCTGCCCGCGCAGGTGCCCGGGGCGCCCGCTTACGGCATTGGCCCGCGTGGCGCGCGCTATCACAGCGTGAGCGCGCTTTTGTTCGAGCCCTTTCGCGACCTTGGCCGCATGATCCGGAGATGATGAAATGATCCGATATCGCAACAAATCCTTTGGGGTGCTTGTGGGCGTTGCGCTGAGCTTTGCCGCCCCCCCCGTAAAGGCCGACCCTCTGACCGAGGCGGAACTGGGCGAACAGCTTTTCTTCGACCCTTCCTTTTCGCGCAACCGCACGCTGGCCTGCGCCAGTTGTCATGACCCGAACCGTGCCTTTACCGATGGGCGCGAAACGCCTGCGCGGGGGATCGTGTCCTTGGGCGATGATCTGCATGCCCTGGGGGTGCGCAATGCACCGACCGTGACCTATGCGATGCTGTCGCCCGCCTTTCATTATGACGCCGCAGCGGGCGAATATGTGGGGGGGCAGTTCCATGATGGGCGCGCCGCAACTTTGGCCGATCAGGCGATGGGGCCGCCGCTCAACCCGGTGGAGATGATGCTGCCGGATGCGGCGGCCGTGGTGGCCCGTATCCGCGAAAACCCCGGCTACGAGGAAGCCTTTACGCGTCTGTACGGCGAAGATGTGTTCGATATGCCCGAAGATCCGCAGACAGTGCCTGCCGCCTATCGCGCCTTTGGCCGCGCGATTGAGGCGTTTGAAAAGACGCCCGCGCTTGCGCCTTTTGATAGCAAATACGATCGTTTTCTGCGCGGGGAATACGATCTGACGGTGCTGGAGGATTTGGGGCGAACGCTGTTTTTCTCTAACAACAATGTCAATTGCGCGACCTGCCATATGCTGAAGCGCGAAGATGCGCCGCGAGAGCCTTTTACCAACCATCAGTTCCGCAATATCGGGGTGCCGCGCAATCCAGACCTTTTGGCGCTGGGGCAGGTGGCGCCCGATTTCATCGATCAAGGTTTGCTCGAAAATCCGGAAGTGACCGACACGGCGCAAGAAGGGCGCTTCAAAACACCAAGTCTGCGCAATGTGGCAGTGACCGGCCCCTATATGCACAATGGCGTGTTTCGTGATCTGCGCACGGTGATTGCGTTTTACGATCACTACAACAATCCCGACCGCGCGCAGAACCCAGAGACGGGCGCGCCTTGGGCCGCGCCCGAGGTGCCGCACACGGTCGACCGTGAAGACCTGCGCGCCCAACCGCTGAACGATCGCAAGATCGATGCGCTGGTGGCGTTTTTGGAAACCTTGACCGACAGCCGCTACGAACCGCTGCTGGACGGGAATTGATTAGGGAAGCTGTCTTCGCCGCAATTCACACGCAGAGGGGAAGGGTAAGGTGGAGGCGGGTACCGGAATCGAACCGGTCTTCACGGATTTGCAATCCGCTGCGTAACCTCTCCGCCAACCCGCCGAGAGCTTGGCCTGATTAGATTTTTCGGGCCTCGCGGTCAAGGCGCTTTTTCGCTCTCAACACGTTTCTCAACATTCTCGATTCGTGCTTTGTTCGTTCCGGCCATTGCTTGCCTTGAACGAGAAGCCCGTGACCACCCTCGCCACCGCCTCAACCCTGCGCCTCTACCTGACCTGCCGACAATGCGGGCGCCACGGCAGCATCCGCCTGCGCGAGCTGGCCGAGCGCACGCCAGATCGCACGATCAGGGATGTGGTGAGGTGCGCCATATGTGCGGCCTGCGGGGCGCGGGGTGACCACGATGTGCGGCTGGCGTGGTGTTTAATGGATCAATGATTGTTGCTTGATTTGGTCGAATATCGGCGCAGGTGGCGAAGAACAAGCTCCCCCGCGACAACCAGAATCATTGGCTCTTGTTTATTGTCGTGCTACCGGGCGGGAGCTTAATACCTCGGCGGGATGTTTATGGCATTGACTCTGGGGTCGATTAGAGTCCCGCGCGCTTGCTAGAGATTCGCGCGCAGGTTACACTGTGATTCGCCGTAGAGGAAGCGTTCGCCAATGCAGAAGTTGCCCCTGAGATTGGAGCGCGAACCCCTTGTGGACGCGCTTTTCGAGGTTCGCCTCGGGCCGACGTCGCTTGCGGACATTTTACCTGGCTTTCTGTTCCACGATTTGCCTGGGCCGAAGCCACAGATCACGCGCCTTCCAGCGGCTGAGGTGCCGCAACCGATGCGGGCAAGCGACCCCTCCCTTCAGTTTGCACCCATTCTACGAATGGACTGGGGTCACTATTTCATCTCGGTCGGCGACCGGAGCGTGATCATAAGCTGCAAACTGCCCTACCCGAAGTGGCCCAACTTCAAGGCCACCATCTTGGACCTGACCGCTAGGATCGGCAAAGTTGGCGCCCCCGGAAAAGTCGAACGCTATTCGCTTAAGTACGTTAACCTGATCAGTGCGCCGTCGCTGGCTGAACAGGTAGCGAAAATTAAGATGTCGATTACTTTGGGGGAGGTAGAAGTGAAGGGGGACCACACGACCCTTCAGGTGCGTCGGCATGAAGATGGGATTATCCATCTTTTGTCAGTCGTCATCGGCGCTGAGGGCCAGATGCCAGACGGCAAGAAGGTGAGCGGCGCAGTGGTGGACGTTGACTCGATTAGAAATGTTGACATTGCTGACTTTGCCACATTTGCGACGAACCTTGAACCTGGGCTTGAACAACTTCGCCAAGCCAACAAGCGGAAATTCTTCACCTGCCTAACACAGGCGACAATCGATGAAATGGGGCCAGTCTATGAATGAAATCGTGACGCATTGCCCGGTACCGATGAACTTCGCGGTGATTGGGTTGTCTGCGGCAATTGCTGCCGGAACGGCCACTTGGCCAGCACGTGACACACCCGCCTATGTGACGCTACGGGACGGGTCATCATTCAGCTACTTTGAAAAGTCGCTGAGGTTCGGCTCCACGGCACAAGACTTCGCAAACGGCGTCGCCCGTGTCTATGCGTCCCTGCTTCAAAACCAAGAGCCGCTTGGCGCAGAATTTGAGGCCGTTTGGGATGCGAATGCTGCTGATCTTTACGAGTCCTGATCAAACGCATGAATTTGGACGCCGAGACTCTCATCCAGCAGATCCCGTACTACCTCACGGCTGAGGATCAAAAGGTCTTGCTTGACGAGCTAACCGCAATCTCGCGCGGTGGCACCGCCGAGTATCTACTCGGCGCCTATCGCGACTCATTCAAGAAAGTGATGCTCCAAGGTGACGGTTGGCGCGGTTTCCAATTGTTTCTGTTCGAGACGGGCGAGCGCAGGTCGGTGCGGGGCATTGTTCTGTCCAACTCCTGCGATGTTGATCCGGAAAACCCCCGTGATGTTCCGGCTCGCGTGATCTTCGCGCCCATGGTCAAGCTGGCGGCTTTCAAAAGGCTTCTCGCGGCAGCAATATCAGCCCCGAACGCATTGACGCCAAGATTGCAGCGATCAAGGCGCAAAAGACGAGCAACATCTTTTACCTTCCTGCGGGCGGCGGCTTACCGGAAGACTATATCGTCCGCTTCGATGATGTCCACAGCATGCCTGTTGCTACTCACACCGAATCAAAAGACCGGGAAAAATTGTTTACCCTTAGCAATACTGGCTTCTACATGCTCGCGCTGAAGTTGTCGGTTCACTTCTGCCGGCTTCACGAGAAGGTTAATAGAAAGCCCGCCGGGGCAGCCGCATGACGCCGCTTCACTTCACCACCGCCCGCACCGCCACCAACTTCGCATTTGCACAGAGCCGCCCGGCCCGTTCCGCAGCTGCGGCGCGCATCAACCGCCGCTCGGTATCCGGCACGCCGCCCGTCCAGCCCGGACAGGGGGTCAGATCCAACCCCGCCAGCGGGGGCACGGGGTCAGCGCCACAGGCGGCCAGCAGCAGTGCGCAGGTAATCGCTAAGCGGCGCATCGCCCCCCTCCATTTGTTCGAGCTGGTGATCGAGCGCGGCGGCTTCCTCTCGCAGCCGCGCTTGGGTTTCATCCGACCGGCGCCGGATCTCGACCGCTTCGGCATAGGCCGAGACCTCGGCCCGCGCTGCCGCCAGATCGGCCCGCGTGGCGACGAGGTCAGCGCGCAGGCTGGTGTAGTGCCCCCACGCAAGCGCGCCACCGAGGGCCGCGCCCAGGGCCAGCCATAGCGGCCAGAGGCGCAGCACCGTGCGCAGGGTCATGTCTCATCCGCCGTGATTGGGCTCAGCCCCATAGCGGCCAGCGCTTCCATGCCGCTCATGCCCGCAAGCGCGACGATCACATCCGGCCCGACCGCCGGCATCGGCACGTCATCCTGTGCGTCCCAATAGGCCACCATAGCCTGCGCGGCGTAGGCACAATCCAGTGACACCGACCCGTCACTATCGGCAGGCAGTGCCAGCGGGTCGAACGCTGCGGTCCACATCGTCTTGGGTGCGCTGGCCACGGCATAGCGCTCGCCCGTCGCGGAGGTATAGCCGGGGCCTCGGAATGTATCCTGCCCTGCGATCTGCCCGACGAGGCAGGAGGCGAGGCAATTTGCAGCGACCATATGCGCCTCGGGCACTGCAACCGTCACAGTGTCAGTCATAGCGTGACCCCCGCCCGCGCAGCCGCCCATGCCTCGGCCTGCGCAATGTCTGTCAGGCTGTCGGTGCCGAGGACAACTTCTGTGTAGAGGTCCATCGGGGTGTATCCACCAGCAACTGTAACATTTTCACCCACGCGCAGTTCTGCCGCCGTAGATGTAGGCACCAATACGGGATTTGCAGTTGAAGTCGCTGCTTGCTCTACGCCGTTAAGCCGAAATCGCCCGTCGCCATAGGTTGATCCGGCTGCACGAAACCACGTGGCCACGACTGTTTGTCCAAATGTCACCGACCCAAAAATTCGGTTTCCGTTGTTATGTCGCCAAGCCCATCCATCCGTCCCGAACGAGCAACTCAGTACGCCAGCGCTGTTACCTAGATCGAAAACTCGCACATCATTGACGCCCGTTACCTTCGGGGTCAACGCCACCACAACAGCCATGGCCGGATTGGCAGCAAGCCCAAGCCGAGTAGCTGCGAACAAGTGATCGTCTACCCCGTCGAATACCAACCTGGGCTGACCTGTTTGATACAGCGGCCGCGCGGCAATCGTCGCTTGGCTAAGGTCATACGACCCCTGTTGATCTTTCCACAGCCCCACCGGATCGTCGGCGGCAGTGACTGGAGTGGCCCCGCCCGTGTCCTGATACAGCGAGGCGAGAACGGAAGCATCCCACGCAGCCAGCGTAGAGGCGGGCAGCGACACACCACCCCCGCGCCACCCCGCGCCATAGATGCCCAACCCGCCGAGGCCGAGCTCCATCATCACACCGCCCCCGTCAGGCCAGCCGCCGTGGTGCCGGTGTCCAAGATGCGCTTCGCCCAGATCGAATAGGCCCCCACGGGCAGATTGCCGGTGGTGTAGGTCTGGCCATCGCGGGCATGGATGTAAGAGATCGTGCCCGCGCTGCCGCCGATGATCACCTGCCGCACCGGCTGGGGCAGGTCGGCGTTATCATCGGGGGTGATCACGAAATGCCCCAAGGCGGGGCCGGTCACGCCGGGGCTGTGTTGTGCAAACGGATCAGACATTTTGGTATCTCCTTACAGTTTCCAGCCGCGCTTTTTCGCAAGCGCGTAAAGGGTTTCGACGACAAGGCCGATGGCCAGCGCAGCCACCGTCACCACGTCCTTGTCAGCGGCCAGCACCTCGGCCTGCGCCGCCCCAATGATCAGCCCGACGCCATACCGAATGGCGATCCGCGCCAAGGGTCCGTAGTCCATGTTTCAGCCCTCCTTTCAGGCTTCGTTTTGCGACAAGGGCGTGCCCGCCGCGGTGAGCAGGATCGGCCGCCCGGTGACCGGCAGCCCCTCGGGCCAGCGGGCCTGTAACAGGCGGGATTTGGCGATCCGCGTGGTGGTCACGGCATCTGTCTGATTGCCGCCCAAGACGTGATAGGCGTCAGCATCCTCGCCCCAATAGAAGCCGACATGGCCCTGCCAGCCCGCGCGCGAACCGCGCCAGAAGGTGAGCACCGCCCCAAAGACCGGATCGCAAGACGCGCCGAACCCGCCCCAGGCACGCGCACCCAGCGGATTGTCGGGCAACGTCTCGCCCGGCAGCGCCGCACGGATGCAGGTCGCAACAAAGGCCCCGCACCACGGGATCTCGCGCGGATCGATCCAACTGACCGAGGCATCAAACCATTTGCGCAGCGTTGCCGTGTTGCGGCGTTCATGCAGCCCCAGCATCCGCGATGCCTCGGCCATCCACGGGATATCGGCGCGCGCACGTTGCTGCGCCCCGCCCATCAGCGCGGCTTCGGTGATCGGCCCGAAATAGGCGCGCGGGCGCAGCCCGACGCTGCGCTTGAAGGCAATGATCGCGGCATCGGTCTTCGGGCCGCGCACCCCATCGATATAGCCCGGATCGAAGCCGAGCGCCTTGAGCCGCTCCTGCACGGCCCGCCAGTTGGTGGTCATCCCTTGCCCTCCATTTCCTTTTGCAACTGCGCGATTTCCAGCGCGAGCTTGCGCGCCTCCAACCGCTTGATCTTGCGGGTGTGCCACTGCACCGCGATCAAGAGCGCCGCCGCGACCAGCCCGAGGATCTTGGTCGCCGGATCGATCCAGCCCGCCCATGCCGCCGCATTCGTGGCGAGCACCGCCAGCAACTGCTTGCCCGGTTGCATGACGGTTTGCGCGACGACGCCGAGCGCCTCGCGGACTCTGTCTGTCATTTGAGGATGCCCTTTCCGGGTTTATCCGCCGTTCTGGCGGGTTCGGTTAGCAATGCGCAGAAGACAGGCTCGGCAATCCATCACCGCGGCGTTACCCGAATTTGCCATGTGGTGTTGGCCCGGATCGACGCGCCAGTTGGGTTGAAAAGGGTAATCTGCACTTGACCGTCTGCCGAAACGACCGCGCGGGTTATAAGTCCCACCGTGGAATCCGTGTTCGGATCGGATGGGGAAATACTGACGTGATCGCCATACCGTGCGCCATAAACACTGATCGGCGCACTTGTCACAGAGCTGCCAGCGGCAATATTTCCCGCGCCCCAATAGTGGGCGTATTTGATGATCGACTCCCCTGCCGATCCAACCTCACGCCAGGTCGTGTTGTTGTAGATAAACTCGGCGGACTCCCCAGCAGACAGCGTCCGGCTCGCCCGTCCGCGCAACTGGAACCCCCAGCTATCGGCAAGGGTTATGTTATTTTCCGCAAGGAGAAGCACACGCTTCCCCGGCCATACGTCCCCGCTAAAACCCGTAATCGTGCTGCCTTCTGTAGCAGCACACCAGATAAAGGACGTGCGGGTTACGTTCGGCGTGGTTGTGGTGTCACGCACCACATGAGGTTTATCCTCAAACGCCGAGCCGAGCCATTCAGCGGCCTTAAATTCGGCGGTGTAGTGATCGCCGCCACAATTGGTATAGTTGTTGCGTTGGTATGCGTGGCCCGCAGATACACCGTCAAAAAACGCGTAACGCGGAAGCTTGATACCATCAAAGCGGTCGATGGCCCTCACATGACAGTTTGCAAACCTGTTGCCCTGGCCAGTCGTGTGGAAACCATCATACAAGTTTTCACCCTCGAGGCTGATGTTTTCAGCCAAAGCGTTGACAATCTGGTTCTTAGGACTCTCGATGATCCAGCCATGGCCCCATGACTGGTCCCCCCTACAGTTGGTCAAGCGATTGATACCGTTCGGGCCTGTCAGGCAAATGCCAACGTCCGAGTTTTCACCATGGACGTTGACGAACATGCTGTTCGCCCCTTCGAGCAGAACACCAATATTATACAGGTTCTCACTGGTAATCTGCCGCCAGTCATCCACGTTTTGGGAACAGCCGAATTGGCAATTGATGGCGTAGTCATCTGTGCCGCTGAGCCGTAAAGCGCCTCGGCGCTCAGTTGCGTTAAAGTTCCCGCAGCAGTCCCAGCCAGAGCTATCCATGACAAAGTTGCCGCCGCCCAGAAGCCAGACGCCCTCATCGTTGAACCACCGAACGAAGACATTGACCACGCGGTTGCCCCACCCGTTCAGATGGATGCCACGAGAAACATTCGAAGAGTTATCTTTTTGCCCATAGACATGGAGGCTTTGGAACAAAACCCCATTGCAATCCCCAAAGAACGAGTCCCCGTATGCGGGGTTACGGATAATTGGGGCGGAACTACGCCAGTATTTTCGACCGACGAATTCTTTCCTGTCGTAACCCGTCAGGTCAACGGGATCGCACAGATATTCTTTCTTTGGGTCGTTTTCGGTAAAGAGCAGCGTTTTAATTACAGCGCTATTCAAAAACCGCTGGATCGCGGCAT
>NZ_NRRD01000024.1 GCF_020023995.1 Rhodobacter sp. TJ_12 | reverse complement strand
GGCACGGGCGGGCGGGCGGCTATAGCTGCGCCCTCGGCGGGGCGTGTCAAGAGCCTGACCGCTAAATGGGGTGCCACGATCCGCGCGCGCATCGAGCGGCGCAAAAGCTATCCTTCCGCCGCCGGCCGGGCCTCGGGATCGGTGGGGCTGGCGCTGCGGGTCGGGCGCGACGGCGCGCTGGTCTCGGCCTCGGTCAACCGCTCATCGGGCCATGCCGCGCTCGATGCCGCGGCGCTGGCGGCGGTGCGCAGGGCGGGCCGGTTTGCGCCCGCCCCTGAGGGGCTGACCCAGCCCAGCTATGCCTTTTCGCTGGCGGTCGAATTCGCGCGCTAAGCGGGGGGGGGCAGCCGAAATGCAGGCTCAGATCGCTCAGGCTCAGCCAATAAAGATTGCTCATTGATCAGGTCTCCTTGTGGAGCCTGAATCATGTCAAAACTTCGAAATCAATGGGTCCTAAGCCTAAAAGACCATAGGCCCATTTGATCCTATTCTATCTTTCGCGCTGCAAATGCTGCGTCTCCCAGCAAAAAATTAAGATCCTGTATTCTTCGTTCAGAATTATCCTAGGACCAAAATGGCCAGTCGATAGCTTAAAATTACAAAAATCAGCCAGCGAAGAACCTTTTCATATTTAACTGAGGAAGCCGATGTGCCGACCTGAGATGATGGACTCGCGCGAAGTGCATTTGTAATCGAAAAGACAAAAATAAGTGAACTGAACGCGATTAAATTCATAGGCAAAATAAAATGAGCCACTGATATCAACGCAAAGATAATAGACGTTGAATACTTCAGCATCAATTGGGTCCTCGTGCTATGTGATCGCGTGCCTTCGCACGCGATCGTAATTGCCAGTTTGGATTCTTCGCTTATCTGCCGCGTCCGGTATAATCGGCTAGGCCAGCGCCAAGTCCTACTGCACCTGCGGCAATCCCAATGTCATCATATGGCGAGCCATTCGCGTTTGCATCAAGAGCTGTGCGCCAATTCCCGCCAACTGACTACCCACCACCTCGCGATACTGCGCGGGCTCGGCCTGCAGAAAGGGCTTGAGATATTGCGCCCCCCCCCACCGCCGCCGCAGTTGACGTTGCTGTAGGGATCAGTAATTTCTTTCTGTCGGGTTTTCCTGCCCAACGGCTCAATCGGGTGGGGGGGCTCGAACCCTTCCCGCACCCACTCCCCGCAAATCAACTTCTTAGGGGATTTTGTTTGGCGTCAATAGCGCCAGAAATAACTGACCGACATGTTCGGGCTGTCCAGCGCATAGACCTGTGCATTGCCGACGTTCGACTCGCCGCAGCAAGCGGCCGCTTTGTCCGCATCAGCGACATTCGGCCCGGGATTTTGCTGCATTGTGCCATGGACGGCCGCTTTTGGCCGCGTTACTCCGTCAGATCATCCAGACTCACGCCAAGCGCATTGGCCAGGGCGCGCAATGTTGCGATCGAGCCCTGCTTTCGGCGGGTCTCGATCTCGGCCACGGTGACCCGCTTCACGCCCGATTTTTCGGCCAGCGCAGCTTGGGTCAGCCCGCGCAGATCGCGGTAGACGCGCAAGGCACTTTCGCCATTCAATAGGCGGTTCGCATAGTCCGCCGGGATCAACTCGTCCTCTCCCGCTGCCAGTCGCGCCTTGGCGCGGTCATAGCTTTGCAGGTCGGCCAGATCTTCCGCGGCAGCCCGCAGGCGGTCATATTCTTCGCGCGGGATCGTCACCATCTCGTTCATCTCAAATCCTTTCAGTCGTAGACGCCGCCGCGCGGCCCGATATCGAGAATGGCCAGCACATTACCCCGATCATCCATTATTACCCGCCAATCCCCCACTCTCAGCCGAAGACCCTCCCGGCCTTTCAAGGGCTTCACGTTAATGGCCTGCGCGCTTGGATCCTGCGCATAGACTTCGATCTTGGCGCAGCGTCGCTCCCGCTCCTTAAGATACGCATCTATGCACATGGGGTATGCAACATGGGGCAGATCAAACGCAAAATTCGCGGTGATCTTCAAAGGTTCACGCGGTTGGGATGGGCTGGCGGGTTGACCCAGGGCGGAAATGGGTGAACGCTTCTGTTCAGATTTTAGAAGCCCACCGGAGGCCTTCCATGTCCTTAAAAGCCGTCGCCATCTTTTCCCTTGCCATCTTGATGGCTGTTGCAGCCCCGGTGCAGGCACAATCGCCGTTTGCCGGGCTTTTGGCGCGGCTCGAAGGGGCAAAGGATCAGACGGGGGTGACAGCCTCAAATGGCCGGATCGAGGCGCAAAGCGTCGATGTGGCCGGAAAATATGCTGGCCGTTTGACCGAGGTGAGTGCGTCAGAAGGCGAGATGGTCGCGGCGGGCGCGGTGCTTGCCCGGCTGGATGACCGAGAGGCGCAGGCACAGGTTTTGGCGGCCGAGGCGTCGGTCTTGCAGGCCAAAGCGGCCAAAGCCCAGGCCGATGCGGCTGTGATGCAGGCGCAAAGTGCGCTTGATGTCGCCAACACGAACCGCGACCGGGTGACCACCTTGCATGCAGAGGGCCATGCGGCTCAGGCGGCGCTAGATGATGCGGTGAACGCGGCCACAGCCGCCAAAGCCGCCTTGGCCACGGCGCAGGCGCAGGTGGAAAATGCCACCGCCTTGATTGCCGCCGCCGAGGCGAGCCGGGAACAGGCTAAGATCGCACTGGAGGATTTGACAATCCGGGCCCCGATCGGCGGACGGGTGCTCTATCGGCTGCACGAACCGGGCGAAGTGATCGCGGCGGGCACGCCGGTGGTGACGCTGCTCGATCTGACCAATGTCTATATGGTCGTGTATCTGCCGGCCTCGGTCGTGGGTACATTGGCCGTGAACGATGAGGCACGGCTGGTTTTAGACCCGGTTCCGCAATATGTGGTGCCCGCGCGGGTTAGCTTTGTCGCGCCGCAAGCGCAGTTCACCCCGAAATCGGTTGAGACAAGCGCCGAACGTGCCGATCTGGTGTTTCGGGTCAAGCTGGCGGTCCCGCGCGATCTGCTGATGCGCTTTGCCGATCGGGTCAAGGTCGGGGTGCGCGGCATTGGGTTTGTGCGCGCAACGCCCGACACGCCTTGGCCCGCCGATTTGGCGGTCAATGTGCCCGAGTAGCCGCATGGAACCTGTGACCCGCCTGATCGATGTGTCCCATCGTTATGGGGGCGTCACGGCACTTGATGCGGTGACGCTCGACATTCCCGCGGGCGGAATGGCGGGGTTGATCGGCCCCGATGGGGTCGGGAAATCCTCGCTTTTGGCCTTGGTCGCCGGGGTGCGCCGCGGACAAACAGGCCAGATCGAAAGCCTTGGCGGGTCGATGGGGCAACGCGCGCATCGCGCTGCGGTCGCCCCCCGTATCGCCTATATGCCGCAGGGTTTGGGGCGGAACCTTTACCCCACACTGACAGTGACGGAGAACCTTCAGTTTTTTGGCCGCCTGTTCGGACAAGGCACCGCAGAGCGCGAGGCGCGCATCGCGATGCTGTTGGAGGCAACGGGGCTCGCGCCCTTTCCCGACCGCCCGGCGGGCAAGCTTTCGGGTGGGATGAAGCAAAAGCTTGGGCTCTGTGCGGCGCTGATCCATGATCCGGATTTGTTGATCCTTGATGAGCCAACGACCGGGGTCGATCCGCTGTCGCGGCGCCAGTTTTGGGAACTCATCGACCGGGTCCGGGAGGCCCGGCCGGGCATGAGTGTGCTAACCGCCACCGCCTATATGGAAGAGGCCGACCGCTTCGACTGGATCGCCGCGCTCGACGCGGGCCGGGTCATCGCCACTGGCAGCCCCGCAGAACTGCGCGCCCGCACCGGGGCCCATAGTCTTGAGGGGGCGTTCGTCGCGCTTTTGCCAGAAGAGGTTCGCGCCCGTCATGTGGCGGTGCCGAGCCTGCCAAGGCCGCAATCCGGCGGCCGGATCGCCATTGAGGCCGAAGGTTTGGTGAAGCGCTTCGGCGATTTTACCGCCGTCGATCATGTCAGCTTTTCGATCCCGGAGGGCGAGATTTTCGGCTTTCTCGGCTCGAATGGCTGCGGCAAAACCACAACGATGAAAATGCTGACCGGGCTTTTGGACCCGAGCGAAGGCACCACCAAATTGTTCGGGCGCACCTTGGGCCGGTCCGATATGGCCGCGCGGCTGGGCATTGGCTATATGTCGCAAGCGTTTTCGTTATATGGCGAGCTAACAGTGCGGCAAAATCTGGTTTTGCACGCAAGGCTTTACGGCGTCGCCCCCGAACGGCGGCTGGCCCGTGTGGCGGAAGTGATGGCCGAATTCGATCTGGCCGAGGTTGCGGATAAAATGCCCGAAAGCCTGCCGCTGGGGTTGCGCCAGCGGCTGCAACTGGCGGTGGCGATGATCCATGAGCCGCCGATCCTGATCTTGGATGAACCGACCTCGGGCGTGGACCCTGTGGCACGCGATGCATTCTGGGCCACGCTGATGCGGCTGTCGCGCGAAAAGGGTGTGACGATCTTCATCTCGACCCATTTCATGAACGAGGCCGCGCGCTGCGACCGGATCTCGCTGATGCATGCGGGACGGGTGCTGGACATTGGCACACCCGAAGACATTGTGGCGCGGCGCGGGGCCGAAAGCCTTGAGGCTGCCTTCATCACTGCCCTTGAGGCCGAGGCCGAAAACCCCGCCCCAGCGCCCGAAGATGCGCTGCCTGCGTCCGCAGAGCCGACGCCGCGCAAGCGCTTTGCCGCAGGGACCCGGCTTTATGCCCATTCTTGGCGCGAAACCTTGGAACTCGCTCGCGACCCGATCCGACTGTTCTTCGCACTGCTTGGCCCGGTGATCTTGATGCTAGCGATGGGCTTTGGGATCTCTTTTGACGTAGACCGTCTGTCCTTGGCGGTGCTGGATCAAGACCAAAGCGCCGCGAGCCACCGCCTGACCGAGGGGTTCACCGCAATCCCACAATTTGCGCTTGCGCCCCCCTTTGCCAGCCCCGCGGATTTGCCAGACCGAATGGGCTTGGGCGCGGTGGCACTGGCGCTTGACATCCCCGAGGGGTTCGAGCGCGATCTGCACCGGGGCGATGTGCCCGAGATCGGACTGACATTTGATGGGGCGATGCCATTTCGCGCGCAAACCGCGCAGGGCTATGCGCTTGGCGTGTTGCAAGATTTTGCGCAAAAGGCCGCCGTGGAAGAAGGGCTGGGCACCACCAGTCAGATCGGCTTTGAAACCCGTTACCTTTTCAACCAGACCTTCGAAAGCGCCAATGCGATGGTGCCCTCGGTCTTGATGCTGATCTTGATGCTGGTGCCTGCGGTGATGGCGGCGGTCAGCGTTGTGCGCGAGAAAGAAACTGGCACGATTGCCAATTTCCACGCCACGCCGGTGAGCCGGATCGAGTTTTTGGTAGGCAAGCAACTGCCCTACCTGGCGCTGGCCTGGATCAGTTTTTGGGTGTTGGTGATTTTGGGGCTCACCGTCTTTTCCGTACCGCTGTCGGGGAACCTAGTGGCGCTGGGTCTTGCCGCTTTAGCCTATGTCACGGCAACAACGGGTTTTGGCCAATTGATTTCGGCCTTTACCCGCACGCAGGTGGCCGCCGTTTTTGCCACGGCGGTGATCTCGATCATTCCCACGGTGAACTTTTCGGGGCTGATTGTCCCCGTTTCCTCACTGGGGGATGGCGGACGTCTGTTCGGGCTGGCCTTTCCCGGGGCGTGGTTTCAGCCGGTTTCCGTCGGCACATTTCTCAAGGGCTTTGGCTGGACCGAGGCGCTATTCGCCACCGCTGTTCTGGGCTTGTTCGCCGCGACCTATCTGGTGTTTGCGATCCTTTCCCTTTCCAAGCAGGAGCGATGAATGCGCAGCCTTCGCAACATTCTATGGCTGACCGGGAAGGAGCTGCGCGCGATCCGGGGCGACCGGGTGATGCTGGTGCTGATCGCCTATATCTTTACGCTGGCGGTTTGGCTGGTGTCGGATGCCGGCAGCACCGAGGTCGATCATCTGGCCACCGCCGTGGTGGATGAAGACCGAAGCCAGCTTTCCGCCAGCCTGATCGACGCGATCCAACCGCCGCTTTTCGCGCCCCCGGTGTTCCTCTCCGCACCGCAAGCGCAGGCCGCCCAACGGGCGGGCGAGGCGATCTTGGTGTTGACCATCCCGCCCGATTTTGAACGCGACCTGCAAGCCGGGCGCGATGTCACACTACAGATCTTGGTCGATGCAACGGCGGTGGCACAGGCCGGAAATGGGGCCAGTTTTCTGCGCCAGACTCTTAGCCAAGAACTGAGCGAGCTGCTGTCTCCCGGGGCGGAAAGCAGCGATCTTGTCACCGTGGTGATGCGCAACTTTTTCAACCCGAACCTGACCTCAAGCTGGTTCAGTGCGGTGATGCAGTTGATGAACAATGTCACCATCTTGATGCTGATCCTCTCGGGGGCCTCGATGATCCGCGAGCGGGAACATGGCACGATTGAGCATGTGCTGGTAATGCCGGTGCGCCCACACGAGATTGTTGTCTCGAAAATCATGGCCTCAGGGGCGGTGATCCTGACGGCCTCGCTTCTCAGCCTTGTCTTTGTGGTCCAAGGGGCGATGGGGGTGCCCATTGCGGGGGCGCTTTGGCTTTATGCCTTTGGCGCGGCGATCTATGTGGTGGCGGTGGCGAGCCTTGGGCTGCTCTTGGCGTCTTTCACCCGGACGATGGGGCAATTCGGGCTTTTGGTCATTCCGGTGATCGTGCTGATGATCTTGCTTTCGGGGGGCATGACCCCGCTTGAATCGATGCCTGACTGGCTGCAAGGGCTCTTGCGCACAATCTCACCGGCAACGCATTTCGTGATCTTTGCGCAGGCGGTGTTGTACCGCGGCGTCGGTTTCAGCCTTGTCTGGCCCGAAATGGCGATGATGGCCGGGATGGCAGCGGTGGCGGTCGTGATCGTTCTGGACAGGTTTCGCAAAGTTCTTGCGGGTTGAAGATTTGCTCTTTGTGGTCGCTTTCGCTGCTTTCGGATGCGCGGCAACGGGAACACTTTCGCGGCGCGACACAGCCGCTTGATGCTCCGCCAACGCCGGAAGCTAGTGATCTGTGAAGCTTGCGAGGGTGGCTGACACTTTAACTTTGTTCGCATGAGGTATTTCTACTTTGCGCCTACACAAATAGGTCGGCTAATGTATATTATGTCAAAACATATCGCATCAAATCCTCACTCTATCCTGAACGCTTTGCGTCTGACGTCCTCCGTGCCCAAGGCGGTGATCACGGCCGGACCACCGCTTGGATCTGCGGCATCAAAATACCCGATTCTTTTTATAAAAAATAATCTTGAACCCGGAGCGCTGCTCTGACATGGTGCGCGCAGGCAGCAAGTCCCGCAGGGGCATGCTCCTGCCGGGGAGCCGTCGAGGCGTCCCGACAGGAAGAGCGACCTTTCCCGCATATCCCCGCTCCGCATCGCCTTGTGCGATCGGCGTTTTGGCGGCGCGAGGACACATCCCCAGCGTGAGAAACGCCCTCGCGCGCAATGCCGAGTTCGCTGCATGATTAAGCCATCCCTCGCTTCGAGCGCCGATGTCGGCGCCTCCGTCGGGCTTGACCAGCCCTTCGCCTTTCGCAATTCTGCCGGGCGGGTCTGCGCCTCGGGGCCGGGCCGGGCCCTCGCACGCGGCACGCGTGAAAACCTTGCCGACCGCCTCGCGCCGTTCTTTTCTGGTCCGCCCGATGGCGCGGTGATCGGCGGGGCCTTGCCTTTCGATACCACCCGCCCGGACTGCCTGTGGCAGGCTGCGGGCGGCGACGGGATCTGGCCCGGAGACGCCGTTTCGGCCTCTCATGTCGCCCGCTTTCCCGTCACCCGGCCGCGCCCGCAACCACCTGCGCGCGGCTATATAGACAGCGTCGCCCGCGCGCTTGAGATCATGCGCAGCGAAGACGGCTTGCCCGAGGCGCTGCAAAAGATCGTCCTTGCCCGCACCCTGCTGATCGAAGACGCGCAGGCCTTCTCTATGGGGGCGATTCTGGCCCGGGCGAGCGAAGACCCCTCGGTGACCGCCTTCCAGGTCTCGTTGCCCGCGCGCGCAGATCAGGTCACGCCGCGCCATCTGGTGGGCGCAACACCGGAGCTGCTTTTGCAAAAGCGCGGTGCGGTGATCCTGTCGCATCCGCTGGCAGGCTCGGCCAGGCGGCAGGAATCGCCACAGGCCGATGCCGAGGCGGCTCAGGCGCTGGTGCAGTCCGAAAAGGATCAGCGTGAGCACCGCTTGGTAGTCGAATATATTCTTGATCTTCTCGCCCCGGATTGCGCCGAGCTCTCGACACCCGAGGGCACTGCGCTGACGACCACCCGCTCGATGTGGCATATCGGCACCCGGATCACCGGGCGGTTGAAGGACCCCGACACCCCGGCGGTGGTGCTTGCCGCGCGGCTGCACCCGACACCTGCGGTCTGCGGCTTGCCCTGCGCCCGGGCGGCCAGTCTGATCCGCAGCCTGGAGCCGATCGAGCGCGACTTCTATGCCGGGGCCGTGGGCTGGTGCGACCGGCACGGCGATGGCGACTGGTATGTGGCGATCCGCTGCGCGGAACTGTGCGGCGCGCAGGCGCGGCTTTATGCGGGGGCGGGCATCGTGCTCGGCTCGGAGCCGCGCGCCGAGGCGGCCGAGACCAGTGCGAAATTCGGCGCGCTACTCGCCGCGCTTGGCCTGCCGCGCGATGCCGCATTGCATGACCTCGATCTTCGCCACGACTAACTACAGGACACCCCGATGGCCCTTCCCGGAATCGTCTCCTATCCCCTGCCCCGCCCTGAGGCCCTGCCCGCGGCTCGTGCCCCATGGCACCCCGTGCAAACCCGCGCGGCCTTGCTGATCCATGACATGCAGCGTTATTTCTGCGCGCCTTTCCCGCAGGACGCAGCGCCCCTGCCCGAGGTGATCGTTAATATCGCCAGCCTCGCCCAGGCCGCCCGGGCCTGTGGCATGCCGGTTTTCTATACCGCGCAAGAGGGCGCCCAGCTTCGCTTCGACCGTGGCCTGCAGGCCGATCTCTGGGGGCCCGGGATGTCGTGCCGCCCGGAGCATCAGGACATCCTGCCCGACCTTGTCCCCTCGCCGGGCGATCTGGTGCTGACGAAACACCGCTACAGCGCCTTCCAGCGGTCGAACCTGGAAACCTTGATGCGCGCGCGCGGCCGCGATCAGCTGCTGATCACCGGGGTCTACGCACATATCGGCTGTCTTGCCACCGCAGCCGAGGCGTTTCAGCGCGATATCGAGCCTTTCGCCATCGCCGATGCGCAGGCCGATTTCGACGCCGAACGCCACCAGATGGCGCTGCAATGGGTGGCAGGCACCTGCGGCGGGGTGATCGCCACGCGCGACGTCCTTGCTACGTTGACCGAGGCAGCCCGATGCGCTTGAGTGGATTTTCCGGGCGCTGCGCGCTGGTCACCGGTGCCGCAGGCGGCATCGGCCGCGAAACCGTTCGCCTGCTGCACGAGGCCGGCGCGACTGTCGTTGCCACCGATACCGACGCGGCGCTGGCGGCCCTGCCCGCAGACATCCGCACCTGCGCAGAAATCTGGCTGCCGTGCGATCTGCGCGACCCCGCCGCGATCGAGGCGATGCTTGTCGCGGCCGAGACGCAGGCGGGACCGATCGCCCTTGCCGCTCATACCGCCGGGGTGCTGGCGCTTGGCCCGTTGCTTGAGATGACGGCCGAGGAGTGGCGCCGGGTGATGGCGATCAACCTCGACGGCAGTTTCCATCTGCTTCAGGCGCTCGGGCGGCGGCTCGTTGTGCAGCCGGGGGCGGCGTTCGTCGTGGTCAGCTCGAATGCTGCGGGAATTCCCCGGGTCGACATGGGGGCCTATTGCGCCTCGAAGGCGGCCCTGACCATGCTGACCCGCTGCCTCGGGCTGGAACTGGCCCGACAGGGCCTGCGCTGCAACGTGATCGCGCCGGGCTCGACGTTGACACCGATGCAGACGGAGATGTGGGCCGACGATCAAGGCCAGGCGCGGGTGATCGCGGGCGATGTCGCCAGCTTCCGCACCGGCATCCCCCTTGGCAAGCTGGCGACGCCCGCCGATATCGCCCAGGCGGCGGTTTTCCTGCTCTCGGATCAGGCGGGCCACATCACCATGGCCGATCTTTACATCGACGGCGGCGCCACGCTGCGCGGCTGAGCTCCGGTCCAGTCGTCATCGCGCGGCAGGGCAACGGCCGTCATGACCCCCGCCGGACCGGCCAGAAGCAGCGCCCCGATCCGTCGCCCCGCCCACCAGCGCGGGGCCAGATCCCGGGTCAGCCGCAGCGCGGGCGGCTCTGCCGGTGTTGCGGGGCAAAGCTCGGCCGCGTCGAAATCGAAGCGCAGCCCGAGATGCGGGCTCAACGCCTTGAAAAGGCTTTCTTTCACCGAGAAGATCAACCCGACCCAGTGCGGATCCGCCCCGAAAGCGGCCTGCTCCTGTGCGGTTAGGGCCACCGGGGCAATCTGTTGCGCGAGGGTTGGTGTCAGGTGCTGCTCGATATCGATGCCAAGCCCTCCCCAGGCGGTGGCAGCGCCAAGCAGGGCAATCGCCTGCCCCTTGCAATGGCTGATGGTGCCGCACAGCCCCGGGGGCCAGCTTGGCGCCCCGCTGACGCTGCGACCTGCCAGACAGGGCATGCCGCACAACGCGCGCGCGGCGGCGGCGGCAGCCAGCCGCCCGGCGCGATACTCCGCAAAACGCCGCGCCCGCGCCACACCGGGAGGGACCGGCGCGGCCGGGCGCATCTCGATCCGGCAGGCGGGCAGCGCTGCGCGCAATTGCGCAAGCGCGCTTTCCCAGCCTGCCAGACCCGGATGCGGCTCAGCCACCGCGTCGCGCTGCGATCAGCGCTTCCCAAGCCTCCAGCGTCGGCGCGCTTGCCAAATCCTCGAAACTGACGGCGATTCCATGCTTCTTCAGCTCGGCAGAAAGCTTCATCACCCGCAGCGAGTCGAGCCCGTAATAGATCAGGTTCTCGGTCGGATCGATCGGCCCCTCGTCTTCAAGCAACGCACTGACACGGGCAACAAGCCAGTCACGATCGACGGGGTCGGTATGGGCAGTCAGGGTCATTAGGATCTCCTTGGTCATCGGGGTCATTACGACACAGGCACGACCGCAGCGCGGAGCGCCTGCTTGTCGATCTTGCCGACCGGGGTCAGCGGCATCGCGTCGATAAAGGCAAAACGGTCGGGCAGCTTGTAATCGGCCACGCCCGCAGCGATCAGGTGGCGGCGCAGCGCGACCGGCCGCACCGGCTGGCGCAGCACAAGAAAGGCACAGCTGCGCTCGCCCAGCCGTGGGTCGGGTTCGGACACGAGCGCGGCCTGCACCACCTCGGGATGGCGCAAAAGCAGCGCCTCAATCTCCTCGGCCGCGATTTTCTCGCCGCCGCGGTTGATCTGGTCCTTGACCCGGCCGACGACGCGCAGATAGCCCTCGTCGTCGCGCTGCACCAGATCGCCGCTGTGATAGAAGCCCTCGGCGTCGAAGGCGGTGGCATTTTGCGCCGGGCTGCGAAAGTAGCCGCGAAACGTATAGGGCCCGCGCACCCAAAGATGCCCTGTTTCGCCCGGCGCGCAATCGCGCCCCGCACCGTCGCGCACGCGGATTTCGTCATCGGGGCTGATCGGCCGTCCCTGGGTGGTAAAGATGCGCTCGGGCGGATCGTCAAGGCGGGTGTAGTTCACCAGCCCCTCGGCCATGCCGAAGACCTGCTGCAAGGCGCAGCCAAGCACCTCCGGCACCTGCCGGGCCAGGGCTTCGGCGAAACTTGCCCCGCCGACTTGCACCAGTGCAAGGCTCTCGGGCACCGCAAGCCCGCCGCGCACCGCCTCCAGCCAGAGCCCGACCGCCGAGGGGACCAGCGCCACCATCGTCACCCGATGACGGGCAATCAATTCAAAACACAACTCTGGCTCCGGGTTGGGTGCCATCACCACAGTACCGCCTGCATGGAATACGCCCAAGACCCCGGGCGAGCTGAGCAGGTAATTATGCGGCGCGGGCAGCGCACAAAGAAAAACCGTACGCGGCGTCAGCGCACAGATCTCGGCGCTGGCCCGGATCGAATAATCGTAATCGTTATGGGTGCGCGGGATCAGCTTCGGCGTGCCGGTACTGCCCCCCGAAAGCTGGAAGAAGGCGACCGCGCCGGGATCGATCCGGGGCAATGGCAGCGTTTCCTCCGCCCCGTCGGGCGCGGCCCAGGCGGCAAGGTCCTGCACCGGGTCGGGATCGTCGAGGAAAAGACACAGGGCAAGCCGGCCCGAGCGTACCCGCAACTCGGTCGCAAAGTGATCATCATGAAACAACGGATGGCTGCGCGCCGCGATCAACAGCTTCGGGCGCAGCTGTTCGGCATAGGACCGCAGCTCCAGCGCGCGATGGCTGAACAGCGCATTGACCGGGGTGATCCCAGCCTTCAGCAGCGCCAGAAAGGTGACAAAGAACTCAGCACGGTTCGGCAGCTGCACCAAAGCAGGATCGCCCGGGCGTAGCCCCCGCGCCAGCAGCCGTCTTGCCAGCGCCGTGGACATCCGGTCCAGCGCGCCATAGCTGATCGCGCGCGCGCCGCAGTGGATCGCGCAGGCCTCGGGCCGGGCGCGTGCCTGCATCTCAAGCCCGCGCGTCAACGGCGCGTCCAGCCAGTAGCCCTTCTGCCGGTAACGCCGCGCGAAGTCCTCCGGCCATGGGGTAAAATCGGTCATTGCAAATCGGTCCGTTCGGGGTTGCCTGTGCCCGCCCCCGTTGTCTGTGCCGTTCAGATCCGGCGCCCGCAGATCACAGGTTGACGGGCACCTATACTTGAGTATTTATATCAACAAATGTCAACTGGGTGAGATCCGATGCCTGACCTGACGCCGATGCAGACCGCGTGCTGGATCAATGGACATGCCGCAGCAGGGGATGCACAGACCCCTTCGGCGCATCTTTATGTCGAACTCGAAACCCGCGACGCGACGCCGCCGCTTGACCCGACGCGGCTCAGCGAAGCTTTTGCGGCACTGATCGCGCGACATCCGAACCTGCGGCTCTCGGTCTCGACCGAGGGGCGGGCCACCATCGTGCCGCCTGGTTCCGCGCATGCGTTGCGCCAGCACGATCTGCGCGGGCTTGACGCAAGAGCGGTCGAAGCAGCGCTGGCACGGCTGCGCGCGGACAAAACCGACCAGCGCTTGCCGCTGGCGGCCGGTCAGCCCTTCGAGGGCACGCTCAGTCTACTGCCCGGGGGCGGGCATCGACTGCATCTCGATCTTGACATGGTGGCCGCCGATCCCTCCTGCCTGCCTGATTTGCTGGATGATTTGGCGCAGCTTTACGAAGACGGCCCGGGTGACGCCGCGCCCGCTCCAGGGCCGGACCGGGTTGATCGGTCAGACGATACGCAGGCACGGGCCCAAGCGCGGGAATGGTGGCGCGACCGCCTTTCCGCATTGCCCGAGCCCCCCTGCCTGCCCGCCGTGGACCCTGCGCCAAATGGCCGCTGCGCATGCAGCACGCGTCTGGCGGCGACGCTCGATCCAGCGCAGGCGCGCGGATTCATCGCCCAAGCCCGGGCGCTGCGGGTGACCCCCTCGGCGCTGGCGCTGGCGGTTTTCGCGCAGGAGCTTGGCCGGGCCTGTGGCCAGACGGCACTGCGCCTGACGGTGCCGATCTTTCACCGCGACGATGCGGACCCGGTGATCGGCGACGCCTCCAACTTCACCCTTTTAGGGATTGAGGGGCTGCAAGAGGATCTGCCCGCTCTGGCGCAACGGGTGCAGACAGGGCTCGTGCAAGGCATTTCGCAGTCCGCCTACCCCGGCCCGCAGTTGCTGCGCGATCTTGCCCGCCAAAGCGGCCGGATGCCCGAAGCACCGGTTGTCTTCACCGCCGGGCTCGACCATCCGCGCGGCTCGATCCTGGGTGAACGGGCGCGGCGCGTGCTGGGCGATCTGGTCTGGAGCGTATCGCAGGGGCCGGGCGTGGCGCTGGATGCGCAGATCGCCCGACTTGGCACCGGGATCTTGGTGAATTGGGACATCCGGCTTGACCTGCTGGACCGCGCCTGGACCGAAGCGCTTTTCACGCGGGTGCTCGAACGATTGCGGGCGCTGGCGCAAGCGCCGGTGCCACCGCGCAGCTGGCCGCTTGCGCCGCTGCAACGGGCCTATCTGATGGGGCGCGAGACGGTGCTGCCGCTCGGTGGCGTGGCGATGCAGGAGGCGCGGCTGTTTCGTGGCGTCCTCGACCCCGAGACGTTGCGCGCGCGCCTGTCGCAACTGGTCGCGGCACACCCCGCGCTGCGGCTGCGCGTCGAGGCCAGCACCGGGCGCCAGCACTGCCTGCCCCAGATCGAACTGCCTTGGACCGTTCTCGATCTGACACAGCCCCCCGATGCCGCGACGCGGCTTGATGCCTTTTGGGAAGATTTCGCCCATGCGCCTTGTCCGCTTGATGGCGCACTGTGGCAGGTCGTTGCCGTGCAGATGCCTGCCGGGCAGGCGGATGCGCTGGCGGTGAAATTCGACGCTTTGGCGCTTGACGGCCCGGCAATCGCGCAGATCTGCGCCGAGATGCTTGCCACCGCCCCGCCCGAGATCGAACCCGCCATGGAACCGGCCCGCAGCGCACCGATGGACCCGGCGCAGCGGCAATCCGATGCGGCCTATTGGGCCGAGGCGCTGGCCGGGATCGAGGAGCCCCCCCGGCTACCTTGGCGGATGCCGCTTCAGCAGCTTGGCCCGGCGCGGCGGCGGCGCAGCGCAAGACGGATCGCCGCCCCGCAGGTCGAAACTCTGCGCCGCATCGCTGCCCGGGAGAAGCTCTTCCTGAACAGTCTTTTGAGCTTCACCGTGCTGGAGGTGCTGGCCCGGTTCACCCCCAATCTGCGGCTCTGTGTCGGCCTGCCCACAGCCCCCGCCCTTGACCGGACGGCGCTTGGCAACCGCGCGTCCTTTATCGTGATCGACCACGCGGTCGGCCCGGATCCAGCCTGCGCGCGGGCCGCGGCGCTACAAAGCCAGACGATGCAGGCCCTGGCCCATTCCAGCCTGTCGGGCGTCGATCTGGTGCGACAGTTGCTGGCGCGCACGGGCGCAGCGCTGGCCTTGCCGGTGGTGCTGACGAACGAGTTGAACTGGCCGCTGTCCGACCCCTCCGCCCCGCTGCACGAGGTCGCCCGGCTGACCCAGACCCCGCAGGTCGCGCTGGATCTGCGGCTGCTATGGGCCGCCAAAGGCGGAATCGAGATTGCGGCCGATTACGCCGAAAACGCGCTGGCGCCCGAAACCGTCGCGGCGATGCTCGACGCCATCGCGGCGGCGCTGGCGGCGATCTGCGCCGCGGGGGAGCTGGTGCTGCCCGATCCGCTTGTGCCGGTCGCGCTGCCCGCGCAGAGCGCCGAAATCCCCGATCCGGTGCCACATCTGCCGCGCCTGGCCGCGCAGCTGCGCGCGGGCCAAGGCACAGCGCTGATCTTTGGCGAGAGGCGGCTAAGCTATGCCGCCTTGCGCCGCCATGTGGAAGAGCTTCTGGACGGTCTTGCCGCGCGGGGCATCGGTCCCGGCGACGTCGTGGCGATTGAGCTGCCGCGCAGCCCCGAACATGTCGCGCTGCAACTTGCCACCGCAATGGCCGGGGTGATCCGGGTGCCGATCGATGCCGCAGCCCCGCCCGCCCGGCGCGATCAGCTGCTGGCCCGCTGCGCCCCGGCCCTGGTGGTGTCGCACCGCGCAATCGACGGTTTCGCCACGGTCACGCCCGAGGCGCTGAACAGGCCCGGCGGCACCCTGCCCGACGATGCCACGCTGACCGCGCGCAGCCTGTCTCGCGATCCGGGCTACTACCTTTTCACCTCGGGCAGCACCGGCACGCCGAAATGCGTGGTGCTGAACAACCGCGCCACCGCGAACGTGCTGGCGCAATCGCTGCAGGCCTGGCAGATGACCGGCACGGATGTGCTTATCTCGGTCACACCGCTGCACCATGACATGTCGGTTTTCGATGTCTTCGGCACGCTTTGCGCCGGGGCGACGCTGGTCCTGCCAGAGCAGGAAAAGGATGCGATGGATTGGGCCCGGCTGGTTGCGCAGCACGGGGTGACCCTTTGGGTTTCGGTGCCGGCCATTCTTGAGATGCTGCTGGCCTGTGCCCGACCCGATCAGCTCACGGGGCTGCGATTGGTCGCGCAGGGCGGCGATTACATCAAGCCCGCCGTGATCGCCCGGCTGCGCAAAGAGCTGCCCGGGGCGCGGCTTGTCTCGCTTGGCGGACCGACCGAGACGACGATCTGGAGCATCTGGCACGAGATCGAAACCGCGCCCGAGAACGAAACGGGCGCGATCCCCTATGGCCGGGCTCTGGCGGGTGCCGAATATCGGATCTGCAACCCGCTGGGAGAGCCCTGCCCGCCCGGCGTGCCCGGCCGCATCCACACGCTTGGCGACTGCCTCGCGCTTGGCTATCTGAAAGACGGCCGCCTAGCGCAGACCGATTTCGTGCCTCTGTCCGCCGGGGGGGCCACGGATCCGCCACGGCGGGCCTTTCGCACCGGCGATCTGGGCAGCTGGCGGGCGGATGGGGTGATCTTGTTTTCCGGTCGCCTTGGCAGCCATATCAAGGTGCGCGGGGTGCGCGTCAGCCTCACCGAGATCGAGGCGGCGCTGGCCTGTCACCCAGGGGTGCGCGCGGCGATTGTGGTCGATCTCGCTTCGGGCGACGGGCGCGAGACGACGCTGGCCGCCGTTTACGCCTGCCGCGATAATGTCGAAACGGGCCCCGGCGCGCTACGCGCCTTCCTGCGAGAAACCTTGCCGCCGTCGCATCTGCCCGACCGCTTCGTACAGGTGCCAAAGCTGCCACTTTCTGCCAACGGCAAACCGGACCGCGCCGCCGTACGTCGGCTTGCCAGCGCCACGCCAACCGCGCCCCCCGCCGCCCCCGTGGTCGAAAAACAGGCCGAACCGGCGCTTGTGGCGCAGGTTCTGGCACTTTATCTTGAGCGGCTCAGGGCGCGGAACGGCGCGGCGGCGACGGCAGGCGCGACGGCGGACAGCCCGCTGCTTGATCTCGGGCTTTTGCCCGACGATCTTGCGCCGATGGCTGCGGCGCTGAATGCGCGCTTCGGCACCGCCCTCACCCCGGCTCAGCTTCTGGCGCCGCGCAACGCCCGCGCGGTGGCGGCGCTGATCGACGCCGCGCGCCCCTGGCACGCCCTGACGCTGGCGCAACTCGATTTCTGGGAGGAATTTGGCTTCCATCCAGACCGGCCCTTGTCGACCGTGGCGCATTGCACGGTGATCGAGGGCAATCTGGACGAGGCGGCGCTGATCGGCGCATTGCGCCAATTGGCACAAGAGGCCGAGGTGCTGGCGCTGCGCTTTCGCGACGGGCCGGAGGGGCCGCAGCAGCAGATCGACCCCGCGCGCATACCGGTACTGCGCTATCACGACCTGCGCTACGAATCTGATCCCGGGGCCACGGCGCGCAAGATGATGGAACGCGACATCGCCGCGCCGATCGACCTGCGGCATGACCCGCTGGCGGCGCTGTGGCTGCTGCGGGTCGGCACCGAGCGCTGGCTGTGGTATCTGCGCGGCCATCATATCTTGCTTGACGGCTATAGCGTGGCGCTGATCGAGCGGCGGGCGGCCGCGCTTTATGCGCAGGCCCGCGGGAAAGAGGCAGACCCGGGACCGCTGCGTCCCTTCGCGCAATATCTGGAGGAAGAAGAGTGCTATCGCGCTAGCTCGCAACATGCCCGCGACGGCGCCTGGTGGGCGCAACATCTGGCGGGGGGGCCGAAACTCGCGGTGCTGCGCAAGGGCGCCGAAGACTACGGGTGCAGCCCGCTTGCAGCGGAGCCCGCGCTGCCCGCAGATCTGTCCAGCGCGCTTGCGCGCGCCGCCGCGACGGCCGATCTTGGCTGGCCCGATCTGCTGACGCTGCTGTGCGCCGCTTGGCTCGCGCGCGATCTGCCCGAAGACGGACCCGGCCGAACGATCTGGCTACCTTACATGAGCCGGCTGGGCAGTGTCAGCGCAACGATCCCGGCGCTGGTGGTCAATATCCTGCCGCTCGTGGTGACGCGGCAGACGGACGAAACGCTTGGCGCATGGCTGCGCCGCAGCGCGGCGACATTGCGCCAATTGCGGCGGCATGGGCGCTACCGGGTCGAGCAGATCGCCCAGGATCACGGTCTTGGCAAGGGCAAGCGCTTTTTCTTCTCGCCGCTGATCAACCTGCTACCGTTCGATTCGCCCCGTTTCGTGGGCTGTCGTGCCCGGCGCGAGGTGCTGGCCGCAGGCCCGGGCGACGGGTTCAACATGACCTTTGCTGCCGCCGCCGACGGCACCGGCCTGACACTGTCGATCGATGCTGACCCGGCCTCTGCCCGCAACTTCGACGCAGCTTGCACCGGGCTCGTGCCTTTCCTTACGCGCTGTTGCCGCGAAGGTGCGGCGGAAATTCCGCTTGCAACGCTGCTGGCAAGCCCTGCCGCCATCGACCTTACGGGCGCTGTCTTTCCGCCGCCCGCTCATGCCTTCCGGCCGATCGCCGGGTGGCTGGAGGAGGGGTAACCCTGACCCGCTGTCTACCCGTGCCCGGGCCCACGGCAAGGCGCACGTCGCGGCCCAAAACCTGATAAATTAACTTGACTTTATGGCCGCCCTGCCCTTGGCTGCGCGGTGCCAGCCCCGGCCCAGGCCGTGCAAGCCCTGCCCTTTTTCCCTCACCGCAGGAGCAACTATGACCGAGCCCGGACCGCCCCCAGACAGCCTTCCCCACAGCCGCCCCGCGCGCCCCGACGAGGCGCGGACCTGGCTTGCCTTGCAACAGGGCGCCCCCGATCTTGTCCCGGCGATCTATACGGCGACCCTGCCCTGCAGCGAGCCGGGCGCCGTCGTCAGCACACTGGTGCAGGGCGTTCTGGCGCGCCCCGAGCTGACACGCCGCTACCGGTTCGACGATGAAGGCGAGTTGCGGGTCGACCTTGCGCCGCGCGGGCCGGACCTTTGGCTGCGGGCACTGCGCACGGCCCCCGAGGCTGGCCCCGTAATCGAGGCACTCGCTGCAGAGCCCTGGGATCTGGCCAAGGGCGCACCGCTGCGCTTCGTGCTTGCCCTCGCGCCCGAGGCCGCCCGGCTGGCGCTGATCCGCCACCCGATCGCCGCAGACCTGCCCGAAAGCGCCGCCTTGCTGGCGGTTCTGGCGCCTCAGGCGCAGACAGATCCCGAACCCGAACCTGAAATCGCCCGGATCGAGCGGATCATCTTGCAAACCTTCCGCGCCGCGCTTGAGGCCCCGACCATGACCGCGCACTGCGATTTCTTCGATATGGGCGGTCATTCCCTGGTGGCAACCCGAGTGATCGGCCAGCTTGCCACCGAAAACGGCCTGGCGCTGCGGTTCGCTGACATCTTCACACATCCGACCGCCGCCGCGCTGGCCCCGCTGGCGCAGCCCACGGCAACCCCGTCGCCCGCTGCGCCGGTCGAAATCCGGAGCACGGCGCCCGATCCTGTCGAACAGGCGCCGCTTTCGCTTGCACAGCAATCGCTGTGGAAGATCCATGCCGCGCTTGGCTTCGGTTCCGCTTTCAACATCCCCTTCGTGCTGCGCTTTCTTGACCCGGTCGAAGAGACGGTCTTCGCCGCAGCTTTCCGCGACCTGCTGGAGCGGCATCCCGCCTTGCGCAGCCGGTTCCGGACAAAGGGCGACACGGTGCTGCAAGAAACCGTGCCCATGGCCGAGGTCGATCAGCTCGACTGGTTTCATCCCTCCGGGCCGGTCATCGACGCGGGGCCGGTTCTGGCGGCCGAAGCCGGGCATGTCTTCGACCTGACGCAAGAACTACCGCTGCGGCTGCGCTTCCTGCGCACGGCCGAGGGACAGATCCTGTCCTTCCTCTTTCATCATGTCGTGCTGGACGAATGGTCGGTCAACCTGATGATGGACGAGCTTGCCCACGCCTATGGCGCCCGTGCGGCGGGACGGGCCCCCGACTGGGCTGGCCCGGTCGCATCGTTTCACGCCTTCGCCCGCGCCCAAGCCCGCGCCGGCATCGATACCAATGCGCTGGATCATTGGGTTAGGGCCCTGCGCGAAGCGCCACAGCCGCAGCCGATCCGCGCTCCGGGCGCCGCGCCGCTGCCCGCTGCCCCGGCCGGCGCGACCGAGGGCGGCTGGTGCGAAATCGCCGTGCCGCCCGGGGTCTGCGCCGGGCTGCACGCCCTGGCGAAGACATGCTCCGCCTCGCTGTTCAACACCGTCTATGCGGCGATTTCTGTGGCGCTGCAACGGCTGGCGGGACTTGAGGCGTTGACCATCGGCACCTCGGCCGCGGGGCGCACCGATCCGGCCTGGTTCGACACGATCGGTTATTTCACGACCGTCACCGCGCATTGCCTGCGCGCACCCGGCGATGCGACCCCGCGCGCCCTGATCACTGACGTGCGCGACCAGATCACAGCCTCGATGCCGCACAGCGAAATCCCGATCGATCTGGTCGAAGCGGCGCTATCGGGCGGCACCGCCCCGCCCGATGAACATATGTTTGAGGTGTTCATCCAGATCCACGCCCAGAACCGGCTGAACGGCGCGCTGCCGGGGCCGCAGGGGCCGATCCGGTTCCGCCAGGTCGATCCCGAAAAGGCAGGATCGGTGCTCGGGCTGCAATTCGAGGTCGTCGAAGACGTGATCGAGGGGGAACGCGGGCTGCGCGTGATGATGAGCTATCGCCACGCCCATTACGATGCGGCCGATGTCGCTGCTCTGAAAGCGGCGGTCAGCCGCAGCCTTGCCGCCTTCGCCGACCCCGAAGCCGCCGACCGAACGCTCGACGCGCTGCTGCCCTAATCCGGGCACGCCCAAGAGCCCGCGCCCCGCAGACCGTCTGCGGGGCGCGGAAGTGGCGGTCGTTCAGAAGGTCATCTTGAGACCGATGCCGACCGAACGCGGATCAATCACCGTACCTTGCAACGTGCCTTGCAACGACCGCAGGTTGGTCACCGAACGATCGTCGAAAATGTTGTTCACATAGGCATAAACCGACAGATCCTCGCGCGGGGTCCAGGTTATGCGCGCATCAGCCACGCTATGCGCATCGATCAAAAGCGCCGTCGCATTGGTGTCATCCGAGAAATAGGCATCGGTATAGCGCACCGTGCCCGCCAGCGTCACATCGGGACGGATCGCCCAATCCACGCCCAGGCTGAGCGTGCGGTTTGGCGCGCGTCCAAATTCATGCCCTTCGTAATCGGCCAGCGCATTCTCGAAGCTGACGATTTCGGTGTGCAGCAGGCCAAGGCTGCCGCGCAGGGTCAGGTTGTCGCGCGCCGCGAAGCTGAAGCCCAGTTCCAACCCGTAGGATTCCGCCTTGTCGGCATTGACGGTCACCGCGTCGGTATAGCCGCCTTCGACCACCGAGGTCACATAGCGCTGCGCATCCTTAATCCGGCTATAAAACAGGTTCCCGGTCAGGTCTAGCCGCTCGTCAAACAGCTTGGTGCGGCCGAAAAGCTCGTAGTTCCAGACCGTTTCCGGTTCGAAAGCAACATACTCCTGCGACACAAAGCCCAAAGTCACGCCGCCCGGGTTGTAGCCTTTGCTGACCATCGCGCCAACACTGGTGGTGTCGTTCAGGTCATAGGTCAGCGCGAGCTTGGGCAGCCAGGCATCAAAGGTCCGGTCGTAATCGAGCACCTCGGAGGTGAAGCTGGTGGTGCCGCGCCGCTCGACCGAGTCGCGCTGATAGCGCAGCCCGCCGGTCACCATCCAGTCCGGAGCAAAGCGATAGTTCAGCTCGGCAAAGACGCCGGTGCTGCGCTTTTCGTCCTCATAAACGGTCGTGCCGCGCAGGCTCAGCGTCTCGTCGGTCGTCGTAGAAGACAGATAAAGCCCCGCCAAACCGCTGAATTGCGACATCTCGTCACCAAAGGTCAATCGGGTTTCGTTCGAGACGATGTCTTGATCGTTTTCGGCACTGCCCGAAGTCACCGGCTCAGTGATCCGCGAGGTATGCACATCGGCCACGCGCAAGCTGTTGACGATCTTGACACCATTTCCGAATTCCTTGCTCAGATCCAGCACGGTTGCATTGCTGCGCACCTCCCAGCTCGGGTTGCTGGTGACCGTGCTTTCCAGATCCTCATAAGGTGCCATCGCCGCTTCCCAGGTCGGACGGCTGGTGTCGATATGCGAAAAGCTCAGCTTAGCCTCGAAACCGGGCAGCGCAGCGGGCTGCCACAAAAGCTTGAAGCGCAGGGTCTTCGCATCGAAATCCTGATCAGTGCCGCCCAGCGAAAAAGCGGGGTTGGTGTAGGAAATATAAGTGTCGCGGGCGCTGTAATCGAATGAAAGCCGCGCCGCCAGATCGGTCGCGACCGGCCCAGACACCACCGCCGAGACGCGGCGGCGGTCATCGCTACCATATTGCAGCTGTACCGCACCTTCACGGGTGAAGCTTGGGTCTTTCGTGGTGACGATCATCGCCCCGGCAATGCTGTTGGCGCCCTGCGTCACCGTTTGCGGTCCGCGGAACACTTCGATGCTGTCCACGTCCCAGATCGCGGCAGAGCTCCAGACCAGTTCGTTGTAGGTCAGATAATGGCCATCGACACTGACCGCGGTGCGCGGCACGGTGCCGCCAAAAAACGCGGTAGCGCCCGAATTCGGCCCCTCGCTGTCCTGCCCGCGGATCGTCGGTGCCCCGCCTTGGCCGCCGCTGGCGGGGTAGGTCACGTTCGCGATTCCCTCGACGGCCTTGGCCACGCTGTCCTTGCCGGACTCGTCTTGCTCCTCGGCGTCGGTGCCCTTGAGCGCAGTCACCGAAGCGGCGGTGCGTTGCAGGCTGCTGGCCAGTTTTTCCCCCGTAATGACAATCGTGCCCAACGAGAAAGCGTCACCGGTGCCGTCCTGCGCAAACCCGGTTTGCGGGCTGAGAACACATAAGGCCGCAATGCTCGCGCTGTGCAGAAAGCGCGCTCCTTTCAGTCGTTCCATGCTTCTTTCCTTGAAATGCGGACGGCTGGCGAGAAACGGCTGGCATCGCTGTGAGAGGGACCGGCATCGTTTTCGCCGGTCGAACCGTCACGATGACGTGATGCGACGGCCGCGAAAAGACATTCCTGATAGAAATAATAAGTTGTTGCAATTTGGTCGCGCCAAGCCCCTCCGAACACACCCGATTCTGCCGTCGCCTGCAAGGCAAAGCTTGACGGCAAAGCATATATGAGTATTTCTCTCAGCAATTAACCCAAGGGCAAGCGCTGCCGGACCCGATGCTTCGGCGCATGGCCTCGCACCGGAGGAAGCATGAATCGTCGCCGTTTTCTGATCGCCAGCCTCTGCGCAAGCGCCTGGCCGGGCTTGCCTGCGCGTGCCGGGGCCGCCGAGGGCTGGCCCCGACGGCTTGCGAATGCCGACGGCAGCGAAACAGAGCTGACCGCGCCACCCGCGCGCGTGCTGTCGAGTTCGGTCACGCTCTCGGGCAGCCTCTTGGCGATCGGAGCGCCGCTGATCGCCTCTGCCACCACCACGCATGGCGATTTTTTCGCGCAATGGCAGGCCGTGGCCGAAAACCGCGGCGTCGAAAAGCTTTGGCCTGCCGGATCGGTCGATCTGGAAGCGGTCTGGGCGCTCGCCCCGGATCTGATCGTGGTCTCGACCAGTGGCGCGGATTCCGCGCTCGCTTATCGCGACGCGCTGGCCGAGGTGGCACCGGTTCTGGTGCTCGATTACGGCGCGCTGGACTGGCAAGAGCTGTCGCGCCAGCTTGGCCGCGCGATTGGTCACGAAACCGCGGTCGAGGCGCTCCTTTCGGGCTTCACACAAGAGCTTCAGGCCAAGCGCGCCCGGCTGGTCCTGCCCGCAGGTCGCGCCAATATCGTCAGCTACCACGGCGCAGGCGCCCCCAATCCGATCGCCACCGCGACGGGCGCGCATGGCCAGCTGCTGGCGCAGCTTGGCTTTCGTCTCGAAGATCCGCCGAAGTCCTGGCAGGCGGCAGGGCTACCCGCCTCAGCCGATTTCGTCCGCGCCGCGTATGAACATCTTACCTTGCTTGAGGCCGAAACCACCTTCCTACTCTCGGGCACCGAGGCCGATGTCGCCCGGTTTTGCGCCGATCCGATCTTGGCCAACCTGCCCTCGGTCCGAAGCGGACAGGTCTACGGGCTGGGGCCGAACTCGTTCCGGATAGATTATTACAGCGCGCAAGAAATTGTGGCCGGTATCGCCGCACAATTCGACGGGGCCTGAGCATGCAAAGCCCGCTTGCGCGCCCGCGCCTGCTGCTGTGGGTAGCACTTCTCTTTGTGCTATGCACCACGCTGGCAAGCCCCTTCATCGGCCCGCGCGACATCGAGGTGCAGGTGACGCTTGCGGCGTTCAGCGCCTTTGATCCGGGCGATGGCGCGCATCTTCTGGTGCGCGAACAACGCTTGCCGCGGGCCTTGCTGGCGCTGGTCGTGGGGGCGGCGCTTGGCGCAGCAGGGACGCTGATGCAGACGCTGACCCGCAATCCGCTGGCCGATCCGGGGCTGTTGGGCATTTCCGCCGGGGCGACCTTAATGATTGTCTGCCAGATCGTGGTCTTAGGCTATGTCGGGGTGACGGCTGCGCTTTGGGCGGGCATTCTCGGGGCGGCGCTCGGAGGCGCGGCCGTCTTCGGGCTCGGGGGGCTGGCGCGGGGGCATGATCCGGTGCGGCTGGTGCTTGCGGGGGCAGCCCTTTCGATCGTGCTTATGACCCTGACCCGGGTGATCACCGTCAATGCCGAAGCACCGGTCTTCGATCAGTTCCGCCACTGGGCGGTCGGGTCCTTGCAGGGGCGTGGCTGGGCGGTGCTGGGGCCTACGGCTGGGATCGTGGCCGTGGGGACGGTCGTGGCGCTGGGGCTGACGCGGCCACTGGATGCGCTGGCGCTCGGGCAGGAATTCGGCCAAAGTCTGGGGGCCGATCCGCGCCGGATCTTGTTTGCCTCCGCAGCGATGATCGTGGCGCTGGGGGGTGCCGCAACGGCTGCGGCAGGACCGATCAGCTTCGTCGGTTTGGCAGCGCCGCATCTGGCGCGGCCCATCGCCGGTCCCGCACATCGGCCGCTGCTGCTTGCCTCGATGCTGACCGGTGCAGCCTTGGTCGGTTTTGCCGATCTGGCCGGACGGGTCATCGGCGCCCCCGGCCAGATCGACGTCGGCATCATGGCGGGGCTGATCGGAGGCGGGATCTTCATCGCGCTGGCACGGCGGTTGCGGATGGGCGGGCTGTGAGCGTCCCGGCCTGGATCACTCTGCGGTATCGGCGCTGGTCGTTGCGGCTTTATCTGCGCGGGCTGGTGCTGAACCTTGTTTTGCTCGGCATGCTGCTGGCCAGCGGGATTGCCGGGCTGCTCCAAGGGCGCATTCCGGTGATCCCCGCCGATCTGTGGCAGGTGCTGACCGGAGAGGCGCCCTCGCGCGCGATTGCCTATGCGGTCTTCGACGTCCGGCTGCCAAGGTTGCTAGTCACGCTCGGCGCGGGGGCGGCGCTTGGCGCCTCGGGCGCGGTGTTTCAAAGTATCGCGCGCAACCCGCTTGGCTCGCCCGATGTGATCGGCTTCACCGCAGGAGCGGCATCGGGCGCGCTGTTGCACATCATCGCATTTGGCGGGTCAGGGGCCGATATCGTGCCGGCGGCCATGGCCGGGGCCTTGATGACCGGGATCGGGGTCTATCTTCTGGCGCGCAAGAATGGCCGCGTCAGCGCCTATAGGCTGGTGCTGACCGGTATCGGCGTCGGGGCAATGTTGACCGCGCTCAACGCGCTCTTGCTGGTCAAGGGCGATCTTGATGCTGCGATCTCTGCCAATCTGTGGCTGGCAGGCTCGGTGGAGGGGCGGAACTGGGGCCATGTCCGGCCGCTTTGGGCGGGGCTTGCGGTGCTGCTGCCGGCAATGCTCTTTGGGATGCGCCCACTTGGCCTGCTGGCGATGGGCGACGATCTGGCCGGACCGCTGGGCGTCGCGGTCGAGCGGGTGCGGGCCGGAATGCTTTTTGCCGCGCTGCTGCTGGTCGCGCTCGCCACCAGTGCTGCGGGTCCGATCGCCTTTGTCGCGCTGGCCGCCCCGCAGTTGGCGCAAAGGCTTGGCCGCACGGTCGCGCAACCGCTTTTCGGCGCGGCGCTGATGGGGGCGCTGCTGCTGACCGGCGCCGATCTGCTGACCCGGGTCTTGCCGATCGGGGCAACATTGCCGGTCGGTCAGGTCACCGGCGTGCTGGGAGGTCTTTATCTGATCTGGCTTTTGACACGGCAAGGCAGGATGGGGCAGAGGGAATGAGGGACGAAGGGAAAGGCGCTGCCAAAACCGGGGCGCAAAGCCGCTTGAAAACGCAGGCCTTACAGCTGGGCTATGCGGGTCGCAAGATCTGTGCCGAGGTCTCGCTTGCGGTGCCTGAGGGGCGGTTTTCCGTCATCCTCGGGCCAAATGGCTGCGGGAAATCGACGCTTCTGCGCGGGCTGTGCAATCTTTTGCCACCGCAGGCCGGGCAGGTGCTGCTGGACGGTCAGGTCATCGCGCGGCTGCCCGCGCGGCGGCTCGCCCAGCAGATCGGGCTTTTGCCGCAAAGCGCGCAAGCGCCGTCCGGGATCACCGTCGAGGATCTGGTGGCGCGCGGACGCTATCCGTATCAGGGGCCGTTCCGGCAGTGGAGTCCCGAAGATGCCCGCATCGTCGCAGAGGCGATGGCAGCGACCGGCGTGACCGATCTGGCACAGACCGAAGTCGGCGCGCTATCGGGCGGGCAGCGGCAGCGGGTCTGGATTGCGCTGGTGCTGGCCCAGCAGACGCCGATCTTACTGCTGGACGAACCGACGACCTTCCTTGACATCGCACATCAGCTGGAACTGCTGGAACTGTTGCAGCGTCTCAACCGCGATCAGGGCCGCACCATCGTCGCGGTGCTGCACGATCTCAACCAGGCCTGCCGTTATGCAGACCATCTGGTGGTGATGGCGGCGGGCCGGGTGGTGGCCGAGGGCCCTCCGGCCCGGCTCATGACCCCCGGCCTGCTGCGGCAGGTCTTCGGGCTTGAGGCCGTTATCCTTGACGATCCGATCAGTCACACGCCGCTGATCGTCGCACGCTGATTACTGCCCGACCGACCAGCGTTTTACCGCCCCCTGCGCCGCCCACATCCGCGCATAGCGCCCGCCCGCGTCCAGAAGCGCGGCATGCCGCCCCGCCTGCACGAGCTGCCCTCCCTCGATGACCAGGATCTGATCCGCGCCGACAATCGTCGAAAGCCGATGCGCGATCACGATTACCGTCTTGCGGGCCACCAGCGCATCCAGCGCCCGCTGCACCGCCAATTCGCTTTCGGTATCAAGCGCGGCTGTCGGCTCGTCCAGAACGACGATCGGCGCATCCTTGAGCAAGGCCCGCGCGATCGAAATGCGTTGCCGCTCGCCGCCCGAAAGCCGGCCGCCAATCTCGCCCAGAGGCGTCTGCCAGCCCTGCGGCAACCGTTCGATGAAATCGAGACATTGCGCCGCCTGTGCCGCGGCCCGCACCTCGGCTTCGGTGGCATCGGGCCGGCCCATGCGGATGTTTGCCAGCACCGTGTCATTGAACAGATAGACGTCCTGAAACACCACCGAAATCAGATCGTTGAGCTGTTCGGCCGGGATCTGCCGCAGATCGAGGCCGCCGATCTGCACCGCCCCTTCCTGCGGGTCGAAATGACGCAGCAGGAGCCGTGTCAGCGTGGTCTTGCCACACCCCGAGGGCCCGACCAGCGCGGTCAGCGAATGCTCGGGCAACACGGCGCTGAAATCGCGAATTGTGGGCGTCTCGGCCCGGGCATGGGTGAAGCTGACCGCATCGAAACGGATGTCATGGCGGGTTGGCATCGCCGCAGGCGTCCGCTGCGGCAGGGGCGCCATCGCCAGAAGCGTGCCGATCCGTTCCAGCGCGGCCTCCATCACCTCAAGCATCGCGGTGTAAAGGATGAAGGTCGACAGCGGCTCCGAGAGCCGCACCACGATCACGAAAACCGCCCCAAGCGCCGCCGGCGCAAGGCTTCCCTGCGTCACCAGAAAAACCCCGATCATCAGGACGGCCAGCAGCCCCAGTTCGACCACGCTGGCCACCAGGATGTTCGGCTTGGCCCCTTTTCGATGGCCAAAGACCTGAATCGCCTCAAGCTTTTCAAAGGTCTGCGAGAGCCGGGCCGCCTTTTCGCCTGCCCGCCCCGCGGCGCGCAGGATCGCCAGCCCCTGCGTATATTCCAGCACATCGGCGCTTGCCTCCTGATGCGCCTGTGCCAAGATGCGCTTGCCGCGCCCCAGCGCCGGACGTCGCCAGCGGTAAAGCGGCACGATCGCCGGAAACACCGCCAGCAGCAAAAGCCCCAGCCGCCAGTCGAACAGCATAAGCCCCAGCGCCGCGCAAAACGGCGTAATGACCGCGGCAAAGACCAGATTGAGCACGGTCAGCGCATAAAGCAGGTTTTCGTCGACATTGCCCAAGACGACCGCGTTCATTTCGCCCGCGCGCTTATCCTGAAGCTGTTCGAGCGGGATCTCGCGCAGCTTCGCGCCCAGACGGCTGCGCAACCGCCAGGTCGCCCGCACCATCCGTCCGTCGAAATCGAAGCCCTGCGCGCGCCAGCGCAGCGCCGAGGCCGCGCCCATAAGCAAAAGCAGGGCGGCAAACCACGAAAGCGCCCGATCAAGCCCGCCCGGCGTCGCCGCGGCGGTGAAAAGGGGCGCGATCACCGCCAGCCCGAGCCCCTGCAGCGCCGCCGCCGCGATCAGCCCGAAAAGCGCGCGCCGCAGCCCAGGTGCATCTTCCGGCCCGACGCTTTCAGCCAGTTGCCGGAACGTCGTCGCAAAGGAACTTGCCCCCGCCCGCCCGGCCGGTTGTTTGCCGATGACCGCCATCAGATCCCCCCCCGGGCCGCGCCAAGCGACCAGTTTTGCGCGGTTTCGTAATTCTGCCAAAGCTTTGCATAAAGCCCGCCCTGCGCCACCAGCGCCGCGTGGCGGCCGCGCTCGACGATGCAGCCGCGCTCAAAGACAAGTATCTGGTCGGCATCGCGGACCGTCGCCAATCGATGCGCCACCATGATCACCGTGCGCCCGCGCATCAGCTCTGACAGCGCCGCGATCAGCTCGGCCTCGTTTTCCGGGTCGGCAAAGGCCGTCGCCTCGTCCAGCACCAGCAGCGGGCGATCTTGCAACAGCGCCCGGGCAATGGCGATGCGCTGGCGCTGACCGCCCGAAAGAAACACGCCGCGTTCGCCCGCGCGAGTCTCATAGCCCTGGGGCAGCGCGGTGATGAAATCATGGGCCTGCGCGGCTTTTGCGGCTGCGATCACCTCGGCCTCGGTGGCCTCGGGGCGGCCGATGCGGATATTCGCGGCGATGGTGTCGGCAAAAAGAAAGCTTTCCTGAAACACGAAGGCGACCTGTTGCATCAGCCGCTCGGCGCCGATCTTGCGGATGTCATGGCCGCCGATCTCGATCTTGCCCGCGGTGACATCCCAGAACCGCGGCACCAGACGCGCCACCGTGGTCTTGCCCGCGCCCGAAGGCCCGACCAGCGCGGTCACGCTGCCGCGCGCGACCTCGAAACTGACATCGTCGAGCGCCGGGGGCAGGTCCGGCGCATATGAAAACCGCACCCGGTCAAACCGCAGTGCAGGCGCTGCGGGGTCAAAGGCGAGCGGCCCGGGCGTCGCCTCGGCATCATCCAGATCGGGGGCGGCCATCACCTCCTCGATCCGCGCCACGCTCAGCCCGACCTTTTCGATCATGTGGCGCAGCATCATCATCGGCATCATCGCCTCGGCCATGCCGGTGCAGGCCAAAAGCACCCCAAGCCAGCGCGGCACCGAGAGATCGCCCATCGCGCTGAGCCAAAGCCCCGCGCCCAGCACCAGCGTCAGCGTCGGCATCGGGCCCAGCATCAGCCAGGAGAACCGCGCCGGAAAGCCCGCAGCCCGATACCAGTCAAGCATCACCGCAAGATAGCCGTCCAGCGCCGCCTGATAGCGGCCGAAACTGCTTTGGCCGCTGTCGAAATTGCGCACCACAGGCATCGCCTGCACATATTCCACAACCGCCGCGCTGACCTTTTCGCGGGCCGCATTATAGGCCCGCACCATGTCGCGCCGCCGCCGCTGCGCCCCGCGCAGGATGCCCCAGCCCAGGGCCAGCACCGCCAGCGCCACCAGCGCCAGCCGCCAGTCGAACAGCAAAAGCAGCGCGAAGGTCACGACCGGGGTGACATAGGCACGGGCATAAAGCGGCGTGCTGTCGGCGACAAAGACATGCAGCGCCTTCACGTCGTCATGGATGACCTTGGCAAGCGCCCCCGCGCCCTGCGCCTCGACATAACCCAGAGACACCCGCGCCAGCCTGTTCGCCAGACCGATGCGCAAGATCCGCTCAAGCCGGAAGGCCGCGTAATGCGCCTGGTTGAAGGCCCCGAGCCGGGCGGCATAGGATGCGACGGTGCAAAGCGCCGCCGCACCAAGCGCGCCCCAGGGCATCGTGCCCGGCCGTTCTAGCAGCGCGCTGACCACCAGCATCAGCGACACCATCACCCCGAGGGCAGAAAGCGCCGAGCCCGCCGAGATCGCCATCGCCAGCCGGATCTGCCCCCGCACGGGTTTCAGGATGCGCCAGGGCGAAGACGGCTTGCGCCCTGCCCGCCGGTCCGGAACGGCCGCTGCCCCCGGTGCCTCTGTGCCCATCTGTTCTGAAATCGCCATATGCGCGCCTTTTCATGCATGACTGCAATCTCTGGCTGGGCTGTGGCAATGCACAGCATGGCTGACACGGGGAATTTGACAGCGCGGCTCACGAAAGGCAAGCCGCCCTTATCCTATTTGCGGATCTGCCTGCCCTGACAACGGAGGCGTCAGCTAAGGCGCACCCCATATCCCGGCGCTTCCAATGCCAAGGCAGCCTCAAGACGTGACATGTGATGCGTGCGCACATAAGTCGCATGAAATGCCGAAGGCGCCCGCAGCCACAACTCTTCTGCCATCTCTTCCACTTCGAGAGCCGCAAACCACGCACGGTAGATACTTGCGTCTTCCTCCTGCAGGCGACGCGCGATCCGGGGCCAGACACCCTCCCCTGCCGGCAAAGCCACCTGTGGAAATGGTATCACTTTACTGTCCTCGACCTCGGCGACCGGGCCATCGAGCCGCTTGACCAGATCGGGGCCGACCATTTCCCAACTTGCGCGCGTGTCTTCCAGAATCTGCGAAATCCCAAGGCCGTAGACGGTGACCCGTCCCCGCGCCGCGGGCCGCTTCTCGATCAGCCAGCCACGTTCGCGAAAGACGGCCATCTCGCGCTTGACCGTTCGGGTATCGACCGACCAAAGCCGCGCAATTTCAGTTTGACCGACAGAGAGATGATCGTTTTGCCAATTATAGCGGGCAGTGATCAGACAGATGAGACGCAGGGTTTGCCTTTGCAAGGTTTTCCCTTGCGAAAGCGCATGCACGCCAAGGATCGTCAGCAGATCGTATTTGCGCGTAGCCCCGCCGCGACCGACGGCCTTCTTCATCAACATGTCCTGCCCTCGGAGACGATGCCCCACCGCTTATGAACTGGCAGTCACGTCGTTATCCTGCAAAGAGTTCCGAAGAACGTTGCTTCTCAACTCTCTACGCCACCGCCAAGCGTTTTTCGTTTTGTTGTCGGCATTAGCGTCCTGTTGGCCGATTCTGTCAAGGGGTGCTTGCGCATTCCGCAGTTTGGATCTGTCGAACCCGTTCTCAAAATCAAAAAGAAAAGGTTCTTAATGGTATTAGGGGACATCCTCCGTGTCCCCTAATAGGGGCAGTGTTGTCCCCTCAATCTCTGGATGAGGGCGCCGCATGTCACCTCAATATTTGCTTCTGCGCGCCGGCCCAGACCTCTTGCGCCGTCGTGTTTAGGGCTTCACTGCCGAATCGCATAGGTCCTGGAAAAGCCGGACAATTTGGGCATCTCGGCAAAACACGATCTAAGCATAACTTAGGTTTTGAAGTTTTGCCAAATCCATCGTATTTCAGAAATTGCAAACAATCTACGTCCAGACAATGGAATCGAGCATGTACACCCACGAAGATCTCGCCGCTCTTCAGGCGCAGTCACTGAAGATGCAGGGCTTTATCCGACGCCAGACCTTCTCGCCCGAGCATGAAAAGACCCTGCGCAGATTCTCGTCCTGGGAGGTGTCGGAGCTGATCTTCAAGATCAACCAGTCGACCTTCCGCGGGCGCTTCGCCGCCGATCCCGACCTTCCCGGCGGGGAAGTCGAGGAGGATGGGCGCCAGCGCTGGTTTTCGCTGACAGAGATCAACGAGCTGCGGCGCAAGATGAAGATTAACCGCACCTCGCTCATGCCCAAACGTCCCGCCGGCAAGCGCGCGATCCGTGCGGCGATCTCGAACTTCAAGGGCGGCGCGGGCAAATCGACCGTGGCTTTGCACATGGCGCATGCGGCGGCGCTTGATGGCTATCGCGTGCTGGTCGTCGATTTTGACCCGCAGGCCACGCTGACCCATTCGATGGGGCTGCATGATGTCAGTGAGGAACTGACGGTTTGGGGGATCATCGCGCGCGATCTGGTGCATGAAACCGACCGGATGAATGCCGCGCCCCGCGCCGCCGAAAGCGGGGCCGCCCTGCCCCAGCGGCGTCTGCCGGCTTCTGTGCGGGACCTGGGTCTGGGCGATCTGCGCGTGACCGACTTCATCCGGCCCACCGCCTGGCCGACCATCGATATTGTGCCCAGCTGCGCCAATGCCGCCTTCGTCGAATTTGCAAGCGCACAGTATCGCCATCTCAACCCCGACTGGTCCTTTTTCGCGGCCGTCTCGCGCTATCTCGATGCGCTGTCGAACGATGCCTATGACATCATCCTCTTCGACTGCCCCCCCGCCATCGGGTATCAATCGATGAACGCCGTCTTTGCGGCCGATGTGCTCTATATCCCGTCGGGCCCCGGTTATTGGGAATATGACAGCACCACCTCGTTCATCGGGCAGTTGGCCGAGGCGCTCGAAGATCTTTCGCAGGGGTTCGACGGCACCTTCCCCGCGGGGAAGATGCGTCTGCCGAAGGCGTTCATCGACATGCGCTTTTTGATGACGCGCTACGAGCCGGGCAACGAATTGCACCGCGCGATGTATGAGGCTTTCTGCAAGGTCTTTGGCGATACCGTCTGCAAGGAGCCGATCGAGATGACGCGCGCGGTCGAACAGTCGGGCCGGTTTCTCTCGTCGGTCTATGAAATCGACTATCGCACCATGACCCGCGAAACCTGGCGCCGCGCCCGCGCCTCGTTTGATCGCGCCTATGCGGAATTTAGATCCTGCATGCTGGCGGCGTGGGACAAGATGGAGGATGAGCAATGAAAAAGCGTCGTACCTTCGATATCGATCTGCCCGAAGACGAGACCTTCCCCGCGGGGAAGGAGCGCCCGTCCCCCTCCCCTGCCCCGCGCCGCTCGCCGATGGCCGCCGCCATCTCCGAGAATGCCGAGGCGTTGCGCGACCGCCGTGCGCTTGAGGACAAGATCCGTGCCGAAAACGATGCGCTGGCCGCCGAGCATGTTCGGATGAAGCGGCTCGGTCTGATCGTCGACATGGTGGCGCTTGAGGCAATCGACAGCTGGAAGCTGGTGCGCGACCGCGCCAAGGGAGATGACCTTGAACTGGCCGAGCTGGTGGCCTCGATCCGCGACATCGGTCTGTCGAACCCGATCCGTGTCGAGGCGCGCGAGGATGGCCGGTTCGAACTGGTGCAGGGGTTCCGCCGTCTTGCCGCCTACAAGGCGCTTCTTGCCGAGACCGGCGACGCGGAGCGGTGGGGCAAGATTCCGGCGGGCATTCTTCCCCGCGGGGAAAATCTGGAGGGGCTTTATCGGCGCATGGTCGACGAGAACCTCGTGCGCAAGGACATTTCCTTTGCTGAAATGGCGATGTTAGCGCTGAGCTATGCGCGCGACCCGCAGACGGCTGAAAGCGATGCCGATCGCGCTGTGGCCGAGCTGTTCAAATCGGCGGGCTACCAAAAGCGCAGCTACATCCGGCAGTTCATCCGGGTGATGGATCGGTTGGGCGACGCTTTGCGCTTTGCGCCGCATATTCCACGCGCGCTGGGGCTCAGGCTGGCGGCGGCGATCGAGGAACGCCCCGAACTGGTTACGCAGATCAACGCAGTGTTGCGCGATTGGGAGAACCGCTCGGTGGCCGACGAGTTGGAGGTTTTGCGCAAAGCGGCCGGGATGGAGGCAGAGACGGCCGGGCAGGGGGCGCCGCCGCCTGATCCGGGTGCCTCCAAAGCCCGGCCCCCGGCGCGTGCCAAGACCACGTTTCAGGTGGCCTCGCCGCTTGGGGCTGCGAAATGTACCGCCGCGAACGGGCGTCTCGAAATCAAGCTCGACCGCGATTTTTCGGCCCTTGATCGGCGCAAGCTTGAGGCCGCGCTGGCCCGTCTTCTTGGGGATATCGCCTGATCTTCCCCGCGGGGAAGCCTTCAAGGCTTTCGCGCGTGCGGATGCTTTTCGCCGGCGCCGGTCGCCTTGGCATCCGGCGCCGGCGATCTGGTTTCAGGATCGGTTGCGGACCCGGCAGAACGTGAGACGGCGGCTGTTTGAAAGGGCAGGGGGCGCGGATGTGCAGGCACCAGCCTCAAGAACGTCAGCGGCCGTAAAAACGCCGCCGCGCTTCTTGTTCTATGTCGAGCCGTAACTGAAGATCGGCGAGTTTTTTCGCCGCCTGCTTTCGGGTCACCTCATCGGCGGCGGCGGACACAACACGGGTCTGTTCTTCCACGGCTTTGCGCAATTGGATTTCACGCGGCAATGCCCCAGCCTCTGCCATGATCCGAAAGCCGATTGCGTCAACGCTCCCGTCCCCTGCCTGGTTCAGAGGGCGTCCCGCCCCCTTGAGGTTGTCTAACTGCCCCTCGGCCTGCGCCTTGAGGATTTGTCGTTCAGCCATGTCGGAAAACTTCATGATTTTCTCCTCAGTGAGGCTGGGTCGCTAAGAAACCGCGTTCCGTTTCGTCGAACACCGGCCAGAACATGGCCAGCCCGGTGGGCGCGCGGGGGCCAAAAGCCGCCAGCGCACCGGTAAGCGCCAAAGCTGCGGGCAAGGGGTGCAGATCGGCCCGGAATACGCCCTGCTTCTGTCCGATGGTCAGGATCTCGACATAGCGCTGACACCAGTTTTGGGTGAAACCGTCGAGCATCTGGGCAATCGCGGGCTCTGTCCCGGCGATCTGGTGAAGCTGCGCGAAGCACGCCGCCAATTCGGGGTGGTCGCGAAGGCTGTCATGATAAGCTGCGGCTTCGGCGCGCAACTGCATACGGGCAGGCTGCTTGGGATCGGGCACTGGAGGCAGCAGGGCGAGGAAGCTGTCGCGTGTCGTTTCGGCGACGAGCGCCACCAAAGCGGCTTTGGTTGGTACGTGGAAATGCAGTGTGGAGGTGTTGATGCCCGCGCGCGATGCAACATCACGGGTGCGGAGTGCGGCATAACCCTTTTCAAGAATGAGCGCCCGTGCCGCCTCGGCGATCATGGTCCGGCGTTGGTCTTTTCTCAGATAGGGGTGTTTCTGTTCGGTCATAAATCAACCATATGATTGATTTTCCCCGAATGCCAGTAAAATCATGTTCGGAAATCGGCGCTGCTGCCATGCGCCCGGGGGGGGCGAACCTGACGATAGGCGGTCGGTTTCGCCGGGCTGCGGAGGTTGACAACTTATAGCCCGAAGCGCAATTTCGACGCACTCACCCGGGGGGTCTCGACAAGAGGCTGAGATACTGCTGGCCGGACACCGAAGCCGCGCAGCGCAGTGACCCGATGAACCTGATCCAGTTCACACTGGCGTAGGGATGGTGCACTGGCCGCGCGGGCCCGGACCACGTTCTTGTGGGAAGGAACCGATCCTATACCGGCAATCCCATTCGACGCGGAACTGGGTCTCCAACGCCTTGAGCTCTGGAGGCTCCGACCGATGAAAGACCTGCCCCCAACCGTCACCACGGGCCCGCTGCCCGCTTCACGCCGCGTCTGGCACACGGGCGAACACTACCCCGAGATACGCGTGCCCATGCGCGAGATCGATCTGCATCCCACGGCCGGAGAGCCTCCTGTCTCCGTGTACGACAGTTCTGGCCCCTATACAGACCCGCAAGCCGAGATCGCCATTGATCGCGGCCTGCCGCGTCTGCGCGCGGCCTGGATTGCCGCAAGGGGCGATACAGAGACCTGTGAGGGCCGTCATGTGAAGCCGGAGGACAACGGTTTTGCCGAAGGTGCGCGGCTGACACCCGAATTCCCGCACCGCCTGGTGCCGCGCCGGGCCAAGGACGGGCAGGCGGTGACGCAGATGGCCTATGCCCGGGCCGGGATCATAACGCCCGAAATGGAATTCGTCGCGATCCGCGAAAACCTTGGGCGCAAAACCGCGAAAGAGGCGCTGGCTCGCGACGGCGAGAGCTTTGGCGCCGAGATCCCTGATTTGATCACGCCCGAATTCGTACGAGACGAGATCGCGCGGGGTAGGGCGGTCATCCCCGCGAATATCAACCACCCCGAGGCCGAACCGATGGCCATCGGGCGCAACTTTCTTGTCAAGATCAATGCCAATATCGGCAATTCTGCCGTCACTTCGTCGATGGCCGAGGAAGTCGAAAAGATGGTCTGGGCGATCCGCTGGGGCGCGGACACGGTGATGGACCTGTCCACGGGCCATAACATCCACAACATTCGTGAATGGATCTTGCGCAATGCACCGGTGCCCATCGGCACGGTGCCGCTCTACCAGGCGCTGGAGAAGGTCGGCGGCATCGCGGAAGACCTGACCTGGGAGGTGTTCCGCGACACGCTGATCGAGCAGGCCGAGCAGGGGGTAGATTACTTCACCATCCACGCGGGGGTGCGGTTGCATATGATCCCGATGACGGTGGGCCGGTCGACGGGCATCGTCTCGCGCGGGGGCTCGATCATGGCGAAATGGTGCCTGCACCATCACCGCGAGAGTTTTCTTTACGAGCATTTCGACGAGATCTGCGACATTGCCCGCGCTTATGATGTGGCGTTCAGCCTGGGCGACGGGCTGCGCCCGGGCTCGATCGCCGATGCCAACGATGCGGCACAGTTCGCCGAGCTGGAAACTCTGGGTCGGCTGACCCAGATCGCCTGGGCCAAGGATTGTCAGGTGATGATCGAGGGGCCGGGCCATGTTCCCATGCACAAGATCAAGGAAAACATGGACAAGCAGCTCCGCGAATGTGGCGAGGCGCCGTTCTATACGCTTGGGCCGCTGACCACCGACATTGCACCGGGCTATGACCATATCACCAGTGGCATCGGTGCGGCGATGATCGGCTGGTTTGGCACGGCGATGCTTTGCTATGTGACACCCAAGGAGCATCTTGGGTTGCCCGACCGGGACGACGTGAAAATGGGGGTGATCACCTACAAGATTGCCGCCCACGCCGCCGATCTGGCCAAGGGGCACCCGGCCGCACGGATCCGCGACGATGCCCTGAGCCGCGCGCGGTTCGAGTTCCGGTGGGAGGATCAGTTCAACCTGTCGCTCGACCCGGACACGGCACGGTCGATGCATGATGAAACCTTGCCCAAGGAGGCGCATAAGGTGGCGCATTTCTGTTCGATGTGCGGGCCGAAATTCTGCTCCATGCGCCTTAGCCACGACATCCGTGCCGAGGCGCAAAAGGAAGGCATGAAGAAGATGGCGGAGAAGTTCCAGGAGGGCGGCGATCTCTATATACCGCTGGAGGAGGTGAAATGAGCGCCTCCGAGATGCGCCACACGCCGGGGCCAGACAGACGGGGGCGGATGTAACGTTTCGCAAGGGGCGAAGGCCGGATCTTTGGTTTCAGATCGCGGTCTTGGCCCTTTGCGGCGTGTTGTGGGTCAGTGCGCCGCCGCTAGGCGGTTTGAAGCGTGGCCGCCGCCTGCGGCGCGCCCGGATTTTCATTCAAGTGGACCTGCCGGTCTGTTGCTTGGGCAATCAGATCCGGGCTATGGCTGACCAGCAAAAGCGCGATGCCCTGGCTGCGGGCAAGATCGGTCAGCATGCCGATCACCTCGCGTTGGGTCAATGGATCGAGCCGCGAGCTTGGCTCATCGGCAAACAGCATCACCGGATCCAGCAAAAGCGCGCGCACAATGGCAAGGCGCTGCAATTCGCCCCCCGAAACCTCTGTGGGCAAACGCTCCAATAGCGCCGGGTCCAGTCGAAGCCGCGCCAGAAGCGGTGGCAGACGGTCTCGGGCAATGCCATGAAGCGCCATCAGATCCGCCAATCCTTGGCCAATGCGCTGATGGGAGGCAAAGGCTGCAGGCGGGTCTTGCCAGAGCTTTTGAAACCGGATCGGGGCAAGGCCCGCGCCACGGCTGATCTGCCCCGCCGCAGGATCCGCAAGCCCCAAAAGCGTATCTCCCAAAGACGATTTGCCAACGCCCGAGGGGCCGCAAAGCCCCACCACCTCGCCCGCATGCAAAGAGATATCAAGCCCAGAGAACAGCACCTTGCCGCCGCGCGCCACGGTCAGCCCCGTGGCGGTCAAGATCGGCGCCCCGGGATGCGGGGCAGGGGGGGCGGGCCAGTGGCGCGGCTCTGCGGCGATCAGTTTGCGCGTATAGGGTGCTTGCGGGGCGCGCAGCACCTGCATGGCGGGGCCGCGTTCAACGATCTGACCCTCGCGCAACACGATGATCTCTCCGCCCAGCATTTCGGCCAGTTCAAGATCATGGGTGATGGTCAGCAGCGCACCGCCGGTTTCCGGCACGATGCGCAGGCGGCGGGCTACCTCGTCGCGGCGCGCCAGATCCAGCCCTTTGCTGGGTTCATCCGCGATCACGATTTTCGCGCCGCCCGCGCGCGCAGCGGCAATGGCCAGCCGTTGTGCCATCCCGCCGGAAAGCTCAAACGGGAACCGATCGCCTGCCTTGCCCAGATCAAGCGCGTTGAGAACCGCGCGGGTCGCTTTTTCGGGTGTGTCACTGCGTGCAACCAGCCGATAGACCTCCTCGACCTGCCCCCAAGCCCGCATCAACGGGTCAAGCGCGCGCCAGGGTTCTTGCGGCAGCACCGATATGGCGCGCCCCCAAAGCCCTTCGATGGCGGTTGGGTTGTCGATTGCAACCTGTTGGCCGAGCAGGGAAAGCACCCCCTGCGCATGCAGGCCCGTCGGCAAAGTGCCAAGCAGAGCCTGCGCAAACAGGCTTTTGCCCGACCCCGTCTCACCGATCAGTGTGACCGCCTGGCCGGGGTCAAGCTGCAAGGAAATCGGCGCGACCATCTCTTGCAGGGCGCTATGGACAGAAAGGTTTTCAACAGTCAGCAGGCTCATGTGCGCTTTTCTCCGGCAATGAGGGTCAGCGCCAGCAGCGTGGCCAGCGTTACAAGAACAGGTTGCAACAATGCCCAGGGGGCCTCGCGCCAATAGGGCAGCAATTCGACCATCATCAGCCCCAGTTCCGGTGTGGGGGCGCGCACCCCGACCGAGACAAAGCCAAGCGCGGCGATCCCCATCACCACCGCCGCAAAGGTCAGCGCAAAGGTTGCGCGCAGCACCGGGGCCAGTTCCGGCCAGAGATGGATGCGGAAGATGTAAAACGGCCCGAAGCCCAAAAGCCGCGCGGCTTCCACCGACGGGGCGGCAAGTTGCGCGCGGATCGTGGCGCGGGTGAGGCGGAAGATTTCCACCCAAAGCGTAGCCGACAGCCCGGCCCAGAAGGCCAGCGGCTGATTGGGCAAAATGATCCCGGCCATCAGCACGATCAAGAGCGCGGGCAGAGCCACAACGCTATCGGCAAACAGAGTCACAGCCCGGTCCACCCAGCCCCCGCGCCAGCTTGCCAAAGCGCCAAGCGCCACGCCGATGACGGCGGTGGTGAGCAGCGTGGCGGCCGCCAGTCCAAGCGATAGCCGCAGGGCCGCCGCCAGCCGTGCCGCCATTGACCGGCCCAAATGGTCATAGCCAAGCCAGCTTTCAAAGGAGGGGGGGTGGAGCGCATGCATCAGGCTTTGCGCCACCGGGTCCACCGGATGGATGAGCGGCAGGCCAAGCGCGAACATCAACACAGCGGCCAGGATGGCCGCCCCAAAATAGCGGGCGATCATTGGCGCGCCTCCCGCGGGTCCAACAGTCGGGCGGCAATATCGGCGCAGGCGTTCACCAGCACAAAGGCGAGCCCCATCATCAAGGCGGTGCCTTGCACCATGGGCACATCGCGGTGAAACACCGCATGCACAAGCGCATGGCCGATCCCGGGCCAGCCAAAGATCGTTTCCACCACGACCACGCCTTCCATCAGTGCTACGAATTGCGCCGCGATCAACGTCAGCACCGGCACCGCAACATGGCGCAGCCCGTGAAACAGCAAGACTTGATCCTCGCGCAGGCCTTTCCAGCGCGCAAAACGCCACCAATCCGACTGCCGTGCTTGCACCAGCGCCTCTCGGGTGATGCGGGTTGTGGCGGCGGCAAGGCCCAAGGCCAGCGTCAGCGCTGGCAAAACCAGATGCTGCGGCGCGCCATGGCCTGCCGCGGGCAGCAGCCCAAGCGCGATCGACACGAGGACGATCAGCACTAGTCCCAACAGAAATTGCGGCGTCGCCTTAAGCGCGGCGGCCAGCAAAAGCGTCAGCCGGTCAAACCAGCCGCCCGGCCGCAGACCGGCCGCAATTCCGAGCGGCGGCCCGATCAGCAGCGAGAGCACAATCGCCCCCCCAGCCAGTTGCGCCGTGGCGCCCAATTGGTGCCCGATCTCTGCGGAGACCGGCATGCCGGAGACCAGGGAATTGCCCAGATCGCCGCGCAACATGCCGGAAAACCAACCGAAAAATGCCCCGATCCCAGAGGGGTCGCCGAGCTGCGCGCGTACAAGTTCTGCATTTTCGGCGGTGATATTGTCATAGCCAAAGCGCGCGCCAGCGATGCGCATCACCATGTCGCCCGGCAAAGCGCGCATCATCAAAAAGCTGGAGATGGCGACAAGGAATGCCACCATCCCGGCTTGGGCGAGCCGCCACCCAAGTGCTCGGATCATTCCGCCCACTCCACCGATTTAAGGCCCAGTGTGCGCTCAAACGGGTCCAAAACCACCCCTTTGACGCTGTCGGAAATGGCCATTGTCTGTTGATACCACGCAATCGGCAGCACCGGCAGTTCGGCTTGCAAGGTGGCAACAAGGCGCGCGCGCGTGTCTTCGGGGGCGGTGCCCTCGGCCATCGCGGTCACGCCTGCTGTAAAGGCGGTATTCGACCAGCCCATCGCCCCCCATTCCCCGTCAGGCGCGTAATCTTGCAACAGCGTGCCGACCGGATCAGGCAGCAGAGCGAAATTGCGCGCAAAAAGGGCAGTGTCCAGCGTGCCATCGGTATGGCGCGTGGGGATTTCTGAGAAATTGGTGGAATTGATCGTGGCTTTGGCGCCGATGGCGGCGAATTCTTGCTCCAATACGGCGGCGACCAGTGGCAATTCGGGCCGGTCCGGATAGGTCAGGATTTCGATTTCCAGTTTCTTGCCATCTTTTTGCAAAACCCCATCGGCTCCTTCGGTCCAGCCAAGCGCCTCAAGCGCGGCGCGGGCGGCGGCAGGGTCATAGCGCAGCGGCGTAAGCGTGGCGTCATGCCATCCCGCCATCCCCGGCGGGAACATTTGCGTCGCGCCTTCGGGGTAGCGCAGCACCGCGCGTGCGATCCCGTCGCGGTCAATCGCAAGGCTCAACGCTTTGCGCGTTTGGGCATCATAGCGCGTGCCATTGACCTTCAGCATCAACACCCGCGGGATGGCGACGGAACGGACCTCAAGCCCTTCGGTCCCCGAAAGGCGACGGACCGAGGCCGGATCAAGGCTGATCGTCACATCTGCATCGCCGCTTTCCGCCATCAGCGCGCGGGTTTCCGAGCGGCTACTGGCGGTATAGACCGCCGTTTCAATCGCAGCAGGTTTGCCCCAATAGCCATCAAAGGCCTGCAAGGCGAGTTTGTTGGGGGGGGCAAGTTCGGTCACCTTGTAAGCGCCAGTGCCGATCAGCGCGGTGATGGTGCCATCGGCCTTGATCGCGGAAGGGGCAATGATCGCGGCGCGATATTCGGCCAGCATGGCGGGCAGCATGGCGAAGGGAGTTTGCAGCGTGATGTCCACCCGGTGCGCGCCGGAGGCATGGATGTCTTTGATCGGCGCTTTGGCCAGCAAGCCGCCATTTTCCAAGGATCGGATCAGCGCGGTGGCAACGGCCGGCGCATCCATCGGGGTTCCGTCATGAAACATAACCCCCTCACGCAGGGTGAAGCTCCAGCGCAACCCATCGGATGCGGTGTCCCAGGCGGTGGCAAGGCCCGGCAGAAGCCGGCCTTCCTCATCGGTATCCACCAGAGTTTCGACCACATCCATCTTCAAGAAGATGTTGCCCGACTGGATCGGGTCTGGGCCTTTCAATTCAAAGGGGGCCACGACATCCAGCACGCCATCATGCGCCAAAGCGGGCAAAGCGGTGCAGGACATCATCAGCGCAAGCATAGCGTGGCGGACCATTGTCGTCTCCTCAAAGGACCCGCCAAAAGACGGGCATCAGAAAAAGGTTAAGAACCGGAATACGCGCGCAGGGGCCGTCACGGGCCTGTGCGCACAGCAGGGCGAAAAATGCGGATCGCGCCGATCAGGGATGAAAAGGGCAGGGCTGCCACAACAAGATTTGGCCCACCCCAAAGGGGGGCACAGGCGCCGAGCGCATGATCTGTTGCATCTTAGACTCCTTTCCGGGACTCCCCGCCCGGCGTGAGATTGCATCGATGATGGCAGGTCTCCTGACTCGCGGCTCATGGCTTGCCCGATCCTTCCCAGCCCGCTTGGGCCAGTGGTATCTTTCGAGCGTGCTAACCGCCTACAGTTGCGGGGGCAGTCGCGGAGTTGGCACCATATCTGGTGTCGCACCGCGTTCCCTTTTCATCTCGCAAACCCGAAGACCTGCGAGAACCATCGCGAAACTGCTATCAAAAGCCACTCAGGGGCGACAAGCGAAAAACGTTGACGCAATGGCGGAAACGCAGCCGAGCCATGCGACAAAGATGTTCGGCAACAGGGCAGGGCGGACAAAGGCTTGCATGGCCCGCCCTTGCGGCGGGGGCCGATCGGTCCGATGCCCGGACCCAAGTGGTCGACATAATCACAGGGCTAGCCCAGCTTTGCGAGTCTCTCTGCCGTTTTGGCCATTCGGGCAAGGCTTGCGTCCAGGCGCTTGCGCCAGCGCGGGCCGCGGGATCGTGCATCCTCCCAGGCTTCGGCCAACTCGTCGGGACGGTCTTGCGCGAGCACCTCGATCAGGAAGGCAGCCTGCGCCCGGTCCTTCGCGGATTTGCCCCGATCCGATTTTTCGCGGCGGCGGTCGGCCACGATCAGCTTGTGGATCGCGAAACGCTCAGGGCGGGGGATCTGCACGAGCACGCCCGAGCGATAGACTGCGACCGCCGGGATTGGTTCTGCAATCAGGTAGTTGAGATAGTTCAGAGCCTGCGCCGAGACCCCGAGCGCGGGCAGGGGTTTTACCGTCTCGTCGCCAAAGGCGGGCGTCAGGAACTCGACCATCACCTCTGACCGGCTCTGCCGCCATTTCCATATTTGACGGTCCGATATCCCCGGCACAGGGTCGAATTTCAGCGCCGAAAGGATATCGCCCGGATCTTTTTCGACCTTGTCTTCCAGCGCGACCGAGAGCCGCTGGAAGCTCGCCAGATCGATATCGCCGGTCTGTGCCAGCCTTTCCGCATCCATCCGCACGCCGAGTTCGCCCTGGTAAAGCGCGAAGGCCGCTGTTCCGATCAATGTCCCGCCAAGGCGAAACATCCCTGTCCGGGCGAAGGCGAGAAACAGCGAGCCGGTGTCCCGATCAGTGGCGATGTAGCCCTCGGCCCGCAGGATGCGAGTCAGGCGGGTCATCCTCTGACGTCGCGCCTGTGTATCCGATTTCAGCGCCGCTGCCCGCGCCAGCCGGTCGCGAAGTTGCGGGCTGTCCTCGCCAAGATAGCGGCTGCGGGCCTCCGTCCCGAGCCGAAACCGCTCGTAAAGATAGGTGCGTCCGGCGCGATGGCGTTCTTCGATGGTGCCCGTCACCTCTGCCACGCGCTCGTCGAGATGCAGCCGAAGCAGGTCTTGATAGGTCGTCTGAGCGGTCTGGCTGTGTGAGATGATCTGCATGGGGCGCCTTGTGTGCAACGATTTCATATTTATTGCACATCGCCCTGTGTGCGACAATTTATTTTTTGCGGCACACGGGCATTTCTGACGTGATCGGCCACGTTGGTTTGCAAGAGGAGAGCACCCGAGGAAGAGACTTGCGCCAGGTTTTGTCTGCGGGCGCGTTTCGCCCCCTCGCGTTGCTATGGAAATGGCTGTCGTGCCTTTATCCTATGGCTTCGCCGAAGATGTCCTGCCGCGAGTGGTGCTTATTTTGGGAGCCCGTCGATCTTTGCGAGGGTGTCGAGGTTGTCGTCCCATTCCGCGCGATTGGAGTAGCAAATATGCGCTTCGGGCAGAATGTCGATTTGGCTGTCAACTGAGCCTGCCGGCACAACAAGAACGTCATCATTCGAGTTGTAAGACGGGAGCGCGGACCCGCAAGCTGCGCAAAAACACTTTATGTGCCGTGTCCCCGGAACGTTGAACGTCCTGATATTCTCCTGACCTGACACCCAGTCTATCTTCGCCGTGGACGAGAACAAATTGGCCGAGTGCGCTGAACCGCTATCCTTGCGGCAGCGTCCACAATGGCAAAGGAAGAAGCGCTCGAACTGTCCCGATATGCGGAACGTTACCGCCCCGCAAAGGCATTGTCCGCGCACCAGATTCTCCATGCAAGTTCCCTCAAAATGCCGAAGCTACGTTGTCAGTCCGCCAGATGCTGAGGACGAAGTTTAGCAGTCCATCTGGGGGCTGTGCAACGCCGGCACGGCGCGCTTGATGCGGGATTAACAACGCGCTTGCCGGACCTCGGACACGCTCCACGGCGGCCTGATGGTGGGGGCGCCAAAGTAATAGCCCTGCATGCAATCAACGCCTGCTTCTGTCAGCCATGCCGCATCTTCGGCGCTTTCCACCTCTTCTGCCACAGTGAACATTTCGAAATGCTGCGCAATCGACAAAAGCGCTTGGGTCAGGATTTGATTGTCGGTATTGCGCGCAATACCGGAGATGAACTGGCCGGAAATTTTCAAGATGTCGAAATCGAAATTACGCAGGTAGCGAAACGATGTGTAGCCCGCGCCGAAATCGTCAAGCGCGAAAGAAATCCCCTTCAATTGCATCTCATTCATGAAAGCCAAAACGAGCTCGGGCATCGTCATCGCCGAGGATTCGGTGATTTCAAGGATCAGCCGTTCGCCTATTGTTTCGTCGCGTGCAAGACCCCGGGTGAGGATACGCATCCATTCGGGCCAGCCGATCGAACGCGCTGACATGTTCACCGAAAGCCGAAGCTTCGGGTTTTCGGCGAGCGTCAACAGACCCATTTCCAGCGCCAGACAATCGAGCTTCCGACCGAGGTCGCTGGTTTCAACGGTATCGATAAAATCATGCGAGGGCACGATGCGCCCTGACTCGTCGATCACCCGTATCAGACCTTCGTAGAAGGCCGGGCGTCCGGGATGGGCGGGCTGTACAATCGGCTGGAAGGCCAGCATCACATCGCGTCGTTCGATCGCTTGGCGCACCATCGCAAGAATTTCGCGGTCGCGGCTCGACACGGCGAATGAAAGCGGGCTGGCCTCGGACAACTGGATTGGTTCGCGCGGCTGCACTGGAAATTTCGTCATCGTCCACCCCTAACTCTTAAGTTTCTATAATGCGGCTGATCGGTCAATGAGCTGTTAAATTGAGAGCAATTCCAAAAAGCTTGGTTAAGGGCCTGGTATGGTGAAAATGCTATGTCTGAGACGCGGCCGGTTTCGTGGACAGCAGGTGATCGGGCTGGCCCGTTCTGAAACGGATGTAAGGTATAAATTTCAACGTGAAACGGTTCGACAGTCAGGCGGTCGCGGCGCTTTATGCCATGCTTGCTGCGACCGAAGACTGGAACCGGAAGGGCGCCGACGAAGAGGATCCGGGTCGGTCGATGCCCAAGCCGAGGATCTCTTGGCTTGCGGGTCACAGCTTGGCTGGCTGTGCCGGGGATCAAAGCACCCAATGGCATTCTTGACTTGGCTCGCCGCTTACGGTTGCGGGGGCAGCGCCAGCTTCCATTTTCGCTTTCGACAGCAACCAAAGGCCCGAAGAAACATTCTATTGGGCTCTCATCGCGCTTCCTGTCAATATCTGGATTGGTGAAATGTCGCAGGGGCGCCGAGCGGGGTATACAGCTTTCTGGCCACAATGCGATCCGGGCTGCGACGATATGGCTGATAAAAAATATCAGGTTAGTGATAGTCTCTGTACAAAGACCCAGCCGAAATGCGTCAGCGAGGTTCATCCAAGGCAAGTGCGCGGGAGGGATCATGCTGGAGATTTCGGGTCTGAGTGTGGAGGTTGCGGGTAAGTCGGTGCTCGAGGGCATTGACCTTTCGCTGGGGCAAGGCGAATTGCACGTGTTGCTCGGGCCGAACGGATCGGGAAAATCGAGCCTTCTGGCGGCGATCATGGGTCTGCCGGCCTATCGCATCGTCGCAGGCGAGATCCGGCTTTGCGGCGAGAAGATCAACGAGATGCCTTTGTCCGAGCGTGCAAGACGCGGCATAGGTATGGCATTTCAGCGCCCGCCCGGGCTTGACGGGGTCACGGTTTCGGCTTTTGCCGCGGCGCTGCAGGCGCAGGACCGGTTGCAGAGCGAGGCGGCGGCGCTTGATCTGGCGGATTTCTCGCGGCGCGAGCTGAACGTGGGGTTCTCGGGCGGCGAGATCAAGCGGTGGGAAATCCTTAAGCTGATGCTGCAAGATCCGCAGTTGGTGCTGTTCGACGAACCCGAGAGCGGCGTAGATCTGGAGCATGTGATCGCCGTGGGTCAAGCGATTGACCGGATCGTGCGCCGCCCCGAAGCAGCGCGCACCGGCCTTGTGATCACCCATACCGGTACCATTTTGCACCATGTACGGGCTGATCGCGCCCATATCCTGCGCGGCGGTCGACTGATCGCCTCGGGCGCGGCGGAGGCGCTTTTCACCCATGTGCAGGCACATGGCTACACCGCCCCCGACGTTTGACGCCGGCGGCTTCACGATGAGGAGATTTTCATGAATGAAGCGCTCACTTCCCCGCTGCCCCTTTCCAATGCCGAGCGTGCGCTTTTGCACGAGGTCGGTTTCGCGGACGAGAGCCTGCGCACGGGCACGGCCGTGCTGATTGATGACCGGATGCGGGTGGCGCAGTCTAACATACCCGACCAACTGGAGATCCTGCCGCTTGCGCAGGCGCTTGAAACGCACGATTTTGTGCAGGATCTGATGTTCGGCCTTGTCGGGCCGGAGGCCAATGCCGATATCCGTGCGATTGCAGATACGATGCAACCGCCTTTGGGCCATTTCATCTGGGTCAAGGCAGGGGCGAAGCTGCGGCTGCCGGTGCAGTGCTTTTCGATGATCGAGACTCCGCAGGCGCGACAATTTACGCATGATATCACCCTGATCGAGGCCGGTGCCGAGGTCGAGATGATCGGCGGCGCGATGGTCCCCCCAGCACTTCATCGCGGTCGCCATATCACGCTTTCGGAAACCTATCTGCGCGCGGGCGCGCGCTGCACTTCGGTTGGCATCGAGCATTGGGCGCCGGGTATGGAGGTGCATTCCTACAGCTTCGCCCAGCTGGAAACCGGTGCGCAATCCGACACCACAGCGATTTTGCTCGCTCCGATCCGGGAGCATGTGGCGCAAAGCCGGACGGAGCTGGGTGCGGATGCGATCAGCAGCACCCAGACCGTGGTTTTTGCGCCCGAAGGGACGCATCGTCGGATCGACAGTGAAACGCGGCTCACCGCGCCGGGGGCACGGGCAAAGGAAATCACGCGGATGGTCTCGACAGGTGGCGAGATCGACAACCTGGCGCGGATGATCGGCGCTGCGACGCAGACCGAAGGGTTTCTGGGCTGCGACGGGTTGAAGCTGACCGATCAGGGCGCGATCCGCGCCGTGCCCGCCCTTGACGCTCAGGCAGAAGGGACAGCGCTTTCGCACGAGGCCTCGGTGGGGCGGATCGATGGCGAGAAACTCGCCTATCTGATGGCCTCGGGTATGGAAGAGGAGGCCGCGCGCAACCTGATTGTTCAGGGCTTCCTTGCTCCGGCGGAAACGCGGATGCCAGAAGACCTGCGTGATCGGGTCGCGGCGATGATCGTCTCGGCGAAATCGGGCGGGATGTAACAGCCAAGTCGGACTATCGAGTTTCTTCCGCCCAGGGCTTTGCCTCGGGCGGGAGGCGTTGTGTTGTCGGTGCCGTCTTTGGATCGTTTGCCGCTCACAAGCTTTGTTTCGCAAATCACAATTGAGCGCCGTTGAGCACGCCAGGCTGAATTCATAATAAAAACCATAAGAATTGGGGGCTGCAGGTGGCGGAAACAAAAACAAATACAGCGCAATCGTTGGCAGGCGTACCGGGGCGCAGGTGTTGTTGACCCGCATCGTGAGGACCCGTGTGCGGCTGTCGTTGGCCGAGACGGCGGAACGACCCCGTCCGAGCACGTTGTAGGCGGTCTTGAGCGAGACCTTCAGGCCTCGGCTGATCGCACTGACCGAGACGCCTTTCGCCCGTTCCCGGACGATCTGGCGGCGCTCCTGATCGGTCAGTCTGCGGTGGCTCGTCATGTGAAGTATACGTTCCTATTTCTTGCCAACTTCGTACCCAACTTCGTACAAGGCCGCCTTCTCTCAGCGCAAGCGGAGAAGGCAATAAGGGCTTGTACTAAATGTAGAAAATCTGCCTCGCAGGCCGATTTGACGTCTTTTGTCGAATGCAGCGCGCATCGCGCTCAATGCAACACGTCCTACGCCCTCTGGACCGCGTTTTGTGCGCCCCGCAGCACGTCTGCGGGCGCGCGCCAAATGACCCGCGCCGCCCGTATCGCGCATCGCGCCTGATGCGTCCCGTTCCGCGCGCGATGCACCGTGGCCAATGTCGACTGGTACCCGACATCTGGAGACCGCATCGCGCGCTACGGACACCGTCATCTGTCAATTGATCCCGTTTTCACATGCAGCATAATGCGCTGTGGCGCAGGCGACGCATGTTGCGGGGTTCGTGTCGGTCGAGGGCTTCGCCACCGCCTTCAAGAGCCATCGCGGGCGTTCCCCCTAGGCCCTGATCGGGGCCAGGAGGCTGGGGCAAAGCTAATAGTTGACAAGAATAGTAAATAAGCTCCATGAATGTCCGATAGAAAGACTCGAGCACTTTCGCGCGGTCTGTCCCCCTACTGCGAGGTTCGCCATGCCCCCCGCCGACCCGACCCTGTCCCTTCTGCTCGACCGCCTTGGTCTTGGCACGCTTGCCGATGCCTTGCGGGCGGCGGCGGGGTCGGAGGCGCTGACGCCTTTGTCGATGTTCGCGCAGGCCGATGCGCTGGTGCAGGCGGTGATGGCAGGGCTGCTGGGGGCTTCGGTGCTGGCCTGGGCGATCTGGGTGGCGAAGCTTGTGCATCTGGCGCGGGCGCGGCGGGGGCTTTCGCGCGATTACCGCACTCTGGCCGCGGCGGGGCGGCTGGGTGGGCCGCTGCCCGAGGGGTTGATCGCGCGGATGCAGCGCGCGGCGCTGGCCGAGATCGCCGCCTCGGAAGCCCTGCCCGCCGCCGGGATCAAGGAGCGCGTCGCGATCGAGCTTGCGCGGATCGAGGCGGGGGCGGCGCGGGCGATGCAATCGGGGGTGACAGCGCTCGGCTCGATCGGCGCCACCGCGCCCTTCGTCGGGCTTTTCGGCACCGTCTGGGGCATCATGAACGCCTTTGTCGGCATTGCGCAAAGCGGCTCGTCGAGCTTGGCCGTGGTCGCGCCGGGCATTGCCGAGGCGCTGATGGCGACCGCGCTCGGCCTTGTTGCGGCGATCCCCGCGGTGCTGCTTTACAACCATCTGACCCGGGCGCTTGGCGCGCATCGCGCCTGTCTGTCCGACGCGGCGGCGCTGGTGGAGCGCACGCTGTCGCGCGATCTTGACCGGGCGCGGCTGGCGTCCGAGGGCACCTCGGCCACGCCCCTGCATCTGGTCGCGGAATAATGGCGCTCCGGGTCTCTGAGGGTGACGATCTCGCCCCCGAAGCGCAGATCAACATCACGCCTTTCATCGACGTGATGCTGGTGCTTTTGATCATTTTCATGGTGGCAGCGCCGCTTTCCACCGTCGATGTGCCGGTCGATCTGCCGGTGGCGAGCGGCGCGCCGCAGCCGCGCCCGAAGGCGCCGGTGGTTCTAAGCCTGAGTGCCGAACAGGGGCTGATGCTGGGGCGCGAGCCGGTCGCGCCCGCCGATCTGCCCGCGCGTCTGGCCGCGGCGACAGAGGGCAAGCTTGACACGCGGATCTTCGTGTCTGCTGACAAATCCGTGCCTTACGGCGATATGATGGGGCTTCTCGATCAGCTTCGCGCGGGCGGATACCTCAAGATCGGGCTGGTCGGGCTGGAAGAGGCGGCCCGATGAGCCTTGCGCTGCCTGAGCGCCCCGAAGGCCCCGGTCGGGCGCTGCTTCTGGGGCTGGCGGTTTCGGTCGTCGTGCATGGGCTCGCCGTCACGCTGCTCTCGGGGCGCGAGGCCGCGCCCGCGGCGCTGGTGGCGGCCGGGGCAGGCGGCGAAGATATCGAGAGCCTCGAGGCGATCGCGGCGCAGCTCGTCGATCTGGCGCCCGAGATCGCCCTGCCCGCGCCCGAGATGACCTTGCCGCTCACCGCCCCGGTGATCGAGGTGCCACAGGTGCGGCTGCCCGATCCGGTGCTGCTGCCGCCTGGGCCGCCAAAGATTGAGGTCGAAAGTCCCACGCCCACCGAGCGCCCGCGCCCGAAGCCGCAGGAGCCGCCCAAGGCGCAGCAGCACCGGCCCGAAGAGCAACCGCCCAAACCCGCGCCGCAACCCGCAAAGCAACCCTCCGAAAGCCGGGCGGCCTCGCGCGCGGCGGGGGCTGGCG
>NZ_NRRD01000023.1 GCF_020023995.1 Rhodobacter sp. TJ_12 | reverse complement strand
TTCTGGCCCCGCCTCCGCCCGCGCCCCCCGTCCAAGCGCCTGTCGGCGGGTTTGCCGCCCGGATCGAGGCCAAAGGCGCGGTGGTGTTGGATGATCTGGTGTTCGACAGTGGCGCCGCCACACTGGGCACGGCGGAATCCGCCTCGCTGGAAGCGCTGGCCGATTACCTGTCGACCCGGCCCGAGACCCGGATCGCACTGGTCGGGCATACCGATAATGACGGATCGCTGGCGGGCAATATCGCCTTGTCGCAGCGGCGGGCTGCGGCGGTGCGGCAACGTCTGATCGCAGAATATGGTGTCGCCCCCGCGCAGCTAAGCGCCGAGGGCGCGGGCTGGCTCGCCCCGCGCACCGCCAACCTTACGCCCGAAGGCCGCGAACAAAATAGAAGGGTCGAAGCGGTGCTCGCTTCGACCCCAAGGTAACGGCATCCGACGGAAAAGACGCCGCACCAGAAAATCGCCCCCGGGCCCGATTACCAGTTGTCGGGCCCCTTGTCGTTGAAGGTCTGGGCCAGAAAATCGATGAAGGCACGCACCTTGGGCTGGGTGAACCGGCCCGGCGGATAAACCGCGTAAATCCCCAGCGTTTCCATCGGCAGATCGGGCATCGCTTCTTCCACCAGCCCCTGCGCCATCGCCTCGGCGTAAAGGAACGAGGGCAGATAGGCGATCCCCAACCCGGCAATTGCCGCATGCAAAAGCGACTGGCCATCGTTCACCGTCAGCCAGCCCGCCGAACGCACCTGCCGCCGCTCGCCCGAAGGCGCGGTCAGTTTCCAAACATTACCATTCGACTGGTTCGAATAATGCAAAAGCTTGTGTTCGTTCAGGTCGTCGATCTTGGTGGGGCGGCCGTATTTCTCAAAGTAACTCGGCGCGGCGATCATCCGCTTGGCGGTTTCGGTCAGCTTGCGGGCGCGCAGCGTGCTGTCTTCCAACTCGCCCACCCGGATCGCCATATCGAAGCCCTCGGAGATTAGCTCCACATAGCGGTTGTTCAGCACCATATTCACGGTGATCTCGGGAAATTCCTGCAAGAAATCCCCCAAAACGGGCGACAACAAATTCACCCCGAAATCAGTTGCCACCGAAATTCGCAACAGCCCAGAAGGCGCCACCTGCATCGAGGTCACCAGCGCATCCGCCTCCCCCGCATCGTTCAGCACGCGCCGCGCCCGGTCATAGTAAGCCAGCCCGATTTCCGTGGGCGAAACGCGCCGCGTGGTGCGGTTCAAAAGCCGGGCCCCCAGCCGTGCCTCCAGCGCCGAGACATGTTTGGAAACGGCGGATTTGGAAATGCCCATCTTCTTGGCGGCATCGGTGAAGCCACCTTGATCCACGACGGTGGCAAAGGCTTCCATTTCGGTCAGGCGGTCCATCGGATATCCATCGTCAATGTTTCGTGTTCTCAAAAGCTTTCGTCTCCAAATCGGGCGCAAATGGGACGGAGCAAGGACAATACCGGGGAAATTGCGCGGTTCGGTTAAGACGTGGAAACGATTGTTGCACGGGTGACTGCAGCATTAACCCCGCCCATGGCACGCGGGTTTTCGCCCCACCTGCCGCGATGACGCCGCGTTGGGCGTGACAGCGGCTGACCTGCGGGTAAGGTAGCCGGAAACGGGAGGACATCATGGGCCAGTATCCGCATCTGCTGACACCGCTTGATCTGGGGCATGTCACTTTGCCCAACCGTGTGCTGATGGGCTCGATGCACACCAACCTAGAGGAAACCGGCGATTGGAACCGGGTGGCAGAGTTCTACGCCGCCCGCGCGCGGGGCGGGGTTGGTTTGATGGTGACAGGGGGCATGGCACCGAACCGCGAAGGCGGGGTGTTTCCCGGTGCGGCGGGGCTGTTCACCCCCGAAGATCTCGCCAATCATCGGATGGTCACCGACCGGGTGCATGACGCAGGCGGGCGGATCGCCATGCAAATCCTGCATGCGGGGCGCTATGCCTATGGGCCGGAATGCGTTTCCGCCTCGGCCATCAAATCGCCCATCTCGCCCTTCCCGCCAAAAGAGTTGGATGCAGCCGGGATCGAAAAGCAGATCGCCGACATTGCCACTGCCGCCGCGCGCGCGCGTGAAGCGGGCTATGACGGGGTCGAGGTGATGGGGTCAGAGGGCTATTTCCTCAACCAGTTCCTTGTGCGCCATGTGAACCGCCGCAGCGATGACTGGGGTGGCTCTTATGAAAACAGGATGCGCCTGCCGGTCGAGGTGATGCGGCGCGTCCGCGCGGCGGTGGGCGATGATTTCATTGTCATCTTCCGTATCTCGCTGATCGATTTGATCCCCGATGGGTCCACTTGGGACGAGGTGGTGACGCTGGCCAAGGCGATCGAGGACGCAGGGGCAAGCCTTTTGAACACGGGCATCGGCTGGCATGAGGCACGCGTGCCCACCATCGCCACCTCGGTGCCGCGCGCCGCCTTTGCTTGGCTGACCGGTCGCTTGCGGCCCGAGGTGGGCATTCCGGTCATCACCTCCAACCGGATCAATACGCCCGAGGTGGCCGAGGGGATCTTGGCCCAAGGTCAGGCCGATATGGTCAGCCTTGCGCGGCCTTTCTTGGCCGATCCCGAGTTCGTCGCCAAAGCCGCCAGCGGGCGCGCAGCGGAAATCGCGCCCTGCATCGGCTGCAACCAAGCCTGTCTGGATCACACGTTCTCGGGCAAAATCTCCACCTGCCTTGTAAACCCGCGCGCCGCACATGAAACCGAACTGGTGCTGGCGCCAGCGCAAGAGCCTAAGCGCATCGCCGTGGTGGGCGCGGGCCCCGCGGGCATGGCCTGCGCAATCACCTTGGCCGAACGCGGCCATGCGGTGAAGCTTTTTGAAAAAGGGCGCGAGATCGGCGGGCAATTGTGCTTGGCGCGGGCCATTCCGGGCAAAGAAGAGTTTCACGGCCTGACCGACTGGTTCGCGACCATGCTGAAAAAGACCGGCGTCAGCCTAAGGCTGAACACCGAGGCCACCGTGCGCAACCTTGGCGAATTTGACGAGGTGGTGATTGCGACCGGCGTCAGCCCGCGCAGCCCCGGCATCACGGGCGAGGAATTGGCCGTCAGCTATGCCGATCTCTTGGCGGGCGCGGTCACGGCGGGGCCGCGCGTGGCTGTGGTTGGCGCGGGCGGCATTGGTTTTGATGTGGCCGAATATCTAACCGTGACCGAAAGCCCAACCCTGCATCCCGAAGACTGGGCCCGCGAATGGGGGGTGGGCGATCCGGCACACACCCCGGGCGGTTTGGCCAAACCCGCACCAAGCGCGCCCGCGCGGCAAGTGACGCTTTTGCAGCGCAAGCCTGAAAAGCCCGGTCGTCGCTTGGGCAAGACCACGGGGTGGATTCACCGTGCCGCGCTGCATGCCAAGGGCGTGAAGATGCTTAGCGGGGTGAATTACGAACGCATCACGCCCGAAGGTTTGCACATCACCTTTGGGGAAGCGCGCGAAAACCCGACCCTGATCGAAGCCGATACCGTGGTGCTGTGCGCCGGGCAGGAAAGCCGCCGCAGCCTTGCCGAGGCGCTTAAGGCGCAGGGGATCACCGCGCATGTGATCGGCGGCGCCGATGTGGCGGGCGAGCTGGATGCCAAACGGGCCATCGATCAAGGCACCCGGCTGGGCGCCACGCTCTAAGATCACAGCAGGTTTCGTGCCGAAAGCCCTTTCGTTTTCCGCATGGCTCGTTACCTTCGCGCCATGCTTTGGATCAATGACACTTTGGCGATTGCCGATTGGGAGCTTTCGGAAAGCTTCACCCGCGCCCAAGGGCCGGGGGGGCAGAATGTCAACAAGGTCTCCACGGCGGTCGAGTTGCGGTTCGAGGCCGCGCGCAGCCCGCATCTGAGCCCGGCGGTCAAGACCCGGCTCAAGCGCATCGCGGGCCGTAAATGGACAGCCGAGGGCGCAATTGTGATCCGGGCTGAAGAAACCCGCTCGCAGACCCGCAACCGCGAATTGGCGCGCGAGCGGCTGGTCGAAATGATCCGCGCCGCGCTGGTCGCGCCCAAGCGCCGGATCGCCACCAAGCCGACCAAGGGCAGCCAGCGCCGCCGCCTGGCCGCGAAATCGATCCGCGGCGAGGTCAAGGCCCTGCGCGGGAAAGTGGGCGACGATGACTGATTTGATGGCGCGGCGTGCAGCGCTTTTGGGCCCGAACGTGCCCACTTTTTATGACGACCCAGTGCATATCGTGCGCGGCGAAGGCGTCTGGCTTTATGATGCCGAAGGCCGCCGCTATCTCGATTGTTACAACAACGTCGCACATCTGGGGCATTGTCACCCCCGCGTGGTCGAGGCCATCGCGCGCCAATCGGCGCAGCTGAACACCCACAGCCGTTACCTGCATGAAGGCATCCTTGACTATGGGGAGCGGCTGATGGCCAAATTCGGCCACGGGCTGAGCCAGATGCTGATGACCTGCACCGGGTCAGAGGCGAATGACGTGGCCCTGCGCATGGCGCAGGCGGTGACGGGGAAAACCGGTTTGATCGCCACCGACAACACCTATCACGGTAACACCACGGCGGTGGCACATCTGTCCACCCGCCGCCCACCGATTGGCGGCTATCCTCCCCATATCCGCCGCGTGCCGGCACCCGACAGCCTAGCCCCCTTGGGGGGCAGTCCGGAAACGCAGGCCGCGGCCTTTGCGCAAAACGTGGCGCAGGCGATTGCAGAGCTTGACCAAGCGGGCCACGGCTTCGCCGGTCTGATGCTGTGCCCGATTTTTGCCAATGAAGGGATGCCGGGGCTGGAGCCGGGCTTTTTAGCCCCGACGGTGGAGGTTGTGCGCCGCGCGGGCGGCCTAATCTTGTGCGACGAGGTGCAACCCGGTTTTGGTCGATTGGGCAGCCATTGGTGGGGGCATGAACGGCTGGGCTTCGCGCCCGATCTGGTGACCTTGGGCAAGCCGATGGGCAATGGCCATCCGGTCGCCGCGGTGGTGGCCCGGCCCGATGTGATGGCCGCCTTCCGCAATGCCTTTGGCTATTTCAACACCTTCGCGGGCAATCCGGTCTCTTGTGCCGCGGCGCTGGCCGTGCTGGAGGTGATCGAAGAAGAGGGTCTGGTCACCAACGCCGAAGCGGTCGGGGCCTATGCGCTTGACCTGCTGCGCAGCTTGCACCACCCGCTGATTGCAGATGTGCGGGGCTTGGGGCTGTTCTTTGCCATAGAGTTTGCCCGCGACGGGGTGCCCGATGGCGCCTTTTGCGGCCGTGTGGTGGAAGCGGCCAAGGATCGCGGTATCTTGCTGGGCCGGGTCGGACGCGCCCAACACATCTTGAAGATGCGCCCGCCGCTGCCGTTTTCACGCGCCAATGCAGAGATGCTGGCCGAAACCCTGACACAGATCTTGCAGGAGATGCCCGCATGATGGACGACGCCCAAGCCTATGAACTGGCCAGCGCCGCGCAACGCGCATGGCTGTGTCAGGGCGCGCCGTTGCAACTTGTCTGGCGCTCCGAAAACATCGTCTTTGCCACGCTGCACGGGTCGGGCGCGAAGCTTGCCTTGCGCCTGCACCGGCCCGGCTATCAGGACCCGGCGGCGATTGCCTGCGAATTGGCATGGTGTGCACAACTGGCCGATGCCGGGGTGGCCGTGGTCGAACCTTTGCCTGCCGCTTCTGGTGCATGGATCGCGCAGGTGCAGGGCATGACGGCCTCGTGCCTGCGCTGGATCTCGGGCAAACCCTTTGGCGAGGCGGGCGTGCCGCTGGCGGATTCTGCCGTGCTTAAGCGCGCCGGGGAACTGGGCGCGCTTTTGGCCGATTTGCACAATGCATCCGATGCCGGGGCCTGCCCCGCGCCCTTTGCCCGCGCGTCTTGGGATCGCGAGGCGCTGATTGGCCCCGCACCGCGTCTGGGCCCGTTTTGGGAAAACCCCACACTTGCGCCCGAGGAATCTTTGCTGCTGCAGCAGGCCCGCGAAAAGGCGGCGTTGCTGTTGCCGCAGGCGACGGATTACGGGCCGATCCATGGCGATGTGCTACGCTCCAATGTGATGGTCGAAGCGGGCGCCCTGCGGCTGATCGACTTTGACGATTGCGGCCCGGGCTGGCGGCTTTACGACCTTGCCACCGCCTTGATCCAAAGCTGGGGCGATCCGGACCTGCCCGAACAGGCGCGGCGGCTGGTGCAAGGCTATCGGACCCGCCGTGCCCTGCCCGACGATCAACTGGCGCTGTTGCCGCTCTTTTTGGCCCTTCGCGGCTTCGCCTCGGCAGGCTGGGTGGTTTCACGCGCACCCCAAGACCTGCCACGCCAACGCGCCTATGCCCAACGCGCGCTGGATCTTGCCCAGCTTTTGCTGGCAGACACCCCCCCATGGGAGGACATCGGATGATGGACATGCCCCATTTCCTTGGCACGCTGATCGGCAAAAAACCCGACGCGCTACAGGTCGCGGCCTTGTGCCGCCGCACCAACCCCAAGGACGAAAAGACCGAGGTCTTGCTTGTTTCCTCGCTCGATACCGGGCGCTGGATCGTGCCGAAGGGCTGGCCGATGCGCGGCAAAACGCTGGCCGAGGCGGCCCTGCGCGAAGCTTGGGAAGAGGCGGGCGTGAAAGGCACCGTCAAGCCCGACCCGGTCGGCAGTTATGTCTACACCAAGCGCCGCAAGACCGGGCTTGATCAGCGCTGCAAGGTGCTGTGCTTTCTGGTCGAGGTCGAAACGCTGGAAGATAAATTCCCCGAAGCCGGGCGACGCAAGCGCCATTGGGTCACCCCGAAAGCCGCCGCCAAACGGGTGCAGGAAAAAGACCTGAAACTGCTTTTACGCACGCTTTCGTGAATGCATCGTTGAACCTTTGGTCCAAACAGGTTAGGGCCCCGGCCCGAATGTAACAGAATCCCAACGCCCCTGTGACGCAGGCGAATCGGGATCGTTCGGGGAACGCAGCCGTGACCAAACCTCCCGTCAATCAGTGGAAAACCCTCGACAAAGACCTCAAGCGGATTGGTCGGATCGAGGAAGCCGGGCAATTCGTGGCCAAGCCGCTTATCGCGCCGGGGCTGTCGATGGCGTTCATCGTGCTGACCGCGCTGGCCGCAGGCGTTTTGATGGGGGCACAGCCGGGCGCTTGGATCGTGATCGGGGCCGCCGCGATCGGCGCCTATATGGCGCTTAACATCGGCGCGAATGATGTGGCCAACAACATGGGCCCGGCGGTGGGGGCCAATGCGCTGACGCTGGGCGGCGCGCTTCTGATCGCCGCCATCTTTGAGACGTCGGGCGCGCTTTTGGCCGGGGGGGATGTGGTGAAAACCGTCTCGACCGGGATTTTGGCCCCCGATGCCGTGCCCGATGCGGCGCATTTCGTCTGGGCGATGATGTCGGCGCTTTTGGCCTCGGCCTTGTGGCTGCATCTGGCCACGTGGATGGGCGCGCCGGTCTCGACCACCCATTCCATCGTGGGCGGTGTCGTCGGCGCAGGCATTGCCGCTGCGGGCTGGAGCGCCGTGAACTGGGGCGCGATCAGCAAGATCGCAGCAAGCTGGGTCATTTCGCCGGTCTTGGGCGGGCTGATCGCCGCGGCCTTCTTGGCGCTGATCAAGGCCAAGGTGATCTATGTCGAAGACAAGATCGCCGCTGCCCGGCGCTGGGTGCCGATCCTGATTGGCGTGATGACGGGGGCTTTTGCCACCTATCTTGCGATCAAGGGGCTGAAACGTGTCATGCATGTCGAGCCAATGACAGCGCTGCTGATCGGCCTGTCGCTTGGGCTGGCGGCTTGGGCGGTCGCACGTCCGCTTGTGCGGCGCCAATCGCGCGACATGGAGAACCGCAAGAAATCGCTCAAGAAGCTGTTCACCCTGCCGCTTGTGGTTTCGGCGGCGCTTTTGTCCTTTGCCCATGGTGCGAATGACGTGGCCAATGCCGTCGGCCCGCTGGCCGCAATCGTGCATGCCGTCGAGGCGGGCGAACTGGCGGACAATGTCACCGTGCCGCTGTGGGTGATGGTGGTGGGCGCGCTTGGTATCTCGGTCGGGTTGATGCTGTTCGGACCGCGCCTGATCCAGCTTGTCGGATCTGAAATCACCAAGCTCAATGCGATGCGCGCCTTTTGCGTGGCGCTTTCCGCCGCGATTACGGTGATTGTCGCCTCGTGGCTGGGCCTACCGGTGTCGTCCACCCATATCGCCGTGGGCGGTGTCTTTGGCGTTGGGTTCTACCGCGAATGGCATTCCGAGCGCCGTATGCGGATGCTGGGGCTACAAAAAGGCAAACCGGTCCCGCCCGAGGAACGGTCGCGCCGCTTGTTGGTGCGCCGCGCGCATATGGCCACCGTCGCCGCCGCATGGGTGATTACGGTGCCCGCTTCCGCCCTTTTGTCTGGCCTGTTGTTCCTGATGCTGAACGCGCTGGCGGGTTAAACCAGCACCTCGCTGCGCTCCTGCGCACCCACCTCGAAAACCCGGCGGTAGCGTGAAATTTCGCCCGCCGGACCGGTGGCCTTTTCGGGGTTGTCTGACAGTTTCACCGTGGGCCGCCCATTGGCCGCCACCGCCTTGCACACAAGGCTAAACGGCGCGAGTGCATCTTGGGGCACCAGATCGCGGAAGTCATTGGTCAACAGCGTGCCCCAGCCAAAGCTGACCTTGACCCGCCCCTTGAAACGCGCCTGCAAATCCTCGATCTGTGCAACGTCCAACCCGTCGGAGAAGATCACCAGCTTCTGCGTCGGGTCTTCGCCGCGCGCCTTCCACCAGTTGATCGCGGTTTCCGCGCTTTCGAACGGGTTGCCGGAGTCGATGCGAATGCCGGTCCACGCCGCCAGCCAATCGGGGGCGCGATCAAGGAACCCTTTGGTGCCATAGGTGTCGGGCAAAATGATGCGCAGATTACCGTCATGCTCTTCATGCCAGTTTTCGAGCACCTTATAGGGCGCCTCGCGCAATTCGGCATCGCTATCGGCAAGCGCCGCCATCACCATTGGCAATTCATGAGCATTCGTGCCCACGGCCTCCAGATCGCGGCGCATCGCGATCAGGCAATTCGAGGTGCCGGTGAAGGCGCCCCCTTGCGAGGCTTCGCCCAAGCCCTCCACCATCGCTTGCACGCACCAATCTTGCCACAAGAACCCATGCCGCCGCCGGGTGCCAAAATCGGCGATCTTCAGGCCCTCGATCTGCTTGAGCCGTTCGATCTTTTCCCAAACCCGGGTCATGGCACGGGCGTAAAGCACCTGAAGTTCGAACCGCTTCATCGCACGCAGCACCGCGCGCGAGCGCAATTCCATCAAGATTGCCAATGCGGGAATTTCCCACATCATCACCTCGGGCCAATTGCCCTCAAAGGTCAGCTCATATTGGCCGTCGCGCTTTTCGAGATGGTAGGGCGGCAGTTGAAAGCCCTCGAACCACTCCATGAAATCAGGCCGGAACATCTGCCGCTTGCCATAGAAGGTATTGCCGCGCAGCCATGTGCTTTCGCCCCGTGTCAGGCGCAGCCCGCGCGCGTAATCAAGCTGTTCGCGCAGTTCGTCCTCGTCGATCAACTCGGCCAGCCGGATCGATTTGGTGCGGTTGATCAAGCTGAATGTCACCTGCGTATCGCGATTGTTGCGATAGACCGACTGGCACATCAGCAGCTTGTAGAAATCCGTATCCAGCAAAGACCGCACAATCGGGTCAATTTGCCAGCGGTGATTGTAAACGCGGGTGGCGATATCGACCATGACTTAGGCTTCCAAGGTGACGCCAGCGGCCCGCATCGCAACGCGCGCCGCATCCAGCGAACCGTTCAGATCAATCGCGCGGCAGGCACTTTCCAGCACCCGCACCTCAAAGCCAAGCTTCGCGGCATCCAGCGCCGACCACGCGACGCAATAATCCAGTGCCAAGCCCACAAAGCTTAGTCGTTCCACGCCCCGGTCACGCAAATAGCCTGCAAGCCCGGTTTGCGTTTCGTGATCGTTTTCGAAAAAGGCGGAATAGCTGTCAATTTGCGCGCGGAAACCTTTGCGCAAGATCAGATCGGCGCGTTCCACATCCAGACCGGGGTGGAAATCGGCCCCCTCAGACCCTTGCACGCAATGCACCGGCCATAGCGTCTGCTTGCCATAAGGCAGATCGATCTCTGAGAACGGCTCGGCCCCCTGATGATTGGCGGCAAAGGATGAGTGATTTTCCGGGTGCCAATCTTGCGTCAGCACCCGGACCGGGAATTGCCCCATCATCGCATTGACCTGCGGCAAGATTTCATCGCCGCCCGCCACCGCCAGCGCACCGCCGGGGCAAAAGTCGTTCTGGATGTCGATGACGATCAATGCGTCGCGCGGCTCGGCCATGCTGTCCCCCGTCCGGTTTCCAAGTGTCATGGGTAGGCCGCGGGGGCAGCAGGGTCAATCTTTGCGCAGCGGGCGCGGCGCCTTGGCGGGCAAAGCGCTGCGCAATTGGGCAGTTAGTGCGTGCAGCGCTGCGTCAGATGGTTGCACCCTTGGGTCACTTGGCTGGCCGACCCCGGAAAATCGAGCCGCGGCATATCAAAGCTCCAGCCCCCTGCAACGGCGGCAGAAGCGGTCATCGTGGCAGCCACAAGGCCAAGAATCAGGCGTTTCATGGCGAATCTCCTTTTCTGAACCACTTGGTTCACATCCCCTATATGAACAGGTCGGTTCACTTTTTCAAGAGAAAACGAACTGGATGGTTTAGATTATTCGGTTGTATCGTGAGGCAACCCCTGTATTTTTAGAACCGTTCTAAAAAGGATACTGCCATGCTGCCTGGATTGGCCCCTCGCCGCCGCTTCAAAGATCTGTCGGAACAAGAGATTCTTGCGCTCGCCATTTCGTCCGAGGAAGACGATGCGAGGATCTACCGCAGCTTCGCCGAGCGCCTGCGCGAAGACTATCCGGGCACCGCTGCGGTCTTTGACGGCATGGCCGAAGAAGAAGACGGGCACCGCCGCATGTTGATCGACCGGCACACAGCCCGCTTTGGCGAGGTGATTCCCCTGATCCGCCGCGAACATGTGGCAGGCTTTTACAATCGCAAACCCGTGTGGCTGTCGGCGAACCTGTCGCTTGCCGCGATCCGTGCAGAAGCCGAGGAAATGGAGCGCACGGCGGGCGCGTTCTACACCCGCGCCGCGCAGCAAACCACCGATGCCGATACCCGCAAGCTTCTGGGCGATCTGGCGGCAGCCGAAGTGGGCCATGAAAAGCACGCCGCCGCGCTGGTCGAAGAGAACCTCGACGACGACACCAAATCCGAAGAAGACAACGCCGCGCATCGCCAATTTGTGCTGACCTGGGTGCAACCTGGGCTTGCGGGGCTGATGGACGGGTCGGTCTCGACCCTTGCGCCGATCTTCGCCACCGCCTTTGCCACGCAAGACACCAAGACCACGCTTTTGGTCGGTTTGGCGGCGGCCGTGGGCGCGGGCATTTCCATGGGCTTTACCGAAGCCGCGCATGATGATGGCGTCATTTCGGGGCGCGGCAGCCCGCTTAAACGCGGCCTGGCCTCTGGCGTCATGACGACGGTTGGCGGTCTGGGCCACGCCCTGCCCTATCTTATCCCCGACTTCTGGACCGCCACGGTGATCGCCATGATCATCGTCTTCGTCGAACTGTGGGCGATCGCCTGGATCCAGAACAAATATATGGAAACGCCGATCTTGCGTGCCATTACGCAGGTGGTGATCGGCGGGGCCTTGGTCTTTGCCGCGGGCGCTTTGATCGGCGCAGGCTAGGGATGGTGCGCGCGCCCGGCGCATGCTAGCGCTGGCGCATGTGGGACATCTTTCTTAAGACGCTGCCCTTTTTTGGGCTGATCGGGCTTGGTTGGGCCGCCGGGCGGTTGCGCATGTTCCCACCCGAAGCCACAGCTTGGCTGACGAAATTCGTCTTTTACTTCGCGCTTTCCGCGATGCTGTTTCGCTTCACGGCGACCTTGCCGCTGGAGGAATTGTTCGATCCCGCTTTCTTTGCCGCCTATCTGACGGGGTCGTTCCTTGTCTGGCTGATCGGTTTTGCTGTGGCCAGGGCCCGTGCGCGCCCGCTGGCCGAAGCCGCGATGGAAGCCCACACCACCATGACCGGCAACACCGGCTTTCTGGGCGTACCGATGCTGGTGGTGCTTTTGGGGCCCAAGGCCGCCGGGCCGGTGCTGATGGTGCTGGCCGCCGATATGATCGTGTTTTCCACGCTTATCACCTTGATCGTCACTTATGCGCGCCATGGGCGCGTGGCCTTTGCCCCGCTGGCCCTGGGGCTGGCCAAGAACCCGATGATCGTTTCCATGGTGGCAGGGCTGGCTTGGGCGCTTTTGCACCTGCCAATGCCCGGCCCACTTGCTGAGTTCATGACGCTGTTGGGCGCGGCCGCCACGCCGGGGGCGCTTTTTGCCATTGGCGCCTCTTTGGCGGGGCGCAGGGCAGAAAAAGCTGGTCCCGCAGCTTGGCTTTCGGCAGCGAAACTCTTCCTGCACCCCGCCGCCGTCGCGGTTGCGGCGCTGCTGATCTTCCCGGTTGAACCGTTCGCGGCGGGCGTGATGATTGCGGCGGCCGCGCTGCCGGTCGCGGGCAATGTCTACATTTTGGCCGCGCATTTCGGCGTTGCCCCACAGCGCGTTTCCTCGGCGATTTTGTTTTCCACCGCCGTCAGCATTCTGACCATTCCCGCCGTCATCGCATGGGTGCACCAATGACCAAAGCTGTTGTGTTCGACATCGGCAAAGTGCTGATCGAATGGAACCCCGAACCCTTTTACGAAGCCCGCCTTGGGCCGCACCGTGCCGCAGCCTTTTTCGCCGAAAGCGGCATCCATGCGCAAAATGAGCAGATCGACCTTGGCGCGCCGTTTCGTGAAACCGTCGAAGCGCTGGCCAAGGCGCGCCCGGACTGGGCCGAGGCGATCATGCTGTGGCACGATGAATGGCTGACCATGGCCAGTCCCGGCATCCCCCACTCGGCCCGGCTTTTGGCCGCGCTGAAGGCCAAGGGTGTGCCGGTTTTCGCGCTTTCAAACTTTGGGCGCGAAACGTTTGAGATTGCCTGCGCCGCCTATCCCTATCTGCGCAGCTTTGATCGGTTGTTCGTGTCCGCTCATCATGGGCTAATCAAACCCGATCCGCGGTTTTATGAACTCTTGGAACGGGACACGGGCCTGTCAGGCGCCGATCTGCTGTTTGCCGATGACCGGCCCGAGAATATCGACGCCGCCGCCGCGCGCGGCTGGAAAACCCATCTTTTCGAACATCCCCAAGGCTGGGCCGACAGGCTGGTGGCCGAGGGGCTTTTGACGCAAGAGGATGCCCAATGACCCCCGCCATGATCGGCCCCGAGGCCGAAGCAAAACTGGACTGGATCGCACTGACCGATGCTTTGGCCACAGGCCATGCCCTGCCCCGCGCCGAGGTCGCCGACAGCTTTCTTTATCGCAATAAAGACACGCTGTTGACGCGCTCTGCCCTGATTGACGGGCTGGGCATGCTGGTCAAGGCGGCGACCATCGTGCCGGGCAATGCGCCTGATTTGGCCACGGTGAATGGTGGCGTGATGCTGATGAACGATGAAACCGGCCTGATGGATGCGGTGCTGGATTTCGGCCTTGTCACCAAATGGAAAACGGCGGGCGACAGCCTGTTGGCCGCGCGCAAACTGGCCCGACCCGAGGCGCGCAATATCCTGATTTGCGGGGCGGGCAATGTCGCGGCCTCGATGATCGCCGCCTATCGTTCGGCCTTTCCGCAGGCGAATTTCACGATCTGGAACCGCTCGCAGGCCAGCGCCGAGCGGTTGGCCGCGCGCATGGAAGCGGCAGTCGAAATGGACCTTGAAACCGCGCTTGGTCAGGCCGAGATCGTGGCGGGCACGACCATGGCCACCGAACCATGGCTGCGCGGCGACTGGTTGCAACCGGGCACGCATATCGATCTGATCGGTGCCTTCCGCCCCGATATGCGCGAGGCCGATGACGTGACGCTGCAGCGCGCGCGGATCTTTTGCGATGCGCGAGCGACGACGGTGCATCATATCGGCGAGTTCCGCGACCCCATCGCGCGCGGTGTGATGGCGGAAGGGGATATCGTCGCCGATTATTACGACCTTGGCACTGGCACCTTTGCCCGCCAAAGCGCCGAAGAGATTACCCTATGCAAAAATGGCGGCGGCGCCCATTTGGACCTGATGATCGCGCGCTACATTCTCGACGCGGTGCAGGGCTAAAAGAAAACGCCCGGGCTAATAGCCCGGGCGCTCCACAATGGGTTTGATGAAGGACGCAGCTCAGGCACGTTTCGCGACGGCAACGCCCAGTAGATCCAGCACCTTCGCCTCGATATCTTCGGCATTCATCTTGGCGGCGGCATACATATCCGCCGGGTTGGCATGGTCGATGAAGGTATCGGGCAGCACCATCGAGCGGAACTTGTAGCCCTTGTCGAACACCCCCTGCTCGCTCAGGAACTGCGCCACATGGGAGCCAAAGCCGCCCACCGCGCCTTCCTCGATGCAGATGATCGCCTCGTGCTCGGCCACAAGCTGCAAAATCAGATCGGTATCAAGGGGCTTGGCAAAGCGGGCGTCGGCCACGGTCGGCGCCATGCCGCGTGCCGCCAAAGCCTCGCGCGCCTTAAGCACTTCGGCCAACCGGGTGCCAAAAGACAAGATCGCCACCCGCGCCCCTTCGGCCACGATCCGGCCCTTGCCAATTTCCAGCGGCACACCTTGGGCGGGCATATCCACCCCCATCCCGTCACCGCGCGGATAACGGAAGGCAATCGGCCCTTCGTCATGCGCCGCCGCCGTGGCGACCATATGCACAAGCTCCGCCTCATCCGCCGCCGCCATCACCACCATGCCCGGCAGGTTCGCCATAAACGCAATGTCATAGCTGCCCGCATGGGTCGCGCCATCCGCGCCCACCAAGCCCGCCCGATCGATGGCGAAACGCACCGGAAGCCGCTGGATCGCCACATCATGCACAATCTGATCATAGCCGCGCTGCAAGAAGGTGGAATAAATCGCGCAAAACGGCTTCATGCCCCCCGCAGCCAAGCCCGCCGAAAAGGTCACGCCGTGCTGTTCGGCAATGCCAACATCAAAGCAGCGGCGCGGGAAGCGTTCGGCAAAAAGGTTCAGGCCCGTCCCCTCGGGCATCGCGGCGGTGACGGCCACGATCTTTTCATCTCGCGTCGCCTGATCGATCAGGCTTTCGGCAAAAACCTTGGTGTAATTGGGCGCATTAGAGGGCGCTTTATGCTGCGTGCCGGTTTGCACATCAAACCGCGCCGTCGCATGGCCGCGGTCCGCGCGGTTTTCGGCGGGCGCATAGCCCTTGCCCTTTTTCGTCACCGCATGGATCAGCACCGGCCCCTGTGCGCGGGTCTTCAGCGTGCGGAACAGATGCAACAGCGTATCCAGATCATGCCCATCGACCGGGCCAACATAGGAAAAGTTCAGCTCTTCGAAAAGCGTGCCGCCCACGGCCATGCCCTTGAGCATTTCCTTGGCGCGACGCGCGCCTTCTTGGAAGGGTTCGGGCAACAGGCTGACCGCGCCCTTGGCCACGGCCTTAAGATCCTGCATCGGCGCTTCGGAATAAAGCCGGGTCAGGTAAGACGACAGCGCCCCCACCGGCGGTGCGATCGACATTTCATTGTCATTCAGCACCACGAACATCCGCTTGCCCAGATGGCCCGCATGGTTGAGCGCCTCAAACGCCATGCCCCCGGTCAGCGCGCCATCCCCAATGATCGCAATCGCATCGCCGCATTCCGACCCCAGCTCACGCGCCATGGTGAAGCCCGTTGCCGCCGAAATCGAGGTGGAGCTATGCCCCGCCCCAAAGGCGTCATAGGGGCTCTCAGAGCGCTTGGTGAAACCCGACAGCCCGCCCTTGGTGCGCAGCGTGCGGATACGGTCGCGCCGCCCGGTCAGGATTTTATGCGGGTAGCATTGGTGGCCCACATCCCAGATGATCTTGTCGCGCGGGCAGTCAAAAACCGCATGCAGGGCCACGGTCAGTTCTACCACCCCAAGCCCAGCGCCCAGATGGCCCCCGGTTTCCGATACCGCCGAAATCGTCTCGGCGCGCAATTCCTCGGCCAGACGTTGCAGGTCACGATCAGAGAGAGCTTTCAGGTCAGAGGGCAGATGGACCTTATCGAGAACGGGGGTGATTGGCTTGTGGCTCATCGGGATATCACTTGTCGCGGGCGATCACGAAACGGGCGGCATCGCGCATGGGTTCTGCGGCGGGGCCATAAGGCTCCAGTGCCGCAACGGCTTCGGCAACCAATTCGGCCGCGCGGGCTTTTGCGCCCGCCAGACCGAGGTGGGACACGAAGGTGGCCTTGCCCGCATCGGCATCCTTGCCAAGGCGTTTGCCCGCCGCTTCCTCGCTGCCTTCCACGTCCAAGATGTCGTCGGCGATCTGAAAGGCAAGGCCCAGCGCCTTGGCATAGGCCGCAAACGGCGCCCGATCGGCCCCCGCCAAAATGGCCCCGGCTTGCGCGGCAAAGGAAATCAGCGCCCCGGTTTTGCCCGCTTGAAGCTTGATAATATCATCCAGCGAAAGCGGCGTCGCGGCGGTTTCGGCGGCGATATCGAGCGCTTGGCCATAGACCATACCCGCCGCGCCCGACCCCTCGGCCAAGGCCTTTACCAGCGCGATGCGATGTTCGGCATCGCCCAAGACAGGATCGGCGCAAAGCTCAAACGCCATGGTTTGCAGCGCATCCCCCACCAAAACGGCGGTGGCCTCATCCCATTTGCGGTGCACAGTAGGCTGACCGCGGCGCAGATCATCATCATCCATGCAGGGCATATCGTCATGGACAAGCGAATAGGCATGCAATGCCTCGATCGCAAGCGCGGCGGGCATCGCCTGTTCATCGCTCAGCCCATGAATACGGGCCGATTCCAGAACCAAGAACGCGCGCAGTCGCTTGCCGCCTTGCGCGGCATAGGCCATGGCATCACGCAATTCGCTTTGCGGAAAAGCGGCAATCGTCGCCTGCATCGCGGTTTCCACCGCGTCTTGCACTTCCTTCAGACGTTGATCGAACATCACAGACCTTCCACCGGTTGCGTGCCTTTGGGCACCCCGCCTTCGCCAAGGGTGATCTTTTCGACCCGTTCCTCGGCTTCTTTAAGCAGCTTTGCGCAGCGCTCTTTGAGCAATGCACCGCGTTCGGACAGTTGGATTGACTGATCCAAAGCCACTTCCCCGCGTTCTAGCTGATTGACCACCTGTTCAAGCGCGGCCATCGCCTGCTCGAACGTCATGTCTGCAATTTCGATTTCCGCCATCGGCCCCTCCAAGACCCCCACGAAGTGCCACGGCGCGGCGGCCAAATCCAGCCCCCGGACAGCAAAAAGGGGGCCGGAAACGCCCCCTTGGTCGATAAGTCGCAAAGAGAAAGGGCCGCGGGTTTTTCCCTGCGGCCCCCGAGATCTACGGAGATGGTCCGGTTAGGGTCTGGATCAGATCCTCCGTCCCAGCGATGGATGAAACCTTTGGGTCTGCCCTCAGGCCTCGGCCCCCATCACTGTCCCGACACCTCTCTCCACTATCACTCTAGACAATGGACCACCTCCTTTCAATGCGTTGCCGATATGCAAAGGGTGGCACAGATTTGGTGTATGACAAGTGAAATTACGCAACCTTTGGCGAGAGCCGCCAAATAATTGCGCGAAACGGCACCAGCGCAACGACTGCAAGCGTAATTTTTACGCACCAATCCGCCAGCGCAAGCGAGACCCAAAGCGGCACCGCCGGTCCCATCCCCAACAGCGGCAAAACCTCATTGGCCCAGCTCACATCATTGGCCGGCTCAAGGAACGCCAACTGCGCAGCAAAGGCCACGGTAAAGAAGACCACGGTATCCAAGCTGGAGCCGATCAGGGTCGAGACCAGCGGCGCTTTCCACCAGCCGCCGCGCGCGCGAAGCCGGTTAAAGATCGAAACATCGGTCAGCTGCGCGGTCAGGAAGGCCAGACCAGAGGCCAGCGCGACGCGGAAACTGACAAGCGGGCCGAATTCGCCCATGATCTGCGAGCCGATCAGCGAACAAATCACGCCCACGACGAAGCCGGACACCACGACCAGCCGCGCGGCGCGCGCGCCTTGCAGCCGGTTGGTCAGATCGGTGACCAGAAAGGCCAGCGGATAGGTAAAGGCCCCGAGCGTCAGCCATTGGCCGTAAAGATATTGCACGAGGATGTTAGAGGCCACGACAATGGCGGCCATGGCAAGAATGCCGGGCAGGTAGCGCATGTTGGATCACCGTTTTTACATGGTAGCGGGGACATGGTCCGCACCATGCGGACGGGGCGTCGCATACGCCCGCGCCCGGGTTCGGTCAAGCAAAACCTCAGGGATTAATGCTGTATTCCACAATCTCGCTGCGCATGAAGGCGCTGAAATTGTCATCCGCAACCATTGTCAGCCGGATCGCGCCGCTTCGGTCGCGCCAAACTGCAAGCCCTTCCAGATTGCCATGCCGCCCGGGCGGCGTTTGCAGCACCACCTGCCCCCCGGCAATCGTTTCTCCGGAAATTTCGAACACCCGCACCCGGGCGGCAAATCCCAAAAGCCCGCGCAGATCACGCTCCAGCAGATAAAAGCGCCCGTCAGGACCGAAATCGGCGCCAACGGGTTTCCACCCCCCCGCGCGCGAGATGGAAAACGGCTCCGTCCACTGGCCATTCCGCAAGCGCCAAACGGGAAGCGACGTCCCGGCCTTAGGAAGGTCTTCTGGCAAGGTGTAAAGCGCGCCATCAGGCGCAAGCGCAAGCGCCTCAAGCTCCTTGTTTTTTGTCAGCGTTGAAAAGGCCGGGCCACGCGGCAAGGTCAGCTCCGCCGCCATATCGCGCACAAAAGCCCCGATCCGTACATCGCGCTCAAACGAGACCAGAACGGTCCCGTCATCTCCCACCGCCAAGCCTTCGGAATCAGCAGCCTCCCCTCGCAAGGGGCGCCCGCGCGGGCCGTGCAAACGCGTCATGCCCGCGAACCGAATATCGGTGATCTGCTCGTTCGCATCGCGGATAAGTGTCCCGCGCCAAAGCGTTCCACGATCGGACAGCGCGACGAACTCTCGCCCCGACGCATCAAGCTCAAGCGCCGAAAACCCACCGAAATCGGGGGCGTCTTCCCTTAAAGGAAGGCCCTGGCTGAAACGGGCGGGGCTGCGATCCGCGCGCCCCATCGCCACTCCCAGCACCAAAAGCAGGGCAAGGCCTGCGATCAGGGCGCTGCGAGAACGGTGCGGCATTGGGCGGGCAGGTCCGACATGACATAGGTTTTGGCGCTTTTCTTCACCGGCTTGGGTTTGGCTGGTTTCTTCGGCTTGCCGGTCGGCTTTGGCGGGTTGAGCATATCGGTCACCCACCAGTTCAAGGTTTCATCGCAACCATCCCCGCCGTTGGACAACCGTGCCACCGTGGGCTTTTGCGTCTGGCACAGGCGCGACCCGGGCGGGCATTTGAGCCGGACATGAAAATGGTAGTTATGGCCATAAAACGGGCGGATCTTTTGCAGCCAGCGCTTATCCGCCCGAGTAGCTTGGTTGCACATGGCAATCTTGGCGGCTGCGGCGACAAAGATCCGATCCACCCGCGGGTCCAGGGCCGCCGCTTTCAACAGCGCGGCATGGGCGGGGGTCCAATTGCCATTGATGCGGGTCTGATCCGCCGTGCGGATCGAAATCGACGACAGGCTTTCGCGCTGCCCCCGGCTCAGCCGCAGCGATTGCGGCGGCAGCATCCAGATATCGACATCCAGCCCGATCTGATGGCTGGCATGCCCGCCGGTCATCGGCCCGCCACGCGGCTGGCTGATATCGCCGATATAAAGCCCTTTCCACCCGGGCAGCGTGGCCGCATAGGCCGAGAGATCTTGAATGAAAGATAGCGTTTCTGGCTGGCCCCAATGGCGGTTCCGGCTCAACCGCATCGCCTGCCACGTCGGCCCGGTTTCGGGCAATTGCATCAACCCCGACGCACAGCCCCGCGCGTAAGAGCCAATCGGCTCAGACGCGCCAAGTGCCGGCATGGATTTGGACCCGAAAAGCGTGCGCGCCAGCGGCTCGGCTTCAACAGAGGTCACAGCCAGCGCCAAGGCAGTCACGGCGGCAAACAGGCGGAAGGGTCTCATCGGGGCTCCTCTCAGCCAGTGCGGGCATCCCCCGCGCTTTTGACGAAGCCTAGCAGGATCACCCCCAATACGAAAAGCACGATGATCGGGGTGATCCCGGCCGATTGGCTGCCGGTGATGCCGGTGACCACGCCAATGGAAATCGGCGCGATGAACGCCGTGGCCTTGCCCGAAAAGGCGTAAAGGCCAAAACATTCGGTAATCTTTTCTGGATCGGACTGGCGCACCATCATCGTGCGACTGGCCGATTGCAGCGCGCCGCCGCCCGCGCCAATAAGCCCGCCCAGAACATAAAACGCGATATCGGGCAGGGTGCTATCGGCCGGGACGGGCACACCGAACACACTTTGGCGCGAGATGAACACGACACCAATCGTGACCAAGGTCAGCAAGATCAGATTGGCAAAAATCACCGCCTTCGGGCCAAAGCGATCATCAGCCTTGCCGCCGAGCCAGGCAAAGGTCGCGCCGGTGATCGTGCCCAAAATGCCAAAAAGCCCGATCTGCGTGATCGACCACTCCAACACCCCCGCCGCATAGATCCCGCCAAACGTATAAATACCGTTGAGCGCATCACGGTAAAACATCGACGAGGCCAGATAGGCGAACAGGCTGGGTGTTTTCGGCAGTTGCGCCAGCGTGGCGCGCAATTCGGGCCAAGCCTCCCGGGTGGCCTGTGCAATCGGCACGGCATCGGCGCGGCGCGTCTCGCGCACCCATAGAAAGAATGGGATCATGAAGACCGCATACCACGCTGCGGTTAGCGGGCCGACGATGCGCGTGTCTTCACGCGTTGCAACATCCAGCCCGAAAAGCGGCGTCAGCCCGACCATGGTTTTGCCGGTCTCTGGACTGGCTTGCATGAATACCAGCATCACGATCAGCGCCAGCATCCCGCCAATGTAGCCAAAGGCCCAGCCAGAGCCCGAGACCTTGCCGATGTTTTCGCGCCCGGCAAGGTCAGGCAGCATCGCATTGGTGAAGGCGGTGGCGAATTCCATGCCAATCATGCCGATCGCGAAAGACAGCATGATCAAGATAAGGCTGAAATCTCCGGGCATCGCGAACCACAGGCCCGCTGCCCCCAGCACATACATCAGCGAAAACAACCAAACGAACGGCAAGCGCCGCCCGGCCCTATCGGCTATCGCCCCCAAGAAGGGAGAGGCCAGCGCAATCACCAAGCCCGCGGCCCCCACGCCATAGCCCCAGACCGTTTGCGCGGTCGTGCCATCGCCCAACAACACCTTCATGAAAGGGGCAAAAATGAAGGTGATCAACAGCGTGTTATAAGGCTGGCTCGCCCAGTCGAAAAACCACCATCCCCAGATGCGCTTGCGGTCCGCGATCATTGTGCCCCCCTGACCCGATTGGCCAAGATCAAAGCCCGAAAGCGGCCAAAGGCGCAAGATTTACCTAATCCATGGAATTTAGCGCGGCATTTCGGGGGGCCAGGGGCGGTGCTGATCGGCCTCGACCCAAGCTTGCACCCAAGCGGGCAATTCTGGGCTTTCGCCCTTGTGTCCCATGTCTTCGACCACCTGCTGCGGCGGCACGATCCCGGCCTTGGAGGTAATGGCCCCGCGGATCAGAATGTGGTTGCAGCACTCTTCCCCGCGCCACATCGCCTGTTCCATGTAGAAAAACCGCGCATCCCAGCCAAGGCACCGGGTGCGCATCTCGAACCGCTGCATCATGGTGATACGCTTGCGGTAGCGCGTGGTATTTCCCGCCACCACGATCCCCCAGCGGTTGCGGATCATCGCCTTGGTCAGCCCGGTCTGCTCTGACAAAGCGATCCGGCCCAGATCAAACAACGTGATGATGCGCCCGTTATTGAGGTCTTTCCACGGGTCGATATCCCATGGCCAAGCCCGGTGCGTGGTGGTGATCTGGTCCAGAATGTCCATCCGCTTGCCGCGCGAACCGATGATGGCTTTCGCCATCCGAATGATCGGATACATGAACCCCTCCGTTCAGCTTACCCCCCCCTTGCCGCAGCGCAGCAGCCCGGTCAACAATCCCGTTACGGAAAATGCCGGCTTCACGGCGGTTGCAAGCCGGCCCCGGCTCGCTTACCTGTCAGCTAGTCTCGCGGAGGGTTCCGATGCTCACTTCTTTCTTGCCCTATGGCGTTCTGGTGGCGCTGTCTTTGGTGTTCCAGATCCTGTGGTTCATCATTCTGGCCCATGTCATCATGAGCTGGCTCATTGGCTTTAACGTGCTGAACATGCGCCAGCCGCTGGTGTACAAGGTCTGGGATCTGCTGTCGCGCGCGCTGGAGCCGTTTTACGGCCCGATCCGGCGCATCTTGCCGCCGATGCAGGGCATCGACCTGACACCGATGATCGTGATCATCGCCCTGATCTTCATCCAGCGGCTTTTGGGCATCTAAATGCCCGCCCAGCCGGAGACTGCGCCCGAGGCATTGCTTGCCTCGGTTTTCGGATTCCATGCCTTTCGTCCGGGGCAGGAGGAAATCGTGCGCGCAGTTCTGGCGGGGCGAAACACTTTGGCGATCATGCCCACGGGCGGCGGGAAGTCGCTTTGTTTTCAGCTTCCTGCGCTGTGCCTTGAGGGGCTGACAGTGGTGATTTCGCCGTTGATTGCGCTGATGCGCGATCAGGTTCGGTCCTTGCGCGAAGCCGGCGTGGCCGCTGGCGCGCTGACCTCGGGCAATACCGAAGCGGAAACCGAAGAGGTTTTTCAGGCCATCGATGACGGGCGGCTGAAGCTGCTTTATATCGCGCCCGAACGGCTCGCGGGCCTCGGCACGCAAAACTTGCTGCGCCGCGCCAACACCCAGTTGATTGCGGTGGACGAGGCGCATTGCGTGTCCCAATGGGGCCATGATTTCCGCCCTGATTATTTGCGCATTGGCGATCTCCGCCGCGCGCTGAATGTGCCCTTGGCCGCGTTTACCGCCACTGCGGACGAGGAAACCCGCGCCGAGATCGTCACCCGGCTGTTTGACGGGCAGGCGCCAGCCACATTTTTGCGCGGCTTTGATCGGCCCAATATCGCGCTTGCCTTTGAGCCCAAGGATCAACCGCGCAAACAAATCTTGGATTTCGCGGCGGCGCGGCGCGGACAATCGGGGATTGTCTATTGTGCCTCGCGCGCCAAGACCGAGCAGTTGGCGAAAGCGCTGCGCGAGGCGGGACACCCCGCCTGCCATTATCACGGCGGAATGGAAGCCGAGGATCGCCGCGCCGTCGAAACCCGTTTCCAGCGCGAGGACGGGCTGATTGTGGTCGCCACCGTCGCCTTTGGGATGGGGGTCGACAAGCCCGATATCCGCTGGGTCGCCCATGCCGACCTGCCCAAATCGATCGAGGGCTATTATCAGGAAATCGGTCGCGCGGGCCGCGATGGCGCACCCGCCGAAACGCTGACGCTTTATGGCCCTGATGACATCCGCTTTCGTCGCCAGCAAATTGACGAAGGCATGGCCCCGCCAGAGCGCAAAGCGGCGGATCATGGGCGGCTGAATGCACTTTTGGGGCTGGCCGAGGCCACGGGCTGCCGCCGTCAGCGGCTCCTTTCCTACTTCGGCGAAAGTTCTGAGCCTTGCGGCAATTGCGATCTGTGCGACACACCGCCCGAGCTTTTTGACGGCACCGAGGCGGTGCGCAAGGCGCTGTCTGCTGCGCTGCGCACCGAAGAAAGCTATGGCGCGGGTCATCTGATCGAGATTTTGCTTGGCCAGACCAATGACCGGATCACCGCGCGCGGTCATGACAGGCTACCGACTTTTGGCGTGGGCAAAGACCTGACCCGAACGCAATGGCAGGCGGTGTTTCGGCAAATGCAGGGACATGACCTCATTCGCCCTGATACCGCGCGTCATGGCGCGCTGGTGATGACCGAGCGCGCCCGCCCGATCTTGCGCGGCGAAGAAAGCATCACGTTGCGGCGCGATCTGGTGCGCAAGGCCCGCGCGAAACATGTGCCCAAGGCGCTGGTGTCGGATGAAGATGCGCCGCTTCTCTCCGCGCTGAAGGCCAAGCGGCGTGCCTTGGCCGAGACCGCTGGCTTGCCCGCGTATATGGTCTTTCCCGACCGCACCTTGATCGAAATGGCCGAGACCCGGCCGCAAACACTGGATCAATTCGCGCGGATCAGCGGCGTGGGGGCGAAAAAGCTCGAAAGCTATGGCGCGGCCTTTTTGGACGTGATCGCCGGGGCCGAGGCCGCCACGCCGGTGCATCCGGCGCGGCGCAAATTGGCCGGGCGCGAAGCGGGCACGCTTTATGATGCGTTAGAGGCCGCGCAGCGCGATCTGGCACGCGGCACCGACGGGCAGGATCGATTTTTGACCTGCCCCGCCACCACCTTGCGCAGGATCGCAGAGAAAAAACCCCGAAGCCGCGCCGAACTGGAACGGATCGGTGGCTTGGGGGAGGCAAAACTCGAACGCTTCGCCGAGACCTTTTTGGAAATCATCGCCGAAGCGCGCTGATCATTCCCCCAGTTCGGGCAGCACCGGTCGCGCCTCTTCGGGTTGATGTGTTTTGATCCGCTCGGTGATCGCGACCTTCTTGAGCGGCTTGGTCAGATAATGGTCGATCCCCGCGGCAAAGATTGAATCGCTGTCACCTTCCATCGCATGGGCCGTAAGCGCACAGATCGGCACATGCGCGCCGGTGCCGAATTCGGCCGTGCGGATCGCGCGGGCGGCCTCGCGCCCATCCATTTCGGGCATCGAAATATCCATAAAGATCAGATCGGGCGCGAAGTTTTTCCATTCTTCGACCGCCTCTCGGCCATTGCCGGCAAAGCGCAGATCGATGTCGAGATCCTTGACCATCTTGCCAAAGACAAGCTGGTTGGTGCGATTGTCCTCGGCGGCCAAGATCCGCATCTGCCGCTTAACCGGCGCGGGCGGCGGCGGCGGCGGTTCGGGCGTGGCCTCGGCTTCTGGCGGCGCAACCGAAATTTTTTGCAGCATCCGAAACAGATCCGAGCGCAGCACCGGTTTTTCAAGGCAGCCGAACAGATCGCAATCGGCCTCGGCCTGCGCCAATGCATCGCTGTCCGAGGTCAAAAGCAGGATCGGCGTGTGATGCCCCTTGGCGCGCAGCCGTTTGGACAGTTCGATCCCGTCAAGATCGGGCATGTGATGATCGGTCAGCACAACATCGAACTGCCCGCCATCATCGATCACGCTTAACGCTTCGGTGCCGGTGCGGCACAGCGTGACATCTAGACCATAGGTTTCAAGCTGGCGTTCCAAAATGACCCGGTTCACCAGCAGGTCATCCACCACCAATGCCGCGCGCAACGTGACCGCCGGCGTGGGCCGGTCCAACGGGTCGGCGGGCTCGGCACGCGGCAAGGTAACGATGAAGCCGAAACACGATCCTTCGCCCAGATTGCTGTCGACCCAGACAGAGCCGCCCATCAACAGAACCAACTGCCGGGTGATCGCAAGGCCAAGCCCAGTGCCTTCGAACCGTCGGTTCGAGGTGCTTTCGACCTGATTGAACTCGCCAAATACGTGATCGATGCTGTCGGGCGAAATGCCGATCCCGGTATCCTCGACCGTGACATGGAGTTCAAAACTGTCATCGTCCCGCTCAAAGCCGACGACACGGGCCAAAACATGACCTGTGTGGGTGAATTTCACTGCATTGCCGATCAGGTTGGTCAGAATCTGGCGCATCCGCCCCGGATCGGCAATGAACCGGGTGGGCAGGAACAGATCGTAATCGACCAGAAGCTTGAGCCCCTTATCTTTCGCCGTGGGCTGCAACAGCACCATGATTTCGTGCAGACACCGTTCCAGATCAAACTGCTCGGGGTAAAGGCGCAGCCGCTCTGCCTCGATTTTGGAATAATCCAAAACGTCATTGATGATCGTCAGCAGCGCTTCGCCCGAAGACCGGATCGTTTCGGCATAGAGCTGCTGTTCCTCGGTCAGATCGGTCTCGGCCATCAGCTCGGCCATGCCGACAACCCCATTCATCGGGGTGCGGATTTCGTGGCTCATATTGGCCAAGAAGGCAGATTTGGCGCGGTTCGCGGCTTCGGCCTTGTTGCGGGCCTCTTCCAATTCGCGTTCACGCTCGATGATATGGGTGATGTCTTGCGACAGACAGACAAGGTCGCCGTCTTCGCCCCAGCGGTCGATCATCTTGATATGGCGGCCCTCGCGGGTGCGCAGCACCATCGGCTCGATCTGCTCGCGCTTGATCCGGGCGATCATGTCATGGTGCCAATCCAGCGGGTCACGCCCATCCATATCGACCATCTGATGACTCGCCACGATCTTGAGCACCGAATCATAGGTGACCCCGGCGGTCACGGCGATTTCCCCATGGAAAAAAGACAGATAGGCCTTGTTCGCCACCACCAGACGCAAATCGCTGTCATAGACGGCAAAGCCGTCCTGAATCGTTTCAAGCGCATCCCACAGGCGACGCTGCGCGATCATCGCCACCGATTCCGCGCGCTCCAGGTCGCCGCGCACCCGGTGGTTTTCCCCTTTGAGAGAGGCCGCCTCGGTCAGCGCCACCTGAAGCCCGTGGCGTTGCTTGACGATCTGATCTGAAAGCGCCCGCGCATGTAGCGCAAGCTTTTGATTTGCGGCGAAAAGTTCCCGCTTTTTTTGCTCCAGCAGCCGCTCTGCGGCCAACCGCGCGCGACGCTCTTGCGCCAATTTTTCCGACAACGCGGCTTCCATGCCCGGCACCCGTCCAAATTCTTTATGCAGAAACTCGGCCATTTGCGTGAATTTGCGGTTAACACTGTTTCGCCACGCGCTTGGTCGTTGATCGAAATTCCTATGCATGAGACGCTCTTGGCGCACATCTTGGAGGGTCCAATGCATTTTCCCAAAGCTTTGCTCGCCTTGTCACTTTCGCTTCTGACGGCGCTGCCGGGCGCGGCACAGGACCGTCCTCTGACCCCGGCCAAGCGTCTGTCTATTGCCGAAGGAATGGACCTTGCCGGGCGCGACCTTGCACAAATTTTCAATACATCTTTGGAAGCCTGTCAGGCCGCTTGTCTCGCTGACCCGACCTGCGAGGCGATCACCTTCAACGCCCGCAACAATTCCTGTTTTCCCAAAGCCGACATCACCGGCATGTCGCCTTACCAAGGGGCCTATTCGGGCGTTGTGATCCCTGCAGCACGGGGCACCGAGGCGCGGGCGCGCGACCGCGCCGCCGACCTTGGCTTCTTGCGCGGTGGCACGCTTTCCGCGGCCAGCGATCTGGCCGATGCCATGGGGCGCCGGCACATGACGAATTTCGCCTCGGTCGAGGAATTGCAGCGCGCGCTGCAAGCCGCACGCGAAGGCGGCGACCGGGCGCGGATGCTGGCCCTGACCGGCGCGCTCTTGGTGCTCAACGATGCCGCCGATCTGTGGATCGATTATGCCACGATCGGACTGCGCATGAGCGAAACAAGCGCGGCTGCATCGCGTCAGGTGACAGCTGCGGTGAACGGGTATTTGCGCGCCCCCAATGCCGCCACACAGGCGCAGGCGCTTTTGGTCATGTCGCAAGCGCTGGAAAAGGCGCGCCGCACCAAGGAAATGTTGGCCGCGCTGCGGCTGGCCGTAACCCTTTCGAATCGCCAAGAGATCGCCGCCGCGCTGGATTCGGCCGAGGGAAAATATGGCTTTCGCATGGCCGAACATACGGTGGAGGCCGACAGCGCCAGCCCGCGCATCTGCGCCACCTTTTCAGAAAAGCTCGCCAAGCGCGGGGTGGATTACGCAAGCTTCGTGCAACTGCCCAAACCGGGGCTGACCGTCGAGGCGGAAAACAACCAGATCTGTGTCAGCGGCATGGATCATGGCGAGCGCTTGGCGCTGACGTTCCGCAAGGGCCTGCCCGATGCCGAGGGCACAACTTTGGGCAAGGATGTGACGATCACGGCCTATGTGCGCGACCGTTCCCCCGCGGTCAGCTTTCCGGGGCGCGCCTATATCTTGCCGCGCGGGGCCGATACCGGGGTGCCGGTGCAGACCGTCAATCTGGAACATCTTGATCTGAAAATCCTGCGTGTGTCTGACCGCAACCTGATCGCGGCCATGCGCGAGGGATTCTTTGCCCGCTCGCTTGACAGTTGGGGGCTGGATTACTTTGCCGGGCAGATGGCCGAAGAGGTTTGGCACGGCACCGCCGATGTGAAAATGCAGGTCAACCGCGACATGACCACCCGCCTGCCGGTGCAAGAGGTGACCGGGCCGCTGGGCGCGGGGGTTTATGTGCTGGTCGCGTCGGTGCCCGGCGCGGATGACTATGAAAATCCGCCCGCCGGACAATGGTTTGCCATTTCCGATCTGGGCCTTAGCACCTTTTCGGGCACCGATGGGCTAACTGTGGCGGTGCGCGGTCTTTCCGATGCGGCGGCGGTGGCCGGAGCCGATGTGGAGCTTGTGTCCAAAGGCAACAGCGTCATCGCCACGGCCCAAACCGATATCATGGGTCTTGCCCGTTTCGCACCGGAACTGACCACGGGCAAGGGCAATCTGGCGCCGGGTCTTGTCTCGGTCACGCGGGGCGAAGATCTGGCCTTCCTTTCACTTTCGGATGCCGAATTTGATCTGTCGGATCGCGGCGTCGAAGGACGGCCCGCCGCCCCGGCGATTGATGTATTTTTGACCACCGATCGCGGCGCCTATCGGGTGAGCGAAACGATTCATGCGACCGCGCTGGCACGCGATGCCACGGCCACCGCGCTGGCGGGCCTGCCGCTGACGGCAGTGCTGATGCGCCCCGATGGTGTCGAATACATTCGCGCCCTGACCGAAGATGTGGGCGATGGCGGGCACCTGGTGGCCCTGCCCCTTGGGGCGCAGGCCCCGCGCGGCACATGGCGTCTGGATCTTTTCGCCGATCCCAAAGCCGCGCCACTGGCCACGACGAAACTGCTGGTCGAAGACTTCCTGCCCGAACGGATCGATTTCACGCTGAGCCTGCCCGACGGCGTGCTGGCCGGCGGCGATCTTCCGAAGATCGGGCTGGATGCGCGCTATCTGTTCGGCGCGCCGGGCGCGGGGCTTGAGGTCGAAGGCGATCTGACAATGCGCGCCGCGACCGCCGTGCCCAGCTATGAAGCCTATCGCTTTGGCCGCCATGACGAGCCCAGCGAAACCACTTGGGGCGGTCTGGACAGCGCCGAAACCGATGCGCAGGGCCATGCCGATATTTGGGCCGAGATTCCGGATTACGGCTTTGAGCAAGGCCGCCCCTTGCAGGCAACCTTCACCCTGCGGGTGCGCGAGGGCTCTGGCCGCCCAGTAGAGCGGCGGATTTCGCGTCTTGTCATGCCGCCCGCGCCGGTGGTTGGGATCAGACCCTTGTTTGAGGGCGACACCGTGGCCGAAGGCGCGCAGGCGGGCTTTGAGGTTGTGGCGCTGAATGATCGGCTGACCCCAGTGGCGCAGCCCCTGCGCTGGACGCTCAACCGGGTTGAGACGCGGTATCAATGGTATGCGATAGACGGGTCATGGAATTGGGAACCGGTGACCCATCGCACCCGCGTGGCCGAGGGCAATGGCACCACCGGCACCGCTGCGCCGCTTGCGATCTCGGCCAAGGTGGACTGGGGCCAGTATGAGCTTGTGCTGGAAAACGGCGCCGGTGAGGTGGTGGCTAGCTACGGGTTCGATGCGGGCTGGTATGCGCCCGCCGATGTGCTGACCAGCCCCGACCGGTTGCAGCTTTCGCTGGACCAACCCACCTACAAAGCGGGCGATACGGCCAATTTGCGCGTGGTCGCGCCCGCCAATGGCATGGCGCTGGTGTCGGTGCTTTCGAACCGGGTGATCGCGCTTGAAGCCGTCGCGGTGACTGAGGGCGAGAATCAGATCACCTTGCCTGTGACCGAAGAGTGGGGCGCGGGCGCTTACGTCACCGCATCGGTCCTGCGACCCTTGGCCGATGACGCCCCCACCCGCGCGCCGAACCGGGCGCTGGGGCTGGCCTATGCCAAGGTCGATCCGGGTCAGCGGGCGCTTAAAGTGCAGTTTGACATGCCCGACACCTCTGAACCCCGCGCACCGATGCCGGTGACGCTGAAAGTCGCGGGGGTCGCACCGGGCGAAACCGTGCATGCCACGATTGCGGCGGTTGATCTGGGAATTTTGAACCTGACCGGTTTCAAGGTCCCCGATCCGCAGGCGCATTACTTTGGCCAGCGGCGGCTGGGCGTTGGTCTGCGCGACATTTACGGGCGGTTGATCGATGGCCGCGCGGGCGAGGCGGGCGTAATCCGGTCGGGCGGCGATGCTGCGCGCGAGATGTCGATGCAAGCGCCCCCCCCGACCGAGGAACTGGTGGCCTATGTCTCGGGCGCTTTGACGGCCGATGAAAACGGGATGATCCACACCAGCTTCGACATGCCTGCTTTTAACGGCACGGTGCGGCTGTCTGCGGTGGTCTGGTCGAAAACCGGGGTCGGCCAAGCCAGCCAAGATGTGCTGGTGCGCGATCCGGTCGTCGTCACCGCCTCGCTGCCGCGTTTCATGGCACCGGGCGATACATCACGGCTGTTGTTGGAAATCGTCCATGCCAGTGGGCCCTCGGGGCGGATGGGGCTGGATGTAAGCTCTGCCGGGATGCGCCTTGGCGCCGCGCCCTCGGGTGTCGATCTGGCCGATCTGGGCAAGACCGAAATCGAAGTGCCGCTCAGCGCGCCGATGGCCGAAGGTGTGCAGGAATTGCGCGTCGCGCTGGCCACACCCGATGGCAGGCTGCTGGAAAAGACGCTCAAGCTAGAGGTAAAAAGCCAAAGCCCCGAGGTGGCGCGGCAATCGCGGTTTGACCTCGCGGCGGGGGAAACTTTCACCTTTGACGCCAATGTTTTTGCCGGCTTCCTGCCCGGATCGGCACGCGCCACGCTGGCCTCTGGCCCGCTGGCGCGGTTTGAGGCCCCTGCGCTTTTGGCCGCGCTGGACCGTTACCCCTATGGCTGCACCGAACAGGTCACCTCCAAGGCGATGCCGCTGCTGTATCTTTCTTCGGTGGCTGAGGCGATGGAACTGGCCGCGCCCAAGGATCTGGACACCCGGATCGATATGGCCATTCGCAAGGTGCTGACCAATCAAGATGCCTCTGGCGCCTTTGGGCTATGGCACGCGAATGCGGGCGATGGCTGGCTGGATGCCTATGTCACCGACTTCCTGAGCCGGGCGCGCAAGGCGGGCTATACCGTCCCCGACAGCGCGTTTCGCAATGCGCTCGACAATCTGCGCAATCAGGTCAATTACGCGCCCGATTTCGATGCGGGCGCAAACGGGGGCGGGCGCGATCTGGCCTATCAACTGATGGTGCTGGCGCGCGAAGGGGCGGCGGCAGTCGGCGATCTGCGCTATTATGCCGATGTGAAGGGCGACGATTTCGCCACACCTTTGGCGGCGGCGCAATTGGGCGCGGCGCTGGCCTCTTATGGCGATCAGACCCGGGCCGATGCGATGTTTGCCCGCGCGGGCCGTATGATCCGCGATCAGGGCAATGAAAAGACCGGCTGGCGCGATGATTACGGCACGCAATTGCGCGACAGCGCGGCGGTGCTGGCGCTGGCCTCGGAAGCGGGCTCGCAGGCCGTGGATATGGACAGCGTTGGCATCTCTGTCATGCGTCGCTTGGGGCAAACGCCCCTGTCGACGCAGGAAGCGACTTGGACGCTTTTGGCAGCCCATGCGCTGATCGACCGACCCGGCACCGAAGGGCTGACCGTGGATGGCCAGCCTGCCGAGGGCCCCTTGGTCAAGGTGATCGATGCGCAAACGGCGGGCCGGTCCCTGGCCATTGCCAATACCGGCGCGCGGGCCACGACGCTGACGCTGACCACCGTGGGCGCGCCCGAAGTGCCCGAACCCGCAGGCGGTAATGGCTGGGCGATTTCGCGTAGCTATTACACGCTGGATGGCGAGGCAGTTGATCCCGGCCTTGTGGCGCAAGGCACGCGGCTTGTGACCGTGCTGGAAGTGCGCCCGCAAGGCTATCGCGAAGCGCGGCTGATGGTGGCGGACCCGCTGCCCGCCGGGTTTGAAATTGACAACCCGAACCTTTTGCGCGGGGGCGATGTGGCCGCGCTCGATTGGCTCGATCTGACGGGCAATCCGCGCATGACGGAATTCCGGCAAGACCAGTTCTTGGCCGCGATTGACTGGCGCTCGAAACAACCGTTTCGGCTGGCCTATATCGTGCGTGCCGTCAGCCCCGGCCGGTTCCTGCATCCTGCCGCCTCGGTCGAGGATATGTATCGCCCCGAAATGCGCGCGCATGGGGCGACCGGGATGGTGCGGATCGAGTGAGACGACCGCGCGTCAGGCCAAGGCTATTCTTTGCCGCTGCCCTTGGCCTAGCTTTGGTGGCGGGGGGGCGTGATGCCTTTGACGATTGGGTGGCGACCACCCCGCTGCCACCGCTTCGCGTCCCGGTCGGCACAGAGGTTCTGGCCCGCGATGGCAGCTTGCTGCGGGCCTTCGCCGTGGCCGATGGGCGCTGGCGGCTGGCCCCCGGACCCGTCGACCAAGCCTATTTAGACGCCCTGATCGCCTATGAAGATCGCCGGTTTCGCCACCATGCCGGGGTCGACCCTTGGGCGGTTTTGCGCGCCGCAGGCCAAGTCGTTTGGAATGGCCATGTCGTCTCGGGGGCCTCGACGCTGACGATGCAGGTGGCGCGGCTTTTGGAAGATGGGCCCACCGGCACGCTGGCAGGCAAAGCCCGGCAGGCGCGGTTGGCGCTGGCGCTTGAACGGAAGCTAAACAAGGATCAGATCCTTGATCTCTATCTGCGCCTTGCCCCTTATGGCGGCAATATTGAAGGGCTGCGGGCCGCTGCGCTGGCATGGTTTGGCAAAGAGCCGCGTCGGCTGACACCCGCACAGACCGCGCTATTGATCGCTTTGCCGCAATCGCCCGAAACGCGCCGCCCGGACCGGCACCCGCGCGCCGCCAAAGAGGCACGGGACCGGGTTCTGGACCGGCTCTCCCAAGCCGGGGTGCTGACGCCAGACAGCACATTTGCGGCACGGGCCGAACCGATCCCGGCGCAAAGGCGCGCCTTTCCGGCGCTTGCGCCGCATCTGACCGAACGCCTATCTGCCGCCGCCCCCAAGGGCACGCGGATCGAGACAAGCATCGATCCGCAACTGCAACGCGCGGCGGAAAAGCTGGCACGGCGCGCCGTGCGGGGGCAGGTTGGACAAGTGTCGGTGGCAATGGTGCTGGCCGATCACCAGACCGGCGAAATTTTGGCCGAGGTCGGCGGCGCCGCTTGGACCGACAGCGCGCGCGCCGGTTTTGTGGATCTGAGCCAAGCGCCCCGCTCGCCCGGCTCCACGCTCAAACCCTTTGTCTATGCGCTGGCCTTTGACGATGGTCTGGCCCATCCCGAGACCCTGATCGAAGATCGCCCCATCGCCTTTGGCCCGTGGCGCCCGCAAAACTTTGACCGGGAATTTCGCGGCACGGTCACCATGCGCCAAGCGCTGACGCTATCGCTCAATATCCCCGTGGTCAGCCTGACCGAGGCTTTGGGGCCGGAACGGTTGCCGGCCAGTTTGCGCCGCGCGGGCGCGCAACCAGCGCTGCCCAGCTCTGCGCCGCCCGGACTGGCGGTCAGCCTTGGCGGGTTGGGGATCAACCTGCAAGACCTTGTGCAGGCCTATGCCGCGCTGGCCCGGCTTGGTCAGCCGGTCGCGCTTTCGGCCGAGGCGGGCCGGGCGCATCCGCTGGAGGGGCGTTTGTTCGGCGCGGTGGCCGCGTGGCAGGTGGGCGAGATTTTATCACGCCTTGCGCCGCCCCCCGGCGGCACGCCGAACCGGATCGCCTATAAGACCGGCACCTCTTACGGGCACCGCGATGCGCTCGCCGTGGGGTTCGATGGGCACCATGTCGCGGGCGTCTGGATGGGGCGCGCGGATGGCACGCCGGTGCCCGGGGCCTTTGGCGGCGATCTGGCGGCGCCCGTGCTGTTTGAACTGTTTGATCGGCTGGGGCCCGAACGCGCCCAGCTGCCCCCGCCACCGCCTGCCACGCTATTGCTGCCGAATGCCCGGCTGCCGCAACCGTTGCAACGCTTTCGCCCGCGCGATGCCGCCTTTGCGGAAACGGTGATGGGCGCGCCCGAGGTGACGTTCCCCCCCGACGGGGCCGAGGTGGAAACCGCAGGCCAAGGGCTGGTGGTCAAGCTGCGCGGCGGCGAACCGCCGTTTACATGGCTGGCCAATGGGGCGCCGCTTTTGGTGGGCACGCGTGCGCGTGAAACGGTGCTCAACCTCTCCGGCCCCGGTTACGTCAGCCTGACGGTGCTGGATGCGCAGGGCCGTGCCGCGCATCGGCGGGTTGTGTTGCGGCCCTAAAGCCGCTCGATCGCCAGCGCGATCCCCTGCCCGCCCCCGATGCACATAGTAATTAAGGCCCGTCGCGCGCCGGTGCGCTGCAACCTGTGCAGTGCCTTGACGATTAGAATTGCCCCGGTCGCCCCTACCGGATGGCCTAGAGCGATCGCTCCGCCATCGGGGTTCACCCTGGCCGGATCAAGACCCAATTCCTGCGACACCGCCAAGGCCTGCGCCGCGAACGCCTCGTTGCTTTCGATCACGTCGAAAGCGTCAATCCCAAGGCCGGTTGTTTCGCACAGCCGCCGCACCGCCGGGATCGGCCCTAGCCCCATCACCTCGGGCCGCACACCGGCCACGGCGGACCCGATGATCCGCGCCAGCGGCTTGAGCCCGTGGGCCAGCGCCGCCTTTTCACGCGCCAAGACCAACGCCGCCGCCCCATCATTGATGCCGCTCGCATTGCCGGGGGTGACCGTCCCCTCTTTGAGAAAGGCCGGTTTCAGCGCTGCCAGCTTTTCAGCCGTGGTTGGCTTGGGGTGCTCATCCCGGTCGAACAGCACTGTGCCATTGCGCCCGGTCACCTCAATCGGGGCGATTTCGGCCATGAAATCCCCCGCTGCGATGGCCGCCGCCGCCCGGCGCTGGCTTTCAAGCGCAAAGGCATCCTGCGCTTCGCGCGAAATGCCGAAATCGCGGGCCACATTTTCCGCCGTGATCCCCATATGCCCGGTGCCAAAGGGACAGGTAAGCGCGCCGGTCATCATATCGAGCGCTTTGGTATCGCCCATTTTCTGACCAAAGCGCGCGGTTTGCAAAATATAGGGTGCGCGGCTCATCACCTCGGCCCCGCCGGCAAGGGCGAAATCCCCTTCTCCCAGCATCAGCGCTTGCGCCGCCGACACCACCGCCTGCACACCCGAGCCGCACAGCCGGTTGACGTTCATCGCCGGGGTTTCGACCGGCACGCCCACCTGCACCGCTGCGACGCGCGACAGATACATGTCGCGCGGTTCAGTGTTCAGGATATGACCGAAGACGACCTGATCGATCTGCTGTGCCGACACGGCGGCGCGATCCAGTGCGGCACGGGTCACATGCGTGGCCAGATCAATCGGTGCGAAACCCGAAAGACCGCCGCCAAAACTGCCAATGGCGGTGCGTGCCCCCGCTAGAATGACGATGCCAGTCATGTGAACCCTCCCGTGCCGTTACGCGAAGGTTACCCCTGCGCAAACGCCGGGAACAGCATCGAAGACCCGCGTGACGGAACGTCAGGCAACAAGACGCCAAATCAGGCACAACCGCGCCCGGCCAGAATTGCTGCCCTTGGGCGCGGTCATTTCCCAGCGCCCGATCAGTTCTGCCTTTGCACCATGTTTCATTGCGACACCCTTTGATCCGCGATGCCCTAGCATCGGCGCAAAGGGTTAACGAACCATGGGTTCCAACAGCACGGGCTCAAGCGGCTTGCGCCCTTCGGGGGTTAGAAGCCACGCTTCGCGCCCCTCGATCACCGCCGTGGAAAGGGGACCACCGTAACCGGCCGAACTGTCCAGATTGAGGCGGTTGCCGTAATGGGTGGGCTCATCCAGCGCGGTATGGCCATGCACGATCAACGCACCATGGTCGCGCGTATCGGTCAAGAAATCGCCCCTGATCCAGCACAGATCATCCTCGACTTGCTGTTGCAAGGGCACGCCCGGACGAATGCCCGCATGCACGAAAATCGCGTCGCCGCGCGTGTAGCTGGTGGGCAAGTTCGCCGCCCAAATGCGTTCCTCGGCGGGAACGGCAGCCAAAGCCTCGGTATGGATCTGATCGACAGGGCGGTTGCCGGGCTCGCGGATGCCATAACTTTCGAGCGTTTGGGGCCCACCAAGGCGCGGATGCAACCAAGTGAATTCGGCGCGCAACCGCGGGTCGCGTGCCCATGGGTCGGCAAGGAACAGCGTAAACATCCGGTCGTGATTGCCCTTGATCACCACAAGCCGGTCATCTTGGCCTTGCGTCTTGCAAAGATGCGCGATCACCTGCGCCGATTTCGGGCCGCGGTCGCACAAATCGCCCAGCACCACCACAGGGCTGTCGGCGGCGCCATTTTCGGCGCGGTCTTTCTCGATCATCTCAAAAGCGCGCAGCATCAGGTCATATTGGCCGTGGATGTCGCCAATTGCGTAGGTCTGCATAGTCTCTCCAATGGAAAAGGCCCCCCGCGGTCGCGGAGGGCCTCGATTACCTTACGTTACCTAGCTCAACCGATGTTGAATTCCAACGGTTTCACCTGCTGGAACAGGCCGGTCGCTTCCAGATCGGCAACCGCTGCTTCGCCCAGCGTCTCATCCAGGTAAGCAATGGCAATGGCTTCGCCACCCGCCGCCGAGCGGCCAAGGGTAAAGTTGGCAACGTTCGCGCCATGCTTGCCCAGCATCGTGCCCAGCGTGCCGATGATGCCCGGCACGTCCTTGTTGGTGGTGTAAAGCATATGTCGGCCCACCTCGGCGTCGATGGTGATGCCCTTGATCTGGATGAAGCGCGGCTTGCCATCCGAGAAGCAGGTGCCCGCGATGGAGCGCTCGCGCTTTTCGGTGACCACGGTCACTTTGATATAGCCGTCGAACACGCCCGATTTGTCTTGCGTTGTGGTTGAGATTTTGATGCCGCGTTCTTTCGCGATCACCGGGGCCGAGACCATGTTCACATCGGGGTTCGCACGGCTCATGATGCCCGCGATCACCGCGCAATCAAGCGCCTTGAGGTTCATGCCCGAGGCGGACCCGTCATAGGTGATGTTGATCGCCTTGACCGGCTCATCGGTCATCTGACCGATGAAGGCGCCCAGATATTCGGCCAATTTGACCCACGGGCCCATGACCTTGGCTTCTTCGGCGGTCATCGACGGCATGTTGAGCGCGTTTTCAACAGCCCCATCCAGCAGGTAGTTCGACATCTGCTCGGCCACTTGCAGCGCGACGTTTTCTTGGGCTTCCGAGGTGGAGGCGCCAAGGTGCGGGGTGCACACGACGTTGGGCAGGTTGAAAAGCGGATTGTCGGTGGCCGGTTCGACCGAGAACACGTCAAAGGCAGCGCCCGCGACATGGCCCGATTTCAGCATTTCGGCCAGCGCCTCTTCATCGACCAGACCGCCACGGGCGCAGTTGATGATGCGCACACCCGGCTTGGTTTTGGCAAGGTTTTCGCGGCTCAGGATGTTGCGGGTGCTGTCGGTCAGCGGCACGTGCAACGTGATGAAATCGGCGCGCTTGAGAAGGTCTTCCAGTTCGACCTTTTCGACGCCCATCTTCTGCGCCTTTTCCTCGCCAAGGAAGGGGTCATAGGCGACGACTTTCATTTTCAGCCCCTTGGCGCGGTCGCACACGATCCCGCCAATGTTGCCCGCGCCGATCACACCGAGCGTCTTGCCGGTCAGTTCGACACCCATGAATTTCGACTTTTCCCATTTGCCCGCATGGGTCGATTCGGAGGCTTCGGGAATTTGGCGCGCGACGGCGAACATCATCGCAATCGCATGTTCGGCGGTGGTGATCATGTTGCCGAAGGGCGTGTTCATCACAATGATGCCCTTTTTCGACGCGGCTTCTTTATCGACGTTGTCGACACCGATCCCAGCGCGGCCGATCACCTTGAGGTTGGTGGCTTTTTCAAGCAGTGCAGCCGTCGCCTTGGTGGCCGAACGGATCGCCAGACCATCGTAATTGCCGATGATCTCGGCCAGTTTTTCTTTGTCTTTGCCAAGTTTCGGCTGGAAGTCGACCTCGATGCCGCGATCACGGAAGATTTGCACGGCAGCTTCAGAGAGGGCGTCGGAGATGAGAACCTTGGGGGCCATGTCTAGGGCTCCTGAATATTCGGAAAATTTAGGAAGGATGGGCGCCGTATGCGCCCATCGCGTTCACAGATCAGGCGTAAAATCAGGCTTGCGCCGCGATTTCCGCTTCAAAAGCGTAAGCAAGCCACGGCATCAGCGCTTCGACATCGGCGGTTTCCACCGTCGAGCCACACCAGATGCGCAAGCCTGCGGGGGCATCGCGATAGGCCCCCATGTCCAGCGCAACGCCTTCGTTTTCCAGCCGCTTGGCCACGGCTTTCGCAAAGGCGGCACCGTCTTTGATGCGGTCATCGGTGAACTTAACGCAAACGCTGGTGGTCGAAGCCGTCGCCGGGTCATTGGCAAGGTTCGCGATCCAGTCATTTGCGGCGCAGAAATCCCACACCACTTTGGCATTGGCAGCGGCACGGTCGACAAGGCCTTTCAGCCCGCCCACGGTTTGCGCCCATTTCAGCGACACAAGGTAATCTTCAACGCAAAGCATCGAGGGGGTATTGATCGTCTCCCCTTTGAAAATGCCTTCGATCAGCTTGCCGCCTTTGGTCATGCGGAAGATTTTCGGCAGCGGCCACGCGGGGGTGTAGCTTTCAAGCCGTTCCACAGCGCGCGGGGACAGGATCAGCACACCATGACCACCTTCACCGCCCAGGACTTTTTGCCACGAGAAGGTGGTGACATCGAGCTTATCCCACGGCAAATCCATCGCGAAAGCGGCCGAGGTGGCGTCACAGATGGTCAGGCCTTCGCGGTCCGCCGGGATAGCATCGCCATTAGGCACACGCACGCCCGAGGTGGTGCCGTTCCACGTGAACACAACGTCTGTATTAAAATCGACGGTGGCAAAATCGACGATATCGCCGTAGCCAGCTTCTTTCACTTCGGCATCGATTTTGAGCTGTTTCACCACATCGGTGACCCAGCCGGAGCCAAAGCTTTCCCAAGCGCACATGGTCGCTTTGCGGGCGCCCAGAAGCGACCAGAGCGCCATTTCAACAGCGCCGGTGTCCGAGGCGGGGACGATACCGATGCGGTAATCCGCCGGCACGCCCAGAATTTCACGGGTCAGGTCAATCGCCTCTTTCAGCTTGGCTTTACCAACCGCGGCGCGGTGCGACCGGCCCAACGGCGCATCAGCAAGCATGTCGAGGGAGTAACCAGGGATCTTCGTGCAGGGGCCCGAAGAAAAACGCGGATTCGCCGGCCGCGTCGCCGGAGCAGTCATAGAACTAGCCATATAAGCTATCCTTCCAGATAAGCGCCCCTCGTTGGGGAGGGGTGTCCCGCCGTTGCTGGTATAGGTTTCGCTGCACTGGCACAATACGCAAAATGACGCTAAAGCGTCGCATCTGACCCGAATTGCGACACAACTTTCCACTATCGGAAACAGCCCGGATATCGCCCATGTTCATTGCCACCCTGCTTTCTGACCCCAAAGCCGCCAATCTGAACGCCGTTACGGCCGATTCGCTGCGCAATGCATGGGGGGGCGGCGAGATGCGCTGGCTGGCCCCCGGTATCGCGGCCGAATTCGAACTGGAGTCGGTGCCCGACAATCGCTGGCAGGTCTGGCAAGACCTTCAAGGGCTGGGGATCGACCTTGTCGTGCAACCTGCCGCCGGGCGGCGCAAACAGATGCTGCTGGCCGATATGGACAGCACGATGATCCAGCAAGAATGCATTGATGAACTGGCCGATGTGGCGGGTGTCGGCGCGCAGGTAAGCGAAATCACCGCCCGCGCAATGAATGGCGAATTGGACTTCGAAGGCGCGCTGACCGAGCGGCTGGGGCTTTTGACCGGCCTGCCCGAAAGCGTGATCGCCCGGGTGATAGCCGAACGCATCACCTTCATGCCGGGCGCGCACGATCTTTTGCGCACGATGAAGGCAAATGGGGCCTATTGCGCGCTGGTCTCAGGCGGGTTCACAGCCTTTACGGCCCATGTCGCCGAAACTTTGGGCTTCGATGAGCATCGCGCCAATGTGCTGGGGGTGGAAAACGGCACGCTGACCGGCATCCCGGTCACACCGATTTTGGGGCGCGAGGCCAAGGTGCAGGCCTTCCATGACATCACCGCCCGGCTGGGTCTTGCGCCCGAACAGGTGATGGCGGTGGGCGATGGTGCGAACGATTTGGGTATGCTGACCCTCGCGGGGGCCGGTGTGGCGCTTCATGCCAAACCCTCGGTCGCAAGCCAATGCGATATTCGGATCAACCACGGCGATCTGTCGGCGCTGCTTTACATCCAAGGCTATGATGTTTCGGATTTCGCCTGACGCGCGACCCCACGCTGCCAGACGCGGGCAAGCCGCCAATCCTCGTTGAAATGCACCAGATCGGCGGGCAGACCGGGCGATAGCCGCCCGGCCTTGGCCCCGATCACCTGCGCGGGGCGCGCGGTCATCATCGCCAGGGCCTGCGCGGGCGACAGGCCAAGCCTGTCGATGCAAAACCGCAAGGCTTGCGGCAAGCTGAGATCGGCCCCCGCCAAGGTGCCGTTTTCGGTGCGCAGCGCGCCATCGGCCCGCAAGATGCGCTGCCCCGCCAGATCGAAAGCCGTCAGATCAGTGCCCGCCACCGCCATCGCATCGGTGACAAGGAACATCCGCTCCCCGGCCAATTGCAGGGCCAGCTTGGCGGTTTGCGGCGCCACATGAATACCATCGGCGATCAGCCCTGTTGCCAAAGGCAGACTGAGCGCCGCGCCAACCAAACCGGGCTCACGCGAGCCAAGCTGGCTCATCGCGTTGAACAGATGCGTCACACCTTGCGCGCCTGCCTGCTTTGCGGCTTCGGCCTCGGCAAAGCTGCAATCGGCATGGCCCAAAAACACCACCACACCCGCCTCGGTCAGACGGGCAATCTGGTCGGGCGTGACCGAGGCAGGGGCCACCGTCAGCATGAGCGCGGGCAAGCCCGCCCGCGCCTCGCACAAGGTTTCAAGATCGTCTTGATCCATTGGCCGGATATGTTCGGCCGGATGGCAACCGGGGCGTTTTAGGTCCAGATGCGGGCCTTCGAGATGCAGCCCCAAGAAGCCCGACACCCGGCCCACCGCCGCCACGCCCGCCGCCAACACCCGTCGCGTCTGCGCCGCCGAGGTGGTGATAAGCGTTGGCAGAACCCCTGTCGCGCCCAAGGCAGCATGGGCCGCGCAAATCGTGGCAATTTCTTCGAGCGGCTCCGCGCCTGCGCCTAGCATCACCCCGCCACCGCCGTTCACTTGCAAATCGATCAGCCCCGGGGCCAGAACCCCACCCTTCAGCACGATCTGTTGCCCCTCGGGCCGCTGTGCCTCGGGCACGATGGCTTCGATTTGGCCCGCGCGAGTGACAAGGGCCTGACCTTCATGGAACGCTGCGCCGTCAAAAAGCCGCGCGCCAGCAAAGATCACTCTGCCCATGTCGCCGCATCCATCGCCATCGCCAGCGCGCCGTCAACCGCCGTGCCCAAAGGCGCAGCGCGCGGCCAATCCGGTAGCGCCAGTGTCGCCCCCAAGCCCCCTTGCCACACCACGGGCAACGGCGGGTCCTTCTGCAAAAGGCCAATCGCGCGGCGCAATTCCGCCTGCGTCTCGGCCATGATCTCTTGCGTCAGCGGATCGTCCAGCGCGTCCGCCATAAAATGCACAAGCCGCGCGTGATCCCCGGGCGTTTTCGTCAAGGAAAAATCGACAAGCCCCGGCCCGCCGCCCAGCTTGGCCAAGACCGTTTCGGCCAAGGGGGTCCGTGGCACATAGCCATCCACCATCCGCGTGATCCGGTTCAGCATCAACCGCCCCATCCACGCGCCCGAAGCCTCGTCGCCCAAGCGAAAGCCCCAGCCGCCAATCGCCTTAACCTCTCCGTTCAATTGCCGCGCAAAAACGGAGCCGGTGCCAATTGCCGCAACAATCCCGTCACCTTTGCCCAACGCGCCCCGCAAGGAGGTGGCGATATCCTGCACAACCCGGGCCCGAAACGGCAAAGCGGTGGCCAGCCGATCGCCCGCGCCCGACAGGTTTGCGCCAGCGAGCCCCAAAACCGCGCGTAAATCTTCGGTCGGATGCGACCCAAGAACCTCGCGTACAATCGCTTCGAGATTGCCAAGCGATGCCGCAAAATCGGAGGCGATATTGGCGGGCCCACCTTCGGCCCGCGCCAGCACCTGACCCGCAGCATCGGCCAGAACCGCGCGGCAGCCGCTGCCGCCCCCATCCACACCAAGATAGATCATTTCGCCTCCGTTTGCCCTGCGCCGAACGATGCCGCGCCGGACGAGGGCGGGCAAGGCAAAACGCGGCGCGATCGCGCGCAGAAGCCGATCAAGGCTTGCGATCATAGGAACCGGATTGGTAGGACAATTCCGTGAACGGGGGACCATATGCGACGCGGAACAGCTCTGGCCTTGGCGATGACGCTTGCGGCAACGGTGCTGTCCGGCTGCATGGCCGACCTGCCGGTTGCGAAGTCGAAATCCCCGCAACATCGGGTCACTGTCTTGGGTGGGAAGCTGACGCTTGCCGCCCCCACGGGCTACTGCATCGATCCCAAATCGCAGCGCGACGCGCCCGAGGCCGCCTTTGTGCTTTGGGGCAATTGCGCCGCGATCGCGCGGGACCCGCAAGCGACGCAGCCGCGCCACCGCGCCTTGCTCAGCGCCGCCGTCGGACCGATGCCAAAAGTGCCGACACAAGTCGCGCTGGAAGGATATGAGCGGTTCTTCCGATCCGAAGCAGGGCGCGCGGGGATGGCGCGTTCGGGCCGCGCCGAAGATTTGAAGATTTTGCGCGTGCAACAGTCTGAGAAGCTTCTGTTTCTAAAGATTGCGGATCGTTCGGTCGACACATCCGGCCCGGTCGATGGCACCTATTGGCGCGCGATCACCGGTATCTCGGGCCATGTCGCGGCGCTTTCGGTGATGCCACTGCGCGGAAGTGGGCTTGACGATGCCACCCAGCGCAAGTTGCTACAATCTCTAGAGGCAAGCATCCGCGCCGCGAACTAGCCACACCATTTCCCCAAAGGCGATTGCCGTTAAAAGCACGAAAAGGGGATTTGAGACTTCATTTTCGCCCCCTGTCGTGCCAGAAAATCCCGCAGGCGCGATTGTTTTTGAAATGGTAACGCGGTTGGCGCAACCTGACGCCGTTGGGGAACCATGGTGAAAATGAGCGGCAAATCCAATTCCTTCTTTGATCGTCTGGTGCAGGGCCGAATGCTGTCGCGCTGGGCGCGTGCCGCGCGGCTGGCGCCCGCACTGGAACCGGGCGCCCTGCGGCAGTTGCGTTCTGATGCACGCGCGCTGCGCCGCGAAATCGACCGGGTGCTTTTTACCGCCGAGGGGCGGCTTTCGATGCCGCTGGGAAGCGGCGACGGGATTGAGCGGCCATTGGGATGTGACTGGGCCTGGCGCCCCGATCTGTGGCGCGGGCCTGTGTTTCCGCAAGGTGTGGCGGGGGCGCAATCGCGCACCATGATGGGGCGCGAGGTCACCCTGTTTCACGATTGCAAAGTAAGCGAATTGACCCTGCGCCAACTGCGCAATACCGGCGCGCTGGATCTGGCGCCTTTCGGGCTGCGCATGGATGTGTTCCGCTTTGACGGCTCGTTCCTGTCGCTGGTGCTGGATCTGCCCGAGGCGGGGGTGAGCGGGTTGCGGCGCAATCACCTGATCCGGCTGTCGCTGGGGGTAGAGCTGGAAAAACCGCTGGAGATCTTTTGCAGGCTCAATATCAAACACGGCCCGAACACCGACCAATTGGTGCGCGAACTACCGCTGAGCATGGGCACGGACTTTGTAGAATTCGACTTGGCCTATACGAAGATGAACGAAAAACGGGTCGAAAAGGCTTGGGTCGATATCATCTTTGAAGGGCCACAGATGAACCAGATCGTGCTGCGCGATCTAACATTCGCGCGCCATCCGCGCGCCGAGATTTGAGGGGGCGATATGCTCGAACTATCGCGGGTGCGCGCGGGGCATTGGGAAGGGATCTGGGCCGGGGCCGAGGCCCCCGATCTGCAAGTGGTGCATCTGGAAAAAGACCTCCCCGATCTGAGCGTCGCGCAGACCGAACCGGGCAAATGGGCGCTGCGCCTGCCGATCCCGGCAGAGCTTTTGTCTGACGGGGTGCAGACCTTTTTGATCCGCAAAGACGGTGAAACGCTGACGCATTTCACCCTCGTTACGGGCGAGCCACTGGAAGAAGACCTGCGCGCCGAAATCGACCTTTTGCGCGCCGAACTGGACATGCTGAAACGCGCGTTTCGGCGCCATTGCGTCGAGACCGGGGCTTAAGCGGTTAGACCTTCGCCATCATGGCCGGTGATGCGCAGCCGCATCAGCGTGCCTTCGGGCATATCGCGATCAAAGCGCACCTCGGTGAAATATTCGGTGCGCCCCAGCCGCGGTCCTTCGGTCAGCACCTGACGTTCGGCGCCCCGCTCCGCCTCAAGGTGGCGCAACAGCGCCGCCTGCCCTTTTTCCCGCAGCCGCGCCGCGCGGGCCTTGACGGTGGGGCCGGCGACCTTAGGCATGCGTGCCGCAGGCGTGCCCTTGCGCGTGGAATAGGGAAAGACATGCAGGAAGGTCAGCCCGCAATCATCGACCAGACGTAGCGAGTTTTCGAACATCTCTTCGGTTTCGGTCGGAAAGCCTGCGATGATATCCGCCCCGAAAACGATGCCCGGGCGCAGCTTGCGCGCCTCTTCGCAAAAGGCAATCGCATCGTCGCGCAGATGGCGGCGCTTCATCCGCTTAAGAATCAGATCATCGCCATGTTGCAAGCTAAGGTGCAGATGCGGCATCAGGCGCGGCTCGGTCGCGATGGCGAGCATCAGGTTTTCATCCGCCTCGATACTGTCGATCGAAGAGATCCGCAGCCGCGCCAGGTCGGGCACCAGCTTGAGGATACGCATCACCAGATCGCCCAGGCGCGGCGCGCCGGGTAGGTCCGCCCCCCATGAGGTCAGGTCCACGCCGGTCAGCACCACCTCGTGAAAGCCTTTGCCAACCAGACGTTTGATCTGTTCCACCACCACGCCCGCCGGGACCGAGCGCGAATTGCCCCGGCCATAGGGGATGATACAGAAGGTGCAGCGGTGGTCGCAGCCGTTTTGCACCTGCACATAGGCGCGGTGACGGCCAAAACCGTCGATCAAATGACCCGCTGTTTCCTTGACCGACAGAATGTCATCGACCATCACCCGCTCGGTTTCGCCAATGAACTCCGCGCCTTTAGGGGCAAGGGCGGCCCAAGTCTCGGCCTGCATCTTTTCATGGTTGCCGATGACCCGCGTGACCTCTGCCATGGCTGCAAAGGTTTCGGGCTCGGTCTGTGCGGCACAACCCGTCACGATGATCGGCGCTTGCGGATTTTCGCGCGCAAGCTTACGAATCTCTTGCTTGGCCTTGCGCACCGCTTCGGCCGTGACGGCGCAGGTATTGACCACCACGGCCCCTTCGAGCCCTGCGCCAGCGGCAAGTTCTTTCATTGCCTCCGTCTCATAGGCATTGAGACGGCAGCCCAGCGTGGCAAAGACCGGCGGTTTCATAGGGCCGCCAGAAATGCGGGGGACAAAAGCCCCTCGAACACCGTTGCGGTGGGGCCGGTCATCCAGACGCCATCGTCACGCCAATCGATTTCGAGCCGACCACCATCGACATCCACGATGACATGCCGCCCAGTAAGCCCCCTAAGATGCGCGGCCACGGCGGTGGCACAGGTGCCCGAGCCGCAAGCCAACGTGACCCCCGCGCCGCGTTCCCACACCCGCATGCGCAGATGATCCGGCGCCACAAGCGCGGCAAATTCGACATTGGTGCGTTCCGGGAACAGGGGATGGTGCTCGACCTTCTGGCCCAGCGCGACCACATCCACCGCCTCGGCGTCGGGCACGAAGAAAATGCAATGCGGATTGCCCATGCCCACGGCGACAGGGTCACCGGGCAAGGGCAGCGCCATCGGATCGGCAGTAACGGGAATCGCTGCCGCATCAAGAATCGGATCGCCCATATTCACCGAAACCAGCCCATCGGCCCGGCGACAGGCGGCAAGCTGGCCGCGCTCAGTGAAAAGCGTGACCGACTCTTTGCCCAGATCGTGCATCACAAGGTCCGACACACAGCGCGTAGCATTGCCGCAGGCCCCGGCCTTCGAACCGTCGGAATTCCAAAATTCCAGCGTGAAATCGGCCCCTTCGGCAGCCAAGATCACCGCAAGCTGGTCAAAGCCAACCCCCCGGTGCCGATCCCCAAGCGCCCGTGCCAGCGCAGGCGTGACAGGGTTTTCGCCGCTTCGGGCGTCAATAATCACGAAATCGTTGCCAAGACCGTGCATCTTGAGAAAGCGTAGACCGGCGGGGGAGAGGGGCGCATGTTCCATCCGCGCGCCATACACCCGCGCCCGGCTTTTTTCCAGTGTCGCAATTTTTTCGCGCTTTGACCCTTGACCCCCCCGGCACACCCCTTTAGAGACCCGCTCCAGTGATGGGCCGTTAGCTCAGTTGGTAGAGCAGCTGACTTTTAATCAGCGGGTCACAGGTTCGAATCCTGTACGGCTCACCATCACTTTCCCAACATCGAAAAAAGCACATCCCCTGCGGGGGCTGGACTTTTTCATGCGCCACCCCATCTGAACGGTTCCCGAGGATGGAGGCCCTATGTCGACCCGCTATCGCAAGACCGAAGAGGCGCTGGCGCGCCTGACCCCCGAACAGTTTCATGTCACGCAAGAAAGCGGGACCGAACGCCCCTTTACCGGGGAATATTGGGACGCGACCGCGCCGGGGCTTTATGTCGATATCGTTTCGGGCGAGCCGCTCTTTTCGTCGCGCGATAAATTCGAAAGCGGCTGCGGCTGGCCGTCGTTCACACAGCCCGTCGCGGCGGCGCATGTGACCGAGCATCGCGATTTCAGCCATGGCATGAACCGGGTCGAGGTCCGTTCTGCCCATGGCGACAGCCACCTTGGCCATGTGTTCCCCGATGGCCCGCGTGACCGAGGCGGCCTGCGCTATTGCATCAATTCTGCCAGCCTGCGCTTCATCCCGAAAGACCAGATGGAAGCCGAAGGCTATGGAGACTATCTGAAATTGCTGGAGGACTAAATGGAAACGGCGATTCTGGCGGGTGGCTGCTTTTGGGGTATGCAGGATTTGATCCGCAAACTGCCCGGCGTTGCGAAGACCCGCGTGGGCTATTCGGGCGGCGATGTGGCGAATGCCACCTATCGCAATCACGGCACCCATGCCGAAGCGATCGAGATCGTCTTTGACCCTGAGGTAATCAGCTATCGGCGGCTGTTGGAATTTTTCTTCCAAATCCACGACCCGAGCACGCCAAACCGGCAAGGCAATGATCGTGGCCCGTCCTACCGTTCAGCGATCTATTATTTGAACGCGGACCAACACCAGACCGCGCTCGATACGATTGCCGATGTCGATGCTTCGGGCCTGTGGCCCGGCAAGGTGGTGACCGAGGTGGCGCCAGCAGGCCCGTTTTGGGAAGCCGAGCCAGAGCATCAGGATTATCTGGAGCGGATCCCGCATGGCTATACCTGCCACCGGATCCGCCCCGAATGGGTTCTGCCAAAGCGTCAGGAATAAGACCGCACCAGCGCGCCCGACAAAAGCACCCAGCCATTCGCCACCACGAAGAAGGCAAGCTTGAAAGGCAGCGCCACAACGGCGGGCGGCACCATCATCATGCCCATCGACATCAGGATCGCCGAAACCACAAGGTCGATGATCAGGAAGGGCAAAAAGACCAGAAAGCCGATCTCAAAGGCGCGGGTGATCTCTGACAGCATGAAAGAGGGCACCAACATCGACAGCGGCGCAGAGCGAATCTCGCCTTCATAGGCGACACCATCGCGTAGCGCGGAAAGCTGATCGAAGGTGCCCGGGTCAATCCGCCCAGCCATGAAGATTCGGAACGGCTCTACCCCCCGCTCGAAAGCGGTCAGCATATCGATACTGCCCGCGATCAACGGCTCGATCCCGGCTTGGTAGCTGGCCATGAAGGTCGGCTCCATGATGTACCAGGTCAGAAACAGCGCAAGGCTGACGATCAGCATGTTGGGCGGCGATTGCTGCAACCCCATCGCCTGGCGCAAGATCGACAGAACCGTGACGATAAAGGGAAAGCAAGTGACCATGATCGCGATGCCGGGCGCGAGGCTCAGCAGCGTGATCCCGGCAATCAGCAGCAACGAAGAACTGGTCAGCGAACCGTCGCCCCCCAGATCCAGCGTGATTTCCTGCGCCGCCGCTGGCGCGGTTGAGAGCAGGAAAACACCGATGATTAACCTTAATAATCTGTAGGGACGGGCCATGATTACAGCCCGTTTTGCAGATCGACGACTTCGGTGAGCCGCACAGCCAATTGGCCGTTCGAATCGCCCTCCATCTCGGTCAACTCGCCGCGCGCGATCAACTTGTCGCCCACGTAAAGCTCCACCGGGTCTTCCACCCGGCGATCCAGCGGTAGGATCGAATCACGCTTCATACGCAGCAGATCGCGCACCAGCGGCCGCGCCTTGCCAACGGAAATGGTGATCTCGATCGGCACTTGCGAAAACGGATTCGCGGTTTGGGGCATGTCATCCATGAGCTGCCTCCTCCTGGTCTTGGTTGGCGCTGAAATAGGTATCGATCGCCTTACCGATTGCGCCGATCACCCCATCAAGGTCGATCCGCGTCTCGGTTTCGGCGAATTTGAGGTACACCTGCCCCTCGCCCAGCGAGGGTTCGGGCTGGAACACCAGCGGCAGGCTGGACCGGTTGGCCATCACATCTTCGATCATCGGCAAGCTGGCCGGGTGGGCCACCACCGCGATTGGCACCGAGGTGGCCTGCTCCGACAGCGGGTCGAGTTGTTCGACCACCATCTGCGCCAGCGTCTGGCGCGCCATCGCGGGCAACATCTTGGCGACGATATCGACCAAGAGAGGGCGCAGCGCGCCGAGAACCTGCTGGCGTGCCTCGTGATAGGTGAAGGACAATTCCTGCAGGTTCTGTGCAAGCTCCGAGCGCAGTTTCACGCCCTCGGCCTCTTGCGCGGCAATCGCATCGTCCCAACCGGCGGTATAGCCCTTTTCGAAGGCCGCGAGCCGTTCCTCTTCGAAGGCGCGCGGATCAATTTCGATCTGCGGCTCCGGCGGGGTCGGGTCGACCTCGAAGGATTCAAGCTGGATGCCGCGCCGCGTCATGCGCGTTCCTCCGTCTCGTTCATCCAGGCCCGCAGGATCTCAACCGATTCGGCCTGACGTTCCTCGATCAGTTTCTTCAGACGTGCGACCGGATCGGTATTGCTGTCATCTTCGCCAAAGCTGCCCATGCCCATCGTCATCGGCATGTCGCCCAGGTCGAAGTCGGACACCACGGCCATATCGCCCATCGGCATGTCATCCTCGGTAATCTCCCCCGTCAGCGCAGGCGTCCCGTCAGAGCTGGGCACACCTTCGGCCCCGATCAGACCCGACATTTCCTCGCGCTCCATGGCGGCAGCCGCTGCGGCGCGCTGCGCCAAGATCGGGCGCATCACAAAGAGCCCAAGCACCAGCGCCACAATGGCGGCCACGGCGATCTTGATCAGTTGCATCAGATCCAGCGAGGACGAAGCAAACATGCTCGCATTCGCGGTCGTGCCCATATCGGTCAGCGGCTCAAAGGCCATCGAGCGGATGGTGATCACATCGCCACGCGATTCGTCGAAGCCCACGGCCGAGGACACCAGTTCTTTAAGCGCCTCAAGCTCTTCGTCGCTGCGCGGCACGGTGGTCGCCACGCCATTGGCATCGGTGCCCTCGACCCCGTCCACCAGCACGGCCACGGTCAGCCGCTTGATGTCGCCCGGCGTACGCAGCACTTCTCGCGTGGTTTCAGAGACTTCGTAATTCGTGCGCTCACGCGATTCGGTGGACTGGCTTTGCGATTTGCCACCATTGCCCGCATCGCCATCGGGCAAGTTGGAGGCCACAGTTACCGCACCCGGCTTGGTATCGTCCGATTTGTCCGAACGGGCCTCAACATCGGTGGAAATCGGCACCCGGCTGCCCGGATCGATCAGCCGTTCGGTGATCGCTTCGCGCTCGGTCACGGTTTGGACCGACACTTCGACCACGGCATTGCCATAGCCCACGCGCGCCTCTAGCAGCCGCTCGACATTTTTGCGCAATTCCTCGGCGCGGTCGCCCGCTGCCTGCCCGGTGATTTCATCACCCGTTGCAATCAGCCCCGACACGCTGTCGATGATCGACACATCATCGGGCGACATCCCTTGAACTGCGGAAGAAACAAGGAACTTCAAAGCTTTGGCGTGGGTGGGCGAAAGCCCACCCGAGGCGGTTACCACAGTGACAGAGGCGCTGGCACGGGTTTCGCGGCGGAAAGATTGTGGCGCGGGGGCGGCAATATGCACCCGCGCTTGGCGGATCATCGGGTTGGAAACGATGGTGCGGGCCAGTTCGCCCTCTTTCGCGCGCCAATAGGCAGCGTCGAACATTTGCGAGGTGGTGCCGAAGCCCGAAAGCGAATCAAGCAATTCGTAACCTGCGCCCCCGGTGGCGGGCAGCCCCTCGCCCGCGAGCGACATGCGCAGTTCATCGCGTCGGGTCGATTCAACATAAATCGAATCGCCGCGCACTTCGTAATGAACCCCGCGCGCCTCCAGTGCTGTTACCACTTCGCCCGCACGCGGACCTTCCAGCCCCGCATAAAGCAAAGCCATGTCCGGCTTCGCCGCGAAACTGGAAAGCGCCATGATGGCGGCAAACATAAGAACCGTCGCACCAATCACGACCGCACGCTTGAGCGTGTCCAATCCCTGCCAAAGGGCCAAGAGCTGTTGCAAGACGCACCTCCATCGAGCGGGCTTTCTGCCCCGTCGTCGAGAGCATCTTTCTCCGATCGCCCTTAACAATCGGTTAGTGGGTGCCGGTCTATATGGAGGAAGAACGAAGAAATCGGGAACCGCCATGGCCGAGCCAGAAGCTGAAGGCGAAGAAGCGCCAAAGAAGAAATCGAAACTGCCGTTGATCATCGGGCTGGTGCTGATGCTCCTGCTTGGTGGGGGCGCTTTTTACGCGCTTTATTCCGGCATGATCTTGGCACCGCCCCCCGCCGAGGGGGCAGATGCCCATGAAGAAGTGCTTGAACCGGACCCGCTGCCGGAGATTGCCTTCATCCCCCTTGATCCGATGGTGATCTCGCTCCCCGAGGGCCAAGCCAAGCACCTGCGTTTCACCGCGCAACTAGAGGTGCCACTGGTCTACCAACAGGAAGTGGAGCTGGTGAAACCCCGTGTGCTTGATGTGCTGAACGGCTTTTTGCGCGCGGTCTCGGTCAAGGATCTGGAAAACCCTGCTGCAATGATGCGGCTACGCGCGCAAATGCTGCGCCGCGTGCAGGTGGTCGTCGGGCAAAACAAGGTCAATGACCTGCTCGTGATCGAATTCGTGATGAACTAGGAGAAGGCAGATGCTGCAGTATACCGCCGATATTCTGATGGGTCTGGGCGCGCTGGGTGCAACCGTCTACTGCATGGTTCTGGCCCGCCGCCTGAAACGCTTTAACCAGCTGGAAAACGGGATGGGCGGCGCGATTGCCGTGCTGTCGGCGCAAGTCGATGACATGACTAAGGCGCTGAACCGGGCGCAGGCGACCTCGGCCAGCTCGGCTGAGCAATTGCGCGTGGTCACCGAACGGGCCGAACAGGCGACGCAGCGGCTCGAACTGTTGCTGTCGTCGATGCATGACAGCCCGGCGCCCGCCCCCAAACC
>NZ_NRRD01000022.1:7500-61708 GCF_020023995.1 Rhodobacter sp. TJ_12 | reverse complement strand
GGCGGAGGCGGGGCCAGAATATCTGCCGGGGCGGGGGCTGCGATTTCTTGTGCGGTGATCCGGGTCAGATGCACGAAGCCCGATTCGGACGACCGCGACACCGTCAGCGCCAGCCAGCCATCACCTTTGCGCGCAGCCAGATAGCGAAAATCCCCCAAATCGACGTGCATTTCGGGTTCGGGGATCAGATCAAGCGCATAGCGGAAATCAAACCCGCCACAGGCATCGGTTTCGCATTGATAAATCAGCGCATAGCCCGCGGCCTCGATCTGCGCGCGCAGCGGCGCGAAGATCTGCAAAGAGGTTTCTTGATTGCCGCGCAGCCGCCACGCCCGATCGGTGCGCAGCCCCTCCACCGTTTGGGTGGGCGGCGCCTGCGGGTTCCATGGCCCGATCCGCATATCATAAGAGGTGGCCGCCGCGGTGCGCTCGGCTGAAAGGGCAGCGCCCTGCGGCAGGCTGAGCGCAAACGGGGCCGCCAGCGCGGGCGCGGCCAGCCAGATCAATGGCAGGGCAAGCCAAACTTTCATCACGCCTCCTTGCGGCGGTAATGGTAGGTGCCGCTGTGCATCATTCCAAGCGCGCGATAAAGCGCATTGGCCGGTTCATTGGCGCGCGTCACGATAAGGGCCAGTGTCTCGGCCCCCTGTTGCGCCGCCCAACGGGTGGCTTCGGCCATCATCGCGCGGGCCAAGCCGTGGCGGCGGAACTCGGGCAGAACCGACAGCGCATGCACCATGGCGGTGCGGCCATGCATGGCAATGAACCCGGCCCCGGCAGCACGGTCTTGGGTGCGCCCCAGAACCACGGCTTTGGGCGCCGCCGCGCGCGCCATCACCGCTTGGCGTTCCGGGCCGATGCCGGTATCGGCCCAGATCTCACGCGCGATGGCAAGCGGCGGCCAATGCGCAAAGGCGGTCACGGGGGGCACCTCTTGCGGCAGTTGCGCCACCGGCGCGGTATAGATCACCACCGGGTCGAAAAGTTCGTATCCCCGTGAATCCAGCGCGGCATCCAAAGCCGCATCGCCGGGGCGCAGCATGAATTTTGGCTGTTGGCCAAGCGCGCGATGCGCGGCTTCGGCGGCGTCGAGATCGGCGGTTTCAAACGGCCCCTCAAGGCTGGCGCAACTGACCCGGGAGCCGCCGCCCAACCCTTCGCGGATCACGAAGCCCCCGGCCCGGCGCGTCGACGCCGCAGGCCATGTGGCCTCGATGACCGCGAAAAGATCGGTCATTGCCCCTCCGGAAACATCGCTTGCAAGGCGCGATAGGCCGCTTCTAGCGCCGGTTCATCGGTGGCGCGGGCGACCAGATTGGTGCCGTAGCGGCCATCGGTCACGAAAGGATAAGAACCAAAGGAGACCTGCGGATGATCGGTGGCCAATTGGCGCAATTCATCGGCAATTGCGGCTTCGGCCACCATCAATTGCCAATTGCGGCTGATGAGCGGCTGCCCGCCCGCAAGCCGGGGCACCAGCCCCGCCACCATCGCCTGAAAGATATTGGGCACGCCCGCCATGACGTGACAGTTTTCCACGCTGAAACCCGGCGCGCCGGACACGGGGTTGTCGATCAGGGTGGCCCCTTCGGGAATGCGCGCCATGCGCAGGCGGGCGTCGGTGAATTCGACCCCGCGCGCGGCGTAATGCGCGGCCAAGATCGCGCGGGCATCTTCGCGTACGCCGATTGTGCGGCCAAAGGCTTCGGCGACCGCATCGGCGGTGATATCGTCATGCGTGGGGCCGATCCCGCCCGAGGTGAACAGATGATCATGCGCCCCGGCCATCTCGCGCACAGCCGCGACAATGGTGGGGGCATCATCGGAGATCACCCGGATCTGGCGCAGGTCGATACCCTGTTGCACCAAGACACCGGCCAGATGGTGCGCGTTGCCCTCGCGGGTGCGTCCGGTCAGGATTTCATCGCCGATGATCAGGATGGCAGCGGTCGGATTTGGCATGTGGGGTCTCCTCGCGCATCGGTATAAGCGGCTGCGACGTTGCGGAAAAGCCCGGCTCTGGCCAAGCGGCACAATTGTGACTATCTAGGGGCGCAGCCAGCAGGAGACATGAGCAGTGACTGACGCCAAAGGACGCGTGACCAAAGACGGTATCCGGATTTACGAGGCGGCGGATTTCGAGGGAATGCAGGCGGCGGGGCATCTTGCGGCGCGCATTCTGGACGAGGTCGCGCCCTTGGTGGTGCCCGGGGTAACCACCGCCGTGCTGGACGATTTCGTGCGCAACCGGGTGGAAGAACTGGGGGCGACATCGGCCACGATCGGTTATCGCGGCTACAAGCATGCGTCGTGCATTTCGGTGAACCATGTCGTGTGTCACGGCATTCCCGGCCCCAAGATTCTCAAAGACGGTGACATCCTGAATATCGATGTGACTGTCATTTTGGATGGCTGGTTTGGCGATACCTCGCGGATGTATGTGGCGGGCAATCTGTCGCGTAAGGCAGAGCGGCTGATCCAAGTCACCCATGACGCGCTGATGATCGGGATCGAACAGGTCAAACCCGGCAATACCTTTGGCGATATTGGCTTTGCGATTCAGCATTATGTCGAGGGGCAGCGCATGAGCGTGGTGCGCGATTTCTGCGGCCATGGTCTGGGACGCGTGTTCCATGCCCCGCCGAATGTGCTGCATTACGGCCGCAAAGGCGCGGGTGCGGTGCTGGAAGAAGGCATGTTCTTCACCATCGAACCGATGGTGAACCTTGGTCGCGCTGACACCAAGGTTCTGTCGGATGATTGGACCGCCGTCACCCGGGACAAGTCGCTGTCGGCACAATTCGAGCATTCGGTGGGCGTGACTGCCGACGGCTGTGAAATCTTCACCTTGTCGCCGGGGGATCGGTTCCATCCCACTTGGGGGTGAGGGCGGTTCCATCCGCATCAAGCCGTATGGGCCGGGGCGATGGCGCCGGCTCAGGCGTATCGGGGCTCAATCGTATTTGCGCTGGTCGTCGATCACCTTGCCGTCATTGGGCAAGCTGCCCGGTGTGACCAGTTCGATCTTACCCTTGAGTTTCAGCGCTTCGACCACGCCGGCGGCGAAACGATCCTCTGCGTCGCTTTCGGTTTCGATCTGCACCGTCATTGCATCCATTTCCCCCTCGCGGCTTGCAATGACGCGGGCACGTTTGACCTCTGGATGGGCGGCGACGAAAGCCGCGACCTGTTCGGGGCGTACGAACATGCCCTTGATCTTGGTGGTTTGATCGGCACGGCCCATCCAGCCCTTAATGCGCATATTGGTGCGCCCGCACGGTGAGACGCCGGGCAAAACCGCGCTAAGATCGCCGGTGGCAAAACGAATAAGCGGATAGCCGGGGTTAAGCGAGGTCACGACCACTTCGCCCACCTCTCCGGGTGCCACAGGGTCACCGGTGCCGGGCCGGACGATTTCGACGATCACGCCCTCATCGACGATCATCCCCTCCATTGCCGGGCTTTCATAGGCGATATTGCCCAGATCGGCAGTGGCATAGCATTGCAGGCAGGCGATGCCGCGCTCGGTGTATTCGGCACGCAGGCTGGGGAAAAGCGCGCCGCCCCCCACCGCCGCGCGGGTGATGGCAAGGCGTTCGCCCATCTCTTCGGCCTTGTCTAAGATCACCTTGAGGTAATCGGGCGTGCCCGCATAGACCGTGGTGCCGACATCGACTGCCGCGCGCACCTGCAATTCGGTCTGCCCGGTGCCCGCGGGCAGCACGGTGGCCCCCACCGCCCGCGCGCCGGATTCAAAGATCATGCCCGCAGGCGTCAGGTGGTAGCCAAAGCAGTTTTGCACGATATCGCCTGTGCCCACGCCCGCCGCATGCAAGAAGCGCCCCATCCGCCACCAATCCGCCGTGGTATCGCCCGGCTCATAGATCGGGCCGGGGCTTTGAAAGATATGGGCAAAGGCATGCGCCGGTTTCGTGGTCATATTGCCAAAGGGACCGGCCGCCTTTTGCGCAGCGCCCAGATCGGATTTGCGCAGCACCGGCAATTGCGCCAGAGCCGCCATATCTGTGACCGCTGCGGCATCGACTGCACCCAGATGCGCGGCCAAACCCGGGGCGCTGAGCGCGCGCGCCACCGCCAGCGGCAAGGCCTGTGCCAGCGCGGCCATACGTGCATCGGCGGAGCGGGTTTCCAGATCGTCGTAATAGCGGCTCATGGGCTGGCCTTTCGCTGGGCAGAGTCGAAGCAGATGCGACGGGTGCCACGCGCCAAAATGCTGCGCAGCAATTTTTTATGTTCAAGGGGTTATCAGGCAAGCCACCGCTTGCGGCGACGGTAGCTGCGCACATCGCGAAAGCTTTTGCGGCCATCATCGGACATGCCCAGATAGAACTCTTTCACATCCGGGTTTTCGCGCAATTGCTTGGCGGGGCCGTCCATCACCACGCGGCCACTTTCCAAGATATAACCGTAATGCGCATAGCGCAGCGCGACGTTGGTGTTTTGCTCGGCCAGAAGGAAGGTCACGCCTTCGCCTTCGTTCACCGCTTTGACGATCTCAAAGATCTGTTCCACCAATTGCGGGGCAAGGCCCATCGAGGGCTCATCCAGCAAGATGGTTTCGGGGCGTGACATCAGCGCCCGGCCCATTGCCACCATCTGTTGCTCGCCGCCCGAGGTATAGCCCGCTTGGGATTTGCGGCGTTCTTTCAGGCGGGGGAAATAGCTATAGACCATTTCAAGGTCTTTCATCACCTCGGCGCGGCCATCCTTGCGGGTATAGGCCCCGGTCAGCAGGTTTTCTTCGACGGTCAGGTGTTCGAAACAATGCCGGCCTTCCATCACCTGAATGACGCCCTTGCGCACCAGATCGGCGGGGGACATGTCTTGCACCCGCTCGCCGCGATAGATGATCGCGCCTTTCGTCACCTCGCCCCGTTCAGAGCGCAACAGGTTCGAAATCGCCTTGAGCGTGGTCGTTTTGCCCGCGCCATTGCCGCCCAAAAGCGCGGTGATCCCCCCTTTGGGCACCGACAGGCTGACGCCTTTGAGAACCAAGATCACATGGTTATAGATTACCTCGATATTGTTCACTTCCAAAAGCGTATCGGCTTCGGTCTTGGCGGCGTCGAGCATGGCAGTCTCCCTGTGCGGTGCTCCCGGCCCGTAGGCCGGGGGCATTGGCGTGAGTGGGGCTTAGTTGCAGCGCGGTGTGATGCCCGATTCCGCCGCGAAGGCCGCCGAGTCTTCGGCAATCAGCGGGTCAAGAATCTCAGCATCGGATTCGATCCAATCCGAGACCGCGCTCCATTTCTTGGTGCTCGAATCCCATTGCAAGATCATCGCCGAACCGGGGCCGCCATGATCGGCGCAGCTTGCCTGAATTTCCTGCGCAAAGCCCGGCAGGCCAAGTTCGGTCAGCCGTTCTTGCGTGAGGTTGAGGTTTTCAAACCCGTCGCGCACCTCTGTGGGGGTGACCGACGCATGGCCCGCGATTTCCTGCGCGGTGCGGATCGCCTCAGAGATGATCATCGCCGCATACATGCCGCGCGAATACAGCACGTTGCCAAGGTTGTCGCCCGCGCCCGCCGCTTTGCCGGGGTCGAAGACATATTCCTTCAGGTCGGCATAGATCGGGAAGTCGTCGCCCACGCCGTGGAAGCTGATCGATTTGTAGCCCATCGCCTTGTCGCCCGCGGGGCCCACATCGTTTTCAGAGCCCGACCACCAGACGCCGATGAAGTTTTCCATCGGGAAGCGGATGTTGACGGCCTCTTGGATCGCAACTTGGTTCATCACGCCCCAGCCCCACATCAGCACGTAATCGGGCTTATCGCGGCGAATTTGCAGCCATTGCGATTTCTGTTCCTGCCCCGGCGGGTCGACGGGCAGCAATTTCAGCTCAAATCCGTGTTTCTTGGCCAATTCTTCCAGCGTGCGGATCGGCTCTTTGCCATAAGCCGAGTTGTGATAGACGAGCGCGATTTTTTTGCCCGCCAGATCGCCGCCGTTTTCATTCAGCAGGTATTTCACCGCGACCGAGGCCCCATCCCAATAGTTTGCCGGATAGTTGAAGACCCATTCAAAAACAGAGCCATTCGCCGCCGAGGTGCGCCCGTAGCCGGGGGTGTAGAGCACATGATTGTCGGCGGTGACTTTGGGGATAAGCTGATAGGTGATGCCGGTCGACAGCGGGTTATAGGCCAGCGCATCCATGCCCTTGGTGCTTTCATAGCACTCCACACCCTTTTCGGTGTTATAGGCGGTTTCGCATTCCGGCACGGCGACCATCTCACCACCGATGCCGCCATCCCGTTCGTTCAGAAGCGTGAAGTAATCGGCAAAGCCATCGGCATAGGGAATGCCATTGGCCGCATAAGATCCGGTGCGGTAGCTCAGGTTCGGCACCGTCAGATCGGCGAAGGCCGGGGCTGCGGTGGTCGCAAGGGCCGCAGCCGCAAGGGCAGCAAAGCTCTTTTTCATACGTTTGTCCTCCCAGTAACGCATTGTTTTTCTGTCAACCGGTTGCCCGGGTCGTCCACCGGCCCCTCAGTGCGGGAAGGGCCAGAGTCTCAGTTTTTCCTTGGCGATGCGCCACAGCTGGGCCAGCCCATGCGGCTCGACGATCAAGAAGATCACGATCAGGGCGCCAACGATCATCAGCTCCAGATGCGCGGCCACATCGGTGGGCCAGCCCAATGCGCCGACCAGCACGTTTTTCAAAAAGACGGGCAGCAGCACCAAAAACGCCGCCCCGGCGAACGAGCCAAAGATCGAGCCCAAGCCGCCGATGATCACCATGAAGAGCACAAGGAACGACTTGTTGATGCCGAAGGATTCGCCCACTTCCGCCGCGCCAAGATAGACCGAGAACAACAGCGCACCCGCGATGCCGATGAAGAAAGACGAGACAGCAAAGGCCGTCACTTTGGCTGAAAGCGGGTTCACGCCAATGATCTCGGCGGCGATATCCATGTCGCGAATGGCCATCCATTTACGCCCGACCGTGCCGCGCGTCAGGTTGCGCGCCATCAGCGCCACCAGTGTCAGGATCACAAGGCAGAACAGGTATTTCGCGACCGCCGAGGTTTGTGCACCGGTGATGTAGATGCCAAACATCGTGCGGTCGGGCGCGGTGATCTGGCCCGAGGCCGAATAGTTGTAAAACCACGGCACCTTGTTGAAGAGCCACACCAGAAAGAACTGTGCCGCAAGCGTGGCGACGGCCAGATAGAAGCCCTTGATCCGCAGGCTCGGCAGGCCAAAAAGCACGCCCACAAAGGCCGTCACCCCGCCGGCCAAAATGACATGGAAGAAGAACGGCACTTCGGGAAAGCCGGTCATCAGCTTGTAAACCGCATAGGCGCCGACCGCCATGAAGCCGCCGGTGCCAAGGCTGACCTGCCCGGCAAAGCCGACCAGAATGTTGAGCCCGATCGCGGCAATCGCATAGATCAGGAAGGGCACGAAGACAGCATTGGCCCAGTAGTCATCGATGAAAAAGGGCACCACGGCATAGGCGACGACCAGCGCCGCAATATAGCCCATCCGGTCCAAACGGATCGGAAAGGTCTGGCTGTCCGCCCGGTAGCTTGTCTTGAAATCACCTGCTTCGCGGTAAAACATCAGCCTCTCCCCCGTTTGGTTCCACGGGGAAGGGCCGATGCGCTCCCCGTCAGCAGCCGCGCTTGATCCGCATCCAGGACCAGATCCCGGCTCCGGCGCCCATGGCGGCAAACATGATGTTGATTGTTCTGAGCAGCGCCGGTTCCTCCGGCGGGGCGGCCAGAGCGATCCAGCCAAAGGTCAGCGCCGCCAGCCAGCCGATGGTGAAGGCGATGGAACAGGTTTTCAGCGTCATTGCGAAGAGGCCTCCCTACCTCTTGCGCAGCCACGGTAAGAGGCTGCGCGTGATGCAACCGTCCTTTCATGCGCGCCGCCTCTCCCTGACGGGGCGCAGGTTTGACAGGATGTCGCAGCCCAGCCCAGCAATCAACTAGTTTTTCAACTTGCGCGTGCAGCATTGTTACACCCTTTCGATGATCTTTTCGCCGAACAGGCCCTGTGGCCGGAACACGAGGAAGATCAGCGCCAGCACATAGGCGAACCAGTTCTCGGTCGCGCCACCGATCAGCGGGCCGACCCAGAATTCGAAAAGCTTTTCGCCCATGCCGATGATCAGCCCGCCGACAATGGCGCCGGGGATTGAGGTGAACCCCCCCAGCATCAGCACCGGCAGCGCCTTGAGCGCAATCAGGCTGAGCGAGAATTGCACCCCCGATTTCGTGCCCCACATGATCCCGGCGACAAGCGCGACGAACCCTGCAATCGACCAGACCAAGACCCAGATGAAGCGCAGCGAAATGCCCACCGACAGCGCCGCTTGGTGGTCATCGGCCACAGCCCGCAGCGCGCGGCCCTGTTTGGAATATTGGCTGAAGAGCGTCAGGGCCGCGACCAAAAGCACTGCGACAAGCGTGGCTACAAGATCAAGATTGTCGATAAAGAAGCCATAGCCGAACCAGTTGGCCGTTGTGGTTTCGATGGTTTCGTTGATGCCTTGCGGCAGGCCGACATCCAACGTCTTGATATCGGCGCCCCACATCACATCGCCAAAGCCCTCAAGGAAATAGGCCAGCCCGATGGTTGCCATGAACAAGATGATCGGGGCTTGGTTCACAAGGTGTTTGAGCACCAGTTTTTCGATGATGATCGCCATCAAGACCATCACCCCGGCGGTCAGCAAAATCGCCAAAAGCGCGGGCACTTGCCATGGGAAAGTTTCCAGATGGCCACCGGTGACGGCGTTGATCAGATGGGCGAAGGGCACCTGCCCCTTTTGAATGCCCACCAACGTCAGTGCCGCGAACAGCGCCAGCACCCCTTGGGCATAGTTGAACACGCCCGAGGATTTGTAGATCAGCACGAACCCCAGCGCGACGAGCGAATACATCACCCCCGTCATCAGGCCATTCAGCGCCGTTTCGGTGGCGTAAAGCAGCTGGTCACTCATGGGCCACCCCCAGATAGGCGTCAATCACGTCTTGGTTGTTGCGCACTTCGTCGGGGGGGCCGTCGCCGATCTTGCGGCCGTAATCCATCACCACCACGCGGTCGGACAGATCCATCACCACGCCCATATCGTGTTCGATCAAAACCGTGGTGGTGCCAAACTCATCATTCACATCCAGAATAAAGCGGCACATGTCCTCTTTCTCTTCGACATTCATGCCCGCCATCGGCTCATCAAGCAGCAAAATCTTTGGCTCCGCAGCCAGCGCGCGGGCCAGTTCGACACGCTTTTTCAAGCCATAGGGCAAACGGCCCACAGGGGTTTTGCGAATGTTCTGGATTTCAAGGAAGTCTATGATTTTTTCAACTTTTTCGCGATGCTCATCTTCTTCGGCAGCGGCTTTGCCCCACCACATCGCTTGGGTCAGCAGGCCCGATTTCATCAGCGTCAGCCGCCCGGTCATGATGTTGTCGAGCACCGACATGCCGTCGAAAAGCGCGATATTTTGGAACGTGCGGGCAATGCCAAGTCTCGCCACCTGATAGGGGCGCATCGCGGGGCGTTTTTGGCCGTGAAACCAAACCTCGCCCTCGGTCGGCACATAAAAGCCCGAGATCACGTTCAGCATCGAGCTTTTGCCCGCGCCGTTTGGCCCGATGATGGCGCGAATTTCGCCTTCGCGGATATCAAAAGAGATATCCTTGATCGCCACGACGCCGCCAAAGCGCAAGGTGATGTTTTTCAACTCCATCAGCACGCCGCCGATTTGGCGGCCATCGGGGGTTGTATAGCCTTCGACCATATCCTTCATGCGGCGGCCTCCCGGTTGGGCTGCGCTTCAGGCGCAACCGTGGCATCTTCAATGCGCAAAGTGGCCTTGATCGCCCCCTTGCGCCCGTCTTCGTAGGTGACCTCGGTCTCGGTGTAGATGCTGGTGGAGCCGTCATAGAGCGCACCAATCAGATCGGCGAATTTCTCGGCAATCACATTGCGGCGCACCTTGCGGGTGCGGGTCATTTCGCCGTCGTCGGCATCCAGTTCTTTGTGCAAAACCAAGAAGCGGTGAATCTGGCAGCCTGACAGCATCGGGTCTTGGGCGACGCTCGCGTTCACCTCGTCGATGTGTTCCCGGATCATCTCATAGACCCGCGGATGACCCGCCAATTCCTGATAGCTGGCATAGGCGATGTTGTTTCGCTCGGCCCAGTTGCCCACCGCCGTCAGGTCAATGTTGATAAAGGCGGTGCAGCGGTCGCGGTCCGCGCCAAAGACCACGGCCTCAAGGATGTTGGGGTAGAACTTGAGCTTGTTTTCTACGTATTTGGGCGCAAACAGCCGGCCATCAGCCATTTTGCCCACGTCTTTGGCGCGGTCGATGATGCGCAGATGCCCGGTGCCTTCTTCAAAGAAGCCCGCGTCACCCGTCGCCACCCAGCCTTCGGCATCTTTGGTCGAGGCCGTGCTTTCTGGGTTGTTGTAATATTCCACAAAGGTGCCGGGGCTGCGGTAGAATACCTCGCCATTGTCGGCAATTTTCACCTCGACCCCTGGGCTTGGCACGCCCACCGTATCGGCGCGCACCTGCCCATCGGGCTGTTGGGTGATAAAGACCGAGGCTTCGGTCTGCCCGTAAAGCTGTTTCAGGTTGATGCCGAGCGAGCGGTAAAACTCAAAAATCTCCGGCCCGATCGCCTCACCGGCGGTATAGGCCACGCGAATCCGGCTTAGCCCCAGCGTGTTTTTCAGCGGCGCGTAAATCGTCACATCGCCGGTGCGATAGTTGAAATAATCGCGCAGTGGTTGCGGGTAGATGTTGAGCAAAGGCCCTTTGGCCTTGAAAAATTTGCGATGTTCCATCGGATGGCGCAGCCGCACGAAGGCCAGCCGCACCGCGTTTTCGACCATCGTCTCGACCGCAAAGCCGATCCCCATCGAAAAGCGATAGGCCCAGCGCAGGCGACGGCGCAAGGTGGGTTTGGAGCGCTGCACCCGGTAGCGTGGCATCCCGTATTCTTCGCCCGTGCCCTTGGCGAATTCCATGAAATGCTTGAACAAGCCGTGCTTGAGATCGCCCGCATCTTCCATGCGGATCATCACATTGGTCAGCATGGTTTCAAAGATGCGCGGCGGCGCAAAGAAATAGGTCGGCCCGATCTCGCGCAGGTCGGTCATCATCGTTTCGGGGCTTTCGGGGCAATTCACGCAAAAGCCCGCCACCATCGCCTGACCGATGGAAAAGATGAAATCGCCCACCCACGCCATCGGCAGATAGGCCAGCACGTCTTCATCGGGGCCGAGGTGGTCGAAGGCGGCCGAGTTCTTGGCCGTTTCGATGATATTGCGGTTCGACAGCACCACGCCCTTGGGTTTGCCGGTGGTGCCCGAAGTGTAAAGCATCACGCAGGTGCTGTCGTAATTCAGCTCCGCCACGCGCTTTTCAATCTCGCCCTCATAGCGGAAATGACCCGCTTTGCCTTCTGCGATAATGTCTTCCAGCGCGTTCATCCGGGCGTGGTCGTATTTCCGCATGCCGCGCTTGTCAGTATACATCACATGTTGAATGTGGTGGATGCGGTCTTCGACCTCGACGACCTTGTCGACCTGTTCTTGATCGCCGCAGACCACGAACCGCGCGCCGCAATGGTCCAGCACATAGGCCATCTCTTCGGCAACCGCGTCTTGATAAAGCGGCACCGGCACTGCGCCGCACATTTGCGCCGCCACCATCGCCCAGTAATGCGCCGGCCGGTTGCGGCCGATGATGGCGATATGATCGCCCCGTTCCACGCCCAAGCTTAAAAAGCCCATCGCCATGGCCCGGATCTCATCGGCCGCCTCAGCCCAGGTCCAGCTTTGCCAGATGCCGAATTCCTTTTCGCGATAGGCGGGGCGGTTGCCAAGCCTTTCGACATTGTGCGCCAAAAGCGCAGGAATCGACTGCGCGGATCGCTCCGCGACACCATGATCTGCCATTTTTCCTCCCTCGCGCCGCTGAACCGGCGTCTGAAGCCCCGAACGATTCCTCCCAGAATTCGGGGCCATGGACGCAGATTTGGGGGCAAAGTTTTCCTGACTTTTACCCAATCCTTACGAATCCTTACTGCGCGCGCAGGGACTTTGCGGGGGCGGCGCAAGCTGCTAGCGATAGGCCGGGGAGGAGAGGGGATGAGCGAGGATGCACGCGCCCGGCTGACGCAGGCGGGGCTGAATCTGATCGGGCAAGCCCTGTCGATCTTTGACAGCGATTTGCGGCTTGCCGTGTCGAACCGGCAATATCAGGTGATGTTCGATTTACCCGAACATCTGACCCGCCCGGGCACGACCTTTGCCGATACGATCCGCTGGCTGGCGGAACGGGGCGAATATGGCGAGGTCGGCGAGATCGAGGCTTGGGTGGCCGCGCGGGTCGAACAGGCGCGGGTCTTTGCGCCGCATTACATGGAGCGCACGCGGGCGAACGGTCGCACCATCGCGGTGGAAGGCGCGCCGCTGGCCGAGGGCGGCTGGATCACGGTCTATACCGACATCACCGGGATCAAGCGCCAGGAATCGCTTTTGCGCGCCCGCTCGGCTGAACTGTCCGAACAGGTGTTGGAAAATGCCGAACAACTGGCGGCGGCGAACCGCGAATTGGCCGCCACCAACGCCGCGCTAGAAGAAGCGCAACGCGAATTAATGCAAACCGCAGCCCGCATCCGGCAGGTGACGGAAATGACCCCCGCGCATATCGCGCATATGGGGGCAGATTTCGTCTATACCTTTTCGAACCGCCGGCTCAGTGCCGTGATGCCCGGATCGCTGGATGCGCCCGAGGGGCGCCCGGCGGAAGAGGTGCTGGGCCCCGAAACCTTTCGCCGTATCCTGCCCGGCTTCACCAAAGCGCTGGCGGGCGAGGCCAATGTGCTGGAAATCACCCATGACCTGTCGGGGCGGCGCATCCGCATCGCGCTGACGCCCGACCGCGATGCCAAGGGGGCGGTCTGCGGGGTTTATATCCTGTCGACCGATGTGACCGAAGAAACACAGGCGCGCGCCGCGCTTGCCCAAACCGCCAAGCGCGAACTGGCGGCGCAAATCACCTCGGGCATGGCGCATGATTTCGCCAATCTTTTGACCATCATCATGGGGTTGCAGGGGCGCTTGATGCGCACCGATGGGATGCCGGGCGACGCATTGGGGGCGGTGCGGGCGACGCTGTCCGCAGCGCGGCGTGGGGGCACGCTTTTGGACCGGATCGCCGCGATTTCGGGCAAGCGCGCGCTGCGCCCACAGGCGGTGAACCTGCCCGCCTTGATTGCCGATCTGGTGACCATGGCGGCGCCGACGCTGGGCGCCCATGTCGCGGTGTCGATCGATATCGAAGGGCTGCAAACACCGATTTTGCTGGACCCCGGCCCGTTGCAAGACAGCCTGTTGAACCTGCTGTTGAACGCGCGCGATGCGATGGGGCCAAAGGGCGGGGCGATCCGCATTGCCGCGCATCCGGTGCAAGATACATGGATCGAGCTTTCTGTGACCGATACCGGACCCGGCTTCGGCTCCGAGGCGCTCAGCCGCGCGCTTGATCCGTTCTTTACCACCAAGGGGGGCGAAGGCTCCGGGCTCGGCCTATCGATGGTCTATGACCAGACCAAGCTTGCGGGCGGCACGGTGCGGGTGGAAAATTGCGAACCCGGCGCTTGCGTGACCTTGCGCCTGCCCTTGCGCCCGGTCGACACCGCGCTGGCGCCAATGCTGGTGCTTTTGGTGGAAGATGATGCTGATATCCGCGCCTCGGTCCGCGAAATGCTGCGCGATCTTGGGCATTCGGTGCTGGAGGCGGGCAGCGCCAGCGAGGCAGAGGCACTTTCAAGCCTGCCGGAACTGGGCATGGTGTTGTCTGACATCCAATTGCCGGGCGATTTGACTGGGGTTGATCTTGCGCATCGTCTGTCAGAACGCATCCCGATCGCCCTGATGACCTCTTTGCCGCCCGGGGACCGGCTGCGCGCCGAGGCCCCTTGCCCGGTGTTGCAAAAACCCTTCGTGGCGGCAGAGCTGGCCGCCTTGCTTGCCGGAGTGCGCCAATGACCGCCGCCAATCCCTTGAATGCCAATGCCCCGCATGTCGCGATCTTGGATGACGAGCCGGAAATCCGCCGGATGCTGGTCGATGCTTTGGACGAGGCGGGCTTTCGCACCACCGCCTATGGCCGCGCGACCGAGTTCGAGGCGGGTCTCAAGCGCGCCCAACCCGATGTTTGTCTGGTCGATCTGGGTCTGCCCGACCGGGACGGGTTGGCCGTGGTGCATCGGCTTGCGCTCGAATCGGGGGCTGCGATCATCATCATTTCGGGGCGCGCGCAGGTGCAAGACCGGGTGACAGGGCTGGAGTTGGGGGCCGATGATTACATCATCAAGCCCTTCGATCCGGCCGAGGTGGTGGCCCGCATTCGTGCGCGGCTGCGCAAAGCGCGGCCCGATGCCGCGCCCGCCGCGCAGGTGGCGCATTTCGCGGGCTGGAGGGCGGCTTTTGACCGTTATGTGTTGATCGATGCGACGGGGGCCGAGACGCCCTTTTCCCATGCCGAAGGGGAAGTTTTACGGTTGTTCTTGGACAGCCCGAACCGGCTGATCACCCGCGCGCAGATGCAAGAAACCTTGGGCGGCGCAGCGGGCGAAAGCTTTGATCGGGCGATGGATGTGCGCATTTCGCGATTGCGCACGAAACTTTGTGAAGACCCCAAGAACCCCCGTTTGATTAAAACGATCTATGGCGCGGGCTATATTTTCTTGGGCGATGTGCGGTGGGACTAGCCTGCGCGCCCGCCCCGCGCCCAATGGACGCCGCGACAGGGGCGCACTTTACGCCGGGGCCTTGGGCGATTAACTCTTGGGGGCAAAGACGGAGCGCATCATGAAACCTGCCCTTACCCTTTACCTTGCCGCCCCGCGCGGCTTTTGCGCGGGCGTGGACCGGGCCGTGAAGATCGTCGAGATGTCGCTCGAGAAATGGGGCGCGCCGGTCTATGTCCGCCACGAGATCGTGCACAACAAATACGTGGTCGATACGCTGCGCGACAAAGGCGCGGTTTTCGTCGAGGAACTCGATGAATGCCCGGTGGACCGCCCGGTGATCTTTTCCGCCCATGGTGTGCCGAAATCGGTGCCCGCCGAGGCCGAGCGGCGTAACATGATCTATGTCGATGCGACCTGCCCCTTGGTGAGCAAGGTCCATCTTGAAGCCGAGCGTCATGCAGAAGAGGGCTTGCAGATCGTGATGATCGGCCATGCGGGCCACCCCGAGGTGATCGGCACCATGGGGCAACTGCCGGAAGGTGAGGTGCTTTTGGTTGAAACCGTGGCGGATGTTGCCGCGCTGGACGTGCGCAACCCGGATAAACTCGCGTGGATCACGCAAACCACGTTGTCGGTGGATGACACCGCCGAGGTTGTGGCCGCGCTGAAAGCGCGCTTCCCCAACCTTGTGGGCCCCGGCAAAGATGACATCTGCTACGCCACCACCAACCGGCAAGCGGCGGTGAAAGCTGTCGCGCCGCAGGTCGAGGCGCTTTTGGTGATCGGCGCGCCGAATTCCTCGAACTCGAAACGCTTGGTCGAAGTGGGCCGCAACGCGGGCTGTGCGGTTTCGCACCTTGTCGAACGGGCAACGGACATTCCGTGGGAGTCGCTTTCGGGTCTCCAAAAGGTTGGGCTGACCGCCGGCGCCTCTGCACCCGATGCGCTGATCGAAGAGGTGTTGAACGCCTTCAAAGATCATTTCGATCTGACGGTCGAAACCGTTGAAACCGCGAAAGAGCGGATCGAATTCAAGACCCCGCGGATTTTCCGCCACGACGCCTAATGCCGGATCTTTTCGCTTGGACGGATGGCGCCTGCTCGGGCAACCCGGGGCCGGGGGGCTGGGGCGTGTTGATGCGCGCGATGGATGGCGCGACGGTGGTGAAAGAGCGCGAGCTTTCGGGCGGAGAGGCCGACACCACCAACAACCGCATGGAGTTGATGGCGGCGATTTCCGCGCTGGAGGCGCTGACACGCGACAGTGCGATCACCATCACGACGGACTCGGCCTATGTGAAAAACGGGGTCGAAAGCTGGATCCATGGCTGGAAGCGCAATGGTTGGCGCACGGCCGGCAAAAAGCCGGTGAAAAATGTCGATCTGTGGCAGCGGCTTGATGCGGCGCAGGCGCGCCACAGGGTGACGTGGAAATGGATCAAGGGCCATGCGGGCCATGCCGAAAACGAACGCGCCGATGAATTGGCGCGGATGGGCATGGCCCCTTACAAACCGCAATCCGCCTAAAGGAAGAGCCGCAGCACCAAGGGCGCCATGAAGGCGGTCAGCACTGCGTTCAGCCCCATGCCGATCGAAGCAAAGGCCCCCGCAGTATCGTGCACTTGAAAGGCGCGGGCGGTGCCGATCCCATGGGCGGCAACGCCGGTGGCAAAGCCGCGCGCGCGCCAGTCTTTCAGCCCCAGCGCATTGAGCATCGGCGTTACGAAAACCGCGCCGATCATGCCGGTCAGCAGCACCAAGGCGGCCGTCAGCGTTGGCAGGCCGCCCAAAGCCTCGGAAATGCCAATTGCCACCGGCGCGGTGGCCGATTTAGGCGCGAGCGTGGCCAGCAGCATGTCATCTGCACCCAGCAATTTGGCGATGGCCAGCGCCGAGGCAACAGCCGTGAACGACCCCGCCACCAGCGCCACCACAATGGGGACCAGCGCTTTGCGAATGGCCTTGAGGTTGGCTTGCAAGGGCACGGCGAGGCAGACCGTTGCCGGCCCCAGCATGAAGTGGACGAATTGCGCCCCCTCGAAATAGTCGCTGTAGGCGGTGCCGGTCGTGGTCAAAAGTACCGCGAGCAAGATCACCGCAATCATCACCGGATTGGCCAGCGGGTTGCGGCGGGACATCTGAAAAATGCGATCCCCCGCCCAGTAAGCGATCAGCGTTGCCGTTAGCCACAACAGCGGTTGCGAGGTCAGATAAGACCAGATCAGCCCGGCGTCAGTCATCAGAGACACTCCCCACAAGCTTGGCGACCCAGGTGAAGGTGACGGCGCCCACGACGATGGCCAGAAGTGTCGAGACGACAAGCGCCACCGCCAGCGCGGGCCCATGCGCGGCGATTGTGGGCATATGCGCCACCACGCCTACGCCGACGGGCACGAACAAAAGCGACAGATGCGCCAAAAGCCCCTGCGCCACCGGGCGGATCATCTCGCGCAGCCGCGCACTGACCGAAATCGCCACCACCATGCCAAGCATGCCCAAGACCGGCCCGGGCAGGGGCAGGTGCAACCCGCGCGAAATCACTTCGCCGAAAAGTTGAAAGAGCAGTATGATCGATAAGGCGGGAACCATGGCGCATCTCCGTCGTTTGGGCGCAAACAGCTATAGAGGGCCGTCCGGTAAGCACAAGGTAGCGCTATCTTGTGGATAAAAGGCGCGTCTTCCGGGTCACGCTCCTGTTCAACGGGAGGTGGCGTTGACAGGCCGTGCTTCAGCCCCGAAACTGCGCGCCCTGCGCCCCGGAATCGGACCTGATCTTGCGTTTCTCTCGCCTGCGCCTCAATGGCTTCAAAAGCTTCGTAGACCCGACCGATCTCGTCATCCATGACGGGCTGACCGGTGTTGTCGGGCCGAATGGCTGCGGCAAGTCGAACCTGCTGGAAGCCCTGCGTTGGGTGATGGGGGAAAACCGTCCCAGCGCGATGCGCGGCGGCGGGATGGAAGATGTGATCTTTGCCGGGGCGGCGACTCGCCCTGCGCGTCATTTCGCGGAAGTATCGCTCTCTATCGACAACAGCGAACGGTTGGCCCCCTCGGGCTTCAATGACAGCGACAGCCTAGAGATCGTGCGCCGGATCACCCGCGATGCGGGCTCGGCCTATAAGGTCAACACCAAGGATGTGCGCGCACGCGACGTGCAGATGCTGTTTGCCGATGCCTCCACCGGGGCGCACAGCCCGGCGCTGGTGCGGCAGGGGCAAATCTCGGAACTGATCAACGCCAAACCTAAGGCGCGGCGGCGGATCTTGGAAGAAGCGGCTGGGATTTCGGGTCTGTATCAGCGCCGTCACGAGGCGGAGTTGAAGCTCAACGGGGCGGAGCAGAACCTTGCCCGCGTCGATGATGTGCTGGAACAATTGGGCACCCAGCTTGCGGCTTTGGCCCGTCAGGCGCGGCAGGCCGCGCGCTACCGCGCGATTGGCGAGGACTTGCGCCGGGCCGAGGGATCGCTGCTTTATCGCCGTTGGCGCGAGGCCGATATGGCGCGGCTGGAAGCCGAGGATTTGGTGCGCACGGCGTTGATGGCTGCGGCGCAGGCCGAACTGGCGGCGCGGGCGGCGGCAAAGACCCGCGCTGAAAAAGACGCGGCGCTGCCGCCGCTGCGCGAAGAAGAGGCCGTGGCAGGCGCGATCTTGCAACGTTTGAGCCTGCAGCGCGATGCTTTGGGCGATGCCGAGGCGCAGGCGCAGGCGCGGATCGAGGGGCTGAAAAGCCGCATCGCGCAGCTTGACCGGGATATGGAGCGCGAGGCCGGGCTGAACCGTGATGCGGGGGAAACCATTGCCCGGCTGGAGTGGGAATTGGGGCAGCTTGCCAAGGCGGCAGAGGGGCATGACGACAAGCTGGAGGCGGCGGCGGAAGCCTCTGCCGAAGCCGCGGCGGTCTTGGCCGAGCGCGAAGCGCAATTGAGCGAGCGCACCGAGGATGTGGCGCGGCTTGCGGCGAAACATGGTTCGGCCAGCCGCCTTGTCAGCGATGGCCGTGCCACGGTCGCCAAGGCGGAGGCCGAGGCCGCGCGCGCCGAAGCTGCCGGGGCAGAGGCCGAAGCGGCCTTGGCCCGTGCCGAAGAGGTTTTTGCGGCGGCGCAAGAGGCTCAGGAAGAAGCGCAAGATCAGGCCGAAGCCGCAGAAGAGGCCTTGGCCGCAGCCGATGAGGCCCGCGCCGAGGTGCAGTCGCGCGAAAGCGCCGCCCGCGCCGCGTGGTCCGAGGCCGAGGGCGAGGCGGGCGCTTTGCGCGCCGAGGTGGCGGCGTTGGCGCGGCTTGTGGAACGCGAATCCGCCACCGGGCATCAACTGCTTGACCGGGTGACGGTGAAAAGCGGCTACGAGGCGGCCTTGGGCGCGGCCTTGGCCGATGATCTGCGCGCCCCCGAAATTGCGCCGGGGGCGGCGTCGGGCTGGGCGGTCCTGCCCGATTACGCGACCTTGCAATTGCTGCCTGCGGGGGTGGAGCCACTTTCGCGCCATGTCGAGGTGCCGGCCGTTTTGGCGCGCCGGATTGCGCAGATCGGTCTGGTGGCCGATGCTGCCGAAGGCGCGCGGCTGCAAGAAAAGCTGGCCCCCGGACAACGGCTGGTGTCGATGGAAGGGGATCTTTGGCGCTGGGATGGGTTTCGCGCCGGGGCCGAAGATGCGCCCACCGCTGCCGCCTTGCGCTTGCGCCAGTTGAACCGGCTTGTCGAACTCAAGCGCGACCTTGAAGATGCCGCCGCCCGGGCCGAGGGCGCGCGGCAGGCGCATGAGATGTTGGCCGCGCAACTGGCCGAAGCCTCTGCCCTTGATGCCCGCGCGCGCGAGGCCCGCCGCGCCGCCGATACCCGGCTGGCCGAGGCGGGCCGGGCATTGAGCCGGGCCGAGGCGGATCGCTCGATTTTGGGCGGCAAGCTGGAGGCAGCGCATCTGGCGGCCAAACGCTATGGGGATGAGGCGGGCACCGCGCGGCTGGCGCTGGCCGAGGCAGAGGCGCAACTGGCCGCCTTGCCCGATCTGGAGACCGCGCGCGGTGAGGTGGAGGCGATCAAGCTCACGGTCGAGGCCGCACGGGTCACAATGATGACGCGCCGCTCCGCGCATGACGAAATCCGCCGCGAAGGCGAGGCACGGCTGCGCCGCCGCCAAGAGGTGACGAAAGAAATCTCGGGCTGGAAGCACCGTCTGGAAACCGCCGAGAAACGCTCCGCCGAACTGGCTGCGCGGCGCGCGGAAGCGGTGGCCGATCTGGAAGAGGCAGCCGAAGTGCCCGAAGAACTGGCGGCCAAACGCGAAGAGTTGAACGCGGCGATCGAGGCCGCCGAAGACCGCCGGGCAACAGCGGCGGATCGGTTGACGGAAGCGGAAACCGCCGCGCGCGAGGCGCAGATGGCCGAACGCGACGCCGAGCGTGTGGCTGGCGAATCGCGCGAAGCCAAAGCGCGGGCTGAAGCGCGGCTGGACGGTGCGCGTGAAACGCTGGCCTTGGCGGCCGAACGGATCGAAGAAGCGACCGAGCTGACCCCGGCGGCGTTGCTTGAAACCCTTGATACGGACCCGGATCAAATGCCCGGTTCTGACCATCTGGAAACCGAGGTTGCGCGGCTGAAACGGGCGCGCGACGCGCTTGGCGCAGTCAACCTGCGCGCCGAGGAAGACGCGCGCGAGGTGCAGGAAGAACATGACACCTTGGCCAAGGAAAAGACCGATCTGGAAGAGGCGATCCGCAAGCTGCGCTCGGGCATTTCCGGGCTGAACAGAGAGGGGCGCGAACGGCTGCTGACGGCATATGAACAGGTCAATGAAAGCTTCCGCACCCTATTTACCCACCTGTTTGGTGGCGGGGCGGCCAGCCTGCAATTGGTGGAAAGCGATGATCCGCTGGAAGCGGGGCTGGAAATCATGTGCCAGCCGCCGGGCAAGAAGCTTTCGACGCTAAGCCTTTTGTCGGGGGGCGAACAGACGCTGACCGCGATGGCGCTGATCTTTGCGGTCTTCTTGGCCAACCCCGCGCCGATCTGTGTGTTGGATGAGGTCGACGCGCCTTTGGACGATGCGAATGTGACGCGGTTTTGCGACCTTTTGGATGAAATGACGCGCCGCACCGACACCCGGTTTTTGATCATCACCCACCATGCGGTGACGATGAGCCGGATGGACCGTCTTTTCGGAGTTACCATGCAAGAACAAGGGGTCAGCCAGCTTGTCTCGGTCGATCTGAAACGGGCCGAACAATTGGTCGCTTGATCTGGCCAAATGGAACCGGCCCCCCTAAGGTGCGCCAAAAGCATGGAGGTTCGCATGAAACGTTACACGTTCGTCGGGGCGGTTGCCCTTGCCGCGCTTGTCGGTGCCACCCCGGTTCAGTCGCAGGTCGTGGGCGACCCGGACGTGATCCGCAGCTTCATGGAATCTTACGGGCTTCAGGTGTCGCGCGACACCGACAATGCCGGTGATCCGCGCCTGTCCAGCCGGATTGAAGGCACGAATTTCAAAGTCTATTTCTACGGCTGCAACAAAGGGCGCTGCGACTCGATCCAGTTTTCGGCTGGGTTTGATCTGCGCGATCCGATGAGCGCGTGGAAGATCAATGAGTGGAACCGCAAAAAACGGTTCGGGAAAGCCTATCTTGATGATGAAGGCGATCCCTATGTTGAATATGACGTGAACTTGGATTTCGACGGATGCGGCGGGCGCAATTTCGATGACACCATCGATCTGTGGCGCGTGGTGCTGGGCGAATTCCGCGACTTTATCGACTGGTAAACTGAGGACAGCATGACATCGGCAATCGAGGCGCGTCTGAGCGCGCTCAACATCACCCTGCCCGACGCTCCGGCGCCGGCGGCCAATTACGTGCCCTTCGTGCGCACGGGCAACCAGCTTTTCGTCTCGGGGCAAATTTCGGCCGGGCCCGATGGGCTGATCACCGGCAAGCTTGGTGCCGATCTGGGCATTGAAGAGGGCGCTGCGGCGGCGCGGCGCTGCGGGCTGGCGCTGATGGCGCAGGCGCGTGCGGCGCTGGGCGATCTGGATAAGATCAAGCGCGTGGTGAAACTGGTCGGCTTTGTCAATTCGACCGCCGATTTCACCGACCAACCCAAGGTCGTGAACGGCTGTTCCGATCTGATGGTTGAAGTCTTCGGCGATGCCGGGCGGCATGCGCGCTCCGCCGTGTCCGCGGCGTCGCTGCCGATGGGCGTTGCGGTGGAAATCGAAGCGATCTTCGAGGTCGAATGATGGGTCTGCCCGGGGCGTTTTTCGCACGTCCGATTGCGCATCGGGCTTACCATGACCTTGCGGCGGGGCGGCCTGAAAACAGCCGTGCCGCCGTGCGCGCCGCCGTAGCGGCGGGCTATGGGATCGAGATTGACCTGCAACCCTCGGCCGATGGCGTGCCGATGGTGTTTCACGATTACGACCTGCGGCGGCTCACCGGCATTTCGGGCCGGGTGCGGGGGCTCAGTGCGCAAAACCTTGGCGACACCCCGCTTTTGGGCGGCGACGAGGGGATGCCGACGCTGGCCGAGGTGCTTGAGATCGTGGCCGGACAGGTGCCGTTGCTGATCGAGATCAAGGATCAAGACGGGGCGATGGGGCCGGCTGTCGGGGCGCTGGAGGCCGCCACGGCCGCTGTTTTGGCCGGCTATGCGGGGCCCGTGGCGGTGATGTCTTTTAACCCGCATGCGGTCGCGGCCTTTCATGCGGCGGCACCTGCGGTGCCGGTGGGGCTGACCACTTCAGGTTATCGTGCCGAGGGCTGGCCTTTGCTGCCTGCCGCAATCCGCGATCATCTGCGTGATATTCCAGATTATGACCGGGTGGGGGCCTGTTTCATTTCGCATGAGGCGGCGGATTTGGGCGCGGCGCGGGTGGCCGATCTGAAGGCGCGTGGGGCTGCGGTCTTTTGCTGGACCATCCGCAGCCCCGAGGCCGAGGCTGCGGCGCGCAAGGTCGCGCAAAATATCACCTTCGAGGGTTACGCGGCTTGACCGCACGCCCCGGCGCGCCATCCTTTGCGCATCGAGGGTGAGGCACGATGCGGGAAGAATTTGAAATAAGTATCCATGCGCAGGTTTCGCAGATCGCGCAAGCGGATTGGGATGCCTGTGCCTGCCCGGAAACCGCCGATGGCGGGCGGGCCTTGGACCCGTTCACCACGCACAGGTTTTTAGCCGCGCTGGAAGCCTCTGGCTCGGTGGGCGAGGGCACAGGCTGGCGCGCGCAGCATCTGGCGGCTTCGGTCGGCGGCAGGTTGGTGGCGGTTGCGCCGCTTTATCTTAAGACCCATTCGCAGGGCGAATATGTCTTCGATCATGCGTGGGCCGATGCCTATGAACGCGCGGGCGGGGCCTATTACCCCAAGCTGCAAGGGGCAGTGCCCTTCACCCCGGTGCCGGGGCGGCGGCTGTTGTGTCGCCCGGGGCTAGAAGAGGTCGGGCGCGCTGCACTGTTGCAGGGGCTGGGGCAGTTGACCGTGCAAAACGGTCTGTCGTCGGCGCATCTGACCTTTTGCAGTGCCGAAGAGGCCGAGGCGGCCGCAGCGCAGGGCTGGCTGCACCGCACGGGCCTGCAATTCCATTGGGAAAACCGCGGTTACGCCAGTTTCGACGATTTCCTGACCACGCTGGCCTCGCGCAAGCGCAAGGCGCTGCGCAAGGAACGGCAAAAGGCGCAGGCCTTTGGTGGCACGATCCGCGCGCTGACCGGGGCCGAGATTTCTGACCTGCATTGGGACGCGATGTGGGCCTTTTATCAAGATACGGGCGCGCGCAAATGGGGGCGCCCCTATCTGACCCGTGCCTTCTTTGATGCGCTGCATGACATGCGCGACGATATCTTGCTGATCGTGGCGGAGCGCGAGGGCCGCCCGGTGGCGGGCGCGCTTAATTTCATTGGCCGCGATGCGCTGTTTGGGCGCTATTGGGGCTGCGTCGAAGACCATGCCTTTTTGCATTTTGAACTGTGCTACCACCAAGCGACCGATTGGGCGATTGCCCAAGGGTTGGCGCGGGTCGAGGCGGGGGCGCAGGGCGAACACAAGCTGGCGCGGGGCTATTTGCCGGTCACCACCCATTCGGTGCATTTCATCGCACATCCCGGCTTGCGCCGCGCGGTGGCCGATTATCTCGAACAAGAACGCGCGGCGGTCGCCGAGGAAGTCTCGGATCTCGCCGAGATGGGGCCGTTCAAGGCGGGGTGACGCCCAAGCGCCCCCACCCAAGGGTTAGATTGCGGCCAAAAGCGCCTCGCCCGCCGAAGCTTCGCACACACCCGGATTTTCTTCGCGGTGCAGCACTTTCACGATGCCGTCTTCGACCAGCATCGCATAGCGCGCCGAGCGTTGGATCAGCCCGGCAGGTGGGGCGGTGAAATCCATCCCGATCGCGGTGGTGAAGGCGCTTTCGGCATCGGCCAGCATGGTGATGCCCGCCTCGGTCGCGCCGGTGCTTTCGCCCCAAGCGGCCATCACGAACGGGTCATTGACCGAGATGCAGATCACCTCATCCACGCCCTTGGCATCGAAAGCGGCCTTGGTGCGGATGAAGCTGGGCACATGGGCCGTGGTGCACACGCCGGTATAGGCGCCCGGCACCGCAAAGATCGCCACCTTGCGCCCGGCCAGTTTCGCGCCCAAGGCCACCGGTTCGGGGCCATCGGGCCCCATCTGCAGCAGCGTGGCGCCGGGAAGCGCGCTCCCAACCGTAATACTCATGTCGATCTCCCTTCGCATTGCTAAGCTTCGGGGGAACGATATAGGAGGGGCAAAGAAGCTGACCAGAGGAAGACCCATGAGCGGTATCGTGATCATCGGCGGGGGGCAGGCGGCGGCGGCGCTGGCGGCCAAGCTGCGGGGCGTGGGATATGCAGGTGCGGTGACGATTCTGGGGGCCGAACCGGTGGCGCCCTATCAGCGCCCGCCGCTGTCGAAAGGCTATCTTCTGGGGGATATGCCGCTGGAGCGGCTGACGCTGCGCGCGCCCGATTGGTATGATGCGAATGACGTGACCCTGCGCACCGGCGTGACGGTGACGGGGATCGATCGCGCCGCAAAAGCGGTGCTGATCGGGCAGGAGCGGGTGCCCTATGACCAGCTCGCGCTGTGCACGGGCGCGCCGCCGCGCCGCCTGCCAGCGGCGATGGGGGGCGACTTGGCGGGTGTTTATACCGTGCGCACCTTGGCCGATGTCGATGCCATGGCGGGGGAGTTTACGGCGGGCCGCAAGCTTGTGGTTGTGGGCGGCGGCTATATCGGGCTTGAGGCAGCGGCGGTGGCGTCCAAGCTGGGGCTGGCTGTCACTTTGGTCGAAGCCGCGCCGCGCATTCTGGGCCGGGTCGCCTGTGCGGAAACAGCCGATGCGATCCGCGATCTGCATCGGTCGCATGGCGTTGAAATTCTTGAGGGTATCGGGATCACGCAATTGACGGGCGCGGATCGTGTGGGCGGCGTGGAATTGGCCGATGGCAGGGTGCTGGAGGCTGATTTCGTCATCACCGGGATTGGTGTGACCCCTGCAACCGACCTGGCCGCAGCGGCGGGCCTTACGGTTGCAAACGGGGTCGCTGTCGATGCGGAGGGGCGAACCTCTGACCCGGCGATTTGGGCGGCCGGCGATTGCGCGGCCTTTCCGGGGACAAATGGCCCGATGCGGCTCGAATCGGTCGGCAATGCGATTGATATGGGGGAGTTGGTCGCGGAAAACATGCTGGGCGCGGGCAAAGCCTATGTGCCCAAGCCGTGGTTCTGGTCGGACCAATTCGACGCCAAACTGCAAATCGCCGGTCTGGGCACGGGCTACGACCAGATCGTGACCAATACGGCTGAGGGGCAGTCCTTTTGGTATTTCCGCGACGGGCGGCTGATTGCGGTGGATGCGCTGAATGCGCCGCGTGCTTACATGGTTGGCAAGAGGGTGATCGAAGCGGGCAAGCCCGTCACGCCCGAACAGGTCGCGGCGGCCACCGATCTAAAGGTCTTGATGAAATGAGAATCATTGGCGGCGAGCGACGTGGCCTGAAACTGACCGATGTGGGCGCGGGCGATGCGAGTGCGCATTTACGCCCCACCACCGACCGGGTGCGCGAAAGCATCTTCAATCTGCTGATCAACGGCACGCACGGCAACCCGATCCCGGGCGCGCGGGTATTGGACCTGTTCGCGGGCACCGGGGCGCTGGGGCTCGAAGCGTTGTCGCGTGGGGCGGCGCGTGTCGCCTTTGTGGATGAGGGCACTGCCGCGCGGGTGTTGCTGCGCAAGAATGTGGAGCTGATGCGCGCGATGGGCGTGACCGATATCTGGCGGCGCGATGCCACCAATATGGGGCCGTGCCGGGGCGCGGGCTATGACCTCATTTTTCTTGATCCGCCCTATGGGATGGGGCTCGGGGAAAAGGCGCTTGCCTCGTGCCTTGCCAACGGTTGGATCGGGGCGGGGGCAACCGTCGTGTGGGAAGAAAACACCGCGCCGATTGTGCCCGAACCGCTCGAACAGATCGACCAGCGCCGCTATGGCGATACTCTTGTCACCCTTGCCCGGATGCCCGCATGACCATCAAAGCCGTTCTGTTCGATTGTGATGGGGTGCTTGTTGACAGCGAACCCGCCACCTTTGCCGCGCTTCAGGTGGAACTGGCCGCACATGGGTTGGATTTGACCATGGAAGAGATGGAGCAGCGCTTCATCGGTGGCACGATGGAAAAGCTGCGCCAGACCGCCAATGAGATGGGGGCAGGCCTGCCGCCCGAATGGGTCGGCGCGTTTTATGAAAAACTTTATGCCCAATTGCGCGCGGGCACCCCCAAGATGCCGGGTATCGAGGCCTTGCTTGACCGGTTGGATGCGGCGGGGATTTCCTATGCCGTAGGGTCGAACGGGCATAGCCGCAAGATGGAAGCGAGCTTGGGCCAGCACCCCCGGCTTTGGGCCCGGCTTGAGGGGCGGCTTTTCTCGGGTCAGGAACTGGGCTGCCCGAAACCCGATCCGGGGCTTTATCTGCATGCGGCGGCGTTCTTGAACGTTTCGCCCACCGACTGCGTCGTCGTGGAAGACAGCGCCACCGGGGCACGCTCTGCGATTGGCGCGGGCATGCGCTGCTTTGGCTTGGTGCCGCCGCATGGTTCAGACCATGCGCGCGAAACGCTGCGCGCCGTGGGCGCAGAGTTGATTGCGGATCTGGGGGAGATTCCGGCGCTGATTGGGCTTGGCTGATCGGCGTCTTTGGCTGCCGAACAAATTAAAAGGCCGCTGGGTTGCCCCTGCGGCCTTTTGAATTCCTGCTCGAAGCGACGCCTCAGCCTTGACGGGCTTTGAAGCGCTTCTGCGTCTTGTTGATCACGTAGACGCGGCCTTTACGGCGCACGATCTGGCAATCGCGATGACGCTGCTTGAGCGAGCGGAGCGAGTTGCGGACCTTCATCGGCCTTCTCCTGTTCGCGGCGACGTGCGCCTTGAAAAGCAAATGCCCCCGAAGGGGCGGTGAATGGTGGGCGGTACTGGGATCGAACCAGTGACCCCTACGATGTCAACGTAGTGCTCTACCGCTGAGCTAACCGCCCGAAAACCTGCTGCTGCCCGCCTGACCCTTCCCCGGAAAGAAAAGGACGCGGGCGGAACCGCGTCGGTCTGCGGGTCTATAGAAGGGTTCGCGGCGGCTTTCAAGAGCCTTTTGGCGTGAAAAGAAATTGGTGTAAGCTTATGGCCGCAAGGAGAGTTCATGCCCGAAGCCGCGCCATCGATTCTGCCCTATCGGCTTCACCTGCCCGAGGTTGTGACCTCGGGGGTGGTCTTTGCCTCGCCGCATTCAGGGCGATTCTACCCGCAGGATTTCGTGCGCGACTCGCAGTTGGACCTGTTGCGGCTACGATCTTCTGAAGATGCCTTTGTCGACAAGCTTCTGAGCGCTGTTCCGGGCCATGGGGGCACGCTGCTGGAGGCCCTATATCCACGTGCTTATGTGGATCTGAACCGGAGCGAAGACGAGCTGGACCCCGCGCTGATCGAGGGGGTGGCGCGCGGCTCGGGCGGTTCGCGCGCGGCGATGGGGCTGGGGGTGATCCCGCGCGTTGTCGCGGGCGGGCGCGAAATTGGCCGGGGCAAGATGCCCCGCACTGCGGCACAATCTCGCATCCGCGCTGTTTGGCGCCCCTATCACGCCCGCTTGCAGGCCCTTCTTGAAGAACGGCGCGATCGATTCGGCCGCACGATTCTGTTTGATGTCCATTCCATGCCCAGCGAAGCGAGCACGCCGCGCCAGCGCTGCGCGGAAATTGTGCTGGGCGACCGGTTCGGCACCTCGGCCAGTGCCGAGACGATGGCGCGCGTCGAATCGGTGTTTCGCCGCGCCGGGTTGACCCTGGCGCGCAACTCCCCTTTTGCCGGGGCTTATATTGTGAGCCGCTACGGGCGCCCTGCCTCGGGAGTCGAGGTGGTGCAGATCGAGATTTCCCGAGCCCTTTATATGGATGAAGAGCAGATCGAACCCCTGCCACAGTTCGAATTGTTTGCAACGTTGATCGGCGCGATCACGGGCGAGTTGTCCGATCTGGTCCGGGCGGAGGACTCGGGCCAACTCGCCGCCGAATGATTTAGTCTTCTGGCGTGTGCTCCTGTGCGAGCCCGCGCCCCAGCCGGATCGCATCTGTGCCAAACCGCGCCCGAATCGCATCGGCGGCCCGTTCCGCCCCGGCGCGCCGTCCCGCCTGCGGGTCCAGCAGATCGCCCAGCGGGTCCTGTCCGAGTGCAGGGTGCAAATCGCTGTAGCCCGCCCCGATCAGCCGAAACGGCCCCGGTTCGGGCAGGGCGGCCAAAAGCGCACGGGTGGCGCGAAACAGCGTGTCGGCCAGTTGCGAAGGTTCATCGAGCCGGGTTTGCCGCGACAGCGCCGAAAAATCCGCCCGGCGCAGCTTCAAAACCGCAGTGCGTCCGGCCAGACCATGCGCCTTCATCCGGTCGGCGGATTTTTCGCACATGCTCCACAAGATATCCTCCAGCCGCTCGCGGTCGGCGATGTCGCGCGCGAAGGTGGTCTCATGCGAAATCGATTTGAGCCCGGCATCGGGGGTGATGGCGCGGTGATCAATGCCATGCGCCAGATCGTAAAGCCGCGCGCCGGTGGCCCCGAACCGCGATTCCAGTGCGCCTTTGCCCGCGCGGCGAATATCGGCCAGTGTGCGCAGCCCCGCGCGGGCCAGTGCCGCGCGTGTGGCCTCGCCAACACCCCATAGAACCGAGGCGGGCTTGTCGTGCAAAAACGCTTCCGTATCCGCGCGCCCAATCACCGAAAAGCCGCGCGGCTTATCTAAGTCCGAGGCGATCTTGGCCAGAAACTTGTTATGCGCGAGCCCCACCGAGGCGGTAACGCCGATCTCTTGCTCGATGTCGCGTACCAGCCGCGCGAGGCTCACCGCTGGCGGCGCATGGTGCAGCCGCCCCGTGCCGGTCAGGTCCAAAAACGCCTCATCCAGCGACAACGGCTCAACCAAGGGCGTCAGCGCGGTGAACTTTGCCCGAATCTGCGCCGAAACCTCGGCATAACGCTCCTTGCGCGGGGCGATCACCACCGCCTCGGGGCACAGCTTGCGGGCCTGAAACATTGGCATGGCCGAGCGCACCCCAGCAATCCGGGCAATGTAGCAGCAGGTGGTGACCACGCCCCGCGTGCCGCCGCCAACGATGATTGGCTTGCCCGCAAGGCTTGGATCATCGCGCTTTTCGACCGAGGCATAGAAACTGTCGCAATCGATATGCGCGATCGACAGCGTGAACAGTTCAGGATGCGACAGGATCCGCGGCCGCCCACAGCGGGGGCAGCGGGGCGGTCGCGTGTCAAAAGTGGCAAGGCAGTCGCGGCACAGGGCGGGCATGATGGCAGCACTTTAGCGGAACCCGTCGGCGCGCGGGAGAGGGCGCAGCCAAATCTGCGCCCTTCAATTTCGGCTAAAATATCCCGGGCGGAAGCGGGGGGCGGTGCCCCCCGCCAAAGGGTCAGTTTAGCACGCGATCTTCCGGCTGGATGCGCTGCGAGGCAGAGACGCGACCGCCCACCACCAGCCCATCGGGCCCGGCGGTAACTTTGACTTCGGCCCCGTCCTTGACCTCGCCAGCCAACAGCAGTTCGGCCAGCGGATCTTGCAGTGCGCGCTGGATTACCCGTTTGAGCGGGCGCGCGCCAAAGACCGGGTCATAGCCTTCATCGGCGAGCCATTTGAGCGCGGGTTCGTCCAACGCGAGTGCGATCTTGCGCCCGACCAGACGTTTTTCGAGCCGTTCAAGCTGGATCGTCACGATGCCGTCCATGTTCTCGCGGCTCAGCCGGTCAAAGATCACCATCTCATCAAGCCGGTTGAGGAATTCGGGGCGGAAATGGGCCCGCACCGCTTCCATCACTTCGGTCTTGGCCTGCGCGGCATCGCCGCCCTCGGGCAAGCGGCTTAGCGCTTGGCTGCCAAGGTTCGAGGTCAACACGATCAGCGTTTGCTTAAAGTCGACCGTGCGGCCCTGGCCATCGGTCAGAACCCCGTCATCCAGCACCTGCAACAGCACGTTGAAGACATCGGGATGGGCCTTTTCCACCTCGTCAAAGAGCACCACCTGATAGGGGCGCCGCCGCACGGCCTCAGTCAGAACCCCGCCTTCGTCATAGCCAACATAGCCCGGAGGCGCGCCGATGAGCCGCGCGACCGAGTGTTTCTCCATGAATTCCGACATGTCGATGCGCACCATCGCGCTGTCATCATCAAAGAGATAATTGGCCACGGCTTTGGTCAGTTCGGTTTTCCCCACGCCCGTCGGGCCAAGGAAGAGGAACGACCCAAGCGGGCGGTTTTCATCGTTTAGACCCGCACGCGCGCGGCGCACGGCATTGGCCACGGCGGTGATGGCGGCATCTTGCCCGATCACCCGCTTGTGGAGTTCTTCCTCCATCTTCAGCAGCTTCTCGCGCTCGCCCTCCAGCATTTTCGAGGTCGGGATGCCGGTCCAGCGTTCCACCACCTCTGCGATCTGCTCGGGGCGCACGGCTTCTTCCACCATCTTGGTTTCGGCTACCGTTTCCGCCTCGGCCAGAAGCTTTTCAAGCTCGGGGATGCGCCCATATTGCAGCTCACCCGCCTTGGCGAAATTGCCTTCGCGTTTGGCATGTTCAAGCTGCACCCGCGCTTGGTCGAGTTGCTCTTTGACCGAGCGCGAGGCTTCCAGCATGTCGCGTTCAGATTGCCACTTGGCCGTCATCGCGGCAGAGCGTTCCTGCACCTCGGCCAAGTCTTTTTCGAGCTTTTCAAGCCGGTCTTTCGAGGCCGCATCTTCTTCGCGCTTGAGCGCCTCGGCCTCGATCTGCATTTGCAAGATCTGCCGATCAAGCGCGTCAAGCTCTTCGGGTTTGCTATCCACTTCCATGCGCAACCGCGAAGAGGCTTCATCGACCAAGTCGATGGCCTTGTCGGGCAAGAACCGGTCGGTGATGTAGCGGTGCGAAAGCGTGGCCGCCGCAACCAAAGCCGAGTCGGAAATCCGCACCCCGTGGTGAAGCTCGTATTTTTCCTTGATGCCGCGCAGGATCGAGATCGTATCCTCGACCGTCGGTTCATTGACCGTCACCGGTTGGAACCGCCGCGCCAAGGCTGCGTCTTTCTCGACATATTTGCGGTATTCATCCAGCGTGGTGGCGCCCACGCAATGCAATTCGCCCCGCGCCAGCGCCGGTTTGATCAGGTTCGCGGCATCCATTGCCCCGTCCGATTTGCCCGCGCCCACAAGCACGTGCATTTCGTCGATGAACAGGATGATCTCGCCCGCCGCGGCCTCGATTTCCTTCAAGATCGCTTTGAGCCGCTCTTCGAACTCGCCACGGTATTTCGCGCCGGCAATCAGCGCTCCCATATCAAGCGCCAGCAGCCGTTTGTTGCGCAGGCTTTCGGGCACGTCGCCATCGATGATGCGCAGCGCCAAACCCTCGGCAATCGCGGTTTTCCCGACGCCGGGTTCGCCGATCAGCACCGGGTTGTTTTTGGTGCGGCGGCTCAGCACCTGCATGGTGCGGCGAATTTCATCATCGCGACCAATGATCGGGTCGATCTTGCCGTCTTCGGCAGCCTGCGTCAGGTCGCGGGCATATTTCTTCAACGCCTCATAGCCATCTTCGGCCGAGGCACTGTCGGCTGTGCGGCCCTTGCGAATATCGTTGATCGCGGTGTTGAGCTTTTGCGCCGTTACCGCGCCCGCATCGAGCGCGTCTTTCGCCTTGGTGTTGACCATGGCCAGCGCCATCAAAATGCGTTCCACCGGAACGAAGCTGTCGCCCGCTTTCTTGGCAAGTTTTTCGGCCTCGTCCAGCACGCGCACGAGGCTTTGCTCGACATAAACCTGCCCATCTCCGCCCGAAACCTTGGGCAGTTTCGAGACATAAACATCCACCGCCTCTTGCACGCGCTTGGGCTCTCCGCCCGCACGGCTGATCAGGTTGGCCGACAGCCCCTGATCGTCATCCATGAGCGCTTTCAGCAAATGCTCGGGCAGCACACGTTGGTGGCCTTCGCGCATCGCAATCGTTTGCGCGGCTTGCAGGAACCCGCGCGACCGTTCCGTGAACTTCTCCATGTTCATCGGTTCTCTCCTCTTTGAAGCCCCCGGCTCTTGCGGCGCCCGTCATGGCACGCCCCGGTTCCGGGTCTTGATCAAAAAGTGGTTGCGGCGCCCCCCCCGTTCAAGAGGCACGATCGGCAGGCAATCTTTTTTTCACCTTTGGCGCGCGTGGAAACCTTTTGCCAACCTTGTGCGTTGATGCTGGAGGCCGGAAATGGAGGTCCGACCATGAGCCACGCCACCGCCGTGCGCATTGCACAATTGATTTACAATGCCGCGCTTCGCCAGTTTGAGGCGGTCGTCGAGTTCTTTGCGCCCGGTATGCCGCAGCCCTTGCGGGTGCCAGTGCGTGTGCGGGCCCGCCCAGACATGGGGCATTCCCGTTTGGTGCATGTTCTCACGCGCGAGGCGCAGCGGCGCGGGATCGACCGGTTCTGATCTGACTGGGTTGGGATTCGCCGCCCTGACTTCGTTGACCGGAGATTTCCTTGACCGGATCGGGGATCGGGGGCAGAACCGCGCCGACTATCCTTTTCCCCGGAGATCGTGATGACCCTGCCCGCCGATGACCGCCTGATCGTAGCGATGGATGTGCCCAATGCGATTGCCGGGCTAGAGCTTGCGGCGACGCTGGGCGATTCCGTCAGTTTCTACAAGATCGGGCTTGGCATGTTGACGGGCGGCGGTTTGGCGCTGGCCAATGAGCTCAAATCCGAGCAGGGCAAGAAGATCTTCCTCGACATGAAATTGTTCGACATCGGTGCCACGGTTGAGGCGGCGGTGCGGGGCCTTGCGCAGTTCGATCTGGATTTTCTCACCGTGCATGGCGATCCCTATGTGGTCAAAGCCGCCAAGGAAGGTGCGGCGGGTAAACCGCTCAAGATCCTTGCTGTCACGATCCTGACCTCGCTCGACCGCGCCGATCTGGATGGCGCGTTGATCCGTGACGGCGATCTGGCCGATCTGGTGGTGGAACGTGCAGGCAATGCCTTTGCCGCCGGGGCCGATGGGGTGATTGCCAGCCCGCGCGAGGCGGCTCTGATCCGTGCTTTGCCCGAGGCCGTAGGCAAGCTGATTGTCACGCCCGGTGTTCGCCCCGCAGGCGCGGCGCTGGGCGATCAAAAGCGGGTGGAAACGCCGGCGGCGGCGCTAAGCGCTGGGGCCGACCATTTGGTGGTTGGTCGTCCGATTTGGCAGGCCGAAGATCCGCGCGCGGCGGCGCAGGCGATCTTGCAAGAAATCGCGGCGATCTGAGCCGAAACCAAGGGCCAGAAATAAAACAAGGGCTAGAAATACGCGCGGCGGCCCTTGGGCCGCCGTAATCCGCTATGCCGTCATTTGCGGCGGTGGTCAGTACCCGGTCGATGCCTCGGCGGCGCCGGCGCCGTGGCCCAGCCCCATCGGTTGCGCGACCGACAGCCAGACCACCAGCCCCACGAGACAAACGATCGTACTCGTGAGGAAGAACTTGAGGCCCTCGGCCTCGCGCGGGAAGTCGTCATACATGGCTGCGCTCCTCTCTATAGTGCGTCTCTACGCCGCATGCGGCGTTGCGTCCAGTCTCACATGCAGAAACTTGCAGTTTTCGGGTCAGTTTTCGTTGATATCGCGATCCCAGATGCGGGTTTGGCCTGGTCGAACCCCCGCAACCTTGCGCATCGCGAACCAAACGCCGAGCGCCGCTAGCGCCAACACCAAAATGGCCAGCGGAAGTGAGTCGCCCAAGAGCCCGATCCACAAAAGCCCGCCCACCAAAATTGCCCCGGCGGCGAAGCCCAGCAAGATGAAACCGGGCAGGACCATTTCCAGCGCGCCCAAAAACAAGCCCACCACAACCCAGATCCACGGATCTTTCCAAGACATCACGACCGCCCTTTCAAAAGCTTGAACGCCTCGCCAAAGGCCTCGACGGCAGAGGCAGGCAGGATCACGGTTTGCTTGCCCTCGCCCCCGGCGACCTGCGCCAGCGCCTCCACTTGTTTCAAGGCCACCTGATATTGCGCCGCCTCGATGCCGTTTTTGGCGATCGCTTCGGCGATAACCGTGGTGGCAAAGGCTTCGGCTTCGGCGGTGATGCGCTTGGCTTTGGCTTGCTGCTGGGCGGCGTAAAGGTCAGCATCGGCGGCCAGTTCAACGGCCCGTTTTTGGCCTTCGGCCTCGGTCACCTGTGCACGGCGGGCGCGTTCGGCATTGAGCTGTTGCAGCATCGCAGCGCGGGTCGCCTCGTCCAAATTCACATCCAGAATTTCGGCGCGGGTGACCTCGATCCCCCAGTCATCCACGACATTCGCCACGTTGTCGCGGATATGCGCGATCAAACCGGCACGGTTCGATTGCACCGTATCCAGTTCCATTTGTCCGATCTGCGACCGCACGATGCCCGCCACCGTGGTCGCAATCGCGGCATCGATATCGCGGATGCGGTAAACTGTGCGCTCTGGCTCGATCACCCGGTAAAAGACCGAGGTATCGACCTGCACCAGCACGTTGTCGGCTGTGATCGCATCTTGGCGGGAGGTGGGCAGTTGCCGCTCCAGCACCGAGACTTTATGCGCGACCTTGTCGAGGAAGGGGACAATGAAATTGATCCCCGGCCCCAGCACCGCGCGCAAGCGGCCAAAGCGTTCGACGACATGCTTTTCCGATTGCGGCACGATCCGCACGCCCAGAAAGATCGACAAAATCACAAAGGCGGCAAGCGCAAGCATTATCGCATTGCCCCCAATCAGGGACGGGTCGGGCAGCAAATTATCTGGGTTCAAAGCGTCATCTCCTTATGCCGCAAACCGGACAGGCGGATCATAGCAGGAAAAATGGCCTTACTGTGTCGGTTGTGTTGCCGGTTCTGCAGGCGCTGTTTCGGTCGGGGTGGCCAAGGCCGCTTCAGAGGGCAGGGCCAGTGGCAGATCCGCAGGGGCGCCATCATCGGGCAGTAGTTTGACCCCCACCAAAATCGCCACCACCACCACGGCCCAGCCACCGGGGCGCGACATCAGCCAAATACCGATCCCCAGAAGCGCCAGCCCCATCCGCAGCGACGCCATGCCCGCATAGCCGATCAACGGTCCCCACATCAGCGTTTCCCCCCATAGGTTTGCCACGCCCAGATCAACGCCATCGCGCCCAGAACCGCGCCGACCAGCCCGGCCATCAGCCCCATGACGGCAATCAACAGCCGCAGCACCAGCCCGCCGATCAGCGCCCCAAAAACGCCGATCGCGATGGTGGTGGGAATATCGGCATCGATCTTCATCAGCCGCGTGGCCAAAAAGCCCGCGGCAATCCCAATCAAAATAAAGCCGATGATGGGCATGGGCGGCTCCTTTGCTCGCCAGACCAAGACCCTTTCAATATGGGAAGGGGCGCAGGTAAAGAAAAGCCCCGGCGCGGGGGCCGGGGCAGGTTGCCGCTTCTGTGGCGGCGGTTATTGCAGATCGGCGAAGGCGGCGGCAAGGCGCTGTGCGGCCTCTTCCACCCGCGCGCGCGGCGAGGCGAGGTTGAAGCGCAGAAAGCTTTCGCCCCCCAGCCCGAAGGTCTTGCCGTGGTTCGCGGCAATTTTCGCGCCCTTTTCCACGCGGGCGATGAATTCCTCTGCTGCCATGCCGGTGCCGGAAAAATCCACCCATGCCAGATAGGTGGATTGCAGATCCATCGATTTCAGCCCCGGGATCGCGTTCACCGTCGCGTCAAACACCTTTCGGTTGCCGTCAAGATAGGCCACCAGCGCATCGACCCAAGCCGCGCCTTCGGGCGAATAGGCGGCGGTCGACATGGCCAGACCGAAGCTGTTGGCCGAAATCCCCATCGCGGCCATTGATGCCGCGAATTTTGCGCGCAGATCGGGGTCTGCGATGATCACATTGCCCGAATGCCCGCCCGCGATGTTGAAGGTCTTCGAGGTCGCCGTCATCATCACCACCGGCTGATCGGGTGCGGCCACGGTCATCGGAATGTGCTTGTGACCGGGCATCACAAGGTCATGGTGGATTTCATCCGATACCAGCACAAGGTTGTGACGCTTGGCAAAGGCGGCGGTGGCTTCCAATTCTGCCTTGGTCCAGACGCGGCCACCGGGGTTATGCGGCGAGCAAAGGATCAGCATCTTGGCAGAGCCATCCATCTGCGCATCCCACGCGTCAAAATCCATCTCATAGCGGCCCTCGACCTGCTTGAGCGGGCATTCCACGACCTTGCGCCCCGAGGCACGGATCACTCGGGCAAAGGCGTGATAGACTGGCGTCATCAGCACCACGCCATCGCCCGGCTGGGTGAAGGCGTTCAGACAAAGCGCGGTGCCGTTCACCAGGCCATGGGTGGTGAATATCCATTCGGGCTGCACCTGCCAGCCATGCCGGTTCTCCATCCACCACTGAATCGCGGCGTGATAGGCGCGGTTGTCGCCCCAATAGCCAAAGACGCCCTGAGATAGCATGGCTCGCAGCGCGTCGGACACCACTTGCGGCGGGCGGAAGTCCATATCCGCCACCCACATCGAGATCCCCTCTTGCGGCGCGACGCCATAGATTTCTTCCATGCAGTCCCATTTCACAGAATGGGTGCCGATGCGGTCGATGACTTCGTCGAAGTCGGGAAGGGTCGTCATGCCGGGCTCCTGAGGGTTGTCTTTTGGGGCGCTGTTCCAGATATGCCTGATAAACTGGTCTAGCGTTCTGGTGAAGATCGGAAAACTGGAACGTTATCCCATATTGGGGCGGATTTAGAGAACGGGGCTGCGCGCATAGGTCGCCGCCGCGCGCCGGGGCGTGCGTATTGCGCGCGCGCGGGCCATGGCTTAGATCAGTTCCATGACGCTGAAAACCATCCTTTTGCACCCCGACCCGCGGCTCAAGAAGCATTGCGATCCCGTCGCCACGATTGACGACGAGATCCGGCAATTGGCCGATGACATGCTTGAAACCATGTATGACGCCCCCGGCGTGGGCCTTGCGGGGCCGCAAGTGGGCGTTCTCAAGCGCATCTTCGTGATGGATTGCGCCAAGGATAAGCTGGGCATTCCCGAACCGATGGTGATGGTGAACCCGGAAATCACTTGGGTCTCCGAAGACAAGAACGTGCATGAAGAGGGCTGTCTGTCGCTGCCCGAGCAATATGCCGAGGTCACCCGCCCGAAAGAGGTGCGGATGAAATGGCTTGGCCTTGATGGCCAAATGCACGAAGAGCAGTTTGACAGCCTGTGGGCGACCTGCGCCCAGCATGAGCTGGATCACCTTGATGGCAAACTGTTCATTGACCATCTGGGCCCGCTGAAGCGGCAGATGATCACCCGCAAGCTGGAAAAGTGGAAGCGCGAGAAAGCCCGCGAAGCCAAGAGCAGCTGGAGCTGACATGGCGGTTCGCCCGTTTATCCGCTACGACGACAAGCGCCTGCACACGCCCGCCGAGCCCGTTGAGGCGATCACCGAAACGGTGCGGATGATCTGGGACGACATGATCGACACGATGGAAGCCATGCCCGGGCAGGGTGTGGGTTTGGCCGCGCCGCAAATCGGCATCATGTTGCGGCTGGCCGTCGTTGATGCGTCTGAGGCGCGCGGCCAAGTGGTGCGGATGGCAAACCCCGAGGTGCTGCATGCCTCGGTGCAATTGCGCAAGCATGAAGAGGGCAGCCCGAACCTGCCGGGCGTCTGGGCGCCGGTGGAGCGCCCGCGCGCGGTGACGGTGCGCTTCCTCAATGATCAAGGCGAGATGGAAGACCGCGATTTCGTCGGTCTTTGGGCCACCTCGGTGCAGCACCAAATCGACCACCTGAACGGCAAGACCTATGTCGACCACCTCAGCGCGCTTAAGCGCAAGATGCTGGTGGCGAAATCGGCCAAATACGCAAAGAAAGCCTGATGCGCGTCATTTTCATGGGAACGCCCGATTTTTCGGTCCCGGTGCTTGAGGCGCTGGCCAAGACCCATGAGGTTGTGGCCGTTTACACCCAGCCGCCGCGGCCCGCGGGGCGGGGCAAGGCGCTGCGCCCCTCGCCGGTGCAGGCAAAGGCAGAGGCTCTGGGGCTAGAGGTGCGCCACCCGGTCAATTTCAAAGCGGCCGAGGATCGCGCGGCCGTGGCCGCGCTGGGTGCGGATATCGCCGTGGTGGTGGCCTATGGGCTTTTGCTGCCGCAAGCGGTTCTGGATGGCCCGAAGCAAGGCTGTTTGAACATTCACGCGTCACTTTTGCCGCGCTGGCGCGGGGCGGCGCCGATCCACCGTGCGGTGATGGCGGGCGATGCCGAGACGGGCGTTTGCATCATGCAGATGGAAGCGGGGCTCGATACCGGGCCGGTGCTGCTGCGCGAATCGCTTGAAATCGGCGCGACCGAGACGACGGGCGAAGTGCATGACCGGCTGAGCGCCATGGGGGCGCGGTTGATTTTGGACGCCTTGGAGCGTTTGCCGGAGCTTACGCCCGAGGTGCAGCCCGAAGAGGGTGTCACCTATGCGTCCAAGATCGACAAAGCCGAGGCGCAGGTAGATTGGGCCCGGCCCGCGGCCGAGGTTGTGCGTCATATCAACGGCCTGTCGCCCTTTCCGGGCGCATGGTGCCTTGTGGGGGAAGAGCGGGTGAAGCTTTTGCGCGCCGAACTCGGCGCGGGCACCGCCGCTGCGGGAACGGTTTTGGACGGGTTTGAGATTGCCTGTGCATCAGGATCGGTGCGCGTGCTGCAAGCGCAGCGCGCGGGCAAAAAGCCGATGACGGCGGTCGAGGTGCTTAAGGGCTTGCGCTTGCCCGACCGCCTGTAATCTGGGGCAGGGCTGTCAGATCGGCGGCAGATAGCCCAAAGCCGCACCGTTTGCCCCGCCATCGCGCACGAAATCAAGCGCGGGGCCAAAGCGCACCGGCGTTTCGCGCTTGGTGGTGCAGATCAGCTCCGGCCCTTCGACCTCGGCTGCCATGATCAGCGCGGTGGCGACATGCTTGTCGCCTTCATAGAAATCGACATGGCCGCGCAGATGCGCCACATCTGATGCATCCAGCGAAAAACCGCCCGCCCAGCGGCGCAGCACGGGCCAGACCTTCCCAGCGGCATGCACGGAAAGGCGCGCAGGGCGACGGCTTTCCCTATGGCTCAGTTGATGGCTCACTTGGCGCAGGCCAGCGGCGACATCGTTCGGTAAGAACTCCATCTCTTTCTCCCAATAAGGGCGACCCCTCCCAAGGTGCTCCTACGCTAAGATTGTGACATCTTGTCTAACAATCAAGTTAATCGTTGGGTAAAGCGGCCCGCATTTTTGGGCCGGCGTCGCCCCCGTGCAACGGCGGTTGCCCGGACCGGCGCCTGCGGCTAGCTTGCTGAAAACGCCGGAGGATACGATGCGTTCTTTTCGACCTGTCCCTTTTCTTTATGCCCTTTGCCTGTCCGTGACGCTGCCGCTTGCCGCTCAGGCGCAATGCGGGGGGAGTTTTTCTGCCTTTGTCGCCGGGCTAAAAACCGAGGTGCAGCGTCACGGATTGTCGGCCGCACAGGCCGATGGCTTTTTTCGCGGGGTGCAGCAAAACGCGCGTGTGCTAAGGGCAGACCGGGCGCAGGGCGTGTTCCGGATGGACTTTCTGGATTTTCAGGCGCGGGTGATTTCGCAAAATCGCTTGACCACCGGCGCGCAGCGGGCGCGGAAATATGATGCGATCCTTGACCGGGTTGAACGCGATTACGGTGTGTCGCGCGGGGTGCTTTTGGCCTTTTGGGGGTTAGAGACCGATTTCGGCCAAGTGCAGGGCGATTTCAACACGCGCGACGCGCTGGTGACCTTGGCGCATGATTGCCGCCGCCCAGATCTGTTTCGCCCGCAGGTGATCGCGGCGGCGGAACTTTATAAGCGCGGGGATTTCGATCCGGCGCGCACCGTCGGGGCTTGGGCGGGTGAGGTCGGGCAGGTGCAGATGCTGCCCGATGACATCTTGCGCAACGGGGTCGATGGCGACGGCGACGGCCATGTGGACCTAAAGGGGTCGAGTGCCGATGCGCTGATGTCGGGGGCGAAGATGATCGCGGGCATGGGCTGGCGGCGCGGTGAGCCCTGGCTGCAAGAAGTCACCGTGCCCGCCGAGATGGATTGGTCGAAGACCGGCTTGAACCGCTCGCTTTCCACGGCGCAATGGGCGCGGATGGGGGTCACGCCGCGCTCGGGGGCCTTTGCCGGGGCGCAAGGCTCGGTGCTTTTGCCAATGGGCCGCAAGGGACCGGCCTTCATCGCCTATCCGAATTTCAAAGTGCTGTTCGAGTGGAACAAGAGCTTTGTCTATGTGACCACCGCGGCCTATTTCGCCACCCGGCTGGAGGGGGCGCCGCGGCTCAACCCGCAAGCGCCCGAACCGGGGCTGAGCGTGGCGCAGATGAAGACGCTGCAACAAAAACTGCGCGCGCAGGGCATGGATGTGGGGCCGATCGACGGGATCTTGGGGGCCAAGACCCGCGAAGCGGTGCAGACCGTGCAAAAGCGCCTTGGCCTGCCCGCAGATGCTTGGCCGACTGTGGCGCTTTTAAACCGGCTTTGATCACTCTTCGCGGAAGGCGCGGGTGAAGTAATCGGTGAACGGCTTGGTCAGATAGGCCAGCGGGCTGCGTTCGGCGGTGCGGATGAATGCATCTGCGGGCATGCCGGGCAGCAATTCGAGCGCGCCCAGCTTCGCCTGTTCTTCTGGGTCGATACGCACCTCCACCCGGAAATAGGTGGCCCGTGTCGCCTCATCCATTAGCGCATCGGCAGAGATTCGGCTGACCTGGCCGCGCAATTCGGGCGTGGTGCGGCTGGCAAAGGCCGGAAAGCGTAAGGTCACTGGCTGGCCTACGGTGATTTCATCGATATGGATCGGAGAGGCTTTGACCGCCACCACCAAGGGCCGGTCTTGCGGGATGATATAAAGCACCGGATCGGCGGCACGGATCACCGCGCGCGGCGTTGTCACGGCCAGCGCATAGACCCGCCCCGTGACAGGGGCGCGCAATTCAAGCCGGTCAATCTGTTCGGTCAGCGCGCGGCGCCGCTCTGCCAGTTCCAACTCCCGATAGCCAATGTTGCGCAATTCGGTTTCGGCATCCTCGCGGCGCTGCGAGGCAAGACGCAGCGCTTCTAGCTCCAATTCGGTGATCCGGCCTTCGGCCTGCGCCTTTTCGGCAATCAGCGCGCCGACCCGCCCGGCCAAGTTGGCCGCTTCGCGTTCAAGCGCCAGAACCCGGCTGGCTTGCGCCAGCCCCTTTTCCAAAAGGCCGCGCTGATCGGCCAATTCGCGTTCGATCAGGTCTTGCTGAGATTGCAGCGCGTCGCGTTGTGCTTCGATCCCCGCGATTTGCGCCTCGGTCTGTTCGCTGCGCTTGGCCACCTGCTCAAGCGACTTTTGCAGCGTTTCCAGCCGCGCGGTGAACAACCGGCTTTGGCCTTCGACCAGTTCGGCCACATCGGGGTTGCGCGCCGCTTCTTCCATCAATTCGGGGTCAAAGGAAATCTCCTGCGCGTCCACGCGCTCGGCCTCAAGCCGGCCGCGTCGGGCCAGAAGTTCGAAGAATTGCCCTTCGACGATGGCGCGTTCCGATTGGGCCAAATCGCCGTCGAGGCGGATCAGCAATTGCCCGGCGGTGACGGTATCGCCCTCTTGGACATCGATTTCCGCGACCACCCCTCCTTCGGGATGCTGCACCACCTGCCGGTTCTGATCGACCTCGACCTGCCCGCTGGCCACCACCGCGCCCGAGATCGACGAGAACACCGACCAAGCGCCGAAACCGCCCACCAAGACCGCAAGGGTCAGGAAACCAAGTATCAAGGCATTTCGCGGCGACAAGCCTGCAACGGCGGCAGGCGTTGCCGTATCGGGCGCCATTTGGGGGGGCGTGGCGGCTTTGGGCGGGGCCTTGTCGGGGCGGACGGGGATCGCCTTGCGCACCAGTTCCGCCGGTGTGGTTTGCGGGCCGTTGTCTTTGTTTTTCGGATCGGTCATGCCACACCTCCGGGGCCAGCTTGGCGGGTGATGTCGGCGGCATTTTGCACCATCGCCTTAAGCACCTCTTCGCGGGGGCCAAAGGCGCGCCGCACCCCATTATTGAGCACCAAAAGCGTTTCGCATTCTGCAATCGCTGCCGGACGGTGCGCCATGATCAGGACCGCGCCGCCCGCCGCTTTCATGCCGCGCACCGCGATATTGAGCGCTTGGCTCCCTTCATTGTCCAGATTGGCATTGGGTTCATCGAGCACCAAAAGCACCGGGTTGCCATAAAGCGCGCGCGCCAGTCCGACGCGCTGGATTTGCCCGCCGGACAAGCGGCCGCCCGCTTGGCTCACCTTGGTGTCATAGCCGTCGGGCAACTCAAGGATCAGCTTGTGCGCAGCGGCGCGTTTTGCGGCTTCGACCACCATTTCCGGGTCGGGAACCTCTGACAGTCGGGCGATGTTTTCCGCGATTGTGCCATCAAACAGCGTCACCCGTTGCGGCAGATAGCCAACCAATTGGCCCAACGCATCGGGGTCGTATTGATCCAGCGTCGCCCCATCCAGCCGCAGGCTTCCATTGGCGGGCCGCCACACGCCGCAGATCGCGCGGGCAAGGGTGGATTTTCCCGCGCCCGAAGGGCCGATCACACCAAGCGCTTGGCCGGGGGTGATTTGAAAGGAGACCGCGCGCAGCGATGGGCTTTGCGTGCCCGGCGGCACCACGGTAAGCGATTGGGCCTCCAAATGGGCGCGGGGGCGGGGCAGGGCAGTGCGCGCGGCTTCGCGCGGCATCGAGCTGAGCAACGCCGCCAGCCGCCCCCAGCCTTGGCGTGCGCGCACCACGATCGGCCAGCCGTTCACCGCCAGTTCGACCGGGGCGAGCGCGCGGCCCATCAGGATCGAGCCTGCGATCATCGCGCCGGGGGTCAGTTCGCCCTGCAAGACGATATAGGCGCCAAGCGCAAGGATGGCCGACTGCAAGAAAATCCGGAACGTCTTGGTGAAGGTGGCGAAGCCGCCGCCCAGATCGGTGGCGCCGAGCATCGCCTCGGCGGCCCGTGCGCGCGTGCCGCGCCAGCGCCGGAATGCGGCGGATCGCATGCCGAGCGCTTGGATCAATTCCGCTTCATCGCGCAATTGGTCCGACATGCGTTCCGACAGGATCTGTGCCCCGGTGGCGGTTTGCAGCGGGCGCGCGGTGACATACTGGTTAAGCACGGTCACCGCGATCAAAAAGGCCCCGCCGCACAGGGCCAATATGCCCAAAAGTGGATGGAAGATGAAAATCGCCGACAGGAAGATCGGCACCCACGGCAGGTCGAAAAGTGCCAAGAATACCGGGGCGGACAACAGCTTGTTGACCGAATCCAGATCGCGTAGCGCGGCAGTGGCCAGCGTATCATCTGGGGCCAGCGCATTGCGGCGCAGCGCGGCTTCGAACACGCGCGCTTCCAGTGTGGCTTGCACCCGCGCGCCAATCCGTGCCGTGACCCGCGCCCGGGCATGGTCCAAAAGCCCCATCGCGGTAAACAGGAATAAGACCAACAAGAAAAGCGCGGTCAGCGTTTCCACCGACCGCGCGCCCAGCACCCGATCATAGACCTGTAGCATAAACAACGGCCCGGTCAGCATCAGCAGGTTCACAAATACCGAAAACAGCCCAACCGCCCAGAAAAGCTGCCGATTGGCGACGCGTGCGGCACGCAATTCGGCTTTGCCGGCCGCCAGTTCATCTCGTTTCATTCCGTCGTCTCCGCCGGCTCGCCATACATTTGGGCGATTCACCGCCCGCGATCACTCAAACGTAAAAAGGTTAAGGCCTCACGGCCAGAAAATCGCCGGCAGCGCCTTGTTTCCGCGGCGCCGCCTCCTTATTCCTTGTGGAGGGTTTTGCCCAAAAATGGAAGCTTATCACCTGCCTTGCGTGTTGATGCAAATGGCAGCGGGGGGTTGAATGCGCAAAATTTCCGGTATCGGCCTTGTTGCGGCGCTTGTTTTGGCGGGATGTGGCGGTGGTCCGCAGGTGCAAGACCGCGACGCGATCAATGACCCCTATGAGGCGCAAAACCGCCAAGTTCATGCCTTCAACAAAGGTTTCGACCGGATGTTCTTCAAGGCGCGCGAGGGGCAGCCGCGCAGCCGCGACACCGTTCTGACGCGCACGGTCGGCAATGCCGGGTCTAACCTTGGCCTGCCGGGCAAGGTGGTAAACTCGCTTTTGCAGGGCCGCCCGGAACCGGCGATCAAGAACAGCTTCCGCTTTGTGATCAACACCACTTTGGGGATCGGCGGCATCTTCGATCCGGCGGGGTCCTCTTTCTCGTTGCCGGAAACGGATACCGATTTTGGCGAAACGCTGGCGGTCTGGGGCGCGAAAGAAGGGCCGTTTATGGAACTGCCGTTTTTTGGCCCCTCGACAGAGCGCGATGCCTTTGGCCGGGTGGTCGACATGGCGATGAACCCGGTAGGCAAGGTCTTGTCGGGGAACGATGCGACGGCGGCCACCGTGCTGCAATTCGGCGGCAAGATCGCCAAGCGCAAGCGGTTCGGCGAGACCGTCGAATCGGTCTATTATGACAGTGCCGACAGCTATGCGCAGGAGCGCTTGCTGTATTTGCAAATGCGCCGTCACCAATTGGCGGACGAGGAGACCAATGATGAAGAAGCCTGGGACCCTTATGAAGACCCCTATGCGCAGTGATCGTCGCCAATTGATCCTTGGTGCCGGGGCAACGGTTCTGACCGTTGGGGTTTTGGGCCCGCAACCGGCGCTGGCGCTGAATGATGCGCAGGCGCGCGCGTTGATTTCGCGCGCGGTGAATGACGTCAACGCCGCGATCGATTCAGGCCGCACTGGCCCCGCGCTTTACGCCCAGTTCGAGGCGATCTTCACCAAATATGCCGATGTGCCGACGATCGCGCGCTCGGCGCTGGGTGTGGCTTCGCGCCGGGCCTCGTCCGCGCAGATGGCGGCCTTCACCACGGCGTTCCGGGGCTATATCTCGCGCAAATATGGGCAGCGGTTCCGTGAATTCATTGGCGCGCGGTTCGAGGTCGAGGGCGCGCGCAAGGTGAAAACCTTTTACGAGGTGAAAACCGTGGCGCATCTGCGCGGACAGGCCCCGTTCGAGGCGCTGTGGCATGTGTCGGATCGGTCCGGCAAGAACCTGTTCTTCAACATCATCATCGAGGGTGTGAACATGCTGGCGGCCGAGCGCACCGAGCTTGGCGCGATGCTGGATGCAAGACGCGGCAATCTTGATGCGCTGATCGCGGATTTGAAACGGGCCAGTTGAGCGGCTGCGCTTGTGTTGAAACCGAAAACGCGGCCCTAGGGCCGCGTTTTGTATTAGTAAAGTCCGCGCAACAAGGAGTTGATCGCCTCGCCTAGGCTTTGCGGTTGCGGCTCTGGCTGCGGCGCCCGTGGCCCGCCCGGGCGTATCAGCTCGCCATTGACCACCGGCACGCCGCCCTCGGGGATCGGATCGCCGGAGGACCAGACCTGACCGGGATAGCTGTTGCCATTGGCGCCCGGATAGGGGCCGCGCCATTCCTCGGGCTGGGCCATCGGCAGCGGATGGGCCGGTTGGGTCGCCGAAATCCGCGCCATAACCTCATGCCAGATTTCCGCTGGCAGCCCGCCGCCGGTCACGCCGGTTAGCGGTTTGTTGTTGTCGTAGCCCATCCAGACGCCTGCCACATAATCGGCGGTGAAGCCGATGAACCAAGCATCGCGGGCCGCTTGCGTGGTGCCGGTCTTGCCCGCGGCTTCCACCCCATCGATCTTGGCGCGCTGGCCGGTGCCCTGTTCGACCCCTTGGTGCATCATCCAAATCAATTCGCGCGCGGCCTTTTCGGAAATAACCCGCTCGCCCATGCCGCCACCGGCGCCGAAAAGCGGCTCCTGATCGCCGCGCAGCCGCAGGTCGGTCAGCCCATAGGGCCGCACCGAAGACCCGCCATTGAGAATCCCGGCAAAGGCCCCGGTCATTTCCAGAAGTGTCGATTCCGACACGCCCAGCACCACTGCTGGCCCCTCGGCCAGTTTTGAGGCAAAGCCGAAATCTGTTGCGGCGCGGCGCACCGCGTCAAAGCCCACGGCCTGCCCCACCCGCACGGTGGCGGTGTTGATCGATTTCGCCAGCGCCATCCATAGCGGAATCGGACCAAGATAACCGCCGCCATAGTTCTTGGGGGACCACGGGCCCGAGCCCGGCACATTGATGGTCAGCGGCGCATCTTCCACGATCGTGTCGGGCGTCCAGCCAAGATCCAGCGCCACGGCATAGACAAAGGGTTTGAAGGTCGAGCCGGTCTGGCGGCGGGCCTGCGTGGCGCGGTTGAATGCGCCCGAGACCTTGGAGGCACGCCCGCCCACCATCGCGCGCACCGCCCCATCGGACGACATCACCACAATCGCCGCCTCGGCTTCAGACCCCTCTTTGACCTTGGTTTCGAAAATCTCGCTCAGGGCCTCTTCCGCCGCCTTTTGGAACCGCTGGTCAAGCGTCGTGCGGATGATCACATCCTCGGTCGTGTCGCGCGACAGGAAATCGGGAATGCTGTCCATCACCCAATCTGCGAAATAGCCGCCTGCGCGCGCCTGCGCCGCTTGCGACAGCGTGGCCGGATTATCGCGGGCGGTCTGCCATTCGGCATCGCTCAGATAGCCTTGGTCATGCATCAGCGCGAGCACCATGCCCGCGCGCTCTTGCGAGCGTTTCAGATTGGTCGTGGGCGCATAGGTCGAGGGCGCCTTCAAAAGCCCTGCCAACATCGCTGCCTGCTGGGCGTTCACATTTGCGGCCGAAATCCCGAAATAGCGCTGTGCGGCGGCTTCGAACCCGCGTGCGCCCGCCCCCAGATAGGCGCGGTTGAGGTAGATCGTCAGGATTTCATCCTTGGTGTATTTGAACTCCATCGCAAGGGCATAGGGAATTTCCTTGATCTTGCGGGTGATCCCGCCAGAGCGACAGTCGCGTTCATAATCCGCCTCGGTCTTCCAGCGGTTGGAATCGTAAGGCACGCCAAGGCACAAAAGTTTCGCCACCTGCTGCGTGATGGTGGAGCCGCCATTGCCCGACAACGGGCCGCGCCCTTCGGACAGGTTGATCTTGATCGCAGAGGCAATCCCGCGCGGCGACACGCCGAAATGGCGATAGAAGCGTCGGTCCTCGGTGGCGATCACGGCGTTTTTCAAGAACGGCGACACGCTTCCGGCGGTGGTTTGCCCACCAAAGGTTTCGCCGCGCCAGGCAAACACCTTGCCCTCGCGGTCAAGCATCGTCACCGAGCCGCGGTTGCGGCCATCCAGAAGTGCCGTGTAATCGGGCAGTTGCGCGTAAAAATAGAAGGTCGCGAGGCCAAGGATCAGCATCACCACCGCGCCAGAGCGCCAAGTGAACCCCCAGATGATGCGCCACACAAAGCCGAAAAGCGCAACGATCAGCCCTGAAATGGCACCGCGCCCTTGCGGTTTGCGCGGCGGTTTCGCCTTGCGGGCCGGGGCGGATTTCGCCTTCGGCTTTGGGGCTGTTTTCGAGGAATATCGCTTGTCTGCCACCAACGGCCTGCGCCGCCCGCCTGTTCCCGCCATTGTCGATCCGTGCTCGTTGTTTGGCGCAACTTACACCGCCCGCTCGGCCATTTCGAGCCACAAGGCTTCACGATTCGGTTTTTCAAAAGCTCAAAAATTACGCACTGCGCACAAATTGTGCGTTTTGGGCCTTGAATCGGATTTGCCGCGCCTAGGGAAGCGGCAGCCATCCTTGTGCCTGCGCGCCCTTCCAAGCCTTCTACGGCAGTGCGGTGCCTCCGGGCATCGGTGAGTGCTGACAATAGGAAGGGACATCCAGTGAAACTCATCATTGCAGCAATCAAGCCGTTCAAGCTCGAGGAGGTGCGCGAAGCGCTCACCGCCATCGGCGTGCGCGGCATGATGGTGACGGAAATTAAGGGCTTCGGCGCACAGTCGGGCCACACGGAAATTTATCGCGGTGCCGAATATGCCGTGAACTTTGTGCCGAAGGTGAAACTCGAAATCGTCGTGGCCGATGGGCTTGCCGATGAAGTGGTCGAGACGATCCTGAAAGCCGCCAAGACCGACAAAATCGGCGACGGCAAAATCTTCGTGCTCGACGTCAATCAGGCCGTGCGGGTTCGTACCGCCGAAGCCGGCGACGACGCGCTCTAAGCAAGCTCAGGGGGACCAGAGACAATGAAAAACCTTGCAAAAATTTCGGGCCTCTCGGCGGCGCTTTCCGCGCTGGCGCTGCCCGCCTTCGCTCAGGAAGCGACTGAAGTCGTTGCCGAAGTCGTTGAAGCTGCCGGCCCGATCGTCGACAAGGGCGACGTGGCGTGGATGATGACCGCGACGCTGCTCGTGCTGTTCATGATCATCCCGGGCCTGGCGCTGTTCTACGGCGGCCTCGTGCGCACCAAGAACATGCTTTCGGTGCTGATGCAGACCACGATGATCACCTCGGTGGTGATGATAGTCTGGGTTCTGTGGGGCTACTCGTTCGCGTTCGGCGGCGGCACCTCGCCGTTCTGGGGCGGCCTTGGCAAACTCTTCCTGTCGGGCGTGACGCCGGATTCGACCGCGGCCACCTTCACCGACGGCATCGAGATCCCGGAATATCTGTTCATCGCCTTCCAGATGACCTTCGCGGCGATCACCCCGGCCCTTTACGTGGGTGCCTTTGCTGAGCGCGTGAAATTCTCGGCTGTGCTGCTGTTCACCGTGCTTTGGGTGACCGTTGTCTACTTCCCGATCGCCCACATGGTGTGGGATGGCGCTGGCCTGATCTTCAACTGGGGCGCTGTTGACTTCGCTGGCGGCACCGTTGTGCACATCAACGCTGGTATCACCGCTCTGGTCTTCGCTCTCGTGATCGGCCCCCGTCTGGGCTACGGCAAAGAGAACATGGCCCCCCACTCGATGACGCTGACCATGGTCGGTGCCGCGATGCTGTGGGTTGGTTGGTTCGGCTTCAACGCTGGTTCGAACCTCGAAGCCACTTCGGGCGCCACCCTCGCGATGATCAACACCTTCGTTTGCACCGCCGCCGCTGTGGTGAGCTGGGCCGCCGTTGAAGCGATCTTCCGTGGCAAAGCCTCGGGTCTGGGCGCTGCTTCGGGTATGGTCGCTGGTCTTGTTGCCATCACCCCGGCTTGCGGCACCTCGGGTCCGGTTGGCTCGATCGTGCTTGGCTTGCTCGTCTCGCCGATCTGCTACTTCTTCGTCACGAAAGTGAAGTCGATGATGAAATACGACGACAGCCTTGACGTCTTCGGCGTGCACGGCATCGGCGGTATCGTCGGCGCGATCATGACCGGCGTGCTGATGGCCCCGGCCTTCGGTGGCGTGGGCGACGCGGACTTCTCGATCGCTTCGCAAGTCTTCATCCAGCTCAAGTCGGTCATCCTGACCATCGTCTGGGCGGGTGTGGGTTCGCTGATCCTGCTCTACATCGTCAAGGCCATCACCGGCCTGCGTGTGGCTGCGGATGACGAGCGTCAAGGTCTTGACCTCACGACCCACGGCGAAAGCGCCTACCACTCGTAAGAGTGATGGTCCGAACACTGAAAGGCCCGGGGAAACCCGGGCCTTTTGCTTTGCGCCATTGCCTATGGTGAATTGCTCAATCCGCTGCTGGTGGCCCGCTTGGCGGGGCGGCGGTCGGCTTGCGCAAAAGCACGGCCAAGGGAATGGCGGCCAGCGTGACCCACATCAGCGCCTTGAAATCATCGACATAGGAAATCATTGAGGCTTGCGCGGTGACGGATTGGTTCATCACTGTCCAGAATGCACCCTCGCCATAGGTCATCTGCATCGAGCGCATCAGCGCGCCAAGTTGCCCGCTCATCCGCGCGGCGAATTCTGGGTCAAGTAGTGAGATATTGGGCACAAGCTCGGTGTGGTTGATCTGGATATTGCGGGTCAGCAAAAGCGTCACGATTGAAATCCCGATCGACGAGCCGATGTTGCGCACAAGGCTGAAAAGCGCCGTGGCATCGCCGCGATAGCGCGGCGCAATGGTGGCAAAAGCTACGGTCGATAGCGGCACGAACACCAGGCCGAGCCCAAGCCCCTGAACAAAGCCCGAAACGATGATCGGTGTGGCGTTCATCTGTGGGCCAAAGCCGGTCATGATGTGCAGCGACCAAGCGGTGAGCAAAAGCCCCGTGACCACAAGTTTGCGCGCATCGACGACGCGCAGCAATTTGCCCGCCGCAATCATCGTGATCATCGTGCCCATGCCGCGCGGCGCCATCACCACGCCGGTGGTAACGATCGGGTAGCCGAACAAGCCCGACAACATCGGCGGCAACAGCGCGAGCGAGGCGAGCAAGATGATCCCGACCAAGAAGATGAACACCAGCCCGGTGGCAAAGTTGCGGTCGGCAAACATCGCCGGTTCAAGGAACGGGTGTTCGGTCCCCAGGATCCAGATGATGAAGACCCAAAAGCCGCAAAGCGACACCGCCAGCTCGATCCAGATTTCGGCGGCGTTGAACCAGTCCACCTCGCCGCCGCGATCCAGCATCAATTGCAGCGCGCCGACGCCCACGGCCAAGGCGGCAAAGCCGATAAAGTCGAACTGGCGAATACGCCGCGCCATATGCGGCAGGTAGGCCGCACAGCCGAGCAGCGCAATCGCGCCCAAGGGCACGTTGATATAAAAGACCCAGCGCCAGTTGATCGTGTCGGTCAGATAGCCGCCAAGTGTGGGGCCGATGATTGGTCCGACCATGATCCCCGCGCCCCAAATCGCCATGGCCTGGCCATGCTTTTCGCGCGGGTTGATATCCAGCAAGAAGGTTTGGCTGAGCGGGACGATGGCGGCGCCAAAGACCCCTTGGGCGAGCCGAAACAGCACCATGGTTTCAAGGCTCCACGCGATGCCGCATAGCATTGAGGCGGCGACAAAGCCAACGATCGAGCCGATGAAAACTTCCTTGCGGCCAAAGCGTTCGGAAAACCAGCCGGTCAGCGGCGTGGCGATGGCGGCGGCGACAATATAGGAGGTCAGCACCCAGTTGATTGTATCGCGCGAGGCGCCCAGATCGGCGCGCATCGCGGGCAGGGCCACATTGGCGATCGTGGTGTCGAGCACTTGCATGATCGTGGCCAACATCAAAGAGGCGGTGATCAGCCCCTTATGCGGCACATCGTGGTGTCCCTCGGCAGGCGCGGTCATGGCTTATTCCCCGGTTGCGGCCTGCGCTTGATTGGCCTCCAGCCCCATCACGAGGGCATCGAGATGCGTCCGCGCCTTGGTGTCGACCGTGACCGAGGCCGAAAGCCCGGTGCGCAGCCCGTCCAGATCGCTGCCCGGCACAAGGCGCAGCGTCACCGGCACGCGCTGGGTGACCTTGACCCAGTTGCCGGTGGCGTTTTGCGCGGGCAGGATCGAAAATTCGGCCCCGGTTCCTGCGCCCACAGCAACCAGCACGGCGTCATAGTCGCGGCCCGGGAAAGTGTCGAACTCGACCGTCGCCTTTTGACCGGGGGCCATATTGCCGATCTGGGTTTCTTTGAAATTCGCCTCGATCCAAGTGTCGCCGGTTTCCACCAGCGAGAACAAAGACGCCCCGGCGGTCACGAACTGCCCCGCCTTAAAGCTTCCGGCCTTGTAGACCACACCAGCTGCGGGCGCGGTCACGGTGGTTTGGCTCAAGTCATAGGCGGCTTTGTCGCGGGCCACGAGCGCGGCTTGCACGGTTGGATGTTCGTCTGTTTTCACTTCCGGGTTGCCGCCCAAAGCGGCCAGCGCAGCGGCGACGTTTTGTTTGGCTGCCGCCAGCGTTTCAAGCGCGGAACTGGCATCGTGCCGCGCCGCATCCAGCGCCGATTGCGTGCCCGCCCCGCGCGTGGTGATTTTCTGTTGGCGCTCCAGCTCGGCTTGCAGATAGTCGGCGTTGTCTTGCGCCACCTTTTCTTGCGCAACCGCCGCCGCCCATGCCGCGCGCAACTGTTCAACCCCAAGCCGGGCTTGGGCCAAGGCCGCCTCTGCCTGTGCAAGCGCGAGTTCGTAGGGTTGCGGGTCGACGCGGAACAGCGGCGCGCCCGCTTTCACCACCGCATTGTCGGTGATGAACACCTCTGTCACGCGGCCCGAAAGTTGCGAGGCGACAGAGATCCGCGCCTGTTGCACGGCGGCGTTTTCGGTCGTTTCATAGCGGCCCGAATCGAGCCAAACCCAAAGCCCTACGCCGACCAGCACAAGCGGCAACGCGGCCATCAGAAGTTTGTTGGGTTTCTTTTTCGTCGGCGTTTCACTGGTCATGGTCGGTCTCGGTAGGGCTGGAGAGGTTGGCAATAATTTGGCGCAAAGCGCCCATGAGCGTGTCTGTGGTGGCAGGGCTGAGCCCGGTCAGCGCATCGGCATAGATCGTTTCCGCGATCTGCTTGACCTCGCTGATGACGGCACGGGTTTTGTCTGTGGCATGAACGATGCGAATGCGCCGGTCGTTCGGGTCGGGGTGGCGTTCGACCCAGCCCGCCTCTTGCATCCGGTCGACAAGACGGCTGAGCGAGATCGGCTCGATCTCTAAAAATTCCGCCAGCCGTGCCTGTGGCAGGGGACCGCGCCGCATCAGATTGACGAGCAGCCGCCATTGCGCCGAGGTCAGGCCCAATTCGGCGGCGCGCAATTCAAACCGGCGCCGCAGCAGCCGCGTCGCATCATGCATCAGAAAGCCGAGGCTTTCGGGGGGAATTTCGCAATCGGTCATCTCTACCCTCAATAAGGTAAGCGGGTATATGATAAGCGTGCTTATGAAATCAAGGTTCCCGTCGCGTCAAAAGAAAAGGGCGGCCCCGAAGGGCCGCCCCTGTCACGATGTTGTGTGCGGCGCTTAGACGCCCGCGTCGATGATCGCACGCGCCAGAAGCGGCACAGTCTTGGTGTTTAGCCCCGCGATATTGAGCCGCGAGTCGCCCACCATATAGATCGCATTATTCTCGCGCATCTTCGCCACCGCTTCGGGGCTGGCCCCCAGCCGTGAGAACATGCCGCGATGATGGGCGATGAAGTCGAACCGGTCCGAGTTGGACAATTGGCGCAACTCCGACGCAAGTTGTTCGCGCAGCCCCAGCATGCCGGTGCGCACCTCTTCCAATTCGGCCATCCAATCGGCTTTCAGCGTCGGATCGGTCAGCACCATGGTCACCAGCCGCGCGCCGTGATCAGGGGCAAAGGAATAGGTCTGGCGGTTCAGATAGGCCAGGGTGCCCTGCGTCACCTCTTTGCTGGCGGCATCGCTCAGCACCATCAGGCAGCCGGTGCGTTCGCGGTAGATGCCGAAGTTCTTCGAGCAAGACGCCGCGATCATCACTTCGGGCAGACGCGACGCGATCAAGCGGGCGCCCGCAGCGTCGTCTTCCAGCCCATCGCCAAAGCCTTGATAGGCCAAATCGATCATCGGCACCGCGCCTTTGGACACCAGCAGGTCCGCCACCGCGCCCCATTGCTCCAGCGTCAGGTTCGCGCCGGTCGGGTTGTGGCAGCAGCCGTGCAACAACACCAGATCGCCCGCCTTCACCGCTTGCAGGTCTTCCATCATCGCGTCAAAGGCCACCGCGCGGGCGTCATTGTCGAAATAACGGTAGAGTTTGTAATCTTGCTTCATGAACGCAAGGATCGACAGGTGGTTGGGCCAGGTCGGGTCCGAAACCCAGACCGTCATATCCGGGTGGGCCATCCGCGCCAGTTCAAACGCCTGACGGCACGCGCCGGTGCCGCCGACGGTCGCCAGACAAGACAGGCGATCCGCCGGATAGCCCGCGCCCAGTACCATTTCTGCCATCGCCGCGTGAAAGGCCGGTTCGCCCGCCAGCGCGGTATAGCTTTTCGAGGTCTCGGCCTCCCAAAGCTGTTTTTCGGCAGCCTTGATCGCGCGCATAACCGGGGTCTGACCTTCGGCGTTTTTGTACACACCCACGCCAAGGTCGATCTT
>NZ_NRRD01000022.1:0-2500 GCF_020023995.1 Rhodobacter sp. TJ_12 | reverse complement strand
TACATGGATGATGGGGGCCCACAGCCTTACTGAGTCTAAGTAAACTCCGAATACCGCAGAGTACTATCCGGGAGACACACGGCGGGTGCTAACGTCCGTCGTGAAGAGGGAAACAACCCTGACCAACAGCTAAGGCCCCCAATTCGTGGCTAAGTGGGAAAGCATGTGAGACTTCCAAAACAACCAGGAGGTTGGCTTAGAAGCAGCCATCCTTTAAAGATAGCGTAACAGCTCACTGGTCTAATTAAGAGGTCTTGCGGCGAAGATGTAACGGGGCTCAAGCCACGAGCCGAAGCTTTGGATGCACAGCGATGTGCGTGGTAGCGGAGCGTTCTGTGATATAACACCGTCCGACTTTAGCTTTCCTTCGGGAAAGCCTTGGTCGGATATGGTGTTGACTGTGAAGCCGGCCTGTGAGGGATCCGGTGGAGTGATCAGAAGCGAGAATGTTGACATGAGTAGCGACAAACAGGGTGAGAGACCCTGTCGCCGAAAGTCCAAGGGTTCCTGCTTAAAGCTAATCTGAGCAGGGTAAGCCGGCCCCTAAGGCGAGGCCGAAAGGCGTAGTCGATGGGAACCAGGTTAATATTCCTGGGCCAGGAGGATGTGACGGATCCCGAGGGTAGTTCGTTCTTATCGGATTGAACGGGCTGCTTAGGGGTCCCTGGAAATAGCCCTCCATGAGACCGTACCCGAAACCGACACAGGTGGACTGGTAGAGTATACCAAGGCGCTTGAGAGAACCACGTTTAAGGAACTCGGCAAAATGCCTCCGTAAGTTCGCGAGAAGGAGGCCCCATTCATGGGCAACCATGGGTGGGGGGCACAAACTAGGGGGTGGCGACTGTTTACTTAAAACATAGGGCTCTGCGAAGCCGCAAGGCGACGTATAGGGTCTGACGCCTGCCCGGTGCTGGAAGGTTAAAAGGAGGGGTGCAAGCTCCGAATTGAAGCCCCAGTAAACGGCGGCCGTAACTATAACGGTCCTAAGGTAGCGAAATTCCTTGTCGGGTAAGTTCCGACCTGCACGAATGGCGTAACGATCTCCCCGCTGTCTCAAACGTGGACTCAGCGAAATTGAACTGTGTGTCAAGATGCACACTACCCGCGGTTAGACGGAAAGACCCCATGAACCTTTACTCTAGCTTTGCACTGGCATCAGGATTGTGATGTGCAGGATAGGTGGTAGGCTTTGAAACCGGGACGCCAGTTCCGGTGGAGCCATCCTTGAGATACCACCCTTCGCACTCTTGATGTCTAACCGCGACCCGTTATCCGGGTCCGGGACCATGCATGGTGGGGAGTTTGACTGGGGCGGTCGCCTCCCAAATCGTAACGGAGGCGCGCGAAGGTTGGCTCAGACCGGTCGGAAATCGGTCGTTGAGTGCAATGGCAGAAGCCAGCCTGACTGCAAGACTGACAAGTCGAGCAGAGACGAAAGTCGGCCATAGTGATCCGGTGGTCCCAAGTGGGAGGGCCATCGCTCAACGGATAAAAGGTACTCTGGGGATAACAGGCTGATGATGCCCAAGAGTCCATATCGACGGCATCGTTTGGCACCTCGATGTCGGCTCATCTCATCCTGGGGCTGGAGCAGGTCCCAAGGGTATGGCTGTTCGCCATTTAAAGAGGTACGTGAGCTGGGTTTAGAACGTCGTGAGACAGTTCGGTCCCTATCTGCCGTGGGTGTAGGATACTTGAGAAGAGTTGCCCCTAGTACGAGAGGACCGGGGTGAACGCTCCACTGGTGGACCAGTTATCGTGCCAACGGTAGTGCTGGGTAGCTATGAGCGGACAGGATAAACGCTGAAGGCATCTAAGCGTGAAGCCCCCTTCAAAACTAGGTATCCCTTGAGGGCCGTGGAAGACCACCACGTCGATAGGCCGGAGATGTAAGCGCGGCAACGCGTTCAGTTGACCGGTACTAATTGCCCGATTGGCTTGATTTGATCCAGTAGCAGCAAGGCTCATGATCAAAAGCAAGTATACATGATTGGTTAGAAAAGAACGCTTCGCGCCGGCTCAATGCCGGAGGCCGCTTCGCGGCACCAGCGCGATCAGTTTGATGTGCTACGACTTGGACATGATGGCTTCTTCCTCGGTTTGGTGGTCATAGCGTTGGCTAAACACCCGATCCCATCCCGAACTCGGCCGTTAAGGGCCAACACGCCGATGGTACTGCGTCTTAAGACGTGGGAGAGTAGGTCACCGCCAAACCTAGTAAGAAGCCATGTTCTCTCATAACGATACAATACCCCGATCAATAATATAAAACTCGGGGTCCGCAGCGCAACAAAACACCGGCGCGGGGTGGAGCAGCCCGGTAGCTCGTCAGGCTCATAACCTGAAGGTCGTAGGTTCAAATCCTACCCCCGCAACCATAGAATCCGACACCCCGCCTACGCCAAGGCGGGGTTTTGCTTTCGAAACCTCCCCCAAAGACAAAATCGACCCCAACTCCCCATAAAGCTCAATCACATGACCGCCCGGCGCTCCCGCG
>NZ_NRRD01000021.1 GCF_020023995.1 Rhodobacter sp. TJ_12 | reverse complement strand
CAGAAGCGCGCCGAGCGCTTGAGCAATCTGAGGGCTCCGCGCTCGGCGCGCTTGCCCAACCTGAACCCGACCACTATCAACCCCAAGGACTCTCGTTATGACTGAGGGACGACCGGGGGGCAGGTCATGGCGCATGTGAAGTTTACGTTCCTATTTCTTGCCAACTTCCTCCAAGCCTCCCGCCTCCCAGCGTCAGCGGAGGCGGGTCAGGGGCTTGGAGTCCGTTTCGGGGGGTTTGCCAGGCGGGACGGGATGCAGGGGCGCAAAACGGGAAACGCGATGCGTACGGCACGGGGCAGGAAACGCGGCGCAAAGGACGTGATGCGCGATGCGGATGGCCCGGTGCAAAGGACGCGGGACAAGACGCGCGGTCCAGAATGCGGGATGCTCAAGACGCCACGCGCAGCGCATTTTGCGGAAAACGCCACCCTCATCCCGCCAACCCCGCCGCGCGAAGCTGGCCATCGGTCACCAGCCCTGCCGCCACCAGCGCCGTCACCTGCGAGGCGGTGATGTGTTTGCACATCGGGCTGCGGTTCCGGACCCATGCGGCCAGCCGTGCGTGATTCTCTGCTGCTAGGGCTGCTCGCGCCTGCCGTTCCTCGGCCATCGCCTCAAGGACACTCTGCCAACGACGATCAGCGAACCAGTTGTCGGAAAAACAGACCTTGGACCGCGTGAAGCCCGCGCTCTCGGTCGCATAGGCTTGCACGGCGCGCAGCAGGTCGTCGGGGTCGATCCCCTCCCTTACGGCCTCCGCGATCCGGGCTAGGCACGTTGCCTTCCCGCGCTGCCTGTCCTTCGGGTAGGCAGTCCAGATCTTCTCAAACCTTTCATCTTCAACCACCGCTGCCTCCGCGCGCTTGCGCGTAGGTGGTTTATGGATGGTTTCAGGGTGGTTTGGGGTCCACCCTGGACCCGGTACCCCGTCCACCCTGGCCCCCCTACAGGGGTCACGCTGGACGGGGTCCACAGTGGACCCCGTCCCCTCATCAGGCTCGGCGGAGCTTTCCAGCGCCATCACGCGGTCCAGCACGATCCGGTAGATCACGGTGAAACCGTTCTTGCAGGGCCGCCGCCCGGTCTCGATCAAGATGCCTTCGCGCAGGAAGTCGGTGATGGTCCGCTTTACCGTGCTCTCGCCCAGTTCCGTGTGGCGCTGGATCGTGCCTTTGGAACACCAGATGCCTGAGCCGTCATCGCTCGCCTTATCGGCCAGGAACATGATGATCTGCTTGCGGGCAGCGCTGCCGAACCGGCGGTCGGCGCATTCATTCGCGACACGCCAGCTCATTGCAGGGCCCCATCACGCCCGAAACTGGCCTCAACTTGTACAGGTTTTGTACAGAAACCCCGTCCGGAGCGCTCGATTTTCCGGGAAATCAAACGGGCGTTTCTGCAGCTGCTTTCACAAGCCCCTGACAAAACACTATATTTTATTGAGTTTTTTGGTGACCCCGGCAGGATTTGAACCTGCAACCTGCCCCTTAGGAGGGGGCTGCTCTATCCAGTTGAGCCACGGGGCCGTGTCAGATGACGATGTGATCTTATTGCGGCGCATGGGCTCAAAACGCAAGCCCGGCAAGCAGCGATTGGCCCCAAGAGCAGCCGCCCCAAATGAGAAAGGGGAAGCGTATTGGCCCACCGCTTCCCCTTTTAAGCCCCGTGTCGCATGCGCGGACGCAAGCTGCTTCGGGGTATATATTGGCGCGCAATTTGCGCGCAAGCCCATTGTTAACGCTAACATAGCGCGGCGCGCGCCCTTGCGCAAGAGAAATGTTTGGCGCTATCAAAGGTGATTGTTTTCGAAAGGATATCCAGTGGCCCGTTCGCCCTCCGACACCCGCCGTCCGCTGACCTTGCGCGATGTCTCCGAAGCCTCTGGCGTTTCGGAAATGACGGTGAGCCGGGTGCTGCGCAATCGGGGCGATGTCTCGGAGGCGACACGCGAAAAGGTGCTCGAGGCGGCGCGGACGCTGGGCTATGTGCCCAACAAGATCGCGGGGGCGCTGGCTTCGCAACGCGTGAACCTTGTCGGTGTGATCATCCCCTCGCTGTCGAACCTTGTCTTCCCAGAAGTGCTGTCGGGCATTTCTGCCGAGCTTGAGGATACCGGGCTGCAACCGGTCGTCGGCGTCACCGATTACTCGCCCGAAAAGGAAGAGCGGGTTTTGTATGAAATGCTGTCGTGGCGGCCCTCTGGCGTGATTATCGCAGGGCTGGAACATTCGACCGGATCGCGCGCGATGCTGGAAAATGCAGGGGTGCCGGTGGTCGAGATCATGGATGTCGATGGGCCGGGTGTCGATGCGGTTGTGGGCATTTCGCACCGCCGCGCCGGGCGCCAAATGGCCGAAGCGATCGTCGCCGCAGGCTATCGCAAGATCGGATTTCTGGGCACCAAGATGCCCGAGGATCACCGCGCCCGCAAAAGGCTGGAGGGATTCCGCGAAGGGCTAGAGGAAGCCGGCATCCCCCTAACCGATACCGAGTTCTATGCGGGCGGCTCGGCGCTTTTGAAGGGGCGCGAGATGACAGAAGCGATGCTGGCGCGTACGCCCGAGCTTGATTTTCTCTATTATTCGAATGACATGATCGGCGCAGGCGGGCTGCTTTACTGCTTGGAAAAGGGGTTCGACGTGCCCGGTCAATTGGGTCTTGCCGGGTTTAACGGGGTCGAATTGCTGGATGGTCTCCCGCGCCAATTGGCAACCATGGATGCCTGTCGTCACGAAATCGGGCGCAAGGCGGCGCAGATTGTGGCTGCGCGCGCCGCGACACCCGGCCCCGGGGGAGAGATCATTGAATTGCAGCCGGTGCTGGAACGGGGCGATACGGTGCGGATGCGATAACCGCAGACTGCGCAGGTCGCCGCCCTATTGCTTTGCGCCCCAGCTCATCGAGACATGCTGGCGGGTATAGAACTCGCCCATCATTCCAATCGCCAAGAACGCAATCCCGACTGTCAGCGGGTATTCCCAGCTTGAAAAATGCGGGTTGTAATTGATGAAGGTGAAGCCGCGCGCCTGATCGATGGTGTGAAACAGCGGGTTCCAATCGAACAGCACCAGCATGCTATGCGGCAAAGTATTGGCGAGAAACATCTTGCCAGAGGCAATCATGTTAATGCGCGAATAGGCCTGTTGCACCAGCCCCATGAGAGAAGGATTCCACGGTTTCAGCGCCAAGAACACCATGCCCAGCGCCACGCCGGTGAACCAAGATAGCAATACCATCGCCATCGCGCCGACCCAGTCGTAAATCTCGATCGGATTCATCGTCGCATGGTAGAGGTAAAGCACCACGAACATCGACAGAAGCTGGATGTAAAGCGCCCCCAGCGCGGCGGCCGAAATCGAAATCGCCGTGGTCATCGGCGCGTGTTTCATCATCGCCGAGGCAGAGCCCTCGGAGCCAAAGACGGCCCCGACCGCCTTGGTGTGGGTCATGTAAAGGAAAATCCCCGACATGATGTAAAGCAGGAAATCGCCCCGCACCGAACTGCCCCGCAGCCCCAACACGTTGAACAAGACGTAGAAGCTGATCACCAATAGCAGCGTTTGCGCGATGTTGAGCAACAGCCCCAACACCGCATGACGTTGTGTCTTGCGGATCGAGCGCACCGTGGCGTGGTAAATCAACTCCAGAACACTGAAGCCGGAGCCGATGGTGCTTTTGCTGCGCTGTGCTCTGAACATGTCTCCGCCGTGCTGGCCAGTGGGGATTTTTGCACCGAAAACTTGCCGTTCCCTTGACGGCACACCATAAAGTCTGCGCAATCGCATGGCAATCTGGCCGAACTGAGGCCGAATGGAGGGAAAAATGGATTTCGACCGCCTTGTGACCGTCATGCGCCGCCTTGCGCTCGAGGCCGGGGACCGGATCATGGAGATTTACAACGCCCCCGATTTCGAGGTGAAAACAAAATCTGACGCCTCGCCCGTGACTGAGGCCGACGAGGCCGCCGATGCGCTGATTTCCGCCGGGCTGGCCGAGGCCTTTCCGTCCGTCGCGCTGGTGACCGAGGAACAAGCCGCCTCGCATGGGCAGAATGTGTCGACCTTTTTGATTGTCGATCCATTGGATGGCACCAAGGAATTCGTGCAGCGCCGCGGCGATTTCACCGTCAATATCGCCTATGTCGAAAATGGCGTGCCGTTACGCGGCGTGGTCTATGCACCCGCGAAAGGGCGGCTCTTTTACACTCTGGCCGATGGCCGCGCGGTCGAAGAGGCCGGACCCGCTTTCGACAAGGAAAAACCCGGGGTTCAAAATCCGATCAGCGTTTCCATGCCCGACAATCGCGCGCTGATGGTGGTGGCCTCGAAATCGCACCGCGATCAGGCGACCGATGATTACATCGGCCAATATGCGGTCAAAGACATGACCTCGGCCGGCTCGTCTTTGAAATTCTGCCTTGTCGCCACTGGCGAGGCCGATCTTTACCCCCGTCTTGGGCGCACCATGGAATGGGATACGGCGGCGGGTGATGCGGTGCTGCGCGGCGCAGGCGGCGAAATGGTCCGGTTTGAGGATCACAGCCCCTTCACCTATGGCAAAGAAGGCTTTGCCAACCCGTTCTTCATCGCCTTTGCCCCCGGCGTGCTTTTGGTGAAGTGATGTCTGTCTTGATTGTGATCCCGGCGCGTTATGCCTCAACGCGCTACCCGGCGAAGCCGCTGGTGCCGTTGCGCGGCGCCTCGGGCGAATCGAAAACGCTGATCCGGCGCAGCTGGGAAGCCGCCATGGCGGTGCAGGGGGTCGACCGGGTGGTGGTGGCCACCGATGATGAGCGCATCGAAACTGCGGCGAATGGATTCGGGGCAGAGGTGGTGATGACCTCGGATCACTGCGCCAATGGCACAGAGCGGGTCGCCGAGGCGCTGGCGAGCCTTGGCGGCGGCTATGACATTGTCGTGAACTTGCAAGGCGATGCGCCACTGACACCCGCATGGTTCATCGAGGATCTGGTGCAAGGCCTGCGCAACACCCCTTGGGCGGAACTGGCGACGCCCGTCCTGCGCTGCGAAGGCGCGATGTTAGAGAGCCTGCGCGAAGATCGCCGCCATGATCGCGTTGGCGGCACCACCGCCGTTTTCGGCGCGGGCAACCGTGCGCTTTATTTCTCGAAGGAAGTGATCCCCTTCACCGCGCATGGCTATGGGCCGCAGGAACCGACGCCGGTGTTTCACCATGTGGGGGTTTATGCCTACCGGCCCGAGACGCTTGCAGCCTATCCCAATTGGCCGGTCGGCCCGTTGGAAACGCTCGAAGGGCTCGAACAATTGCGCTTTCTGGAAAATGGCCGCGCGGTGCTGTGCACCGAAGTCGAAGCGCGCGGGCGTCAGTTTTGGGAACTCAATAATCCCTCGGACGTGCCCAGAATCGAGGCAATGATGGCAGAAATGGGCATCGACTGATCGTTGCACCGCCGAAAAGGTCATGCAGCAGTCTTAAATGTTTCACTTAACCTTTCGTATACCACACGCTTGAGAAACACCGCGAAAGGGGACAGTATGCCCTCGAATTCAGCGACAGAAGCTCTTAACCACAAAGGTGATGCATGAAACGCAAGGTAACGAAGGCAATTTTCCCTGTGGCAGGCCTCGGAACCCGCTTTCTCCCCGCCACCAAGTCGATCCCGAAGGAAATCCTGACGCTGGTGGACCGACCGCTGATCCAATACGCTATCGATGAAGCCCGCGCCGCCGGGATCAAGGAATTCATCTTCGTCACCTCGCGCGGGAAATCCGCGCTGGAGGATTATTTCGACGATGCCCCCGAACTGGAAACCTCGCTGCGCAAGAAGGGCAAGACCCAGCTTCTGGAAGAGTTGAAAGCCACCAATATGGATTCGGGCGCGATTGCCTATGTCCGCCAGAACCGGCCGATGGGCTTGGGCCATGCGGTCTGGTGTGCGCGCCGTCTGGTGGGCAACGAAAGCTTCGCCGTGATCTTGACCGATGACGTGATCGCCGCCGAGAAACCCTGCTTGCAGCAAATGATGGAAGCCCACGCCGAAACCGGCGGGAACATCGTCGCTGCAATGGAAGTGCCGCATGACAAGACCTCGTCCTACGGCGTGCTGGATGTGTCCGAAGACATGGGCTCGCTGGTGCGGGTGAAGGGCATGGTCGAAAAGCCTGCGCCCGATGTGGCGCCTTCGAACCTTGCGGTGATCGGGCGCTATATCCTGACGCCGAAGGTGATGCAGAACCTCAACAAAAAGAAAGAGGGGGCGGGCGGCGAAATCCAGCTGACCGATGCGATTGCCGAAGAAATCCGCAACGACAATCCGGTGTATGGCTTCCGCTTCCGTGGCCAGCGCTACGACTGCGGTTCCAAGGCGGGCTTCTTGCAAGCCACCGTCGCCTTTGGCTTGGCCCGGCCCGACCTGCGCGACGAATTCTCGGATTTCCTTGGCGACGTGGTCGCAATGCGCCCCGCCGCCGAGTAACATATGACCAAGCACGTTCTTGTCACGGGGGGGGCCGGTTACATCGGCTCCCATGCCTGCAAAGCGCTGCGCGATGCGGGGTATGTGCCTGTCACTTATGACAGCTTCGTTACCGGCTGGCGTGACGCGGTAAAATTCGGCCCGCTGGAAGAAGGCGATCTGATGGATCGCGACCGGCTGGATGCCGTCTTCGCGCGCTGGGAGCCGGTTGCAGTTATGCATTTCGCGGCGCTGAGCCTTGTGGGCGAGTCTATGCGCAACCCGGGGCATTACTGGCGCCACAATGTGCTGTCCTCGCTCACATTGATCGAAGCGGCCTGCGCGGCCAATTGCCTGAACTTTGTCTTTTCCTCCACCTGCGCGACCTATGGCGATCAAGATGGCGTGGTGTTGAACGAAGAGACGCCGCAATATCCGATCAATGCCTATGGCGGCTCGAAACGCGCGATCGAGGATATGTTGCGCGACTTCGGCGCGAGCCATGGGCTCAATTCGGTGATCTTTCGTTATTTCAATGTGGCAGGGGCGGACCCAGAGGCCGAGGTGGGCGAATTCCACCAACCCGAAACCCATCTGATCCCGCTGATGCTGGATGCCATCGATGGCCGTCGCCCGGCGCTGACGGTGTTTGGATCGGATTACCCCACCGCCGACGGCACCTGCATCCGCGATTACGTGCATGTTTGCGACTTGGTCGATGCCCATGTTTTGGGCTTGCAATGGCTAGAGGCGGGCAAGGGCTCGAACGTCTTTTGCCTTGGCTCGGGCAAGGGATTTTCGGTGCGCGAAGTGATTGCGCAATCGCGCGCCGTGACCAACCGCGACGTGCCAATTGTCGAAGGCGCTCGCCGCCCGGGCGATGCTGCGGTGCTGGTCTCGGGCTCCAGCAAGGCCGAGCGCGATCTGGGCTGGGCGCCAAAACGCTCGGACCTGACGACGATGATCGGCGATGCTTGGCGCTGGCATCAAAGCGGCCATTATGAAAGATAGACCCCGGCAACGGGGGGAAGATGGCGCGACTTGCACAGCTCTGGCAGGCCTATCGCTGGCGTATTCGGCGCCGCTATCTTCTGGCGCGGGCCATTCGTCGGCGCCACCGGTTGACGGCGGTGGCAAACCGCACCGGAGGAATTGCGCGCAACGATATCTTGCTGTTTGCCACGATCCGCAACGAGGCGACGCGGCTTGAACATTTTCTGGCGCATTACCGGGCGCTAGGGGTCAATCGCTTCCTGATCGTGGACAATGACAGCACGGATGGCAGCCGCGACTTGCTGGCCGATCAGCCCGACGTTTCGTTGTGGCGCACCGACAGCAGCTACCGGCTGCACCGGTTCGGGTTGGATTGGGTGACATGGCTGATGATCCGTTATGCGCACAACCATTGGTGCGTGACCGTCGACGCCGACGAATTGCTGATTTACCCGCATCACGACACCCGTCCCCTGCCGGCACTGACAGACTGGCTCGACCGGCAAGGGCAGCGCGTCTACCCCGCGATGATGCTGGAGCTTTATCCCAAAGGGCCGGTGCAGGCGCAGCACTACACCCCGGGCGATGATCCGACCGCGCTTTTGCGCTGGTTCGATGCGGGCAATTACAGCCTGATCCGGCAAGAAAAGACCCGCGCCTTATGGATTCAGGGCGGGCCACGCGCCCGGATGTTTTTTGCCGACCGACCGCGCCATGCGCCGACGCTAACGAAAATCCCACTGGTGCGGTGGAACCGGCGCTGGGTTTACCTCAACTCCACCCATTCGATCCTGCCGCGCTACCTGAACGAATGTTATGACCAAACCGGCGCAGAGGCGCCCTCGGGGCTTTTGCTGCACACAAAATTCCTGCCGCAGGTGGTGGACAAGGCTGCCGAAGAAAAACGCCGCCGCGAACATTTCGGCACGCCGGAATTGTTCGACAGCTATTACGACAGCCTGATCGGCTCCCCCGATTTCTGGACCCCATATTCACAAGAATTGACCGGCTGGCGCAGATTGGAATCGCTTGGGCTGATGTCGCGCGGGGGATGGCTGTGACAGGCGCGCGTCGCGCCTTTCGATACCAATATTTACCTTGTGTCACATTGCGCCTATTCTTTCGACAGATCGGCCGATGCGTCGGATACGAAAAGAGCAGCGCCGCGCAAAGCCTTCCCGCTCACGGCAGTTAACCCTGTCGCAATCCGGCTGGCGTAAAAAAGCGCGACGGCAGAAAAGGACGTAAGGCAAGGCGTGGGACTGAGAAAGGCCATCCGACTTCGCAGGGAGCGGCGTCTTCGCCAATGGCGTGGATTCCGCAAGCGGCGTCAGCTCAAGCCCGTGGCCAACCGCACCGGGCAAATCCGGCCATCCGATGTGATCGTCTTTTGCACCCTGCGCAATGAACGGGTTCGGCTGCCTTATTTCCTGCGCTACTATCGCAATCTGCGGGTGGGTCATTTCATCTTTGTCGACAATGACAGCAATGACGGCACGCGCGACTATCTGGCCGCGCAGGACGATTGCACCGTTTTCACAACCAAAGGGTCTTACAAAGCCGCCGCTTTCGGCATGGATTGGCTGAACCATTTGCTGCGCAAATACGGCACCGGGCATTGGACGCTGACGGTCGACCCGGATGAGTTCTTTGTCTACCCGTTTTGCGATACGCGCCCGATCGATGCGCTGACAGACTGGCTGGATACCTATGATATCCGCTCTTTCCCGGCGATGCTGGTGGATATGTATCCCAAAGGGCCGATTGATGCGGTGCCCTATCGCGAGGGGCAAAACCCGTTCGAGATTGCCGCGTGGTTCGATGCGGGCAATTACATGATCTCGCGCAACAGCCATATGCAGAATCTGTGGATTCAGGGCGGCCCCCGCGCGCGCATATTCTTTGCCGACGAACCCTTGGCCGCGCCCTCTCTCAACAAGATACCGCTGGTGAAATGGGAACGCAGCTATGTTTTTGCCTCTTCGACCCATATGATCCTGCCGCGCGGGCTGAACAGGGTCTATGACGCATGGGGCGGCGAAAAGCCCTCTGGCTGTCTGTTGCATGCCAAATTCCTGTCTCCGCTGACCGAGAAAGTCGCCGAGGAAATGGTGCGACGCGAACATTATGCCGGTTCGCGCGAATATGAGGCCTATAGCGCGCGGCTCAGTTCGCAACCCGATCTGTGGACAAAATGGTCTGAGCGGTACATCAACTGGCGTCAGCTTGAAATTCTGGGGCTGATGTCGAAAGGCAATTGGGCATGAGGGCAGCGCGGTGACGGTCGGCTTCATCATGATGTGCCACACCGCCTTTGACCGGGCGGCACAGGTCGCGCGCTATTGGGGCGCGCATGGGGCCCCGGTGGTGATCCATGTCGATGCGCGCGTTTCGCGGCATGATTACATGGCGCTGGGGCGCCAATTGGCCGATCTGGACAATGTTTCTTTTTCCAAGCGGTTCAAATGCGAATGGGGCACCTGGTCGCTGGTCGCCGCCGCCCAAGCGGGCGCCGAACAGATGCTGCGCCAGCACCCAGATGTGAACCATGTGTTTTTGGCCTCCGGCTCTTGCCTGCCGCTGCGCCCGGTGGCCGAGTTAAACGACTATTTGGCCGCGCATCCGCAAACCGATTTCATCGAAAGCGTCACCACCGCCGAGGTTGGCTGGACCGTGGGTGGCATCGATATGGAGCGGTTCACGCTACGCTTTCCGTTTTCGTGGAAAAAGCGCCGCCGCCTGTTCGACAAATACGTGGCTCTGCAACGCCGTCTTGGCGTGAAGCGGCGCATTCCCGGCGGGATCGTGCCGCATCTTGGCAGCCAATGGTGGTGCCTGAGCCGCGCAACGCTGAGCGCAATCTTGCAAGACCCCGACCGCGCCACCTATGATCGCTATTTCTCGCGCGTCTGGATTCCCGATGAAAGCTACTTCCAATCTCTGGCCCGGCTCCATTCGACCCAGATCGAAAGCCGGTCGCTGACGCTGTCGAAATTCGACTATCAGGGCAAGCCGCATATCTTCTACGACGATCACCTGCAGCTTTTGCGCCGGTCAGATTGTTTTGTGGCGCGCAAAATCTGGCCCAAGGCCGACAAGCTTTACACCAATTTCCTAGCTGAGCGTCCGGCGGAAAGTGTGGCCGAACCGAACCCGTCAAAAATCGACCGGCTGTTTTCGAAGGCGGTTGAACGGCGCACCAAGGGCCGCCCGGGGCTTTACATGCAAAGCCGGTTTCCCCGGCAAGACCACGAAAATGGCAAGACCTCGGCGCATTACTCGATCTTTCAGGGGTTTTCGGACCTGTTTGAGAATTTCGAGGGCTGGCTGGCAAAATATGTTGGCGCGCGGGTGCATGGGCATTTGTTCGGGCCCGCGCGTGCCGAATTCGCGGGCGGCGCAGCCATGTTCAACGGCTGCATGTCTGACAGCGCCACCTTGCGCGACTATAATCCCCGCGGCTTCCTGACAAACCTGATCTGGAATGGGCGCGGCGAGCGGCAATGCTTCATGTTCAGCCCCCGCGACACGCAAGACATCAACTGGTTCACCGCCACCGATCCGAATGCACAGATTTCGGTGATTTCAGGCGCTTGGGCGGTGCCACTTTTCCATTCCAACCGCGATTTTGCCGATATCCGGCGCGAGGCGGCCCGGCTGCAACAGATTGAGATCGATCACTTGAACATCCTGCGCTCGATGTATGTCAAAGCGCGGGTGCGCATTTGGAACATGGCGGATTTCATCGAAAACCCGATGGAGCCATTGCAGACGATCATCGATGAAATCAGCCCGCGCGCGACGCGGCGGCTGACAGAGGCCCCACAGATGGTGGACCTGACAGGCTTTGGCCAGTTTTTGCAAAACCTGCGCAACCAAGGCATGCAGCCGCGCCTGATGGGCGATTTCCCGGTGCATGGGGATTTGCTAACCCAACCGCCGCGGCGTGGCCGCCCCTATCTGGTAAAGTGACGCATGAGCCGGTTCAACAGTTTCGTGGTCTTTGCGGAAATGCGCACCGGCTCCAACCTTCTGGAAGCTGCGCTCAATGACCTGCCGGGCGTGCACTGCCATGGCGAGGCATTCAACCCCGCACTGATCGGCTATCCCAATAAGACCGAGCTGTTAGGCATCAGCCGTGCGGCACGCGACGCCGATCCGATGGTGCTATGGACCCGCATCCGCGAGGCCGAGGGGCTGAACGGCTGCCGCTTCTTTCACGACCACGATCCGCGCGTGCTGGAGGCGATGCTTGCCGATCCGCACTGCGCCAAGATCGTTCTGACGCGCAATCCGGCCGAAAGTTATGTCAGCCTGAAGATCGCGCGGGCGACGAACCAGTGGAAGCTGGGCGATGCCAAGCACCGCAAAGACGCGCTTGCGCAGTTCGATGCCGCCGAGTTCGAAGCGCATCTGGAAGGCTTGCAGGGCTTTCAGGTAGCCTTGATGCATGCGCTGCAAACCACCGGCCAGACCGCCTTTTACATCGATTACGAAGATGCGCAGGATGTGGATGTTCTGAACGGGCTGGCGCAATGGCTGGGCATCGCGGGGCGGCTAAGCGCCCTGCCCTCCAGCCTCGTGGTGCAAAACCCCGCCGCGCTGGAGGAAAAGGTCGCCAATTTCCCGGCGATGGAAAGCTCGCTCGCGCGGCTCGATCGGTTCAACTTGTCGCGCACCCCCAATTTCGAACCCCGGCGCGGGCCGAATGTGCCCAACCTCGTCGCCTGCGACGCGGGGCTTTTGTACATGCCCCTACGCCCCGCGCTTGATGCGCCGATCCGGGACTGGATGGCAAAGCTAGGCAAGCTTGAGGACGGGTTTTCGCAAAAGACCCTGCGGCAGTGGAAGCGCAAGCACCCCGGCCATCGCAGCTTTACGGTGGTACGCCACCCGCTGATGCGCGCGCATCTGGCCTTTGCTGCACTGCAAAGCTGGCCCAATTTTGCCGAAGCGCGTGCGGTACTGCGCCAAAGCTACAAACTGCCGCTGCCGCCCGAAGGCAAGACGCTACCCGCCGCGGATTGGGGGGAAGGGCTTTTGGCGTTCCTTGGCTGGCTGAAATCGAACCTGAATGCGCAAACCAGCCTTCCGGTGCACGGGCTTTGGGCCACGCAATCGGCCACGGTGCAAGGCTTCGCGCAATTCGCTTTGCCCGATCTGATCGCCCGCGAAGACCGGCTGGATCAAGATCTGGCATGGCTGGCCCAAGGGGTGGGGGCCGAGGCGCCGGCCTTCGTGCCCCCCGAGGGCGATAGCGCCCCGGTCAAACTCGCTGATATATGGGAGCCCGAACTGGAACAAGCCGCCGCCGATACCTATTCGCGCGACTACATGCAGTTCGGTTTCGGTCCGTGGAAAAGGAAAGGCGGCTGATCAAGCCGCCTGAGAGCCCTGCGCCGCTGTCAGCACCGCATGCAGCGCCGCCGGGTCCGAATTGGCCCGCAGCTTGGTGCAGGTTTCAGCGTTGCGCAATGTGCGCGACACAAGCGCCAGCGCCTTAAGATGCTCCACCCCCGAATCCTTGGGGGCAAACAGCGCAAAGACGATATCGACCGGCAACCGGTCGACGGCATCGAAGTCGAGCGGCTTTTCCAGACGCAAAAACACGCCCACCACATCGGTCAGCCCATGCAGCCGGGCATGCGGCAGCGCCACGCCATGGCCGACCCCGGTGGGCCCAAGGGTTTCACGCTCTTGCAAGGCGTCGATGGTCTGGGTCGCATCCAGCCCGTAGGCTGAATGCGCGATATCTGCGAGATCCTGGAACAGGCGCTTCTTGCTCGTGACATTGGTCAAAACTTTGACCGCTGCCGGTTTGAGCAGGGTGGAAAGATCCATCTGTCCTTTTTCCGCGCCCATCCGGCGCTCACTTGATGTTACGCGGGTCGATCCAGCCGACATTGCCGTCTTCACGGCGATAGACGACATTCACCCCGCCATGTTTCTCATTGCGGAACACGAGCAACGGCTTGTGCGACAGTTCCATCTGCATCACCGCTTCGCCCACCGAGATCGTGGGGACCTTGGTCTCCATCTCGGCAACGATCACCGGTGCAAGGCTGTCACCTTCGGCTTCCGAGTCGTGTTCTTCCGCGGCGAGCACATACAACCCAGCGTCACCAAATTCAACCGGCGAGACACGGTCGCGATGGTGGTCTTTGAGCCGGCGCTTATGACGGCGCAACTGCTTGTCCATTTTCTCGCGGCACGCCTCGAAGGCCGCATAAACCTCGCCGGCGCGCCCCGCCGCCGAAGCGGTCAGCCCGGTGGACAGGTGAACGGTGGTTTCACAAACATACTCATGCGCGGCGCGCGAAAACACCACGGTCGCATCGGTCGGGCGCTGCATATACTTGTCGACCGTCTCCGCCAGTTCGGTCTTCACGTGAGTCTGCAGGGCTTCGCCAACGTCGAGCTGCTTTCCGCTGATCTGGTAACGCATGGCTTCTCCTTCACTTTATTGTCCCGGTCCCGGGCTCGCATGCCAAGGTTGCGGGTTGGTTAAACTTTTTTCGAAAACTGGGGAGGTCTGGTCCACAAGCCCAACCGAGCCGAAAACCGTCGGCGCGTCAACTTGGGCATAAGGACCGTGGTTACGCATATCTGATATTTGGGAACGGAACTGCGTCGGTGTCAATGACCTGGCTCAAGTTGTTCATCTGCGCACAGATTATTGGATACGAAAATTCTTGCCCAGATAGACGCGGCGAACGTTTTCATCCTTCACCACCTCCTCGGTGCGCCCTGACATCAGCATACGGCCATCATGCAAAATATAGGCACGGTCCACGATCTCGAGCGTTTCGCGCACATTGTGATCGGTGATCAAAACACCGATACCGCGTTCTTTCAGATGCGCCACAAGCGCGCGAATCTCCCCCACGGCAATCGGGTCCACCCCGGCGAAGGGTTCATCCAGCAGCAAATATTTGGGGTCGGCGGCCAGACAGCGCGCGATTTCCACACGCCGCCGCTCGCCGCCCGAAAGGGCCAGCGCAGGCGCTTGGCGCAGGTGAGCAATGGCAAAATCGCCCAGCAATTCTTCCAGCCGTTCGCGGCGCCGGTGCACTTCATCCACGGCGATTTCCAGCACCGCCATGATATTTTGCTCGACGGTAAGCCCACGAAAAATCGAGGCTTCCTGTGGCAGATAGCCGATTCCCAGCCGCGCGCGGCGATACATCGGCATTGCGGTGGCATCGATACCATCAATCATCACCTGCCCCGCATCGGGTGAGACAAGCCCCGCAATCGCATAAAAACAGGTGGTCTTGCCCGAGCCGTTCGGCCCCAAAAGCGCAACCACCTCGCCGCGGTCCAGTGTCAGCGAGACATCGCGCAACACCAGCCGCTTGCGGTAGCTTTTGCGCAGGCTGACCACGCTTAACCCGGAGGGCGCCCCCTGCGGGACATCAACAGCATCTTTCATGGTGTCTGTTCCGGCTGCAACACGGTGCGCACGCGCCCCTGCATCTGCCCGGCGCCCGTCGCAAGATCCACATCCAGCCGTTGGCCTGACAACACGTTATCACCCTGCGTCAGCAGCACATCGCCGGTCATCACCACCGCACCGCTGGCAACGTCATAAACCGCCTCGCGCGATTCGGCGACCTCGGTCGCGGTCACCAGCGTCACCCCCCCCGAAGCACGCAATTGCGAAATGCTTTTCCGTTCGGCGCTGCCATATTCCACCTGCACCCGCCCGGCCTGCATCCGCAAAGGCCCCTGAACAATCAGCACATTGCCGCTGAAAACCGCCTTGCCGTCGGCCTGATTCACATCAAGGCTGTCGGCGGTCACTTCGACCGGGGCGGCGGTGTTGGCGCGCAACCCGCCAAAGGCCACCTGTTGGGCCTGCGCGCCCCCCAAACTGAGAGACAGACAGATCACGGCAGAGAAAATCAAGGGCAGGCAGCGCATCGGAACCTCACTTCTGCGGCTGGTATATCAGCTTCACGCCGCCGTTGAAGTGCAGATCGTAAGGCGCGGCAGGGTCGGGCCGCCCCATCTGCATTCCCCCGGCCTCGATCATGCCGAAGGGGGCTTCGCCCCGCACCGCATTGGGCGCCACCACGGTTGCGCGGTCGGTCGCCATTTCCACCGTCTCGGTTGCCATGCGATAGCCCGCCGAGGTTTGCACCGCGACCCCATCGCTTAGAAGGATTTGCCCCGCGCCTGGGTCCAGCACCCCGGCGCTGGCGGTCAGATCGGTGACCGCGCCATCGGCGCCCTCTAGCTTGGCGATCACCTGGCGCGCCGAAGCGCCATTCCCCGCCGGATCGGGCGTGGCGGTCTTCGCCCGCACCGTCAGCGCCGCGCCATCTTCTGTCATGCCCGCATATTCCGGTGCGGTCAGCCGGGGCTCGGCCACCAATGCATCGACATCGACCTTGGCATAGATCGAGGCCGTGGTCGGATCGACCTTACCGGAAAACAAAAACAAGGTGGACAGCAGGATCAACGCCGCCAGCGGCAGGACCACCTTGGCCCATTGCACCAACATCGAATGGCGGCTTTCGCGCACCATCAAACCACCCCGGCGCGCAAACAATCATGAATGTGCAAAATGCCCACCGGGCGATTGTCTTGCACCGCGAAAAGGCAGGTAATCTTGCGTTCGTTCATCAGGGCCACGGCCGCCTCGGCCAATGCCTGCGGGTCAATTGTGCGGGGGCTTTTGGTCATCACCTGTGCCGCCGTGTGGGACAAAAGCCCCTCCATATGGCGGCGCAAATCGCCATCGGTCACGATACCCGTCAACTGCCCCTCGGCATCGGTCACCCCAACGACCCCGAACCCCTTTTGCGAAATCACCAGCAACGCCTCGGACATCGGCGTTTCTTGGGGCACCAGCGGCATATCGCTATGCATCAAATCCGCGACCTTTGACAATTTAGCCCCCAGCTTGCCGCCGGGGTGAAAAGTGCGAAAATGTTCGGGCGTGAACTGGCGATGCTCCATCAGCGCCACCGCCAAGGCATCGCCCAGCGCCAAGGTCATCGTGGTCGAGGTCGTGGGCACAACGCCGGTGCCGCAAGCCTCTGCCGCCTTGGGCAGCACCAGCGCCACATCGGCTTGCCGCAACAGCGTCGAGTCCGGGCGCGCGGCAACGCCGATCAGCGGGATCGAAAAGCGCCGCGTATGTGCGATGAGGTCGGCCAGTTCCGGGGTCTCGCCAGAGTTTGACAGCACCAGCGCCACATCGGCCTCGGTCACCATACCCAGATCGCCGTGGCTCGCCTCGGCGGGGTGGACGAATTGCGCGGGCGTGCCCGTGCTGGCCAGCGTCGCGGCGATCTTGCGCGCGACATGGCCCGATTTTCCCATGCCAGAGACAATCACCCGCCCTCGGGCTTGCAAGATCATCTCGACCGCAGCGGCAAACGCTCCATCAAGGCTGTCGGACAGCGCTTGCAGACCAGCCACCTCGATGCCGATCACCCGGCGCGCGGTCGCGGCATAATCAGTGGTGGAAGATGTCATTCGGCTCATCCCAGCCTAGCAGATCAAGCTGCCCGCGCACCGGCAGGAAATCGAAACAGGCCTGCGCCAGTTCGGTGCGGCCTTCGCGGGCCAGACGCTCCACCAAAACCGCTTTGAGTTGATGCAGATAGAGCACGTCCGACGCGGCATAATCGTGCTGCGCTGCCGTCAGCTCTGGCGCCCCCCAATCCGAGCTTTGCTGCTGTTTGGACACATCCACCCCGCACAGGTCCTGCAACAGATATTTCAGCCCGTGCCGGTCGGTGAAGGTACGCACCATCTTGGAAGCGATCTTGGTGCAAAATACCGGCGCCGTCACCACGCCAAAGGCGTTATAAAGTGCGGCGACGTCAAAACGCGCGAAGTGAAACAGCTTTTCCACGCCGGGATCGGCCAGCAACGCACAAAGCCGCGGCGCCTCGGTCTGGCCCTTGGCGATTTGCACCAGATGGGCATCGCCATCGCCGGCGGACAATTGCACAAGACACAGCCGGTCGCGGCGCGGGTCTAGCCCCATGGTTTCGGTATCGACCGCCACCACCGGGCCCAGATCAAGGCCCTCGGGCAGGTCGTTTTGATGCAGATGAACAGTCACCGGAGGCCCTTTCTAACCGTTTGCGCCGGTATAGGCGCTTTGCACAGCCAATACCACCATCTCGGCTTTCGCAAAGTTGACACTTTCGCGCGCGGTCCACGCAAAACCTGCGGCAGGGCGGCTCAAGCCCTTCCTGTGAGACCCAGGCGCTTCGGAGAGCTGCGACGCGACAGCAAATAGTCAGGGATTAAAGTAGGTCAGATCATGCGCAATCTTGAAACGCAATCGGCTCTTGAGGTTGCCCAGGTCCGACGGCGTTTCAGTCTTGTGAATCATGCGATGGCATGTCGGACAGAGAACCATGAAATCATCAGGGACTTTATAGCGACGCGTCTCCCCCTCTGCCATTCCATGCAAAGGAGCCGAATGGTGCACGTCCAGTGGTGCTTCGTGGGCAGGCCCGCCGAAACCATAGTCTCGAGCTGGGTCGAGCCCGCAGCATTCGCAAATCGGCGGCTTCACCTTGAGTACGTCCTTGCGGACTTTTGGCGAGCGCTCAATACGCCGCGATAGAACGTAGCGGCGCGTCTCTTCGATATCTTTCCCTCCGGCCTCTTCTTGCATGGCCTCGCTTGGCGTCGTACCCCCGCGGTTCACGAGCGCCTCATAGGCTTGGAGCATTACGTGCAAGTCTTCGGAAAGGCACTCATCATTTAAATCGCCCATTCGATAGGTTCGGCCGAATGCATGTCCGGCCTCATAACCCGCCGGCAGCCCGGCACCCGAACCAAGATCGATCGATTCCTCGGAAAAGCGCCGGGCAAACTCATGTACCCGATCGCACATATCTTTGGCTCGGCGTTTCAACACTTCAAGTCCGCGCGCGTGCCCAAACTCATTGATCACAGCCGTCGTTCCCTGGTTCATCGACAGCGTGATCGTCTGCGCATCGGGGTTGATCAGGTAAACTACGTAAAAACCTCTCGTCGCCGTCTCTGTGATGAGCGGGTCAAAGAAAGCGAGCCATGGCACCGATGCCCAAAGACCCTGGCCGACGCTGGCTCTCACTTTCAGATCAAACGGCCAGACGCTCAGAATTTTCCTTGCCTCGACAGCAATCTCGTGACGCACGAAGTCGCCAAAGGCAGACCCGGCAAATGGCTTCATACGTTCACGCGTATATTCGGCCGCCAGGCGGGATAGGTATTCAGCGAGCATAATAAACCTCTCTAAAACCTCTCTAAAACCTCTCTGGAATTACGTTAATCAACCTACCACCTCGCCTTGCCAGTTGTCTTCGGCGCACATGAACTGATTGCTTATAGAGGATTTTGCGCACCGACAGGACGCGCTTCAAACCATCGCAGGAGATGATCGCCTGAAAGGATTATGGGGTACAGCAGTACGACAAGCATATCACCCGCAGAAATGCGCGAAAGGCCAAAGGAAACAAGGAAAGCCCCGGGGTCCAGCAGGACCACGGGGCTTTTCCAAGTAAATGGTGCCCAGAAGAGGACTCGAACCTCCACGCCTTGCGGCACACGGACCTGAACCGTGCGCGTCTACCAATTCCGCCATCTGGGCTGATGTCGTGAGGGGCGATTTACAGAGGTGTTCAGGGGCTGTCAACGGGGGCTGAAAGAAATATTCTGCACAACTGCCGCGCCCGTGCTTAGCTGTCTTTGCCTTCACCCTTGTTTGGGCGGGGGGTTGGGGCTAAATCTGGATACGATGGTATGCAATAAGGGGCCGAAGGCGATGTCGAAGCTGGTCACGATCTATGGCGGTTCGGGGTTCGTGGGGCGCTACATCGCCCGGCGCATGGCAAAGGAAGGCTGGCGTGTGCGCGTGGCCGTTCGCCGCCCGAACGAGGCGCTGTTCGTGCGGCCTTATGGCGCAGTGGGCCAGGTCGAGCCCTTCTTTTGCAATGTGCGTGACAGCAATTCGGTGCGCGCCGCGATGCAGGGCGCGGATGCGGTGGTGAACTGCGTCGGCATTTTGGTGAACGAGGGCAAGAACACCTTTTCCGCCGTGCAGGCCGAAGGGGCAGAGCGGATCGCCACCCTTGCGGCCGAAACCGGCGTTGAACGGCTGGTGCATATCTCCGCCATCGGCGCCGACAACGAGTCGGACAGCAAATATTCGCGCACCAAAGGCTGGGGCGAATTGGCTGTACGCAAAGCCTTCCCCACGGCGGTGATTTTGCGCCCCTCGGTGATCTTTGGCCCCGAAGACGATTTCTTCAACCGCTTCGCGGCGATGACGAAGCTAAGCCCGGTTCTGCCGATCACCGCAGGCGAAACGAAGTTCCAGCCGGTCTATGTCGATGACGTGGCGAAGGTTGCCGTGATGGGCGTGCTAGGCCAAGCCGAAGGCACTTATGAACTGGGTGGCCCGGATGTCGAAAGCTTTGAAAAGCTGATGAAACGGATGCTGGCCGTTGTTGGCCGCAAGAATATGATCGTCAACCTGCCGGGATCGGTGTCAAAAGCCGTCGCGATTGCGGGCGATACAGTGCAATGGCTGACGGGGGGGCTGATCACCAACCGCATCCTGACCAGCGACCAGCTTAAGAACCTTTATCGCAACAATCTGGTGGCCAAAGACGCGCGCGGCTTTGCCGATCTGGGCCTTAGCCCCACACCGATGGGCGCGGTGCTGCCCGATTATCTGTGGCGCTTTCGCCCGCATGGGCAATATGAGGCAATTCAGGCTTCGGCCAAGAATCTGCGCAAGCACGGCTGATCCATGTCATATTGGGCCGATGTCGCGCTTGGCGTGATCGAAGGGATCACCGAATTCCTGCCGATCTCCTCCACCGGGCACCTGCTTTTGGCCGAGAACTGGCTGGGGGCGCGCTCTGACACCTACAATATCGCCATTCAGGCGGGCGCCATTTTGGCCGTGACCCTGATCTATTGGCGGCGCATCGTCGGTTTATTCACTGGACTAGGCGAAGCCGAGAACCGCGACTACATGACCAAGCTTGGCGTGGCCTTTGGGATCACCGCCATTTTGGGGCTATTGGTCAAGAAAATGGGGTTCGAACTGCCCGAAACGGTGATGCCAGTGGCGATTGCGCTGGTTGTCGGCGGGGTCTGGATGATCGTTGCCGAGCGTCTGGCGGAACGAAAACCTGATTGCGCGGCGATCACGATGAAGGTCGCCATCGCGGTCGGGGTGGCGCAGATCATCGCCGGGGTCTTTCCCGGCACCTCGCGTTCGGCCTCGACGATCTTCATCGCCATGCTTTTGGGCACAACGAACCGTGCCGCAGCGACCGAGTTCGCCTTTCTGGTCGGCATTCCCACGATGTATGCCGCCACCGCTTATGAACTGCTCAAACAACTGGGTGGCGAGGCGGCGCATGAAGACTGGACCGCGCTGGGGATCGCCTTTGCCGTTTCGACCGTAACCGCCTTTGTCGCGGTGAAATGGCTTCTGGGCTACATTAGGACGCACCGTTTCACGATCTTTGCATGGTATCGTATCGTCTTTGGGGGCGCGTTATTGGTCTTGGTCGCGGCCGGCGTCGTCGCATAGCCTCGAATCACTCAAGAAATCCGGCGAAAACGCCTATTGGGTAATTACTGCTTCCCTATTTTGGCGGATTTTCCGCCCATCACCCCGGCCCTTGGCGCATTTTTCCTGCATTTAGGTCATATATACTGACTTTCAATTTGATTTGGCCGGGTGTAAGAGGGCGAACCCGGATTTATCCCAATGGGAGGTGTAACCATGGCAAAGCAACGCATGCTCAAATTCGTCAGCACGGCGAAAGAGACGCCCGAGAAGCGCGATGCCGCCGTGCGTTCGCACGACTTCGACGAGATTTACCGCGAATATGCGGATCAAAAGGCTGCCGAACAGGCCGCGCGTTGCAGCCAATGCGGCGTGCCCTATTGCCATTCGAACTGCCCGCTGCACAACAATATCCCCGACTGGCTGCGCCTGACCGCCGAAGGCCGCTTGGCCGAGGCCTATGAGGTCAGCCAATCGACCAACACCTTCCCCGAAATTTGCGGCCGCATCTGCCCGCAAGACCGCCTGTGCGAAGGCAATTGCGTGATCGAACAATCCGGCCACGGCACGGTGACGATCGGCGCGATCGAAAAATACATCACCGATACCGCTTGGGATCGTGGCTGGGTCAAAAAGATCCAACCCGGCCAAGACCGGCCCGAGTCGGTCGGTATTATCGGCGGGGGCCCCGGTGGCCTTGCCGCAGCCGATGTTTTGCGCCGTGCCGGTGTGCAAGTGACCGTTTACGACCGCAATGACCGCGCGGGCGGGCTGCTGACCTATGGCATCCCCGGCTTCAAGCTTGAAAAAGACGTGGTGATGAACCGCGTGAAACAGCTGGAAGAAGGTGGCGTCGAATTCGTACTGAACTGCAACGTCGGCACCGATATCTCTTTCGATGCGATCCGCGGCAAGCATGATGCGGTGCTGATCGCGACGGGCGTTTACAAAACCCGCGCGCTGACCGATCCGGGCAGCGATGCCAAGGGGATCGTGCGCGCAATCGACTACCTGACCGCCTCGAACCGCAAAAGCTTTGGCGATGACGTGGCCGAGTTTGAAGATGGCACGCTGAACGCCGAGGGCAAGCGCGTGCTGGTGATCGGCGGCGGGGACACGGCTATGGACTGTGTGCGCACCGCAATTCGCCAAGGCGCGACCTCGGTCAAATGCCTTTACCGTCGTGACCGCACCAACATGCCCGGCAGCCAACGCGAAGTAACCAATGCCGAGGAAGAAGGCGCCGAATTCGTTTGGCTTTCGGCCCCCAAAGCCTTTGCCGGTAATCCGGTCCGCTCGGTCACCGTGCAGAAAATGCGCCTTGGCGCCCCCGATGCCTCGGGCCGTCAAAGCCCCGAGCCGATTGAGGGCGGGCTTTATGAAGAAGACGCCGATCTGGTGATCACCGCGCTTGGCTTTGAGCCCGAAAACCTGCCCGAGCAATGGAACACCGAAGAGCTGGAAACCACCCGCTGGGGCACCGTCAAAGCCGATTTCGGCACCCATGCGACCAGCTTGCCCGGCGTCTATGCGGTGGGCGATATCGTGCGCGGCGCCTCCTTGGTTGTCTGGGCGATCCGTGACGGCCGCGAAGCCGGCGAACAGATCCTCCGCTTCCTTGACGGCGCAGAGCGCGTGGCAGCGGAATAATCTACCGGCGGGCATCTGCGGGTGCATCGGGTCCATTTCAAAAGGGGTAAGACGATGCTGCGGCATTGGACCATTCTGGCAGGGATAGGGGGGCTTTTGGCCGCCCCGCTCGCCCATGCCGGAACGGTGTTTACCCCGCCCTCGGGTTGCACGCTCAATATGACGGTGCAAATGCGCTCGTGTCAGGTGGCGAATTATTACACCTGTGCGGACGACCCGGCGGGCGATCAGTGGATTTCCTTTGCCGATGGCGAGGGGGAGTATTTCCTGAGCCATATCGACAGCGAAACCCGGTGGGTGGAAAGCGTGAACCTTTTCGCGGGCGAGATCGAATATCTCGATATGGCCGCGTCGGAGGATCACGCCTCGTTCTCGACCCTGCTGGATGCGGGGCGCGACGAATATGATTTCGTCACACGCACCAACACCGGTACGGTTCAGCGCTTTATCGGCCATGACGAACTGACCGGTGAAAGCACCATGATCGATGGGTTCCCGCTGGAATATTGCCGGTTCGAGATGCGCGTCGAAGATGCGGCGGGCAACTTTTTGGCCAACCGCGAAGGCATGCAACTGATCAGCCGCAAGATGCGCGTCTTCTTTGGCGCGACCGAAAGCTACGAAAACAGCTACGGCGACCGGTCCTCGAATATCGACACCCCGGTGCGGTTCGCCTTTCCCGGCGATGCGGGTTTTGCCGCCGCCACCCCCGAATATGATTGCGACATGATGCTTACCGATCTGTCGCCCCTGCTTGACCATCCCTCGAAGGAGGTAGTGAGATGATGAACTACGATGAAGCCTGGGTTGCCGCCGAGGAAGCCAAGCGCAAGTGGATGGATGAGCATTCGCTCTATAAGTCCGAAGACGAACATGCCTCCTGTGGGGTGGGTCTTGTCGTGGCGCTCAATGGCAAGGCCAGCCGCGCGGTCGTGGCCTCGGGCATCGATGCGCTCAAGGCGATTTGGCACCGTGGCGCGGTCGATGCCGATGGCAAAACCGGCGATGGCGCGGGCATCCATGTGCAGATCCCAGCCCCCTATTTCTATGACCAAATCCGCCGCACCGGCCACGAGCCCGACCGCGAAAAGCTGGTTGCTGTGGGCCAAGTCTTCTTGCCGCGTACCGATTTCGGCGCGCAGGAACGCTGCCGCACGATCGTGGAAACCGAAGTGCTGCGGATGGGCCATTATATCTATGGCTGGCGCCATGTGCCGGTGAACACCTCGGTTCTGGGCGAAAAGGCCAATGCCACCCGCCCGGAAATCGAGCAAATCCTGATCCGCTGCGAAAAGGACATCGACGAAGAACAATTCGAGCGCGAGCTGTACATCATCCGTCGCCGGATCGAGAAAGCCGCCGTCGCGGCACAGATCAACGGGCTTTATATCTGTTCGCTGTCGTGCCGTTCGATCATCTACAAGGGCATGATGCTGGCCGAGCAAGTGGCCGAATTCTACCCGGATCTTAAAGACGAACGCTTCACCTCGGCTTTCGCGATCTATCACCAGCGCTATTCGACCAACACCTTCCCGCAATGGTGGCTGGCGCAGCCCTTCCGCATGTTGGCTCACAACGGCGAAATCAACACGATCAAGGGCAACATCAACTGGATGAAGAGCCATGAGATCCGCATGGCCTCGAATGCCTTTGGCGACGCCGCCGAAGACATCAAACCGATCATCCCGGCCGGCGCGTCGGATTCGGGCGCGTTCGATGCGGTCTTTGAACTGATGGTGCGCTCGGGCCGGTCTGCCCCGATGACGAAAACCATGCTGGTGCCCGAGGCGTGGTCGAAAACCACGACCGACATGCCGCAAGCCTGGCAAGACATGTATGCCTATTGCAACGCCGTGATGGAGCCGTGGGACGGCCCCGCTGCGCTGGCGATGACCGATGGCCGCTGGGTCTGCGGCGGGCTTGACCGCAACGGCCTGCGCCCGATGCGCTATGTTGTGACGGGCGACGGCATGCTGATCGCCGGGTCCGAAGCGGGCATGGTGCCGGTCGATGAAATGACCGTGCGCGAAAAAGGCGCGCTTGGCCCGGGGCAGATGATTGCCGTCGATATGGCCGAGGGCAAACTTTACCACGACCGCGAAATCAAGGATGCGCTGGCCAACAGCCAACCGTTTGGCGAATGGGTCGGCAAAGTGGTCGATCTGAACGCGATCCTGCGCGACGTGCCGGAAAAGGCGCTGCACGCTGGGGCCGAGTTGCGCAAGCGCCAGATCGCGGCTGGCTATTCGGTCGAAGAGCTTGAAAACATCCTGTCGCCGATGGCCGAGGACGGCAAGGAAGCCGTCGCCTCGATGGGCGATGACACGCCGCCTGCGGTTTTGTCGAAGAAATATCGCCCGCTAAGCCATTTCTTCCGGCAGAACTTCAGTCAGGTCACCAACCCGCCGATCGACAGCCTGCGCGAAAGCCGGGTGATGAGCCTGAAAACGCGGTTCGGCAACCTTAAGAACGTGCTTGATGAAAACGGCACCCAGACGGAAATCTGGATCCTTGAAAGCCCGTTCGTCGCGAATGCCGAATTCGACGTGATGATGAAAACCTTTGCCAGCACGGTGACGGTGATCGATTGCACCTTTGCCGCCGGTGCCGGGCAAGACGCGCTGCGCGAGGGGCTGGAGCGGATCCGCGCCGAGGCCGAAGATGCGGTGCGTTCGGGGGCCGCGCATCTGGTGCTGACGGATGAACATCAAGGCGCCGACAAGGTGGCGATGCCGATGATCCTGGCCACTTCGGCGGTGCATTCTTGGCTGACGAAAAAGGGGCTGCGCACCTTTACCTCGGTCAATGTGCGCTCGGCCGAATGTGTCGATAGCCATTACTTCGCCGTGCTGATCGGCGCGGGCGCGACCACGGTCAACGCCTACCTTGCGCAAGACAGCATTGCCGACCGGATCGAACGCGGCCTGCTGGAAGGCTCGCTCGAAGACAACCTGCGCCGCTATCGCGATGCGATCGACGCGGGCCTTCTCAAGATCATGTCGAAGATGGGCATCTCGATCATCTCGTCTTATCGCGGCGGTCTGAACTTTGAAGCGGTGGGCCTGTCGCGCGCGATGGTGGCTGAATATTTCCCGGGCATGCAAAGCCGCATCTCGGGCATGGGCCTGCATGGCATCCAGCGCAAACTGGAAGAGGTGCACGCCAAAGGCTGGCGCGGCGGCCAAGACGTCTTGCCGATTGGCGGCTTTTACAAGGCGCGCAAATCGGGCGAAACGCATGCTTGGGGCGCGCAGTCGATGCATATGCTGCAAGCGGCCTGTGACCGCTCCAGCTACGATATGTGGAAGCAATATTCCGCGATGATGCGGGCGAACCCGCCGATCCACATTCGTGACATGCTCGACATCAAGCCCTTGGGCAAACCGGTGCCGATTGAAGAAGTGGAAAGCATCACCGCGATCCGCAAACGCTTCGTCACCCCCGGCATGTCGCTGGGCGCGCTGTCGCCCGAGGCACACAAGCTGCTCAACGTCGCAATGAACCGTATCGGTGCGAAATCCGACAGCGGCGAAGGCGGCGAAGATCCGGCGCATTTCGTGCCAGAACCGAACGGGGATAACCCCTCGGCGAAGGTGAAACAGGTGGCGTCGGGGCGCTTTGGCGTGACCGCCGAATACCTCAACGCCTGTGAAGAGCTGGAAATCAAGGTCGCCCAAGGCGCAAAACCCGGTGAGGGCGGCCAGCTTCCGGGCATGAAAGTGACGGAACTCATCGCGCGTCTGCGGCACTCGACCAAAGGCGTGACGCTGATCTCGCCGCCGCCGCACCACGATATTTACTCCATCGAAGACCTCGCGCAGCTGATCTACGACCTCAAGCAGATCAACCCGCGCGCCAAGGTGACGGTGAAGCTTGTCGCGTCTTCGGGCGTTGGCACGATTGCCGCCGGTGTCGCCAAGGCGAAAGCCGATATCATCCTGATCTCGGGCCACAATGGTGGCACCGGGGCCTCGCCCGCGACTTCGGTGAAATATGCCGGTCTGCCGTGGGAGATGGGTCTGACCGAGGCGCATCAGGTGCTGGCGATGAACAACCTGCGCGAGCGGGTGACGCTGCGCACCGATGGTGGCTTGCGCACGGGGCGTGACATTGTCATGGCCGCGATGATGGGCGCCGAGGAATATGGCATCGGCACCGCGGCGCTGATCGCCATGGGCTGCATCATGGTGCGGCAGTGCCAGTCGAACACCTGCCCGGTGGGCGTGTGTACGCAAGACCCGAAACTGCGCGCCAAATTCACCGGTTCGGCAGATAAGGTCGTGAACCTGATCACCTTCTACGCGCAAGAAGTGCGCGAGATCATGGCCTCGATCGGGGCGCGCTCGCTTGATGAAATCATCGGCCGGGCCGACCTGCTCACCCAAGTCTCGCGGGGCTCGGCCCACCTTGATGACCTTGACCTGAACCCGCTTTTGATCACCGTCGATGGCTGGGATAAGATCGTCTATGACCGCTCCAAACCGCGCAACTACGTGCCCGATACGCTGGATGCGGAAATCATCAAAGATGGTCACCGCTTCTTCGAAGACGGCGAAAAGATGCAGCTCAGCTATGCCGTGCGCAACACGCTGCGCACCATCGGCACGCGCGCATCGAGCCATATCGTCAAGAACTTCGGCATGCGCAACGCGCTGCAACCCGACCATCTAACGGTGAAGCTAACCGGCTCTTGCGGGCAATCGCTGGGCGCGTTTGCGGCTCCGGGGCTGAAGATCGAAGTGTCGGGCGATGCCAACGACTATGTGGGCAAGGGCCTTTCGGGCGGCACCATCGTGGTGCGCCCGCCGATGGCCAGCCCGCTTGTTGCAGCCGAGAACACGATTGTCGGTAACACGGTGCTTTATGGCGCCACCGATGGCTTCTTGTTTGCGGCGGGCCGTGCGGGCGAGCGTTTCGCGGTGCGGAACTCCGGCGCCAAGGTTGTGGTCGAAGGCTGCGGCTCGAACGGTTGTGAATACATGACCGGCGGTGTCGCGGTGATCTTGGGCAGCATCGGGGCCAACTTCGGTGCCGGGATGACCGGGGGCATGGCCTATCTTTATGACCCCGACAGCGTGGCCGAAGATTACATGAACCTCGAAAGCCTTGTGACTTGCGCCGTGACCCATCCGCATTGGGAAGCGCAACTCAAAGGTCTGATCGAACGGCATGTGAAAGAAACCGGCTCGGCCAAGGGCGCAGCGCTGTTGGCCGATTGGGAAACCGAGAAGAAAAACTTCGTGCAGGTCTGCCCGAAAGAAATGCTGGTGCACTTGCCCTACCCGCTGTCGGATGAGCCGAAAGCGGTTCCGGCCGAGTAAGGCGCAGCAAAGATCTAAAGCGGGGGCGGTGCTGCAAAGCATCGCCCCTTTGCTTTGTCCCGTGGCCAAGGCGCGAGGGCACGGGCAAATGCTTGACCAGCCCGCGCCCGGCATGGCTTATGGCGGCATGGGGCGAAGCAGAAAAAAAACCACGAAGAAAGCATCTGTCGGTGTCGGCCTGCGCAGCCGGATCATCGCGCTTTGGCAGTTCTTGGGCGGCTGGGCCGCGCGGATCGGGCTTGGTGTGCTGGCGGCCTATCTGGGTCTGATCGTTGTCTATGATTTCCTCAACCCGCCCACCACCTACACGATGTGGAGCGAAAGCCGCCGCCTTGATGGCATCGATCAGGAATGGAGCGATGTAGAAGACATTGCCCCGGTGATGCTGCGGTCCGTGGTGGCTGCGGAAGACGCGAATTTCTGCCGCCATTGGGGCTTTGACATGGGGGCGATCCGCCAAGCCATCGATGCGGGCGGCAATCGCGGCGCTTCGACGATCTCGCAGCAGGTGGTGAAGAACGTTTTCTTGTGGCAGGGCCGAAGCTGGGCGCGCAAGGCGATGGAAGCCCTGCTGACCCCGGCGGTCGAAGCGATCTGGACAAAGCGGCGGATCTTAGAAATCTATCTAAATGTCGCGGAATTTGGCGAGGGCGTGTTCGGCGTCAATGCCGCTGCCTTCCACTATTTCCGCACCACGCCCGAAAAGCTGACCGCGCGCCAAGCGGCGCTTTTGGCCGCAGTCCTGCCCGACCCAAAGGGGCGTTCGGCAGCAAAACCCTCGCGCTTTGTGTCCCGCCGCGCCACCGCGATTGCCGATGGCGCCGCGACCATCCGCGCCGATGGACGCGCAGCTTGTTTCAGCCAATAAGAAGCCGATCGCGCCGATGCCCCTTGACCTTGACGCCTAAAAAACCGAGCCTTCGCCTGCCTGGGGCGCGCAGCCAAAGACTTTCCGCAGCATCCGCGACACGACCCCGGAAGTTTAATTGATGGAATGAGTAAACAGTCCCATGACAGCCTCAGCCCCCACCCGCCCGGACCGACAAACTGAAGCGCAGAGCCATGCGGAAATTCAGGCCCTGTTGCGCGAAGAGATTGCCGCCCTGAAAACCATGCTTGATGCGCGTTTTCAGGAAATCGCAACTTTGACCCGCCAACTCGAAGCGCTGGATGCCGCCCGCGAAGAGAACATGGCCCAGCAGATTGAGGATCTGCGCCGCCGTCACGCCCTTGAACTGAAACTGGCCGATATCCGCCATGCCAACTGGCAGAACGGGCCCGCAGCCGGTGTGCCGGATTTCTCGGTCCAGATTGAACTTCTGACGGGCAGCGAACTGTTCGATCCGTCGTGGTATCTGCAAACCTATCCCGATCTTGCCGGTTCCGGCATGAGCCCGATCGAACATTATGTCCGCGCCGGTGCCTTTGAGGGGCGCAATCCCGGCCCGGATTTCGATACCATGGCCTATTATCTGGCGAACCGGGACATTGCGGATGCCGGTTGGCCGGCCCTTGTACATTATGTGATGTATGGGCAAGCCGAGGGCCGCTCCAGAGGCTGAGAGCATTGTTTTGACCGAAAAAGCCCCATCCGGTGATCCGCAGGACAGCCTGTGGGATGATTTCGACCCGGTTTGGTACCTGGAACGGCATGAAGATGTCCGCATTTCAGGGATGGATCCTTGGGATCACTACCGCAATACCGGCCGGGCAGAAGGGCGACTCGGGGCCCCTGTGCAGGCCTTTGAGTTGGAGCATATGCTTTGGAACGGGCAGGATAGCGCTGCCCTGACCGCGCTAAAAGCGCTGCTGGCTGGCCCATCGCAACGCGAACGCGCCGCGGCCGGCTGGGCACTGGCGCGCTGGTATGGCGCACAAAGCGACTGGCCTGCCGCCCACGCCGCAATTTTGCTGTTCCTTGAGACCCCGGACGCCGCCCGCGTGGTGGCGCATATGGGCCCGTGGCTGCTGGGCGTTCAGGCCTGTCTGGCCTGCAATGACCAAACTGGCGCAGAACGTTTCTTGGCAGAGGCTCTAGACCATTTCGGTCCCCGGCCAGACCTCAGTCTGGCGCAGATGCTGCTGATACGGGCGGACGGGGCCGAAGATGCGGCGCTGTCTGTCAGCCTGTCCGCGCTACACCCCCCGCACGGTCTGGCCCCCGTCACACTCGCACCCGGGGACGGGGCCCGTTTCGACCGGCTTCAGGCCAGCGCCGCACCGGCGGAGACCACACAGGAAGACCTTCCCCTGGTCAGTGTGATCGTGCCGGTTTTCAACGCGGCGACGGGCGGGCATGGGGGGCTCAGCACCGCGCTGCGTGGTCTGGTGGCGCAAAGCTGGCAGAACCTTGAAATTCTTGTCGTTGATGACGGCTCCACAGATGACAGCCTAGCCGTCGCCCAAGCCTGGGCGGCCCGGGATCGGCGTATCCGTGTTCTGCCGCAAGCAAGGAACTGCGGGGCCTATCCGGCGCGCAATGCCGGGCTTACTGCCGCCACGGGGGCTTTCATCACGGTGCATGACGCAGATGACTGGTCCCATCCTGAAAAGATCGCGGCTCAGGCCCGTATCCTTTTGGAAGATCCCGATTGCATGGCCACAGTGTCCCATTGGGTCCGTGCCAGCGATGATCTGGATATGACCCTGTGGCGCATGGATCAGGGCTGGGTTTACCGGAATGTCTCTTCGCTGATGCTGCGCGCAGAGTTACGCGAGAGGCTTGGATACTGGGACCGGGTCCGGGTCAATGCAGATACCGAATATTACTACCGGATCATCGCCGCTTTTGGCCCCTCCGCGATCCGCGAAGTGTTCCCCGGTGTGCCGCTTTCCTTTGGGCGCACGGCGGCTGGATCGCTTACCATGCAGTCAGAGACACATCTGCGCAGTCAGTTTTCCGGCGTGCGGCGGGACTATATGGAGGCCGCCCACTACTGGCACAGCATATCCCTCAAAGATGGCGACAAGGCTCTGTTCTTGCCGGAATTTCCTGAAGTCAGGCCTTTCCGGGTTCCGGCACTGATCGGATGCGGTGATCCCGAAGGGCCGCCCTCAGACTATGATCTGCTTTCGACCTCCGAGCTGTTCGACCCGGACTGGTATCTGAAAGCCCATCCTGATGTATACCGCTCTGGCATCGGCCCCGTCCGCCACCATCTTCTGGGCGGCGGTCGCGAAGATCGCGATCCCGGGCCCTTATTCAGCTCCGGCGGCTATCGTCTGGCCCAAAACCTAGACGATGAGACCGTCCCCCTGATCCAGTATGAGCGCGAAGGCCGGGCCCAAGGCGCCCCGCCTTTGCCACGCTTTGAAGGCGCATTGCAGGACAGAACGCCCGATTGCCTGTTCTTCGCCCATAGTCTGGGCAAAACCCTGTTCGGGGCAGAGCGCAGCCTGATCGACGTGCTGACACGGATGGCCGGGCGCGGCGCGGCGCCTGTGGTTGTCGTCCCTACCTTGCGCAATCGCGACTATCTCACGCAACTGCGCAAGGTAAGTGTCGCGGTGGAATGTCTGCCCCAGATCTGGCGCCACGCCGGGCGCGATCCCGATCCCCGGACGGTTACGGCGATCCGCGCGCTGATTCGGCGCTACCAGCCGAAAACGGTCCATGTGAATACCCTGGTTCAGGATGCCCCGCTTGTTGCGGCCGCCGCAGAAGGCATCGAAACCGTGGTCCATGTCCGCGAATTGCCCGAAGATGACGTTGCCCTGCGCCGGACCCTGAATTGCAGTGCTGCGGAGCTGCGCCGCCAGCTTCTGGATCAGGCCGATCGCTTTGTCGCCAATTCGAATATCGTCGCTCACTGGCTTGATTGCCCGGAGCGGGTCGTCGTGCGCCCGAATTCCGTGCCCGAAACCCTGTTTGCGCTTCCTTTCGCCCCGCAAGATGTGCTTCGGATCGGGCTGATTAGCAGCAATGTTGCCAAGAAAGGCGTCACGGATTTTCTGCGCATCGCACGGATCGTGGCAGCGCAGAAACGACCAATACGGTTTTTGCTGATCGGGCCGCCCAGCCGCGATCTGCATCTGCTGCAACCTTTGCCGGATAATGTGGATTTCCGCGATTATGCCGAAACCCCCGAAGAGGCTATCGCGCAGGTTGATGTCGTGATGAGCCTGTCGAAATTTGCCGAAAGCTTCGGCCGCACGGTTATGGAGGCCATGGCCGGTGGAAGACCCGTGATTTGCTATGATCGCGGCGCCCCGCCCGACATGGTGCGCAGCGGCGAAACAGGCTTTGTTGTGCCGCCCGATGATCCGTCTGCGGCCGCCAATGCCGTCTTGGCCCTTGATGCCGCAAGGGGGCAGTTACTTCGTCTGAGTGATGCGGCGCGGAAACGGGCCCGCGCCTTGCAAGATCAGGCGTTTCTGCCCTGATTGCCGGTCTGGCGCGTGAAAGGATAACCGCGCAGCGCCCGCTTAGCGGCGCGCTTGCGTCAGCACTTTCCGGGTCGCGCGCCGGGTCATCCGCATCCAGAAATCCGCCTTGATACGGTTGCGGAAAATCAGGTGATCCAGCTTTTCCGATGGGGTGCGGGAAATCGCAAAGCCGGGTTGCAACGGCGCGAGACCCGCCGCCAGCGCGGCATTGAGCGGCGCGAAATGCCGATCGAGTTTTTGCTGCTCTTCGCGGGTGAACAGGCAAGAGCGGGCCTCTTGACCAAAAATCAGTTGAAAGACGGATTGCGCCTCTGCGACCAGCCAATCCGGGGCAACCTCAGGCCGGGCGGCAACAGAAGCCGCCCAAGCCGGCAGCGGCGGCGGCGAAAGATTGGCCCGACCATTGCCCTGATCCAGCTCCTCCGCGCGCAGCGCACAGCCAGCCTCCCGCAGCACCGCCCCAAGAATGCCGCCCTCTGCCCTACGCGCGGTATCGAAATCGAGAAAGCGGATTTCCTGCGGCGCGAAGCTTTGAAGCAACCGGTCATAGAAGCCCTGATAATCGGTCCACATCCCAGTGCAGTAATCGCCCGCCAATGCCTTGCGCACCAGCTCATCGGGCTGCGGCGGGACCGCTTTTTTGCCAACTTCCAAAAACAGCGATTGCATGAACTGCCATTGCTCGCGCAGTACGCACAGCACGCGGACTTCTTCAAAAGGGGCCAGCGTTTCGCGGATCCAACCATAATCAGGCGCCCCGTTCGGATGCCCCACGGATAGGGTTTCCGAAGACAGGAACACCGTGTGATCGCCCGATGCGTACCGCCGCGCCAGATCGCGCCAAGCGGCGCGGCTACCACCTGAATATTGTAGGTTTTTCGGCAGATCGCGGTACCAATCGCCCGACAAACCATGATGTCCGGTCGGTTTGCCCAGCTTCGGATAAAGTATCCCATGCCGCGCCAGTAGCGCCGCATTGCGGTAGAACACGTTCTGGATTGTTGTCGTCGCGGTCTTATGGGTGCCGATATGCAGGATGATCCTGGCCATCTTCCCGCCCTTTCCGAAGCGTTGTTTGGCTGTGCTAGCGCATGTCTGGTAGGACTGCAATTGCCAGCACCGGGCCACCGATCTTCGGCCTGATCCGGACCTCTTGCACGTTTTCCCCAGAGGTGGTTTCTGCTAACTCTATCCGCGCAGGAGGCACCGCGCCATGGATCTTCTTCTTCATATCGGAACCGGAAAAACCGGCAGCACATCGGTGCAAGGCTTCATGCAAGCCAATGCCGACCGGATGGCGCAGCAGGGGATCATGCTGCCCAACTCGTTGGGGGAGCGCAATCACCGCAACCTGCCCGCCATCGTCCAGTCCGGACCGCTGACCGACAGCTACCTGCGGATGCGCGGCATCCGCGACCCTCAGGACCAGCAAGCCGCGCGCGCCGCCTGGCTGGACGCTTTCCGCGCCGAAATCGCAAATGCGCAAGCCCTGCGCTGCATCATCAGCGCCGAACATCTGAGCTTTCTGAAACCCCAAGAAATTAAGACCCTGCAGGGCATCCTGTCAGAGATGTTCGACAGAATCCGGGTTCTGGTTTATCTGCGTGATCCGGTGGATTACGCGGTCTCGATGTATGACACCGCGATCAAGACCGGCGGCACGCTGATCGCGCCGCGCCCACCCGAGCGCGGCGGTGAAACCGACTATGAAGCCCTGCTGAAAGCCTGGTGTGCTGCATTCGGGCAGGATGCCCTCACCGTGCGCCTGTTTGACCGCAGAGAGCTTTTTCAAGGGGATATCATTGCCGATTTTGCGCAGGTCGCTGGCATCGACAGCACCAACTTTACCGTCCCTGAGACGGAGAATTCCTCTTTGAACCTGCTGGGCCAAGCGCTGCTGACCCGTATCAACCGGAAAATACCGAAATTCGACCGCCGTGGCCGCCCCAATCCGCAGCGCGGACAGATCCACCGGGTGTTTGAACGCCATTTCGGCACGGGACCGAAATATGTGCCCGATGCAGCGCTTCTCAAGGCCTATCGAGACTGTTTTTCCGGATCGAACGAATGGGTCCGGCAAACCTTCTTCCCGGACCGCGCCACACTTTTCGTGCCGCGTGACTATCCGCCCCCGCAGACGCTTTCGGCCTCGGATGCGGAGTTGGAGCAAATCTCAAATCTGATCACGACCCTTTGGAAAAGGCAGTGACCCTGCCCTGAAAGTCAGGGCAGGGTGCGTTCTTAGATCAGGCGAGCAGATCGTATTCCGTGCCCCCGATCAGAATGTTGATGCTGTCTTGGCCCGCGCCATCGACCAGCGCCCAGAGAATCTGGCCGGTCGGGCGGTAGATCACGAAGGCCTCATCCACGTCATCCTGACCGGCCGGGGTTGTTGCGAAGTTCACCTGGAACTGATTGCGCGTGCCAGCGGCGCCGTATTGGAGCACGTCACCCTCTGCCGCATCGTAATCTTGGATCCAGTCCGATCCGTGGCCGCGCAGCCCCGTATGGAAGATCGTATCGGCGCCGTCACCGCCATTGAGACGGTCACTGCCGAACCCCCCATTGAGGAAGTCATCCCCGGCCCCGCCAAAGACGAGATCGGAATAGACAGAGCCGGTCAGATAGTCATCACCATCATTGCCAATCACCGTGTCCGCCCCGTAGTTGCCCGCAATCGTATCATTGCCGGCATCCCCGGTGATGGAGTCATTGCCCCAGCCGCCGTCGATATCGTCATGGCCATCCCCGCCATAAATCACATCGCCGCGGTCGGCGTCGGTATCGCCACCATAGATGACATCGTCATCTTCACCGCCGACCAGCGTATCGCGCCCGTCGCCGCCATAAAGCGTGTCATTGCCGGTCTCGCCCTGAAGACGGTCATTGCCCCAACCGCCATACAGCATGTCATCATAGGACAGCGGGATCACCTCAACCGGGGGCAGCAGCCCGCTTGCATCGACACTCACATTCAGCGTTGCGGTGGCTTCGTCTGTGAGCATGTGCGAGCCGTAGCTGCGCAGCGCAATGGTCCAAATCCCGTCTTCGGTGAAGCTGTATTCCAGATAGGAATCATAGCTACTTGACGACCCTTCCCCGCCTACGCTGGTGCTAGAGTCATCGTCATAGGCGATACGGTTACCCGACTCGTCGTACAGTTCAAGATAGCTATCAAAGCCACTGGTGCCGTCGACATCGAATGTCCAGACCTCGCCTGCCCGCACCGAGAAAGTGAACGCCTCATAAGTATCGCCCGATCCGGTGATCTGCAGCGAGACATGCGGGTTTGTCGTGGAATTCAGAATGTTGGGCGTTTCTGCCAAGCTCCAGACATTCGTCAACTGCAACGGGTTTTCCAAGGTGTTGACCACATCGGCGCCGATCTCAAGCACGCCACTGCCCATCACCGTGATATCGGTGAACAGATCAACGGTGACTCCGCCCTCCCCTTCGCCTTCCCCTTCGCCGGGGTCTTCCATCACAGCAACGCCATCGCCAATCAGCGTGTCATTGCCTGCGTCACCGCGCAGCGTATCGGCTCCGGCCCCGCCGGTCAGGCTGTCATTGTCCGCGCCGCCCAGAAGCAGGTCATTGCCACCGCGGCCTTGGAGGTCATCATCGCCCGCAAAGCCCTCGATCCGATCCATCCCGACAGAGCCCAGGATCTGATCGCCCAGCTCATCGCCGAAAAGACGCATCACGCTTGTGTCAGAGGCCACCCCGTCATCGCTAAGCGACTGGGTGGACACCAAAACGATCCACAGTGCGCCAACCTGCGCCACACCGATGCTGTGGCTATCGATGCCAATCAGCGCCTGAGAGGCCTCAATCGAGGTGACGAGCGCGTCATAGACATCAGACAGGTCTTCCCCAGCCTTCCAAGTGGCTAGCAAGGTGACATAGCTCAGATCAATCCCGGCCGCGGTTGCCAGATCCGCCAGCACATCGGCATAGTTTTCACCGCTGGACAGGGTTTCGGCCCAGTCATCGGATTGCGTCATCGCCAGTTCGATGATCGCCGGGTTGTTCAGGATCCAATCCTGTGCGACCCGGTTTGCCAAGGCCGACAAATCAGCATTCAGGGCCAGATTGGTGTCTTCGGTGCGTTGCTCTTCGTTGACATAGGTGACGAAGGCCACCTCGCCCGCATTCAGCAGATCGCCCGCCCGGGTGCCCAAGGCATGTGTGCCAAGCTGATTGTCGAACAGGTTCGCGGCATCCGTGATGCCAAAGTCATCCGACAGATCCGCCGGGTCCACAGTGCGGCCCGTCGCGTTGATCTGATAGCCCAGCCCGATGCCCGTGGTCAGGTAATGGGCCAGCCCGTTCACCGCCGCCCCCGAGGCCACCGCTTCGGCCGCGTCAGAATACTGCGCCAGATACCAGGTTTCATCGAAAATCAGATCCGAGAAATCGGGATCGGCACGCATCAGGTCGGCGGCATCATCGCCCACCAGTAGCTCTGTATCTGCCCCACCTTGATAGGCATCATAGGCATCGCCGATTTGGTTTTTCACGTAATTGCTCAGCGCAAGGTCATAGACCAGCCCGGTAACAAAGCCCGCAACAGCCCCGGCAATCGGCGTTCCCACAAAGGACACGCCCACGCCCACAAGCCCGGTCGAGGCCATGCCGGTCAGCATATCGCCCAGTTCCATCGCAGTCTGGCGGCGCCAATCGGACGCGGCCTGGATGTTATCGATCCGGCTGCCGATATCCAAAACCAGCCCAAGGATCTTGAAGCCGCGCGCCATCTTGCCAAACAGCGCGGCGGCGTCATCCGCATTGTCCAGATTCTGCGTCACATGCCGGAAGATCTCGCTTTCCAGCTCTTGGTAGCTGACGACCTTACCAATGATCAGCGCCTTGATGTCATCGACGAATTCTTGGTTGGCATCGACGTAATCGGTGATCTGGACGACGACGGTGTAATCCTCCAGATCGCCGTAATCGTCATTTTGCAAGATCTGGAGCGTGTTCTGCCCCGCAACCAAGTTAACGGTATAGGTGCTGGCGTTGGTCGGATCGCTGTTCAAATAGGTCCGAATTTGCGCCGTGGTGGCATTGCTGACGGTCAGTTGCAAAAAATCCTGCGGATCTGCAGTCCCGACCTGATCGGAAAAGATCAGGGTCCGGCCGCCTTCGACATCCCCGAAATCTTGGTCCACGAAGTTGCGGTTCGCCACCCGTGACACAATGGGCGCATCGACCACATCGGCCAGACCATCAAAGACGATCGTATCAACGGAAAACCCAGAGACGTCATAGGCCTCGTCGATCGCAGCAATACTGGCGATGCCGTTTTCGGATGTGAGCGAGAAGGTCTGAACACCTTCCGCATCATTGTGGAAGGATTGGATCAGTTGGCCGAACTGATCGCGGAATTCGATCCGGGTGCTGCCGATATTGTTGAAGTAGCCGACATCAAGGCTGACCGAGGTCACCGGCGTGTCGAAATAGATGAAAACCGGCCCAGTATAGGACGAGTTTGCCGCAATCACCGGGGTTTGAGGCTGTGCCCCGTCCGACACGATCACACCCGTTGTCGTGACAATGTTGTCATCAAAGGTGAAGGTCGGATTGCGTGTGTAGAGACTGTATTCACTAAAGGTAATTGTCGGCATTTTGTTTCCTCCCGAAAAGGGCTTGGCCCCGGTTGATGCCGGTTAGAAAAAACGGAGCAGTGCCGGTGGCAGGAACCAGACAGCGGCGGTCGCCGCCATCCAGGCGGCCCCCACTATCGCAATTTCCCGCCCTGTCTCGGCCTTCGTGATCAAAAGGATCAGAAGAACCAGACCGGCAGCGATCCAGGCGTACTTATTAAAGCTATCGAGAACCCAGACCCGGTGACGGGTCAGCTTGTGCGCAAGCGGACTTAACGCGGCGGTCCGGAACAGGGCCGAAACACCACCACCCGTCAGAAGCAGGACAGCGATGAATCCCATCGTTTCTTCCTCCCCTGAGCCGGCCTGCCACCCTTCGCTGACAACCGCCGGACATCTTGCGGCGCCTGGGCGTCACATTCTTTCATCATGAAACGTGCCGACAAACCGCCCACACATTCCCGTGAGGACTTTAAAACAGTTTGTTAAACTTTCAAATAGACTATTACTTTGGTTGATCGTCATTGCTGTGAAAATTGGAGCAGAATATGCCCCACAGCCTGCGCCTGCGGGACAAACCGTGGCAGGACCCGGGACGAAAAACGAGATATCTGGCTCTGGCATTCGGGTTATCATCTGTTCTTCTATGCGGATGGTTTGCGCTGACTTCAGCCCATGCACAGGTGCTGCCGGTTCAGTGCCACGCCACAGAAACCACGGGCGCGCAGATCTGTCGCTGGGCGGAACAAGCCGCCGCCGGCTTTGCCTTACAAAATGCAGATCGCCTGATTCTGCATGTGGAACCGCAAGGCCCGCACCGGCTGCTGGCATGGACCCAGCGTCCCGGCGAAAACCCGGAACCACCATTGCGTTTGATTTCCCGTGATCAGCCCCTCTCCCAGCAGGCGGTAAAACGCCTGATTCGCCACATTCTCGCCGGGGATCTCGGCTAGAAGCATCCGTAATCGCGTCTGCATCCCGGTATATGAAAGGACTTTTGAATGATTGCGAACCGAGCCTCCCTTTCCGATGCTGTGACGGCGACGGCTGTCTCTGACACCGTGCTTCATGCCGCAATCACCGAAACGACGGATGCCGCCCCCAACCGGACAACCCCCTATACGATCTCCGTCGGGGACAGCTTCACCGGCACCATCGCCAGCGACAGCGATCTAGACTGGGTCGCGGTGAATTTGGAGGCTGGAACCCGCTACGTGATTTCACTTGAGGGCACCGGAATTAATGCGCTTTCTGATCCGTTTCTGAGCCTCTATGACGCACAGGGAAATTTGGTCACCTACGATGACGATAGCGGTGGCACATATGATTCGATGATCACCATCACGATCAACACCAGCGGCACCTATTACCTTGAGGCACAATCCTTCTATACCGCCAATCCAGATTACAGCTCTGTGGATACCGGCAGCTATGTTCTGAGCGTCATCGAAGACACGACCGGGGAAACGGTCCTGCCTGTTTACAGCTATGATCAGATCGCCCATCAGTTGACGGATGACGGCCAAGCCTTTTGGGGGGAAAGCCGCCAGAGCTTTGACATTCAGACCGGCGACACGCTGAGTGTGAATATCAGCGCGATGAATGCGGGCGGTCAGGCCTTTGCGCTGGCGGCCTTGCGGGCCTGGACGAATGTGTCGGGCATTCAGTTCGAGGTCACCACCGGCAGCGCCGATATCAGCTTCGATCACAACGATTACAGCACCTCAGCCTATACCTCCACGATCCTCAGCGGCAGTGAGATCCTCTCTGCCACCGTGACGATCACCGAAGACTGGTTTTCCGGAGATTGGCGCCTGGTGGGCGGACAGGCGCAGATCGAGCTCGACAGCTATTCCTTCCAGACCTTCATTCACGAAATCGGCCATGCGCTGGGTCTGGCCCATGCCGGCGATTACAACGGGTCGGCCACTTATCCCCAGGACGCGATCTATGCCAATGATAGCTGGCAGGCCACGATCATGTCCTACTTCAGCCAAACGGATAACACCACGATCAACGCCTCCTATGCCTATGTTGTCACGCCGATGATCGCCGATATCATCGCGATCCACGACCTTTATGGGGCCCCGGCGGATCAACGGCCCGGCGATACCGTCTACACTGCGGATCTGGCAGCGCTTTATGGCGGTGTCAGCGCCGGCGCCATCGACCGCGGGGTGACGCTGACACTTTATGATACAGGCGGCGAGGATACGCTTGATCTATCGGGCTCGGTCGCCAATCAGCGGGTCGACCTTTTGCAAGAAGCGATTTCTGATGTTTACGGACAGACCGGCAATTTGCTCATCGCCCGCGATACAGTGATCGAAAACGCGATCACGGGAACCGGCAATGATACGGTCTCGGGCAATGCCGCAGACAATATCCTGACCGGAGGCAGCGGCCATGACCGGCTGCGCGGCGAAAACGGGGCCGATACGCTTCACGGCGGCGAAGGACGTGACACGCTCAACGGTGGCGACGGCGATGATGTCATCTATGGCGGCACCACAGAGACAGACCTGAGCGATTTGATCTATGGCGGAAACGGCAATGACAGCATCGATGGCGGTTGGGGCAATGATGAGCTTAATGGCGGCGAAGGCGATGATTCCATGGCCGGCAACTACGGCGCGGATACGCTGATCGGCAATGGCGGCAATGATTTTTTGACAGGCTCCGTCTATTCCGATCAGATCTTCGGCGGCGATGCGGATGACTTCCTCAATGGCGGTTTCGGCAATGACCGGCTGAATGGCGGGGCGGATGCGGATACCTTCTACCATACCGGGATTTTGGGCCACGGATCGGACTGGATTCAGGATTATGACGCCGCAGAAGGCGACGTGCTGCAATACGGCGCAGCGGCCACGGCAGGACAGTTTCAGGTGAACTACGCGGCCACGCCGGCAGGCGATGACAATGTCGATGAGGCCTTCGTCATTTACCGCCCCACGGGTCAGATCCTTTGGGCGCTGGTCGATGGTGCCGGGCAGGACAGTATCAACATCCTGATCGGGGGCACAGAATACGATTTGCTGGCCTGACGGGGCGGCAGACCGCTCCGCAACCGACCCACCGGCACAGTGTTCAGCGGTGATTCCTGTGCCGGTTTTAGGGTTTTAAAAACGATATGTTCATAACGTCATCGCAACCGTAAGGAACAGCCACCCAATCCCCGACATCCACATTCAGACGAGGTTTCATCCATGGTCACCACTTCCGGCACCAACGCAGCCGACACATTGCAAGGCGCGTCTGGCGACGACCTGCTGACAGGATATGGCGGCAACGATCTGCTGACCGGCCTCGCTGGCAACGACACCCTGTCCGGCGGCGATGGGGCAGACACTTTGTCGGGCGGAACGGGCAACGACGTTCTCAATGGCGGCGACGGGGCGGATTCCCTGTCCGGCGCAGAGGGTGTGGACCTGCTGTTTGGGGGGCAGGGGGCCGATACCTTGGATGGCGGCGCTGGCGAGGATCAGGTTCTTTACTACCGCGAACCGGGAACCTCGGGTGTCACGGTCGATATGGAAACCGGCACCGCAACCGACACCTATGGAACGACAGACCGGCTGATCAGCATCGAAAGGGTCTACGGGTCCAATTATGCAGACACGCTGCTGGGCGCGGCATCGATCGGTGATTTTCTGGCCGGCGAAGACGGGGACGACAATATCAACGGGCGCGGCGGGGCCGACACTTTGGTGGGCGATGCCGGCAATGATACGCTGACCGGCGGGGCGGGTGATGACCAGCTGGCCTATTTCTTGGAACAGGGCAGCAATGGGGTCAATGTGAACCTCAACACCGGCCGCGCCACGGATACCTGGGGCGATACCGATACATTCAGCGGCATCGAACGGGTCTATGGCACCGCGATGCGCGATACGCTGATCGGCTCGGACAGTGACAGCGATTACCTGTTCGGGCGCGAAGGCGCGGACCTTTTGCGCGCGGGCGCCACCGGCGACACGCTTGTGGGCGGGGCCGGGGCCGATACGCTGACCGGCGGCGCAGGCGAAGACCTCGCAATGTATACGCTGGAAACCGGGACAGGCGGCATCACTGTCGACCTGGCCGCTGGCACGGCGACCGACACCTGGGGCCATACAGACAGCCTGAGCAGCATCGAATATGTCCGGGCCAGCGCACAAGACGATGTGCTGCTCGGCTCGGATGCAGAGGACGAGCGCTTCTTCGGCGATGCCGGCAATGACACGATCAACGGGCGCGACGGGAATAACCTGATCTACACCGGCAGCGGCAATGACCATGTCATTGTTGGCACCACGATTGCCGATGCTCGCGATACTGTGGTGATTGACGGGCGGGGCACGAAAACGATCACCGGGACCGATGCGACCGGATCGGCCTATGCCCATCACATCGTCTTCCAGCTCGATTCCGCAGTCACCGTAAACTTGGCCACCGGCATCGCGACGGCGGCGGGCACCCGGGTCGATTTCACCGACGCGCTTTATTTCCTCGAAGTCGGCGGCACGATGTATGACGACGTGCTGATCGGCGGCAATACGGCGCATGACTATCTGGAATGGTTCTCCGGCAATCAGGGCAACGACACGATCAACGGCGGATCGGGCCGCCGCGATACGGTGATTTATGATGCCGAAATGCGTGTGGGCTCGGTCAATGTTGAAACCGGCCAGCGCGAATATGGCACGCAGGGTGTGGTGGTGAACCTGACCACCGGTGTTGCGACCGACACTTTCGGCGACACTGATACACTGATCAACATCGACGATATTCGCGCCACGGCCCTAGCCGATCGGATCACCGGCAGCGCCGAGACCAACTTCTTCTGGGGACTTGCGGGCAATGACACGCTGAACGGCGCCGGTGGCGTCGACGCGGTCAACTACCGTGAAGATTATGCCACCGGCGGCACGGCAGGGATTGTGGTCGATCTGGCGGCGGGCACGGCCACCGATGGCTTCGGCGACACTGATACGCTGATCAGCATCGAAGACATCTACGCCACCGATTATAACGACGTGGTCAGCGGCTCGGATGCCTCAAACCGGCTAGAGGGCGAAGCCGGGAATGACACGCTGGACGGTTTGGCCGGCACCGACCTTTTGCTGGGTGGCGATGGGGCCGACATGCTGCGCGGCGGCACCGGCGATGACACGCTTTGGGGCGATGCCGGGGCAGATACGCTCAATGGCGGCGATGGCGAAGACCGTGCCAGCTTCATGGGTGATACCGCCGGGGTCACCGTCAATATGCTCGCGGGCACCGCGCGTGACGGATCGGGCGCGACCGATACGTTGATCAGTATCGAGGATGTGTTCACCTCGGAACATGCCGACCGGGTGACCGGCGATAATGCGGCGAACCGGATCGAAACCTATGGCGGGGCCGATACGGTTTCTGCTGGCGGCGGCGCGGATCTTATTCTTGGCGGCTGGGGCAATGACGTGCTCGATGGCGGCGGCGGGAATGATACGATCTGGGGGGAAACCGGCTCGGATACGATTGACGGCGGCGACGGGACCGACCGGGTCAGCTACATGGACGATGCGGCCGGGGTGGTGGTGAGCCTCCAAACCGGGCTGGCGACCGATGGCGGCGGTGCCACCGATCATCTGAGCGGGATCGAGGATGTTTATACCTCGGCCTTTGCCGATATGATTACCGGCGATGACGGCGCCAATAACATCTCGGCCTATGCGGGCGACGATACCATCAACGGCGGCGGCGGTGCGGATGTCATCACCGCAGGCGACGGCGATGACGAGGTGCATGGCGGCGCGGGCGATGACAAGCTTTGGGGCGAAGCGGGCGATGATACGCTTGACGGGGGCGACGGCGCGGATCTTGTGCGCTACATCACCTCGACCGATATCGTGGGCGTCAACCTGCAAGAAGGCATCGCGCGCGACGGGCTGCGCGGCGAAGATGTCTTGATCAGCATCGAACATGCGCATGGGTCGGATTACAACGATACGCTCGTCGGTTCGACCGCCGATAACAGCCTGTTCAGCTATGCCGGAGACGATATCCTAACCAGCGATGCCGGGCGCGACACGATGTCGGGCGGCGACGGGTCTGACACCTATCATTTCTACGCTGGCGACGGCTATGATCTGGTCACCGATCAGGGCGGGAGCGGCACCGATACGATCATCTTCCACAGCTACACGGCGGCGCAGGCCTCCGTGCAGCTTCAGAACCCCAATCTGCCCAATGTCGTCATCCGTTTCCGCGGCTCCGATCAATTCCATGACGGCACCGAAGATTACGTGGTCATCGCGGATACGCTCAATGCCGGGCAGGCCGGGACAATCGAACAGATTATCTTTGCCGACGGAACGGTTTGGGATCATAGCACGCTGATTTCGATGATCGGCAATGACGCCGAAGAGCTGACAGCACAGGTTCTGAGCGATGCCGGGGATCTTTACACTGGCACGGCGGCATCAGAAGATTTCGACGGCGGTCTGGGCGATGACATCCTGTTCGGGCTCAACGGCGATGACCGTCTGCGCGGCTCTCAGGGCAATGACACGCTTGATGGCGGCGACGGGCGTGACACGCTTTCGGGCGGCGACGGCGACGATGTGATCCGCGGCGGCCTGAGTTCCGCCGACAAACGCGACATCATCTATGGCGGCGACGGCAATGACAGCATCGACGGCGGCGATGGCAATGACGATCTGAACGGCGGCAACGGAAGCGACACGATTGAGGGCGGCTATGGCGCCGATCTGGTGATCGGGAATGACGGCGATGATTACCTGACCGGATCGGTCTATGCCGACCAGATCTTTGGCGGCAATGGCAATGACTTCATCAATGGCGGGTTCGGCAATGACCTCGTCAATGGCGGGGCGGATGCCGATACGTTCTACCATACCGGCATCGCCGGTCATGGATCGGACTGGATCCAAGATTACACCGCCGCGGATGGCGATGTTCTGCGGTTCGGGGCTTCTGGCCGGGTAAACGATTTTCAGGTCAACTTTGCCACCACGACAGCCGGGGATGACAATGTCGATGAGGCCTTCGTGATCTACCGCCCGACGGGACAGATCCTCTGGGCGCTGGTCGATGGCGCAGGCCAAGACAGCATCAACATCATGATCGGTGGCACGGAATACGATTTGCTCGCCTAAGCCAGCCGAGCCTGAGAAAGCAAACCGGGGGCAGCCGAAATCTGCCCCCGGAGCACGGTCGTTTTGCGACCGGGGCAACTGAGACGTAGGCCAAATCTATCGGCTGTTTCGGCGATCGGTGATGGCTTCGAGATGCCCCCATGCCAGACCGCCGACACCCCGCAGATCTTGCGCCGTCGCGCCCGGCACGGTTGAGGCGCCCCACAAAGCCTGCATGCATCCTCCGCAAGAATGGCCCCACGTTCGCCCACCGCATGATCATAAATCGGCCGACAAAACAGGGGTTCCTTGACGTTAGATCGCGCCGGGCAAGCCTGCGCAGCGCAAGCTGATGTTTTGGCGCAATGCCCAACCGCCATGAGACCGCGCAAAAGGTGGGCCGCACATGCTGCGATGCAGAACGCGCGGTTGCCATGTTTCCCGACCCAGGTATAAGTTTCCTAGGGCCAAGTCTGGCCTTACCGATCACGTGGCATTCCGGCCAGACCTGCGGAACGGCACAACCGGTGCATCCTCCGCAAGCGGCCCCTAACCAGTTTTGTTTTGCATTCATCCGGCTGCTAATTTTCAGGACCTGGCTATGACAAGAACAATCCACCTCTACACGCCCTACTATCTGTCGGATGATTTTGAGCGGCAAAAAGAGCTTGACCGTTGCCTAGAAAAGAATATCGCCGTGGCAGAGGTCGATAGAATTTTCCTGATGATTGATGATGGGCACACCCCGCCCTTTACATCAGACAAGCTGACCGTGATCCCGATCAATGGCCGGCCCAGCTATGCCGACTGGCTTGATCTGACCGCCCGTCACAGCACAGATGCAATCTCGGTTCTGGCCAATTCAGATATCTATCTTGACGAGACCGCAGCCCTGCTGCCGCAGATTTTTGACACCAGCCCCCAAGCCTTGGCCGCGATCAGCCGATACGAGATCGAAGGCGACAAGGTCAGCATGCATCCCAAACCACAATGGTCTCAGGACGTCTGGGTCATTGACGGGCGGGTGCCGGTGCCCGATGCAATCCGCCGCAAGATGGAAATTCCGCTGGGCGTGCCGCGTTGCGACAACAAAATCGGCTATGTATTCTCGGTGCACGGCTACGATATTTTCAATCCCTGCAAATTCGTGCGAACCTTTCACCTGCATGAAACCCAGCTTCGGTCTTACGACAACCATGTCGACAAGCGTATTCTGGGCGGCACCGCTTGGGTTCACCCGTCAGAGACGCTTACGACACCATCGAAAATGGTCTTTGATATCTGGTCGCTGAAACCGGACCCGGTTGAGCGGATTAAAGTGAACGATACGATCATCGTGAAAGAGCGGCAGGGCCTTGGCACGCCGAAACGTAAGATCAGCAATGCGATCGTCGCCTATGACCGGAACTGGCAGTTCCCGGCGATCACGGAACAGCACGCTTTTGAACGGATGGCCGAAGATCTGGCACTTCGGGAAACCGATGGCAGCGTGATTTACTTGGCCTTTCCCTGGGCAACGCTGATCGACAACCTTCTTCACAATAAAAAGAACCCGGAGCGGACCGCATTCTTCCGTCAAAAGCTTTTGTCCCTGAAACCGCGCCTAGCCGGTGCGCAATCAGTGATCACGACCTGTCAGCACATCCATATGCTGCGCTTTCAGGAACTGTTCGATGAGATGGGTGTCACGGATATTTTCTGGTCCCACGCGGTGCAAGATCAGCCTGCCCTGCCGAAATTTCCCGGCATCGCCTTGCATGCCTTCCCGCTTTATCCGGTGCAGGCGAAAGATCTTTGGAAGGCGCCCGCAATCCCCAAGAAACACTTGTATTCCTTCGTCGGGGCCAAGGCGAACCAGTACTATCTTACGGAATCGCGCAATATCATCATCGATGATCTGTCAAAGACCCATACCGGCTTCATCACCGGCAATGACACATGGCATTACAACAAGGTCGTCTATGACCATCAGGTGAGGGGCCTCGCCAAGACGGCGGACAACCTCGTTGACAACGACGCCTCAAAAAACTTTCAAAAAATCCTGCGCGAAAGCGTCTTCTCCCTGTGCCCCTCGGGAACGGGGCCGAACTCCATCCGGCTGTGGGAATCCATCGGCCTCGGCTCGATTCCGGTGATCCTTGCCGACAACCTCGCCCTGCCGGGCAACCCCGCTCTGTGGAAAGAGGCCGCTGTCTTCTGCAAAGAAGACAAGGCCAGCATTCTGGAACTGCCTGACCGGCTGAAAGCGATCCACGCCGATCCGGATCATCTCGCGCGCAAACGGCATGCGATGGCACAGATTTGGGAACTTTACGGGATCGACAATTTTGTTCATGACATCCGCCGGCTGATGCTGGAACGGTTGCAGGCGCATGCTGGCCAGATGCCGCGCATGGCACCCGCAGCCACCGTGCCGGTTTCGGATGCGGCGGCCCCGTCGCTGACCGCGCTCACCACCCAGATCCTTTTGGCCCCCGATGATATTGCAGAACGGCTGAAAAGGGATCGCCCCGGCATTGAGGCCCTCTTGGAAACAGCCACGGAAAGCCAACGCGCCATCTTTACCCGTGCGCTTGAGGTGCGCGACCTGAAATCGATCTGGGAAACCGCCTGATATGCGTCTCTTCATTATGGGCCGCCATGCCCACCGCACCCCTTTTGCCTATCGGACCTATCGTGCCCTGTTCGGCCGGAATTTTGACTATGTCGATCATCCGGAACAGGCCGACGTCATCCTGTTCGGTTATGTGCTGAATATCGATGAAAATGCTGATGAGCTGGCCGCTTTGCTGGAGAAAAAACCGGATCTGCGTCTGGTGGTTGTGTCAGAAGAACCACTTTGGGACACGACCAACAGCGGTGATTTCACGAAACGGCATAACATCCGGAAGACCGGGGGGCACAGCTTTCGCTATTCGGTCATCAACCACCACACATCAGATGTCTATGAATTCAGCCGTTTCCCCTATTTCCTGACCACCGACAACGAATACTTTCTGCGCTACAGCCGGATATTTGCCCAAAATGCCGCATTGTCCGCCGATGCACATCTGCAGGCCTGGAAGGCGGCAAAGATCCGCTATGCTTTCTTTGCCGAGAACCGCGACCTGGTGAAGAAATATAGCGTCTCGCACCCGGGGATCGAAACCTACGGGCTTTCGGTTTACCGGACCGATATCGCGAAAGGGATGCCCGACAAGGGCACGATGCGCGTGGGTCAAGGTTGGGGGGCAAAGGTCACCCGACAGGCCCTGCCCGATTGGCATCTCGACAAGATCGCGACGTTGAGGGGCAAAAGCTTTGTCATCTCCGCAATCGAAAATACAAGCCAGCGAAATTATATCTCTGAAAAGATCTTCGACGCTTTTGCCTGCAGAGGGCTGCCGCTATTCTGGGCCCCGCCTTCCCACCGTATTCACGAGTTCTGCCCCGCAGACAGCTTCATCAATCTGCACGGTCTGGAACCGCAGGAGGCGATAGACCGGATTACCGGTCTGACGCCCGGCAAGGCCGCCGCCGCAGCGCACGCCGAGGCACAAGATACCCTGCGCGCCCGTTTCCGCTATATGGACGATTATATCGCGGAACGTGCCGGGTTCGCCGGTCGGATTTCTGCGGAACTCAATGCAATAGTTCAGGAAAACCTTCCGGCGCTGAGCTGATCTTTCGGGCGCGGACGCTTCACCCGAAGCGGAGAAACCAGTATAGAAATTCTAACGAAATACCGATCGGAAAGACAGGGGTCATGCAGCCCATATCAGACCAGACGACAGCGTCAGGCGCACCGGCCAGCGGTGCCGCGACGATATTCCTGGCAACCGGTGCCCGCGAAACAGAATGCCGGGCTCGCCTGCGGACAGATGTGTCGTTTTCGCCGTTCACCCCCGGGGCGCTAACCGAGGCTCTGGCCGTCGGCCACGACCCGGTTATCATTTATCGTCGTGCCCAGCCCTGCGTTGCCCAAGCCCTGGAGGACGGAACCGCCCCATCTGCGGCACTGGCCGCCTGGTGTGAAGAGGCTGCGGCCATATTGAACACCCGGCAACAAGCCCGCCGCCGTGTGCTGTGCGTTGAGGAAACCCTGCTTCTGTCGGGCACCGAGGACGCGCTTGAACGGCTGCTGCGCCACCTTCCCGCGCCCGGCGCACTGGGCGAGGCACTCGCGCCGACAGGCCCGGCGGTCCCTTCTGACGACCCGCTGCATATGGTTCTGGCGGCACAGATCCTTGCCATTTCACCGCAGGCTCAGCGACTGGCCGCAGAACTGGAAGCGGCCAGCCTGTTCGCCCCGGCTCCAGCCCCCACAGCAGAGCTTCTGGACGCACTTTATGCCCAGTCACATGATCGCAGCTCTCTCGGAACTCTTGCCGCAGAGCGCGATCTGCTCTTGGCGCATATCGCGCAGATACATACCGAAAACAGCGAAGCTGAAGCGCGGCTGAAAGAAACGCTCCTGCAGGCTGACGCGCGGGATCAAGCCCTGACAGAGCTGCGCGAAGAAGCACAAAAGGCCCGCGCTGCCCATCACGACCTTACGGCAGAACGCGGGGTTCTACTGGATCATATCCGCGATCTTCAGGAACAAACAGACAGCCGCGGCACCCGCATCCAAAACCTGACAGACCAAGTGACCGCGCTTGAGGCCGATCTTGATTCAAGCCGTCAAGCTCTTCGAGACGCCCGTCAGCAGGCCTTGGAGACAGCCCGCAAAACTGCGGAACGCGAAACTGCCGCCCTGCGTGAACAGATCCGAACCCTCGAAAACCGTGAGACCTCCCATAGGGAAGAGGTCGGCGGTCTGCGGCAGGCCCGTGACCGCGAAGCTGCCCGTGCAAAAGCGCTCCAGTCCGAAATAACCGCCGCGAAAAAGCACTGGGGCGAAATACTTTCTCAGGCGGAGCAGCGCGAACTCGCCTTGCAGGAGCAGCTGACCCTGCTGCGCCGCGAATATGACAAGCTCATCGTCTCCCGTTCTTGGAAAGTGACGCAACCGCTGCGCTCTGCAAACAGTTTGCTGAGCGGTCGAAAAAACAAGGATCAGTGAATTCATGCAGGACGTCCCCAGAGCGACACCTGAAGGAACCGCTATCGTGATCGGCACTGGCCGAGTGATAGATATGTCGGGCTTCGGGACGCCCCGGACCATCATTGTTGAACCAGACCCCGCCCGCGTCGCGTGGCTGGAGACGCAGACCCGCGGCATGGCGCAAATCACACTGCTCGCAGGGATGATTGCGGCACAGGATGGCGAGGCCGAACTCAACATCTTCAACGTGCCCGGGCTGAACAGTTTGCATGCGCCCGCACCGGCACTCGAAGAGCTCTATCCCGGGCTGCGGATCTGTCAGCGCCCGGTGATTTCCCTGATCACACCGGCCAAACTGATCGCGGCTGCGGCGCCACTGCAAAGCCCTGTGACCCTGCGCCTCGACACACCGGGTGACACGACGGATATCCTCTTGGCGCTGACGTCCACAGGCGACCTGACCGGTTTTGACAAGATCGAACTGCGTTGCTGCGCGGATGATCTTTTTGGGACAAAAACCGGCGCGGAGGCCGCAAAGGCCATCCTGATAGAGGCGGGTTTCACGGTCCAAAGCACCGACAACAGCGATCCGGACTGGCCCGTTTTGCATTTCATCCTTGACCGGGCCGCCATGCAAATCCGCAAGCTTGAAAGCGCCCTTTCCGAAGCCCGAACAGAAATCACGGCGCTTCAGGCCAGCGCGAAAACCCGCGACGAGCGGACTGAGAGCCTAGAGGCCGAGCTGAAAGCGGTCAAAGAGAAGGCCGAATGGCGCCTGAAGCGGATCAAGGAACTGGAAAGCGAGGCTGAGGCGGCCCGGGCCGGGCGGGATACGCTCAAAGCCAAAACGGAAGCCAGCGACGCGCGGATCACAAGCCTTGAGGCGGATCTCAAAGCCATCACCGAGAAGGCCGAATGGCGTTTGAAACGTATCAAGGAACTCGAAGCCAACACCCAGCAGCTTGAAAAGGAGCGCGACAGGGAACGCAGCGATCTCGGGCTTGCGCTGAGAATGCAGACACTTGCCGGCAGCGATCTGTCTGATCTTCGGCAACGCTATGCTGCCCTGCAGGACCAAAAACTTCGGCAGGACACGCTGATCTCCCAGCTTGTTGTCCGGCTTGAAGAAGCTTCTGGCTATCTGCAAGACCTTGCATCCCTGCCCAGCCCGACCGCAGAGCCCATTTCGGACAGCCGTCCAGTGCGGAAAAAAAAGGCCTCAGAGTCCAAACAGGGACGCGCAGCGAAGCGAAAAAAGAAATGAGCGAAGAAGACGCGCGCATCGCCGATCTGCACCGGACGCTGACCACGACACTGGAGGCGATCCGGCGCGAAAGAGGGACATCATCGCAGGAGATGATCGCCGCCCCGCCACTCGAAAGCCTGCTCGATCAATGCCGCGCCCTAGAGATGGAAGCAACGCAGGCACAAGACGGGGCCGTTGCCGTGCTGGAACATTTTGCCTGCACCGGCGGAACCATCATCAGCAGATGCTTGGCCGCGATGCCAAACACCGTGCTTCTGAGCGAAATGGATCCGCTCAGCCTGAACCATATGACCACACCGTCGCGTTTTGCCCCGACGGATCTGATCAAACAGATGCGCTACAGTCGGCATGAGTTGCCTGACACTTTGGCTATCGATATCTTCCTGTCGGGCCTGAAGCCTTTGCTCGACGCAATTCAGCGCAACGGCCAGAAACTGGTGATCCGGGCGCATGCGCATTCGCAATACTGCACCACGGCGGATTGGACGGCCCGCCCCTCGGTGACAGAGATCATCGCCCGCAATCATCCCGTGCGCGATGTGCTGACCGTCCGCCATCCGCTGCAATCTTGGCAATCCCTGCAAAAGAATGGCTGGGTCCAGTTCGCCCCCGGCACCCTTGAGGAATATGCGCGCCGTTACCTTGCGTTTCTGGATGCCCGCCCCTCAGCCCGCATCCTGACTTATGAGGATTTTATCGCCGATCCCGAAGCCGTTCTGAAGCAAATCTGCGACGAACTGGGCCTGACCTATGCGCCCATGACACCGTCCATGGTTGGGGTCATTGGCATGTCTGGCAACAGCGGGCGCGCCGGCGATCAGATTGCAGCCCGCCCCTCGCGGGAACTGCCCGATGATCTGCGCGCAGAGCTTCGCTCCAGCCCGTCTTATGCCGCGCTGTGCCAACGTCTAAATTACCCTAACCTGCCCGACGACCTGTCACAGGCTTCGGGCTGACAGCCCTGCCGCAGCATTTCCGGCGGACCGAGAACCAAGCGGTCCGTGTTAGCCCTCGCCCTCCTGCGCCGATCGGCTATAAGATGGTGAACGGCAAGCAATAAACCGGCGCAGCAGGGATTTCGAATGAGCCAGCCTTCCGGAAAGCGGGCGCAAAATGAGTTACGCGCCACCCTAAGCAGATCTACGGGTGCGCTGGCGGGGGTGGCGCTGTTCAGTGCTGTGATCAACATCCTGATGCTGACCGGCCCGACATTTATGCTGCAAATCTATGACAGGGTGATCGGTAGCGGTTCCACCAACACGCTGGTGGTCCTTTTTGTGATCGTGGTGTTCCTGTTTGCCATGATGGGGCTTCTGGATCACATCCGCGGACGGGTGCTGGCGCGGGTCGGTGCACGGCTGCAAGACAACCTTGATGTTCGTGTTCTGGGGGCGATCCTGCGTCAGGCCGAACATCCTGTGCTGCGCAGCAGACCGGCCTCTGCGCTTAGCGATCTGGCGCAGATACAGGGGCTATTCTCATCCCCCGCGCTCGGTGCGGTCTTTGATTTGCCATGGACCCCGCTTTTCATCGTCGTTCTGTTCCTGTTCCACCCACTGATGGGGTGGTTCGCCATTGCCGGCACAATTCTGATCTTTGTGCTGGCCTTGCTGAACCAGCGCACCACCAGCCGCGGCCAGATCGACGCGCTGCGCGCCATGGGCGAGGCTGAAATGCGCGGCGCGGCAATGCGCAAGGAAATCGAAACCGTGCGCGGGCTCGGCATGCGCCCCGAACTGATCCGACGCTGGAAAAACGCCCGTCAGGAGGCGCTGAAATCCACGCTGCAGGCCTCCGATTTCGGCGGCGGCTTCACGGCGGCGACCAAGGCCTTCCGGATGCTGCTGCAATCGGCGATGCTCGCGCTTGGCGCTTGGCTGGTGTTGCAAGGCGCGTTGACGGCGGGCGCGATGATCGCGGGCTCTATCTTGCTTGGGCGCGCCCTTGCCCCGGTGGAACAGACCGTGGGCCAGTGGCCGCAGATCCAGCGCGCTTGGGGCGCGTGGAAAAACCTCGGGCAGCTGCTGTCCTCGGTGCCCGAACTGGAAAGCCCGCTTGACCTGCCCCCGCCCAAAGCCCTGATCGAAGTTGCCAATGCCGCGATTGCGCCGCCCGGCAGCCGAATGCCGACGCTGCACCGCGTGGGGTTTCGGGCCAAGGGCGGGGATGCCATTGCGGTCATTGGCCCGTCGGCCTCGGGCAAATCCACTTTGGCGCGGGGCCTTGCGGGTCTGTGGCCGGTTCTGCAGGGGGATATCCGGCTCGATGGGGCGCGGCTCGATCAGTACGATTTTGACCGGCTGGGGCGGCTGATGGGCTATCTTCCGCAAGATGTCGTGCTTTTTGCCGGCACGATCGCGGAAAATATCGCCCGGTTCAATCCCGATGCCGACGCCGATAGCATCGTGGCTGCCGCCAAAGCCGCCGCCGCGCATGAGCTGATCTTGAGCCTGCCCAAAGGCTATGACACCCAAGTCAGCGATGACGGGGCGGAACTGTCGGGTGGGCAGCGTCAGCGTATTGGACTGGCCCGCGCTTTCTACGGCGACCCGGTCGTTTTGGTTCTTGATGAGCCCAATTCCAGTCTGGATGAGATCGGGATCCGTGCACTTAACAGCGCGATCGCGCATGCCCGCGCGGCCGGAAAGATCGTCTTTGTGATGTCGCACCGGCCCTCTGCGCTGGCCGAATGCAATCTTGTCATGCTGATCGAAGGCGGCCAGATGCGGAATTTCGGACCGCGCGACGAAGTGCTGGCGCGCAATGCCCGGCCCGCCCCCAATGTGGTTCAGGCCAACCGGAAGGAACAGTCATGACAATGGACTGGTCGCCGCGACGTTTTCTGCTTTGGGGTTTTGTCACTCTGTTCTTGGGGCTTGGAGGCTTCGTGGCTTGGGCCGTGGCCACAGAGATCACCGGTGCCGTTGTCGCATCGGGCCGGGTCGAGGTCGCGGCGCGCCGTCAGGTGCTGCAGCATCCCGACGGCGGGATCGTGGCCGCCATTGAGATCCGCGACGGCGACAGTGTCATTGCGGGCGAGCCGCTGATCCGGCTCGACGGCACGGAACTGGAAGCGCAAAAAAGCCTGCTGCAGCGCCAGCTTTACGAGGCGCTGGCCCAGATGGACCGGTTGCAGGCCGAAGTGCTGGATCATGAGCACCTGACCTACCGCCCCGAACTGACGCAAATTGCCGCCGCGCGACCCGAGATTGCGCGGCTTTTGCAAGATGAGCGGTCCTTGTTTGAATCGCGGCGCGACACAATTCGTCAGACGCTGGCCCAGTTCGACGAACGCAAGGTCCAGACCGAGGCGCTTATCCATGGCTACACCCGACAAATTGCCGCCCAGCAGCGGCAGCTTGATCTGATTGAACAGGAAATCCGCGATCAGGATTCGCTTTTTGAGCGGGGCCTGACGCAATTTGCCCGCGTCTCGACGCTGCGCCGCGCGGGTGCGGAACTTGAGGGGGAAATCGCGCGGCTCGAAGCCTCTATCGCGGAAGCCCGCAGCGCCATTGCCGGCTATGAGATTCAGCGTCTGCGCACCATCGCCACCCGGCGCGAAGAAGCCCAAGATGCGCTGCGCGAACTGCAGCCACAAGAAATCCGGCTGCGCGAAAACCTGCGTGTGGTGGACACCCGGCTGGGCCGTCTGGTGCTACGCGCGCCGATGTCAGGCCGGGTTCTGGCGCTGCAAATCCACACCATCGGCGGGGTGGTCAATCCGGGCAGCGATATCGTATCGATCGTGCCCAGAGACACACCGCTGATCTTTACCGTGCGCATCGATCCGCGCCAGATCGACCGGGTGCGCCCGGGCCTGCCCGCCTCGATCCGCTTTCCCAATTTCAACAGCCGCATCACCCCAAGCTTTTCGGGATATGTCAGCACCGTATCGGCCGATACGGTCAGCGACCCACAGACCGGGGCGGCCTATTACACTGCCGAGCTGGAACTGTCTGACGCCAGCTTGGCCGGGTTCGATCTGCAACCGGGGATGCCACTGGAAGCCTTTATCGAGACCGGCGCCCGCAGCCCGGCCTCTTTCCTCGTGAAACCGTTTACCGATTACCTGTCCTACGCGCTGCGCGAAGACTGAACCGCCGCGCAGGGCCGGGCCGGTTTCCCGGCGGTCGTTCGCGCCAGCGGCCGACCGGATCACGGTTTTTGATTGGCCCCGCGGGCCCGGCCCGGTATGACTTCCGACATTGCTGACTCCCCGGGGGACGAAAGACTTGCGTAAACTGCCGATTCTCAGCCTCGTTCTATGCTGCACAACCGCCCTCTCTGCCTGTTCCCTGCCCCGCGGTGTCGGCATGACCCAGGAAATCATCGGCGCCAATGAGGAAGCCGCCGAAGAAGCCGGCTTTCAGATCGTCCATGTCAGACGGGACAATGTTTTGTCGCTGGCCTCTTGGCCCGCCACCGGCTGGTCGGGGGAATATAAGTGGCTTTCCGGCGGGCGCGGCCCCGCCTCCCCGCTGATCCGGCCCGGCGACAAGATCAGCCTGCAAATCTGGGACAACAGCGATAATTCCCTGCTGACCTCTGAAACCCAAAAAGCGGTTTCCCTGACCGAGTTGGACGTCACCCCGGGCGGCACCGTCTTTGTGCCCTATGCCGAAGATGTGCGGATCAGCGGCCTGTCCCCGGATGCCGCGCGCCGGAAAATTCAAGAGGCCCTGCAACCCTTCATTCCGGCGGTGCAGGTTCAGCTTGGCTATGCGGCTGGCCGAGAAAACTCGGTCGATCTGGTCTCAGGCGTCAGCAAGCCCGGCACCTATTCCCTGCCGGACCGCAACAGTTCCGTTCTGTCGATGATTGCGCAAGGCGGGGGGATTTCGTCCTCGCTGGACAACCCGTTGGTGCGGCTGATGCGCGGCGGAAAAACCTATGAGATCCGCGCCGATACCCTGTTTGCCGATGCCAGCTACAACACCTTGCTGCGGGGCGGCGACAAGATCGTTGTGCAGGAAGATCAGCGCTACTTCACCGCCTTCGGCGCCAGCGGCAACGAAAGCTTGGTGCATTTCCAGAAAGAAGAGATCACCGCGCTGGAGGCCATGTCGCTGATTGGCGGGCTCAATGATCAGCGCGCCAATCCCAAAGGGGTACTTGTGCTGCGCGCCTATGAGCCGGAGCAGTTGCGGCTCGATGAAAGCGGCCCGAACCAGCAAGACGTGGTCTTCGTATTCAACCTGACCAATGGCGAGGGGCTCTTTGCGGCCCGCAAATTCCGCATTCATCCGAAAGATACCGTGATTGTGACGGAATCTCCGGTGATGACGGTCCGCACCGTGTTCGGCCTGTTGAACACCCTTTTGGTGACGAATAACCGCTTCTGACGCAGGCGCGGCCCCGGCGTGCCTCGTGGGCCCGCCGCAAGACCTTAGAGCCGGTCCAGCGCCATCCGGTGGGCCACACGAATCCAGTAGGATGCGGTAAGCTCGTTGCGGAACAACGTCAGCCCGTCCATTTCCGCCGGGGTCACCGCAAAATCGGGCTGTATCGGCGCACGACGGGTCCGCAACACTTCGTTGCGAGCACCGAAATGATCCTTCAGCGCCTCGAATTCGCCGCGTGCAAACAGGCAGGGCACGCAGTCGTCGCCAAATTCAATGCGCATCGCTTCGGTCGTGTGGGTCAGAAGCCAATCTTGCGCGACCTTGGGCTCGGCAAGGATATTGGCGGCAAAACTGGCCAAAGAGGGCGGAGACACATTGGACGTGCCGCCATTGACCTTTTCCAGATCATCCGGGTTCAGATCCACATTCAGGTGGCGCAGCATGGTGCCAATGATCCCACCCGGCGCGTTGCGGCAGGTGGCAAAATCCATGAAGGTGATCTCTTCGGGGCGGAACACCGTTTCTAGGCGATCAAGGATGGTATTATAATCCACGCTAAGCCCGGCATACATACCGCTTTCAATCACCGGCAAAACCAGATGCGGCGGGCGTTGCGGATTGCTCTTTTTGGACAGTTCCAGATAGACCGACTGAAGAAACTGCCATTGCGTGCGCAAAACGCAGATGACCTCGATCTCATCAAAGGGGCTCAGCGCCGCGCGGATGGCCTCAAAGTCCGGGGCGCCACGCGGATCGGTGCGAGAAAATTCTTCGCTGCTCAGAAAGACGGTCGCCTCGGTCTGTGCATAATCCTGCGCAATCCGGCGCAACGCGGCAAGACTGCCCTCTTCATAGGCATAGACTTTCGGCAGGTGGCCCCAGTCAAAGACCAGCCCGTGATGGCCGGTCACCCGGCCGAGTTTCGGGTAGATCAGGCCTTTTTGCGCCAGTAGATCCGCATTGGCCCAGAACATGTCCTGGATCGTGGTGGTTGCGGTCTTGTGGGTTCCGATATGCAGAACGACTTTCGACATCGTATTTCTTTCCGCCTCAAACGGCCGCAGAGACCGGGGTCACCACCGCATCTTTCGCCTGCGCCACCGGCGCACCAATTCTGTCGCGCATCACCTGCAGATACAGATCCCCCCAGGTCATGGAGGGTTCCAGCACAGCTTTTTCGGCCCATTCGTTCCAGGCATTCACGAACAGCTCTCCGCGATAGGATCCCGCCAGCCGGTGATCGGCAATCTCTTTCAACCAGCGAGAGAAACTTGCCGGGTTCGCGCCATAGGCGATATGAGCCTGCAAATGCCGACGCGCTGTATTATCCCAACTGGGCATCGCGCCGCAGATCGTGTTCTGCGGCAAGGTCGCGGTATATTTCGCCGACACCGAATTCGCGATCACCCGGTCATAGTCATAGACCAGCCCCTTGAAGCCGCCATGGATCTCGCGGTTCAGCAAGTTGCCATCCGGCCCGCCAAACAGATAGTCGCTGGCCGTCACCATGCCGTGCGGCGGCATCTCGACCCAGAAATCAAACAGATCATCCGCGACATCGGCCTCGCCGCCGATGTGGAAGCAGACCGCGCCCAGTTCGACCTCACCGATCCCGGCGCCGCGCCAGGCGTCCCGCATGCGGGCCACGCTGGCCGCCGGATCGGGCATATCCTCGGGACGATAGATGATGAAACGCGGGCGCGTCCCATCGGGGCGGGCATAGCGCGCATCGCGCATATAAGGCAGGGAATCGCGCACCAGCGCCGCTTCGAACCCCTCCCTGTAGGTCTGTTCCAAAAGCACTGTACCGGACATCCCGTCCCAGTTGCGCCGCCAACTTTCATTGGCCCAGCACAGGTAGAAGGGGAAGTCGATTTCCGGGCGTTGCAGCAGACGGTCCAGCGGTTGTTCCAGAACGCGGCGACCATCGAACCAGTAATGATAGACGCAGAACGCGTCGATCCCGGCGGCGCGCGCCAGTTCCGTCTGTGCGCCCATCGTCTCTGTCACGCGCAGATCGTAATAGCCCAGATCCGCCGGCAGAAGCGGCTGCGTATGCCCCGGGAATAGGGATGTCGCCCCGACCACACCACGCCATTCGGTAAAGCCGCGCCCCCACCAGGAATCGTTCTCCGGGATCGGGTGAAACTGCGGCAGATAGAATGCAGAGGTGAAAGTCGGCCGACGCCCCGGCGCGGGCGGGCTGGCTTCTTCAAGCTGCGTGGTTTGCAAAATCCGCTGCCCGGCCGCGCGTGCCAAGCCGCCCATGGCGCGTTCCAGACCATGGGCCAGTGTCGCATCGACCTGAGCCGCCTCGATCTCGAAATGATCTTCGTTGAGCCGCAACGCCTTGAGCATTCCCACCATCAGTGGCTTCAGCCAGTAAATCGACCCCGCCGGGAAAGAGAGACTGTCCCAGGGGCAGTCGATTTCCACCCGCTGCAGCAGATGCCGGGTGATTTCATAGTTCGATCCCCACCATTCGGTGCTGGTGAAATGCTGCCCGTCGGCAACCCAAAAGGCGGCCTCACTGTCGGCGGTGAACCGCTCCAGCAGATCCGCCAGGCCGGTTTCGGGCAGAATGCCGCCGATTAGATGGTTGCGCCATTTATCGCCATCTTCGCGATGCGGCGATTTCTTCGTGTGAATCTTGCAGACAGCCTCATAGCCATCAAGCGCGCCAGCATTGACCAGCCGCAGGAAGGGCAGGATATCGCGGCCGCGATTGGCCACCTGAACAACCGTCGCCTGCGGGAAGGCCGCGCCGATTTCCTCGGCCAGTTCGTCGGTTTCCGCACCGCGATAGGTCAGCGTGACAAAAAGATCGTAGTCAATCTCCAGCGCATTGAGCCGGGCGGCAAATTCCGGCCAAAGATCCGGGTAATAGACATGCGCAACCACGGCAAAGCGCGCGCGGGGGCGATCCCGGTCAAAGCGCAGAACCGGTGTCTTGCCTTGGGGCAGGTCTTCGACCTTGGGAAGTTCCTTGTGAATACGGGCCTCTTTATGGCCCGAAACGACCCAGTGATGAAACGGCGACATACCGGTTTCGGCAACATCGGGATTGTAGCGCAAATAGGCCGAGGGCGAAAAATCCGGATTGGGGCGGAAGCCACGGCCTTCGCCGTAAACGATGTAATGGCGCAGCGGAAATTTATGAAACAGTGCCTGAATGCCCGGATAGGCCCCGCGGTAATAGACCGGATCAAAGAGCCCCGAGGCCCGCGCAGCCTTCAGAAAGGACCGCTCTTTCCGTGTCAGTAAAAAAATTCTCAAAAATCGCAGTATCCGCGCCACTGCCCCGTTAGAATCTTGCCGCATGGCCAAGCCCCGTCCGTTACCGCCTCCGCATAGCAACCCGTCAGTGCACTGACAAGCAAACTAGGGATCAAGCGCCTTCATCCATAATGATGCGGTGATAGCGATGCAGGAGCAGCATGCCAAGCGCTGCTAAGACGACAGAAAGCATATAGACATAGGGTTCGGACACATAGGCGGCGCCATAGGTATCGTATATCCCCGCCCGCATCATCATGATGACGTGCCCGGCCGGGTTCCACAAAAGCAGATCCCGTGCGGCCTCGGGCAGTTCGTCGATCAGAAAGAAGATCCCAGAAATCAGAAAAAGCGGCCGGTTCAGAACGGCCCAGACGAATTGCCAGATGGGGAACATGCTCATCAGATAGCAATTCGCCAGCCCGACCCCTGTTCCCAATGCAATGGCCATGCCAAAGCTACGAAAGATCTTTAGGTAATCCAAATTGAGATGCAGCCCAAAGGCGATGATGATGCCACTCACCACCAGCCCGAAAACCACGATCTCCGTCAGGGCGTTCAGGATCAGACGCGCCACGATCGCATCCATAAAGGTGACATTCGGGTAGGACAGAAGCTGCCGGGAATAGCGGATCGCCGTCCCGACCTTATTGCTCAGGCTCTGATAGAGCATGAACGGCATGATCCCTGTTGCAAAAAAGAGGGGGAAATTGTCCCCCAGTGGCGGCGTCCGTGCAATGAAGGACAAAACGACCGTAAAGATCACGATCCCGCCCACCGGTTCCGCAATGGCCCAGACATAGCCACCCGGCGAACGACCGTAGGTGGTGGACATTTCGCGCAGCATTAGGGCCATCACCACACGAAAGAACACGAAACGTCGGCGGGGGACGGAAACAGACATCATGACCTGCGGGATCCTTCGGCAAGTTCAGCGTATTCGGGGCTAGCGGGCCGGGCACTACAGGTCAAGGAACAAGGTTTTTGCTTGCATCGACACAGAGAAAATTCCATGCCTACCTTCGCACCGCTTTTGCAATTCGGAGCAGACCCATTTCAAAACCTCCTCTCTCCGCCGTCGCGAAATCGCAGTCTTCCGAAACCGCCAGCAAGCCGGAACCCGGCGCCGGCGCAAAAGCGCAGGCAGGAATTTCCGTTCCGCGCCCGGTCTCTGAGGCCGGCATTGAGCCGCGGCATCGTTGGATCTTTATCAGCTTTCTTGGCTTGGTCGTGCTGCCAACGCTGCTCACCGCCTTTTATCTGTGTTTCATTGCGGATGATCAGTATTCGACGAAGGTTGGGTTCTATGTTCGCTCCGAAGAGACCGAAAGCGCGGAATCTCTGCTAAGCGGATTGTCGAGCCTGTCGGGCACCAGTTCCTCTGATACCGATGTGCTCTACGAATATATTCAGAGTCAGGCACTCGTAGAGAAAATATCGTCCCAGATCGATCTGCCCGGGCTTTATTCGAAACCGGCTTTTGATCCGGTCTTTGCCTATCAGCCTGACGGTGTGATCGAGGATCTGACAGATTACTGGCAGCGCATGGTGAAAGTGAGCTACACATCCGGATCTGGTCTGATCCAGCTTGATGTGCGTGCCTTCACGCCCGAAGACTCTCTGATGATCGCCAACGCCATCGTCGATGGCTCGTCAGAGATGATCAATGACCTCTCCGCCATCGCGCGCGAAGATGCCACCCGCTACGCCCGCGAAGATATGGCTGTCGCGTTGGATCGTTTGAAATCCGCGCGGGAAGCGCTGACCACCTTCCGCTCCCGCAACCGGATGGTCGACCCGGATGCCGATATTCAGGGCCAGATGGGGCTGCTCAACTCTTTGGAAGCGCAACTGGCAGAAAGCTATATCGAGCTGAATTTGCTGGAGCAGACCGCCAAGGAGAACGATCCCCGCCTTGAGCAAAGTCAGCGCCGGATTGAAGTGATCCAAGGCCTCATTGAACGGGAACGCCAGAAATTCGGCATCGGGGGGCAGGCCCGTGGCGATGAAGAGGCGGATTATTCCACACTTGTGGGCGAATTCGAAAAGCTGGCGGTTGATCTGAAATATGCCGAGGAAGCCTATCTGACGGCCCAAGCCGCCCTAGATGCAGCGCAAGCCGAGGCACAGCGCAAAAGCCGCTATCTGGCGACCTACGCCAAACCGACCCTGCCGCAAAAGGCGCTTTACCCGCAGCGTGGCATCCTAAGCCTGATCACGGCGCTGTTCCTTACCCTGCTCTGGTCGATTGGCGTCTTGGTTTATTACAGCGTCCGCGACCGCCGCTGACGCAGGAAAGCCTGCCATGATCGAATTGCGCAACCTGACCAAGACTTACCGGCTCAACGGAATCCAAAAGACGATCGCCGACAACATCAGCTTCACCTTTCCCACCGGATCAAGCGTGGCGCTGATGGGCCCGAACGGCGCGGGGAAATCCTCGATTCTGAAGATGATTGCCGGCACGCTTCAACCGGATCGCGGCCAGATCATCTCAGACGGTACAATTTCTTTTCCCGTCGGCTTTGCCGGAAGCTTTCACCCCGATCTGACGGGGTCGCAGAACGTCAAATTCGTCGCCCGGATCTACGGCGTCGACACGGCAGAAATGGCCGAATTCTGCCGCGACTTTGCGCAGATCGGAAACCATTTCAATCTGCCGGTCCGGACCTATTCCTCGGGCATGAAATCCCGGCTGGCCTTCGCGATGTCGATGGCGATCAAATTTGACACCTATCTGCTGGATGAAACCACGGCGGCCGGGGATGGCTCCTTTGTTGCGAAAAGCGAGGCACTTTTGCGCGACCGGCTGCAAAGCAGCAGCGTGATCTTCGTATCGCATTCGATGGCACAGATGCGCCGAATGTGCACCTCAGGGATTGTGCTGCAGAATGGGCGGTTTTTCTATTACGGCAACATCGAGCGCGCGATCGAGCATTATGAGCATGTGATGAAAGGCCGCCTGCCGCCGTGGATGCGCAAGGGACGCAAAACGCGCAAGGGACCCACCCGGCCGAACAGCTGACCTACGGTCAGAGCGCCTGCCCGAACCCGGGCCCGGGACAAACCGCGCCGGGCGCGGAGCCCCTCAAATTACGAAAGCTTCCGCCTTTATCCGTCCGCGCCCTGCATCTTACCCGAAAATCTTTTTGAAGTCGGGAACGTAAGACTTCCGCAGCTTATGGAAGAACGTGTCCTTGAAATACTTGTCGGCGTCGATGCTCGTAACCCCGAACCGCTTGAATATGCCGTCGAGCGCCTTGATAAACTCCCGCCGGTAGCCATGGGCCTGATCGATGTGCATCTGACGGATGCGCGCCGGGTTGCGCGGCCAGCGCACCATTTCCTCGACCGCTTCGGCGATCGCCTCGGGCGTCGGATCAGCGATGATCGAATTGTACGCATTGTACCAAACATCACGCCCGCCATAAGAAGGTGTCGAGACGACCGGCACCCCGCAGAGCAGATATTCGCTGGAGGCGAAACAGGCGCCTTCCGTCTCTGACATAATCAGACCACAAGAGGCCTTGTTGATCATCTCGCAGACCTGATCCGGCGTCAGCTGGGTGTCGTTCAGGTAGCGATACGGCGGCAGGGGGGCCTCAGCATTGCCATGATTGATCCCGGCCACAAGCGCAAGGTTGCCCACTTTCGCCGCCAGTTCATGGCGCTTGAACGCAGAGCGACGCGCCACGTAGATGGCATCATATTCTTTCGCCAGCCCCAGCGGCTTCATGACGAGGTTCTCGTCAAGCCAAGCGTTGTGGTTGATCACCGCACCTTGAAACCCGTCGAAGTTCTTCTGCTCAAGCGGCGAGTTGAACATAAAGAAGAAGTTTTCTTTCCGCAGTCCAAGCAGGCGGAAGATCTTCTCGGTATCCTTGGCGCCACCGACGCTTTGATACCAGCCGCTATAGACGAAAAAGATGTCCGTCGGGCGGAAACGCTCATGCCATTCGTACATCCAGTTCCAATTGTTCCGGATGTTCTCAATGATGAAAATCCGGCATTCCGGACCATCATAATAGACCCGGAACGGGAAGGCAGGGTTCGGCCAGACGTAGCTGGGCTTGTAATCGTGCTTGGTTTCCGCCACCGCGCTGTTCCTTGTGCTCAGGATGCCTTCTTGGTGCCCTTAAAGAGTGCCACGATGTCATCGTGCCACATGCCTGCCCGCATTTTCGGAGTGAAATTCTGGCGGAAATAGAGATGCGCATCCACCTCTCCGTCTCCGTGCCGCTTGAGAATGTCACCAAAGACCTTCGCAAAGCGCTTCCGGTAAACCTCGGCCTGCTCGATATGCATCTTGATGATCTTCTCGGGATCGCGCGGATTGGCGACAAAAGTCTCGACCGCAGCGGCCACGGCATCGGGGTTCGGTTCGGCGATGATCGCATTGTAGTCATTGTACCAGACATCGCGCCCACCCAAGGACGGGGTCGATACCACTGGGATACCGCTCAGCAGGTATTCGCTGGACGAAAAACAGGCCCCCTCCATCGCCGAAAGCAGAAGGCCACAGCGAGACTCGTTGAGCGTCTGGTGAACCTCGGCCTGAGTGAACTTATGCGGATTGAGCCACGCATGTTCCGGCACCGGCGCGATGGCGTTGCCGTGGTTATCGCCTGCGATGATCGCAAGGTTTTTCACCTTCTCCGCCAGCATGTGGCGCTTGAAAGCGCTCCGGCGTCGAACTTCTTGGCCGCGCCCGTCGCGCCGAACTGCTTTTCCTTTAGCCAGGCATTGTGATTGATCACATCGCCCTGGAAGCCCTGTTTCTCGAAATTGCTCTTCTCCTGCGGGGAGTTATACATCATGAAGAAGTTCTGCTTGCGCAGATTGAGCAGCGAGAAGATCTGATTGGCCTCGCTTGCAAACGATTCACTTTGATACCAGCCGCCGATGACGAAGAAGTAATCCGTCGGTCGGATGTCCTCGGCGCATTCGGACAGCCAGTTCCAGTTGTGTTGCACGTTCTCGATGATGAAGACGCGCAGATTTCCAGACTCGTAGAACAGCCGGAACGGCACGCTGGCGGGCCATGTGTAGGAGGGTTTGTAATCGGACACGCAGTAATCCTTTTGGCAGTCCGCTGGACGGATTCCGGCGCTGGCAACCTAGGTGGGCCGACGTCGGCATGTCAATGCTAAGGCCGCCCGAAGGGGCGCCCCCGCGTGGTCACATCCGCAGGCCTTCGGCCTGTTTGAACCAAGCGTAAGTTTCCGCGATTCCGGCTTCCAGACTAATGCTGGCCGTCCAGCCCATTCGGGACAGACGGCTAACATCCATCAGTTTTCGCATCGTGCCATCGGGCTTGGTGGGATCTGTCGAGATCTTTCCGCTGTAACCGGTGATCTTGGCGACCAGTTGCGCCAGTTCCAATATCGAAACATCGGTCCCCGAACCCACGTTGATATGGCTCAGCATCGGCTCTGTATTGGCCTCATAGATATCGCGCGGCAGATCCAGCACGAACAGGCTTGCTTCTGCCATATCGTCAACATGCAGGAATTCGCGTTTCGGGGTGCCGGTCCCCCAGATCACCACCTCTTCGGTGCCATTCTGCGCCGCCTCGTGGAAGCGCCGGATCAGCGCGGGAAGCACGTGAGAATTTTCGGGATGGAAATTGTCGCCGGGCCCGTAGAGGTTGGTGGGCATGACAGAGCGGTAATCTACACCGTGTTGGCGGTTGTAGCTTTCACAAAGTTTGATCCCGGCAATCTTTGCAATGGCATAAGGTTCGTTGGTGGGCTCCAGCGTGCCGGTCAGCAGGGCATCTTCCTTCATTGGCTGGGGCACCGCTTTCGGGTAGATGCAGGACGATCCCAGTTGTAGCAGTTTCTTCACCCCTGCGGCGAACGCTTGATGGATCACATTGCATTCGATCATCAGGTTTTCATAAATGAAATCTGCAGGGTAGGTATTGTTGGCATGAATGCCGCCAACTTTTGCCGCCGCCAAGATCACAACATCTGGGTTTTCGGCCTGCATGAAATCCCGCACAGCCGGCTGGCTGGTCAGGTCCAATTCTGCATGCGTTCGGGTCAAAAGCGTCAAATCTTCGCCTGCCGCCCGACGCGCTTCGAGACGACGCAAAATAGCGCCGCCCACCATGCCACGATGGCCTGCAATGTAAATTTTTGTCATATCGCCTGTCGCACATCCCCGCGCCTCTGTGCGGCAATGTTCCCTGATCGGTTTCTTTGATGGCCGTAAGTCGTTATGTAGAGGGTATTTAGGCACAAACGGTGCCGCTCTTCAAACCACTTCGCGCGCCCCCGCGCTGGAAAACAGACAGGGCCTTTCATGTCGGCAAAGACGAAGACTCCGGTCAGAGCGCAGACCGTCCGATGCTGGACGGGCGGTGGTCCCCGAAATGAAATCTGGAACTGGGGCGATGCGGTCAGCCCAGCGATTTACCACTATGTCGTCGGCCATATTCCGCAAGTTGTGGATTACACCGACATGACCACAGAGCCGCATCTGATGATCTGCGGCAGCACGATGAAATGGATCACGGCCGGAAGCATCCTGTGGGGCGTCGGGGAAATATCGGACACGATGGCCTTTCTGACGCCCGGCGTGCAGCCAGCACATGTTGCCGCGGTGCGTGGCCCGATGACCCGGACGCGCCTGCTAGATCGCGGTATCGCCTGCCCCGAGATCTACGGCGATCCGGCGCTGCTGTTTTCAAGGTTTTATCGTCCTGCGCAACCTGAGCGGCGTTATCGGCTCGGGATCATCCCGCATTACATCGATCAAGACCATCCCGCATTGGCACGTTTCGCGGCACATGAGCATGTCCGGGTGCTGGATATCACACAGGCCGGCATCCCAGAAGAACAGCGGATTACGAGATTTATCGATGATGTCTGCGCCTGTGACGCGATCCTGTCGAGTTCCTTGCATGGGCTGATTTTGGCAGATGCCTATGGCATCCCCTGTCGCTGGATGAAACTGTCTGACCGGGTGGTTGGCAATGGTTTCAAATTTCGGGACTATTTTCAAAGCATGGAACAGGCCTCCCGGGCGCAGGCGCCATTGGCCGGACTTGAAGGCGATCTGGAGGATCTGATCGCCGCGGCCTGTGCCGATTACGAGCGTCTTGGCCCCATACGGCCCGATCTTGATACCTTCCTTTCAGCCTTCCCCGGCACACGGGTGCAGACAGATCTGGACCGCTGGGCCCGTGTTGCCATGGATGCCCCGCCCTGGGATGCCCGGAACCAACGGATTGCGCGGCACATTCCCGAAGGGGCCTGCGTCATCGAGTTCGGGTCCGGCAACCAATCCCTGCGTCGGCATGTGGCTCTGAAGGCCTATCAGCCGATCGATTGCGTTCCGGGTGAGGGCGATGTTTTCATCTGCGACTATAACCGGGAGACGCGCTTTCCTGACGTGGCTGCCGATGTCATCGTGATGAGCGGTTTTCTGGAATATATCATCGGAACGGAAGCTTTTCTCGCCGCGCTGAAGCAGGCCTATCCCGGCACTCGATGCCTGTTTAGCTGGGCCTACGAACCCAGCGATCCGGCAGAGCGCAGGGCTCATGGCTGGATCGCCGGGATCAATCCGGCGACGGAAGAAGAGACCCCGTTTGCGCGCATTTTCCGACACCTGAAAGTGCTGGATGAACACGCGACCCAATATACCCGGCAGGTTATCTATGAGGGGGTTTTGTGAGCCCGCTCGCGGAAGTGCTGCGCAACATGTTCCCGGTAGCGGGCCGCTTCATCTAAACGCCCTTGCGCCTCAAGCCAATCGGCATGTCGGTCCTTGGGGTGGATCAGGGATTCCAGCGATCCGACCGACCATGAGAGTTCCGAGGCGACGGGCGGAAAAACCGTTCGCGCGCCCCGCGCCGCAACCGGGGCAAGCTGGTGTTGAAAGACATCGGCCGTATGTTCGACACGGTCAAAGCTATCCAGAAGGGCCCGCGCATAGGCACCGGTCACTGCATGGCATGGGTTTGACATCCGAAGGGTATCGTCAACGCGGAACGGGAGAGCCGCATCATGGTCGGCACACAATGCCCAGCCAAGGCGCAGCAGGGCCGGTTCTGCCCCGGTGAATATCAGATGTCCGTCTTGGATATGGTCCGCGAGTTTTTGCAAGACGCCCCCGGTCCAGGGATGAAAAATCACATCGTCTTCACAAACCAAAACACGCTCATCCGTTTGGGCAATCTGCTGCCAGAGCTTGAGATAGGTCGCAAAAACAGCAACCTGCGGCGGCGTCAGCACATTGTTGCAGTCTGGCTTGCCGCAATCCTCTTTGCCGCAGCGAAAACAGGGCGGATAGCGCAGAACCCTGTCTGTGCCGAACAGCGCATGCACTTCCGGGGCCGTCGCATCGCAAGCATCGAAGAACGCGTAATCCGTAATTCCAACCTGTGCGAAGTGGGCCCGTATATGAGCCCTGCGATCTGCGGATGCGGGGAGGCTGACAACCACAATCCGGTCAAACAGACCCTTGGGGATCAGCGGGTTTACCGTCATCGGCAGCGCCTCCGTCATCGGCTGTTACAGTTTCAGACCTTGGGCCGGATCCGTATCATAGGATGTGAACAATGCGGCAAGATAGCCGATGCGCGGACCGGTATCCTTCTCCCCCTTTAGCAGATCCACCTCCGGGACACCCGGAAGTTGCTGCAACACCAGTTCTGATGCCATAAACGGCGCCATGCGCATCGGATACATCCGTTCATAGTAACAATACGGATCATAGGGCTGCACGGTCCGGGCCTCGCCTTGGGGCACCGCAACCCTGATCTGTCCAGAACGCGGCCCGGCAATGGCCATCAGGCCGATGATCCGGGTCGGTTGCGGCAGTTTGATGTGCAGCGGCTGACCGGGATGCAGCTCTGCACAGGTGAACTCCAACCCCGCACGCTCAAAGCGTCGGCCCGCACCGGGGGCCAGAACCCGAGAGAAGGCAAAACAGGATTGTCGCCCAGATGCAGCAATGGCCTTCGGCACGATCAGCGGCTCGGCGACCAAATCCCGCAGCAGCGCAAGAAGGGCGTCTGAGAGCGTTGCGATGCCGTCCGGAGTTGGATGGACAACATCCTTGAACATCCCCTCTGAGGGCGCGACAGCCGCATGGGGCAGGCCAAGCTGGCGACACGCATCGCCATGTTGCGTCACCACCCAGTCCGTTGCGAACTCCACATCTGTTCTCGGCAGATCCAGAAAGGCGCAGGGCAGGTTGCGGGTATGACAGGCATTCAGCAGTGCCGCGAGGATCGGCGGATGATTCAAGTCTGCATTGGTCTGATTGCGGAAAGAAGATGTCGCAATCTCAAAGACCACGGCATCGGGCTTTTCCCTATCAAGGATGTAGTCGATCAGTGGCGGCAGGTTCGACGGGTGAAACCCGCCGAGCCCGACCTTACGCAGATCTATCGGGCGCGGCAGCCCGTCTGCCGCGAGCCTTTCGGCAGCCGCTTCGACATAACCGTTCTTTTCTGCCGTTACGCTGAAGCCAAGAACCAGCACGCGCATCGCTTTGCTTTCCACAGTCATCTTCCGTATTTCCTAGAAAGGCCCGTTGCCGACCTGTGCGAAGCTCCCGAGAACCCCTTTATGCCTCACGCAGGCAGGCCTTCTTTCCGCACGAAACACAGACCATCATCCGTCGCGTAGGTGCAAACGTAGCCCAAATTTGTCAAAGAGTTCACGGCTTGTGTAATCCGATCCGGCCAGTTGTCATCCATCGGGTGATTCAGCTCATCGAACTCGATGCAGAACACCAGCGGCCGGATGTCTTGCTTGCTGAAATCGGCAAGGACAGTGTATTCTGCCCCTTCGATATCGATCTTGATAATATCGGGCGACACCCCAATGTCCGCGACGATGGTCGACAGGCGCCGAACGTTTGCCTCGAAATAAGTCTCGGTTCGCTGCAGATTGACAATCGAATGCGAGATATGCGCCTCGTTCTGTGGGCTGTAGAATTTCACGACATCGTCCGCATCCCAGATCCCGATCTCATGGAAATGCAGCTTGTCGAGGACCGAGACCGGCACCCGATACCAGTGCTGTTCGTGCTCGGCCCGGATGATCCCCTCTGGAGAGGCGCTATGGATATTTTTCACGACCCGGTCGTAGAACTTCTTCGCGCCGGGGGTCGGATCGAAGATGTGAACCGTCAGCCCGTACCGATGTGCCACCGCGACGTCAAAGCTGATGTCTGTGCCGGCGCCAAAGGAATAAACCGTCTTGCAGCTTTCAAGCGCGAATTCAGGGATTTCCCAGGCCCCATACTTGGTCCCGAGTGTGACATGAGGCAACTCGGTCGCGGTGGATACCAACCCCTTCAAGAAACTCGCAGTATCAAACATCCCGATCTACTCCTTCGCTGCCCTGCATATTTCCGCCCAAAGTCTTATGACTGGCCGGAGACGGGATTGCACTGTCCAAAGACAGGTCCTGTCAGCCCTCCACGCTGACCGGCAGATCCAGGCCATGTGCTTTCAAAAGCGCGTGGCGCTTCGCGGTCCGCAGATCTTCCGCAACCATTTCTGCACACATTTCCTGCGCCGTGATTTCCGGGGTCCAGCCCAGCTTTTCCTTCGCCTTGGTCGGATCGCCCAGAAGGGTTTCCACCTCTGCCGGGCGGAAATAACGCGGATCGATGCGCATCACCACATCACCGGCCTTCAGCATCGGGGCGATGGCATTGTCCACCGATTTGACCGTCGCGATTTCATCCACCCCCTCACCAGAGAATTCCAGCTCGATCCCCAATTCCCGCGCGGTCCAGGTGATGAATTCGCGCACAGAATACTGAACGCCCGTCGCGATCACGAAATCCTCGGCCGTATCTTGCTGCAGCATCATCCACTGCATGCGGACATAATCCTTTGCGTGCCCCCAGTCGCGCAGGCTGTCGATATTGCCCATATAGAGGCAGGGTTCGAGTCCCATGGCGATATTGGCCAGACCACGCGTGATCTTGCGGGTCACGAAGGTCTCGCCACGGCGGGGCGACTCGTGATTGAACAGGATGCCGTTGCAGGCATACATCCCATAGGCCTCGCGATAGTTCACCGCGATCCAGTAGGCATACATCTTGGCAACAGCATAGGGGCTGCGCGGGTGGAACGGCGTGGTTTCGCGCTGCGGAATTTCCTGAACGAGCCCGAAAAGTTCCGAGGTCGAGGCCTGATAGAACCGGGTCTTTTTTTCCAGCCCCAGAAACCGGATCGCCTCCAAAAGCCGCAAGGTGCCAATCGCATCAACATCGGCGGTGTATTCCGGGGCCTCGAAGCTGACAGCGACATGGGATTGTGCGCCGAGGTTGTAGACTTCGTCGGGCTGCACTTCCTCAAGAATCCGCGTCAGGTTCGACGTATCCGACAGATCACCGTAATGCAGTTTCAGCCGGGCATTATCGATATGCGGATCTTCATAGATGTGATCGACCCGCTGGGTATTGAACAAAGAGGCCCGGCGCTTGATGCCGTGAACTTCATATCCTTTTTCAAGAAGGAATTCCGCGAGGTAGGACCCGTCCTGCCCCGTGATGCCGGTAATCAAGGCCGTTTTCGTCATGCTTTGTCCATCAATATGTCCGGCCTTCCCGATGCGCAGCGGACACGAAGCGCCTGTCCGGACCTGTCTTTTATATCTTCGCTGATATTTACCTGCGCCCCAGTGGCAAAACAACCGCAAATGCCCTGCCGCAGTCTTGCGCCTGCCCGCCCGATGGGCGCCGGCTGGCTTCTGGCGGGATCGCTGAACTTTCTGCTTGGCCTTCGCCGCGGCACGCGCGAATGTCCGCGCAAGTAAGCGTAGCGGGGCGCAAGTCTCTGAGCCCGCTCACAGACGCATTCGGAGAATAATTCATGTCTGATCGGAAAATTGCCGTCGCCGGGATTGGCTATGTTGGCCTGTCAAACGCGGTATTGCTGGCACAGCACAACCAAGTGCGGATGCTGGATATCGATGCAGACCGGGTGGCACAGATCAATGCGCGCAAATGCCCGATCGTGGATACCGAACTTGAAGACTATCTGGCGCAAAAACCGTTGAACCTAAGCGCGACGACCGATCCGCAAGAGGCATTTGAAGGCGCAGAATTCGTAATCGTGGCCACCCCCACCAATTACGATTCCCAGACACATTTCTTCGACACATCGAGTGTCGACGCCGTCATTGCCAAGGTGCGCGAAATCGCCCCCGATGCGGTGATCGTGATCAAATCGACCATTCCGGTCGGCTACACGAAAGAGCTGTCAGAGCGTCTGGGCTGTGACCAGATTATCTTCAGCCCGGAATTCCTGCGTGAAGGCCGCGCGCTTTACGACAACCTGCACCCGTCGCGCATCGTGGTGGGGGAAAAATCAGAACGGGCCCGGGACTTTGCGGATTTGCTGATCGAAGGCGCCTTGGACAGCGACATCCCCGTGTTGTTCACCGATCCGACCGAGGCCGAGGCGGTGAAGCTTTTTGCCAATACCTACCTTGCCCTGCGCGTGGCCTATTTCAACGAGCTTGACAGCTATGCGCTCGCACATGGGCTCGACACCCGGCAAATCATCGAAGGCGTTGGCCACGATCCGCGCATCGGGATGCATTACAACAACCCCTCTTTCGGCTATGGCGGCTACTGCCTGCCCAAAGATACCAAACAGCTTCTGGCAAACTATTCAGAGGTGCCGCAAAACCTGATCGCGGCGATCGTAGATGCGAACCGGACGCGCAAGGATTTCCTGTCCGACCGGATCATCGCCATGAAACCGGCGACCGTCGGCGTATATCGGCTTGTGATGAAGGCCGGGTCAGACAACTTCCGCCAAAGCTCCATCCAAGGGATTATGAAGCGGATCAAGGCGAAAGGGATCGAGGTCGTGGTTGACCTGCCCCCCGGAAGTTCCCTCAATCTGATGTAGAGTCTGCCCAACCTGAAGGAGCAGACGAATGCGAAAGAGCCGTTTCACCGAGGCACAGATTATCGGGATGATCAAAGAGCAGGAGGCCGG
>NZ_NRRD01000020.1 GCF_020023995.1 Rhodobacter sp. TJ_12 | reverse complement strand
CCCGAAAAAGGCCGATGCCCCGGCAGCCCCCCCTGCCCCGGCGGCGGGCGGCAAAGATGTCGAACATGCGCCCGCGGCGAAAAAGGCGATGGCCGAAGCGGGCCTGTCGCCCGATCAGGTCACAGGCACGGGCCGCGATGGCCGGATCATGAAAGAAGATGTCGCCGCCGCTGCTGCGGGCACCCCGTCCCCGGCCCCTGCCCCCACCGCTACGCCGATCTCGATCGCGCCGCCGCCGGCTTCGGTGCCGCGCGCCCCGGTACCCGCCGAAGATGCCGCACGCGAGGAACGGGTGAAAATGACCCGGCTGCGCGCCACCATCGCGCGGCGCCTGAAAGACGCGCAAAACACCGCCGCGATGCTGACCACCTATAACGAGGTGGACATGTCCGCGGTGATGGAGTTGCGCAACGCCTACAAAGATCAGTTCGAGAAAAAGCACGGCGTGAAGCTGGGCTTTATGTCCTTCTTCGTCAAAGCCTGCTGCCACGCGCTGAAGGAAGTGCCCGAGGTGAACGCCGAAATCGATGGCGGCGACATCATTTACAAAAACTATGTCCATATGGGCGTGGCCGTGGGCACGCCCTCGGGTCTGGTCGTGCCGGTGGTGCGTGATGCCGATGCCAAGGGCTTTGCGACGATTGAAAAGGAAATCGGCGCACTGGGCAAACGCGGCCGCGACGGCAAGCTGACCATGGCGGAAATGCAAGGCGGCTCCTTCACCATCTCGAACGGGGGCGTTTACGGCTCGCTGATGTCGAGCCCGATCTTGAACCCGCCGCAATCGGGCATTTTGGGCATGCATAAAATCCAAGAGCGCCCGATGGTGGTGAAGGGTCAGATCGTGATCCGCCCGATGATGTATCTGGCGCTTTCCTACGACCACCGCATCGTCGATGGCAAAGGCGCGGTGACCTTCTTGGTGCGCGTCAAAGAAGCGCTCGAAGATCCGCGCCGCCTGCTGATGGATCTGTGAAGCTTTTCCTGCATGGAGCGGATCAAATGCCCAAGAAGCGCGAAGAGTTTGAAGTCTATGATGTAGTCTCCGTGAAAGATGCGTATGCCATCGCTAATGGCATTGCGTCGAACACTGAGTTCAATAACCGAGATGCTGTGGCTTTCTTCGAAGAAAAAGGGGTAACTGTCTACGGTTTGGTCGCTCCAGTCCATCGTCTTGCAGACGAAGTAAATTCCACTTCTGTGCCGTCAGCAGCGAAGGAAATGGCGCAAAAAGCGCGTTCTCACGGGAGATCCTAGCTCTCTCCGCATTCCCAAACAGTTGGTTGGGGGGCAGACAGCCCCCCGGCGCGCTCAGTCAAAAAGGACGTAAACCCATGGCAGAATTCGACGTTATCGTGATCGGCGGCGGCCCGGGCGGCTATGTCTGTGCCATTCGCTGCGCCCAATTGGGGCTCAAAACCGCCTGCGTCGAGGGGCGCGGCAGCTTGGGCGGCACCTGCCTCAATGTGGGCTGCATCCCCTCCAAAGCGCTGTTGCATGCCACGCATGAATTGCACGAGGCAGAGCATAACTTCGCCAAGATGGGGCTGAAGGGCAAAGCCCCCTCGGTCGATTGGAAGCAGATGCAGGCCTACAAACAAGATGTGATCGACGGCAACACCAAGGGGATCGAGTTCCTGTTCAAAAAGAACAAGGTCACCTATCTGCAAGGCTGGGGCTCGATCCCGGCGGCGGGTCAGGTGAAAGTCGGCGACGAGGTGCACAGCGCCAAGAACATCGTCATCGCCACCGGGTCCGAGGCCGCCAGCCTGCCCGGCATCGAGATCGATGAAACCAGCGTCGTGACCTCCACCGGGGCGCTGTCGCTGCCCAAAGTGCCGAAATCCATGGTGGTGATCGGCGCTGGCGTGATCGGGCTGGAACTTGGCTCGGTCTACAAACGCCTTGGCGCCGAGGTGACCGTGGTCGAATATCTTGATGCGATCACGCCGGGCATGGATACCGAAATCGCTAAGGGCTTGCAAAAAATCCTCGCCAAACAGGGGCTGAAATTCGTGCTCGGCGCGGCGGTGAGCGAGGTCACCAAGGCCAAGGGCAAGAACACCGTCAAATACACCCTGCGCAAAGACGACAGCGCCCATGAGATCGAGGCCGAGGTGGTGCTGGTCGCCACCGGCCGCAAACCCTTTACCGGCGGTTTGGGGCTTGAGGCGCTCGGCGTTGAGATGCTGCCGCGCGGTCAGGTAAAAACCAATGACCATTGGGCGACCTCTGTGCCCGGCATCTATGCGATTGGCGATGCGATCACCGGCCCGATGTTGGCCCATAAGGCCGAAGACGAGGGCATGGCCGTGGCCGAGGTGATTGCGGGCAAACATGGCCATGTGAATTACGATGTGATCCCCGGCGTGATCTACACCACGCCCGAGGTGGCCTCGGTCGGCAAAACCGAAGATGCGCTGAAACAGGAAGGCCGCGCCTATAAGGTCGGCAAGTTTTCCTTCATGGGCAATGGCCGTGCGAAGGCCGTGTTCCAGGCCGATGGGTTTGTGAAGCTTTTGGCCGATGCGAAAACCGACCGGATTCTGGGCTGCCACATCATCGGCCCCGGTGCGGGCGATCTGATCCACGAAGTCTGCGTGGCAATGGAATTTGGCGCCTCGGCGCAGGATTTGGCGCTGACCTGCCATGCACATCCGACCTATTCGGAAGCGGTGCGCGAAGCGGCGCTGGCCTGCGGCGACGGCGCGATCCACGCCTAAGCGCGCGCCATACTGCGCGAGATCAGGGCAGCCCGCGCGGCTGCCCTTTTCCATTTCAGGGAACCGGGTGTGGCGTGGCGCGTTGCCCCTTGGGCTCGGTGTGCCACGCTGCGCCATGCTGGCGCTTTTCGCATCGCACCCGCACCGCTAGCATGCGTCACACGCGCGCGCCCCCAAAGGGGCCAACACACAACGGGCAAAGGGGACAGAATGACCAAAGCACCGGGAACAGCCGCCATCGCCGCCCTGATTTTGATGCTGGCCTTGGCGCTGCCCGGCGCAGCCCAAAACCAAGAAACCGCCCCCCAAACCGCCGCGCCCCCGGCGCAGACAGACCCGGCCGCGCCAACCGCCGCCCCCGCTGACAGCGGATCGGGCACCGGAACAGAAACCCGCTCTGACACAGCGGCGGCGAATACTCCCGATGCGCCAACGATCAGCCCCTCCGAGACACCGGCCCCGGTCTTGCCCCCGGTCTCGGATGTGCCGCTTGCGACGCAAGCGCTCGACCTTGGCACCGGGCTGGGCCATGATCTTGCGGGCATCACGCGCGAACAGATCACCGCGCTGGTGCGCGAACTCTCCCGGCTTTCCAGTGCCGATGCCTTGGCAGGCACGATCTGGCAGGCGCTGGCGGCGGCGGAACTGGCCTCGCTTGTCACTTCGATCGTGGTCACCGTCGGCACCTCGCTTTTGCTGAGCGCGGCGCTTACCCATTGGCGCCGCCGCCCGGTCGGGCGCAAAGGCACGCTGGCGCGGCTGCAAGGCACGGCTATCGCCACCGCCTTGCGGCTGGTGGCGCTTGGCGGGGCCTGGGCGGTGGGGCTGGGCGTCGCAAGCTGGATGTCGGCCCTGACGGGGCAGTTGTTCGTGCTGCAAACGCTGTATCTTTCGGCCTTTGCGCTTTTTGGGCTGGCGCGCGCCGCACTGGCCATCGTGGCCAGCCCCGAGGCCGAAACCGGACGCAGCCTGTCATGGGTCGCGCCGGGACTGCAACGCGCGATCTACCGCAATGCCATCTTGCCTTTGGGCATTGTCATTCAGGGGATGATGTTCGTCGCCCCCGGCCTGCGCGAGATTGCCGGGCTTGCGGTGCTGCGCCCAATGCGGGTCTTGGTGGCGACGCTCGCGCTTTTGGCCGCGCTGTGGGGGATCACCCGCGTGGTGCGCGCCGCCAAGGCATTGCGCGCCACCGATCTGGTGCCTGATCCCGCCGCGCCCCCCACGGGCGGCACCCGGCGCGCCTCGATCTTGCTCACGCGCACGCCCGGCCTTTGGGCTTGGCCCGCCTCGCTAGCCGCGCTGCATGCTTGGCTTGTCACCATCACCATGCCGGCGCTGGCCGGCCAGATCGTGCTCTCGGCGCTTGGCGGCACGGTGGCCGCGCTGATCTTGGTTGCGGCGGGGCTGCGGCTTTGGGGCGAAAGCGGGCTGGATGATATGGCGGGCACCGATCTGCCGCCCCCCATCCAAGATGACTATGCGCCGCTGAAACAAGCGGGTGCGGCGCTTGGCGCGGGTCTGCTTTTGGCGCTGGCGGCTGTGGCGCTTTTGGCGGGCTGGGGGCTGATTGATCCGCTGGCGCTGGCCACTTCGGCGGCGGTGCAAGCGGGGTTCTGGCGGCTTGTCTCGGCGGGCTTGGTGCTGGCGGGCGCCGGCGCGCTGTGGTTGGCACTTTCGGCGCTGTTTGATCGCTGGCTGGCCACCGCCTTGCCCGGACGGCGCGAATACAACCGCCGACGCACATTGTTGCGGCTTTTCCGCAATGCCTTTGGCTTTGCGGTGATTGTCATTGCCCTAATGCTGGCGCTGGCCCAGCTTGGGCTCGACGTGGCACCGCTTTTGGCGGGCGCCGGGGTGGTCGGCATCGCCGTTGGTTTTGGCGCGCAAAAGCTGGTGCAAGACATCATCACCGGCATTTTCATCCAGATCGAAAACGCCGTGAACGAAGGCGATGTGGTCGAGGTCGCGGGACTTTCTGGCGGGGTGGAGCGGGTCTCGATCCGCTCGATCCGGCTGCGCGCGCTGGATGGCACCTTGCATGTGGTGCCGTTCTCCGCCGTCACGACGGTTTCGAACATGACGCGCGATTTCTCGGCCCATGTGGCCGAATTCCCGATCGCAGGCGAGGTGCCCGTCGCCGCCGTGGCCGAGGCGATGCGCAGCGCCTTTGCACAGCTTGAAGCCTCTGATCTTGGGGCCGAATTGCGCGGCGATATCGATCTGCAAGGGATCACCGCCATGGCCGAAGGGGTCTATACGTTCCGCGCGCTGTTGCGCACGGCCCCCGCCGCACAATGGGCGGTCGGGCGGCGCTTCACCCAGCTTGCCCGCATCGAGCTGGCCCAGCGCAACATCGACAGCCCGCCCGCGCCGCGCCGGATGTTGTTCACCAGCCCCAGCGACGCGTGAGACAGCCCCCAAGCGCCCACTGGGCAAGGCCGCAAAGGACATTGCGCACAAAAAGAGACGCGGCGGGCAAGGGCCCGCCGCGTGTCATGGATGTTTAGGCGCCGCGCTGAGCCGCGGCCCGGTTCGGGCCGTTTCAGGCCGCACGCGACAGTTTCGGGCGCGCCTTTTGCGCAGAATTCTGTTCCACCAGCGCGCCATGCAAGGCCGCGATCACCGGTTTGAGCGAGTCCCGCTCTAGGATGAATTGCACATCGACATTGCGCGGCCCCTGGCTCGCGCCAATCGCTTCCAGCCCGGCTTCGGCAATCGCCACAAGCCCGCGTTGCAGCACCGACAGCCCCGCCAGATCGCGCCCGACGACAGACGCCATCGAAATCGCGCGCGAGGTCACATCGGCCGAGGGAAACCGGCTATTGAGGTCTTTCTCCACCCGGCGCAGCGTCTTGAGCGAGGCATCGACATAATGGGTGATCGTATTGGCGTTCGACACCTTGGAGACGATGCGCACATTATGGCGCGTCAGCACATCCAAGATCGCGGCGTCATAGCCCTTCACCCCGACCATATCCTGCTCGAACACCTCAAGCGCATACAGATCCAGCCCGGTGACGATCTCGACCGCCGCCTGTTCCGCAGGCTGGTCGTCGATCAAGGTGCCCGGATCATGCGGTTCAAACGCATTGGTCACGCGCAAAGGCACCCCCGATTGGCGCAGCATCTTCGCCGCTTTCGGGTGGATCGCCTCCATCCCAAGGTTCGAAAGTTGATCGGCTACGTCATAATTGGTGCGGCCCAGCTTGCGCACGTTCTGTGCGCCCACAAGGTTGGGATCGGCCGACGACAGGTGGAATTCCTTGTGAATGATCGCCTCGCGCGCGCCTGTCAGCGCGGCCAGCCGCGAAAAGGTCACCTCGGAATAGCCCCGATCGAATTCGCTCATCAGCCCTTCGGCGCATTGCGCATAGCCGGTGACGATGGGCATTTCGGTCGTCGGATCGACCCGCTCCATCGCGCCCATGATCCGCTCATCAAGGCTGACATCGCCCCGGTCGCGCCAGCCCGACAGATCGATGAAGCGTGCATTCACCCCCGCCCGCGTCAGCATCAGCGCGGTGACAAAGGCCGAATGCGCCTCGCCCAGCCCCGACAGCAATTCGCGGGTCTGGCCCATATGTTCATACAGACGGAAATGGCCATAGGACACAAGGCGTTGCAGGTCGATCAGGCAATCGCGCGCGCCCAGAACCCGTTCGCGCACAAACGCATCGGCGCTTTCCACATCGGCCGGATGATCCAGCACATGCGCATGCGCCTCGCGCATGGCCTGCGCCACCGTATCCAGCCGCTCGTGCCAGCCATGATCGCTGACATCATCATTGGCAAAGGCCGCAAAAACACCGGGCTCGCCGGTCTTTTTATGCTCCAAAAGCAGGTTGGTGATCCCGCCAAAGGCCGATACCACGAAAATGCGGCCATAAAGATCGGGCCCTTCGCGATCCCCGATGATCAGCGCATCGCGCAATTCGTCGATGCGCGACATCGAGGTGCCGCCGATTTTCTCTACCGTATGGGCCATATCAGGCCACCTCTTCGGCCGGGGCGTAAGAGCCGTCTTCGCGGTGCACCTCGGTGCCCGTCACCGGCGGGTTGAACACACAGGCCATCACCAGCTCTTCTTCCGCCACCAAACGGTGCCGGTCGTTTTCATTCAGCGCATACATCACGCCGGGGCGGATTTGATGCGTCTCGCCGGTCGCCAGATCGGTGATCGCGCCCTTGCCCTGCATGCAATAGACGCTTTCAAAGTGGTTTTTGTATTCGAAAACATGTTCCGAGCCAGCTTGCAAATGGGTGATATGGAACGAAAAGCCCATTTTATCGCTCGCCAAAAGCATCCGAATCGAGGTCCATTTCGCATCCGACACGACGCGGCCGGGTTCGTTTTTCACGATGTCATGATAATCACGCACGATCATAGCTTGGTCCTCCTTATTCCGCCGCCAGTTTGAGACGATCGGCCATCGCCGCGCGCGTCGCGCTCAGCAAGATGTCAAAGCCTTTGCGGAAGGTGTGTTGCGGTGTGGTCAGCGGGGCGAGAATTTTCACCACCTGATCGCGGTTGCCCGAGGTTTCGACGACAAGGCCCATCGCATAGGCGCGCGCACAGATATCGGCGGCCAGTGCGCCATCGCGCACATCGACACCCTGCATCATGCCACGCCCCTTAAGTTCGGCATCGGGCACGAGCGCCGCGACCTGTTGCAGCGCCGAGGTCAGCATCAAGGATTTGTCGGCCAACTCGCGCTGGAAACGGTCATCGGCCCAGAATTTCTCGATCGCCACCTTGGCGGTGATGAACGCATGGGTGTTGCCACGGAAGGTGCCATTGTGTTCCGCCGGGCCGAACACGTCATGATGCGGGCGCACCAGAACCATCGCCATCGGCAGGCCAAAGCCCGACAAGGATTTCGCCATGGTGACGATATCGGGCGTAACGCCCATCCGCTCGAACGAGAAGAAGGTGCCGGTCCGGCCCACGCCCGCCTGAATATCGTCAATGATCAACAGCGCCCCATGCTTTTGCGCCAGATCGGCAATGCGGCGCACCCATTCGGGACGCGCGGCATTCAGCCCGCCTTCGCCCTGCACGGTCTCAAGGATGATCGCGGCGGGCGCATCGATCCCGCCCGAGGGGTCATCGAGCATCTGTTCAAGCAGCGCGGCGCTATCCACCCCTTCGGCATAGCCGTCAAACGGCAGCCGGGTCACGCCCGATTTATCCATCCCGGCGCCGCCGCGGTGATAACCGTTGCCGGTGGCCGCCAGCGCGCCCATGGTCACGCCATGAAAGCCGTTGGTGAAGGCGATGATATTGGTCCGCCCCGTCACCTTGCGCGCCATTTTCATCGCCGCCTCGACGGCATTGGCCCCAGTCGGGCCGGTGAACATGATCCGGTGATCCATGCCACGCGGTTTCAGGATATGGCGCTCGAACGCCTCCAGAAAGGCCCCCTTGGCATTGGTGTGCAGATCGAGCCCATGGGCGATGCCATCGGACGCGATATGCTCGATCAGCGCGGCCTTCATATCCGGGTCATTATGCCCGTAGTTGAGCGAGGAGCAGCCCGCCAGAAAGTCGATATAGGTGTTGCCCTCAGCGTCTTTGAGTTCCGAACCGGAGGCAGAGGTGAACAGCGCCGGCATCGAGCGGCAGTAAGAGCGGGCCTGGCTTTCGCGGCGCTCAAAAATGTTTTGGGTCATAGCGTTAGACATAGGAAATCCTTTCGCATCCTTGTGCGTTGGGGATTGAGATTGGGAAGATAAGGCAGGCGGATCAGGCCGCGCGGGCCAGCGCCTGCGGCAGGGCGATCGTCACCATATGTTCGGTGGCATGTTCGCCCGCGAAATGGGTGTCACGCTCGAAATGCGGCGCATCGGTGAGCGTGCCGCCAATGGCGCGGGCAAAGCTGCGAAACAGCGCCCAAGACGCCGCATTATCCGGCGTGATCGTGGTCTTTAGGTTGCGCGCCTCGGCACAGGCCTCACGCGACAGAAGTTCGTGCAGCATCTTGCGGCCAAGACCAAGCCCGCGCGCGGCGGGGCTAACGGCGACCTGCCAGACAAAGAAGTCGTTGGTGCCAGGGATCATGTGCCCCGAAATCCAGCCCACGATCTCTCCGCCGCGTTCAGCCACCACGCAGGTGTCGCGGAAATGATCGGCCTGAATCAGATTGGCATACATCGAGTTTTCATCAAGCGGCTTGCAGGCTTTCACAAGCGCCCAGATCGCGGCCCCGTCCGTCGCAACCGGCTTGCGCAGGCGGGGCGGAAAGGTTCGGTCTTCGTCGATGGCTTTCGGCATGGATGGGTGCCTCCCAGTTGCTTCGCGTGACTAAGTAAACCATTGAGCCCAAAATTTCAACCGTGAAGCGACATTTGTTCCGTTTGCGACCATTTCTGACATTTTTGACCCCGCAAATACCTGTGCGCGCAATATATTTCCCCGATACATCCTTTGCCATACAAAGCAGTGTCACAGAAATGTTTCGTGCATTGAAGTATCCTGTCGCTTCGTGCGAAAGTAGCGCCATGACTTCAGCCTCTGCCGACCGTGTCGATGAAAGCCTGATCGCGCTGCGCCGCATCCTGCGGGCGACCGCCCTTTATGAGCGTGACCTTGCACAAGCCGCCGGATTGACCCCGGCCAAGCTGCGCGTTTTGCAGATCATTGCCGGGCGCGCGGAAGGTGCGGCCACATCGAAGGCACTATCCGAACAGATGGGGGTCACACAGGCCACGATCACCGCACTGGTCGACAAGCTGGTTGCGGCGGGTCTGGTTGAGCGCCAACGCTCCGAAATCGACCGGCGGCAATCGCATGTGGCAATCACCGAGGCCGGGCGCGCAGCGGTGAAAGATGCCCCCGATGCATTGCAACAGCGCTTTGTGCGCGCCTTTGAACGGATGCAGGATTGGGAACAGATGCAGCTTGTCGCCTCGCTGGAGCGGGTGGCGGCGATGCTGGATGCCGAGGATATCGACGCCTCTCCGGTGCTGACCACCGGCGACATTCGTGCCCATGGTCAACGCGGTCTCTGACCCGCTCCAAGACAACGCAGACACTACATAAAAAGGGGGCCCGAAGGCCCCCTTGCGCAAAATGGTCTGATCTAGGGATCAGAGCGCTTTCTTCAGCGCCTCGACCAGATCGGTGCGCTCCCACGAGAAGCCACCATCGGCTTCGGGCGCGCGGCCAAAGTGGCCATAAGCTGCGGTGCGCGCATAGATCGGCTTGCACAGGTCCAGATGCTCGCGGATGCCGCGCGGCGTCAGGTCCATGCATTGCGCCACGACGCGCTCGATCTCGGCCTCGGGCACGGTGCCGGTGCCATAGGTGTCGGCATAGATCGACAGCGGCTTCGCCACGCCGATGGCATAGCTGACTTGGATACAGCATTTCTTGGCCAGACCGGCCGCCACGACGTTTTTCGCCAGATAGCGCGCCGCGTAAGCCGCCGAACGGTCCACCTTGGTCGGGTCTTTGCCCGAGAAGGCGCCGCCGCCATGCGGCGCCGCACCGCCATAGGTGTCGACGATGATCTTGCGGCCCGTCAGACCGGCATCCCCATCGGGACCACCGATCACAAAGGTGCCGGTCGGGTTCACCCACCATTCGGTTTTCTCGTCGATCCAACCTGCGGGCAGCACCTCGCGGATATAGGGTTCGACGATGGCGCGGATATCATCCGAGGTTTGGCTTTCGTATTTGTGCTGAGTCGACAGCACGATCGAGGTCACGCCGACGGGTTTGCCGTCTTCGTAACGCACCGAAAGCTGCGATTTCGCATCCGGGCCAAGCGTATCGGCTTCGCCGGATTTGCGCACCTCGGCCAAGCGGCGCAGGATCGCGTGGCTGTATTGGATCGGCGCGGGCATCAGCGCATCGGTTTCGTCAGTGGCGTAACCGAACATGATACCTTGGTCGCCGGCCCCGTCCTTGTCGACGCCTTGCGAGATATGGGCCGATTGCGGGTGCAGATAGTTGGCGAAGTTCAGCGTCGCCCAGTGGAAGGCATCTTGTTCGTAGCCGATGTCCTTCACGCAATCGCGCACGAGCCCGTCGATCCGGGTCATGAATTCGGCAAGGCGCGTCTTGTCCGAAAGCCCCACTTCGCCACCGACGACCACCTGATTGGTGGTTGCGAAGGTTTCACAGGCGACACGGGCGTTGGGTTCTTCGGCAAGGAAGGCATCGAGGACGGCATCAGAGATGCGGTCGCAGACCTTGTCGGGGTGGCCCTCCGAAACGGATTCGGAGGTAAAGACATAGTTCGTGCGAGACATGTAAGAAGTGCTCCATTAGGAAAATGCTCCGTCCCGCCAGGAAGCCGTTGGAACGGATGATCCTGCCTAGCCTTGGTTCCGCCCCCGGTCAACGCGCGCAAAGCGCGCAGTGGCAAAAAGAACCAAAGCCAGCGCGAAAAGCCCCTCAAGCAAGGGGTAATCCCCGATCTTTGCGTAAATGGTCAGCGGCGCGGTGGGCGGCAGGGGCGCATCGATCACGCCTTCCTCGCCCATATCCAAGCTTTCAATCACGCGCCCCCGCGCGTCGATCAGCGCGCTCACCCCGGTATTGGCCGACCGCGCAAGCGGCAGACCAAATTCGATCGCCCGAAACCGCGCTTGGGCAAGATGCTGATATGGCCCGGAAAAGGTGCCAAACCATGCATCATTGGTGATTTGCAACAACCAATCCGGGCGCGGATCGCGGCCCGAAATTTCATGGGCAAACACCGCCTCATAGCAAATCAGCGGCTGCACCACACCCAGCGGCCCCAGATCCAACAGTTTGCGCGTCGCCCCTGCCGAATAGCCATTGCCCGCCTGCGCGGCAAAGGCGGTGATACCGATTTTCGCAAAGGCATCGCCAAAGGGGATATATTCGCCAAAGGGCACCAGATGCACTTTGTCATAGGTGGCGCGCACCGCGCCGCCCGCGCCGATCACCGCAAGCGAATTGTAATAGCGCAAAGCCTCGCCCCGCTGGATGCCCAGCACAACCGGCGTGCCTTGGGCGGCCTCGGCCACCATCTCAAGCCCCGCGCCGGGACGGTTCAGCAAGAAGGGCACCGCGGTTTCTGGCCACAAGATCAGATCGGGCGCGGGCTTGGCTTCGGCAGGCGGCTTGGCCGTCAGATCCAGATGCCGGAAAAAGAATTGCTCGGCATAGGCCGGGTCCCATTTCAGATCTTGCGGGGCATTGGGCTGCAAGATGCGCAGGTTTATGGGCGTGTCGCGCGCGGGCAGCGGATCGTTCAGTCGCGCCGCGCCGCCCCACCACACCAGCCCCAAAACCAGCGCGGCGACGATATCGGCCAGCCAGCGTTTGCCCGGCACCGGCACAAGCCAAGGCGCGACCGCAAGGCCAAGCGTCAAAAGCCCCAAGCCCAGCGCCCCCACGACCGAGGCCCATTGCGCCACCGGGGTCTCAAGCCAGATATGGCCGAACAGCACCCAGGGAAAGCCGGTGAAAAGATACGAGCGCGCGAAATCGGCAGCAAAAAGGCCCAGCACCAACCCCAAGGCGCGCGACGGCTCCCCCCGGCCCAGTTTTGCCCCAAGCCCCATGCCCAGCGCCCAAAAGACGCCCATCCCCAAGGCCATGAAAAACAGCGCAAAGGGCGCCATCCAACCGTAAATCTCGGGCTCGACGAAGAACGGATCGACGATCCAGAACATCGTCACCGCGCCATAGCCCATGCCTGCGGCAAGCCCCGCCTTAAAGGGCGCCGTGCGGAGCCCCAGCGGGATGAGGAAGGTCAGCGCGATCAGCGCCAGCCACCACAGATCGAACGGGGCCTGCCCCAACGCGACGCCCCCGCCCAGCACTGCCGCCAGCCCCCAGACAAGCGGGCGCCAAAGCGGGTTGTAACCGGCGGGAACGCGCATTCAGGGTTTACTCGGCGGGGGCGACGCCGGGCAGACGCACCCGCAGCCGTTTCACCCGGCGCGGCTCGGCATCAACCACTTCGAATTCGACACCGTTTTCGGCTACGATGACTTCGCCGCGCGCGGGCACGCGCCCGATCTGCATCACCACAAGCCCGCCCAGCGTATCGACATCGCCACGCTCTTCCGGGTCGGCCAGTTGCATGCCAATTTCGGGCTCGAAATCATCCAGCGGCGCGCGGGCCTGCACAAGCCATTGGCCGGGCTTTTCAAGCTTCCACAGCCCATCCTCGGCCTCGTCATGCTCATCCTCGATCTCGCCGATCACCTGTTCGATCAGGTCTTCAAGCGTGACCAGCCCATCGACCCCGCCATATTCATCGATTACCAACGCCATATGGATGCGCTGCACCTGCATTTTTTGCAGCAAAACACCAATCGGCATCGACGGCGGCACATAAAGCAAGGGGCGCAACAGCTTGCGCAATGAAAACCGCCCCACACCGGAGCCAAAGCCCCAGCCCAGCGCCAAATCTTTCAAATGAACAAGCCCCATCGGGCTGTCGAGCGTTTCTTTGAACACCGGCAGGCGCGAATAACCCTGCGCGCGAAACACCTCAACCAATTCGTCGCGTGGCGTGGTCACGGGCACCGCGACGATTTCCGCTTTCGGCACCGCCACATCGCCCACCCGCATCTTGCGCAGATTGCCCAGCCCCGGCGGGCCGACAGGTGTGTTGGCGGTATTCGCGGCCCCATTGGGGTGGAGCGCCTCTTCTTCGTCCGGGCCCGCGCCAAGCGCCCCGAACAGACGCCCGAACAGCCCTCTAGAGTGCGGCTCCGAGTTACTCTCGCCAGCTTCGGGGTCCGAAGCGGGCACGGCGGCGGAATTGCTTCCGTCTGCGACTTGTCCCATCTTACCTTTCCAAAAATGCGGCAGGTGCCGCTATATCTCATAGGGGTTTTCCACCCCCAGAGCCGCCAAGATACGCACTTCAACGGCTTCCATCAACTGCGCGTCTAGGTCGCGGATATGGTCATACCCCAGAAGATGCAAAACACCATGTACCATCAAATGTGTGACGTGATCGTGAACGGATTTGCCTGCGGCCTCGGCCTCGCGCGCGCAGGTATCATAAGCGATGGCAATATCGCCCAGTTCAATCTCGCCGAACACATCGGGGCCGGGCGGCGCGGGGGCCACGCCCGGATCTGCCGCGCCCCGCTCCTCTGCCGGCCAGCTTAACACATTGGTCGGCAAGGGCTTTTCACGAAATTCGGCATTCAATTCGGCAATCCGGGCATCGTCACAGCCCAGCACCGACAGGATCACCCCCTCGGGCGCGATGCCCTGATCGGCCAGAACCGCCGCCGCTGCAGCCTGCGCGCGCGCCCCCAGATCAAGCGCGTCCCAGCGCGGGTCTTCGATATCGATTTCAATCTGCATCTGCGCGCGTTACCCCGCCGCCCGTCACACAGCAAGACAAAATCCGGGCCAAGCCGGGGACGCTTGTCCTGCGCCCCGCTTGGACCTTGCCCAGAGTCCCCTCTGGCGCAGCCTATGCGCCTTCGGATTTGTCATAGGCATCAATGATCCGGGCCACCAGCGGGTGACGCACCACATCGGCGGCCGAGAAATAGTTGAAGGCGATACCCTTCACCCCGTCCAGAATGCGTTCGGCATCTTGCAGGCCAGAGGCGGTGCCACGCGGCAAATCCACCTGCGTGCGATCACCGGTGATCACCATGCGCGAGCCCTGCCCCAGACGGGTCAGGAACATTTTCATCTGCATTGTGGTGGCGTTTTGCGCCTCGTCCAGCACAACAAAGGCGCTGGACAGCGTGCGCCCGCGCATAAAGGCCAAGGGCGCAATCTCGATGCGCTTTTCTTCCATCAGCTTCGCAAGCTGCTTGGACGGCAGGAAATCATTCAGCGCATCGTAAAGCGGCTGCATGTAAGGATCGACCTTCTCCTTCATGTCACCGGGCAAAAAGCCCAGCCGCTCGCCCGCCTCGACCGCCGGACGAGACAGGATGATCTTGTCGACATGCCCGCCAATCAACATGGTCACGCCCACGGCGACCGCCAGATAGGTCTTGCCGGTGCCCGCCGGGCCAATGCCAAAGGCCAATTCGTTTTCGAACAGCGCGCGGACATAGGCCTTTTGCGCATCGGTGCGCGGTTCGATCTGTTTCTTGCGGGTGCGGATTTCGTATTTTCCGGCGGCGAACATCTCAAGCTGTTCATCCACCGAAACGCCGTCATGGCCCAAGTCCGACATGCGGATCGCGCCGTCAATCTCGCCCGCGTCCAAGGTCTTGCCCTGTTCAAGCCGCGCATAAAGCGTATTGAGCACGGCAGCCGCCTGTTCTTGCGCTTCGGGCGTGCCGACCACGGCCAATTGATTGCCCCGGCGCAGGATATGAACCGACATCTTGTGTTCGACCTGCGCAAGATTGCGATCAAATTCTCCGCAAAGATCGATCAGCAATCGGTTGTCAGGAAACTCGAGAAGCGTCTCGTAAGCATCCTGAGTGCTGGGCGGGGGGGTGATCGCGCTAAAGCCCAAGAACGTCTCCCTGACTGGCGTTGGTAAAGATATGGTGCACCTACCCCTTAAATGACGCAAGAGATGGTTTTGCCCAATCGGCGCGCATTGGCGCAAAATTCACCCATTCGTCACGAAAAAGGCCGTGCGACGCAGCGCACGGCCCGAATGCCTTGTTTTTGGGCGGGCGCTGAATTTTGCGCCCCACCTGCCCCGATCAGAGCGGATCGGCGACCGGGGAGCCCTGTTTGAACGGCCCCACAGCGGTGGAGGGGGCCCCCGCGCCCGAGCAGATCGGCTTGCCGTAATCATCGACGCGCGGCGTCAGATAACCTTCGACGCCATCATCGATGATCCAGTGATCGCAGCCCTCCGGGTCGATCCAGATGCCCGCCTTGAGTTGGCTCAGGTGGTGGCTGTTGATCCCCCGGTCGATGGATTTGTCGGGGCCGACATCGGAACAGGCGGCCAGCGCGCCTGCGGCCAGACCGATGAGCAGGAGTTTGGTTCCGTTCATGGCGAGCCCCTCACTTCACACAGATGATTTCGACGCGACGGTTTTGCGCCATGCCCGCCGACGTGGCATTGGTCGCACGCGGCATCCGCTCGCCATACCAGTTGACGGCCAGAACCGGCGCCCCGATCCCCTGCGCGACGCCCGCCACCGCTTCGGCGCGGCGTTTGGACAGGCGCATGTTGTATTCATCCGAGGCGCGGCTGTCGGTGTGGCCGGTGATGATGAAGCTGCGCGCCTGCGCGGTCGAGAAGAAGTTTTCGAGCGTCTGACGGCCAGAGGCGGTGATCCGGGCGCTATCGGTGGCAAACAGCGTATCGGTGGGCAGCACGCCGCAAACGTCGCGGTGGCACACCGGGCGGCCATCGCGGGTGCGGCGCGAGTCCATATACCCTTCCGCGCCGTCATCCATCACCCAATGTTCGCAGCCATCGGGATCAACCCAGATCGTCGGCACATAGGTTTCATCCGCCGAGGCCATGCCGAAGCTGGCCGCAAGGACAATGGCCGCTGCGCCAAGGCGCAGGCCAACCGGTTTCAATCCTTGGGTCAATCTGGTCATCCCCACCAAGCCTCCTGAAAGCATCGCCCCGTGGCAAGGCGAGGCGTCATAGAATTTGTCTGAGAGTAACAAAATCTTGAGACAAAGGAAGGGACTTTCCCCCGTTATTGTGTCCGAACCGTAAACAAACCAGCGCGAATGCGTCACGAATACGATCTGACGAAACCGCTTTGCCACAATGCGCGCGGCGCGATTTCCGCCCCGCCGCGGCGGGCAAACCGGCCTAGGCCAGTTCGCCCGCCAGCGAATTCGGCCCGGCAGCGGTGATTCTGACCTGCGCAAGCGTGCCTTGGCCGATCCCCTCGGCTTTGACATGGACCGCATGCAGATAGTCGGATTTGCCGACCCACTGCCCCTCCATCCGGCCCGGCTTTTCAAACAGAACCCCGACCGTGCGCCCCACCATGCTGTCTTGCGCGGCCTTTTGCTGGGCGGTGATCAGCGCCTGCAATTCCTGCAACCGCGCATCGCCCACCTCGGACGGCACGCCCTCGCGCCCCGCAGCGGGCGTGCCCGGACGGGGCGAATATTTGAACGAAAAGGCCGCGCCAAAACCCACTTCACGGATCAGATCAAGGCTCGCTTGATGGTCGGCATCTGTTTCGCCCGGAAAGCCCGCGATAAAATCGGACGAAATCAGAATATCGGGGCGCGCGGCGCGAATGCGCTCGATCAGCCGTAAATAGTCTTCGGCAGTATGCTTGCGGTTCATCGCCTTGAGCACCCGATCCGAGCCCGATTGCACCGGCAAATGCAGATAGGGCATCAGCTTCGGTTCCAGCCCATGCGCCTCGATCAGATCATCGGCCATATCATTGGGATGCGAGGTCGTGTAGCGGATGCGATCCAACCCATCGATCTGGGCCAATTCGCGCACCAAACGGCCCAAGCCCCATGTGCCGCCCTGCCCCTCGCCATGGTAGCCGTTCACATTCTGGCCCAGAAGCGTGATTTCGCGCACGCCCTTCGCCACAAGCTTTTCGGCCTCGCCCAAGATCCGCGCGACGGGGCGCGAGATTTCCGCCCCGCGGGTATAGGGCACCACGCAAAAGGCACAAAACTTGTCGCAGCCTTCTTGCACGGTCAAAAACGCTGTCGGGCGGGCCTGCACCGGGCGTTCGGGCAAAAGGTCAAACTTATCTTCGGCGGGGAATTCGGTATCGACCGGATGTTCGCCACGTTCCGCCGCCGCGACCATCTCGGGCAGGCGGTGATAATTCTGCGAGCCCACCACCAGATCGACCAAGGGCATGCGGTTTAGGATTTCCTCGCCCTCGGCCTGCGCCACACAGCCCGCCACGCCGATTTTCAGATCGGGTTTGGCGTCTTTGTAGGGCCGCAGTCGGCCAAGGTCAGAATAGACTTTCTCGGCCGCCTTTTCGCGAATGTGGCAGGTGTTGAGCAGCACCAGATCGGCGTCTTCCAACACGTCGGTGGGCACATAGCCCTTTGCGCCCATGGCCTCGGCCATGCGCTCGCTGTCATAGACATTCATCTGACAGCCATAGGTCTTGATAAAGAGCTTCTTGGGCTCGGCGGGCGCATCGGTCATAGGGCTCTCCGTGATCGGCGCGTCGATACCGCAAACGGCCCCCCCTCGCAACCGCTGCAACGCCCGTCGGCCCCGCTTGCAATCGGGCTCTGCTTTGGCGACATTGGCGCAAACGGGCAAACCGGGCAGGATATGGATTACCCATCGCAAAGCGCTTTCCTTTCCACGGCTAAAACTGCCCTTGCCAACGGGCCGGTGGCGGTGATCCTTGTCGAGGATCTGGTCGAGGTGGAAAGCTGCCTGCGCCACCATCTGGCGGCGGGGTTTCGCACCTTGGTGGTTTACGCGCCCGAAGCGCTGGTGCTGCCCGACGATCTGGCCGATCAAATCCACCGCATCCCATGGGACATGCACCGCGATGGCGCGCTGGCGGCGGCGCTGAACCCGTTGATCGCCGCAGCGCCGGTGGGCACATGGATGTATTACTGTTTCAATGCGGAATATCTGTTCTTTCCGTTTTGCGACCATCGCAACGTGCGCGAAATGCTGGCCTTCCACACCGAAGAACGGCGCTTTTCGATGCTGACCTATGTGATCGACCTGTACGCGCCCGATCTGGACAAGAACCCCGATGGCGTGAACCTTGACGAGGCGATGCTGGATCGCGCGGGCTATTACGCGCTGGGGCGGCCCGATCCGGCGAACCACAACCACCCCAAAGAGCGCCAGCTTGATTTCTTTGGCGGGCTGCGGTGGCGGTTTGACGAACATATCCCCGAAAAACGCCGCAAGATCGACCGGATCGCGCTGTTTCGTACCGCGCCGGGGCTGGAATTGCGCCCCGACCATACGTTCAATGACGAGGAACGGAACACTTTCGCCTGTCCGTGGCATAACAATCTGACGGCGGCAATCGTGTCGTTTCGCGTGGCCAAGGCGCTCAAGCGCAACCCCGGCTCCACCTATGACATTTCCACCTTCATGTGGCACAATTCAGAGCGTTTCAGCTGGACCGGTCAGCAATTGATGGATCTTGGCCTGATGGAACCGGGCCAATGGTTCTAAGCCGAGGCCGCGCCTAACCCCCAAACAGCGGTTTTGCGCAGGTTGCGGCGCGCCAGTCGCCGCCCACCCAAACGCCGCTAACGCGGCGCCTCAAACCAATCGCGCAACGCACGCGACACCTTGACCGGCTGTTCCAGCGGGCACAGATGCCCCGCGCCAAGGATCAACCGAAACTCCGCCTGCGGCATCAATTCGGCCAGAATTTCATGCCGGCGCGGCGGGCAGATCGTGTCATATTCACCGCAGATCAGCACCGCGCGCACCCGCGTGGCGCGCAGTGCGCGTTGCTGATCGGGGCGGCGCATCAGCGCGCGCGATTGCTGGGTAAAGGTCTCGGGCCCCAGCGCGTCCGCCATCTCCAACAGCATCGCCTGCACCTCGGGGCGGCCCGCACCGGGGGCCAGCGCGGTCTCGGGCACCTCTTCCAGCATCACCTCATCAAGCCGTCCGGTGCGCGCGCGAATGATCCGCGGCTCGCGCTGCGCGGCGACGGCGGGCGGCTCGGCCAAGGGCGAAACATTAAGCAGGGCGATTTCACTGACCCGTTCGGGCACACGACGCAGAATTTCCATCGCCACCAGCCCGCCCAGCCAATGCCCGATCAGGGCAAAACGCGGCGGCGCCACCGCCAGTACGGCGGAGGCCATTTCTTCGATCGTGGTTCCGTGCAAAGGCACCGTGATCACCGCGCGATCGGCGGAAAATGCGATGATCTGGTGCCAAAACAGCCGCGCATCGCACATGAAACCCGGCAAGAAGATCAATGGAACGGAAGACATGCACACCCCGGAACCGCGCTCTGCGTGGCGCATTGGGTCACACGCTAATCCGATCCACGCGCAAGGGGAATCCCCTACACGAAAAGGTTAGACAGGCTGCGCGGGATCACGCCAGCAGATCGTCCAGCGTGGCCTTGATCAGCGCGATATTCTCGGGCGCGGAGAACCGGTGATCGGCGCCCTTGACCATATTCAGCCGAATATCATCGCCCTGTGCATGATGCAGCAGCTTCACCGCCCAATCGGGCGGGACCGAGCGATCCGCCGTGCCTTGCAACAGCCGCGTCGGCATGGGCAGCGGCAGCGGGTCGCGCATGACAAAGTGATCGCGCCCATCGACGATGAATTTCTTCATGATCCGATAGGGTTGCGGGCCATATTGCAGATCGACATACCCCTGTTCCATCAGCGCGGTTTTCTGGTCCTCGGTGAACGAGGCGAAATAACCGTCTTCGGTGAAATCGGGCGCGGCGGCCACGGTCACAAGGGCGGCGACCTTTTGCGGAAATTCGCGGGCGAGCAATAGCGCCAGCCAACCGCCCATCGACGAGCCCACCAAGATCTGCGGCCCCTCGGCCAGATCATTCAAGACGGCTTTGGCATCGGCATACCAATCGGCAATCGACGTGTCGGGATATTGCTCGGACGACTCGCCATGGCCCGAACAGTCGAACCGCAAAAAGGCACGCCCCTTTTCGGCGGCCCAGGCATCCAGCGCCTCGGCCTTGTCGCCGTTCATATCCGAATGCAGCCCATGCAGGAACAACACCCCGGGGCCGGAGCCCGCGCGCTTTTTATAGGCGATGCGATGGCCTTCGGGCGTGGTGAAAAACTCGGTCATGGGGCCTCCTGCAATTGGTTGCGGCGAGCCTAGCGCCCTGCCTCGCCCTTCTCAAGGCGCGCGAAAGGACGCGGGCGCCGTCGCTTTCGGGATGGACGGAAAGTTTGGGCCAAGCTAGGCGGGGGCATGACCCAGACCGACCGTATCCTGCCCGGCATTGTGCTGATGCTTGGCTTTTGCACCATCGCGCCGCTGATTGATGTGGCGGCGAAACTTGCCGCGCAAGATGTGCCCGTGGGCACGGTGACCTTTGGGCGCTATCTGGTGCAAATGGCGCTGATGGTACCCTTGGTCGCGGCGCTGGGGCATCCTTTCAAAATGGGGCGGCGCGCGGCGCTTTTGATTTTTGCGCGCGCGGGCGTGTCAATCTGCGCCACCTATTCCTTTGTGGCCGCGATTCAGGTGATGCCAATTGCCGATGCGCTGGCCATCGCCTTTGTCGAACCTTTCGTGATCTTGCTGATCGGACGCTTTGCGATGGGCGAAGAGGTGGGGCCGCGGCGGCTTGGGGCCTCGGTCGTAGGGTTCATCGGCGCGCTTTTCGTGATCCAGCCCTCTTTCGCGCATTTCGGCGCGGTCGCGCTTTACCCGCTGGGCACGGCGGTCAGCTTTGCGCTTTATATCCTGCTGACGCGGGGGCTTTCGCGCCACATGCACCCGGTGCCGATGCAGCTCCACACCGCTTGGGCGGCGGTGGTGTTGATGACCCCGGCGCTGGCGCTCGGGGATGCGTTCAAGATCGGCCAGCTTCAGCTTATCGCCCCGACGGGCGACGCGTGGCTGTGGTGTTTTTGCGTTGGGCTTGCCGCCACAATCAGCCATGTGGCGATGAGCTATGCGTTGAAATTTGCCCCGTCGGCCACATTGGCGCCACTGCATTATTTTGAAATGCTAACCGCCACTTTGTTTGGCTATCTGGTGTTCGGCGATTTCCCCAATGCACTCACATGGGTCGGCATTGCGATCATCACCGCCTCGGGGCTTTACATCATCCACCGCGAACGCGTCACGGCAAAAGCCCCACTAGCACCGCCGCCAAATGTGCCTTTGGGACCATGACCAGCATCGGGCCGGTGATCTCCATCGCGACCGGGCCGGTCACCGCGTTCGATGTGCCCACCCGCCCGGCGGGGGTGAAGGACAGCCCTTCAATGGGCCAGCGCAGCCCCGTTGCATGGCCTGTCGCCGGGCCCATCGGGTAAAGCGACAACCGCGTGCCTTGTGGCAAATCCAGCCGTAACTGTGGCGGGGCCAGAAAGATCGCCTCATCCTCGGCGATCAGCACGATCTTTTGGGCGGGCCGCGCGGCGATCTCGCTGAGCGCGGCCAATGTGTGATCGAGCCGCATCCCGGTAAACCCAAGGCATAGATAGAAATCCGCCTGCACATAGCGCAGGCATTTGCCGAAATCGGTGCTGTCTTGTTCGGGAATCACCCTCAGCCGGTCGGCAAAAGCGGCGCGCCCGGCCTCGGACAGGCTGTCCATATCCCCGATCACCGCCTGCGGCATCTGCCCAAGTGTTAACGCCCGATCCCCGCCGCCATCTGCGGCCACCAAAAACGGGGCTATTGTCGCGCAAATGGCAACATCAGAAGGCGCAACAGCCCCGCCGCCCAGCAACGTGACCCCGCCAGAGCATTGGACAATTCCCTCAGACATGGCATGATTGGTTACGATTAAGGCGAGGAAACTCAAGCGCAAACGCGAAGATTCCCTGAAATTGCCTTTTTTCGTTCACCTCAAGGAACCAGTTCCGCGTTCATTGTTAACGCAACACGTTCTGGTAGAAGGCGATGGTCGATGGTTGGAGCGAGCAAGATTCTCACCGTATCTTACGGGACTTTCTCGTGCACCCTTGAGGGGTTCGAGCAGCCCTTCAACACAATGAAGGCCATCGCGGAATATTTCCGTGATCTGGCGGCGGAGGATCGCTATTTCGGCGCCGAGCCGCCCCAACCCGATACGGAGATGCTGCACAAGATCGCCGAGCGCGAGATTCAGCGCCGGGTCGAGGCGAAGATCCAGAAAAACGGCATCTTGCTGCGCCCTTCTGAAGCGCAAAGCGAAACCCTGCCGGCGACACAGCCCGAAGGCGCGCCGCCGACCCCGCCCTTTGCCACCGCCGCGCCACCCGCCAGCCCGCCGCTGGCGCAGCGGTCGATCCCTGTGGCCCATCCCGATGCCGCGCCGGAGGACAGCCTGCCGCATGATCCGGTATCGGAATCGGTCGCGGCCAAGCTGCAACGTATCCGGGCCGCCGTAGCGCAGGCCCGCGCCACGCAAGCGCCCGAAGCTGAGGCCGAGCCGAAGGTCGACCTAGAGCCCGAATTCGAACCCGAGCCCGAAGCACCGCTGGCCGCACAGCCCGCGCCAGAGACCGATGATCAACCCGACCCCGCAGCGGGGGGCGACGATTTCGGCTTTGCGCTCGATATCTCTGGGCCGCTGAGCGACGAAGAAACCGCCGATATTGCCGCGCCCGACGCAGAAAAAGACGCCAAAACACAAGCGGTGACCGAAGAACCGCTGGTGGCGGAATACGCGCCAGAACAGGATGTCGCCGAGGTCGAGGCGCCCCCGGAAGATGCCGCCCGCGACGAAGACACGATCGAAACCGAAGAAGATGCGGTGGATGCCGATGATCTGTCCGACGCCGAGGCGGCGGCCGCGCTTTTGCAAGCCAAGCGGCAACGCCGCCGCGCCGCCCGGATCGCGCAGGCCGAAGAGGAACAGCGCGCCCAAGAACCGCAATTGCCCACCGAGACGGCCGAGGCGGAGAAGGCCCCCGAAGCAGTAGCGGCAGAGACGGCGGTGGCCGATGCGGAGCCGGAGTCCCGCGAAACGCACATGGAAGACAACGCCGAACGGCCCGAGGACGCCGCGCAAGCGTTAGACCCGGCAGATTTTTCGGACGAAGACGACGCGCTTGAGACCGCGCCCGCACCCGCGCCGACGCGCCCGGCGATCCGCGCCCGGGTGATCAAGCTGCGGCGCGCCGAGCCGGTGACCCCGGCCCTGCCCGTAACCGAGACCGAAACCACGGATGCGATGGTTGAGGATGAGGCGGCCCCCGACGCGGGCGACACGCAAGACGACTCCCAAGACGAATCTGAGGCCGTGTTGGCCGCGATTGCCGCCCAGCTTGAAAACCCGGACCCCGCCCCCGATGCGGACCCCGCGCCGGTGGCGGAAGACGACGCGGACGATGCGCTGATGGCGGAACTGGCCGCGCTGACAGCCGATTTGCCCGACGATGACGATTGGGGCAATTTGGCAGCCGTGCGGCCCGATTACGTCGCGCCGCAAGACCATGCCGCGCCCGAAGCCGCTGCCGCGCAAGACGATCTGGATCAAGACGATCTGGCGGCAGATATCGCGCAAGGTGACGCGGAAGCCCAAGAAACCTTGGCGCAGCCCGAAAATGCCAGCCCCGCGACCGCAGAAACCCCGGCCAAAGAGTTGAGCGCCGAAGAACGGGCCGACTGGCTTAATGCCGAAACCTTTGGGGCCAGCGCCCCCGCCGAAGCCACGAAAGCGGCGGCCGAAGATTTTGAGGCGGATCCGTCTGAGGCGGAAGAAGACTTTGCCGATGAGTTCGGCGACAGCCCCGAAGCGGTCGCGCAGGCTTTGCCCGTCGATCAAGATCCGGCAGAAGCGGAGGCCCCCAAAACCGCCGCCGAAACCACCGCCGAGGCCGCACCGGACCAGAACGCCGATCCGGCCCCGCGCGCGCCGCGCCCGCCCGCCAGTCGGGCCGCGCCCGAGGGCGATCTGTCGCGCCTGCTGGAAAAAACCGATGCCCAGATGGCCGGGACCGAGAATCGCCGCCGTATCTCTGCGATTGCGCATCTAAAGGCCGCCGTCGCCGCCACCGTGGCGGACCGCCGCGCGGGCACCGATACCCAGCCGGGCACCGACGGGACCGAAGCCTATCGCGCCGATCTGAGCCAAGCGGTGCGCCCGCGCCGCCCCGTGAGTTCGGGCCAGGCGGGTCGTGGACGCGAAACCACCCCTACGCCCGCGACGGCCCGCCCCGAGGCGCGCCCTGCGCCTTTGGTTTTGGTTTCGGAACAGCGGGTCGACCAAACGCCCGCAGAAGATGAGATGAAAGCCCAAGCCGTGCGCCCGCGGCGGGTGATCGCCGCCAGCCTCCACCGCGAAAGTGCAGAGGGCCACGCAGCAGAGGAACATCACGACAGCGACGCCCCGCTGTCCGCCGACGAAGCGACGAGCTTTGCGCAATTCGCCGAAAGTCGTGCACCGCAGGGCTTGGGCGAATTGCTGGAAGCCGCCGCCGCCTATACCGCGCAAATCGAAGGACGGCCGCATTTTTCGCCGCCGCAAATCATGCGCAAGGTGACCGCGATGGGCGATGAAACCTTCAGCCGCGAAGACCGGCTGCGGGTTTTTGGCACGCTGTTGCGCCAAGGCAAGATCGCCAAGGTCAAACGCGGCCAATATGCGATCACCGAAGCGAGCCGGTTCTACCAGCGCCGCGCCTGAACCTCGCCAGACAAACACCTGATCTAAAATGCAAAACGGGGGCCGAAGCCCCCGTTTTTACTTTTGCTCTGGCGGGTCCGCATCGGGATCGGGCTTGCCCACACCGATGAAGATCGGCTTGAGCGGCACGATCCAAAGCACCCCAAGCACCAGATAGGTCAGCACCGCCCCCCACCATGGCATCATGCCCCAGCGCGCCTCGGCCCAAGCCACGGCGGAAATCGCCACGACGATATAGGCAGGCAGGCCCAGCACAAGGACCAGAAGCGACAGGCGGCGACGGGTGCGATATTTCAAAGCCATCAGTCTGCGAACGGATCAGTGACAAGGATGGTATCGTCGCGCTCGGGCGAGGTGGACAACATCGACACCGGGCATTGGATCAACTCTTCGATCCGGCGCACATATTTGACCGCCGCGCCGGGCAGGTCGTTCCACGAGCGCGCGCCTTGCGTGCTTTCCGACCAGCCTTCCATCTCCTCATAGATCGGCGTGGCCTTTTCTTGCAGCGCGGCTTGCGTGGGCAGATAGTCGTAGCGCACGCCATCCACCTCATAGCCGACGCAGATTTTCAGCGTCTCAAAGCCATCAAGCACATCAAGCTTGGTCAGCGCGATGCCGTTCATGCCCGAAATCGCGCAGGTCTGGCGCACCAGCACCGCATCGAACCAGCCGCAGCGGCGCTTGCGCCCGGTGACCGTGCCGAATTCATGGCCGCGCGTGCCCAGACGCTCGCCATCTTCGTCATCCAGCTCGGTCGGGAACGGCCCTTCGCCGACGCGGGTGGTATAGGCTTTCACGATGCCCAGCGAATAATCCACCGCATTGGGCCCCATGCCGACGCCGGTCGCCGCCTGCCCCGCGATCACGTTTGACGAAGTCACGAACGGATAGGTGCCGAAATCGATATCCAGAAGCGAGCCCTGCGCGCCTTCGAACAAGATGCGCTTGCCCGCTTTGCGCAACTCGGTCAGCACTTTCCAGACCGGCTTGGCATATTGCAGGATTTCCGGCGCAATCGCGCGCAATTCGGCCAAAAGCGCGTCGCGGTCGATCGGCGGCAGCCCAAGACCATCGCGCAAGGCATTATGGTGGATCAAGGCGCGATCAACGCGGGTTTCCAGCGTCGCATCATCCGACAGATCAGCGACCCGGATCACCCGGCGCCCCACCTTGTCTTCATAGGTCGGGCCGATACCGCGCCCGGTGGTGCCGATTTTTGCGTTCGAGCCGGTCGCCTGCGCCTCGCGCGCACGGTCAAGTTCGCCATGGAAGGGCATGATCATCGGGGTGTTTTCCGCGATCATCAGGTTTTCGGGCGAAATATCGACGCCTTGTTCGCGGATCGTGGCGATTTCCTTGATCAGATGCCACGGGTCCAGCACGACCCCATTGCCGATCACCGACAATTTGCCGCCGCGCACCACGCCCGAGGGCAGCGCATTCAGCTTATAGACCTTGCCGCCGATCACCAGCGTATGGCCTGCATTATGGCCGCCTTGGAACCGCGCGATCACGTCGGCACGCTCTGACAGCCAGTCGACGATCTTGCCCTTGCCCTCGTCGCCCCATTGGGCGCCGACAACCACCACGTTGGCCATGTATTTCTCTCCGCTGGTGTGAAACCGTGCGACATATAGCGGTCACACGCCGCCGGGGAAACCGCTTTTTCGCCGCAAGCGGGCAATGCCGCGCGCCTGCGGTGGAAAACCGGGTTGCACGAGGGCGGTCATGCGCCTAGATAGGCGCGTCGAATGAAAAAAGGCGCGGCCACCCTATGGAAAACGTCCAAAACGTCATCCTCGTCATCCACCTCGTGCTGGCGCTGCTCTTGATCGGGGTCGTTCTGTTGCAACGCTCCGAGGGCGGCGGGCTTGGCATGGGCGGCGGTGGCGGCGGCGGTGCCGGTGGCACCGGTGTGATGACGGGCCGTCAGGCCGCCAATGCGCTCTCCAAGGTGACTTGGGTGTTCGCGGCGGCGTTCTTTGCCACCTCGATCACGCTCACTGTCTTTGCCGCGCGCGCCGCGAAAGAAGGCTCGGTGCTTGATTCCGTGACCATCGAAGCCCCGGCTGAGGCCGATGCGCCCGCGCTGCCCACGGGCTCCGCGCCGCTGGTGGCCCCGCCGCCGCCCGCCGCCGATGAGCCGGTTCTGCCGCCCGTGCCCGCGCCCGTTGCCCCGGTGACGGACGAGGCCGCGCCCGAAGCGCCCGCTGCGGAAGAAAACGCGACGCAAGAGGCCCCTGCGACACAGGCGCCCGCCGTGCCGGAGCTGCCGCTGGGTGTCTCGCCCTACGCGGATGCGCCCGCCTCGAACTGAGGCCAAGCGCAATTTCGCATAGCGGCCACAATCCTTTGGGGCCGCTACCTTTAGTTTCCTCTAGGTGTAGCGGTCCGGTTGCGGGCAGGCCGCGAATCGTGTAACACTCAAGTCCCGTGATGCTGGCAGTGCGGCTGCCGGTTCTGGCTGATATTTTCTGCTCGCGGGGTCTCATGGCACGATATGTCTTTATTACGGGTGGCGTGGTTTCCTCGCTTGGCAAGGGTCTTGCTTCGGCAGCGCTTGGATCGCTTTTGCAAGCGCGTGGCTTTTCGGTGCGGCTGCGCAAGCTTGACCCCTATCTGAACGTCGATCCCGGCACGATGAGCCCGTTTGAACATGGTGAGGTTTTCGTCACCGACGACGGGGCAGAGACCGACCTGGACCTTGGGCACTACGAACGCTTCACCGGCGTCAGCGCGCGCAAGACGGATTCAGTCTCGTCGGGGCGGATCTATTCCAACGTATTGGAGAAAGAGCGCCGCGGCGCCTACCTGGGCAAGACGATCCAAGTGATCCCGCATGTGACGAATGAAATCAAAGACTTCATCGGCATTGGCGATGAAGAGGTGGATTTCATGCTGTGCGAAATCGGCGGCACCGTCGGCGATATCGAGGGGCTGCCCTTCTTCGAGGCGATCCGCCAATTCGCGCAAGACAAGCCGCGCGGGCAGTGCATTTTCATGCATCTAACGCTGCTGCCCTATCTGGCCGCCTCGGGCGAGTTGAAAACCAAACCCACCCAGCACTCGGTGAAAGAGCTGCGTTCGATCGGTTTGCAGCCCGATGTGCTGGTGTGCCGTTCCGAGCATCCGATCCCGGATAAGGAACGCGCCAAGATCGCGCTTTTCTGTAACGTCCGCCCCGAAGCGGTGATCCCGGCCTATGATCTGCGCTCGATTTACGAGGCGCCCTTGGCCTATCACCGGGTGGGCCTTGACCAAGCCGTGCTGGATGCCTTTGGCATTTCGCCCGCGCCGCGCCCCGATATGCAGCGCTGGGAAGATGTGATGGACCGGCTCACCCATGCCGAGGGCGAGGTGCGCGTGGCCATCGTGGGCAAATATGTCCAATTGGAAGACGCGTATAAATCCATTGCCGAGGCGCTGACCCATGGCGGGATGGCCAACCGGGTGAAAGTGAAGGCCGAATGGATCGACGCCGAGATTTTTGAAAACGAAGATCCGGCCCCGCATCTGGAACGGTTCCACGCGATTTTGGTGCCCGGCGGCTTTGGCGAGCGCGGCACCGAAGGCAAGATTCGCGCCGCGCAATTCGCCCGTGAAAAAGGCGTGCCCTATCTGGGTATCTGTCTGGGCATGCAAATGGCGGTGATTGAGGCTGCACGCAATCTGGCCGGGCTGACGGATGCCGGGTCAGAGGAATTCGACCATGAGGCGGGCGAAAAGCGCTTCACCCCGGTCGTCTATCACCTGAAAGAATGGGTGCAGGGCAACCACCGGGTGGAACGCAAGGTGACCGATGACAAGGGCGGCACGATGCGGCTGGGCGCCTATTCCGCCACGCTCAAAGCGGGCTCGCGCGTGGCCGAGGTCTATGGCGCGACCGAGATCGAGGAACGCCACCGCCACCGCTATGAGGTGGATGTGAACTACCGCGAAGCGCTGGAACAATGCGGGCTGGTGTTTTCGGGCATGAGCCCCGATGGTCGGCTGCCCGAAATCGTCGAGCACAAAGACCATCCGTGGTTCATCGGTGTGCAGTTCCACCCCGAGCTGAAATCCAAACCCTTCGCGCCGCATCCGCTGTTCGCGGGCTTTGTGAAAGCGGCGCTGGCCCAAAGCCGTCTGGTCTGAATCGGGGTGCGCCCGCTGGCGCGGGCGCCTCAGGAGGGGGCGCTGCCCGGCCAGCCTGATCGCCCTAGCCGTCGATACGCAGCGCGCCCGCAAGCCAAGGCGCCTCTTGCACCATCGGCGCCACGATCCGATCTGACAGCAGCCCGCGCAGCCGCGCGGCCACGGCGGCCGGCATCTCGCCCATCGTGCCCGCGCGCGCGCTGAGCAAAATGCGTCGCTGTAACCCGGCGCCCGACAAAGGCGCCAAGGTTACCCCCGCGCGTTTGCCATGGCGCACCCCTGACGGCGTCAGGATAGACCACCCCTGCCCCGCCGCCACCAAAGCCAAGATCGCCGGATAGCTATCAATTTCAAAGCGATGCGTCGGCTGCACCCCAGTGCGTGCCAGATGCGCCGCGATCTGGCGCCCCATCACCGTACGCGGGCTGTAATGCAAAAGCGGCAGATCGGCGCCCACCTGCCCCTCGGGCCAGACGGCGACAAAGGGTTCACTCAACAGCGGGTGCCGTTCCAACGCATCCCCCGGCCCCTCGATCTCGGCGGCCACGACCATATCAAGTGCGCGCGCTTCCAATTGCGCGGCCAGCCGATGGCTCGGCCCGGTTTCGAGCAAGAATCGGCAAGCGGTCAATTCGGCCCCCATCCCCGCAAGCAAAAGCGGCGTCACCTCGGCTTCGAAATCCTCGATCATGCCCAGCCGAAAGCTGCGTAGCCCCGCCGGATCGGCGAGCCCCACACCCGCCCGGCCCTTGGCCAGCTCATCCAGCATCGCCTCGGCATGGGGCAAAAACGCCCGCCCCGCCGCCGTCAGCCCAAAGGGGCGGGCCGAGCGGTCGACCAGTTCCGCGCCAAGCGCGGCTTCAAGCGCGGCGATCTGCTGGCTGACCGACGAGGGCGAGACACCCAGCCGCCGCGCGGCGGCGGTGATCGCGCGTTCTTCGGCCGTGGCCACCAGCATTTCCACCGCCCAAAGGCTGATCTTCTCGCCGCGTCCGCTCATCTGGCCCCCTGCCGATACCCTTTGGCACAATGCGCGGCCCCTGCCCGCTTTGGCAAGCCCGCCCCCGCCACGGCTGCCCAAAGCGCGCAGCGCCACGCGCGCCCCATTGACGCCGCCGCGCCACCCGTTAGCCTGTGCCAAACTCGTGCAGGAGCCCGCGACATGACCGACCTTTCTTGGGAACAGAAAGCCGATGCCTATAGCCTTTATGGCTTTACCGACCTGCCCTCGGTCCATGACCGGGGCGCGGTCGTGGTCACGCATGGCGAAGGCCCCTATATCTTCGACACCCAGGGGCGCAAATATCTGGACGCCAATTCGGGGCTTTGGAACATGGTCGCGGGCTTCGACCATCCCGGTCTGATCGCGGCGGCGCAGGCGCAATATGCGCGCTTTTCCGGCTATCATGCGTTTTTTGGCCGGATGTCAGATCAAACCGTTTTGCTAAGCGAAAAGCTGGTCGAGGTGTCGCCCTTTGACCGGGGGCGCGTGTTCTACACCAACTCCGGCTCCGAGGCGAATGACACGATGGTCAAGATGCTGTGGTTCCTGCATGCGGCCGAAGGCAAGCCGCAGCGGCGCAAGATCCTGACCCGGATGAACGCCTATCACGGGGTCACGGCGGTTTCCGCCTCGATGACCGGCAAGCCCTATAATTCGGTCTTCGGGCTGCCGCTGCCGGGCTTCATCCATTTGAGCTGCCCCCATTACTGGCGCTTTGGCCAAGAGGGCGAGACCGAGGAACAATTCACCGCACGGATGGCTGCCGAACTGGAAGCCACGATCCTCAAGGAAGGCGCCGACACGATTGCGGCTTTCTTTGCCGAGCCGGTGATGGGCGCCGGCGGCGTGATCCCGCCGTCGAAAGGCTATTTCCAAGCCGTGGCGCCGATCTTGCGCAAATATGGCATTCCGCTGATCTCGGATGAGGTGATTTGCGGCTTTGGGCGCACCGGCAACACCTGGGGCTGTGAAACCTATGATTTCATGCCCGATGCGATCATTTCCTCGAAAAACCTGACGGCGGGCCTGTTCCCGATGGGCACGGTGATCTTGGGGCCGGATCTCGCCGACCGGATGCAGGCGGCGGTGGAAACGATCGAGGAATTCCCACATGGTTTTACCGCCTCGGGCCATCCGGTGGGCTGCGCGATTGCGCTGAAGGCGATTGATGTGGTGATGAACGAGGGGCTGGCCGAGAATGTGAACCGGCTTGCACCGCGTCTTGAGGCGGGGCTCGCCGAGATCGCGCAAAACCCCAATATCGGCGAATTGCGCGGCGTGGGCTATATGTGGGCACTGGAGGCGGTGAAAGACCGCGCCACGAAAACCCCGTTCGATGGCAGCCTGAGCGTGTCGGAGCGGATCGCCAATACCTGCACCGATATGGGGCTGATCTGCCGTCCGCTGGGGCAGTCCGTGGTGCTGTGCCCGCCCTTCATCCTGACCGAGCCGCAGATGGATGAAATGTTTGAAAAGCTTGATAAGGCTTTGAAAAAAGTCTTTGCCGAGGTCGCCTAGGGCCGGTTCCGCCTCGGCGTGGCCGCGGCGACCCATTACGGAGGGCGCTGCCCCCCCTCTGCGCCGAAGGCCATTCACCCCCGGGATATTTTCACAAAGTCTAAGACGGAAAAGGGCACCGAAACGGTGCCCTTTCTTATGCCTGCAGAATGCAAGACGCGCCTTGCGCCCCGCTTGTGTCAGAGTTTCGACAGTTTCGATTGCAGATCGGCGAGTTGTTTCTTGATCGCGTCCAACTCCTCGCGCCCGCTTGCGCCTTCGGTGCCAGCCTCTCCCTCGCCGTTCACCGTCGCGCCCCAACCGGCCATCATCGACTTCAAAAAGGCTTCTTGCTGGCGTTGCAACGCCTCGAACCCCGGCATCGTCGCCATCGGGTTCGGCATGGTGGAGAGATTCTCCATCATCTTCGATTGCCCCTCGCGCAGCATCTCGAAGCTGGCGGCCAAGAATTGCGGCACCACCGACTGTGCTTGGCTGGTGTAGCTGCGCACCAGATCGGTCAGCACATCGACGGGCAGCACGTTTTCGCCGCGGCTTTCATGCTCGGCGATGATCTGCAACAGATATTGCCGGGTCAGGTCATCGCCCGATTTCAGATCGACGATCTGCACCTCGCGGCCCTGGCGGATAAAGGCGGCGATATCTTCCAGCGTGACGTAATCGCTGGTCTCGGTGTTATAAAGCCGCCGGCTGGCATAGCGCTTGATCAGCAAGGGCTTGGTCTCTTCGGCCATGATTATCTCCTCCCGGAATTATTTTGCCCGCATTTTGGCGCTGCAGCAATGATTAAGCCGCAACGCCGCAAAAGCAACAAAAGAAAAGGGCGCACCGAAGTGCGCCCTAGAACGGTGCCCGGCAGGGAGGAGGAGGCCGGACACACCAGGAAGAAAACTTCCAGATCTTATTTCGCGGCCGCGGCTTTCTTGGTCACGGCGGTCACCTCTTCGGTGGCCTTTTTCATCGCGGCGGTGGTTTCGTCGGTCATTTCCTTGCCCGCCGAAAGCATCAGCTCAACGGTGTCCATCTGCACTTTCTTGGCGACTTCGGCGAAAGCAGCGAGGTTTTCAGCCGCCATTTCCGCCGAGGCAGAGGCGAAATCGCTCATCGCTTTGGCATAGTCAGCCGGTTCGTTCTTCGTATTGGCCAGCGCACCGAATTTGCCCAGCGTGTCTTTGGTCCATTTCGAGGAAATGTCGGTCGACTTTTCGGCAGCTTCGAGCGCGACTTTCGTCATTTTCTCGCCCAGCGCGGTTTGCGCTTTGAACGCGTCTTGCATTTTCGACATGTCCATCGGCATCGAGGACATCATGTCTTGCATCATCTTGGTGAAATCTTGGGTCTTAGCCATGGTCTTGCTCCGGTTAAGGGCCCGGGAATGGCGCGGGGCCCGTTCGCTTGTCTATTGTATATATGCTGCAGTGCAGCATTTCAATAGAAATATGCTGCGTTGCAGAATTTTTACATTCAGAAGGTGTGGCGCGACCCGAGCACTCGCCCAACAAAAGGGGCCTTGTGCACCATCAGCAAAGAGGTCGGGGGTGCAGGGGGCCTGCCCCCCCGCCGGATCGCCGCGGCCCTGCCGCGGCGAAACCATTCATCACAAAGCTTACTCGGCCGGCGCTTTCGCACAAGCCGCGCCTGAGCCGGTTGGGTTGTTGGGATGCTCGGTCCAATTGAGAGGCGTGCCGACCGGGCGACCGGTGCGGGCATCCATCTCGCCCACCGCAATCTCTTTCATCGTGATGCAATTGGTGGGGCAGACATCGACACAAAGGTTACAGGCCACGCAGTCCTCTTCCTTCACCGTCACGGTGCGATCTTCGGCCATGGCGATAGCTTGGTGCGAGGTATCTTCGCACACCACATGGCAACGCCCGCATTTGATGCAATCTTCCTGCGCGATCACCGCTTTGGTGGTGTAGTTCAGGTTCAGATATTGCCAGTCGGTCACCTTGGGCACGGCCAATCCCACCAGTTCCGAGGTGGAGGTGAAGCCCTTTTGATCCATGAAGGTGCTCAGCCCCGCGATCATCTCTTCGACGATGCGGAAGCCATAGGTCATCACCGCAGTGCACACCTGCACGTTCGAGGCCCCAAGCGCCATGAACTCTGCCGCGTCGCGCCATGTGGTGACCCCGCCAATGCCGGAAATCGGCAAATCGCGGGTTGCCGGGTTGCGGGCGATCTCGGCCACCATATTGAGCGCGATGGGTTTCACCGCCGGGCCGCAATAGCCGCCATGCGTGCCCATGCCGTCAATCGTCGGTTCGGGCGCGAAGAGATCCAGATCGACCGAGGTGATCGAGTTGATCGTATTGATCAGGCTCACCGCATCGGCGCCACCGCGCAGCGCCGCCTCGGCAGGTTTGCGAATATCCGTGATATTAGGCGTCAGCTTCACGATACAGGGCATGCGCGAATGCTGCTTCACCCAGCGCGTGACCATTTCGATATATTCGGGCACCTGCCCCACGGCGGCGCCCATACCGCGTTCTGCCATCCCATGCGGGCAGCCAAAGTTCAGTTCGACACCGTCCGCGCCGGTGTCCTCCACCTGCCCCAGGATGAACTTCCAGCTTTCCTCATCGCAAGGCACCATCAGACTGACCACCAAGGCCCGGTCCGGGTAATCGCGCTTGACCGATTTGATCTCGCGCAGGTTCACCTCCAGCGGGCGGTCGGTGATCAGCTCGATGTTGTTGAGGCCAAGCAAAGTGCGATCAGGCCCGTGAATGGCCCCATAGCGCGGGCCAGAGACGTTGACGACCGGCGGGCCATCCATGCCCAAGGTCTTCCAGACCACCCCGCCCCAGCCCGCCTCATAGGCGCGGCGCACGTTATATTCTTTATCTGTGGGCGGGGCCGAGGCCAGCCAGAACGGGTTCGGCGATTTGATGCCAAGGAATTCAGAAGCAAGGTTCGCCATCTCAGGCCCCCATCAGAAAAGCGTGGATGTCTTCGGCCGCGTCGCGACCCTCGGCCGATGCCGTCACGGTCAGGTCTTCGCCGCCCGTGGCACAATCGCCCCCGGCCCAAACCTTGGCCAACCCGGTGCGGCCCTGCGCATCAATGGCGATTTTGCCGCCGGTGATCGTCAGCCCCTCGGGCGTCGCCCCCAGCGTTTGGCCGATAGCGGTGAAAACCTGATCGGCCTCGAAGCGGATCGTGTCATCAAGCACGGTCATCTTGCCATCGCGCGTCGCGGTGCGGGCGAATTCGACCACCAAGCCGCCGTCTTCTTTATGAATCGCCACGGGCGTTGCGTTGGGCACGATCTGCACCCCATGCGTTTGCGCGTGGTCTTGTTCATGCAACGAGGCGGGCATCTCCGGCTGCGAGCGGCGATAGACGATGGTAGAGGTTTCCGCGCCCAGCAGTTTGGCCTGCACTGCCGCATCCACCGCCGTCATGCCGCCGCCTATCACCACGACGCGCCGCCCCACCGGCAAGGTGGACAGATCTTCGGCCTGACGCAGCGCGGCAATATAGTCCGTCGCCGGGGTCGCATATTCCGCGCCGGGGATCGACAGCGCATTCACGCCCGCAAGCCCCATGCCCAAGAACACCGCGTCATGTTCCTCCAACAGGTCTTCAAGCGTGCCATTGCGCCCAAGCTGCCAGTTTTCCAAAACGGTGATGCCGCCAATCTGCAAAAGCCACGCCACTTCTTTATGCGCGAAGCCGCCCGGCGCTTTATAAGCGGCGATCCCGTATTCGTTCAGACCGCCGGGTTTGAGCCGCGCATCATAGACGGTGACCTCATGCCCCTTCATCGCCAGCCGGTGCGCGCAGGCCAGCCCCGCAGGCCCCGCGCCCACCACTGCGACGGAAAACTCGGTCCGCTCCGCGCGGCTAAAGGGATGCACGCCTTGTTCTTGCAGCTTGTCGGTGGCATGGCGCTGCAACAGGCCAATCTCGACCGGCTTGCCTTCGGCCACTTCGCGCACGCAGGCCCCCTCGCACAGGGTTTCGGTGGGGCAGACGCGTGCGCACATCCCGCCAAAGATGTTTTGCGACAGGATCGTTACCGCCGCCGCCTCGGGCTGGCCCGTGGCGATCTGCCGAATGAAAAGCGGCACATCAATATCGGACGGGCAGGCCGTGGTGCAGGGCGCATCATAACAGAAGTAACACCGATCTGCGGCGACGCGCGCCGCATGGTCGGTCAGCGGCGGCGCGGTATCGGCAAAGGCGTGGCAATAGTCTTCGGCCGGAAGACGCCCGGGCACGACCCCGGGCTGAAACTGGCTTGTGGTCACGTTTGGACCTCCCTGGCTTAGTGTTTGAAACAACGCTGCCACGGATCGAATTTTTATCAACAGGTAAAATTAGTGATCCCTGCCAGATCGGCGCTGATTCCCGGCGTTTGCCTAATTTTCAGGCAAACCCTCTGCTCAACAGCCCCGCATCGCGAATTGCGCGCATAGATTCGGCCAGTTTGGCGACACCGGGGCCCCATGAGGGGGCGATTTACTTCTGGAGGTGGGTGCGGCCCTCCCCGTGTCCGGCGAGGAGAGCCGCATGATCCTGTCACCTGGGCGCATCTTTGGAGGATTCGGTGACTGAATCGGCTTCTGAAAGCTGACGACAGCTTATGAATGCGAATTGGGGATCGCTTTGGGGCCTTTCAACCCTCGCCCTGAACTTTTTTTGAAGATTTATTCACGCGACAATTCGACCCAGAATTGCCGCATCGCAGCACGGCCCGCCGCGCCCGCCGCGCCCGATAAGCTGCGACACCTCAACGCAGAAAAATGTACATCTGATCTTACACTTCACAAAACACCCCGCCCCGCTCGCGCGGTGGGCCAGCAATTGCGACACCGTCATCGCCTTGTCACACAGGGCAAAGCATCCGATTCAGCCTTTAAACATGGGCGCTGACGCCCCAGCCGCGTTCCCGTCAAGCGCGATAAAAGGCACTTCTGAAAGGTGCCTTTTGTGTCTGGCACTCTGCCCACCGAAGTGCCGAATTTGCCGCAGTGTCAGCCGCAATTTACACTTGATCGCGCCATCCCCCACTCGCATAGTGACCCCACGATGCCACGCCAGTCCGGGTGTGGTAGCGGGGAGGCAAAAGCTCAGGCTCGCATCGCAAGGCGCGACGTTTGGGTAAAGCCTTCGAGAGATCCCAGTTTTTTGGAGGATTCGGGACATGACTGACGACAAAGCTGGGCCGAGCGGCCTGACGCTGAAAGAAGCTGAAGAAGTTCACAGCTATCTGATCGATGGCACCCGTGTGTTCGGGGCGATGGCGCTTGTTGCGCACATCCTCTCGGCGATCGCCACGCCGTGGCTCGGCTAATCGGGTAGAGGAGATATACCATGAACAACGCTAAAGTTTGGACCGTTGTCGCCCCCTCGACCGGTGTTCCGCTGGTGCTCGGCGCCGTTGCCGTGACCGCTCTGATCCTGCATGGCGGCCTGCTGGCCACCACCGATTGGTTCGGCGCGTACTGGAACGGTCAGCCGATGACCGCCCCGACCGTGGTCGTGGCCGCTCCGGCGCAATAATTTTGATGGGCCCATCGGTTTAGACCGGTGGGCCCATTCTCTCTCCGGGGGCCTGCCCCCTTCAATACCCCTTCTACTCTTGGGCGGCACCCATGGGCTACCGTGACTTCGCTCTGAAAAATCTGGCGCGATTCGGTCCCAGGTATCTTCCCTTTGCCGATGTGGCCACGGAAGAGGTTCCCCTCTCCCGCCTTCTCCGGCTCTCTTTGTTTCAAGTCACCGTTGGTATGACGCTTGTGCTGCTGGCTGGCACGCTCAACCGGGTGATGATTGTCGAAATGGGTGTGCATGCCTCGATCGTGTCGATCATGCTGGCAATGCCGCTGCTTTTCGCCCCTTTCCGCACGCTGATCGGCTTCAAATCCGATACCAATAAATCCGCGCTTGGGCTCAAGCGCGTGCCGTGGGTCTGGAAGGGCACGATCTATCAGTTCGGCGGCTTCGCGATGATGCCTTTTGCGCTTTTGGTGCTGTCGGGCTTTGGCGAATCTTATGATGCGCCGCGTTGGATCGGCATTTCCGCTGCGGCGCTTGCCTTTTTGCTGGTGGGTGCGGGGGCACATATCGTGCAGACCGCAGGCCTTGCGCTGGCCACCGACCTTGTTGAAGAAGAAGATCACCCCAAAGTCGTCGGCCTGATGTATGTGATGTTGCTGTTTGGCAGCGTTGCCTCGGCCCTGATTTATGGGTTCTTGCTGTCCAACTACACGCCCGGGCGCCTGATTCAGGTGATTCAGGGCACGGCGCTGGTGTCGGTCGCGCTGAACATGGCCGCGCTGTGGCGCCAAGAGGCCTTTGACCGCGCCAAGGCGCGCGAGATGGAAGCCGCCGTGCACCCGACCTTCAAGGACGCGTTCAACGAGCTGATGGCGCAACGCGGGATGATTCCGCTGCTCGCCGTGATCGCCCTTGGCACCTTTGCCTATGGGATGGCGGATGTCTTGCTGGAACCCTATGGCGGGCAAGCCTTGGGCCTGAGTGTCGGCGATACCACGAAGCTTTCGGCGCTGTTCGCCTTTGGCACGCTGTCGGGGTTCGGCCTTGCTTCGCGCGTCTTGGGCCGGGGGATGAAACCGATGCATCTGGGCCTGCTTGGCGCGATCATCGGCGTGCCCGGTTTTGGCGCCATCATCTATTCGTCGCTTTTGCCGATGTTCGCGCTGTTCGTCGTCGGCACCTATGTCGTCGGCTTCGGCATTGGGCTGTTCGGCCATGCCACGCTGACCGCCACCATGCGGGCCGCGCCCAGTGACCGGATCGGTCTTGCCTTGGGCGCCTGGGGGGCGGTGCAAGCCACCGCTGCCGGACTGGGCATTGCGCTGGCTGGCGTGGTGCGCGACGGGCTTGTGGCCATGCCCGGCGTGTTCGGCTCCGGGGCGGCAGGCCCCTATAATACCGTGTTTGCACTGGAAGCTTTTTTGTTGCTCATCGCCATCGTGTTTGCCGTGCCGTTAGCGCTGAGCCGTGACAAGTGACCACGGAGCGCTTTTGCGCGACGGGGTTTAGACTTTGGATTGTCCTTACCCGAGGAGGATGCATGACGACGGCAAAAACGCGGCTATATGCCGATGCAGAGTCGGCTTGCGGGATCGCAAGTCTGCTCCGGAAAAAGGGGATAAGACCCGGCGCGGTCACCGTCGTTACTGCCGACGGCTGTAAGCGCGTCGCCCTTGACCAAGCACTCAAAGCCGCCGGCGTTCACATACGTGCCGTCGTCGGTTCTGCAGAGCGGCTCGCTGGCGGTGCCGCCGCGCTCGTCGCGAAAGTCAGCCACAAGCCGCTAGGCGCGGCGCAAGTTCTGCGTATCATCTCCGCACGGTGCGGATGCTGTTGCGCTTGAAAACGTCACTGAAGAGTTCACCTGCGAGGAAAAGACCAAAATGAACACCGACAACATCATGAAAGACCATCGTCACATCTTCCTGAACACGCCGATCAAAGCGGAACCGGCTGGCGAGTTCTCGTCGCGCTTCGGCTGGCCCCTTCTGAAGGACACGCCGCGTGAGAAGAACGTCTACGAAGGCACCAAATACATGTCGCAAGGCTTCTGGCCGCAACCGCTGGTGAAAGACACCCCGCGCAAGCCGAACCTGTGCCCGCGTGACGCCGCCCCGAAATCGGCTGCGTTCTGGAAAATGCCGCTGGTCAAAGACAGCCCGCGTCAATCGAACGTGATCCCCGGCAAATTCCTGCCGTTCTCGGACACCTTCGGTTTCGCCACGATCTCGCGTCGTCCGGGCGAATAATCATGCACCGGGCGGCGTAAGCCGCCCGCCTGCCTCGGGTGGCGCCCGCTCTTCGGTCGGAGAGCGGGCGTTTCCGTTTGTTAGAGCTATTCTTTGGTCGGTTTAGGCGCGCCTTAAACGCGGCCAGACCTTGGGCGACGCTCTTTGCCTCTTCCGCCGCGATCAGGCGGGCCTTCACGTCGGCTTTCTGGTCTGCGCGCGTGGTCCCCATCCGTGCGCCATCTTTTGGGAACATCGTTCAAGATGACGGCCGCACTGTTGCCGGTGTCTTCCACGGCTTCCATCCCCAAGACGCTGCGCGACAAGGAAGAATCGGCGGCCTTCACAACAAGTTCGAAGAGGCCCGCGCCGAGCCGCTGCTGGCCGAAGCGCGCGGCCAAACCACCTTGTAAGAAAGCGCGGACGAGCACCTGTCCACAGCCCCGCCCCGGCAAACGGAAAGACCCGGTGAAAGGAAACGCCGATGCCCCGCCTTACCCGCCCCCTTGCCCATGCGGCCTTCATCGCTTTGGTGATCTTGGCCAGCCTTTGGGCCGCAACCGCGCTTTGGCTGCATCTGGCGGGCCTGCCGCGGCTTTTCGCGCTGACGGGGCTAACCCTTGCGGCAAGTGCCACGCTGGCCGCGCGCGTCTTGCGCAGCCGCCGCATGGGCTGGGCGCTGCTGCTCTTTGGTGCGGCACTGGTCGCAGGCTGGTATCAGACCATCACGCCGCGCCAAGATCGCGATTGGGCTTTGGATGTGGCGCGCGGCGTCCGCGCCGAACTGCGCGGCGATATCGTCACGCTTGATGATATCCGCGATTTCGATTGGCGCTCGCCCACCGAAGCGACGCCGCGCTGGATCAGCCGCCGCGTCGATCTGAACGATCTCGAAACCGTCGATATGATCACCTCGGTCTGGGACAGCCCCGATATCGCGCATCTTTTGGTCAGTTTCGGCTTCAAAGGGGGCGAGCATGTGGTGTTTTCCGTTGAAATCCGGCGCGAGGCGCAAGAGCAGTTCAACGAAATTGGCGGCTTCTTTCGGCAATTCGAGCTGGTGTTGATCGGCGCGACCGAACGCGACATCGTGCAATTGCGCACCAATCACCGGCGCGAAGAGGTGCGGCTTTACCCGGTTGCGCTTAGCGCCGCGCAGCGCCGCACGATGTTCATGTCTTATGTTGCGCTGGCGCAGGAGTTGCAGGCCGAGCCCACCTTTTACAACACGCTGACCGCCAATTGCACCACGGTGGTGTGGCGCCTTGCGCGCAGCCTCAACCCCGATCTGCCATTGGATTGGCGGCTGGTCCTGTCGGGGCATTTGCCCGATTACCTGACCGATCTGGGCGTGATCGCCCCTGCCCTGCCCGAAGCGCGCGACCGGGCCGCCCGCATCACCCCGCGCGCGCAGCGCAACCTGCCCGGCCTGTCGTTTTCCGAAAAGATCCGCACCCCTTAGGGGCAAAACAAAGGGCCAGAGCAACCGCCCCAGCCCCTTGCCTTTATCAAATGTCAGGCGACGCTTAACCCGCCAGCCTTAGGGCCTCGTCTTCGGAGGTGGGGGCGATGCGGAACACCGCGCTCAATTCCTTGAGCTTGCGCGCCTCGCTCAACAGCCCCTGCGTGGCGGCGGAATTTTCCTCGAACATAGCGGCATTATGCTGGGTCACCTGATCAAGCTGGTTCACGGCCATCGTCACTTCGGAAATCCCGGTCGATTGTTCGCTGGCGGCGGTGGCGATCCCGCCCAGAAGATCGTCCAGTTCAGACACCAGCTTGTCGATATCGACCAAAACCGTGTCGGAGCGGGCCGCAAGATGCACCCCCGATTGCACATTGCGGGCCGAGGTTTCGATCAGCTTGGCAATCTCTTTGGCCGCCTCCGAAGAGCGTTGCGCCAAAGCGCGCACCTCCGAGGCCACAACCGCAAAACCGCGCCCGCTTTCGCCCGCCCGCGCGGCCTCCACCCCGGCATTGAGCGCTAAGAGATTGGTCTGGAAGGCGATATCGTCGATCACCGAGGTGATGCGCGAAATCTGCTCCGAACTTTCCGCGATATCGTTCATCGCAGAGGCGGTCTGCCGCACCACCGAAAGCCCCGTCGCAGTGGTCGACCGGGTGCGCCGCACCGCAGTAGCCGCCGTGCGTGCCCCCTCGACCGATTGCTCGACCGAAGACGACATCTGGTTCATCGCCGCAGCGGTTTCTTCAAGCGACGCGGCCTGCGTCTCGGTGCGCCGCCCCAATTCGCTTGAGGCGATGCTCAACTGGCCAGCCCCGTCCTCAACCGCTTGCGTCGTCTCGACGATAGCGCCAATCAGATCAGCCATCTTTTCCAGCGCGGCGTTGAAATCCTCGCGCAGGCCCACATAGGCCGGGGGGAAGTCCGCCGTGATCCGCGCCGTCAGATCACCAGCAGAAATCGCATGCAGCCCCTCGGCCAAAGCCGTCACGATCAGCGATTGTTCGCGCAATTGTGCTTCTCGTTCCGCAGCAAGGCGCGCTTCTTCGGCGGCTTTTTCGGCGGCGCGAACCTCGGCTTCGCGGGCGCGTTCGGCTTCGGCTTCCGCCTCGCGGCGCGCCAATTCCTCGTCGCGGGCGCGGGCCTCTTCTTCGGCACGGGCCAGACTTTCGGCCTGCGCCCGCTGCTGCGCCTCAAGCGCGTCCTTTTCGGCCAAAGCGGCGCGGAATTTTTCCAGTGCGCGGGCCATATCGCCCACTTCACTGCGCCCATCCGTGCCCGGCACATCGCTTTGCGTATCGCCTGCGGTCATGCGCTCCATCCGCGCATGCACCGCCGCAATGGGGCGCGTGACCGAGCGCGCCAGAACCGTGGCGACGCCAATCAGCGCGAACACAGCGACCACCATCGCAATATTCGACACCGTGCGCAAATGGGCCAGTGCCGTCTGAATATCGCTTAGATAAGAGCCGGTGCCGACGATCCACCCCCAAGGAGCGAATTCTCGCACGAAACCCACTTTTTCCTCGGGAATATCGCTGCCCGGCTTGTTGAAGAAATAGCGCAGCGCCCCGCTTTGCGCGGTTTCGGCCAAGGCGATCATCTCTGCAAAGATGCGCGTACCGTGGGGGTCGGCATAATCGATCTGGGAGGTTCCGACCCAGTCGGCCTTTGTCGGATGCATCACGATATTACCGCTATGATCCAAGACGTAAAAATAGCCAGATTCGTCGAAGCGCAGCCCGGCAAGGCGCCGCGCGCCTTCGGCTCGGGCGGCTTCGGGGGTCAGTGTGCCGGCGGCGACCTCTTCTTCCAAATCGCGCAGAACACTGATCGCGGTGTCGGTGACATCGCTCAGATGCTGGCTGCGCATCTCAAAGGCGTTATCAGCCGCAAATCCCAAAAGGATCTCGGACAAGATGACAAGCGACAGCGCGGCAACGGCCACGATGCCGTAAATACGGGCGGATATTCCAGTCAGTCGGGTCAAGGTGGGCCTACTTGCACAAAAGAGATTTCGATGTGCCCGGAAACCAGAAAAACAAAGCGACAAGAAACAAAACCGGGAAGTGAGTGCGGGCAAGTTTGCACCAAAGGATCAAGAAACCCTTATGATCTGGTCTAATTCCAACATTGGTTCCTAAACTTCTATCCTTTCGCACAGCGGCCCCCGCCGCATGCGTCTCCGTTTACGCCGCATTGACATTGCCCGCGCCTTGGCAAAGCTTGGCCCGGGCTCCGCACGCGGCGGGGCGCCCGTGCCGCGCAGACCGGGGCCGGGACAAGGCAGAAGACAGGCCCGGTGGGGCCGAACGGGCGCCGCCGGGCATACCGGGCGGGCGTCAGAGGGGAAATAACCGATGTCGAGCTTCGATCATCCGATGTTCAAACCGCTGTGGGTGCGCATTGCCGTGGTGGCCTTCTGCTTCATCTGGGCCGGTTTCGAGGTGGTCTCCACGCAAAGCTACCTTTGGGCGGCGATCTTTGCCGCCGCCGGGGCCTATGCTGGCTGGCATCTGCTGGTGAAATACGTCCCGCCCGCGCCGAAAGACGCGCCCAAAGGCGACGACGCGGCCTGAGGCTTAGCCTGCTTTGCGGGCGACGATGAAGCGGCTGTGGCGGTGCTTGCCAAAGTGCCGCTCGCCTTCGATTGTAAAGCCTGCGGTTTCGATCATCGCGCGCAATTCCTTGTGGCGCAAAAGATTGAGCGGCGGCATCAGCCCGCGCTTGCGCAAGATCGGAAACAACAGCCGCATCAGCGGGTTAAAGTCGCGCAAGCACCAAGTTTTCGAGATCAACAGCCCCCCCGGCACAAGCTGGTCGCGCAACACCGCAAGCGTGGCGGGGGCATCGGGCACCAGATGCAGGATGTGAAAGGCGCAGATCGCGTCGAACGGCCCCGCAGCATGGGGGACATCGGCGGCGGCCTGCACGAAGCGCACCCCTTCGGGCGCCGCTTTCGCTTGGGCAATCCGCACCATTTCGGGCGACAGATCGGTGGCCAGCCACGCCCCCACGGTGCCGCCCAGCCGCACCGCCGTCGAGCCTGTGCCGCAGCCGATTTCCAAGACCTTATCGCCCGGGTGCAGCCAGCCGCCCACCTCGACCAGCATATCCTCGAACGCCTGCGGGTCCTTAAGCGGGCGCGCCGCATATCGCTCGGCCACCTTGTCCCAGAAATGGAGTTGCTGTTCGGTCATATCCGCCCCCTTGATGCTGGCGCGATGCTAGCGCCGCGCCGCGCCGCCCGGTAGCCCCCGCACCGCGCCGGGACGATCTGGCGCAGCGGCGCGGGTGGCGGTTTGTGTCTTTGCCGTGCCGGGTGTTACGCTGGGCCAAAGGAGACGCGGATGATCACACGCACATTGGGCACAGATGGCCCCACCGTTTCGGCCCTTGGTCTGGGCTGCATGGGCATGACCGCCTCTTATGGCACGCCGCCAGCAAGCGCCGAAATGATCCGGCTGATCCGCCACGCCCATGACCAAGGCGTGAATTTTTTCGATACGGCAGAGGTCTATGGCCCCTATCGCAACGAGGAATTGCTGGGCGAAGCGCTCGCCCCGATCCGCGATAAGGTGGTGATCGCGACGAAATTCGGCTTTCAGATCGATACTGCTGGCCGGTCGATTGGCACCAATAGCCGCCCCGAACACATCCGCGCGGTCTGCGAGGCGTCGCTGCGCCGCCTGCGCACCGACCGGATCGATCTTTTTTATCAACATCGCGTCGATCCGGATGTGCCGATTGAAGAGGTGGCGGGCACGGTGGCCGATCTGATCGCGGCGGGGAAAGTGGCGCATTTTGGCCTGTCAGAAGCCGGGGCGGGCACGATCCGGCGCGCCCATGCGGTGCAGCCCGTGACCGCCTTGCAAAGCGAATATTCGCTTTGGACCCGGCACATCGAGGCCGAGATTTTACCGCTCTTGGAAACGCTGGGGATCGCACTGGTCGCCTTTTCGCCGTTGGGCCGGGGGTTTTTAAGCGGGGCGATCACCGACGCCACGCAACTGGGCACGCAGGATTTTCGCAAAAACCATCCACGTTTTCAGCCCGAAGCGCTCGCCCATAACCGCGCGTTGCTTGCCCAGCTTGCCACGCTTGCGCAGGAGTTAGGGGCCACTCAAGCGCAACTCTCCTTGGCTTGGGTGTTGGCGCAAAAACCATGGATCGTGCCGATTCCCGGCACCACGAAAGCGTCGCGTTTGGCGGAAAACCTTGGTGCCGCCAATCTGCGCCTATCCCCCGACATGCTGGCCAAAATCGACCGCGCCGTGACCGAGCATGGGGTGCAAGGCGCGCGCTATCCAGACCAGCTTTAGGCGGCCGCAGGGCTTTAAACCCGCTTAGCCGGTCTTGCGCTGCTGGTCGGCCAGAAAGGCCGCAAAGCTTTCGGCGCTGATCGGGCGCGACCACAAATAGCCTTGCCCGCAATCCACGCCCAGATCGCGCAAGATCGCGCATTGGGCCTCGGTCTCGACCCCTTCGGCCACGGACCGAATGCCCATCCCGCGCGCGATTTCGATGATCGCGGCCACGATGGCACGGTCGTCGCGACGGTATTCCAACCCCGACACGAAGCTGCGGTCGATCTTGATTTCCGCCACCGGAATTTTTTTCAAATGCGCCAAGGCCGCATGGCCGGTGCCGAAATCATCAAGCGACAATTCATAGCCCCGATCCGCAATCGCATCGAGCAGGCGGCTGACCATATCGGTGCCCCGCCCGATCAGGCAGCCCTCGGTGATTTCGAGCAGCAGCGCATCGCCCCGGATGCCGTGGCTTTCGAACATCTGGATCGTTTCCATCAGAAGTTCCGGGGATTTGATGTCGTCGGGGTGAATGTTCAGCGCAATCTTGCCCGGGTCGAGCCCCTGCGCACGCCAGCCGGTGATATGTTCGGCCACGGCCTCGGCGATATGGCGCGACAATGCGGGCAACATGCCGCGCTCGGCCGCGATCGACAGGAACCATTCGGGCGACACCTTCTGCCCATCCGGCAAGGTCCAACGCACCAGCGCCTCGGCCCCCATCAATGTGCCATCGCGCAGCGAAATCTTGGGCTGGTATTGCACGTAAAGAAGGTTGCCTTTCAGCGCATCGCGCAGCCCCGCTTCGATCCGGTCATCATTGATCACCTGCTCGCGCAACTGGCTGTCAAATTTCACGCATTGCCCACGCCCCGATTCCTTGGCCCGGTTCAGCGCCAGATCGGCCTTGAGGAACAATTCAACCGGATCGGCCGCGTCATCGGGGCAGATCACTGCACCGATCGACGCCCCCGGATGCACCTGCCGCCCGGCCAGACGGGCGGGCACGTTCAGCGCCTCCAGCAGCCGCCCCGCCACGGCACGGATCTCGTCTTCGGTCGCCGCATCGACCAGAATGATCGAGAATTCATCGCCGCCGATACGCCCAATCACATCGCCTTCATGCAGATTGGCGCGCAGCCGACGCGCGATCTCGGCCAGAAGTTCGTCCCCGACACTATGGCCAAACAGGTCGTTGACGTTCTTGAACCGGTCAAGATCCATCAACAACACCGAAAAATGGCCGCCCTCGGCCGCTTGCCGCGCCACCGCCTCCGCCAGACGGGTGTTGAACGCCTTGCGGTTCAAAAGCCCGGTCGTGTCGTCGATATTGGCCAGCAGATAGTTTTCATCGCGCGCCCGGCGCAGCCCGTCGACCGCTTGCGACAGCGCATTGACCGAGTCATCGCGCTGCCGCGCAGTCTCGCCCGCGCTCACCGCGAAATAGGCCAGAAACATCCCGTAAAGGAAGCAATAGGCGGTGATCGGCAAAGCCTCTTCCCAGCCGCCCCACAGCACCGAGCCTGTCACCGCAAGGAAAATCGTCGCCATATAGCTGACCGCGGCGGTCAACGCACGATGCAGCATCAACACGCCGCCCGCCAGCATCCCGGTGCAGACCACCATCACCAGCATCGGCTCGCCACTGCCATGCAACGCGAAGACATGAATCGGCAGCGCCGCCCAAGGCAAGGCCAGCAAAACCGAGGTCAGGATCAGACGCCGCGCCGCGCGTTTCGACACTTTGGTGATCAGCCGTCCGTTGGCGCGTTGCGACATCCAGCTAAGCCCGACGCAGAGCAAGAACACCGCCCCCAGCCAAGGCCCCAGAAAATAAACATCGCCCTCGTCGAACGCACCAATGAAATAAATCAGTGCGTTTAGCCCGGTGATAAAGGCCCCGAAAGCGGTGCCGGAGACCACGCTGGACACATCCTCCGGGCTAGGATGCTTGGAGAGCATCGCGCGAATCGGAGCAAGCAGAGAGCGAAGGAACGGATGCACGGCAAGATGTCGGTTGCTACAGGTATCTTCTGCATCGCATCAAAAGGTTGTCGGACCCTGAACCCGCGCGCGAAAACCGCGCGCAGGGCGCAAAGAAGCGTTATTACGGTTGACCCGGTGTTAACCTTGCCCCGCGAAGCTGGCGCCACAATCTGCTGCCGCCACCAAGGGGAATCACCATGGCTTCGACTGCAATCACCCGCCAGCCGCCGAAAATTTCGCGCTATGGCAATGTCACGCTGCTGCTGTGGCGCGCGGCCGGTTTCGGCGTCGTGCTGGACGCCAAAGGCCGCGCCAACCGGTTCGGCGACGGGGTCAGCCCGGCGGAAATGGAAGCGGCCATCGCCCCTTACCTGCGCGCGATCTAAGGTGCGAAAGGCGCGCGAACCAGCGCGCGCCCGCCCCGCCCCCCGCAAAGGTCGCAAAGGCTTTTGCCATGCCCGCCGCGCCCGTGCGGGCGGCCCGCTTAGTCCAAAGCCGGCAGCGCGGAAAACGGGCGCGCCGGGCCGAAATGGAACCCCTGCCCTTCGCCGCAATCAAGCGCGCGCAAAAAGGCAACGGCGGCCTCTGTCTCGACGCCTTCGGCCACGGTTTCCAGATCCAGCGCATGTGCCAACGCGATAATCGCACGCAAAATCGGCGCGTTGCGCGGATCTTGATCCAGCCCCAGCACAAAGGATTTGTCGAGCTTGATCCGGTCGATCGGCAAGTCGCGCAAATGCGAGAGCGAGGCAAAACCGGTGCCAAAATCATCCAACGCGATGCGCATGCCCGCCGCGCGCAATGTGCGAAACCCCTGCGAAAGCGGCCCCATCCGCTCGCCCACCAAGACCGTCTCGATCACCTCAAGCTCGATCAAATCGGGGGACAGGCGATGCCGGGCGATCTCGGCCAGCAAACAGTCGGCAAAGCTTGGATCGCGCAGGCTAAATTCGGAAAAGTTCACCCCCACGCGGCCCAGCCGTGCCGCATCGGTGGACAGATCCTGCAGCACCGCCGCCAATATCCCGGCATCGATCCGGCGCGCGCAATCCACATCGTCCAGCGCGGGGCCCCATTGCTCGGGCCCGCTGATGGTGCCGTCTTGCGCCATGATCCGGGCCAGCGCCTCATAGGCCACGATCTTGCCAGAGGCAAAGCAGACTTTGGGCTGGTAATAGGCCCGCAGGCGGCCCGCCTGCACGGCCTCCTGCACGAAGGCAATGGCGTCGCGGCGTGCTTCGAACCGGGCGCGTGTTTCCCCGCGCAAGAACGCCGCGCGCGCGGGGCCGTGCCGTTTCGCCTCTGACAAGGCATCGCGCAGGGCGCGCATCAGCCCTTCGGCATCCGGCGCATCGCCGGGCCGCGTCGCCAGACCCGCCGCCGCATCCAGCGCAAAGCCCGCGCTCGCGGCAATTCTGAACGGTTCGGCCAGCGCGGCAAAGGCCCGCGTGGCCATGCTTTGCGCCGCCGTATCCGGGTCGGGGTCTTCGCGCATCAACATAAATTCATCGCCCGCAAGGCGCGCCACCAGCCCATCTTCGCCCACCAAACCCGACAACCCTGCCGCGATTTCGCGCAGGACCGCATCGGCCTGCGCCGCGCCCAGCCGATCGCCCACCTGCGCTAAACCATCCAGATCCAACAGCACCAGCGCCAGCGTTTCGCCGCTGCGCACGGCTTGGTGCAGGCGGTTTTGAAAGGCGCGCGCGTTCATCAGCCCGGTCAGCTCATCGATATTGGCCGCGCGCCACAGCCGCTGCCGGTCGCGGTTTTCATGGGTCACATCTTCAAGCGTGCCAACCACCCGCGCGCAGGGGGCGGGTTGCAATTCCGCGCGCAGCCGCACCCGGCGCAGCTTGCCCGAGGGGGTGGCAATCGTCGTGTCAAAGCGCAAAGGCGCGGCAAGGTCTGTTTCGTCCCCCTGCCCCGGCACCGGCGCCATGCGCAAATTATGCAGCCGCGCTCGCAGCAGATTGCGCGCCTTCGGGGATACCAAGCGTGCCAGCACCGCCTCAAGCGTGGCCTCTGTGGTGTCGGGCAGGCCCAGCGTATCGCGCACGCGCGCACTGACCAAAACCGCGCCCGCGCGCGGATCATAGGCCCAAGCGCCCAGCCCGCTTAGCCGTTCAAGCTGTGCAAGCCCCGCCTGATCGCACGAAAACAAGGCCCCTTTTGGCAAAGAAGCATCCGGCGCGCCGATCCCATCTGACCGGGACCGCATCAACCTTGCCCCCAAAAGAACAAGACAGCGCGGCCGCGGCCCATTTTTCTGTGCTCCTGTCGCGCGGCGCGCACCTGTTCCTCCAAGGTCATAGGGTTCGCGGTCACATAGGCAGAAAGATGCAACCAAAAGCTTGACGCGCCCCGGAATGCTTGGGCGGCAGGTGATTTTCGCGCGCGATATGCTATGATCGCGCGACGTTTTGCCCTTTTCCTTTTCGAAGGCCTTGCCATGCGCTTTGTTCCGCGCCCGCCTCAGGCCCCCAAATCCCTTGCCGGCCCCGCATTCACGCGGATGCGCACCGCCTATTTGGCATGGCTGCGCCTTGAGCCGCGCGCGCGGGCGCAAACCCGCCCGCCCGATCGCGGCCTGCCCCCGACCCCCGAGCTGCTGGACGCGCTCGCCGTTTTGTTTGATCACAAATGTGCTTTTTGCGAACGCAAGGTGACGTTGCAACTTTTCCGGTTTCGGCCGCCCTCCGAAGCGCTGCCCTTTGCCAATACCGAGGGCACCCTGGCCTATGGCTGGCTGGCCGATAGCTGGCAAAACCTGTTGCCGATCTGCGCCGACTGCCTGCCCCACCCGCGCAATGCCTTTCCGGTTGCGGGGCGCCGCGCCGCGCTGCCCTCGGCCACGCTTTACGCAGACTATGTGCAGGCGGGCACCGGGGTCTGGCCGCGCGCGCCCGCCGAAGATGAAAGCGGCTTGGCAGAAGAGCCGCTGCTGCTGGACCCCACCTTTGACGCCGATCTGGAGGCGCATCTGCGCGCCCGCCCCGATGGCTATTGGGAAGGTCTCAGCCCGCGCGGGCTGGAAACCCTGCGGCTTTACCGGCTGAACCGCCCCGATCTTGTCGCCGCAAGGGCACGGGCGGTCACCGCGCTGGGGGACGCACTAGGGGCCTCATCCACAAAGCCCCCCCAAACATCGGAGTTCGCCGGATTTCTGGCCAATCTCGCACGCCGTCAAACACCCGATCGCTTGCCCCCCCAAGCCCCTGAAAGCTTTGCTATCAAGACCAAAGCGCCTTGGCCAAGCGCCGCGCCAGAGCGTGCAACGGCGCCGGGCTATGCGCTGCCGCCCGCGTTGGTGAAGGTCGAAATCAAAGGTTTCAAGGGGATCGAACGGCTGGATCTGGACCTGCCCGCCCCCGCCCCGTTCGATGCCCCGGCCGCAGCGCGGCTGATCTTGGGGGAAAATTCGGCGGGCAAATCCTCGCTTTTGGAGGCGATTGCGCTGACGCTCGCCCCGCCCGCGGCCCGCGCCGCGCTGGACCTTGACCCCGCAGCGCTGTTGCTTGACCCCGCGCAGATGGGCAGTGCCCGCGCCGCGCGCAAAACCGGGCTGGTGCGGCTGACCTTCCAAGATGCGACAGGGGGGGCGGAAAGCCGGGTGATGCTGCGCCTGACCCGGCGCGGGCTGGAAACCGACGGGCATTTGCCCGAGGGGCTGCCGGTCTTTGCCTATGGGGCCTATCGTCATTACGTGAAGGCCAGCCATGACTGGGCGCCCGAACGCGGCATCGTTACGCTGTTTCGGTCCGACAACCTGCTGTCAAACCCCGGAAAATGGCTTGAAATCCTGCCCGAAGCGCGGTTTGACGAGGTGGTGCAGGCGCTGCGCTTCATCTTTGGCCCGGGCGGTGGCTTTGCCCGGATTGCGCGGGATGCGCGCGGCTGCATGGTGGTGACAAGCCCCGATCCCAATGACCCCGCGGCGGGCGAGCGGTTCACCCCGCTGGATGCCGTTTCCTCGGGCTTTCGCACCATGCTGGCGCTGACCTGCGATGTGATGCGCTGGCTGATCGACCCAGCGGCGCCCGGCCACTTTCCCAGCCTGAAATCGGCGCGCGGGCTGTTGCTGGTGGATGAGATCGAGGCGCATCTGCACCCGCGCTGGAAGGTGCAGGTGATGGCCGGGCTGCGCCGGGCGCTGCCCGGTATGACACTGATCGCCACCACCCATGACCCATTATGCCTGCGCGGAATGCAGGATGGCGAGGTGTTGGTGCTGCGCCGCATTCCGGGAATCGAGGCGGGCAGCCACCTGCCGATGAAGGTCGATGCGCTGACCACCCTGCCCGATGTCGGCAAGCTCACGATTGAGCAGCTTTTGAAATCGGATTTCTTTGCCCTTTACGACACCGATGATCCGCAAACCGGATCGAGCCTCGCCGAACTGGCGGATGCTTTGGCGGGGCTGGACACCACAGACCCTGCCCGTGCCGCCCAGCAAGAGGCGCTGTTGGCCCGCTTTCGCGCCGAGGTGACCGGGGCGCTGCCGGTCGGCCCTTCGGCGGTGGCGATGCTGGTACAAGAGGCGGTGGCCGATTACCTGCGCGCCCAGCGCCATCTGACCGACAGCCGCCGCCGCGCCCTGCGCGACGCCACAAAGGCGCGGATCGTGGCGATCTTGAAAGGGGGCCAGAATGCGCCGGGTTGAGCGCATCGGCCCTGTGCCCAAGGCGATGGACGGCCCCGAAAGCCGTGCCGCGCGCGAACGCGCCAAGGCCGCCGCCCATGTGGCCAAGGCCCGTGCCCGCGTGGCAGCCGGCGAAAAACGTGGCAAATCCTTTGGCTTCCGGGTCTATAAGGACGAGGCCGCAAAACTGGCGCTGGAGCGTCTCTTTCACGGAAAATGCGCCTATTGCGAAAGCGATTATGCCGCGCAAGCCCCTGTTGATATTGAACATTACCGCCCCAAAGGCGGGGTGGAAGACGACCCCGACCATTTCGGCTACTGGTGGCTCGCCGCGGATTGGGACAATCTTTTGCCCTCTTGCATCGATTGTAACCGCCGCCGCTACCAGCACCTGCCCACGCCCGAAACGGCCAGCCTTTCCGATTTGCAGGCCGCAAGCGAACCGATCTGGCAAAGCGGCAAGGAAAACGCCTTTCCGGTCTTTGCGGGCACGCGCGCCTATGGCACCTCGGCGGATCCCTTTGCCGAAAGCGCGGCAGAGCGGCCCTATCTGCTGGACCCGTGCCGCGATGATCCCGCCGCGCATTTGCGTTTTTTGGTTGATGCGGCGGACCCCTTTGGCCTTGTGTTGCCCGCACCGCTGGCCCCGCACGAAAGCGATGCGCTGCCCTTGCCGCTTGCGGGGGCGGATATGGCCCCCGATGCGGCGCCGCCCCATGTCTCGGCGCGCGGAGCGGTATCGATCCAAGTGTATGGGCTGAACCGGCTGGGCCTGGTGCAGGCGCGCACCCGTGTCTTGCGTCATTTGGCCGTGCTGGAACAGATGATCCTTGAGGCCGATGAGATCGCCGCGCGGCTGCACACAAGCCCCGATCCCGGCGCGCGCGACGCCGCTGCGCTGATCGAAGCCTTTGGCGACCGGCTGATTGCCGCCATTGGCGCGATGGCCGCCCCCGATCACCCCTATTCGGAACTGGTGCGCCAGTGGATCGACCACTGGATCGCCACGATGCAAAGCTGAAGGAGACACCCATGACCGACCCCGGCGCCCTGCCCCATTGCGATCTTGTGATGAAAGGCGGCATCACCTCGGGGGTGATCTATCCCCTTGCGCTCAAACGCCTGTCCCAAGCCTATCGGCTGCGGCAGGTCGGGGGCACTTCGGCAGGGGCGATTGCCGCCGTTTTCGCCGCTGCGGCCGAATATGGCCGCGACAGCGGCGGGTTCGACCAGATCGAAGCCTTGGCCGAGGAACTTTCCACCTCGGTGCTGGAAAAATTCCAGCCCGATCCGGCGGTGGCCAACCTGTTCCGGCTGTTGCTGGCGGCCCAACCCAAACCGTTGCCGCCCGGCGCCGTGCAAGACAGCCGCAAGATCGACTGGAAAACCCCGCTTGGGCTGGTTTGGGCACTGATGCGCGGCTATCCGCGGGAAATGGCCAAAGGCGCGGTTCCGGGCGCGGTGATCGTGGTGCTGGCGCTTTTCGCCTCGTCCACCGTGGTCTGGGGCTGGCTGCTGATCGGGCTTGTGGCGCTGATCGCCGGGATGCTGATCGGCGTGGGGCTTGAGATCAAACGCCAGATCACAGACGTGCTGCCGGGTCTTGATTACGGGCTGTGCTCTGGACGCAGCCAAGCGGGTTACCCCGAAAACAGCGCGCTGTCGGATTGGATGACCCAGCGGCTGGACGAGATTGCCGGGCTTGCCCCGGAAAGCGGACCGCTGACCACCGAAATGTTGGCCGCGCGTGGCATCACCGTGCAGACCATGACCACGGATATCACCACCCGGCGCCCCTATGTGCTGCCGATGCGTAGCAATCTGCACGCCTTTGACGAAGACGAGTTCCGCCGCATTTTCCCTGACCGGGTGGTGGATGCGATGGTCGCCGCCACAAGCCCGGTCGAAGATCATTGGCACGCAGGCGCGCGGCGTCTGCATTACTTCCGCATGGAGGCGCTGCCCGTGGTGGTGCTGGCGCGGATGAGCCTGTCCTTTCCCGGTCTGATCTCGGCGGTGCCGCTTTACCGGATCGATTACACGCTGAAAAACGCCCCGCCCGAGGCGCGGCTGCGGCGGTGCCTGTTTTCGGATGGCGGGCTGTCGTCGAATTTCCCGGTGCATTTCTTTGACGCGCTCTTGCCGCTGCGCCCCACCTTCGGGATCGCGCTGGCCGATTATGACGCCGAGCGCGCCGGACCCGACGACGCCCATGCCGGCCGGATCGATCTGCCCACCTCCACAAAGGCGGGCCGCGCCTTGCGCACCCATCCGGTGACCGGGTTGGGCGGTTTCGTTGGCGCGCTGTTTGCCTCGGCCAAGGATTGGCAAGATTCGCTGCAATCGGTCCTCACGGGCTTTCGTGAACGCATCGTCACCGTGAACCTGACCGAAAAAGAAGGTGGGCTGAACCTGCAAATGCGCCCCGAAACGATCACGCTTTTGGGCGATTTCGGCGCGCAGGCAGGCGAAACCCTGGTCGAGGATTTCGACTTCCGTCAGCATCGGATGCGCCGCTTCCTGACCGAGATACAGGCGCTTGATGCGCTTTTGGCGCAATTCGCGGCACATTGGGCGAGCGAATTCCCCGGCGCGCCAAACTATCCCGATCTGGTTTTGCAAGAGGCGGAGGGCGAATATGCCCTGCCCGCCGATCTGCGCCGCCGCCTGCACGACCGCGCCGCCCAGATCGCAGCACTTGGTGCACAGGGGCTCAGCCCGCAAGACCGCGATGCCCTGCCCGTTTCGCGCTCCAAACTGCGCCATATTGCCGAGATGGATTGATCTCATCCGGCCCACGCGTGCTGAGATGCAAATAGCCGGCCGGGCCTTTGGGCGCGGCCGGATCTTGTTAAGCTTCCGTTAACCCTCTGCTTCCTATCTTTGGGTGTTACAATTTGCGGTGCGAAATGACCTTTCGATCTTTCACCGGCATCTTGCTTGTTCTTGGTTTTGCGAGTGTTCTCGGAGCAGGGTATGGGGTGCTTCAATATCATCGGGCTTGGTCGCAAGCGACCAAGGCACTGGTGGACAATAGCGCTTTGGCCGCAGATCACATGGATCTGCTGGTTCGCTCCATGCGGCTCTCGGCGGAAACGGTGGCCGAAGCCGTTAGTGCCGACGATCTTGTGCATTCCGGCGATGATGCGATCCAGACCGTCACCGATGAAAACGTTGGCATTGCGGCGGTGCTGATCATCGATTCCACCGGTCATGTGGTCGATGGGCATTACAAGAATGGGACGCCGGTCGGGCTGGACCTTTCCGACAGGCCCTATTTCACCCGGCATCGCGATGGCACGTGGCAGGGGCTTTATATCAACGCGCCGCTGCGCGCCCGCGTAGATCAAACCTGGTCGCTGCCCGTCAGCCTACCCATTTCCACCGCCGATGGGCGCTTTGGCGGGGTTGTCGCCGTGGTCGCGCAGGAAGACTATTTCAGCCATCTTTACAGACCTTTCGCGGCAAAAGATGTGCAAATCTATCTGCGCCTGCACACGGATGGGCGCTTTGTTGCGCTGCCGGGGCCGCAAGGCGCGCCGCCGCTGTTGACGGCGGTGGAAGCCGCGATCGCGCAGCGCCCGCCACAAAGCAGCGCCCCCCAACCCGGCACATTGCGATTTGACCTGCCCGAAGCGGTCGCGACGCTAAGCGAAAGCCCTTCGGGCCTGTTTGATGTCTTGGTGTTGCGCCGTCACGCGGCGCTACAGGCCCAAGCGCGCAATGTGGCTGTGCGGGGTGGGTTTGGCGTCTTTTTGGGGGCAGCGTTTTTGGCCTTGGCGGGTCTAAGCCTTGTGCGTTGGGCCAATGCCGCCCGTACCGAGGCCGAGCGGGCGCGCTTTTTGGGCGAACGGTTGCGGCTGGCCACCACCGCCGGCGGCATCGGGGTCTGGGATTACGACATCGTCAACAATCACGAAGTGTGGGACGAAACGATGCATCGGTTGTACGGGCTGGCGCCGGGCAGCTTTTCGGGGACCCATGCGCATTGGCTGCGCATGGTCCACCCCGAAGATCGAGAGCAGGCCGTATCCGCCTTTCGAGATGCGATGCAACGCGGCAACGATTTGTCCAACGAATTTCGGATCGTGACCCCGGCGGGCGAAATCCGGGTGATGGCCACCCATGCGCGGCTGTTTCGCGATCGCAACCGCAAGCCGGTGCGGGCGATCGGCGTCAATTACGACATTTCCGAGCGGGTGGCACGCGAACACGAATTGCAGCTTGCCCGCGCCGAGGCCGAAGCGGCACGGGCCCGCATTGCCCATGATGCGCTGCATGATCCGCTGACCGGTCTGGCCAACCGGCGCGGCATGGACGATCACCTGCAACGCTGCCTGCAAACCGCCGATCCGCAAACGCCGATGGCCTATCTGCATATCGATGTCGACCGGTTCAAGGCGATCAACGATGTGTTTGGCCACCCTGCAGGTGACCACCTTCTGTCCACCGTGGCGCGGCTTTTGGCCGAGGCCGCCCCACCCGGCGCCAAGGTGGCCCGCATGGGCGGCGACGAATTCGCGGTGTTCTTGCAAGGGCCACGGGCGGCGCGTCTGGCGCAGGCCTGCGCCGAGCAGTTTCTGAAGGCCTGCCGCGAGCCGGTGGATTACGGCGGGCGCAAATTGTGGTTCAGCGTCTCGATCGGGCTGAGCTGTCACAGCGCCGAAGCGGCCGAATCCATGGTGCAAAATGCCGATATCGCGCTTTACGGCGCGAAAAATGCCGGGCGTGACCGGATCGTGCCCTTTTCCCCCGAATTGCGGCTTCGGGTCGAAGAAACCAAGCGCATTGCCGACAAGCTGGTTGATGCCCTGCGCCGGGACCGGCTGGAGGTGCATTTCCAGCCGCAGGTCAGTGCCATAAGCCATGAACTGATGGGGGTGGAGGCGCTGGTGCGCTGGCGCGATCCAGAAGATGGCATGATCCGCCCCGATACATTCTTGCCGGTGGCACGCGAAATGGGGCTTATGGGGCGTATCGATGCGCTGGTGTTGCGCAAAAGCATCGAAGCGGCGCATCGGCTGGTCGCGCGGGGGCTGGATCTGCCGCGAATCTCGGTCAATGTGGATTTGCAGCGGCTGATGCAGCCAGATCTGTTCGACGATCTGGTGGACCTGCACCCGCTGCCCTGTGCGCTGTCTTTCGAATTGCTCGAAACGCTCGATTACGACGAAATCACCGACAGCCTGCTAGAGGTTCTGGCGCGGCTGCGCGCGATGGGAATCGCGATCGAGATCGATGATTTCGGCCGCGGGCGCACCTCGTTGGCGACCTTGCAACGCATCCGGCCCGACCGGCTGAAGATCGACCGCTCCTTGATCACGCAGGGCGGCCCCACGCCCGAGGCGATTGACCCGGTGGTGGAAGCGATCTGCAATATTGGCGGTGCGCTGAACATCGGGCTGACCGCCGAGGGGGTCGAAGGCCCCGAACAGGCCCGCGTGCTTGCCCGGCACGGCTGCGACTGTCTGCAAGGCTTTTATTTCGCCCGCCCGATGGCCGAGGCCGATCTGGCGAATTGGATCCTCCAAAATCACGCGCTTAAAACAGCCTGACACGCGGCAGAATTCGCACAAAAATGCGCCCCGACCGAGGCCGGGGCGCACCGCCTGAGTAGGTGGGAGGGGTCCGTTCCGTGAGGAAAGGCTCAGGCGTTTTTCAGATCGAGGAAGAGTTGATAGGCTTCCTTGGCGGTGGCGTTTTCATGCACCACCTTGTTGACCGCCTGGATCATCGCAATCGGCGCGTCCGACTGGAAGATATTGCGCCCCATATCCACGCCCGCCGCGCCTTGGTCGATGGCTTTATACGCCATTTCAAGCGCTTCAAGCTCGGGCAGCTTCTTGCCGCCGGCAATCACCAGCGGCACCGGGCAACCGGCGGCCACTTTCTCGAACCCTTCTTCCACGAAATAGGTCTTGACGTAATGCGCGCCCAATTCCGCGGCGATCCGGGTGGCCAAGCCAAAATACCGCGCGTCGCGCGCCATATCTTTGCCCACGCCCGTCACCGCCAAGGTCGGGATGCCGTAACGGGTGCCGGTGTCGATCAGCTTCAGCACATTGGTGATCGATTTATGCTCGTATTCCGAGCCGATATAGACCTGCGCGGCCATCGCACAGGCGCCCAGCCGGATCGCATCTTCGATTTCCACCGCAACCGTTTCATTCGACAGTTCGGTTAGGATCGAGTTCCCGCCCGAGCAACGCAACGCCACCGGTTTGGTGTTGGTCGGCGGAATGGTCGAGCGCAAGGCGCCGCGCGTGCACATCAGCACATCGGCGTAATCCGCCAAGGGCAGGATGTTGAGGTCCATCCGCTCCAGCCCCGTGGCCGGGCCTTGGAAATAGCCATGGTCAAAGGCCAGCATCACGGTGCGACCGGTTTTCGGGTTGAAGATGCGGCTCAGCCGGTTCTTCATCCCCCAATCGTAATGCGCGGCCCCTTTGAGGTAAAAGCCTTGCAAGTCGGCAGGCTGGTCGAGCCCGAAATCCTTGCCTTCCTTGATGTCGTCGAGATCGGCCATGGGAGGTCCTTTCATTGGCGCCCGTATCGTGGCGCCGCTTTATTGGCGCATTGGGACCGGCGCCGAAGCGCCGGTCGTCTTGATCTTGGCCCGCCCTCAGGGGGAGCGGCGGGTGGCTGCACACGCCTTAGAAATCGTAGTCGTCGATATTTTCGGCGGTGAAGACGGTGCGTTCGGGCAGCAAGATGATGCCGTTGTTTTCGGCTTCATAATCATAGCCTTGCGCAGAGTTCGGGCTGATTTCGACGGTGCCGACGCCGGGAACATCCAGCGTGTCGCCTTTTTCCCATTCCGCGCCATTGACCAGTTGATCGGCGATATAGACCGCCAACTTGCCTTGCATCACCACATCCCACAGGCCGAATTGTTCGACCGTGCCCGATTTCACATATTGGCGCATCGTGTTCGGCGTCGAGAAACCGGTGACGATGATCTTGCCGTTCACACCAAGGTTTTCAGCCGCCTGCGCCGAGCCCGGAAGCGCATTGGCATCGGGGCAGATGATCGCGTCAAGATCGGGATAGGTCTGATAGAGCGCGGTCGGCACCTGCACGGCTTTTTGCGCATCTTGGTTGGAAAACTCGGTCGCAACGATTTCCCAGCTCGGATAGTCTTTCGCAATCAGCGCCTTGGCTTCTTCGGCCCATTGGTTTTGGTCCGTCACGGTCGGCGAGGAATAGTGGAAAGCCACCTTTTGCGGCGCGGTCGGATCTTCCATCTGATCGGCCGTCATCTGCACCAAAAGCGCCCCCAGCAGTTCGGGCGTGCCTTGGTTGATGTAATAGCTGCGGCATTCCGGGCTCACATCGCTGTCCCAGGTCAGCACTTCCACGCCCTTGTCCATTGCCCGTTTGAGCGATTCACACAGACCTTCGGGCGAGAGCGAGGAAATCGCGATCGCGTTATAGCCTTGGTTGACGAAGTTGTTGATGAATTCAACCTGTCCCGAGACCGAGGCTTCGCTCGGCCCGTCGTATTTGACATCGATGCCGAGTTGCTCGCCCATTTCCAGCGCGCCCTTGCCACCGCTTTCGAAGAAGCCGACGCCGGTCAGTTTCGGGATGAAGGCGACGCGCGCCTCATCAGCGCTGGCCGAAAGCGTGGTAAGCGCCGTGGTGAGCGAGGCTAAGGCAAGCCCTGTCACGATACGTCCGAAAGTCATGGTAGTTCCTCCACTTGGTTCTTCCCTACCGGCGCACGCCGCGCGTGCCCCGGCCTCATAAGCGACGCCCACCACGGGCGTCAGCCATTCCCTCCGACCGCCGCGCGCTCGGTTTCATAGGCGCGGCGGTTGGCGCGGCGGGTGCCCAGCACCCCCATGCCGATTTTCAGCGCGACAGAGCCGATCAACAGCGCGCCCACGATCACCGGCACCACATCCGAACTGATGCCCAGCGCCAGCAGACCTTGCCGCAAGAAGCCCAGCACCAGCCCCGCAAGGAAGGTGCCCAGCACCGAGCCCTGCCCGCCGTAGATCGACGAGCCGCCCAGAACCACGGCGGTGATGATGTTCAAAAGCGCCTCGGCCCCAAGGTCAGAGCGCGCCGAGGTGAAGTAAGCCGTCAGCACCAGCCCCGCGACCGCCGCCGCAAAACCGTTAAGCGCATAGACGGTGACCAGCGTGCGCGTGACCGGCACCCCGGTAAAGCGCGCCACCTCGGCACTGACGCCGATCAGCTTCAGGAACCGGCCAAAGCGGGTGCGGTGCATGAGGTAAGTCGCCCCTGCCGCAATCACCACGGTGATGATCAACGGCACTGGCACCCAGCCCACAGCCCCCGTGCCAATCCAGGTAAAGCTTTTCGGCAGGCCCGAGATGCCCTCGTATTGATAGGCCTCAAAGCCCCCGGCACCGGCCACGGCGAAGCCCATCATATCAAGAAGCGTCGGCAGACCCGAGGCCACCCCGGCATAGAGGAAGAGCATGGCCAGCGTGATAACGAGCGGGTTCACATCCGTTTTCGCGATCACCGTCCCGTTGAAGGCCCCGGCCCCCAGCCCCACGGCCAAGGCCAACACCACACAAGCGCCGATCGGCACCCCCGCGACGAAGGCCAGCCCCAGCACGATCGAGGCAAGCCCCATCACCGACACGCCCGAAATATCCATCCCCCCCGTCATGATGACCAGCGTCAGCCCGACGGCGGCGATGATCACATGCACGAAATCCGAGGTGGAAAAGAGCAGGTTCTCGATATTGAGGAAGGCGGGATTGATCAGGCCCAGCACGATCAGCTCGACCACCAGCACAGCGGCCAGCATGAATTCCCAGCTTTTGAAGACAGAGCTTTTCACGATGCCATCTCCCGCGTGGTGGTAGAGGTTGCGCCCCGGTCCTGATCGGCCTCGGCGCGGCGCATTTCGGCAGCACGGGCGGCCAGTTGCCGGTTCCGCACGGTGCGGCGGATCAGGTAGTCAAAGACCACCACCCCCAGCAGCACCGCCCCCGCGACCGCATTGTTCCAGCTTCCCGGCACGTGCAGGAAGATCATCATGCTGTCCACGGCCGTCAGGAACAGCGCCCCGATGACCGCCGACCAGACCGAGCCGGTGCCGCCCATCAGGCTGACGCCGCCCAGAACCACAGCCGCGATGGCTTTCAGTTCTTGCCCATTGCCGGTTTGCATCGGCACAAAGCCGATCTGGCCGACAAAGACGATCGCCGCCGCCCCCGCAAAAAGCCCCGAAAGCGTGAAGGCGGCAAAGCGCGTGGCCTTCACATTGATGCCCAGCAGGTACGCGCCATCGGCATTGTCGCCCACGGCATAGAAGTTGCGTGCGGCCCGGATGCGCCACAAAAGCACGGCAACAACGATCACCAGCACCGCCACGGCCCAAACCATCAGCGGAATGTTCATGTAGCGGGTGACCGCGAAGCTTTTGATGTTTTGCGGGATCGATTCAATCCAGCTGCCCCCGGTCAGCACCCGCATGAAGCCGCGATAGGCCCCCAAAGTGCCCAAGGTCATGATGATCGGTGGAATGCCGATAAAGACCACGCCCACTGCGTTCACCGCGCCCGCCAGCGCGCCGGTGATCAGCGCGCAGATCATCGCCAATGGCAAGGGCATCCCCGCATTGAGCGCAAAACCAAAGATCACGGCGGATAGCCCCGCGATCGCGCCCACCGATACGTCGATGCCGCGGGTTTGCACCACGAACATCTGCCCCACCGCGATCAACATCAAAAACAGCGATGAGTTGACGATATTGATCAGCGTGATCGGGTAAAGCACCGCCTTGTTTTGTGTGGCCACGGCAAGGATCATCCCCACCAAAAGGACCAACACCAGAAGCTCGCGGCTTTTGAGAATCTTCATCATGCCCCTGCGCCTCCGGTCGCATCGAAGGTGGCGGCCGAGATTTGCTCGACCCCCGTGACACCTGCGGCCAGTTCCACCAGCCGCCCGCGTTTCATGATCAGCACCCGGTCGCTGACTTCGGCGATTTCGCCCACTTCAGAGGAAATCACCACGACGCCGACCCCATCGGCGGTCAGATCGCGAATGATGCGATAGACATCTTGGCGGGCGCGCGCGTCGATCCCGCGGGTCGGTTCATCCAAGATCACCACCCGAGGTTCGGGCGCCAAGGTCTTGGCCAGCACAATCTTTTGCTGGTTGCCGCCCGAAAGCGTCTTGGCCGATTGCATCGGCGAAGACAGCTTGATGCGCAGCTTTTCGATAAAGCGCGTGGCAAGCCTGCTTTCCTCGGCGCTGGACATGAAGCGGCCTTGCGGCATCGACATGACCCCCGACGAAATCGTCTGCGCCGAGGGCAGCGCCAGAAAGATGCCATGGGCATGGCGGTCTTCGGGCACATAGCTCAGCCCCATTTCTTGGCAGATCTGCGGCGAGCGATCCGTTGCGGGCTGGCCCGCAATCACCACCTCGCCCGTGGCCTCGGAATCGATGCCAAAGATCGCCTCGGCAAATTCGGTGCGGCCAGACCCGACAACGCCCGAAATCCCAACCACCTCACCGGGATAGACATCAAAGCTGACATCGCGGAAGGCTTGGCCCGACAGGTTGCGCACCTGCAACACGGGCTGCGCCCCCTCGATCCGGTAGCATTGGCGCGCATCGGCGGCGGGCGGGGTGAAGTCTTCGGGCAGCATCGCCTCGACCAGTTGATCGGCGGTCAGCTCGGACGCCGGACGCGACAGCACAAAATGCCCGTCGCGCAGCACGCTAACCCGGTCGGAAAAATCCAGCACCTCATTAAGCCGGTGCGAGATGAACAAAATCCCGATCCCCTGCGCCGTCAGATGTTTGATCTGCGCGGCAAGGCTGGCCACTTCGCGCCGCGTCAGCGACGAGGTGGGTTCGTCCAAGATCAGCACATGGGCATTGCGCAACAAGCCCCGGCCGATTTCGACCAATTGCTGGTTGGCAATCGAAAGCTCGCCCCCCGGGGCCGAGAAATCGACCTCAAGCCCGATTTCTTTCGCCGCTTTTTCGGCGCGGCGCGCGTTTTCCGCACGATCCCCCGAAAGCCCCATGATCAGGTTTTCCAAAACCGTGAGATTGGGGAAAATATGCGGCTCTTGCGGCACCATATAGATGCCCTTGTCATGCGCGACAGAGGGTTTGCACAAGTTGACCGGCGCGCCATCGACCTCGACCGTGCCGGCTGTCGGCGTGTAGGCACCCGAGATGATCTTGACGATGGTGGATTTGCCCGAACCATTGCCGCCCAAAAGGGCATGGACCTGACCGGGGAAAATCTCGAAATCGATGCCGCGCAGCACGGTGACGCTTTCGAACACCTTCCAGATGCCGCGCAGCGCCACAAGCGGGGTTGCTGTGTCAGTCATGGGTCTGCTCCGCTGCCACTTTCCCGGCTTTGCGCGCGGCTTCCAGCTGCGCCAGCATGGCCGCGGGATCGGCCGCCTTGAAGATTGCAGAGCCCGAAACCACCAGATCGGCGCCCGTGGTGCAGGCCGCTTCGATGCTGTCAGCGGTGATCCCGCCGTCAATCGCCATCACCGGGGTGAAATCGGCGGCAACTTCGGCGCAAAGCGCGCGCAATTGCGCCAGCCGTTCGGCGGCGGCGGGCACATCGGCGGGCGCGCCATCGCGCGGATCAAGCGCCAGCACCAAGATCACATCGGGCTTTTGCGCCAAAAGCGGGGCCAAACTCTCAAGCGCGGTGCCCGGCATCACGCCCAGCCCCGCCAGGATCGGGCGGCCCAGATCGGCGCTGGCCGTCCGGATCGCGCCCAATGCCGCCGCAGCATTCAGCGCCTCGGCATGAACGGTGATCAGATCGGCCCCAGCCTTGGCAAATGGCAAAATCTGGCTTTCCGGCGCGGCCACCATCAGGTGGACATCCAAGAAACCCTGCCCCCGCAGCGCAGAGACAAACCCCGGCCCGGCGGTAAATTGCGGCACCCAGACACCATCCATGATATCGAAATGCAGCACCTCGGCGCCGTCAAGCGCCTCCAGAGCCGTGCCGATCGCCAGTGGCGGCGCGGCAAAAATTCCGACCCCGATGCCTTTGGCACGGGCCCGCAGCGCAGCGCGCTCGACGCTATCCATGGGACTTACTCCCCGGCCAACGCCGCAGCATGATCGGGCATGACCATGCGGAAGAATTGTTTCTCGCGGCCACCGATCTGAATTTCGGCAAGGCCCTTCACGACCTCGGCGTAATGGGCGGTCTTGCGATGTTCGTCCACCGCCGCCTCATTCACGAAGCCCTCATAGATGACGAAGTGATGATCGTCTTCGGGGTCTTGCAACACGTCGAACCGGTAATTGCCCGGCTCGGCACGGGTGCCCTCGAAATTGACCCGAAACACCTCAAGAAACCGATCTACACAGCCCGGTTTGACCCGAATGTGGACAAGCTGAACGAACATCGCACTCCTCCTTATGCGAGCCCCTTCCTCCTCATTCCGGGCAAGCCGGAGGATCGGCGGCGGGCAGGGCCCGGGACTCGAATGCCGATCATTTGTTCCATGAAGAACTTTTTGAACACACCTGTCAAGCAGGGAAAATTCACGAAATTTCTTTCTGCACCTGCAAAATAAGGATTTTTCTGCCTTCCATTGCAATGCCTGCATGCGTTCGATGTTGACAGAATGACGATCAAATGATCCTTTGTGCGGCAGGAGGAGGCACGTGATGAGTCAGGTCTCTGCACCGCAAGACGGCGGCTTTCTGCTGGATGCAGAAGACGTCGAACAGATCAGCCGCGCCGCGTGGTACTATTACAATGACGGGCTAACACAGAACCACATCGCGGACCTGCTGGGCGTTTCGCGCATCAAGGTTTCGCGCCTGCTTGAAAAGGGCCGCCAGACCGGGCTGGTCGAATTGCGCATCAATTCCCCGCACGAGGGCAGCCTGCGCCTGCAAGAAGAGCTGGTAGCGGCCTTTGGGCTGACCGATGCGCGCGTTGTGCCTGCCGCCGAAGGCCTGCCCGCCGCCCCGCGCATTGGCCGCGCCTCGGCCAGCCTGCTGACGCAAGGGCTCGCGCCGAATGATCTTTTGGCGATCGGCTGGGGCGAGGCGGTCTCGACCACTTTGCGCTACATGGCGCCGGTCTTTCCGCAAACCAATGTCTCACTGGTCAGCCTGACGGGCGGCGTTTCGGCCTATATTGGCAATACCGGGCTTTATGGCCCGCAAGGTTTTGCCCATCTGATCCCAACGCCGCTGCGCGTTTCCTCGCCCGAACTGGCCGAGATGTTGCGGGTGGAGCCCTATGTGCGCCATGTGCTGGATATGGCGCTGACGGCGAAAACCGCGCTGATCGGCATCGGCTCTGTGGCCCGCTCTGCCACGCTGGTGCGCTATGGCTACTGCACCGCCGCCGAGATCGAACTGTTCACCCGCCAAGGCGCCGTGGGCGATGTGCTGGGCTATTTCTATGACCGCGACGGGCAGATCCTTGATCTGGATGTGCACCGCCATGTTGTCGCCGTCACCCCCGAAGACATGCGCCAGATCCCGTCGGTGATCGGCGCCGCCGCGGGCCCCGAAAAGGTGGAAGCCATCTTGGGGCTCTTGCGGGGCCGGCTCGCCAATATCTTGGTGACCGATGAACCGACAGCCAAGGAATTGTTGCGGAGGATCTGATGACCACTCACTTGCTTGTTCTGGATGCCGGGACCGGCTCCGGGCGTGCCGTGATCTTTGACCGTGAGGGGCGCCAGATCGGTGTCGCACAAGAGGAATGGCGGCACCTGCCCGAAGAGGGCGTGCCCGGTTCGATGGCCTTTGATGTCGAAGGCGGCTGGGCGCTGTTGCGCCGCTGCATCCAAGGCGCACTGGACAGCTGCGGGCTGAAAGGCAGCGATATTGCCGCGATCAGCTCCACCTCGATGCGAGAGGCCATCGTTCTTTATGATGGCAAAGGCCAAGAAATCTGGGCCTGCGCCAATGTCGACAGCCGCGCCAGCGCCGAAGTGGCAGACCTGCGCGCGCGGTCCGAGGGCTTTGAGCGCGAATTTTATGATATCTCGGGCGAGGCTTTCGCCCTGGGCGCCCTGCCCCGGCTCAACTGGGTGCGCAAACACGCGCCTGAGATTTTTGAACAAGTCCGGGCGATTTCCATGGTCAATGACTGGATCGCAAAACGGCTGACCGGCGAGATTACGGTCGAACCAACGAATGGCTCCACCAATGGGCTGTTGGATCTGGCGACCCGGCAATGGTCCGATGCGCTGATTGCCAAAGCCGGGCTGGATCGCGCGATCTTTCCGCGCATCGTCGAACCCGGCACCATTGTGGGCCATGTCACGGGCGAAGCCGCCACCGATACCGGGCTGGCCGAGGGCACGCCGGTGGTTGCGGGCGGTGGTGATGTGCAGCTTGGCTCCATTGGGCTTGGCGTGGTGGAGCTTGGCTCTGCCGCCGTTTTGGGTGGCACCTTCTGGCAGCAGGTGGTGAACATCCCCAAAGGCAAGGTCGATGACACGATGCGCCTGCGCGTCAACGCTGCAGCTTTGCCCGATATGAACCAAGCCGAGGCGATCAGCTTTTTCGTCGGCCTGACCGCGCGCTGGTTCCGCGATGCATTTTGCCAAGAAGAAATGCGGATCGCCGCGGAAACGGGCCGCGATGCCTATGCGCTGATGGAAGAGCTGGCGATGCAAGTACCGCCCGGCGCCAATGGCATCATCCCGGTCTTTTCCGATGCGATGGATTTCGGCAATTGGTATCACGCCGCGCCGTCGCTTTTGAACTTGTCGATTGACCCGGCGGTGGCCAACAAAGGCTCAATCTTCCGCGCGATTCAGGAAAATGCAGCCATCGTCGCGGCGGTGAACCTAGCGCGGGTGGAGGCCTTTGCTGGCGTGGGCGGCACCGGGCCGCTGATTTTGGCGGGCGGCGCGGCCAAGGGCGTGCTGTGGCCGCAAATTCTGGCCGATGTAACCGGGCGCGAGATTCACATTCCGCAAGTGCGCGAAGCCACCGCTTTGGGGGGGGCTGCTGCTGCTGCCACTGGCGTGGGCCAGTTTTCCAATATTGCCGAGGCGGGCCGCGCCTTTGTGCGCTGGGATCGCACGCTGACCCCGAACCTTGCCAACCGCGCCCTTTATGACGAGGCGCGCGAGCGCTGGCAGCAGGCCTATGCCGCGCAAAAGGCGCTGGTGGATGCCGGGCTCACCACCTCGATGTGGCGCGCGCCGGGCAGCTGATTCCCCACGCGCCGCCCTGGTGCGGCCAGCCAGACCACAGCCCTGCCTCCCTTTGGGCGGCAGGGTTTTTCTTATTGATAAAAGATCGCGCAAAACCCTGTAATAAAAGGCACTTTATTGACTTTCTGCGGCTGCAAAAGTGCCGCGATCTGCCGCGATGCGGCTTGCGGTCGCGCCCAGAATACGCTTACCTTTCGCGCGGAATGCACAACAGGAAGGAAACACGATGAAACATCACAAGCTCTTTACGGGCGCCGCGCTTGCGGTCGCGCTGACGGCCACCGGCGTCGCGGCGCAGGACATGTCGTTCTTCCGCATCGGCACCGGCGGCACCGCTGGCACCTATTATCCGATTGGCGGGCTGCTCGCGAATGCGATCTCCAACCCGCCCGGCTCGCGGCCTTGCGACCAAGGCGGCTCGTGCGGCGTGCCCGGCCTGATCGCCTCGGCGCTGTCGGCCAATGGCTCGGTCGCCAATATCAACGCCATTGCGGGCGGCTCGCTTGAATCGGGCTTCTCGCAATCGGACGTGGCCACCTGGGCCTATACCGGGACCGGCATCTGGGAAGGCAAACCGGCGGTCGAGAAACTGCGCGCCATTGCCAACCTTTACCCCGAAAGCATCCACCTTGTGGCCAGCGCAGACTCGGGCATTGAAAGCGTTGCCGACCTTGCGGGCAAGCGCGTTTCGCTGGATGAACCCGGCTCGGGCACGCTGGTCGATGCGAAAATCATCCTGTCGGGCTATGGCCTGACCGAAGACGATATCGAAGAAGAATTCCTCAAACCCGATCAGGCGGCGGACCGGATGCGCGATGGCGCGATGGATGCGTTCTTCTTTGTCGGCGGCTACCCGGCGGGCGCGATTGCCGAATTGGCCAGCCAGCATGACGTGAAACTGGTGCCGATTTCGTGTGACGAGGCCCCGGCGATCTGTGAAGAGTTCAAATTCTTTGCCCCCGATGTCGTGCCCGCGGGCACCTATGAGGGCAATGACACCGATGTGGAAACGCTTTCGGTGGGCGCGCAATGGGTCACCAGCGCCGATCAGCCCGACGATCTGATCTATGAGATCACCAAGGCGCTGTGGAACGACAACACCCGCAAGCAACTCGACTCGGGTCATGCCAAGGGCAAAATGATCACTGCCGATACCGCGCTGAACGGCGTGGGCATCCCGCTGCATCCGGGCGCGGAAAAGTTCTATAAAGAAGCCGGCCTGCTGGACTAAGCGGCCAGACGCATCATTCTTTGACCTTCAGGGGGGCGCGAAAGACAATCGCGCCCCCCTCGCCCAATCCCAAGGAGCGTGCCGATGGCCGAAAACCGCAACCAAGAGAGCGATGACATTCGCCATCTGAGCGCCGAGGAACTCAAGGCGCTTGAGGAGAAATTCGACCCTGAATTGCGGTTTCGCGTTTTAGCGCGCCCCTTGATGCTGGCCTCGGCGGCGATTTTGTTCTTGCTGTCGTGCTATCACTATTACACGGCGGGCTTTGGCATTCCGCAGGCGACGGTGCACCGGGGTTTTCACCTTGGGGTGACGATCCTTTTGGTTTTCCTCAGCTTTGCCGCCTTTGGCCGCAAACACCTGCGCCCCAGCGTCATGGCGCCTTGGGGGCTACCGCTCAGTGATTGGCTGTTGGGTTTTGCGGGGCTGGTCGCGGCGCTTTATGTGCCTTGGATTTATAGCGATCTGGCCTTCCGCGTGGGCAATCCGCTGCCGATCGACATCTTCATGGGCACGGTGCTGATCGGTGTCTTGCTGGAAGCGGTGCGCCGGTCGATGGGCTGGCCCTTGCCGGTGATTGCGATCCTGTTCATCGCTTATGCCTATTTCGGCAAATCCATGCCCGGCATCTTGGTGCACCCCGGCGCAAGCTGGTCGAATATCGTCAACCACCTCTATCTGACATCGCAGGGCATTTACGGCACCGCTTTGGGGGTGATTGCAACTTACGTGTTCCACTTCGTTTTGTTTGGCGTGATGGCCACGCGCATCGGGCTGGGGCAATTGTTCATCGATATCGCCTCGGCGCTTGCCGGGCGCTATGCGGGCGGCCCGGCCAAGGTGTCTGTGCTGTCATCCGCACTTTTGGGCTCTATCTCGGGCTCGTCGATTGCCAATACCGTGACCACCGGCGCGCTGACGATCCCGGCGATGATCCGCATCGGATATCCGCGCCACTTCGCCGCCGCCGTGGAAGCCGCCGCCTCGACCGGCGGGCAAATCACGCCGCCGGTGATGGGGGCCGTGGCGTTTTTGATGATCGAATATCTGGGCGTGCCGCTCACCACGATTTTGACCGCAGCCCTTGTGCCCGCCTTCATGCACTTCTTTGGCGTGCTGGTGCAGGTCCACCTTGAGGCGCGGCGTCTAGGCCTGCGTGGGCTTTCGGCGGCGGAACTGCCCAATGCTTGGAAAGTGTTCAAGGCGGGCTGGCTGTCGGTTGTGCCGCTGGTCGTGCTGGTCGCGGTGCTGCTGTCGGGCCGCACGCCCTTTGCTGCCGCTTTCTGGTCGATCTCTGCCTCGATCATCGTGCTAGCGATCCAGCAGGTGATGAAATCGGGCGTGATCGAGGGGCTGCGCGGCACGCTTGATGGCGTGATCGAGGGCTTCATTCTTGGCGCCAAGCAATCGCTTTCGGTCACCGCCGCCGCCGCTTTGGTGGGCGTGGTGATTGGCGTTGTGACGCTGACCGGCGTGGGCTTCAAAATCGCTTATATGGTCACCTCCATCGCGCAGGGCTGGGCCGTGTCGCTGCATGAAACGCTGGCCTTCTTGCCGTTCGAGGTGATGACCGTGGCGGGGCTGACGCTGCTGTTCACGCTGATCTTGACAGCGATTGTCTGCATCTTGATGGGCTGCGGCATCCCGACGACGGCGAACTACATCATCATGGTGGCCGTCGCCGCGCCGATCTTGGGCATGCTGGGCGTGCAACAGATGGTGGCGCATTACTTCGTCTTCTACTACGGGGTTTTGGCCGATGTGACGCCACCCGTGGCAATGGCGGCCTATGCCGGTGCCGGCATTGCGGGGGCGAATGCGTTCAAGGCGGGCAATACCGCGTTCCGGCTGAGCATGGGCAAGGCGCTTGTGCCCTTTGTCTTTGCTTTCCAGCCCGCGCTTTTGATCGTGACCGACGGGTTCACATGGCAGGCCTTTGCGCTCGCCTTCTCGGGCGCGCTTCTGGGCATCTGGGTGCTGGCCTCTGCCGTGTCGAACTGGCTTTTCGCGCCGCTTTACTGGTTTGAGCGGATCGTGCTGGTGATCGCCGCGCTGCTTTTGGTGGCCCCGAACCTTGGCGCCACGGCGGTGGGGCTGGCACTGATCGCGCCGATCATCTTGCGCCAGAAATGGCCACGCGGGCCGGGGGCGGCCCCGGCCTAAGCCGATCTGACACGCGAAAAGGACAAAGGCCTCCTGCCAGATGCAGGAGGCCTTTGCATTTGCCTTTCGGCCCAGCCCACGGCGGCAGGGATCATCGCAAAATAAGCGGTCTCTAGCCTAGGCCTAGGGCGCACTATTGGCGCGCGCCAGCGCCGGGTCGTTTTCGCATTTGGCCAAGGACAAGGCGCGCAAATGGGTGATGCGCGTCACCTCGCCGGTTTCGGGCGCGCCGAACGCGCCCTCGATACAGGCGCAGCCATAGCCGTAATGGCCATTCATCTCGACCCAGCGGGCGGTGAAATCGGCCTCGGCCCAATCCAGATCCTCCCAACCGGGCACACCGCCCCGTCCCTGCACCGCAAGCGCCCAGGTGGCATCGGCATCGGTCAGCCAGAAATTCCCCGGCGTCGGATTGGCAAACCAGCCGCAGCGGGTTTCCGCCCCCGCGACCGTCGGCCCCAGCACCACAAGCGCCGCGCACAGCGCGTTACGTAAGCAGCCCGCCGTCACTGTCATCCCCGGCCTCCAAAAGCAGCCGCTCCATATCGGGCACGGTCACATGCCGCTTGCCCTCAAGCGCGATCACCCCGTCGCGCTTAAGCGCCGAAATCTGTCGGCTCACCGTTTCCAGCGTCAGCCCCAGATAATCGGCCATCGCCTCGCGCGTCAGCGGCAAATCGAAGGTCAAACTGTTGCCTCCGCCCCGGTGACGTATCGACGCATCCCGGCGTGCGACAATCGATAGCAGCGAGGCAATTTTCTCGCGTGCGGTCTTACGGCCCAAAAGCAGCATCCACTCCCGCGCGGCATCCAGCTCATCAAGGGTCATTTGCAGCAACCGCTGGGCGATATGCGGGGTGCGGTCCATCATCTCCTCAAAGGGCTTACGACGGAAACAACACATAAGAATATCGGTGGTTGCGGTGATGTTGTACGCCGCCCGTTCTCGGCCCGGGCGGCCCACGAAATCAGAGGGAAGCAGCAGCCCGACCATCTGGGTCCGACCGTCTTCCAGCGTTTGGGTAAGGGTTGCGATTCCGGACACGACAGAGGCCACAAAGTCCATCTGATCGCCCGACCAAACCACGGTCTGACCCGCCTCGAAGCTTCGGTAGTACTTGACCGATTCGAGTTCATCTAGTTCGTTGGCCTCGCAACGCGCACAGACGGCCCGGTGTCGAATCGGGCAATCTCCGCATTGCAACGAGGCAGGATACACGTCGTCGTGAGACATTGCCTTGCTTGATATGGGTCAAATCCTGGTGCGCGTCTTGAAGGATAGAATACGCCTATGAAACATGAATCGCAACTCGCCCGGCTCGGTCTGTTCGATGCCCGGGTGCCCCGTTATACCAGCTATCCGACTGCACCGCACTTCTCGACTGAAGTCGGCGCGTCGAAATTCGTCGAATGGATCGAGGCAATCCCTGCGGGTGCCGCGATCTCGCTTTATATCCACGTGCCGTTCTGCCGCCGACTGTGCTGGTTCTGTGCCTGCCGCACGCAAGGCACGCAGACCGATGCGCCGGTGAAAGCTTATGCCGATACGCTCGTGACCGAGTTGGGCATGCTCAAAAAGCATCTCGCGCCGGGCGTGAAACTGTCGCGTCTGCATTGGGGCGGCGGCACCGCCACCCTGTTGCCCGCCGACAGCATGCGCAAAGTGGCCGATGCCGTCTTTGACGCGGTGGATCTGGGCGAGCATGGGGAATTCTCGGTCGAGATCGACCCCAATGAAATCGATGACGAGCGCATGGATGCGCTGGCGCAATCGGGCATGAACCGTGCCTCGATCGGCATCCAAGACTTCGATCCCTTCATCCAATCGGTGATCGGGCGCGAACAAAGCTACGAAGTGACCGCGAAGGTCGTCGATATGATCCGGTCGCGCGGCATCAACAGCCTGAACGCCGATATCCTTTATGGTCTGCCGTATCAGAACAAAGAAAAGATCACCGAAAGCATCGAAAAGCTGCTGACGCTGAAACCCGACCGGGTCGCGCTTTACGGCTATGCCCATGTGCCGTGGATGGCACGTCGCCAAACCTTGATCCCGGCGGATCAACTGCCCACGCCGCAAGCGCGTCTGGGTCTGTTTGAGCGCTCTCAAGAGCTCTTTACCGAAGCCGGCTATGACATCATCGGCATCGACCACTTCGCGCTGCCCACCGACGGGCTGTCGAAGGCCTTGCATGCGGGCAAGCTGCGCCGCAACTTCCAAGGCTATACCGACGATCTGGCCGAAGCGCTGGTGGGCATTGGTGCGTCGTCGATCTCGAAATTCCCGCAAGGCTATGCGCAAAACGAATCCGCCACCGGCGCGCATACCTCGGCCATTCGCGAAGGTCATTTCTCGACCCATCGCGGCCATGTCTTCACCCAAGAAGACCTGATGCGGGCGCGGCTGATCGAGATGCTGATGTGCGATTTCGCGGTCTCGAAGAAAGAACTGGTCGAGGATTGGGGCGCCGATGGCGCGCAACTCGACAGCGAATTCGCCGCCTGTGTCGAGAAATTCGGCGAGATGGTCGAGATCACCGCGGATGGCATCGCGATCCCCGAACCGGGTCGCCCTCTGACGCGGATGATCGCGCGCCATTTCGACGCCTATGATCTGTCCAAAGCGGGCCATAGCTCGGCGATCTGAGAAACCTTCCGAACCAAACCGGGAAGGGAAACCTGGGGCGCCGCAAGGCGCCCTTTTCTTTCGGGCCGCAACTCACCGGGGCCAGACACCGGGGCCAGACGTGGCCGAAACCGCGTTCTTCGACTTTGTGAAAATATTCCGGGGGTGAATTGGCCGACACGGCCAAGCGGGGGCAGCGCCCCCGAAGCGCCCGACCCGCGGCGGGCCTGCCCGCCCCGACAAGCTGCTGCGCCTCGCGGTCATAATGGAAGAACTCGCGCCCGACCGAGCGGATCGGGATCAGCCCAT
>NZ_NRRD01000019.1 GCF_020023995.1 Rhodobacter sp. TJ_12 | reverse complement strand
CGAAGCGTGCCTTTGCGGCCTTCCTCAAGGCCTATGAAAAGGGCATCTTGATCCGCACCACCGGCGATATCATCGCCATGTCGCCGCCGCTGATCATCGACAAACCCCAGATCGACCAGCTGATCTCCACCCTCAAAGATGTCCTCGAAACACTCGATTGAGGGGCGTTAACCCATGTTTGATCCTTCGCGGCCATTCTGGGCGCGGAGGATCCCATGGCCCGTGTTGCCCGCCCCAAAGTTTCACGTCGCGTCAACCGCGACGAGGTGTTTTCGCCCCTGACCGTCTGGGGGGGCGGGGCGCTTTTGCTGGTCACCGTGGTGGGGTTGTTTTACGCAGTCTGGAAAAGCCAGTTCGCGGCCCCGGCAAGCTATTTGTTTGACACGCCGACCCCGGGTGCCGAGGCGGGCTATTGTTTGAGCGTGGCACAGATGATCGTGCCTGCGGGCGCGCCGATTGGCAGCTATTTCGACGAGGCGGCGCAGTTTTGGATCAAACGGTTGCGCGATCTGGATGAGGATATGAACACCGCGATCGTTCGGGGGCGCGCCAAATTGATGGCTGACAAACAGGCGGCGCGTGAAAAAAGCAATGTCTGGTTTCAGTTCGCGATGGATCGCTGTTCGACCAAGGCGCTGAATTACGGGGCACATTTTCGGTCTTTCGAGTAAGACGAGACACGCCTTGACGCAGGTCATGGCGGATGGCAGTGTTCTGAACTATACGGTTCATGTGCCCCGGCAAGGGGCATGTCAGCCAAGGGTATCCGCCATGACCAGTAGTTTTTTCCGCCAAGCCCAAATCGCCTTCTTGGCCGCGTGTTTTTGCGCGGGCCTGGCAGGTTGCACCGAGCCGGTCGCGCAATGCGAAGGCGGGGTAGAGGATCTTTCGACCTTGTCGAATGTCGTCGTTGAAAACCCCTGCTGACTGTCACGGCGCGGGGGCGGGCCCGCGTGCCGGGGTGCCCCCCCTGGTCGCGGGCCTTTTTTGTCTTTTGTAAACTGCTTTTGTTGACCGGACTTTGGCTGTAAATTCGGGCCAAAGGGGGAGGTATGGCCCGTTCTGCCCTAACCGGCACGCGTATCCGCGAACGGCGCATGGCGCTGAAACTGCGGCAGGCCGATCTGGCCCGCGCGGTCGGGATTTCGGCGGCGTATCTCAATTTGATCGAACATAACCGGCGCCGGGTGAATGACGCGCTTTTGGAGGCTTTTGCCCAAGCGCTTGGCGTGGAGCCGGTGTCGCTGTCCGAAGGGGCCGAATCGGCCCTTTTTGAGTCGCTGCGCGAAGCGGCGGCGGGGGCGGTGGGGCCGGGCCGGGCAGAAGAGGCCACCACCGCGCCGCTTGATCTAGCAGAATTTGAGCGGATCGAGGAATTCGTGGGCCGGTTTCCGGCCTGGGCGCGGGTTTTGGCGGCACGGCAGGCGCGGGTTGCGGCGTTGGAGCGGGTGGTCGAGACCTATTCGGAACGCATGGCGCAAGACCCGTTCTTGCTCGATGGGTTGCATGAGGTGCTGTCGGCGGTGACCTCTTTGCGCTCAAGCGCGGCGATCTTGGTGGAAACTCCCGATATCGAACCCGAATGGCGTGCGCGGTTCTTGACGACAATCACGCAAGAAAGCCTGCGGCTGTCCGGCGCAGCCGAAGGGCTTGTGGAATATCTCGACGAGATGGAGGCTGAAGAGGCCGGGCCGGCCTCGCCACAAGAACAGCTTGAGGCTTGGTTGGAGACGCACGCATGGCATATTGCAGAATTTGAGCGCCCCGATCCGCCCGCCCCCGAGGATTTGATTGCACAGGCGCCGGAATTGGCGGCCTCGGCTGCGCGGGAATTGGCGCGCGGATATCTGGCGCGGGCCTTGGCCGATACGCGGGCGCTGCCGCTCAAGCCGTTTTTGGCTGCGCTGGCGGAAACCGGGCCCGCACCCGGGCCTTTGGCCGAACGTTTCGGTGTGCCGATGGCTTGCGTGTTTCGCCGCCTTGCCACCTTGCCCGAGGGCTGCGCGGGGGTGCCGCCGATGGGGCTTGTGGTCTGCGATGGGTCGGGCGCGCTCACCCTGCGCCGCCCCTTGCCCGGCTTTGGTCTGCCGCGCGCCACCGCCGCCTGTGCCCTGTGGCCGCTGTATGAGGCGTTAAGCCGCCCGATGCAGCCCTTGCGGGTGGCCGTCGAGATGGCGGGGCGTTTGCCGCAGCGCTTTTTGACCTATGCCTTTGCCGCGCCCCGCGGGACGCCCCGGTTTGACGGGCCGGTTTTGATGGAGGCGATGATGCTGGTGATCCCCTCGCCCTTGGCCGCCAGCGCGCCGGCGCGCCCGGTGGGGACGTCATGCCGGGTCTGTCCGCGTGCAGATTGCGACGGGCGGCGCGAGCCTTCTTTGGTGGCGCCACGCTAGGGCGCGACTGCGGTCGTGTTTGACAGCACGGGGCCAAGCGTGGATAGATTGAAGGGGGGAGGCGGATAAGATGAACGAACGGCGCGTGCTGGTGGTTGAGGATGAACCGAATATCGCCGAGGCGATCCGGTTCATTCTGACGCGCGCGGGCTGGGCGGTCACGGTTGAACATTCCGGCGCGCGGGCAATGGCCTGCATTGCCGATATGCACCCCGATGCGGTGATCCTTGATCTGATGCTGCCGGGGCGCTCTGGCCTTGATATCTTGGCCGAGTTGCGCGCCGATCCGGCGCTGGCCGCGACGCCGGTTTTGATGCTGAGCGCGCGCGGGCAGGGGCGGGACCGCGAGGCTGCCACCGCTGCCGGGGCGACGGTGTTTCTTGCAAAGCCCTTTGCCAATGCCGATGTTCTGGCCGCGCTGGAGGCGATTGCCGCGCCGGTGCCCGCCAAGGGCACCGAACAGGCATGACAATGGGGGCCTGATGCCACGCAAGGCGACGCCGCTTTTTCTTGCCCGCCGGTCTTATCGCCGCCGCCGCCTGATGGATGCCGCGCGGCTTTTGCCGCTGTTTGGCATCGTGCTGATCGCCTTGCCCGCGTTGTGGCGCCCCAGCGCCGAAGGCGTGCCGGAAGCCGCGCGCGGCTTGATTTATCTTTTCAGCGTCTGGGCCGTGCTGGTGGGGCTGGCTGCCGCGCTGGCGCGCGGGCTTGCCCCCGCCATCGATGCCGAGGAAGAGGCCGAGGGCAGCCTGCCCGATCTTGCGCCCGACCCGCTTGCCGCCGGTGCCCGCACCGCGCGCCCGCCGCCCAAAGAGCGCTAGGCGATGCCCTTTAATATTCTGGTCGCGGTTTCGCTGATTTACGTGCTGTTTCTCTTTGCCGTCGCTTTCGTGGCAGAGCGGCGCGCGGCCAAGGGCCGGTTGCGGTTTTTGTATAGCCCTTGGGTCTATACGCTGTCGCTGTCGATCTATTGCACGGCCTGGACTTTTTACGGTGCGGTCGGATCGGCGGCGCGCACCGGGCTGGAATTCCTGACAATCTATTTGGGGCCGACGCTTGTTTTTGTCGGCTGGTGGTGGGTGCTGCGCAAATTGGTGCGGATCGGGCGGACGCAGCGCGTCACCTCGATTGCCGATTTGATTTCAAGCCGTTACGGCAAGTCGAACCTATTGGGGGTGATTGTCACGCTGATGTCGGTGGCGGCCGCCACGCCCTATATTGCGCTGCAACTGCAATCGGTTACGCTCAGCTTTGGCGTGTTTGCTGCCGATACGCCTGAATTCTGGGCGCTGCCGAACCAATCGGCCACGGCGCTGTGGATCGCGGGGGGGCTGGCGCTTTTCACCATTCTGTTCGGCACCCGCAATCTGGATGCGAATGAACGCCACCACGGCGTTGTGACCGCCATCGCGCTAGAGGCGGTGATGAAGCTTGTCGCGCTTTTGGCGGTGGGGATTTGGGTTGTCTGGGGGCTGGCCGATGGGGTGGGCGATATCCTTGCGCGGGTGGATGCCTCTGCCTTGGCGGAGTGGCAAGTGCAGCCGGGCCGCTTTGCCGGGCTGACCTTTGTTTCTGCCGCGGCGGTGCTGACCTTGCCGCGCATGTTTCAGGTGCTGGTGGTGGAAAACACCGACGAGCGCCATCTGGTCACCGCCAGCTGGGCCTTTCCGGGCTATTTGCTGTTGATGAGCCTGTTCGTTGTGCCGATTGCGGTGATGGGGCTGGAAATCGCCGGGCCCGGCGCGAACCCGGATTTGTTCGTTTTGTCGCTGCCGCTGTCGCAGGGCCAAGGGGGGCTGGCGCTTTTGGCGTTTTTGGGCGGGTTTTCCTCGGCCACTTCGATGGTGATTGTGGCGGCGATTGCGCTGTCTACCATGGTCTCGAACCATATCGTTACGCCGCTATGGCTGGCCCTGTCGCGTGGCCCTGCGGAACGCGGCGATGTGCGTGGCCTTGTGCTGACAAGCCGGCGGCTGTCGATCGGTTTGGTGCTGGCGATGGGCTATGGCTATTACCAGCTTTCGGGCGGGGCCGAGGCTTTGGCCGCCATCGGGCTGATCGCCTTTGTCGGCGCGGCACAGGTGCTGCCCGCGCTGATCGGCGGCATCTTTTGGCGCGGCGCCACCCATACCGGCGCGGCGGCGGGGCTGATCATCGGTTTCGCAATCTGGCTTTACGCGCTTTTCCTGCCCTCGGTCGGGGAAAGCGGGCTGATTTCGGCGCATTTGATGCAGGCCGGCCCTTTTGGCATTTCCTGGCTGCGCCCGCAGGCGTTGTTCGGGATGGAGGGGCTGGATCCGCTGTTGCATGCGATGTTGTGGAGCCTTTTGCTTAACACGCTTGCCTTTTTGACGCTGTCAATGATTTCCTTCCCCGGCCCGGTGGAACGGCTACAGGGCGTCGCTTTCGTCAATGTGTTTGAGGGGCGCGAGGGGGCAAAGGGCTGGTCGCGCGGGCAGGCCGAGGCTGAAGACCTGTTGTCGATGGCGCAGCGCATCCTTGGTGCGCAAGAAGCGCAGCTTTTCTTTCAGGCGCAGGCGGCTGCCCAAGGCAAGCGCGGCTTCCTGCCCGACCCTACACCGGATTTTCTGGCCGCGCTGGAGCGCCAATTGGCGGGCTCGGTCGGCGCGGCCACGGCACATGCGATGATTTCCCAGTTGATCGGCGGCGCGGCGGTCAATGTGCAAGACCTGATCGCGGTGGCCAACGAGGCGCAGGAGATCAAGGAATATTCCGCCCAGCTAGAGGCGCAATCGCAAGAGCTGGCGCGCACCGCGCGGGCGCTGCGCGAAGCGAATGAAAAGCTCACCTCACTTTCGGTGCAAAAGGATGCCTTTTTGGGGCAGATCAGCCATGAATTGCGCACGCCGATGACCTCGATCCGGGCGTTTTCGGAAATCTTGATGGAGCCCGATCTGCCCGAGGCGATGCGCGCGCAATATGCCGAAATCATTCATGAAGAGGCGCGCCGCCTGACCCGTCTGTTGGATGACCTGATTGACCTTGCCGTGCTTGAAAACCGCAAGGTGAACCTCAATATCTCGGTTGCGAACCTGCATGATCTGCTCAATCGTGCGGTGCAATCGGCCTCTTCCACCCGGCCCGAGCGGGATTTCCGCTATGAGCGCGACTTCCCCACCGAGCATATGCCGGTGTTCACCGATACCGACCGGCTGGTGCAGGTGTTCATCAACCTGATTTCCAATGCGCGGAAATATTGCGATGCCGAACGCGCGGTGCTGCGCATCGAGGTGAAACGGCGGAAAAATCGGGTGCAGATCGATTTCATCGACAATGGCGGCGGCATTCCCAAGGCCCAGCAGCAATTGATCTTTGAGAAATTCGCGCGGCTGACAGATACGCAAAAGGCGGGCGGCGCGGGGCTTGGTCTGGCCATCTGCCGCGAGATCATGGCCAATCTGGGCGGCACGATTGATTATCTGCCGGGCCAGGGCGGGGCCGCTTTTCGCATCACCTTGCCCTTAAGGCGGCGCGAGGACAGCGCCGAAGACATCTGAGGTCCGCAGCCGAAGACGCGGAAAAGAGTGAAGAATCTCAAGACGCCGTTCACCATTTGTAAACCTTGATCTGCGATTCCTTGACCAAGGCACGGGCAATGGGCGGCATGAGGGAATGACGGACGAACGGTCTCAAACGGTGATGCGACGCAAGGCGGAAGCGGGACGACCCGCCTCCGATGGCTCTCCGCTGACGGCGGAGCGGGCGATCACGCAGGCTGTCTCCAAGGTTGCGCAGGATATGTTGGCGCTGCCGGTGCAAACGCTGTCGATCAACGAAAGCCGCCGCACGCTGGCCGACTTGCCCGAGGCGCTGGAACCGCTTTCCCTAATTGCCATCATCGAAGGCCCCGAAGAGGGGCTGGGGATCATTGCGATGCCGCCCGAAACGCTTTCGGTGCTGATCGAGGTGCAGACGATGGGCAGCCTCGCCAAGGAGGCGCCGCCGCCGCGCAAACCCACCCGGATCGACGCCTCGATGGTGGCCGATTACCTTGATGGTGTGCTGGGACTGATCGAAGAAAGCCTGGCCGAGACCGAGGCCGTGGTCTGGGCCGGGGGCTTTCGCTATACCTCTTACCTGGACGATCCGCGCCCGCTGGGCCTGTTGCTCGAAGATATGGGCTACCGGATGTGGCAGCTGGAGCTAAGCTTTGGCGCGGGCGGCGAGCGCAGTGGCAAATTGCTCTGGGCGGTTCCGGTTAACGGGCGCGGCCAGATGTTGCGCCGCGTGCCCGGGTCTGGCGCCGACGGCGCGGCCCCGCATACCCCCGAACAAGATGAGGCAGACTGGAACCACCGGCTTGAAAGCTCGGTTCTGGGGGCCTCGGCGGTGATCGAATCCGTGCTGCACCGGGTGACGCTTCCGCTGGCGCAAGTAATGCAATTGCGCCCGGGTGTCAGCCTGCCAGTGCCCGAAGATGCGCTGGAAAATCTGACATTGGAAGGCGCGGGGCGGCGCAAGCTGGCCTCGGCACGACTGGGCCAGCATCGCGGCATGCGAGCGGTGCGCATCAGCGACGAAGAGGCCGGGATGCCCGAACAAGATGCCTCTGAGCCGAAGGTGCGCCGCGTCGTGCCGCAACCTTTCGACTCCGGCGAAAGCCCGTTCAACGGCAAAGCGCCGGGGGCTGCGCCCAAGGGCCCGCTCGACCGGATCGACAGCCCCGCTTACGACCTCGAACCCGGCGCCGAAGGGTTGGGCGGTCTTGGCGGTCTGGATGACGCTGCCGGGCTGGACGCGGCCTCTGGGCTGGATGGCCTTGGAGGGTTGGGTGGTCTGGGTGGGCTGGATGCGCCCGAGGGCGAGATGCCGGGCCTTGGTGGGCTGGGCGGTCTTGGTGGCCTTGGCGAAGACGAGGGCGACCTGCCGCCGCTCAAGATCGGCAATGGTGTCTGACCGGAGCCGTTTGATCGGCTTAGGCTGATCCGGGCCGGGGAATTGACGTGCATCAAGGCTTCTTTTCGCGCACGGTGCTTGGATGGTGCCAGCACATGAGGTTGCCATGAAACCCCTCGAAACCCGCCGCGCTGAGCTTTTGGCGCGCAAGGCGCAGCTTGAAACGCGCATGTCGCAGATTTCAGGCGAGTTCGAGATGCATGAAGCCAAAGATTGGGAAGAAATGGCGACCGAGCGCGAAGGCGACGAGGTTTTGCAAGACCTTGGGGCCGCCGCGCGCACCGAATTGCGCATGATTGAGGCGGCCTTGGCGCGGATGGACGAGGGCGAATATGGCTATTGCGTCACTTGCGGCGCACGGATTGCCGAAGAGCGGCTCGACCTGATCCCTGCGACGCCCTTTTGTGCGGCGCATGCCGCGCATCATTGACGCCCGCGATCATTCAAACGGACCAGGATCGACCGGGCATTGTGCCCGATTTCAAAGACTTGCCCTTGCAGCCCTGCCCGATACCCGCGTAAGTTGAGGCAAATGGAGGCGGCATGGCAAGACGTGTAAGCGTGCAGCGACGAGAGGGCGTGGCACTGGTCACGTTGGGCGGGGCTGCCGAAGATCCCGGCGGCGGGTTCGACCTTGCCTTGCGCCGTGCGCTTGACGCGGCTTTGACCGAGGCTTTCGCGACACCGGATCTGAAAGCTTTGGTGGTGCGTGCGGCGCCGGGGGGGTGGCCGCAGGCTGCTGATCCCCTTACCGATTTTGATGCTGCCGCGCCCAGCCTTGCCAGTTTGTGCGCGCGTTTGGCCGATGCGCCTGTGCCGGTCGTGGCGGTGTTGTCGGGGCAGATCGCCAGCGGCGGGCTGGCGCTGGCGCAAGCGGCGGGGCTGCGCCTCGCCTTGGCCTCGACCCAGTTCTTTTGCCCCGAGCCCGGGTTGGGGCTGATCCCGACCGCAGGCGCCACGGTGCGATTGATGCGGCGCGCGGGCGGGGCGGCGGCGCTGGATGCTTTGCTTGCGCCGCGTCCGCTGGATGCGCAGGCGGCGATGCAGTTGGGCCTGTGCGATGCGGTGGCGTCGGACGGCACGATCGAGACCGCCGCATTGACCGAGGCTTTGCGCGTGGCCGAGGGCGGTGCGCCCTTCATGTCGCCCGATGCGGCGCTTGAAGATGCGGGCGCCGCGCTGGATGCCCTGAGCGCTGCGCAGGCGCGCCATGACGCGGGGCCGCAGGCCGCGCTTGTGCCGCAACTGGTCGAACTGGCGCAGGCCGCGCTTGTTTTGCCAAGGGAGGCCGCGCTCGATGTGGAGGCGGTTCTCTATGAGGATTTATTGGCGTCTGAACAATCCGCCGCCCTGCGCCATTTGAGCGGGGCGCGCCGGGCGGCTGCGCGGCTTGCGGGCCTGCCCGAGGGGATGGGGGCCGAGCCTGTGGCCAAGGTGGCGCTGTGGAACCCGCCCGAGCGGCTGGTGCTGGGGCTGTTGGGCCGGGGGGGGACGGTGCAGCTTGGTGCCGCGCCGGCGACGCGGCTTGAAGCGGTGCTGATTGCCGTGGCGCAGGCGCAAGAAAAGGCGCTGGCCGCGGGGCGGATCGATGCGGCGCGCCGCGACGCCGATTGGGCGCGACTTGAACCGATTGTCAGCCCAAAAGCGATCACCGGTGTCGATCTGGTGCTGGCCGCGCCGACGACTGCCGACGAACTGGCCGCCTTGCGCGCGGGCTGCGCGGGGGATGCCGTTTTGGCGCTGGTGGGCGTGACACCGAAGCCCGGTGAATTGGCGGTGGACCGGACACGCGGCCTTGCCGTGATTTGGGCCGGGAGCACGGGGCAAGAGCGCCAGCTTTTGCGGCTGGCGAGCGTTTTGCGCGCGGATGGCGCGCAGGTGGTGCATGGCACCGCGCTGGCCTTGCGGCTGGAAGTGGCTTGGCTCGCCGCGGCGGAACGCACGGTGCTGGCGGGGGCGAGCCCGGCGCAAGTCGATGCGGCTTTGACCGAGTGGGGCTTTGCCGAGGGGCCCTTTGCCCGGCTGGATGCGCTGGGCCTGCCCAATGTGATGGCGCGGTTTTCCGTGGCTGGGCGGCAGGGGCGCGCGCTGATCGCCGCGCTTGCGGGCACCGGGCGGCAGGGCCGCGCCGCAGGCGCGGGCGTTTATGATTATCCCGAGGGGGCGGGGCCACAGCCGCGTGCGGCCGAAGAAAACTGGTTGGCGGCTTTGCGACTGGCCGAAGGGATCACACCGCAAACGCTGTCTAATGCTGAAATCGTGGCGCGCGTGCTGGCCGAACTTGCCGGAGAGGGGGCCGCCGCTTTGGAAACCGGCCGCGCCTACCGTGCCAGCGATATCGACCTTGTGGCCGAGGCGAGCCTTGGTTTTCCAAGGCGCCATGGCGGCCCGATGTTTCAGGCCGACCGGATCGGCGTTTTGGCGCTGCGCAAACGGCTGCGCGCGCTTGTTGGGGAAGGCGCGCCCTTGCCCTCGCCCCGGCTGGATCGGATGATCCGCGAGGGGCTTTCGTTTTTCGATAGGGAAAGCTGATGTATTACCGCAATATCAGCGGAAGGTGACACCAAGCACCACCAGCATCAGTCCGATGGCCGACACGAACAGCGCCCCCAGATTTAGCGCCACAATCGAGCGCAAGCGCTCGCGCAGCGCCGCATCGTCCAGCCCCGCCCCCTTGGCTTTGGCCACCAGCGACGCGCAATAAAGGATCCCAACAAGACCCACCAGCGACACCGCCGCCCCGATCCAGATCAGTATTTCCATGGCGTCCTCCGCTTTGCCCGTGGCTACACGTGCCGGCAGTGAATGGCAAGCGCGGGGTTCTTCGCAGCGGGTGGGCCGTTGCGCTTGAAGCCGGACGGGGGCTGCGCTAGGGAAAGGCTTCATCGCCAGCGAGGACCCCATGCCCAACGACGTCTATAACGTGGCCGCCGACGAGCTGCGCCAGTTCATCGAGCAATACGAACACCTCGAAGCCGAGAAGAAAGACATCACCGAGCAGCAGAAGGACGTGATGAGCGAGGCGAAGGCGCGCGGTTACGACACCAAGGTGATGAAGAAGATCATCGCCATGCGCAAACGCGACCAGAACGATCTGGCCGAGGAAGAGGCGATCATGGATATTTATAAAGCTGCGCTGGGCATGAGCTAAGCGCCCGCCGCGTTTCGCCGCAAAAGCACAAAACCACACGTTCGGGCCGGGTCTTCCGGCCTGACTGCGTTTGGCGCGTTGGAAAAGGGCGGGGCATCCGCGGCAGGGGGCGTCTCAAGATATCGAAAAACGCCAAGACAACCGAATATTGACTGGTGCTGCGCCCGAAGGGGGCCAAATGGCAGTCGATCAGGGGGTAATCAGCGTGACCCCGGGCATTTGGGCGATTTCGGCTACGTCGTCCTCATAAGCCGCGCCGATCTCTTCGACCAGATCAGAGGTCCAGCCCGGCAAGGGCAGTTCAGCTTCCAAGGCCTCGGGCCGGGCAAATTTCTCCAAGAAGGCAATCAGCACCTTGCGCCGCTGATCGACCGAGAGCGGCGGATGCTGGGCCACATAGGCACGCAACCGTTTCACGCCCTCCGGTTCCATGATTTCTTCGACCAGCGCGGTTTCCCCGGCAATCGGCACATCATCGGCAACCCCGGACATCGCCCGCAGCACCTCCGGAAAAATCAGCGGCAGGTCTTCGTTGCACCACAGCACCAGCCGGGCGCCGCTGATGGCGGCGGCTTCGTTCATGCGCGCCACCACCGGCGCCCACCGCAGCGAAATCGGATCTTGGCCCGCCATGAATTGCGCAAAATCCCGCCCGGGATGGCGCGCGTAAAGCGACGCTGTCAGCAATGCGGGGTTGATTAGCCCCAAATGGAATTCGGTTTCGGCGTCGGGAAACAAGTTGGCCAAGGGGCCAAGCTTCTCGGCGGCCGCCGGATAAAAGCCCGAGGGGCCGATCGCGCGGTCGGGCAGGGCGAGGAAGTTTTCATAGCTAAAGACCAGCCGTTCCACCGGCCCCGACGCGCCCTTCAGACAGGCGCTGCGCAATCTGTCTTGGGTTTCGGCATCGGCTGGTCCGCCCTTGAGCGAAATCAGCGCATCGCGCAAAGCCGTGCGATAGGCGCCCGGCGCGGGGGCATGGGCATGGGCCTGTGCCATCACATCGGGATTGGCCGCGAGGGTACGGATCAGCCGTTCCTCGTCGGTGGCATGGGCGCCGAGATGGAAAACCAGTTGCATAATCCTGCCCTCTTCTCGCGCAGACCATAGCCGGGCGGCGCAGGCGAGGCAAACCGCTTCTGGCGCGCGCTTGCACGGGCTTGCACAGAGCCGGAGCCGGCGCTATTTCAGGGCAAGGCCGGCGTAGCTCAGTTGGTAGAGCGTCTGATTTGTAATCAGGGGGTCGGGGGTTCGAGTCCCTCCGCCGGCACCACAAAAGTCATTAAGCCATTGAAACCCCTCAGCTTTATCGCAAGATGGAGCGAGCGTAGAACATGGCGGAGAACAAAACAGCCCCCCACGCATTTGCCAAAAACGGCATCTACTACTTCGTGAGACGTGTGCCTGTTGATTTGTTGCGGCACTATCGGTCCAAGAAGATTTCGTATTCTTTGCGCACAAGGTCGGCTTCTGTGGCTGCAGCGCGGGCTATTCGTGCGGCGCAACGCCTCGACGAGCATTGGTATCACCTTCGGCTTCAAGACAGCGATTTGCCCGGGAAGCATCTGTTGCGGCTGGCCCCGGCCTCGAACAGCCCCCTCGCGCCACAAACGCCAGCGCCCGCCGCGTCGGAAACGGTGAAGCTCTCCGAAGCAGTCGGCATTTATTTGCGGCTGAAAGGTCAGGGTCGGCCCATCACCTTCCACCGGGGCGCGGAGCGGTCCTGCGGTTACGTCATTGATGTCTGTGGCGACAAGGATCTGACTGCCTACACCAAAGCCGATGCCAACGCCTTCCGTGATGCCCTGCTCAAGCGCAAGCTGACCGGCAGCAGCATCACGCGGATCTTCGGCACCGTGCGCTCGGTGATCAACTTTGCGGCAAGCGAAGTCGGCATTGATATGAACAACCCGTTCGGCAAGGTCTATTACGACCGCAACGCGGGCGTTTCTGATCGAGCACCGATCCCGCTTGAGAATATCCGCAAGGTGCAAGGCGAGTGCCGCAAACTCGACGATGATCTGCGTTGGCTGGTGGCGCTGGTGTCTGACACCGGGATGCGCTTGGCCGAGGGCGCGGGTCTACTCAAGGAAGATCTGAAGCTCGACGCGGCGATCCCCCATGTGGTGATCCGCGAACATCCCTGGCGCAGGTTGAAGACAAACTCTTCTTCGCGGGTCGTGCCTTTGGTCGGGATGGCGCTTTGGGCCGCACAGCGCATCCATGCACGGGTCGAAGGCAGCCCCTTCGCCTTCCCTCGTTACAACACCGGCACCCTCCGGCTCGATCTCGCGGACAGCGCGGGGGCCAGTAGTAATGTTGTCGTCGGTGAAGCTGGTGATGTTTCTTATCGTGCCCAGCCCTTGCCCCCCCCCGGTATGGGGGAAACCGCTTCCTCCCCTCATAAGGATAGGCCTCTCAGAATTTTGCCCCCAAAACATCCCGGTCAGTCACGCCGCTAGCGAGAGGCTGCCGTCAACCTCCCCCGTGGGCGGCTCAGGGACCTTCCCGCGCACCACGGCCACGACACCTGCACCCCAGAACTTGCGGCAATAGCGGTCTGCAGCTTGCGCGATGGTGCGGTAGCTCTCGGGGCTGCGCCGCCAGAACAAGTGCCTGTCTTCCCGGCTGGCCCGCAAGAGCTTGGGCATGGTCAAGACCCGCCTCAACCTTGGGCTGGCCCCGCTGCGGGCTTCCTCGATGAGGGTTTGCATGTAGCCAAGCCGCTGCGATGGCGGCAGCGTATAAAGCCTTTCTGCCAAGCGCATGGCGAGATCGAAGGTGTCGGATTGTTCCCGCTTCGTCTCGGGGCTGTGGGCTGCATTGACGGGGCAGGCTGCGCGTTTCTTGCGCTGGGCGTTCAGCTTGCGGCAGGTGGCCGAACAAAAGGTCTTGTTGCTGCGAAACGGGAAGACCGTCCCGCATTGTGGGCAGGTGCTTGTGTTCATGGGGGGATGGAGAGGTTGGGCCTGATCGCCACGACACACAGCCCCAAGACCGTCAACACGGCTTGAGGGAAGGTGGGGATGCAGGGAGGGGGAGAGGGACAACGACGCCCAAAAGCGTCATCAGTATCTATAAGAGAGGGAAGCTCAGGCTTGGAACTCAGGCTTCGACAGCGCAGCGAAACACTGAGCCAAAGCATCAGCTTTGCTGACGATGAAGACCATAGGGAAGCGACACGCTGGCAAGCGCATCTTGGGGTGGGTCTTGGGCGATAGACCTCCCCCATCCCCACACGATCAAACCCGCTGAGGAGATCGCCCTAACGGCCTCAGCCAGAAGACCTCACCGCATTGGGTGTCGCTAGAAGATCAACGCTGGCCGTGTGCTTCATGGCTGGGTGGTTGAGGCGAGACCCTGCCACATCACCCCCATCAGGTCTTCCATACCCAGATTGGTGAGATTGAGGGGACAGGAAGTGGTCAAATTCTCACTATAGCTCAACAGGTTTTTGACTAGATCGGGGAGACTGGACGCTTCAGCAGCATCGCCACACCAAAGCAGGAAATGGGTCTTTGGGAAGCGGAGCTAGACGCCATAGCTGATAAACGAGGCTTGATAGCTCAATGGGTTGGGACGAGGGGAGACAGAGTGCGGGGAGAAGCGCTAAGCCTATAGCTATAGCTACCCCTTAATGGGCTTGAGCTGCATCCCCAGATGCCCCCCTTACCCCCCACGATGATGCGTGGTCATTGGCAAGGAAGGCGGGAACGGCAGCTTCGGCTTGAGCTTGCAGTTACCCCAGAGAGGCCCCCAGAGCGTTTTTTTGCTCTGATGGTGGCACCCAATTGAGAGGCGCTGGGAGCCCCCTCAGAGCGCGAAGTATGTTAGTCGGGGTTTGCCCCTGCCAGAGACGAGGTGGTCGCCTGAGGACTCTCTCCGGGCCGCTGAGAGGCGGGTCTTGCATCGCCCAATCACTCGGGCATTCAGCTAGCCGCAGCCAATCTGATCGCGAAGGGCAATCGGTCTCGTGTGGGCGGGGAGCGGACGTTCGCTGCGAGTAGCGTCAATGGTAGCAATGTGAAGGTAGCAACCTTTGAAAAACTGAGCGGGCAGCCCCAGACAGACATTGACGCCAATTCAATAGTGTCGGCATGCGCCAGTGATTTGAGGCATTCGCTCAAATGCGCAGTGTTCACAGTTATTTAAGTTACCTATAGTATGCTCACTCCCAGTACGTCACGAGTACTTTCGCTTGATCAAGGCCCCCAAGCCGCGCTTTCGCTTTTCTTGCTTTTTCAGTAGGTGTTCGTGGAGGCACGAGATTCCGTGCTTTATGTGCGCAGCGAATAAATGTGCTTCGATCCTGAGGAGTTTGGCGTTGTTGGTGTGGTGAATTTTTATCTCACCGCCAAACTCTTTTTCGAGGATTGCCACGTTGTCTTCTGCCTGCCTCTCCTCTACAGATGAACACGCTTTCATCTCCTCACTGTATTCGTCATAGTATTTTCGAAGGGCCTGTGTCATTAAGAAGGTTGCGGAGCCGTCACTTTGTACATAGGCGGTGGACTTCTCTTGCTCGTCCCCGTTTTCGTTGTGTCTTGTGGTGGCTTGGACAAGAGAGAAAAACTTCGACAATATACCTGCTGGATTTGTCGTTGGATCAACGGTTGAAAGTTTCTTCACCATCTGCTCGACATTCGGCAAGAGGAACTCGTCTTCGAAGTAGGTGCGGTCCATATCGGCAATCATCTCAATGGTATCGTCCGACCTGAAGGTCTCCGTGAGCCAGCCGATCTTTTCTTCAAGAGAGAGTTTTCTATCTACGGTTACAAACTTGGCATAAAAATACTCCTGGAAGGATCGGTGCGCAAACTCGTAGAGCAATCCAACACGCTCCATAATGGAGATTGCCTCCCTAAAATCACGTATGACGTCCGCAACCTCGGCCTCAATCCCACATGAGGCGATAGCTTCGCCTACAAAGGTAGCCATCTGCTCATCATTAAATGAAAACGTCCTCTCCACATAGGAAAGCGCGCAGAAGAACATAAACGCTCTTTCTAGTTGGTCCATTGATAGGCTTGAAAAGAGCTCCCGCTTATACCTGCCCTTTGACACGTCGTGCTCTCTCGCCAAAACGTCGAAACACTTTGCATAAAAAATATGGCGCTTCTCTGGAATTTCGCCGAAGGAATCGTATGTGAGAAGCATCATTGCAGAAAGCAGCGGGTTTGATAGGAAGTCCTTGTTGCTTTCAAAAACTCCCGATTCCAAGTCGGAAAGGAAATCCGACTTCTTCTCCTCGTCAAAATTAAGTTTCTTGATGTACTCGACGACTTTTCCCAAATCGAAAGGCAAGAGCCTTGCTTCCGAAAAGCCTTCCCAGGAAACAAAATCGTCGGACGGGCGGCTTGTAACAATAATAGCACACTTACTATAGCTCCTTGCCAGTCCGTTTATCTCGTCTGAAATCTGCTCGCGAATGTCTTGGTTGAGTTCATCGAAGCCGTCCAGCAATAGGTAGAAGGCACCAGACTTAAGCCCATAGTCGAACTGGGCTCTCGTAAAGGAATCGCAGCACTCGCGAATTGACTCGTACAGCTGTGAAAGGAGTAAGCCTTTCTTCTCGCTTGCTCGATTTAGCGCCCTCAACTCGAAAAAAACCGGGTAGTAAGTATGCCCACGCTCAATGACTTGGCGGAAGGCATGTTTCAAGAAAACAGACTTGCCGCTACCCGCAAGGCCGGTGATGATGACTTTGGCTCCCTCTCTATTTACATTGTCTAGGAAATCGTTTGAGGGCGTCGTCTTTCCTTTCATTCTGAAATCTGGCGCAACAAAGCACTCTTCAAGTGCTACAGGATCATTTCTGTTCAGGAGCGTTTTCAACGTTTCGCATTTCGCGTAGTTTGCCTCCAGATATGTCGGCAACCCCTTATCGAGCAAAAGCTTAATCTGCTCGAATTTGTCCTTGACGAACTTGAGGGAGATTTTATCTACGAGACTGGCGGTAGATTTTTCAATAGCTTTTGCTGTCCCCGCGCTCACGGCGACGGCTGCTGCACTACTAAGTTCGATCACTTGCTATACCTCGTTTGAAATATGGCGACTTAAGCCTTGAGACGCCATTCAAAGTCCACTACCCGCGATGTTAGATGAACTCGCGAACAACTGCTAGTGATTGCAACCGGCACGTATTTCGTGACCGCGGCGCAAGTCAAGATCTTGCCCGACCAGTTAAAACCCAGGTCGGGTTTCTGGTTGAGGACCGGTCACTAGGCGAAGGGAGCTTGAACTTCAGTTCTGGGCCGAGCACGCGGATCAGGCAGTCAACCTCGCAACCGGCGGATTGCGGTCTGAGGGCCGTGCGACATGGCAGTCGCCGCTAATCCGAGAAAGCAGTCGTGCACACCCGGCGACGGACGCGTTGCCTCTAGGTGGGTCGGCTACGGCCCGCCAAGGAGAATGGTCACATCATCAGAGCCGTCGCATGCCTCATCACGTTGAAAATTTTTCAATCAAACTGGCGTCTCATAACGAATTTTGTGTCACATATTTCTCCTTTGTCGTGATGCCAATAGATGTTCCTTCCGCTAATCTTATTCTTGTCCCTCATCATGCGGAGAACAGTGGCGCCCACTATTCGGTTTGCTTGATCAACTTCCTTGAAAATTAGAACTGCTTGATCGCGTGTAATTCGTCCGACATATTTATATATATGACGCCTGATTCCTTCGTCGGCCTGCTTTACCGCTGTTTTAGCGCTTCCGAGCAGTATGGGACCAAATGTTCGTATTTTCATTTCTCCGTAAACCTCTTCTCCAACGAGAATGTTCCAGTAACCGCTGAAGCCACGTTCTGTACGAAAAATCCCCGATCCTGCTTTTGCAATAAAAAACAAAGGTGGAAGCGCGACTCCGGAAAACAGCCATTCTTTATTATCTATGACCCAATTGTAAATTATATCTAGTGAGAAATTCATGCACTGATGTCCGGCTTGGTGAAGGTCACGGTACAAGTGTAATCTACAATAGGGTGAAATTCTGCGATCGGAATGCGACCTAACGGCTTGGTCGTCGGGCTAGGGAGACGCACTTTGGGGCACAGCAAACTCTATCCGACCTAGGTGAACGCCTTACGAATGACGCGGTACTATGCATGAATGTCCGCTTTCAGGCAGGTGCTGCTTAGGTGCATTACCAAACGAAAGGCCACTTTGGGCCGTTCCGCTCGCACCAGCTAGACCCGCTTGTAGCGTTGCACCTGCTTCACCATCTCCTTGAAGTCATCCAGTGCCGCGATCTGAACCTTGCTAAGCTTGGTGCGGTCCATATTGGCTTGATCAATCAACACATCAAGGGCTTCTGACATGCGCCCTATCTGCCGCCCGTAGCTGCCGACCTCATCCAAGATGCGCCGTTCAATCTCAGGCTTCTCGGTGCGGCCTAGGTCGATGTTGATGAAGCCGATCTGCCCGACATTCTCAAACCAGTTCGACCAAGTCTCGAAAGCCTGTGTCACCGCACCGCCAAAGGGGGCCGTCATTCGCATTGCCATGGCTTGTCTCCAAGGTTGTGACCTCTGCAGTGCAGCATTGGCCTGGCCATGCGTCAAGCTTTTGCGGCTTTGCAGCTAAGACCTGAGCGTGTGCCGGGAAATAAGTTCCACCATCGCTCAAGACAAACCCGCCGCGCATCAAGCGGCCCCGACAACTGGAAAGGAAACCCATGAGCAACATCACCAGCTTCACCTTCAACCACATCGCCACTGGCTCCCGCGCTGTCCGCGTGATCGAGCTTGAGGGTGAGCCTTGGTTCGTCGCTAAGGACGTGTGCGATGTGCTGGGGCTGACCAACGTGACTGAAACGCTGAATAAACTCAGTCCGACTGAAGTAATTCGCCTCAAGATCACCGAAGAGCGCGGTTCGTCGAACAAGCTCGTCTGCGAGAGCGGCCTCTACAAGCTGATCATGTGCTCCGACAAGCCTTCTGCCTTCGACTTCCAGCACTGGGTCACTGGCACCGTGTTGCCCGCCATCCGCAAGGACGGTGGCTACATCATGGGCGAGGAGAAGGTGGTCACCGGGGAGATGGACGAGGATGAACTGGTCCTTCGCGCCATTGAGGTTCAGAAGCGCAAGATCGAGCGCTTGCGGGCTGAGCGTGATTCAGCGCGTCACCAAGTCTAATGCCTATCAGGTGGAGATTAGCCTTCGCGTTATCGAGCTTGAGGGTGAGCCTTGGTTCGTCGCCAAAGATGTGTGCTACGTGCTGGGCATCGTGAACGTGACGCACGCCCTGTCAAACTTTAGTCAGACTAAAGTTAGAGACTTCCGCATTCCCGGCACAGCGGGGCGACCGTCCAAGCTTATCAGCGGCCCGTACCGTGTCCGCCCGGAGTTCCTGCATCTGTTCCGCGAAGGCCATGATCACAAGCGTCGCTGCAGGGGGATCTGCCCGACCGCTGACGGGGTCAAGCTGCTCACCAGGCTTTATCCCGAGAACAAGCTGACCATGCTGAGGGGCTATGCCCCCTCGTCTTCCATGCCGACCACTGACTGACCACGCATCATCGTGGGGGGTAGCTGTTGCGAGCTATCGCTTCAGGCTGACGCTTGTCGCTCCCCGATGCCCCGCCGATGCCGTGAGACCTGCTTGCAGGCTGCTGGGTCGAGCCGAGGCTCCGGGCCTGGCTTTCCCCCACATTACGCATCTCCACCAAACCCACCAAGATGAAGACCATGAACGACCTGAGTTTCCAGGCCGCAGCTATCCACTTTTGCGATGGCTTGTCGGCTGATGCGTCCAGCCTCCCTGAGCTGGTCAAAAACCCATTAAGCTATAGTGAGAGTTTGACTACTTCGCCGTCCCCCTCCCTCATCGACACGGTGATGGAAGACCTGAAGAGGGAATTGACGAGGCGGGATCTCGCCCCAACCACCCAACAGCTGACCGCCTTGCAAGCGTTGCTCTCGACGCTATCGGCTCTGGCGCAAGGGCGCTGCTCCCCTGAACTGGTGGTCTGTGACCTGGCCCCCGGGATGGGCAAGACCACGGCTTTGGCGCTGTTTCTGCGTCACCTAGCTCGCGCAGCTGATCATGATGAGGTGGGGGTGCTGGTCTGTCTTCCCTTCTTGGATGAGATCGAGCGTCTTGTGACGGAAACGGGTCTTGGGGAAGGAGAGATCGCGGTGATGTGGTCGGACCCTGACCGCGCCTTGCCGACATCGACCCCACCAGACCAGGCACAGATCCTGATCATCACGCCTCAGATGCTGATGCGCCGGTGCGGGACTGGGCTATTGGCAGAGTGCCGGGACTTCCACTTCCTCGGGCAACCGCGCCAGCTGCGGGTTTGGGACGAGACGATGGACCCGGCACAGGTGGTCACGCTCTCGACCGATGATTTGGGCGGTTTGCTGGCCCCGATCCGCAGCCTCAACACTGATCTCGCTGATACCCTTGCAAAGATCCAGCTGCAGCTCGCCACCGCCAAACCGCATCAGCTTGTGCAACTGCCCGAGATCCCGGCCTCCCTGCGGGTCTCCGTGTCCCAGGTCGATGATGGGGTCCAAGATCCCCTGGCCAGGCTTTACGCCCTGTCTGGCAAGGTGGTGAAGATCTGCAACGGCAGCGGGAAGCTGCGTATGGCGCTCGACATCCGAGACAGCCTGCCTGCTGACTTCGCCCCGGCGCTTGTGCTCGATGCCTCGGCCTCGGTGCGCGGCACATGGGCGCTTTGGCGACAGCAACCGGGAGGGCCAAGGCTTTTGCCCGGTGCCCGCAAGGACTACGGGGCGCTGACCATCCACCTGATGGAGCGGGGCGCAGGCAAGCAAAGCTGGCAGAAAGACGGGGAGCGGCTTGCCCGAGAGGTTGCCGCCGTGATCGACAGCAAGCCCGATCAGCGCTTCTTGGTCGTGCATCACTTGGCCCCGGGCGGGGTGCAGCCGGTCAAGCTGATCAAGCGCTTCATCACCACCGACCCCAGCCGGGTCAGCTTTCTGCATTGGGGGCGGCATATGGCGACCAACGCTTTCCGCGATGTGGAGAACGTGATCCTGGCCGGTGTCATGCGCCTGCCCGAGAGCCAGCACATCGGCTTGGCCCATGCGAGCCTGGGGCTTCCCATCACGGCAGAGCTTCCAGCTGACGCTGTCGCGCAGATCGAGGTGGGTGAGTTTGCCCATGCGGTGTTGCAAGCGGCAGGGCGTGGCCGGGTGCGCGGTTGCAAAGAGGGGCGCTGCCCATCTTGCGATCTCTACATCATCGCCCCAGGCAAGAAGACCAAGGCGCTGCTGCAAGCCACCTTTCCAGGTGCAAGGGTGAAGCCGTGGAAACAGCAAAACAAACCGCTGAAAGGGCGGCAGCAGAAGGAGCTGATCGCTTTGATCGACGCCAGCCGACACCAAGACCCCACCGCTCCGATCTTCTTCGCGGATCTGATGGCAGGGCTTGGCATAGCGGATCGGGCCAACTTCAACCGGCTGTGCCGCCATCCTGATGTTGCCGCTGAGTTGGCGCGGCGGAACCTGCAGCGGGTGCAGATCCACGCCAGCCGGGGCGCTGATGCCTTCCAGCCGATGTTTGGCCCGGTGGTCCCGCCCGGTGGATAAAGACCCCGGAGGTTTTGGGGTCAAAAATCTGAGCGCCTTCCCCTTATTAGGCGATGGTCGCTTCCCCCCGGTGGGGGTGGGCGCTCGGAAATCTCACGGCTTGGGGCGTGAAGGGCTGGCGCGGGAAACGACACCACCGCTCCAGCCTGGCCCCGGGTCTGCCCCGTTCGGCTGGCGTAGAACAAATCGTAGAACAGACGACGCCTGTTGACCTACCCCCGCCGATGGCGTTAGCCCTTGTTTTGCTGAGGCAAATGGCTGACGCGGTGCCTGTAACGGGAAACAAACCAAAAAACGCAAACCCTCCGCCGGCACCAAAGCTTTTCGTTTGAAGAGCGAGGCAACTGCAAACTGCGGATTGGTCCCCCCCGGTCAGCATCGGTCCCCCATTTATGGTTAAATTGATGTATTTTCTCCTTTCGCCTTAAAGGAGCGACAAGGCGTTTCGTTGCATTTTCAAAAGGTAATTCGAAAATGGCACCGATCCTGGGAATTCCGCCTGATGCGCTCTTACCTGATCCTTCTTGGCATTGTCGCTTTCACGATCCTTGGCGATTACGCTCTTAAATCTGCGGCGATGCGCAACGCGCCCCTGACCAGCAGTTGGTTTGGCGCCGGGGCGGTACTTTATGCCGCCACAGCGGTCGGCTGGGTCTGGCTGATGCAAACCCAAAATCTTGCCCAGATCGCCGTTCTTTACAGTTCGGCCACGATCCTTGGGCTTACGGCTGTGGGCGTCGCCTTTTTCGGAGAAACGCTTTCTTTGCGGCAAGTGATCGGCCTTGGGGCTGCACTTTTTGCCGTGGTGATCATGGAAAGCGAAGCTTGAGAATGTAAACGAAAAATTAACCATAAGGCCGCACGATGCTTCTAGTGAACCACTATGTCTCGCAAAGCCCCATTCACGGCTTGGGTGTTTTTACCAAAGAGCCGATCCGAAAAGGCGATACGGTCTGGAGGTATGACCCGATGTTCGATGTGGACATCCCCGCCAGCGCATTGGCACTGTTCCCCGAAGAGGCTGTGGAAACCGTGCTGCATCATGCGGAGTATATCCCGCATTTGCAGCTTTTCCGGCTTGGTAATGACGGCGATATGTTCATGAACCACGCCGACCGGCCCAGCCTGATTGATTGCGGCGAAGAAATGATCGCCGCCGCCGATCTTGAGGCCGGTGCGGAACTCACGTGCGATTACGCGCACGTCTGCGTCTTGGGTTATCACAATCAGCGGGTGATGCTGCAGGAGGTCGCCGCTTGATGCGCAGCAACACCCTGCCGCGGCAGATTGTAGCCCTTGTGACTGCGGTTTTGCTTGCGGTGTTGGCGGTGTTGTGGCTGTCGCTTCTCTCTGTCCGCCAGACGATGGATCAAAACGCGGTGGAGGAATCCTCCAAGCGGGTGATCGGGCGTATTCAAAGCCTTCAGGAAGAGGTGTCGCTGATCGCGAGCGACTATCATAACTGGACCGATCTTTATGTTGCGGCCCGTGACCTGGCGGTTGATCGGCTGGCCTCGAATTATGGCATCACCGCAGAGCGGGGCGATGTCTTCCAATATGCCGAGCTGTTTGACGGGCCGCTGCCCGATCCGCTTTCTTGGCAAGCTGGTGCTGGCCTTGCTCCGCAAACCGGACTTTTGCGCCCGGCGACACGTGAGGTTTTGCGCGAACAGGTCCACAAACTTGACAGTTCGACGCGGCAAACCTTCGATTTCTTTGGTATCCGCGATGGGAAGCCAGTGATGTTTTCGGCCTCTTACCTTCTGCCGGAAAACCGCCAGCTTTTAGAGACGGTGGCGCTAGAAAACGCGGCCATTGCGGTGATTGGCAAGGTTTTGGAAGACGCCCGCCTGCGCGACATGGAACAAGAACTCACCATCGCTGGGCTTGATGTGTTGTCGGAGCCGCCGCCTGCGGGGCAGGTCTTTATCACGCTTGCGGGGGTCACCGGAGAGCCTATCGCCTGGATGCGCTGGTCGCCGCCGCGCCCGGGGACCCTGCTTTTTTGGAAAATGTTCCCGATCATGGGCACGTTCAGCTTTGTTTTCGTGGCAATTTCTTATTGGGCAGCAATGCTTTTACGCTCCAAAGCGGCCGGTTTGATTGCCAGCGAGGCCCGCTCGTATGACCGGGCGCGCAGTGACGCGCTGACCGGCTTGCCAAACCGCTATGCGATGCGCGAGCATCTGGGCAAATTGCACAAGCGCAGCGATTTAGGCTGTGCCGTGATCGCCATTGATCTGGTGCGCTTCAAGGTGATCAATGACACCGTCGGGCATTTGGGGGGCGATGCCTTTTTGGTGGAATTTTCGCGCCGTCTGAACACTTTGGCCGACAAGCACACCTTTGTCGCGCGCTATGGCGGGGATGAATTCTTTGTCGTCGTCGCGGCAAAAGACGGGCTTGAAGAGATCGTCGCGCAAAAATGCATGATGTTGCAAAATCTTTCGGAGGCACCGATCACCTGCCATGGTGTCAGCTTTGAGGTTTTGGCCTCGAAGGGGCTTGCCTTCCATGACACGCAAACGATGGATCACGAGGACCTTTTGCGCCGCGCGGACCGGGCGATGTATTCGGCCAAGCTGCACGAGACATTTGAGGTGGTGCGCTATGACAAGGCGATGGAAACCGAAGATCTTGACCACAAACATATCGAAAAGGAACTGCGCCGCGCTCTAAGTGATGGCAGCGGTTTCACCATGTATTATCAGCCGATCTTGCCCGCCAGCGGTGACCCGGAACAAATGCGCTACGAGGCGCTTGCGCGGTGGGTGTCCCCCGACTTGGGTCCGGTGCCGCCGGATCGGTTTATCAAGGTGGCCGAGGCCAGCGGCTTGATCATGCAACTGGGCTGGATCTTGTTGGAGCAGGTCTGCGCCGATATGCAAAAGCTGCACGGGGCCAAGGTCAGCATCAATGTTTCGCCCACGCAATTGATGAGCCGTGGATTTGCCGAAAAGTTCACCCAGCGGGTTCGGGCACATGGCATTGACCCCGCGCAGATAGAGGTGGAGGTCACAGAACAAATCGTGCTGCGCGATGACCTGACCATCTCGCAAGAACTGATCACGCTCAGCGCCAATGGCTTCACCCTTGCGCTGGATGATTTCGGCACCGGCTTTGCCTCGATCGGATTTTTGACGCGCATGCCCTTTGACGTGTTGAAGATCGACCGCTCTTTTGTGCGCTCCATCGAAGAGGGGCAGCAGGGCATCAAGATGATCAAATCGATTGTCGGTCTTGCGCGTGCCATGGATTTGAGCATCATCGCAGAGGGGATCGAAACCGAAACCGATGCTGCCCGGTTGCGCATCATCGGGGCCGATTTTCTGCAAGGCTATCACTTTGGGCGGCCAGCCCCGCTTGAAAGCCATCTTGCCGCCGTGGCGGGCCCGTCCTGAGCGCGGGCAGAGGCCCCGGTCGGTGCCGGGGCCGCTCGCGGCGCTTGCCGCATAATGTCTTAGAAGGTCCAGACGCGGGTGCCGCTGGCGGTGAGCGCCGCGCCCATCGCGTCGGGGGCTGCCACGGTAACACCATCGATCAGCGCATCGGACGCCGCGCCCTTGCCCGGCAGGTAGATCGCGCAGACCTCTGCCTTCGCGCCTTTCTGGATCGCGGCCTTCAGCAGGGCTTGCGGGCTCATGTCCCGCGGCGGTTGCCCCGCCGTGGCGCTGGCCGGTGCATCTTTCAGTGCAATATCGCCCGCCGGGCGGCACAGCAGAATTTGCGTCGAGATCCCCCGCTGGACCGCTTGGAGCGTGAGGATCATGCTCATCAATTGGGTTTGCGGGTTTTCGGAGGTGACGACGGTGGCAAGCGTGCGGACATCTTGCGCGGCCAGCGGGGGCGCGAATCCGGGCGTGGTCACAAGTGTCAGCGCGACGGCGGTGGCTTTGAGAATGTTCTTCATGGTTGGTCTCCCTTGCGGTGTCATGGCTTCGCGGGGGACCGTAAAGAAGAGGCAGGCGGAACGATGTGACTTGTTCACACGCGCCGCGCCCCCTCACGGCTTCGTGTTATAATATAGCGTTTGGCGCGGGTGCGTGCCGCATCAGCCAATCAAGGCAGGCGCGTCCTGTCTGGTCATCCATCCAATGCCCCAAACCGGGCCGCAGGCTGAACTGTGCGTTTGGCATCTCAGCGGCCAAATCTTGCGCGGCGCTAGAGTGGATGCAGGGATCTTGCGCGCCATGGACCAAAAGCGCCGGAATTGTTTGGCGGGTCAGCGCGGCTTTCCAAGGTGGTGTGGTGGTGATCGCCAAAGCCTGCCGCAGGTAGCCGCCATTATCGAGCGCGCGTCGGATAAGTGCGGTGGCAAGATCACGGTTTTCCGCGCTGTGCAGCGGCATCTGCCCCAAAGAGAAATGCGCATTGCTGGCGCAGATGGTGGCGATCCCTGCTGCCTCGGACGGAAAGGGCAAAAAAAACCGCTCCATCAACTGCATCGAGGCGGCATCTGCGGTGATGTTGGCATCGCCCCCGGTGCTCGACAGTGAAATGAGCCCCGTCAGCCGTTGCGGCGCCTGCACCGCCAGCAGTTGCGCGATCATGCCGCCCATCGAAAAGCCGATGGCGGCAAAGCGCCCGATGTGCAGATGGTCGGCCAAATCCAAAACGTCTTGCGCCAAATGGGTCAGATCATAGGGTGCCAAAGCGGGCGCGCTGCCCGCCCACGAAAAACCGGCGGGGATCTGGGTGAACGGGCCGCCACAACGCGCCGACAGGCCAGAATCGCGGTTGTCGAGCCGGATCACCCGAAACCGTGCCGCCAGCCCCGCGACAAGCGTATCGGGCCATTCGATCAATTGCATGCCAAGCCCGGCGATCAAAAAGACCGCCGGGGCATTGGGGGCGCCGTCGTCGCGGTAGCAGATCCGCCCCCCGGTCAGATCGGCAAATCGGTCCGGCGCCAATGCGACCGCGCTCAAAGGTTCAGATCCGCCTTGATGGTGGGCAAAGCCTCCGCGCCATCGCGCGTCGTAACCCCGTCAAGCCAGCGCTCCAGAACCTCTGGATGATGGCCAATAAGCTTGCGGGCGGCGTCTTTCGGGCTCAGCCCCTCGTCCAAGATATAGCCCATGCCCTCGCTTTCGAGCGCGACATCGAAGGTGAGCTGTTTCAGCAGTTTGCCGACCTGCGGGCATTCCGACAGATAGCCTTGGCGCACTTGGGTCGACACGGTCGCGCCACCAAAATTGGGGCCGTAATAGTCATCGCCCCCTTCAAGATAGGCGATATCGAAATTGGTGTTCATCGGATGCGGCGCCCAGGCCAGAAACACGATCCAGTTGTCGCGGCGCACTTCGCGTTCGACTTGGGACAACATGCCCTGTTCAGAGCTTTCCTTGACCTCCCAATCGCCCAGACCGAAGGCATCCTTTGCAACGATATCAAGCATAATCTCGTTCGAGCCGGGCTCGATGCCATAAAGTGTCTTGTCGAATTGTTCGGCATGCGCGGCCAGATCGGCGAAAGAATGCACCCCGGCCTCATAGACATAAGAGGGCACGGCCCAGGTGAACTTGGCCCCTTCCAGATTGGTTTGGACCGTTTCGATGGTGCCGTTTTCACGATAGGCGTTGAAGTAAGTTTCCATCGCCGGGTCCCAATAGCCCATGAAAACATCCAGATCGCCACGCTCCATCGATTGATAGATCACCGGAATCCCCAAGATATCGGTCTTGGTCTCGTGGCCCATCCCCTCAAGCAAAACCTGCGTCACCGCCGAGGTGAGCGCCAGATCGGTCCAGCCCGGTTCTGCCAGACGCACCATGGCACAATCGGCCGAAGCCGGAAGGGCAGAGACGATCGCAAGCAGGCCTGCCGATGCAAGAAGCTGTTTCATGTAAAGATGATCCTTTCGGGTTATAGATTGACCGATTGGTTTATTAACTTCATCCTTGAATAGATTGATCGCTCAGTCAATCTAATTTAGGGATTTGGCCCAAAGTCGCGGCAGATGAGGCGTCCGGATGGGGCGAAGAGATATTTCCGAAATCCGGCGCGCCGAATATGCGGCTGCGGCCTATCGGGCGCTGATGCGCTATGGCAATCAGGCCACCTCGCTTGCCCGTGTGGCCGAAGAGGCGGGCGCTTCCAAGGCGAATGTCTTGCATTATTTCAAGAACAAAGAGGCGCTTTTGGCGGCGGCCTTGCGTCATGCCAATGCTGAGCTTTTGCGCGAAGCGGTGCTGCTTTTGGGGGAGGCACAGACCCCGCTGGAGCGGATTTATGCGGTGATTGAAACGAACTTGTCGCCGACCTCTTTCCGCCCGCAGGTGGCCCATGCGTGGATCGCGCTTTGCGCCGGGGTGCCCTATGTGCCCGCCTATCAGCGTATTCAAACGGTGATTTATGCGCGGATGCGCTCCAACCTGATGGGCCCGTTGCGCCATTTGCTGCCAGCTGCAGAGGCGGCGCTGATGTCGGATCTGATGACCACGGCGATTGACGGGATCTGGCTGCGCTGTGGGCTCAGCCTGAACGGGGTCACGCAACAGGAAGCCCGCGCGCAACTGGAAGCGGTGCTGGATGCCCGTTTGCCCGAAAGCGCCGAACGCCGCGCGGCTCGGGCCCGCATGCATGAGGTCGCCCGCATTTTGATCAAGGCGCGCAACGGATAAGGGGGGCCAAAAACCAAACAGCCCCCGCAGATGCGGGGGCTGCCGGGTGTATGGGCGTCAGATCAGGGTTTGACGGCGAAGAACATCGTCTCGCCCGAGTGGTCATCGACGCCATCATTGTCGGTCGAGACCCAAATCGTGCCGTCTTCCGTGATCGCAAGACCTTCAACCTTGTCAAGCACATAGCCGCCCGTTGCCGTCAGATCGGGCAGCAGGTCGCGCACCAATTCCTTTGACACGAGCGGCAGATCGCCACCAAGCGGCGCGGGCGTCATGTCGGCCAGCGGGATGCGGTAGATTTTCTTCGTCACCGCGCGGAAATCGTGCTGGTTGTCACGCTCCACCACATAGACGTAATCGCCATGCGCGGTGATTTCCGACAGGCCAACCCAGCCCGTTTTCGGCGCGGCTTTTTCATAGCGCACCGCGCCCCATTCGCCGGTCTCGATATTGTAAGAGACCAGCTTGACGTGGTTTTTCGGGTCGTCTTTCCATTCGCGCTGCACCGCCATCCAAAGCGTGTCGCCAATGCGGGTAATGCCTTCAAAGCCAAAGCGCTTTTCGACCGCCATCAACTCTGCCGGAAGGCCGATTTCTTCTTTGATCGCGCCCTTGGCATTGATGTGGTAAAGCGCATGCGGCACCACGCGGTCCGTGCGGCCCTCGGACGCGACCCAGAAGCCGCCCTTGCCATCCAGCGTGATCCCCTCAAGGTCCAGCTTTTGCGCCGGATAGCCTTTGCGCGTCACGCGAATGGCCTCAACGATCCGGGCCGGGCTTTGCGTGGTGTCGATCTTAAAGATCGTCGGCTGGAACCCGTAAAAGCTGTCATTCACCGCCCAGACAATGCCGCCTTCATCCGCGACCATGCCCGAAATTGCGCCCCAGCCGGTCAATTCGTCCATCCCGGCGCTGGTCAGATGCGGGTAAACGGCGGGCGCGTCTTGATATTCGAACACCATCACATGCGCACGCGCGCCACCATCTTCGATCAGATCGCTTTCATTGGCTGAAACCAAAAGATTGCGCGCCGGGATCGTGACATAGCCTTCCGGCCCCACGCCCGAGGGCAGCAGTTGTTTCAAGACCGGGCTGGCCGGGTCGGTCACATCATAGACCCCCACGACCGAGGCACGCTCGGCCCCAACAAACACCATCGGCGTGCCCTCAAATTCCCCGAAGGTAACCGATTCCGGCTCCACGCCCTTCGCGTCCGAGCGTTTGTCGGGGTAATGGCCGATCTGCACGATGGCATGTTCAAAGCTGGTGCCGCTGTCATAGACCACGGTCCCGTCTTGCGCAAAGATCGTCCAGCCGCGCGAGCCGCCCTCGTAATCGCCCTCGTTCGCGGTGGCAAAATGGGTGTCATCGATCCAGGTCACGGCATCGGGTTCGCGTTTGCGGCCCATCTGCGACTCGGTGAAAATCAGCGCGCCGCGCTCGTCTGTGGCATCGATGCCTTCCAGATCAACCGCCCCGGCCGAGAAATGCGACAGCACCTTGCCCGTTTTCGACACCACAACGATATGGTTGTTTTCTTGCAGCGTGACGACGGTTTCGCCCTCGGCATTGATCGAGACATATTCCGGTTCCGGATCGCTGGGCGCAATCTCGGCAAGGCCGGTCAGATCGACGGTCTTGATCGCGGCGCAATCCAACTGGCCATCGTTAAGCGGCAGCAGTTGCAGGGACCCGGCGGGCATCTGCGGCAGCGCGCCATCGTTCAGGTCTTCGTCGCGCTCATTCTCGATCGCCACGGCCAGAAAGCTGCCATCGGGGGCTTTCGCCACGCTATCGGGCTGACCGGCCAGCGCGCATTCGCCAACCATCTTGCCGCTGGCCGTGTCAATCGCGACCATCTTTCCCGAGGGGGCAGTGTAGCTTTCCGACGTGTTCACCCCCGCAAAGGCCATCGTGCCCAAAACAGCCACGCTGGTCGGTTCGCCGCCAAGCGCGATAGCGCCTTTTGGCGCGGGCCGGGCCGGGTCTGTGATGTCGATCATCCCCAGCGCCCCCAGCGGGCTATCGGTATAGACCAGCGTCATGCCATCGGCGGTGGCGTCGATGATCTCGGCCGAGCTTTCGCGGGCGATGTCTTCGCCCTCGGCCATGTTCATCACCACCGGGAAGGAAGCGATGCGATTGAAATTCATTTCGGCATGCGCGGTGCCAGCGGCCAAGGCCAGCAGCGAGGTCAGGCCCAGAAGGCGTGCGGTCATGTGACTCCCCGTTCATCTGTGGATACCCCCGCGTGATGGGGGGACCGCGTAACAGCCTCTTGTCGAAATCATGTCGCTTTCACGAAAGCCCCAAGACAGGCTGGCCCCGATGCGCCTGCCGCATCGCCGCTTGTCCGTTCCCGCTTTGATCAGCCCGCAGACTGGACGGGGCGTTCGCGCATCCGGGGGGCATTCACGCGCGGTCGCGCCTGTGCCGGACAGGGGGTGACGATACAGGCAAGAAACCGGCCTATTACCGGGCCAGATCAAGCAGCGCGTCCAGATCAAGGTCTTGTGCGATCTCATCGGCAAAGGCATCAAGCGCGGCATCAAGTCGGGCGGTCTGATCCACCTGCGCGGCCCGCGCGCCCTGTGTGGCAAGCCACGCGGCGCGAAACGCTGCCGCGCCGAAAAGCCCGTGCAGATAGCATCCCATCACCTTGCCATCGGCGCTGATCGCCCCCTCGGCCTGTCCATCGGGGCGCAGCCATGGCCGCGCCATGCCGGGCCCGGCACTTTCGCCCATATGCATTTCATAGCCCGTCACATGGGCGCCGGTGATCGCATCTTGCGCATCGATTTCGCGCAGCCGCTTTGCCGGGCCGATCACGGTTTCCAGATCCAAAAGCCCCAGCCCTTCGGTGGTGCCGGGCGGACCTTCGATCCCATCGGGGTCATGCACTTTGTGGCCAAGCATCTGAAACCCCGCGCAAATACCCACGATCCTGCCGCCCCGGCGCAGATGCGCGCGCAGGTCGATATCCCAGCCCTCGGCGCGCAGCGCCGCAAGTGCCGCGCGCGTCGCTTTTGAGCCGGGCAAGACCACCACGGCGGCCTCCGCCGGGATCGGCTGTCCCGGGCGCACCCAGCGCACATCCACGCCAGGTTCCGCCGCGAGCGGGTCCAGATCGTCAAAATTCGCCACCCGCGGCAGGTCCAGCACCGCCACCACCAAAGCCCCCGCCGTGCCGCCCTTGCGCGCGATGCCAAGCGAGTCTTCCTCCGGCAAATGCCGCGCGGCTTCGGACCAGCGCAGCACGCCCAGCACCGGCCAGCCCGTCTCGGCGCGGATATCTTCGGCGGCCGGGGCGAAAATTGCCGGATCGCCGCGAAATTTCGTCACGATCACCCCGGCCACACGCGCGCGTTCCGACGCCGTCCAAAGATGATGATGGCCAATCGCCGCCGCCGTGACCCCGCCGCGCGACTCGTCCCCCAACAGCACCACGGGTAGGTCGGCGGTCTCTGCCAGCCCCATGTTGGAAATGTCTTGCGGGCGCAGATAGCGTTCCGCGCCGCTGCCTGCGCCTTCGATCAGCACAAGGTCATGGGTCTGTGCCAGCCGGTCAAGGCTGTCCACGACGCGCGGGCGCAGGCTTGGCTTAAGCTGTTGATATTGCGCCGCGCTATAGCGCCCGAGCACCTGCCCCTGCACGACCACCTGCGCATCCACATCGCTGTCGGGTTTCAGCAGCACCGGGTTCATATGCACCGATAGCGGCACTCGGGCCGCGCGCGCCTGCAAGGCTTGCGCACGGCCAATCTCGCCGCCATCGGCGGTCACGGCGGCATTGTTGGACATATTTTGCGCCTTGAAAGGCGCAACCTTCAGCCCGCGCCGCGCATAAGCGCGGGCAAGCCCGGCCACCAACAGGCTTTTGCCCACATCCGAACTGGTGCCCAGCACCATCAAACAACGGCCACGGCGCGGCGCGGCGGGCTGGGGCTGCGGATCGGGCACGGGCGGGCAAGAGGGCATGGTCAAATCCGTTCAGCAGGCAAAGCGATCAGGCGAAAGCTCCTGCCGGGTAGGGGCAGGGGCCTTGGCCCGCGCGGGTCGGGCCAAAGCATAGGGGGCAGATCAGTGCAGCGCCACTGCTCTGGTCACGATTTTGGCGGCTGCGCGGCTGTGTGCCGCCTCGCCTGCCTCGGTCAGTTCTGTCAGCGGCACCTCGGGCGCGACATCGCCCCAAAGCCATGTCCCGTCGGCGGTGGCACGCCACACCGCCGGGCAAAGCTTGTCGCCACAACACAGATTGGCGGTGCCGCTGATCTCGAAGTCCTCGGTCACCGGGGCCAAGGAAATGGCCGCGCCCAAGCGGCGCAGAAAGGCAAGACCGGGGCTGCAAGGCGCATTGCAGTGGCGGCAGGTGACCGAGCTGACCACGGGTTGCGCGGGCGCGAAAGCGGGGGCCATATTCGTCATGCCATCCCCCTCGGCGCGGGTTTGGGGCGCGCCCGTGGCGGGGTGGTTTGCGGCTTCCCCGACCACGGCTGCGGATAGTCGAGCCATTTCTGAATGAAATTCCACGATTGTTCGTAGCCGTCATGCGGCAGCGCGCAGGCCGAGCAATCCTTGCGCGTCAAGCCATTCCCATCGGTGTAGGTTTTGTAGGGGCCCGGGCATTCATAGCCGATGAGCGGGCAATAGCAAAACAGGCAGTTGAAATCACGCTTCACCCCCTGATGGCAGGGCAAAAAGGGGCAAGCCGCATTGGTAAAGCCCTTGAAGGCTGCATTCTGAGTGGTTTCTTTCGGCTCCATACCGGTCCTCTGGCTCAGGTTCTGGTCTAGTGCCGGAAAGCGGTAAGGGGACAGGCCCCGGACAGACCGGGGCACCCTGCCTCCGGGCCCGCCGCCCGGGATGGTCGATGGCCTGGCAGGTCTCCTGGCTTACGGCTCGAACGCCCGCCGCGCCTTCCCGATCAAAGATCAGTGGCCTCGCTTTGGGCTCGCCGCTTACAGTTGCGGGGGCAGCGCCGGACTTGCACCGGCTTCCCTCTTCGCCCGCAGCATCACCTGCGGGACCAAGGCGCGCGCAGGATGCGCGCGCGGGGGCAAGCTGTCAATCCACAGCATCTTACAGACCAAGGCATCTTTTGGGCCACGGCGTATTGCGGGGCGCCCCGGCGGGTTTGGGGTTAGGGCGCGTAACCGGTCATTTCGAGATAGCCGACCCCGGCATGGCTGCCCGACACGGTCACCGGCCCCTCCCAATAGGGGACAGAGACATCCATCCATGCCTTCGGCGTCAGAGCCTTTATCGTCACATCCACCCCTTTGGCGGGCAGACGCAACCGCCATGTCAGCGGCAGATCACGCCCGGCCACCTGTTGCCTGTCTAACGGGGTTGCCATGAACGCCCCATCAGGAAAGGGCGTGGGTGTGCCATCGGGGGCGATCCATGTCGCGGCGGTAAAATCCTGTGTCCCGCGCAGCACAAAGCCCATCATCCGCGCGCCATCGTCAAAGCTTAGCGAAAACCAGTCCCAGCCGCTTTGATCCGCCGCCAGCAGTTGCGAGGACCATTCGCGGTCCAGCCACGCCGTGCCCGTGACCGGCACCGGGCCCTCGGGCAAGGTCAACTGCCCCGAAACCGTGTAAAACGGCTGCGAATAATAATGGCTGGCCTGACCGGCGGCAGATTTGACCGAATAGCCCTTGGTACCTTGTAAGACCAAGGGGCCGGTCGCCTGCAACGTGACCTGATAAGCGAAATCGGTGCCAGAGGCGGCAAGCTGCACCCGGTCGAGATCCGGCCCGCGCATCTGCCAGTCATCGATCCACGCCTCAAAGGGGGCGGCCCGCACCCCGGCCTGCCCGATGCCGCCGCGTGCACGCCGTTCGGCCACATAATGCGCGTTGGGGGTGGTGACGGCGGCATGGCCCATCCACAATTGCGGGCTTTGCCAGCCCTGATGCTCCTGCCCCTTTCGTTCTGGCGCAAGGGCAGAACGAAACAGCGTCCATTGCAGCCCATAGGGCGTGCCGTCGGGCCCGGTCAGATTGGCGGTCACATACCACCATTCGATGCGGAAATCGGGATGGGCGCCGTGATCTTGGGGGAAGCGTAGCACGGTTTCGGGATTGGGCTGGGTGAAGTCCTGCGGCGTCGTGCCCAGCCCGGCAAAGCCCTGCGCGGCGGCTTGAAGCGGCAAGAAGATGCACAAAAGCAGTGCTTTAGCGTTCATTGCGAAACACCCCCAAAAGCTGTGCGGGTGGCAGGCGTGCCAGTTGCAGCGCAGGCCATAGCGCGGCCAGCGCCGCCGCGGCCAAAGCCAGCAAGTTGAGCCGCGCGTAATCGGCCGGAAACAGGAACATCGGCAGCCGCCAGCCAAAGGCCTCCACATTGACTACCGCCAAAAGCGCCCATGCCAACGCAAGCCCCAGCGGCAAGGCCAGCGCCCCGGTCAGCGCTGCCAGCACCAGCGCGCGGGCAAGATCAAGCAACGCGAGCCTGCGCCGCGTCAGCCCCAGCGCCCAAACCGGAGCCAGTTGCGGCAGCCGCATCGCCGCCAGCGTGAGCAGGCTCATCAGCATCGCAAAACCTGCCACCGCCAAGGTCAGCAGGTTCAGCGCGGTGGTCACGGCGAAGGTGCGCTCGAACACGCTTCGCGACAGCGCCTTGAGCGCGGCCTGATCGATCATCGCATTCTCGGCAAGGCCGATCTTTTGCGTCAGTTCTTCTTGCAAGGCGGGCACCTGATCGGGGGCAAGCCGCAAGCCAAAACGGCGCGGGGCGACCTGCGGGAAGCTTTTCTGAAACAGCGATTCAGACAGGCTGACCTGCCCGACCGGATTGCCGTAGTCGCCGTAAATCCCCACGATCGGCAGGCGCAGGCCCTGAGCAAGCGGGATCACATCGCCCAATTGCAACGCGGCGCGGCGGTAAAGCTGTTCATTGATCAACACGCCTTCCCCCTTGGCAAAGGCGTCCCAAGCGTTTGGAATGGACTGCAAAAAGCGCCAATTGTCGCGATAGGTTGGATCGTCGCGCAGCCCATGCAGCGTGGCAGGCTGCCCGGCAATTTTGGTGTCCACGCTCATCAGCGGCAGCACCGCGCGGACCGGTCCATCTGCCAGCGCTTCGATCGCGGCGGCTTGGCGTGCATCGGCGGCTGTGACGTAAAGCTCAGCCGCCAAGCGCTGATCCAGAAAGCCGGTGAAGGTCAGCCGGAAAGATGACACCATGGTAGATACGCCGACATTGGCCGCCATCGCCAGCAAAAGCGCCATCAAGGCCAGCGACAGCCCGGGCAGTTGTTGGCGGCTATCGGCCCAGAACCATTGCGCCACAGGCCCTTTGGCGCGCGCTTGGGAAAGGCGCAGCACCACGCCCAAAAGCGGCGGCAGTGCCAGCGCGCCCCCCAATAGCAACGCGCCCAGCATCACAAAGCCCGCGCGCAGCCCCGTGCCCCAAAGCGCCAGCGCCCAAGCAAGGCCCAAAAGCCCCAGTGCCAGCGCAGCTTGCAGCGCAGGGCGTAGCGCGCGGGCGCGTGCTTGCGGTTGTGCACTGGCCAAAAGCGGCATCCGCGCCAGCGACCAAAGCGCCCCCGCGCCCGCCAGCGCCGTGCCGCCAAGCGCGAGCGCAAGGCCCGAAAGCCACCATGCGGGCCGCAAAGCCAGACTGCCCGAAACCTCGGCCCCGTAAAGGCCGCGCAGGCTGGCGGCCACATCGGGCAACAGCGCCGCCGCCACCCCATAGCCAAGCGCGACGCCGATCGCGCCTGCAATCAGCGCGAAAGCCGCAAGTTCCAGTGCCATCAGCGCCAGCAGCCGGGGCAGCGGCACCCCCAACGCGCGCAGGTTGCGCAGCATCGCCCGGCGTTGCTCAAACGCAAGCCCGATCGCGCCATGCACGATGAACAACCCCACCGCAAAGGACAAAAGACCAAAGGCGGTCAGGTTGAGGTGAAAACTATCCGTGAGCCGCGCCATATCGGCGCTTTCTTGCGGGGGGATGAGTTCCAGACCCGGCGCGATTTCGGCCAATGGGCGGCGGGTCAGCGGCTGATCGGGGGCCAACAGCAGCCGGTCGATCTTGCCCGCGCGGCCCAAAAGTCTTTGCGCGACGCCGATATCGGTGATGACGGTATTGGGCGCAACATCGGGGGCAGCGATGCGCGCAGCGGTGACCGTGGCGGGCAAACGATCCAGTGCATCGGGCGGGCCAAAAACCTGCCCCGGTCCGGTCAAAAATGCGGTGGGCTCGGCTTGCGCGCCCTCGGGGGTTGGCAAAAGCCCCATCGGCGCGGTCAGCGGGTCGATCCCGATAAGGCGGACCGGGCTTTCCTTGCTCGGGCGCAAGCGACCCTCGATCAACGGCGAAACATCCCAGCCCGCGCGGCGCAGCGCAATATAAGTGTCTTGCGCGATGGCGTCACCGGAGGTGGGGCGCAGCATGGCAAAGCGGGTTTCGCCCAAGGTCGCGGCGGCGGCGGCATAGCTTGCGCGCGCCTCGGCATTGATCGCTTGCACCCCGGCCCAAAGTGCGGTGCCCAAGGCCAGCCCCGCGACCAGCGTGATCCATTGCAACGGATTGCGCCGCCAATGCCCGATCAGCGCGGCCCAGATCGCGCGGTTCACGTCAAAACCCCGGCGTGCAGATGCGCGCGGCGGGGCAGTTTCGCCGCCAGCCGCGTGGAATGGGTCACCAAAACCAGCCCGGCCCCGGTTTCCGCGACCAGGTCACACAAAAGGTCAAACACGCCATCGGCGGTGCTTTCGTCCAGATTGCCGGTCGGCTCATCGGCCAGCACCAGTTGCGGTGCGGCGGCCAAGGTGCGGGCAATCGCCACGCGCTGTTGCTGCCCGCCCGAAAGCTGTTCGGGATATTTGCGCAGATGCGCGCTGAGCCCCAGCCGAGCGGCCAAAGCGGCGGTTTTGTCTGGATCATGGCGCCCGGCCAGCCGCGCCTGAAAGGCGATATTGGCCGCCACATCAAGCGAGGGGATCAGGTTGAATTGCTGAAAGATCACCCCCACCGTTGTGCGGCGCAAACCGGCGCGCGCGGCGTCGGAAAGCCCGGTCAGATCGGTGCCGGCCAGCGCCACCCGGCCCGCATCGGCGGTGTCGAGCCCGCCCGCCAGATGCAATAGCGTGCTTTTGCCCGACCCCGATTCCCCGGTCAGCGCCAGCATGTCGCCTGCAGCCAGGCGCAGCGAGACCCCGCGCAGCACCGGCGCATCCGCCCCCGGATAGGTCTTTTCCACGCCTTGCAGATCAAGCAGCATCTTGCCTCCTGTACCCCGCCTGGGCTCCAAAATATGCCACGCAGGCAGCAGGGAAAGGGCAGGCTTGCGGATTTCGCCCCGCGCGCGCTGGGCGAACCGTCAGGGGCTGCGCCCCCGGACCCCCGCTTTTTCGGGGGCGCGGCCCTCCCGGCCCCCGGGATATTTGCACAAAGCCGAGGGGCAGGGGGCCAGAATGCGGGCGGGGGCGGGTGCGCGCCCTTGACCCGCGCGCCTGTCTCGGTCAGATGAAGCCATGGTGCCGCTTGATAAACTTGCCCAGATTACGGCGCGCTTCGAATTTCTCGAGGCGAAACTCAATTCCGCGCTTGCGCCGGGGGAGATCGCGGCGTTGTCGCGCGAATATTCCGAATTGCGCCCGGTGGTGAGCGAAATCGCGGCCTATCGCACCGCGCTTGACGATCTGGCCGAGGCCGAGGGCTGGCTGGAAGACCCGGAAATGCGCGATCTGGCCGAAGAAGAACTGCCCCGCCTGAAAGCGCGCATTCCCGAAATGGAACAGGCGCTGCGCATCGCGCTGTTGCCCAAAGATGCCGCCGATGCCCGGCCCGCGATCTTGGAAATTCGTCCCGGCACCGGGGGCGAGGAGGCCGCGCTTTTCGCGCATGATCTGTGGCGGATGTATGAACGCCACGCCGAGAAGATGGGCTGGCAGTTCGAGCGGTTGGAATTCACCCCCACCGAATTGGGGGGGCTGAAAGAAGGCATGGCCCGGATCGTTGGCGAAGGCGTTTTTGCGCGGCTGAAATACGAATCCGGCGTGCATCGCGTGCAGCGTGTGCCCGAAACCGAGGCGGGCGGGCGTATTCACACCTCGGCGGCGACCGTCGCGGTGCTGCCCGAGGCCGAAGAGGTCGATATCGACATTCCCACGAGCGATATTCGCATCGATACGATGCGCGCCTCGGGCGCGGGGGGGCAGCACGTCAATACCACCGATTCCGCCGTGCGGATCACCCATATTCCCACCGGGCTTGTGGTGACCTCGTCGGAAAAGAGCCAACACCAAAACCGCGCCATTGCCATGGCGGTGCTGCGCGCGCGGCTTTACGAAATGGAACGCGACCGGCTTGCCACCGAACGCGCCGACAGCCGCCGCGCGCAGGTGGGCTCGGGCGACCGGTCGGAGCGCATCCGCACCTATAACTTCCCGCAAGGGCGAATGACGGACCACCGCATCAACCTGACGCTTTACGCGCTGCCGCAGATCATGGCGGGCGATCTGGGCGAGGTGATCGATGCGCTTGTGGCCCATGACCAAGCAGAAAAACTCGCGGAGATGGACGGATGAAGGCACAGATCGCGCTCATGCTGGGGACGCGCCAATTGGAAGGCGCGGGGATCGAAGGCGCCTCGACCGATGCGCGGCGGCTTTTGGCCCATGCGATGGGGCTGCCCGCCGAGCGGCTTTATCTGTCGATCCATGATGAACTGTCCGAAGAGCGGCACAAGGCCTATCTGAAATATCTCGCGATGCGGGAATCGCGCCAGCCGGTGGCGCAGATCACCGGCCATCGCGCCTTTTGGAAGCATGAATTCCGCGTCACGCGCGACACGCTGGACCCGCGCCCCGAGACAGAGCTTTTGGTCGAGGTGGCGCTGGAGGAACCCTTTACCCGGGTTCTGGATCTGGGCACCGGTACCGGGTGCGTTTTGCTCAGTCTTTTGGCCGAACGTCCCGAAACCACGGGGGTCGCGACCGATATTTCAGAAGCGGCTTTGAAAGTGGCGCAAGAAAACGCCGAACGGCTTAGCCTGCACGAACGCGCGCAGTTCATTCATGGCGATTGGTTTCACGGGGTCGAAGGGCGGTTTGATTTGATTGTCTCCAATCCGCCCTACATTACAGAAGAAGAAATGGCGCAGCTTTCCCCCGAAGTGCGCGATTGGGAGCCGCATGAAGCGCTGACCCCGGGCGGTGATGGCTTGGGGGCCTATCGTGCGATTGCCTTTGGGGCCTTTGCCCGGCTGAAGCCGGGCGGACGGTTGGCGCTGGAAATCGGGCCGACACAGGCGGCGGCGGTCAGCGCGATGTTAAGCGCGCAAGGGTTTGAGGTGCGCGAAGTGCGCCCCGATCTGGGGTGTCGCGACCGCGTCGTTTTGGCGCATAGGCCTGCGGCCACGCCCGCATGACGGCAAAAGCATCGGCCAAGACCCGCCTAAAAGTGTAAAATTGCCGCTTTTCGCTTGTTTTGCGCAATTTCCGGCTTGCGCGCGCGGGCGTGAAGTGTTTACTCACCGCTGTGGCTGGGGCGATTTCGCCCCCCACGACTTCAGCTTACACCTCGGATCCGGTCACATGCAGCGCAGGCTGCGACTTTCCTCCGATGGCGGGCTCCCGTTTCAAGGTTCCCGGCCCAGACCCACGCCCCCCAAGGGGCCCAACAGACGCAGGCTCATGAGATCCTCCAAGTCCCGTTCGCGCAACAAGTCGAACCGTCAGCGCAACATCGGCAATGTCATCAACCGTGTCTTCGACAGCTCCGGGCCCGAGGGCAAGGTGCGCGGGACGCCGCAGCAGATCATCGAGAAATATCTCGCGCTGGCACGGGATGCGCAATTGGGCAACGATCGCGTGGCCGAGCAGAACTTCTTGCAGCATGCCGAGCATTACACGCGGCTGCTGGGCGAGGCGCAGCGCGAACTGGCGCGCGAACAAGAAGAGCGCCAGCGCAATTATCAAAACAACAATAACAACAACCAAAATGGCGGCCAGAACAATGGCCAAAATGGTGGTCAAGGCGGCGGCCAGAATGGGGGCAACGCGGGCGGCCAAACGGGCGGTCAGGGCGGCAATCAGAATGACGCCGGTGGCGCCAATGCCGCGGGCGGACAGCCTGCGCAAGCCAGCACCGCGCCGCGTGACAGCCGTGATCCCTCCGGCGAGCAGCCGCGTTACGAAGGCGCGCCGGTGATGATGCCTGATTTCTTCTCGACCGAAGAAACGGGTGGGGATGACGGTCCGGGGTTGGTGGAAACGCCCGAGGCGCGCCAGCCCGAGCCCGAAGCGCCGCGCCCGCAAACCCGCGCCCGCAACACCCGCAAGCCCGCTGCCGAGGCGACCCCGGCGGCTGAACCGGGCACCGAGGCGAAACCGGCAGAGGAAAAACCGGCCAAAGCGCCGCGGGCCCGTGCACCGCGCAAGCCCAAGGCCGAAGCGGGCGATAAGCCTGCCAAAGCCCCCAAGGCCGCAAAAGCCGACAAACCGGCCCCCTCGCCCGAGGCGCCTGCTGCCGAGTAAGCGGGATGAAATTCCGAAACATAAAAAGCCGCGCCCTTGGGCGCGGCTTTTGCGTTCAGCGTGCCGCCACCAGCCGCGCCAGCGCGCAGAATTTTTCAAGGCTGACCCGTTCGGCGCGTTCGGTGGGGGCAATGCCCGCCTCTTCTAAAAGCGCCTCAATGCGCGGATGCACCCCTTTGAGCGAGGCGCGCAGCATTTTACGGCGCTGGTTGAAGCCCGCCGCCACCACCCGTTCCAGCACTTTCGCATCGGCCTCATAGCGCGGTGCGGGCAGCGCCTTGAGATGCACCACCGCCGAATGCACCTTTGGGGCGGGCTGAAACGCTTCGGGCGGCAGATGCATGACGATTTTCGCATCGCTGCGCCATTGCGCCAGGATCGCCAGCCGCCCGTAATGAGTGTCGCCCACTTTGGCGGTGATGCGTTGGGCGACTTCTTTTTGGAACATCAAGGTCAGGCTGTCCCAAGCGGGTGGCCATGCGGGCGGCGTGAGCCAGCGCACCAAAAGTTCTGTGCCCACATTATAGGGCAGGTTGGCGGCAATCTTGTAAGGCGCGCGCAAATGCGCGGCCACATCGACCGCCAGTGCATCGCCTTGGATCACCTCAAGCCGGTCGGGGTAATGCGCTGCAATCTCGGCCAGCGCGGGCAGGCAGCGGCTGTCTTTTTCCACCGCCAGCACCTTGCGCGCCCCCTCGGCCAACAGCCCGCGCGTCAGCCCGCCGGGGCCGGGGCCCACCTCCAGCACATCGGCGCCGGTCAAATCCCCCGCGCAACGCGCGATCTTGGCCGTCAGGTTCAGATCCAGCAAGAAATTCTGGCCAAGCGATTTCTTGGCCACCAGATCATGCGTGGCGATCACCTCGCGCAGCGGCGGCAGCCCGTCGATCGCAGCCATCAGCCGGTGTCCCTTTCTGTTGCGTTCCGTTTGCGGCGGGGTCTAGCCGCGCCGCGCCAGCCCCATGTTCTGCGCCATTCGAAGCGCGGAAATCAGGCTTGCGGGGCTGGCCATGCCGCTGCCCGCAATGTCAAAAGCGGTGCCGTGATCGGGCGAGGTGCGCACAAACGGCAACCCCAAGGTCACATTCACGCCGCCATCGAAATCAAGCGTTTTGATCGGGATCAGCGCCTGATCGTGATAGGCGCAGATCGCCGCATCATAACGCGCCCGCGCGGCGGGGTGGAACATCGTATCGGGCGGCAGCGGGCCCGTGACCGCATAGCCTTCGGCGCGCAGCCCGGCCACGGTGTCGGCGATCCAATGCATTTCTTCGTCGCCCATCGCGCCGCCTTCGCCCGCATGCGGGTTTAGCCCCGCCACGGCAAGACGCGGATTTTCCAGCCCAAAATCACGATTCAGCCCATCGGCGGTAATGCGCACCGTGTCGCGCAAAAGCTCGGGCGTGAAGCTGGCGGGCACATCGCGCAGCGCGATATGGATCGTTGTGGGCACCACGCGGCAAGGCGGGGTAACCCGCTCCGAGGCAAGCATCATCACCACTTTCGCGCCGCCGGCCAGATGGGCCAGATATTCGGTATGGCCCGGAAAGGCGAACCCGGCCCCGTCTTTCAGAACCCGCTTGTTGATCGGCGCGGTGGTCAGCGCCACCCCTTCGCCACGCATCACAAGCGCGGTCGCCCGGGCGATCACCTCAATCACCGCGGCGGCGTTTTCGGGGTTTGGCTGGCCCGGCACGGCGGCTGCGGGAAAGGCATGCGGCAGCACACACAGCCCATGGCCCGCATGGGTCATCGCCTCGGCGGGGGTGTCGATCTCGCGCAGTTTGGTGCCGCGCGGCAAATGCGCCGGATCGCCAACCCAGACAAAGGGAAGGCTGGCCCCCAGCGCTTCCCAAGCCTTTACGGCCAGTTCCGGCCCGACGCCCGACGGGTCGCCGCAACTCAGGATCACCGGCCCCCCGGCGGCAGGCCCGCTCATGGCCGCACGATCACAGCCTCGGCCTTGATCTCTTCGAGCAGGGCGTCGGCCATATTGCTGATACGGGCATTCACAAGTTGGTTGCGCATCGCTTGTTCGGAGGGTCCGGTCTCGCCCAAGCTGGCATCCAGCGCGCGGCCCCGGTCACATAGCATCACCAGCACATCATTCGCGCCCCGGCGCAGCACTGTCGTTTCGCCCGGGTCCATACGGGGCAGCGCAGCGGCGATATCAGCGGGCAGATCGCCGCGCCGCGCGGCTTCGACCCGCGCCAAGCGCTGGGCGGGCAGGTTGCGCGCCACGGTGTAAAGATCGTCACAGCGATCCGCCTCGGCGGCGACCTTGGCGGCAAGGTTTGCGGCTTCTTCGGCCCCAGTTGCGCCCAAAAGAAGGGTGGCATAGCCCACTGCCCGATCCCCGGGGGCGACGGCGCCGCCTTCATCCATGCCACGCATGAAAAACACCGCGACGGCATTGGGCATCGAAAGCGGCGGCGTGGTGCGGCCCGGGCGCAGCTTCATCACCGCGCCGCGCACTTCGGGCGGCAGCGCGTCAATTGCCATCCAGTCCAGCCGTCCTCCGTCGGCCGAACTGGTCGCCGAAGAAATTTCGCGCGCGATTTCAGCAAACTCGGCCTCGGTCCGCGCGGCAGAGGCACGGCGTGCCTTGGCCATGGCCTCGGCCTCGCCACCACCGCCGACGCGGATCACCACTTCGGACAGCAGCACTTGCTCCCGTTCGGGCTGCGGCGTTTCCAGCGACAGGGCACGGGCAACATCGGCATCCGACACCTGCACGCGGCCCGCAAAGCGCGCCTTGATCACCTCGCGCCAGATCATCCCGGCGGCCACGAAATCGCGGAAGGTCTGGGCGTCGACGCCATTTTCACCCAGCGCCTTGACGAATTCCTCGGCGGTCATATTGGCGCGGCCGGCAAATTCCGACATGCCTTGCCCCACCGCATCGGGGGCGAGTGCGATGCCATCTTGGCGCGCGACCCACATGCGCAGCCGATCTTCGATCAGCGCGTCTTCGGCCATCTTGCGCACATCGTCCTTGGCCCCCAGCAATTCCATGAAACGCTGGCGCTGGTCCAACTCGTAGCCGGTGATGGCCAAGTTATTGACGCGGATCACCGGGGCGAATTGGGAGCTTTGCGCCTGCACCGCCGGGGCTGGGGTGAAGACCGCCAGCACAAGCGCCAGCAAAGGGGCAAGAAGCAAGGAGAAATGCCGTGTCATCCGTTCCGTCTTCCGTTCGTCTGCATGATGGTCGCCGCGCCTAGCGCCAGCAGACCCTTTCCGGCCCGCGCGCACCCGCCTGCGCACCAAAGCCCGCAAGCTGCACCGACAGGCCGAAGTCGGTTTCGGGCTCCACACTAGTGGAGGATGTGAACCGACGCGAGAGAGAAAGATCGACGGTGACGCATTCGTTGGCATATTGCAGCCCCAGCGCGGCGCGTGCGGCGCGGTCGCGGGTGAGGTCATAGCGCGTCGAGAAGGTCGAGCGCCAGCCGGGCCGCCAGTCCCACCCGGATTCGATCAGCAATTCCGATGTTTTGGGGTTCGACAGCGTTCCCTGCATCCACAGATACCCCGCCGCAAATTCGGTGCTGCCGCCCAGATAGGCCATGCGCAACTCGTTGCGATCAAAGTTGAAACCATCGTCAAACAGCGCGCGGTTGGACAGCAAAAGCCCGCCCGCCGTGCTTAGATGCGTGGCCAAAAGCCAATCCGAGCGTTTACCCGCCAGACCCGAGCCGGGGGCGAACTGGCCCAGATCGTCGCGCCGGAAAATCCGCCCGGCGGTCAGCCCCAGCGACCAGCCAGAGGCATCGTGCCGGGTCCAGCTGAGCCCGAGGTTGGCGCGTGTGCCCTGTTCGCGCCTGTCTTCGCCCGGATAGCGCGACAACGAAAACAGGTTGCCCTCGTCAAATTCCGTCAGCCAACTGTCTTCTTGCGGCAAGCTGCGGTCGTTCTTGCCCGACCAGATCAATTGCACCACCGGTTCGATCACCTGCGCGGCGCGCCCATAGGCCGCCACCCAAGGCCAGCGCAATTCCACCCCCAGCGTCGGCTGGCTGCGCAGATGCGTGCCCGCATAGCCGGGCGTATCGTCTTGGCGCACGGCAATCGCATCAAAAGCGAGTTCGGCTTCCGCCGCGCCGACGATGCCGCCCCCCAACAGCCAATTGCGCCGCCAATCGGCCACCGCCGAAAACCGCAGCATATCGCGGCCATCGGATTCAGTATCGAGCAGGTCGGTATCTTCGTCGCCCACCACCAGATCGGTGGTGGCGCTTGAGGCGCGGCGATGCGCATGCACGCTGGCCTCAACGCTGAGCTCGCCGCCGATCGTGGCGGGGCGGAAGATCTTGGTCCAACTGGCATCGCCCGACAGCATCGGTTCCGTCGCATTGCTTTCGCCATCGCGGATCGAATGGGTATGTCCCAGCTGCGCCCAGATCATTTCATCGCTGCGCACGCGTTCCAGCGTCAACCCCGACCAAAGTCGGTCATCTTCGGTAATGTCGTAATTGAGCAGGTAAGACGGGTCCGAGACCAGCCGCAATTGCGCGCCCAGCACGAAATCATCGGGCAGCGCAAACCGGCTATCGGCAAACAGGAAACCGCGCGTCTCGCCCGGGCGGATCGAATCGCGGCTCAGCGCGCCTTCGATCTGATAGGCGCCGCCGGTCAGCGCCTTGCGATAGCGCAGCCCCAGCGTGGTGGTGCGCGAGGTTGCCAAATAAGGCGTCAGCGTCAGATCCGCCGAGGGACCAAGCGTGATGAAATAGGGCGCTTTCACCCCCGGCCCCAGAAGCGAGGTGGTGCGGAAGGAGGGGCGCAAAAAGCCCGTCAGCCGTTTCACGCTCGGGTCGGGCATGCGCAGCTTGGGCAGCCACAGCAGCGGCACCCCCATGGCCCGGAATTGCGCCTGTTCAAAGATCATCTGATGGCTGAGCGCATCATGGGTGATTGTCTGAGCGCGGATTTCCCAAAGCGGGGTCGGATCGGCGGCGCAAATCCGGCATGACGAGGCCACCACCTCGCGCAGCACGGTGCGGGTGCCGTCTTGGCGTTCCAGACTGTTGGCGGCCAGTTGCAATTCACGCGACAGCACCATGCGTGCGCCGCGCATCACACCATCTTGCAGATCGCGGCTGAGTTCCGCCTGATCGGCCAAAATCACAGACCCGGTCGCGCCCGGTTCCACCATGCGGATCGGCCCTTCGATGGCCAGCCGATTTTGGGACTGGTCATAGGTGATCCGGGTGGCGGACAGCCGATGCTCGCGCCAATAGACCTCTACATTGCCAGTGGCGATGATCGTGTTGGAGCCAGTCAGCAGGATCCGGTCGGCCAAAAGCGTGGCGGCATCCGACACCGGCGTGCTGGCGGGCGGGGCGGCTGCGGGGGCAATATCTTGCGCGGCGGCGGGGCGGAGCATCACACTTGACGCGAGGGCAAGGCCCATCAGTGCTGCGGCGGTCATGCCTGTCCAATGCGCGGGGCGGCGGCAACGGCGGGCCATCACTCTTCCTCCTGTTGCAGCAGCCAAGCGAGCGCCAGCATAGCCGCGATGGTGGGCGGGGCCCAGCCCGCCAAAGCCGCGGGAATCTGCCCGTTATCGCCCAGAACCTGCGCCATATTGCGCAGGAAAAACACCGAAAGCCCCGCCAGCAACGCCAGCAAAACCCGTCCGCCGGTGCCGCCAAAGCGGGCATGGCGCATGGTGAAACCCGCCGCCAGCAGCACCATCGCGGCCAGCATCAGCGGCTGAGACAGTTCCACTTGCAACCACACCAGATGACGGCGCGCGGAAAAGCCCGCCTCTTCCAGCGCGCGGATAAAGCCCGGAAGCTCCCAGATCGGCACGGCAGAGGGGGCATCGAAACTGTCGGCAATGCTTTGCGCGGTCAGGGTCGAGGGCAGCAAAAGCCGGTCGTGATGGGTGGCGTCACGTTCGGGATTGGTCGAGGTGCCCAAGGGCCAGTCTTTGGCGTTTTCCAGCTCCCACGCGCCCGGGCTCAGCCGCGCGGCGGCGGCATCAATGCGCCGCACCGGGCCGCGCGTGGCATCGAAAACCAGAAAGGTCACGCCGTAAAGCACCGTTGCCCCGGCATTGCCGCGATCGGCATGGATCACCGCCTGCCCGCCATCGGCGGTGCCCTGGCGCATCCAAACGCCCGCGCGTCCAACCGAGACGGTTTGCATTCCTTCGGCGCGCATTTCGCCCTCTAGCGCATCGGCGCGCTGGCTGGTGGCCGAAACAATCGGATTGCCCACCAAGACCAGCGCGATGCCGATCAAAAGCGCGACGATCACCGGCGCGGTCAGCATCCGCAGCGCAGAGCGCCCCGCGGCGCGGATCACGACCAGTTCGGACGAGCGCGCCAGCCCCAAAAACAGCACCACCGCCGCCAGCACGGTGATCAAGGGAAAGATCGAATAGACGGTTTTGGGCAGGCTGAGCGCGGCCAGCGCGGCGGCATCGGCCAACGTGCCGTTTTGCGTGTCGAGACTACGAATTTTCTCGACGATCTCGATCAGGAACAACACCCCGACAAAGGCGCCAGCGACGATGCCAAGCGCGCGCAAGAAACGCCGCGCGATGTAAAGGGAAAGCGTCATGCCGCCGCCTCCGGCAGGTTGGGCGCGGGGCGGGCGCGCCGACGGTGCGGTGCCGCCGCCCAAAGCAACAGCGCGGCCGCGCCGGCCAACCCCACAAGCGGCGGCAGATAAAACAGCCCCCAAAGCTCTGGCGCGGTCCGGGTGGCCGAGGTCGCGACATTGGACAGCGTCTGCAAGGCGATCAGCGCCCCCACGGCCCCGACCATTTGTCGCCACAGCCCAAAGCGCGAAAACCCACCGATCAACATGGCCGCGGCGGCCAGTAGGGCGGCTACGGGCGCCATCAAGGGTTGCGCCAAGCGGTCGTGCAATTCGCGCTGTGCCTCGGCGGGGGTGGACCCGGTAGCCGCCAGCAGCATCGGCGTGGGCGCCACCAGCCACCAGCTTGGCACGGCCTCAAGGCTGGGTTTGATCGTGGTGTCGGGGCCGATGGCGGCGGCCAGATCATAGGTGAAATCGGCAAAACGGGTTTGCGCCAGCGCCCCATCATCGGCGCGCAGGGTTTGCGCCACGCCATCGAACATCACCAGTTTCGGCCCCGCCTCGGCGGGCACGATCAGCGCCTTTTCCGCCGTATAGATCGTTTCCAGCCCCTGCGTGCGCGTGTCGTAAAGGAACAGATCCAGCAATTCGCCAAGGTCAGAGATTTGCCGAATATAAAGCGTGATCCCCTCGACCGGGCTTTCGAAACTGCCTTCGTTGAGGAATTTCGCGGTGATGTCTTGCGATATCTGCGCTTGCCGCGCGGTCAGCCGCGCCTTGGAGGCGGGCACCAGCACATGCACCAGTACCAGCATCAGGCAGGCCACGATTATCCCGAAAACCGCCACCGGGCGCGCCAGCCGCCATGGGCTGGCCCCCGCCGATTGCATCACCACCAGTTCGGATTCGCCCGCCAGCCGGTTGAGCGCGTAAAGCGTGGCCGCAAAGCCCGCCACCGGCAACACCAGCCGGATCGCATTGGGAAGCGTCAGCGCGGTGAATTCCAGCACCACCCACGCGGTCTGCCCATCGGCGATCAGCTTGTCGAACAAGAGCACGGCGCGGTTGATCCAATAAACCGACACCAGCACCAGCGCGAAGAAGCCGAAGAGCGCCATCAGCTGGGACAGAAGATATCGGTCCAGTCGTTTCAACCCGTCATCCCCCCGGATGTTTCACCCTCTCTAGCGCGGGATGCGGGCCGGGGAAAGCCCCCGGGCCGGGGCAGGGGCGCCTGCGGGGCGGATGCACGCAGGCAGGCCACGCTATACAATCGCGGCGCAAGGCTCTAGGCTCGTTTGCAATATCAAGATTGCCACAGGGAATGCCATGATCCACCCCGTCGCCCTCCGTTTCGAAGCTTCCGATCCTGCTGCGCTGGACGCGCGCGAAGGTCGCCTTGCCCTGATCGTCCCCGCCGAAGGCAAGCTTGGCCCGATGGGGCGCAAGCTGGACCGGCTGACCCGGGGTGCGGTGAAACGCGCGCTGGCCTCTGAGGCCTGGGGCAAGGTCAAGGCCGCTGATTCGCTGGAGTTGGGATTTCCGGGGGGGCTGGCCTGCGAGGCGCTGTCGCTGGTGAAGCTTGACCGCAAGGTGGACGAAGACACCGCGCGCAAAGCCGGGGCCAGCATCGCCAAGGGGTTGGGCGAAAAAGGCGCGCTGGTCGTGGCCGAGGGGCATCCGCGTGCCGCCGCGATAGCCTTTGGGCTGGCGTTGCGCGCCTATCGGTTCGATTATCACAGCGAAGAAAAGCCGCCCTTTGGCCCGGTGACCTTGATGGTCACCAATCCCGAGGCGGTGGCTGCCGAGGCCGCACCGCATGCCGCGTTGGCCGAGGGCGTGTTCTTCACCCGCGATCTGGTCAATGCGCCCGCCAACATCCTGACCACGGACGATTTCGCCGCGCGATTGGCCGCGATGCAGGAGCTTGGCCTTGAGGTCGAGATCTTGGAAGAAGACGATTTGGCCCGGCTTGGGTTCCGCGCGCTTTTGGCTGTGGGGCAGGGCTCGGAAAGCCCCTCCAAGGTCGTGGTGATGCGGTGGAACGGCGGCGCGCCGGATGCCGCACCTTTGGCGCTGGTCGGCAAGGGCGTTTGCTTTGACAGCGGCGGGATCTCGATCAAGCCCGCGGCGGGCATGGAAGAGATGACAATGGATATGGGCGGCGCTGCCGTGGTGTCGGGCGTGATGCGCACGCTGGCGCTGCGCAAGGCGCGCGCCAATGTGGTGGGGCTTGTCGGGCTGGTCGAGAACATGCCCGATGGCCGCGCGCAACGCCCCGGCGACATCGTCAAAAGCCTTAAAGGCGACACGATCGAGGTGATCAACACCGATGCCGAGGGGCGGATGGTGCTGGCGGATGTGCTTTGGTATGCGCAAGAACAGTTCGAACCCGCAGCGGTAATCGACCTTGCCACGCTGACGGGCGCGATCATCGTGGCCTTGGGGCATGACCATGCGGGCCTGTTCACCAATGACGAGACCTTCTCGGGCCATGTGCTGGAGGCCGCGAAAGCGGTGGGCGAGGGGGTCTGGCCGATGCCGTTGACGCCCAGCTATGACCCGCTGATCAAATCGCGTTTGGCCGATATCAAGAACACCGGCGGGCGTTGGGCGGGCTCGATCACGGCGGCGGCGTTCCTCAAACGGTTCGTGCGCGATGAGGTGCCGTGGTGCCATATCGACATTGCGGGGGTGGCGTTGCCGCCCGGCGAAACCGCGCTGGCGCCCAAGGGCGCGACCGGCTGGGGGGTGATGACGCTGGACCGGCTGATCCGCACCAAGTTCGAGGGGTAACATGCCCGCGCTGTTCTACCATGTCACGCAATCGCCGCTTGAGGCGGTTGTGGAGACCCTTTTGACCCGCGCATTGGGGCAAGGCTGGCGGGTGGAATTGCGCGGTGTGCAGGCCGAGCGGATGGCGTGGTTTGACCAAAAGCTTTGGCTCGGCCCCGAGGATGGATTCTTGCCGCATGGGCTGGCGGGCGGTGCGCATGACGATTTGCAGCCCGTTTTGTTGACCACCGCGCCCCGGCCCGAGGGGCGCCAGGCGGTGATGAGCATCGACGGGGCCGCCGTTGCGCCGGATGAGGTGGTGGATTTGGAGCGGGCGTGGATCTTGTTCAACGGGCTAGATCCGGCAGCGGTGCAACATGCGCGCGAGCAATGGCGCGCGCTGACCGGGGCGGGCGTCTCGGCACAATACTGGAATGAAGAGGGTGGGCATTGGATGAAAAAGGCCGAAAGTTGAGGCCCGCCAGAAGCTGAGCTGAAGCAAAAGACGCCAGCGCCCGACCTATCTTTGCCTGCCGGGCCGCCCCGTGCTTCGCCCTGTCCCAAGACAAAGAAAAAAACCCCTCGCCGAGGCGAGGGGTTTTTCCGTCCGGAGGATTCAGTAGGGCTTCTTGACGTAGTGACGTTTGGTATTTCTTTCGACCGGCACCGGGATCGGCACCATATCCAGCGCCATGCGCGCGGGGATCGCGTCGCGTTTGCCACCGCCGCGCGGCGGTTCTTTCTCGGCCATGCCCATCACCGCAATACCGAATTGCACACCGGAAAAGACCACGGTGTTGAAGATGAACAATAGCCCAAGCGCGATATAACCAATATCGGAGGTGAAGATCAGATGCCGCAGATTTGCAACATTGAACCCGAGCAACAGCCCCACAAAGACCGCCGAAAGGCCGGCCCCGTAGAACACATTTCGGATGTAGAGACGCACCAACTGCGGCATGTCGATTCCTCCGTCGTTAGAACCACTCTAACGCGAATTCGCAGGAATTAAACCGAAATCTTGCCAAAATGCCGCAGGGTCGTCACAAAACATATATAAAATGGCATGTGAGCCTGCTTGCGGCACCTTTCAGGCACCTTGGGCCGGGTTCAGAACGCCTCGGGCCTGATTTCACGCGCCATGTGATCGAGCACCGCATTGACGAATTTTGGCTCACGGCCTTCGGGGAAGAAGGCACGGGCCACATCGACGAATTCGTTGATCACAACCTTGATCGGCGTGGCCGGGTTGATCATTTCCGCGCCAGCGGCCCGGAACAGCGCCCGGATCACTGGATCGATGCGGTCGATCGGCCATTTCGCCACAAGCGCGCGGTCGGTGGTCTGGTCGATCTTCGCCTGCCACATCACCGCATCATCCAGCACGCGGCGGAACAGGGCATAATCGCCCTCGGCCATCTCGTCGCCCTCTTCGGTCACCATGCCAAAGCGGAAGCTTTCAAACTCACGCGCGACCCGATCCACCCCTTGCCCCGCCGCTTCCATCTGAAACAGCGCCTGCACGGCATAAAGCCGCGCGGCCGAGCGCATCCGGCGTTTGTCTTCCGGGCTCGGTTTCTTCGGGGGCTCGTTCGGGGTTTCGGGGGCGGTGTCGGTCATGCGCGGCTTGGTCCTTCGGTCTCACCGGCGATGCGGAAGTCTTCGCCTGCGGGGCGGAAGCCGATTCCCTTAGTCCGGTTGGCCCATTTGCGCGAGAGCGCGACAAGATGCAAGGCCGCAGCCGCCGCGCCACCGCCTTTGTCTTGATCGGCGGGATCGGCGCGCACCTCGGCTTGCTTGCGGTTTTCCACCGTCAAGATGCCATTGCCGATGCACAGCCCTTGCAGACCCAAAAGCGTCAACCCGCGCGAACTGTCGTTGCAGACAGTGTCGTAATGCGTGGTTTCGCCCCGGATCACGCAGCCAAGCGCGACATAGCCATCGTAATCGGCCATCCGGCTGGCCATGCCAATCGCGGTTGGAATTTCCAGTGCGCCGGGGACTTCGACAATATCGACCGTGGCTCCCACCTTTTCGGCGGTGGCCTTGGCGCCCGCGATCATATTGTCGGCAATATCCTTATAATAAGGCGCGACCACGATCAGCAGTTTGACCGGCGCATCGAAGCTGGGCAGGTCCAGAATGTGATGGCTTTCATTTCCCGCCATCTTAATAGCTCCGCGTTTCTTCGATGGTCAGGCCATAGCCTTCGATCCCCACCAGCTTCGGCGCGGGCGAATTGGTAAGCAGTTTGAGATGCGTCAGACCAAGCGCCAGCAGGATCTGCGCGCCAAGGCCGTATTGGCGCAGCGTTTGCGGGCTGGCTTCGCCCGGCAGCACCATCTTGGCCGAGGTTTCGCGCAACAACACCACAACGCCCCGGCCTTCGGTGGCAATCGCCTCCATCGCGCGGCTCAGATCGCCCGCTTTGGCCTCGTTGAGCCCCAGAACATCGGACAGCGGGTCAAGCGCATGCATCCGCACCAGCACCGGCTCGTCAGAGGAAATATCCCCCTTGGTCAGCACGATATGTTCCGCGCCTTCGGTCTCGTCGGTGAAGACGCGCATCGACCAATCGCCGCCATAAATCGAATGCACCGCGCGTTGCTTGGTTTCGCGCACCAAGCTGTCATAGCGGCGGCGATAGGCGATCAGATCGGAAATCGTGCCGATCTTGATGTTGTGCATCTGTGCGAAAGCGATCAGGTCGGGCAGACGGGCCATCGTGCCGTCTTCGTTCATCACTTCGCAGATCACCCCCGAGGGGTTCAGCCCCGCAAGGCGCGAAATATCGACCGCCGCCTCGGTGTGACCGGCGCGCACCAGCACGCCGCCTTCGCGTGCGCGCAGCGGGAACAGGTGCCCCGGCGTCGCAATATCTTGCGGGCCCTTGGTCGGGTCGATTGCCACCGCGACAGTGCGGGCGCGGTCATGCGCCGAAATGCCGGTGGAAATCCCCTCGCGCGCTTCAATCGACACGGTGAAGGCCGTTTCATGGCGCGAAGAGTTCGACGAGGCCATCAGCGGCAGGCCCAAGGCCTCGATCCGCTCGGCGGGCAATGCCAAGCAAACCAGCCCCCGGCCATGCGTGGCCATGAAGTTGATCGCATTGGGCGTGGCCATTTGCGCGGGGATAATCAGATCGCCCTCATTCTCGCGGTCTTCGTGATCCACCAGAATGAACATCTTGCCGTTGCGGGCGTCTTCGATGATTTCATCAATCGTCGAGATGGCGTCGTGGTAGCTTTGCTCCACCGGGCCGGGTTTGTCGTGTGCGCCGGACTTGTCCACCGGGTTCGTCATGCCTTCCACTCCGTCAAACGCGCGACATAGCGCGCGAGCGTATCGATTTCCAAATTGACCTTATCGCCGACCTTGGACGCGCCAAAACTGGTCACGGCCTTGGTATGCGGGATGAAGTTGATACCGAAGCTGCATCCGTCCACCTCGTTCACGGTGAGCGAGCAGCCATCGAGCGCGACCGAACCTTTGGGCGCGATGTATTTGGCCAGTGCCTCGGGGGCGCGGAAGGTGAAGCGGGTGCTTTCGCCCTCATCCACCATTGCGGTGATTTCGGCCACGCCGTCGACATGGCCCGACACGATATGGCCGCCCAGCTCGTCGCCCACTTTCAGCGCGCGCTCAAGATTGATGCGTTTGCCCACGGCCCAATCGCCGATATTGGTTTTGGAGACCGTCTCGCCCGAGATTTGCACCTCATACCAATCGGGGCCGGTGGCGATGATCGTGAGGCACACGCCCGCATGGGCGATCGAGGCGCCGATATCGACCGTCGTCATATCATAGCTGCTGCGGATCCGGGCGCGCAGGTCGCCCGTGTTTTCAAGACTGACGATTTCGCCCAGATCGGTGACGATTCCGGTGAACATGGCTTCCCCCTGTCGTGGTCGGCACCTGCCTAGCTTGCGCACGCCTTGCGCGCAAGGCTTGGGCCCGACGCATGGGGGCACAGGAACGGCGCGCGAATGCGTCTTGCGGTCGCAAGAGGGGCGGCGCGCACCGTTTTGGCGGCAAAGGCCCGCAGGCCAGACCGGATTTGGCGTGACTTGCTTCCCCCAAGGCGGCACAAGAGAGCTTTGGCAGGAAAAACCGATGAATCAGACCCGAAACCGCACCTTTTTGATGTTGCAAGGCCCGCATGGGCCTTTCTTTCATCAATTGGGGCGGATGTTGCGCGCCGCAGGTGGCACGGTCTGGCGCGTCGGTTTCAACCGCGGCGATCAGGCGTTCTGGCCCGACCGGGCCAGCTATGTGCGTTTTGACGGCGCGCCCGAGGATTGGCCTGCCCGGATCGAGACGCTTTTCGACGACAAGGGCATCACCGATCTGGTGCTTTATGGCGATACCCGCCCGATCCATGCGCAAGCGATTGCCGCCGCGAAGCGGCGCGCGATCACCGTGCATGTGTTTGAGGAAGGGTATATTCGCCCCTATTGGGTCACCTATGAACGCGGCGGCGCCAATGGCCATTCGCGTTTGATGCAGTTGAGCCTGGCCGAGATGCGCGCGGCCCTTGCCCAAAGCGAGATCGATTTCCCCGAAGCGCCGCCGCGCTGGGGCGACACGCGCCACCATATCTTCTACGGCGCGCTTTATCATTTCTATGTGCTGACGCTGAACCAAGCCTATCGCGGCTTTGCCCCGCATCGCGGCATCTCCGTGCTCGATGAGGCGCGGATCTACTTCAAGCGGCTGTTTTGGATGCCGTGGCAGGCGCTGGAGCGGGGCATTGCCACCGCACGGGTGCGGTTGACGGGCCACCCGATCCATCTTGTGCTTTTGCAGCTTGAACATGATGCCTCGATGCAGATGCATTCGCCGTTCACAAGTCAGGCGGACTTCGTTGATCTGGTCACCGCAGGCTTTGCCGAGGGGGCGCCGCGCCACCATCATCTTGTCTTCAAGGCGCATCCGCTTGAAGATGGGCGCGCGCCGCTGGCACAAGCGATCCGGGCCGCGACTGCGCGCCATGGTCTGGCGGGGCGGGTGCATTTTATTGGTGGCGGAAAACTGGCGGCTTTGCTGGCACAGGCGCGCTCGGCGGTGACGATCAACTCTACAGCGGGGCAACAAGTGCTGTGGCGTGGGTTGCCGCTGAAGCTTTTTGGCCGCGCGGTGTACGACAAGCCGGAATTCGTTTCAGATCAGCCGCTGCCCGCCTTTTATGCTGCGCCTGCAAGACCAGATACGCGGGGGTATCGCGACTACAGACACTACTTGTTGGAGACATCGCAGATTCCGGGCGGATTTTACGCGGCACGCGGGCGCCGCATTCTGCTGCGCAATGTCGTCGATATGATGCTGTCCGCCGAAGATCCCTATGATGCGCTGGTTGCCGGAAAAGCGGCGCCACGGCAACAGTTGCGCGTTGTAAGTTGACTATACTGGCTTTTTTTCGCCTTGGCTGCTAGGGTAGCGTCAAAATGACCGGCAATCCCGAAGAGGAGCCCGAGCAGTGAATACGAAAACTACCCGCAGGACCCTTATGCTGGGTCTTTCGGCGGTCCTTCTTGGGACTGCTTCTTGTGGCCTGCCGCGGTCGGGCCCGAATAAGCGCGAAATCTTCTCAGGCTCTGTGATGCGCAAGGGCGATGCCTTTGTGGTGACCGTCAATGACCATGTGACGCGGGCCACCTCGGTGCAGCCTGCGCTGGGCTTTTCTTCGGCGTTCCAAAAGGCGGGGGTTGTCGGTTCTGACACGATCAACCCGGGCGATACGCTGATGCTGACGATCTGGGAAAACGTCGATAACGGCCTGTTGGCACCGCAAGGCACCAGCGCCACGCAATTGACCGAGGTGCAGGTCGATGGTGCGGGCAATATCTTTGTGCCCTATGCGGGCAAGATCAAGGCGGCGGGCAATTCCCCCGATGCGCTGCGCAAGATCATCACCCAAAAGCTGGATGCGCAAACGCCCGATCCGCAGGTGCTGGTGTCGCGCGCGGCGGGCGATGGTGCCACCGTTTCGCTGATGGGCGCGGTTGGCGGGCAGGGCGTCTATGCGATCGAGCGGCCCACGCGCACGTTGTCGGCCATGCTGGCCCGCGCGGGCGGCGTGACGATCAAGCCCGAAATCGCCAAGATCACCGTGAAGCGGCATGGCAAGAAGGGCACGATCTGGCTGTCTGACCTGTATGACAACCCGCGCATGGATATTGCGTTGCGGCCCGATGACGTGATCTTGGTTGAAGAAGACACCCGCGCCTTCACCTCGCTTGGCGCAACCGGCGCGCAGGCGCGCGTGCCGTTTGAATCGCAGACGCTGTCGGCATTGGAAGCGATTGCAACCGTGGGGGGGCTCAGCTCGAATTTGGCCGATCCGACGGGGGTGTTCGTGTTCCGCAACGAACCGGCGGAAATCGCTTCGGTGGTTTTGGGGCGCAACGATCTCGTGGGCGATCAGCGCATGGTCTATGTGCTTGATTTGACAGAGCCGAATGGCATGTTCATGGCGCGTGACTTCGTCATTCGCGATGGCGATACCGTCTATGTGACCGAAGCGCCTTACGTGCAGTGGCAAAAAGCGCTGTCGGCGGTGACCGGTTCGGCCGCCACGGCGGATTCACTTAGCAATCTTAGCGACTGATGTCGCAGGCCTTGCAGGGCATCGCCGTCGGGGAAGGTGCTCCCCGGCGGCTTTATTATTACAGCCTTGGCTTTCTGCGCGAGCCCCGTCTGGGCGCGATCTTGCGCGCGCGCGGCCATGCCTTGGCGCTGGGTCTGCCCGGGGCGGACGATGGTGTTGTGGTCTGGGGCCGTTCGCTCATTGCCGCGCGCGGCGAGGCGGTGGCGGCCCGGCGCGATGTGCCCTTGGTGCGCTTGGAAGATGCGTTTTTGCGGTCGGTGCATCCGGGCCGGGGGCGTGGCGCCGGGGGGCCGCTGGGGCTTTTCATCGACCCGCAAGGCGTGCATTTCGATGCCGCGACCCCCTCGATGCTGGAACAAATGCTGGCGCGGGCGCCGCTGGATGATACCGCGCTTTTGGATCGCGCCCGTGATGGCATGGCACGGCTCAAGGCGCTAGATTTGTCGAAATACAATGACTTCGACCCCGATCTTGAGCCGCCTGCGCCGGGGTATGTGCTGGTGATTGACCAAACGGCGGGCGATGCCTCGGTGCGCCATGGCGGCGCGACGCCCGCGACTTTTCGTGAAATGCTGGCCGTCGCACAGATTGAAAACCCGGGCGCGCGCATCTTGATCAAGACCCATCCCGAAACCCGCGCCGGGCTTCGTGGCGGCCATTACGGTCCCGCGCATGAAGATGCCCGCACCGCGCTTTATTATGCACCTGTGTCCCCTTGGAAGCTGCTTGAAGGGGCGGTGGCGGTCTATACCGTCTCGTCGCAACTGGGGTATGAGGCGATTTTGGCCGGACATAAACCGCGCGTCTTTGGCCAGCCGTTTTACGCGGGCTGGGGGCTGACGGTGGATGAAAACCCGGTGGCGCGGCGGGAACGCCGGTTGACGCGGGCGCAGATGTTCGCGGTGAGCCATATCCTTGCGCCAACTTGGTATGACCCGTGCCGCGCCCGGGGGTGCAGCTTTGAAGCGGCGGTGGACCAGCTAGAGGCCGAGGTGCGCGCCTATCGCGCCGACCGTTTTGGCCATATCGCCAGCGGCATGCGGCTGTGGAAGCGGCGCCCTTTGCAAGCCTTTTTCGGGCGGCATAAGCGGCTGCGCTTCGTCGATCCGCCCATCAAAGCGGCGCAGGTCGCACAGAATACCGGGCGGGATCTGCTGATCTGGGCAGGCCGGGTGCCTGCGGATTTTCCCGCGCCCGCGCTGCGGGTGGAAGACGGGTTTTTACGCTCGCGCGGGCTTGGGGCCGATCTGGTGCCGCCGCTGTCTTTGGTCACCGACCGGCGCGGGATTTATTACGACCCGAGCCAGCCTTCGGATCTGGAGGCATTGATCGCGGCGGCGCCGCCGCCCGGCGGGAGCGCACGGGCCGAGCGGCTGGTGGCAGCCCTGTGCCGGGCGGGCTTGTCGAAATACAACCTTGGCGGCGGGGTGCCGGATTTGCCAAAGGGGCGGCGCATTCTGGTGCCGGGGCAGGTGGAGGATGATGCCTCGATCCGGCTGGGGGCGGGGCCTATTTGCACAAATTTGGCTTTGCTTGCGCGCGTTCGTGCGGAAAACCCCGATGCGATTGTGCTTTTCAAACCACATCCGGATGTGGAGGCGGGTCTGCGCCCGGGCGCGGTGGCCGAGGCAGAGGCGCTGCGCCATGCCGATCTTGTCTTGGATAAATGCGATCCTATCGCCTTGATCGATCAGGTGGAAGAGGTCTGGACCATGACCTCGCTTTTGGGGTTCGAGGCGCTTTTGCGCGGCAAAAAGGTCACCACCACGGGCGCGCCCTTTTATGCAGGTTGGGGGCTGACACGCGATCTGGGCGCGGTGCCGGCGCGGCGCGGGGGGCCGGTGTCGCTTGCGCAGTTGGCCCATGCGGCGCTGATTGCCTATCCGCGGTATTTCGATCCGGTGTCGCATCGCCCTTGCCCGCCCGAGGTGGTGGTGGCGCGGCTGGCCCATGGCCCCCTGCCGCATCCCGGCGCGGCAAACCGGGCCTTGGCCAAGCTGCAAGGGATTTTCGCAAGTTACGCGGGGCTTTGGCGTTAGCTGCGCTGCCAGCGGGCCAGCATATCGCCGCCGATCGGTTGCACATCGCTCAGCCGGTAGCGCGGCGCATCGGCCAACCGGTCAAGCCCCAGCACGCCAATGCCGGGGCGGGCATCGCCCCCCAGCACCACACCGGCGGTGAAGCCGATCAATTCATCGACCAGCCCCGCGCCCATCAGGCTGGCCCCCAACGCGCCACCGCCTTCGCAAAAGACCCGAGTCAGGCCGCGCTTTGCCAAGGCGGCCATCAGCGCCACCGGGTCAAGGCCCGTCGCCGTTTCTCCGATTTCAATGAGTTCGGCGCCAAGGCTGGACCAGTATTCTTTGGCGTCATCAGCGGCTTGTGGCCCATGCACAAGCCAAAGCGGGGCCTGATCGAGCGAGCCTGCCAGCCGCCCGCGCGGCAGGTCCAACCGGCGCGCGGCCACCACCCGCACCGGCGCGCGCACAGGGGAAAAGGCGCGCACGGTCAAAAGCGGATCATCGGCACGCGCCGTGCCTCCGCCCACCAAAACCGCATCATAACGCGCGCGCAACGCCTGCACCCGAGCGCGCGCCTGCGGCCCGGTGATCCATTGGCTTTCGCCATTGGCCAGCGCGATGCGGCCATCGAAGCTTGCGCCCAGTTTCAACGCGAGCCATGGCCGCCCGTGTTCGATCCGGCTTAAAAAACCCGCCTGAAGCGCGCGCGCCTCCGGCTCAAGAACGCCGGTGACCACGGCAACCCCCGCCGCGCGCAGCATCGCGTGCCCCTTGCCCGATACGCGCGGGTCCGGGTCTTGCAGGGCAGAGACCACCCGCGTCACGCCCGCCTCGATCAACCCCGCCGCGCAAGGCGGGGTCTTGCCGTAATGGGAACAGGGTTCAAGCGTGACATAGGCGGTGGCCCCGCGCGCTGCCGTGCCCGCCTGATCGAGCGCGCGGCGTTCGGCATGGGGGCGCCCGCCCGGTTGGGTCCAGCCCCGTCCGACAATGCGCCCGCCGTTCACGAGCACACAGCCCACCGCCGGGTTGGGCCAGACATTGCCCAAACCGCGCGCGGCAAGGCTGAGCGCCAGCCGCATGAAGCGGCGGTCGGCATGGATCACTCGGGCTCTCCGGTGACGCTGGGGCGCAGTTCGGAAACGAATTTGTCGAAATCGTCTGCGGCTTGGAAGTTCTTGTAAACGCTGGCAAAACGCACATAGGCCACAGTGTCGATCCGGGCCAGCGTTTCCATCACGATTTCCCCGATGGAGCGCGAGGGGATATCGGTTTCGCCCAGGCTTTCAAGCCGCCGCACAATCCCCGAAATCATCTGATCGATCCGTTCCGGGTCGATCGGGCGTTTTTGCATGGCGATGCGGATCGAACGTTCCAGCTTGTCGCGGTCGAAATCTTCGCGCCGCCCCGAGGTCTTGATCACCACCAGATCGCGCAATTGCACGCGCTCATAGGTGGTGAAACGGCCACCGCAGGCCGGGCAGAACCGACGCCGTCGGATCGCCACGTGATCCTCGGCCGGTCGGCTGTCTTTCACTTGTGTGTCCACATTCCCGCAAAATGGGCAGCGCATGGCCTCCCCTTTCTTCCTGTTCCCGCCTCATGTTGGGGTCTGATGCCCCGGTTATCCACAGACTATAGGGGGGATGCGAGAAATCGGGTAGCGAAATTGTGTTGCCACCAAATGCAGGGGGGAAGGTGTGGCGGCGCGGACTCAGCCGTGGGCCCGCTTAGCCCTCGGGCGGCGCGGCTTTGGCGCGTGGTTTGGCATAAACGGCCAGACATTCGGGCATGATCTGGAGCGTCTTGACCTCGCGCGCGAAGGCGGCATCCACCGCGTTTGCGCTCATCGGTTTGGTCTTGAGCGCGGGCGGCTGGCGTGTGCCATCGCCCTTGCCGGTGACAAGCGCATATGTGTCGCCCGGCTCGGCCTCGACATAGGCAAAGCAGGTGCCGCGTTGGGTGATGCGCGGCGCATCTGGATCGGCGGGCATCCCCTCAAGACAGCCCGCAAGCGCGAGCGGGGCCAGCACAAAAAGGCGGGGCAGGGGAGAGATCTTGCGGGGCATGGCAACCTCTTGCTACGGTTGCGGCCACGGTAGCAGCCTGCGCTGGCACGGCAAGCCCCTTCCCATACCAGCCCGCACCGCGCATGGTTGCCCCGGACGCGCGCTTGCGGCATGCTCGCGCCCATCGAGCAGACCGAGACCCGCATGCGCGCCCCGCCCCCAGAGCCAACTCCGCCGATCCGTGCCCCGAAACAGGGCGAAACCGCTTGGCTTTTGGTGCAAATCCGTTGGGTGGGGATTGCCAGTCTGGTGGCGACGCTGGCCTATTCGGTGAAGGTCTTGCAGCTTGATCTGCCGCTGGAGCCGTTGGCGGGGGTGACGGTTCTGTTGGTGTTTTACAACCTGCTGACCGCTGTATCGGTGACGCGCAGCACGATCTTGCCCGATTGGGTGATCGTGGCGCAGCTTGCGCTGGATACCGTTGCGCTGACGTTGTTGTTGGCGCTGACCGGCGGCGCGCAAAGCCCGTTTTCGATGCTGTTGGTGGTGCCGCCGCTGTTGGCGGTGTCGCTTTGTGCGCCCTTGTCGGCGGTGCCGATTTACCTGCTGAGCAATGCGGCGATGTCATTTTTGGTGGCGCTTGCGGTGGGGGCGGGTCCGGCGCCAACGGGGCTGATTTTGGCCTTTGTGCTGACCTCGACCTTGATGGTTTGGTTCGTGTTGCGGCTACGGCTCAGCATGGCGGCGCGCGAGGCGGCGATTGAAGAATTGCGCCGCGCCAAGGCCGAAGCGGATCAACTGGTGGGGCTGGGGCTTTTGGCGTCGGGCATGGCGCATGAATTGGGCACACCTTTGACCACGCTTGCAGTGACGCTCGATGATTGGGCCGATATTGGCCCGCCCGAAGGGGAGGCGCTGGCCCCGGAACTGGACCGGATGATCACCCAGTTGCACCGCTGCCGCGCCATCGTTTCGCGCACTTTGCAAGCGGCGGGGCGGGAGCGGCTGGAGGCCGCCGCCGATGTTCCGGCCGAAGCCGAGATCCGGCGCATTTTGGCAACATGGAGCGGCTCACGCGGGCGGGCGCGGGTGCCGCTTGTGGCGGCAAGCAGCTTGCGCGGCGCGCGCATCCTGACCGCGCCGATTTTTGAAGCCGCATTGGTGAACCTGCTCGACAATGCGGAAAGTCTGGCCCCGGGCACGCTTTCGGCCACGCTGGCATGCGAGGGCGGACGGCTGGAACTGGTGCTGAGCGACCGCGGGCCGGGCTTTCCCGAAACCGTGTTAGCACACCCCGGCGCGCCGTTTCTGTCGGGGTCTGGCCAGCCCGGGCGCGGTCTCGGGCTGTTCTTGGCCCGCAATGCGATCGACCGGCTTGGCGGCCGGATGGAATTGCGCAATACCTCTCGCGGGGCCGCGGTGCGGGTAAGCCTGCCGCTTCTGGCCCGATCCAGCTCCGAGGAGACCCGCCATGAGTGACCAGACCCCGTGCCTTTTGGTGGTCGAAGACGATCCGCATTTGGCTGAAACGCTGGCCGCGGCCTTTGCCCGGCGCGGCTATGAGGTGCATTCGGCCACCCGGGAAGAAGCGGCCATCGGTCTGGCGGGGCGCTATGCGTTCACCCATGCGATTGTCGATCTGAAACTGGCCGAGGGGTCGGGGCTGGGCGTGGTCAAGGCTTTGGGGGAAAAGCAGGATCCGCCCGCCATCGTGGTGCTGACGGGGTTTGCCTCGATCTCGACGGCGGTCGAGGCGATCAAGCTGGGCGCGACGCAATATTTGGCCAAACCCGCCACCGCGCGCGAAATCGAAGCCGCTTTCGGCCATCGCGCAGGGATGGCGATGCCCGAGATCGAGGCGCCGCAGATCGGCGTGAAGGCGCAAGAATGGGAGCTGATCCAGCGCACCTTGGCCGAGACCGGGTTCAATATCTCGGAAACGGCGCGGCGGCTGGGGATGCACCGGCGCACACTTGCGCGCAAACTGGCCGCGCATCGCGCCGCAACCGAAGGCGCAAGCGACACGGCAGAGCTTTGAGCCGCCGCCAAGAATAATGACAGCAAAAAGCCCCGGAAAACCGGGGCTTTAAAACATCTCCTAGCGGAAAACTCGCCGAGGAAGCCATCAGCTTTCCGAGGGTTCTTCGACATCCACATCGGCATCGGCCGAGGCGCTGGCCGGTGACGCTTTACGCGGGGCGGCGCTGTCTTTTGCGGCCGGTTTCGGGCTGGTGCGGAAGGAGCGCAGCAAGAAATCGGGCACGTGATCGCCCATGCCGACCACGGCGGGACCATTGTCGCGGTTGCGCCCCCGGTCGCGGCGGTCTTCGCGGCGGGTTTCATTGCGCGGCTCGGGGCGTTTGGCCTCCGGCACATCCACGATCAGGCTGTCTTCGGTCTCTGCCTCGGTCTTCGGCGCGGCGCTGACCTCGGGGGTATTATCCTTGTCGTTGCGCGGGGGGCGCTGCTTGTCGTCGCGGGTGCGCTCGCTTCTGCCCCGACCGCGCCCGCCGCGCGACCGGCTGTTGCGGCTGCCCTTGTCGTCGTCATATTTGCGCGGTTCGCGATGCGCCGCTTCGGACAGCGCAAAGCCCTCGGGTGCTTCGGCACGGGGGATTTCCATGTTCACCAGCGCTTCGATCGCGGCCAGGTATTTCGCGTCGCCCGGCGTGCCAATCGACATGGCGGCACCTTTGCGACCCGCACGGCCGGTGCGGCCAATCCGGTGCACGTAATCTTCGGCATGGCTGGGCAGGTCGTAGTTGAAGACGTGGCTCACGGCGGGAATATCAAGCCCGCGCGCGGCGACATCGGACGCCACCAGCAATTGCAAAGAGCCATCGCGGAACGCATCCAGCGTGCGCATGCGCTGGCTTTGATCCAAATCGCCATGGATTGGCGCGGCGTTGAACCCATGCGTCTTGAGCGATTTGGCCACGATATCCACATCCGTCTTGCGGTTGCAGAAAATGATCGCGTTGGTGCAGGCCTCGCCTTCCGCCGAAATCAGCGCGCGCAACAGTTCGCGCTTGGCTTTCGCGGTTTGGTCACGGCGCGGCGGGGCAATTTCCACCAGCGTTTGGGTGATCGTTTCAGAGGTCGTCGCCTGCCGCGCCACTTCGATGCGGGCGGGCGTGTGCAAGAAGGTATTGGTGATCCGCTCGATTTCCGGCGCCATCGTGGCCGAATAGAACATCGTCTGGCGGGTGAAGGGCGTCAGTTGGAAGATGCGCTCGATATCCGGAATAAAGCCCATGTCGAGCATCCGGTCGGCCTCATCCACCACCATGATCTGCACGCCGGTCAGCAACAGCTTGCCGCGCTCGAAATGATCCAGCAGGCGGCCCGGGGTGGCAATCAGCACGTCCACGCCCCGGTCAATCAGCTTGTCTTGTTCGCCAAAGCTGACGCCGCCGATCAACAGCGCCTTCGTCAGTTTGGTGTATTTGGCATAGGTGTCGAAGTTCTCGGCGACCTGCGCAGCCAGTTCGCGTGTCGGGCACAGCACCAGCGAGCGCGGCATGCGCGCGCGGGCACGGCCTTTGTCCAGCATCGTCACCATCGGCAAGGTGAAAGACGCGGTCTTGCCGGTCCCTGTCTGGGCGATGCCCAGCACATCTTTGCCCTCAAGCGCATGGGGGATCGCGCCAGCCTGAATGGGCGTGGGCGTTTCATAGCCCGCCTCGGCGACCGCCTTGAGAACATCGGGGGACAGTTTGAGATCGGTAAACTTCGTCATAAGCGTCCTTCATCGCGCGACCATCGGGTTCGGCGCGGGGTGGGGGGACGCTATTTCCGGGCGTCCCGGTCGATTGGTCGCACGGATTGCGACGCGATTGCCCTACTTCATAGCGGAGCGAACGTCAACAAACTGCCAAAAATGCCCCTGATTCGGCCTGCGACGCAGGGGCGCGGGGCGGTTTTTTGCCAGGTGAGTCGCTTTCGGGCATCACGCACGCGCCACCGCGTCAGTTGACGGGGGCGCGGCGCTCTGGCAGGGGAAAGGCAACGAAGGATGCCGATCATGAACATTTTTGCCGATATCCGCTGCACGATCATTGCGGCGCTTGAGGAAATGGAAGCCGAGGGCACGCTGCCCGCCGGGCTGGATACTGCCAATGTCGCGGTCGAACCGCCGCGCGATCCCGCGCATGGGGATATGGCGACCAATGCCGCGATGGTGCTGGCCAAACCCGCCAAGATGAACCCGCGCGCCTTGGCCGAGGCGTTGGTGGAACAATTGTCCGACGATCCGCGCATCGCCTCGGCCGAAGTGGCAGGGCCGGGCTTCATCAACCTGCGGCTGGCCCCGGGGATCTGGGCGGATGTGATCCGCGCCGCGCTGCAAGAGGGGCGCGACTTTGGCCGCTCGGACCTTGGCCGGGGCGTGAAGGTGAATGTCGAATATGTGTCGGCCAACCCGACCGGGCCGATGCATGTGGGCCATACCCGTGGCGCGGTCTTTGGCGATGCTTTGGCAAGCCTGCTTGATTTCGCGGGCTATGATGTGACGCGCGAATATTACATCAATGATGGCGGCGCGCAGGTCGATGTGCTCGCCCGCTCTGCCTATGAGCGCTACCGGGAGGCGAATGGCCTTGAGCCGGAAATCCGCGAAGGGCTGTACCCCGGCGATTACCTGATCCCGGTGGGCGAGGCGCTGAAGGCAAAATATGGCGCAAGCCTGATCGATAAGCCTGAGGAAGACTGGCTGGCCGATGTTCGCGAATTCGCCACCGAAGCGATGATGGAGATGATCCGTGGCGATCTCGCGCTTTTGGGCGTGAAGATGGATGTCTTCTATTCGGAAAAATCGCTTTACGGCACGGGCCAGATCGAAGGCGCGTTGAAGCGGCTTGAGGATTTGGGCCTGATCTATGAAGGCGTGCTGGAGCCGCCGAAGGGCAAGCTGCCCGAAGATTGGGAAGAGCGTGAGCAGACGCTCTTTAAATCCACCCAATACGGCGACGATGTGGACCGCCCGGTGAAAAAGTCGGATGGCGCTTGGACCTATTTCGCCCCCGATATCGCCTATCACTGGACCAAGATCGACCGTGGCTTCGATCTGTTGATCGACGTGTTCGGGGCCGACCATGGCGGTTACGTCAAGCGGATGAAAGCGGCGGTTGCGGCGCTGAGCGAAAACAAGGTCAGCCTTGATATCAAGCTGATCCAGCTTGTGAAGCTGTTCAAAAACGGCGAGCCCTTCAAAATGTCGAAACGGGCTGGCACCTTTGTGACGCTGCGCGACGTGGTGGAACAGGCGGGGGCCGATGTGACCCGGTTCCATATGCTGACCCGCAAGAACGATGCGCCTTTGGATTTCGACTTTGACAAGGTGCTGGAACAGTCGAAGGACAACCCCGTTTTCTATGTGCAATATGCCCATGCCCGCGTGGCCTCGGTGCTGCGCAAGGCGGTTGAACTGGGCGTTGATGTGAATGATGCCGCGCTGGCGGATGCCGATCTGAGCCGCAACACGCATGAGGCTGAACGCGCCTTGGCGAAGAAAATCGCGGAATGGCCGCGCTTGGTCGAGATTGCCGCGCGCGCGAACGAACCGCATCGGATCGCGTTCTTCCTTTACGAAATCGCGTCTGACCTGCATGCGCTATGGCATCGCGGCAATGAGGAAACCGCGCTGCGGTTTGTGCAAGAAGACGACCTGCCGCTCACATCGGCGAAAATCGCCCTTGCGCGGGCCTGTGCCGTTGTGATTTCGGCTGGTCTTGGTATTCTTGGCGTCACCCCGGCTGAAGAGATGCGCTAAGCTCCCGCCGAGGGCAGAAGTCCGGGGGTCACCACCCCAACCGGCAAAGAGGCGAGCATGCAACAACCCGATCCCCGGATGGGCGGGCCAAATGACGGCTCTGGCGGGGGCGCGCCCCCGATGCAACGCTGGGTGCAATGGGCTGGCGCGGCCAGTTCGGTTGCGCTGGTGATTGGGGTTGTGATCTGGGGCTACAAGCTGGCGGTGCGCGATGTGTCAGGCGTGCCGATCATCCGCGCGATGGAGGGGCCGGCGCGGGTTGCGCCGGAAAATCCCGGCGGCGATCTGGCGGCTCATGTCGGTTTGGCGGTGAACGAAGTCGCGGGCTCGGGCTTGGCCGCGCCGGGGCCGGACCGCGTTGTTTTGGCGCCCGAGCCGACCGATCTGGCCCCCGATGATGCGCCGATGGCTGCTTTGCGCCCGCTCCCCGAGATCGCGCCACCCGAAGAGGCGGCGACCCCCGAGGTCGAGGCCGAAGGCGAAGATATTGCCGCGCTGCCGGTGCCCGATCGTGCGCGCCCGACGCCAGAGGGCGCCCCAACTCCAGATAGGGCCGACGCCCCCGAACCTGGGATCGAAGCGGCGGTGGCCGCCGCGATGCAAGACATTTTGGAAGAAGAGCCCGCCGAGGCCGTCGCGCCGGAAGAAGAGGCGGCTGTGCCGCCCGAAGATATCATTTCGCCCGATGTGCCGGGGCTTGCCCGCTCCCCCCGCCCGGTGCCGCGTCCTGCGCGCGATTTGCAGGCCGAAGCGGCTGCCGCCGCGCGCGCGCAAGCGGACGGAGCGGAGGTCGAGGAATTGGATCCCGCCGAGGTGCCTGCGGGCACCCGCGTTGTGCAATTGGGAGCCTTTGACAGCCCCGAGATTGCGCGGGCGGAATGGGATCGTGCCATGCGCCGCTTCGATGCGTTGATGATCGGCAAGCGGCGCATCGTGCAAGAGGCGATTTCTGGCGGGCGGAGCTTCTGGCGGCTGCGGGTCGAGGGCTTTGCCAATGTCGATGAGGCGCGCCAATTCTGTGCCGCGCTGGTGGCCGAAGGGGCCAATTGCATCCCGACGGTCATGAAATGAGCGCGCCCGGCGCCACGATCTTGGGGCTGGAGGGGCTGGCGCTTGGGCACGACGAGGCGGCCTTTTTGCGCGCGGCGGACCCTTGGGGGCTGATCCTTTTTGCCCGCAATGTCGAAAGCCCGGCGCAACTGGCGCGGCTGACGGCACAGGCGCGCGAGGCGCTTGGCCGCGATGCGCCGATTTTCGTCGATCAGGAAGGCGGGCGGGTGCAGCGGTTGCGCGCGCCGCAGTGGCGTGACTGGTTGCCCCCGCTTGAGGAAGCCCGCACCACCGGGCCGCGTGGGCTTTGGCTGCGCGCGCGTTTGCAGGCGGCGGAACTGCGCGCGGTGGGGATTGATGGCAATTGCGCGCCCACCTGCGATATTGCCGGGCCGCGCACGCATCCGTTTTTGCACAACCGCTGCTTGGGCGAGACCGTGGCCGAGGTGGTGCAAAACGCCCGTGCCACCGCCGAGGGGTTGTTGGCCGGGGGCGTTTTGCCGGTGGTCAAGCACATGCCCGGCCATGGCCGGGCCGAGGCCGACAGCCACAAGAACCTGCCCATGGTTGCGGCCAGTGCCGCCGATCTGCGCGCCAATGATTTCGCGGTCTTCACGGCGTTGAATGACCTGCCCTTGGGCATGACCGCGCATATCCGCTTTCCGGCCTTTGACACTTCGCCCGCCACGCAAAGCGCCAAGGTGATTGATCTGATCCGCCAAGAAATTGGCTTTGCCGGGCTTTTGATGACCGATGACATCACGATGCAGGCGCTCTCGGGCCGTTATGCGGATCGGGCGCAAGCTGCGCTTGCCGCGGGATGCGATCTGGTGCTGCATTGCAATGGCACGCGTGCGGAAATGGCCGAAACCGTGGCCGCGGCGGGGGCGCTGTCGCCGGCCGCTGCGTTGCGGGCCGAAGCCGCCTTGCGCTGGCGCCATTCCCCCGAAGAGGTTGACTTGGATGCTTTGAGTGCCGAGTTTGAGAACCTCTCGCACGGGACAAGGGATGGCTGAAGCGACAAGCCTTTTTGAAAGCACCTCGGTCAGCGAACGGCTTGCGGCCGAGGCGCTGATTGTCGACGTGGATGGGTTCGAAGGCCCGCTGGATCTTTTGCTGACGCTGTCGCGCACGCAAAAGGTGGATTTGCGGCGCATTTCCGTTTTGGCCTTGGCAGAGCAATATCTGGCCTTTGTGGACCGCGCCAAAGCGCTACGGATCGAACTGGCCGCCGATTATCTGGTGATGGCGGCGTGGCTGGCGTTTTTGAAATCGCGCCTTTTACTGCCGCCCGAACCGGGGGAAGAGGGGCCTTCGGCCGAGGACATGGCCGCCCATCTGGCATTTCAGCTTGAACGGCTTTCCGCGATGCGCGAGGCGGCGGCGCAATTGATGGCGCGCGACCGGCTTGGGCGTGATTTCTTTGCCCGCGGGCTGGAGGAAAGCGTCGCGCGGGTGCGTAAGGTGCGCTACACCGCCAGCCTTTTGGATATGATCCAGGCCTATGCCCGCATTCGCACCCGCGATGAATTCCGCCCCTATGCGTTTGACCGGCGCGATGTCTTTACTATGGAAGATGCACTGGACCGGATGCGCGGCATGATTGGCTTCGCGGGCGACTGGACCGAGCTGACGAGTTACCTTCCCGAGGGCTGGGAGTTGGAGCCGAAGCGCCGCCGCTCTGCCACGGCGGCGACCTTTGCCGCTTCGTTGGAGCTGGCTAAGCAAGGCCATATCGAAATTCGCCAAAGTGAAACCTTCGCGCCGATTGCGATCCGCGCCCGAACCACCCCGCGTGAGACATGAGTGACAGCCGTTACGACCCGAATGAGAAATCTCTGTTCGAGGCGCCGCCCTTGGCGGAACAGGAGCGGATGGTCGAGGCGATCTTATTTGCCTCGGCAGAGCCGGTGACGGTGCGCGAAATGCAAGACCGGATGCCGCATGGTTCGGATGCCGGGGAGGCCTTGGCCTATTTGCAGCGCCGTTACGAGGGGCGTGGGGTGCATTTGGTCAAGGTGGGCAATGCTTGGGCCTTTCGCACCGCGCCGGACCTTGGGTTCTTGATGCAAAAGGAAACGGTGGAGATGCGCAAGCTGTCGCGCGCGGCCATCGAGACCTTGGCGATCATCGCCTACCACCAGCCTGTGACCCGCGCCGAGATCGAAGAAATTCGCGGTGTGGCAGTGAGCCGGGGCACCATCGACCAGCTTTTGGAGATGGAATGGATTCGCCTTGGGCGGCGGCGGATGACGCCGGGGCGCCCGGTGACCTTTATCGTGACCGAAGGGTTTTTGGATCATTTTGGGTTAGAATCGGCGCGCGATCTGCCGGGGATCAAGGAGCTGCGCGCGGCGGGGCTTTTGGACAATCGTCCGATGCCCGGCGCCGACGAGGAAGAGGGCGACATGGTCGGCCAAAGCGAATTGTTCGAGGAGGAGTGACCCATGGACCTTGGCCGAGTGGTGCAGATGGTGGTGAACATGGTGATGCGGCGTGCGATGCGCACGGGCGTTAACAAGGGCATCAACATGATGGCCAGCAAAGGTAAACCCGCCGCCCAGATGACGCCGGAAGAAAAGCAAGCCGCCGCCAAGGCCCGCCAAGCGGCGCGGCGCGCGCGCCAAGCAGCCAGCATCGCGCGGCGGCTGCGCTAACGCCTAGTCTGCCCAATCGGGCTTGCGCTTTTCGATGAAAGCCTGCACGCCTTCGGCGGTGTCACGGTAAAGCATGTTTTCCGTCATGATCGCGCCGGCATGGGCGTAAGCCTCGGCCAAGCCCATCTCGATTTGCTCGTAAAAGGCGCGCTTGCCGATCTTGACTGCCGCGCCCAGTTTCGCGGCAAGCGTTTCGGCCAATTGGCTGCTGGCCGCTTCCAAGTCCGCATGCGGCACCACGCGGTTCACCAGCCCCACCTCGCGCGCGCGCTCAGCACTGATAAAGTCGCCGGTGGTCAGCATTTCAAAGGCCACCTTGCGCGGCACGGCGCGGGTCAGTGCGACCATCGGCGTGGAACAGAACAACCCGATATTGACGCCATTCACGCCAAAGCGCGTGCCCTCGGCGGCGATGGCCAAATCGCAAGACGCCACCAATTGGCAGCCTGCCGCCGTGGCAATGCCATGGGCTTCGGCAATCACCGGCTGGGGCAGGGCGGGGATCATTTGCATCACTTCGGCACAGCGGGTGAACAGATCGGCGAAATAGGCTTTGCCGCCATCTTGCGCTGCGCGCCCGCGTTGCATTTCCTTCAGGTCATGGCCCGCGCAGAAGACTTTGCCCGCGCCTTTGAGCACCACGACCTTGACCGTGGCATCTGCCGCTATTTCCTCAAACCGGGCTTTCAGCGCGGCCAGCATCGCATCGGACAGCGCATTCAGGCTGCCGGGGTTGTTCAGCGTCAGATGCGCGATGACGCCACGTTTTTCCATCTCTACCAGATCGGTCATTGAAACTCCTCCCTTTGCGGCGAAGTCTGGAAGGCCATAGCCGCGAGGGGAAGATGCAACTGCAAATGGACGTAACGTCACTGGAGACGTTCTTGGCGCAAGAATTCCCGCAGGTGGCGGGAATGTTCGCGATTGAGCGGCTGGACGAAGAATTGGTTGTGCGGCTTCAGGTCGATGACAGCCATCTGCGCCCCGGTGGCACGGTGTCGGGGCCCAGCATGTTCGCGCTGGCGGATGTGGGGATTTACCTTGCGATCTTGGCGCGGATTGGGCCGGTGGCGCTGGCCGTTACCACAAATGCCAGTATCGACTTTTTGCGCAAACCCGCCGCCGGGGCGGATTTGCTGGCCCATGTGCGGGTGCTCAAACTGGGGCGCAGTTTGGCGGTGGGCGAGGTGCTGATCTATTCGGACGGGCAGGGGGCGCCGGTCGCGCGTGCCTCGATGACCTATGCGATCCCGCCGAAATAGGGCGGCAGCGGCGGGTGTCGCTGCCGCGCGGGCCGATCAAAGGCCAAAGACGAACGGGGCAAGCCCCATCACCGCCGCCCAGATCACCGCAATGCTGAGCAGGTTCACCACGAAACCTGCGCGCACCATATCGGCCAGCTTGAGCCCCTTATAGGTGAAGACAATCGCATTGGGCGGCGTGGCGACAGGCAGCATGAAGGCCATCGAAGCGGCCAAGGCCACGGGCACCATCAGCCATTCAACCGCGATGCCGCGTCCGACCGCGACGGCGCCCAGAACCGGCAGGAAGGTTGCGGCCGAAGCGGTGTTGGAGGTGATGCCGGTCAAGAACACCATCACCGCAGCGACGATCAGCACCAGAACCGACAAGGGCACCTCGTCCACGGCGGCAACATCTTCGCCGATCCACGCGGCGAGCCCAGTTGTTTCAAACGCGCTGGCCAGAGCAAGGCCGCCGCCGAACAGGATCAACACCCCCCAAGGCAGACGCGGCGCCACACTCCAATCCAGAACAAACCCCTGTCCGCGCCCGGCGGGCAAGGCAAACAGCACCACCGCGGCGGTGATCGCGATCCCGCTGTCCGAGACCGGCAGCCCCAGCGGCTCGCGGAAGATCCAGGCCATCGCGGTCAGGGTGAAGACCACCGCAACGGTTATTTCGCCGCGCGACATGGGGCCAAGTTGGGCGATTTCGGCGCGGATCACGTTTTGCACCGAAGCCAGATCCAGATCGCGGACATTAAAGGCGAGGCGGGTCAAGATCCAATGCGTGAGCGGCAGCATCACCACCACGATCGGCACGCCCAAAAGCATCCAGCGGAAAAAGCCAACTTCAATGCCGTGCCCGGTTTCCAAAAGGCTGGCCATCAGCGCATTGGGCGGGGTGCCGATCAAGGTGCCCGCGCCGCCGATTGAGGCCGAAAAAGCAATCGAGAGCATCAGCGCCACGCCGAATTGATGCGCGCGCTCTTTGTCGGGGCTTTCACTTTCGACCACCTCGACGACCGAAGCGCCCACCGCAACCATCATCACCGCTGTCGCCGTGTTGGATATCCACATCGACAAGAAGGCCGTGGCCAGCATGAAGCCGGCGATGATTCCCTCGGGTGTGCGGCCAAGGGCGGCCACGACATGCAATGCAATGCGGCGGTGCAGCCCCCAACGCTGCATCGCCCCGGCCAGAAGAAAGCCGCCCAGAAACAGAAAGATCAGATGGTTGCCATATTGCGCGGTAATCGTGCTGATGGGCGCGATGTCCAAAATCGGCATCGCGACGATGGGCACAAGCGCAGTGGCGGGCAGCGGGATCGCTTCGGCCAGCCACCAAATCACCATCCAGCCTGCCACGCAGACAAGCTTCCACGCCTCTGGGCTAAGACCCAGCGGGGCGGTTACGGTGAGCGCCGGGATCACGCAAAGCGGCCCCAGTATCAGTGCCAAGCTCCGAAACGGGCCGAGGCGTTGCGCCTCTTCCGCTTGGTGTTGCGGGCTTTCGCCGGTCATGAAATTCTCCCTCATTTCGCACCGCTCTCCCTATCACGGGAAAAGATGACATGCGCCGCGACGCGATGCACGGGGCGGGCAGATTGTCCGGGCTGACTCGGCTGTTTTCTGCTGCGCGGTGTGGGGTAAATAAATACCTATTTTTTAGTCCATTGAAAACGCTTTAAAAAATGAGCGCGAAGGGCCTTGATCTGTGCGCCGAAATGCTTGAAAAGCCCCCATCCGAATTCCACAACCCTTCAAAGGGCGATCGACAATGAAAACCTATACCGCGAAACCGGCGGAGATCGAGAAGAAGTGGATCCTGATTGACGCCGAGGGCGTCGTTCTGGGCCGCCTCGCCACGATCGTTGCCATGCGCCTGCGTGGCAAACACAAGCCGACCTTCACCCCCCATATGGACATGGGTGATAATGTCATCATCATCAACGCCGACAAGGTGCAGATGACGGGCAACAAGCGTTCCGACAAACGCTACTACTGGCACACTGGCCACCCGGGCGGCATCAAGTTCCGCACCGCGCGCCAAGTGCTGGAAGGGGCGCATCCGGAGCGCGTCGTGATCAAAGCCGTTGAGCGCATGATCTCGCGCAACCGTCTTGGCCGTGCGCAAATGGCGAACCTGCGCGTTTACGCCGGGTCCGAACATCCGCATGAAGCCCAGCAGCCCGAAGTTCTGGACGTGAAAGTCCTGAACAAGAAGAACACCCGGAGCGCGTAATCATGTCCGATATCAAATCCCTCGACGATCTGAAGTCGGCCGTGTCGGGCACCCCCGCCGAAGCCGAGACCGCCGTGGCCGAAGCTGCGCCCCGCACCCCGGTGCGCGACGCGCAAGGCCGTGCCTATGCCACCGGCAAGCGTAAAAACGCCGTGGCGCGCGTGTGGGTCAAACCCGGTTCGGGCAAGATCACCGTCAACGGCAAGCCGATGAACGAATATTTCGCGCGTCCGGTGCTGCAACTCATCGTCAACCAGCCCTTCGGTGTGGCCGGTGTCGAAGGCCAATATGACGTGATGGCGACCGTGGTTGGCGGTGGTCTTTCGGGCCAGGCCGGTGCGGTCAAGCACGGCATCTCGAAAGCGCTGCAACTGCACGAGCCGGGCCTGCGCGCCCCGCTGAAAGCCGCTGGCTTCCTGACCCGCGACTCGCGCGTGGTTGAACGGAAGAAATACGGTAAGGCGAAAGCCCGTCGTAGCTTCCAGTTCTCGAAGCGCTGATCTTTCAGATCACTTTTCGCAGATTCGAATGGGCTCGCATCTTTGCGGGCCCATTTGCATATGTGATACGCGCAAAAGGCTGCGCGGTTCGGGCGCGGGGGGCGGGGCACGGGTTGATGTTTGCGCGGCGGGGCTTTTGCGCTAGGACTCGCGCGACCAACAAGAGCATCCGCAAAGGAACCCCATGTCCGTTTCCATGCTTTCTACCTTCGTCAAGCCGATGCATCCCGAAGGCCGCAAATTTGTGGCTATCGCGGCGGCGATCACGCTGGTTCTGTTTCTGATCTGGACGCCGCTGGGCTGGATCGGCACCGGGCTGACCGTCTGGGTTTATTATTTCTTCCGTGACCCGGTGCGGGTGACGCCGACGCGCCCCGGGCTGATGGTGTCGCCCGCCGACGGGGTGGTGTCACTGCTGGAGCCCGCGGTGCCGCCCGCCGAGCTTGAACTGGGCGATCAGCCGCTGACCCGGGTCTCGGTCTTCATGTCGGTGTTCAACTGCCATGTGAACCGTCTGCCGATGGCGGGCAAGATCACCAAGGTCGCCTATCACGAGGGGCTGTTTCTCAATGCCTCGCTCGACAAGGCGTCGAAAGACAATGAACGCAACGGGATCGCGGTCGAAACACCCGATGGTCTGCGCTACGGTGTGGTGCAGATCGCCGGTCTGGTCGCGCGGCGCATCCTGTGCTTTGTGCGCGCGGGCGACAGCGTCGCCACGGGGGAGCGGTTCGGGCTGATCCGATTTGGCTCGCGCCTTGATATCTATCTGCCCGAAGGGGTGGACCCGATGGTGTGCATCGGCCAGACGATGATCGCGGGGGAAACCGTGATCGCCGATCTGCTCAGCCGTGAAGCGCCGCGCGAAGGCCGTGGCCAGTAAGAAAGGGCCCCAATCATGAGCCGTGAGCCGCAAGACCGCGAACGTATGCCTTTTTTGATGCTGTTGCCCAATCTGGTGACGCTGTCGGGGATGTGCCTTGGCCTGACCTCGATCCGCTTTGCCATGGTGGGCAAATATGAAACCGCGGTGATGTTGCTGCTTTTGTCGGCGGTGATCGACGGGTTGGACGGCCTTTTGGCGCGCCGGCTCAAGGCGACCTCCGATTTCGGGGCGGAGCTGGACAGCCTGTCGGATTTTCTATGTTTCGGCGTGGCGCCCGGGGTGCTGGTCTATCGTTTCGCGATGGGCGAGGGCAATGCGCTGGGCTGGATTTTCGTGCTGGTCTATGCGGCGGCGGCCTGTTTGCGGCTGGCCCGTTTCAATGTGATGCGTGGCGAAGAGGGGGCGACCACCCATTTCACCGGGGTGCCCGCGCCTGCGGGGGCGATCTTGGCGCTGTTGCCGGTGTTTTTGACCTTTGGGGGGTGGCTGGATGCCCAGCATCACGCGCCGATGCTGTCGGCGCTTTGGTTGGGCTTTGTCGGCATGCTGATGATCTCGCGATTGCGCACCTTCTCGCCCAAGGCGCTCAAGCTCAAGGGGCTGGGCGTGGTCGCGACCTTGATGGGAACGGTGATCGTGGTCGGCCTTGTGGTGACGAAACTGTGGCTCTTTCTGATCGTAATTGATCTGCTCTATATCGCAGTTCTGGTGCCGGGGATCTGGCGGATGAAGGGGCGCATCCTGCGCTAAGCGGCAAGCAAAGACGAAAAAAGGCCGAGGCAGAGCGATCTGCCTCGGCCTTTTCCGTTTGGGTCCGGGGTGGCGAAGGGGCCTTGCCGACCCCGCGCTGAGTCGCGGCTTTCGGAAAAAACGGGCGATTCTGGTGTGGCAGCGTGCTGTGTGGCGCCTCTGTCGGGGGCACGGGCGACTCGCAAGGCGCATTGCGGCCCTGTCGCCCGCATCCAGCACGCATGATTCTCTCTTCAGAGGCGATCTGGTGCATCTTTAAGTTGTGCGACGCTTGGGGGGCTGTTCACAAAATGCCCAAGTTTTCCTCGGAAAAACGAAGCCTAACGAAGAAAAATGACGTTTTCGCAAAAAAGGCTCTTGCGGCCCCCGGTCGAGATGCGTAGAACACCCCTCACCGAAGCGGCACACACCGCAACGGGACGCGGAACGGCGCCAACGCAAGGCGGTGCGGGGAAGCAAAAAAACTACTGAGGTTAGGCAGCCTGAAACGCCATAGTAAGAGTGGCGCTTCTGGTTTGTTTTTGCCTCTTGCTCTTTGACATTGATGGATATCTGAAGAGATATGTGGGCGGTTTGGGCGCGAGAGCGACTGCGGACCGAGACATATCGGCGCTCTAGCTTCGGCGATGATGAGCGTAGTCAGCTTCACTGTTTGGCGGCTCCGGTTTCCGGAGACGACAAGCAGATGTGACGATCCCTTCGGGGATCAGATATGTGCAAGG
>NZ_NRRD01000018.1 GCF_020023995.1 Rhodobacter sp. TJ_12 | reverse complement strand
CCGGCCTCCTGCTCTTTGATCATCCCGATAATCTGTGCCTCGGTGAAACGGCTCTTTCGCATTCGTCTGCTCCTTCAGGTTGGGCAGACTCTACATCAGATTGAGGGAACTTCCGGGGGGCAGGTCAGGATCACTTGCGACAGCCGCCCACATCGCATCAAGGCGATCCTTTTTCATGGTTGGCGAGCAATCGTCTGCTAGGCTTACGATGATATAGCTGCCACCAATCGTTGCTAGGTTTGAGATGGTTGGATTAAGTTCCCCATCTTTCAGCATCTCTTTTGAGATTGCAGATTTTGGCATCGAGTCCTTCTTGGATTGAAGGATCGTGTCTGGACGACTTAGGAAGCCTGTGTCTAATTCGGCTGCATTTACTTGCACATGGATGTCGATGCCCTCGTCAGGCGCCTTGATCGAGCCCGACCAACTGACACCTGCCGGGCTATGTCCATGCGCAGCGATCTCTGCTTCGGCTAGCCTTGCGATCAACTCTTCCAAAAGAGTGTCGGAAAGCCGAAGCAAGTCATCTTTTTCAATTTCGAAAATCGGCATCGCAGAACCTTAGCGCAATATATTGCCTATCAATTTAGCCGAACGCTCAATACTTGGGAACATCGAGGCCACAAGCAAGTCGCTATGTCTCCACTGCACTTGCCACGACATCAATGTCGGCTTTCAACGTTTACTATGTCGGGTTGACACTTGCCTCAAATGTCTGCTTTCCGCCCACCACGCCACACCGCAGTCATGCTCCTCGGGAGTGGAGGGTTCGCGCATCCCCAACCGGCTGGCACTGGCTGCATCCCCATAACGCCTTTGCCTTTTCCCTAGGACTTCGGTCTCGTTGCACTTCCCATCGTCGCGCATGCAAGTCCCACCCGACGCGGTGCGCGCGCTTCGATACGGTCGTCTCATCAGCAATAAATGTGAGACAAAACCAATGACCACACCGTTCAAAAACAGCGAAGTCGCGCGCTTCATCACCGACCGTGTTGACGCCTTAGCGCATCGCAAAACCCAAAGCGAAATCGCCGCCGAGGCGGGCTTTGCGAATGCGAATTTCGTGTCGATCCTGAAATCGGGCAAAAGCAAGTTACCCTTAGACCGGGTGCCGTCGCTGGCGAAAGCGCTTGAGGTCGATCCGGCCTATCTTTTACGCATCGCGCTCGAGCAGGCGGTGGGTGCGACGGCGGGGAAGGCGATCACAGAGATCTTCGGCTCGCCAGTCACGGCCAATGAACGCGCTTGGCTTGAGGAGTTGCGCGATGCGTCGGGCAACAGCGATCCGCGCATGACCGCGCGGGGGCGGACCACCTTGCGCGGTATCTTCGGCAAATGACCGATCTCTTCATCACACCGATGGGACCACTGGGACAGTGGGACCAGCTTTCTGAAAACGAGAAGGCGTGGATCGAGTTCATCCGGGTGATCAGCGCGGGGCGTGACCCGAAGATCACACCAGAGCGTGTGCGCAAGTTGCGCGAACTTCTGGATGCGGGATGAGGCGTCGGAGCGGCAGACCTCAGCCATTCCCTGGGGAGGGGCGCGAGCCCCTCGCTCACAGAGTGATCATTCGTCATGAGGAATGTTCAGGTGCGTTGCGAAGCACGCTTGCATATTCGCTTCGTGCTCGATCAGATCAGACAGTCGCCAGCGCGTGACGCCGGGACCGATTTTTCGTGCTTTCGGGAAGTCGCCGTTTCTTTTCCACCGATAAATGGTGTCAATTGAGACGCCGTAGCGCGCGGCAACTTCCTCGACCTTCAGATAGACTTCGTTTGCTAGCGACTGTGCGTTCAATGATCTTCTCCGGTGCTGCATTCTGGCGCGAGCGAGCTTCATCTCGGATTTCAAGGAAGGGTTGCGGACTTCACCTTGCCAACCCCATGCATAGAATCTCCGCCTCGAAGTGTCACATCAAGCGCACACGAATTGTAGCCCAGATGTAGCCCGGAACGAGGGCTACGCAATAGGCTGATATTGCCTGCCTATAAATCTTATTTATTTTTCAGGGGTTTAAGTGGTGCCCAGAGCCGGAATCGAACCAGCGACACGCGGATTTTCAATCCGCTGCTCTACCAACTGAGCTATCTGGGCACCGGGCCTTACCGGCGTTGGTGGGGGGTTACTAGACGAGGGCGCGGGGGCTGTCCAGAGGGTTTTTGCGGATTTTTCCTCCGTATGCGTCCCTTAGTGCCGCAACCCCGGCCCGGGCGTGCCGGGGCCCTCTTCGGGGGCGGGGTCGTCTTCTTCCAGCGCCTCCCCGGGAATCACATAGGAGCCGTTCAGCCAGCGCGCCAGATCAATGTCGGCGCAGCGCTTGCTGCAAAAGGGCCGATATTTCGGATCCTTGTCCTTGCCGCAGATCGGGCAGCTCATGCCTGCCCCCCCAGCAAGGCACCAAGCGCCACCCGGTCGCGTTTGCGCACCAGCTCATACATGCCCAAAGGCGTCCAGCCCGCAAGGCTGGTTTCCGCCGCCTCGCCCTTGAACGCCGCGCGCAACTGCTGTTCGAGCGCGGCGCGGTCGCGTTTTGGCATCGGCGCGAAATCCACCACCACCTGCCCGCCAAGACCACGCAACCGCAACTGGCGCGGCAAGTCCCGCGCGGCGGCGATATTGGCCTTCAGGCTGGCGGCGGGCGAGGTATCGTTGCCGGTGTTCACATCCACCGCAATCAGGGCCCGCGTCGGCTCGATCATCATGTGACCGCCGCCGGGCAGGGCCACGCGCGGCGATAAAACCGCATCAATGGCCTCTAGCACGCCATGCGGCTCAAACCCTTCGACCACCTCATCGGGGGCGGGGTCGGCCCAGTCGCGCCAGGCTTCCTCATGCGGGGTGGGCGCATCCACCAGCAATTCGGGCGCCCCCTCGGTATCGGCCAGAACCGCCTCGGCCAGATCGCGCAATGCGGCAAGATCCTCGACGATCTCGCCTTCTTCCGTGCCCTCGCAGGCCGAGCGCAGGATAAGCCCCATATCGGAGCCTTCCATCACCACACCGGCCAGCGCCTGCAGACCGTCACGCGTCTCTTCATCGCGAATGCGGCGCGAGATATTCAGCCCCGGGGCACCGGGGGTAACGATGCCGTAGCGCCCCTTGAACAGAAGCCGCAATGTCACCGGCAGCGCCTTGCCCGTCTCGGTCCCGCCCGAAACCTGCACCAACACGCTTTGGCCAGGCGAAAGCCCCTTTGCCTCGCGCAGGAAGCCTTTTTCGCCGCCGGGCAGCGTGACGAACACGCCCCCCTGCCCTTTCATCTGCCGTTCCACGCGACCGCGGCAGATCGCGCCCGGCGCCAAAGCCACAGCTTCGGACGCATCGATCAACAGATCTTCCAGACGGCCATCCACCATCAAGGCGGCGGCTTCGCGGCCTTGCACCGCGCCTAATATGACGACACGGCCCTTCATGCAGGCTCTCCCACAGCAAGGCCCGCCGCGCGCAGCAGCAAAGCCGTTTCGGCCAATGGCAAGCCGACGACCGCAGTGAACGAGCCCTGTATCCAAGGCACAAAGGCGCCGCCCCGCCCTTGGATCGCATAGCCACCCGCCTTGCCGCGCCATTCGCCGCTGGCAAGATAGCCGTTCACATCGGCATTCGACAGCGGACGGAATTTCACCACCGTATCCACCAGCCGTTCGCGCAGCCCCGTGGCCGAACGCACCGCAACGGCGGTCATCACATGGTGACGCCGGCCAGACAGCAGCCACAAAAACTCGGCCGCCTCTTTTTCATTTTCGGGTTTGCCCAGAATGCGGCGCCCGCAGGTCACCGTGGTATCGGCGCAGATCACCACTTCATCGGCGGCACAGGGCAAAACGGCGGCCTTTTCGCGCGCCATCCGCGCCACATAATCGCGCGGACGTTCGCCTTTATTGGGCGTTTCATCGATATCCGGGGCGCGCACCTCGACGGGTTCCAGCCCCAACTGGGCCAGAAGCTCACGCCGTCGCGGGCTGGCCGATCCTAAGATCAGCTTCACTTGAACCGGTAGTTGATGCGACCCTTCGTCAGGTCATAGGTGTTCATTTCCACCTGAACCCGGTCGCCTGCCAGAACACGGATGCGGTTTTTCCGCATCTTGCCTGCCATATGCGCGATGATCTCATGGCCGTTTTCCAGCTCGACCTTGAACGTCGCATTCGGCAGGAGTTCCTTCACGACGCCGGGGAATTCGAGCATTTCTTCCTTGGCCATGGTCACTCCATTGGGGGATACCCGCCGATCGCGGGCGCGCGATACATGCGCCCGGATCGGGAAAAATTCAAGCGCAATGTCAAGCCTTGCGGGGGTTTTCCGACACAAGACGCACCTGCGCGGCCTGCATGGGTTGCTCGGGCCAGTGCCGGAACGTCAGCACCTCACCATCGGTGCGCGCCTGCGCCACCGCATCCATATCAACGGTGGCGGTGACCCAGCCGGGCACATCATAATCACCCTCGGCCAAAACGCCGGTCGCGCACCAGCCCGCATCCGGCGGGGCGTAAACCGCCGCCGCGCCGTGATTTTCATCGACGGCGGGGCACCAATGGGCTTGCCCCACGATCACCGATTGCACGGCGACACATTGATTTTCCAGCGCGCGAGCCTGTGCGCCGATGCGCACACGATGGTAACCGGCCAAAGTATCGGTGCAACTGGGGACAAGCAAAAGAGTGGCCCCCGCCTCGCAAACCGCGCGGGCCAGCAGCGGGAATTCGCTGTCATAGCAGATCAGCACCGCGATCCGGCCCAGCCCCGTGTCAAACAGGCGCAGTCCCTCACCTCCGGCATCAATGAACCATTCTTCGCGCTCAAAGCGCGTCATGATCGCCTTGTCTTGATGCCCGATCCGGCCAGAAGGGCCAAAAAGCGCCGCGCGATTGCGCCGCGCCATACCCTCAACCACCGGGCCAGAGGGGGCCAAGATATAAAGGCCAAATTCAATCGCCAGCCCTTCAAAGAGCCGCTCCATCGCATCATGATGGCGTGCCACCTCGGCAACCGAACGTTCCAGATCCGCCGCCACCTCGGCGCCGCCAAGCGAGGCAAGCTCCATCGCGCCGTATTCGGGAAAGACCAAAAGATCGGCGCTGCTGCGTGCCCCGCTTTCGACCCAAGCGCGGGTCTTCGCTTCATATCCCGCCCAGTCGTCCAGCCAATCCAGCGGATAGGCTGCGCTGGCGATGGTGATCCGCGTCATAGTTGCCGCCCCCAGAATTGCAGCGCCTTTTCGGTTTGCGTGCTTTCCCCTAGATCGGTCCAGCGAAAATGCGCCACCACCCCCGGCATCGGTTCATAGCCGCGCTTGCGCCAAAACGCATCAAGCGGACGGTAGCCGGCGGGTTTGCGCGGGTGATCATCGGGCCGGATCACCGAACAAAAGGCCGAATAGCTGTGCCCCAAGGCGCGGGCGTGGGCTTCGCGGGCCTCAAAGAAGGCATGTCCTAACCCCTGCCCGCGATAGGCGGGCAAAAGCACCGACTCGGCACAGTAGAACACATCGCCCAATGCCAGCCCGGTCTTTGCGAAAGGGGCGGCGAAATCATCTGCGTGGTCTTCAAGCGGCGTGCCCGTGGCGGCGCCGACCAGCTTCGCCCCGTCAAACGCCCCCACGACCACCGCGTTTTGAGAGTTCCGATAGCTTTCCAGATAGCGCCGCTCATAATCGAGTGACCCGTCATAGATATAGGGCCAATCGCGAAACACCGCGATGCGCAGCGCCGCCACATCGTCAAGCGCAGCATCAAGCGCCGCGCCGGTCAGAACCGCGACCTTCATCCGCCGACCTGCCGAATCCAGTCGGCCAAATTGTAATAGGTGGTGACCCGCGCGATACGCCCGTCGCGCAGGGTGAAAAACGTGCCCGCTGGCAGCACATAGGTTTGCCCTTTCGCTTCGGGCAGCCCCTCATCGGTGGCGATATAGGCGCCGTTCACAACGAATTCGGCGGCCGCGCGGGTCCCCGCATCATTGGCCATAACCACGATGTCGGTAAGTTCTTCGCGATAGCAGCGGGTCATATGCGCGTTGAATTCGCGGAATTTCTCGACCCCACGGCGAATATTTCCCTCGTTGACGTGGTGTTCGAAATCCTCTGTGACAAGCGCCTCCATCGCGGTGGTATCCCCACGATTGAAGGCCTCGAAATAGCTGGAAATGGCGGCAAGGGCGGCGGCGCGCGGCATCGGAAACCTCTCGTATTTTGGGGCAAATTGGCATGCCGCCCCGGTGCCGTCAAACCGCAGAACCGGCAAGACGGTGCTCAAAACCGTCTTGCCGCTTTTGTTCAGGCAAGCGCTGCGCGAATCGTTTCCGCAATCGGCGTTGTCGGGCGGCCGATCAGCCGCGACAGGGTCTTGCTGTCATCAAACAAGCCTGCGGCACTGCCGGCGCGTTCATCCGATTGCGCCAGTGTCTCGGCAAAGGCGGCGGGCAGGCCGAACCCTTCCAGCGCTTTGGCATAGTCTGCTTCGGACATATTGACGAAGGCCACCGGCTTGCCAGCCTGTTTGGACACCTCTGCGGCAAATTCCGTCATCGTGAAGGCGCTGTCGCCCGCAAGTTCATAGGTTTTGCCCGCATGATCGGCATCAAGCGCGACCACCGCCGCCGCTTCGGCAAAATCAGCGCGCGCGGCTGTGGCCAGTTTGCCATTCCCGGCCGCACCGATCACCGCGCCATGTTCAAGCGCCGCCCCCAATGCACCGGTCAGGTTTTCGCTATACCAGCCATTGCGCAAAAGCGTGTATTGCAAGCCGCTTTCCTTCAACGCGGCCTCGGTCGCCATGTGGTCTGCCGCCAAGAGCGTAAGCGGCGAGGCATCGCCCTTCAGCACAGAGGTATAGACCACGCGCGTCACGCCTGCCTCTTTCGCGGCGGCAATGGCGCGTTTGTGTTGGCCCGCACGGTCGCTGAAATCATTCGACGAAATCAGCACCAACACCTCAACCCCGGCAAGCGCGGCGGCATTGGGGGCGTTGTAATCAAACGCGCGGGCCTCATATCCGCTGACCTTGTCCGGGCTGCGCGCAAGGGCCACGGGGGCGGCGCCGCGCGCTTTGAGCGCAGCAAGAACAAGTTGGCCCAATTGGCCGGTGGCGGCGGTCACAGCAATGGTCATGACGATCTCCTTTATCATTTGCTTGCACCACCAAGCCACAAGCGCTAACAAAACGTAAGTGCATACAACAATGTAAGTATCCCACATTGACGCACAGAAGAGGTGCAAACCGATGCCAAATATCTCACGGGGCGATGTTTTTGCCTCTGCCTGCCCCTCGCGGCAAATTTTGCAGCATGTTACCTCGCGCTGGGGCGGGCTCGTGCTGATTGCGTTGCGCGAGGAAACGTTGCGCTTTGCGCAATTGCGCCGCCGGATTGATGGCATTTCCGAACGGATGCTGGCGCAGACCTTGCAAGTGCTAGAAGGGGACGGTCTGATTTTGCGCACAGATCATGGCGAGGTGCCGCCGCGGGTGGATTACACGCTAACCCCGGCAGGGCGCGAAATCTCGGCCCGCGTCTTTGCGCTGAGCGATTGGATCGAGGAAAACTTGCCCGAGCTTTTGGCACTTACGCCGAATGCGGCGGCCCAAACCGTTCAATAATGTGATCGCGGATCTGGTCGCGAGTCTGGCGGTAATAGCCCAACCGCACCTCGCGCCCCTCGCCCAGACCGGTTGGGTCCATAATCATCCAATGTTCGACCTCGATATGGTAGAACCGCGTTAGATCGAGCGCTTGGTGATAAGAGGCGGGCGACAGCGCCACGATCAAGTCAAACCCGCTTAGATCATCGCCCATTTCGCGCAATTCGTGAAAGCTGCGCGCCTGATGGCGTTCCAGATCCACGCCGATTTCCGCGCAAACGGCGATCGCGAACCCATCGGTGTCAAGGTCCGCCTTCACCCCCACCGATTGGACATAGACCTCGCGGCCGTAAAATTTTTTCATCATCCCTTCGGCCATCGGCGAGCGCGTGGCATTGTGATCGCAGCAAAACAGGACCGAATGGGGAAGGCTGGCCATCAGCTAACCGGGGTCAAAACACAAACAAGGGTAAAGAGCCGCCGCGCGGTATCAATATCGATCTCGGCTTTGCCCTCAAGGCGCTCTTGCAGCACCCGCGCGCCTTCATTGTGAATGCCCCGGCGCGCCATATCGATGGCTTCGATCTGGCTGGGCGGCAGCTTTTTGACCGCCTCAAAGTAGCTTTCGCAAATCTGGAAGTAGTCCTTCACCACCTGTTTGAACGGACCGAAGGACAGGTGAAATTCGGTGACCTTCTCCCCGGTTTCGAGACAGGTATCAAAGACCAGCCGCCCATCGCGCACCGCCAAGGTGAGCGCATAGGGGCCGGGCGGCGGCGTCTGCCCATCGCGCCCCGGAAGCGTCCAGCTATTGTCTTCCAGCAGGTCAAACACCGCCACCCGGCGTTCCTGCTCTATTTGCGGCGTGGGCGCGGGCAGGCCCGAATCGTCGATCTCGATATGAGAGATGCGGTTCATCAAGCCCCCCCGTCATTAAGCGCATCCAGACGCGCACGGACAGACAGTCCATGTGCCTCAAGACTTTCCGAAATCGCCAGCGTTTCCGCCGCCGGGCCAATGGCGCGCAAAGCCTCGGGCGTCATCTTCGCCAAAGTGGTGCGTTTCAGGAAATCCATCACCGACAGGCCCGAGGAGAACCGCGCCGAACGGGCGGTGGGCAAAACGTGGTTCGGCCCGCCAACATAATCCCCAATCGCTTCGGGCGTCCACGTGCCCAAGAAGATCGCGCCCGCATGGGTGATGTGCACCGAAAGCGCCTCGGGGTCTTCTACGCAGAGTTCAAGGTGTTCGGGCGCGACGCGGTTCGACAGCATCGCCGCCTCGGCCAGATCGCGGGTGACGATAACGGTGCCAAAATCGCGCCACGACGGGCCGGCGATGTCGCGCCGTTCCAGCGTTTCAAGGCGCGTTTCCACCGCCTGCGTCACCGCCTGCGCAAACGCGGCATCGGGCGTCAGGATCAGCGCTTGGGCGGATTGGTCGTGTTCGGCTTGGCTCAAAAGGTCAATCGCCACCCAATCGGGGTTGGCCGTGCTATCGGCAATCACCAAAATTTCCGACGGGCCCGCGATCATATCAATGCCCACGCGGCCAAAAACGCGCCGCTTCGCCGCCGCCACAAAAGCATTGCCCGGCCCGGTGATTTTATCAACCGGGGCAATCGTATCGGTGCCATAGGCAAGCGCGGCCACCGCTTGCGCCCCGCCGATGCGGTAGACGGTATCCACGCCCGCAAGCTCTGCCGCCAGCAAAACCAGCGGGTTCACCGCACCATCGGGCGTCGGGCACACAACCACCAGACGCTCAACGCCCGCGACTTTTGCCGGGATCGCATTCATCAAAACGGAGGAAGGATAGGAGGCCAAACCGCCCGGAACATAAAGCCCCGCCGCCGAAACGGGCGACCAGCGCCAACCAAGCTCGGCGCCGTTTTCTTCGGTCCAGCGCTCTTCCATCACCGGCATTTGCCGCAGGTGATAGGCGCGAATGCGTTCTGCGGCGAGTTCAAGCGCCGCGCGTTCCTCGGCGCTGACCTTCGCCACCTCGGCCGCGATTTCCGCGCGCGAAAAAGCAAGCGTCTGGGGGGACAGCGCCAGCCGATCAAACTTCGCGGTATAGTCGATCACCGCCGCATCGCCACGGTCGCGCACATCGGCAATAATCGCCGCCACGGTGGCATCGACATCGGGGCTGTCTTCGCGCTTCATCCCCAAAAGGGCGGTGAAACGGGTCTCGAAATCGGCGTCTTGCGTGGTGAGGAAATGCGGCATCACAGGCTCCTTATTCCACCCCGGGATAGTGCGTTGCACGTCGCGGGGCAAGCGTCGCGCGGCACCGCAGCACAACATGCGCGCTCAGCCAAGTTTTTTTACCAAGGCATGACCCAAAAGCGCCCCGCCACTGGCTGCGGGGTCGGGCCGCCAGCCCTGCGATAGATAAAACCCCCGCGCGGTGTTGGTGGCCGTCAGGCGGGCATCGCTACGCGCCAGCCCGCGCAGATCCGCCTCCAGCGCGGCCAGCATCGCGCGGGCGTGGCCCTGCCCTTGCCGCGCGGGGGCGACAAACAACAGGCTGATCCGCCCCCGGCCCGCGGGTTGCTCGCGCCAATCCAGCCCGCCGACACAGGCAAGCCCCGCGTCTTCGCAAAGCAAAAGCCGCTGCGCCGGATCAGCGATCCGCGCCGCAAGCGCCGGGCCATCATTCGCCGCGATCCAAGGCCGCATTCGCTTGGGCTGCCCGTGATGATCGGCCGCACATAACGCGGTGATAGCCGCCGCGATCAGATCTGCCATGGCGGGCAGATCATCCACCGTCGCGGGGCGGATCATTCCGGATGATGCGGCGCTTGCCCCGACACAGCCGCATAGGGGCGCGTCACATCGCGCAAATCCAGCGCAAGGCATTCGACCTCTGCCGCCAAGGCACCATCGCCCGCCAGCACCAGCACCACGCGCCCCGTGCCATCCGCGCCCGGCTCAAACGCCAGTTCAAGCACGGATAGAACCAGATCGGCATCATGCCGATCAAAGCCTTGCGACGCGACCTTGAGCACATCGGAAATCACCAAAAGCGTCTGCACCCGTTCATAGGGGCGCCCCTCGGCTTCGGCCCGGGCCTTGTCTTCCCAGCGAAAACGATTGAGCAGCATCGACAACCGCCGTGCTTTCGGCTCGTAACGAATCTCCGCGACCGGCAGCACCGCATCTTGCACCAAGGCGGCCATTACCGTGACATCCTCGGCGCTTTCGCCGCGCAGGTTCAGCGGCGCCTCGCCGCCATCGGCAAACCGTGCATCCCGGCTCATTCTTCCCTCACCCGCTCAATATGCGCCCCAACGGCGCGCAGCTTGTCTTCGACCCGTTCATAGCCGCGATCAAGGTGATAAACCCGGCGCACCACGGTTTCACCCTCGGCGGCCAGCCCCGCCAGAATCAGCGACACAGAGGCCCGCAAATCAGTGGCCATCACCGGCGCGCCTTTGAGCCGTTCGACCCCATGCACCGTCGCATGGCCGCCCTGAACCTCAATCTTCGCGCCCATCCGCATCAACTCGGGCGCGTGCATGAAACGGTTTTCGAAAATGCGTTCTTCCAGCACCGAGGTGCCCTCCGCGGTGCACAAAAGCGCCATCATCTGCGCCTGCAAATCGGTCGGAAAACCCGGAAACGGTTCGGTCACCACATCGACCGCATTGATCCGCCCGTTCTTGCGCTTCACCTTTAGCCCGCGCTCGGTTTCCTCCACCGCGACCCCAGCGGCATCCAGCTTTTCGCAAAAGCTCTCGACCAGTGCGATCTTACCGCCCAAGCATTCGACTTCGCCGCCGCAAATCGCAGGCGCCAGCATATAGGTGCCCAGTTCGATTCGGTCGGTCACCACCGGATGGGTGGCGCCATGCAGCCGGTCCACCCCCTCAATCACAATATCCGAAGTGCCCTCGCCCTCGATCTGCGCGCCCATTGCGCGCAAGCACTGCACCAGATCAACAATTTCAGGCTCGCGCGCGGCGTTTTTGAGCACCGAGGTGCCCTTGGCCAGCACCGCCGCCATCAAGAAGTTTTCCGTCGCGCCCACAGAGGCAAAACGCATCTCATGCACCGCACCCTTAAGCCCGCCCTTGGCCTGCGCATGCAGATAGCCGTCTTTCAGCTCAATCTCGGCGCCGAGCGCAGTCAGTGCATCAATGTGAATATCCATCGGCCGCGCACCAATTGCACAGCCACCGGGCAAAGACACAACCGCATGGCCCAGCCGCGCCAAAAGCGGCCCCAGCACAAGGTTCGAGGCGCGCATCTTGCGCACAATGTCATAATCCGCGACCGGGTTGATTTCCCCATGGCACGAGGTCGCCAACACCTTACCATCTTGCAACGCTGTCACTTCAGCCCCAAGCGAGGCCAAAAGCTGCGTCATCGTGCGAATATCGGACAGACGCGGCGCATTGGTCAGCGTCAGCGGCTCTTCGCTCAACAGCGTGGCCGGCATCAGCGCAAGACAGGCGTTTTTCGCCCCGGCAATCGGAATCTGCCCCTTGAGCGGCCCATTGCCGCGCACCACGATGCTATCCACTACAGATTTCCTTCCGGGCCGGTCTTGGCCTCATCATCAGACAGCCCTTCCGCCGCGTCGCGTTGCCGCGCCTGCGCCTTGCGCCGCGCCAGATTGGCGCGCAACGCCGCAGCCAGCCGCTCTTCACGGCTTTGCGCGGACGGTGGCGTGTCGCCAGAACGGCGCGATTTGGGGTTTGTCTCCTTGGTCATGGCCCTTCTGTAGCGGTCTGCGCGAAATGTGTCGAGAGAGGGCGCGAATTTGCGCTTGCATGCCTCGGCGTTGTCGTCTACATCGCCGCCACGGTCAACGAAGGCCGCACGGTGCTGCAGTAGCTCAGTGGTAGAGCACTCCCTTGGTAAGGGAGAGGTCGAGAGTTCAATCCTCTCTTGCAGCACCATTTTATTTTCTTTGAAATCAAAAACTTAGCCTTTTCGGGCGCTTATGCCCATTGCGCTGTACCAACCCTTGTACCAAGATTGCATTGGTACAAGGGGGGCTAGCATGGCATTGGCAAAGGTTGCAGGCACCAAGATACGCGGTGGCACCTATCACCTGAATATCTCGATTCCGCCGGAAATCCGCCACTTGCATAAAGGCCGGGCGCTACTGACTGGCACGCTCAAGACGGCGGACCCGAAGGTCGCGGCGAATGAAGTCATTCGTGCCCGTGCCCAACTACTCGAGCAAGTGGAAGAGATGGCACGCAGTGCGGACGTGAACGCGCGCCTTGCGGAACTGCCGCCGGATCAACGGGCGCTCTATGACCGTGCTGGTGGGCTAGAAGGCCTTCTCGAGGCCTTTCAGAGCACACAGACCGCGCGCGCCTTCCTTGCGGCGGGTGACCTGTCCACCATGACGGATACCGAGGAATTTCCGCCCGACCCGCTGGAAATTGAACTGGCAGCCGCAGAGCACCGGGCGGCGTCAGCCGCCCTTGAGGGGATTGCACGGCGCGAGGCCAAGACGCTGCGCGCGTTGGGAGAGAAAGTAGAGGTGCCGGGCGGCGACCTTTCGGGGGTTGCTGAACTGGCTGAGGCCTTTATTCGCGCCAAGGAGTACACCATCCAGAACGCCGAAAGCGTACGATACACCGTCCGACGATGGATCGAATTTCATGGGGACCAACCGCTAGCCAAACTGAGCAGGGCGCATCTAGCAGAGTTTGACGATGCCGCCCGCGACCTTCCTGTCGCCCGCGAATGGCTCAAGAAGCCCATGCGCACAGCCGTTGCCGCTGCCCAAAAGGGGAACCTTGACCGGGTAAGCTACAAGGTCCGTGAACGACTGATAAATCATCTAAAGGCCCTGTCCGCTTTTGCATTGAATAAGGGGGCGCTGACTGTGGACCCTTGGGTTGGATACAAAATCGACAAGCCGAAGGGAAAAATCGCAGAGGCAAGCACGCAAAAGCGCAAGGGCTTCCCTCCCGAACAAGTGAAGGCTATTCTGGCCTACGTTGCCGCGACCACTCACGCGGACACCGCCGACCACTGGCTTCCTATGCTGTCAGCTTATTCAGGCGCGCGCCGGGAAGAACTTGGGCAACTGCTCGTGGAAGATGTTCTAACCGGCGGCGATATCCCGGCCCTTCGGATCACCGATGAAGATGAAGTGCAGAAAGTTAAGAACGAGCATTCCTTGCGCGTTATACCTGTTCCGCCGGTCTGTATCGAAAGGGGCTTCTTGGACTTTGTCGCGCGCCGCCGTCAGGCGGGCGGGGCTATGCTTTTCCTTGAAGAGTACACCGACAAGCGCCACCAAAAGACCTTGCGCGAAATGACCCCGGACTCACGCGGGCGGCTGACAGAGATTTACGGTGGGCGCTTCTCTCGCAAAGTCCTCGCGCCACTTGGGATCAAGACCAAAGGCCAAGGGTTTCATGCTCTGAGGCATAGCTGGACCGATGCGGCGCGGCGCGCGAAGATCGACCCTGAAATCAGGCGGCTGATCGCGGGGCGGCTCGACGGGGAAGACGCTACGGAAGCCAGATATGGGAGCAGCGACCTTTTGACCGAAAAGCTGGAAGCGCTGAAACAAGTTGCAAAATTCGTAGAAGCATGAGGCGACTTCAAGCTTGCCTATCAGATCAATCAGTTCAAAAGCACCTGCCTCGAACGCCGCGATGAGCGAACGCGACAGCGAACATTCCAGCACGAAAACGCTCACGAAACCTCACGCTGGCGTTACCGCAAGCACAGATTTACCACCTACACGCACACAAATAGCTGGTTTTAAACGATAAAAAGCTGGAAGGGGCGTGTGTGTTGGAAATTCTCATCAAGCACACTTTGGAGGCGTGTTTTGCCTATTAACCTGTTGTTTTTAAACAATTAGTGCAACAAATCAGGACGGCGTGCTGGGGCGATTTTTTCCTACACCCGCACAAGCCGTTGAAATCACTTAAAAATTTTGAGGCAGTGTAGCAAATGCAGAGGAATGGGGGGTTTGGGCCTTATATATAAAAAGAAAATATTTTTCACACATGCACGGAGCGCGAAAAGTAGGGGGTCGCTTTTTCGAGTGGCCCCTTGGCGGGGGAGCGTAAAAAATATTTCTTTTTCTCCTGTATAAGGTTTGACTTTATCTACATTATCTACACTACCTACATTTTACCCCTAAAAACAACCACTTACGACGATGTAGGAAATTGACGTCATTTTCCCCTTCGTACACCCCTTGAGATGCCCCCGTAAAATCCTTGCAAATCATCAACTTACAGGAATGTAGACCCCTTATTCTCTACTTGCACCTCATCCGGCGCCTGTCGTGAAGGCTTCGCCCCTTTCCCCTGCCTGTCGTAAAGGCTTCCGCTTTTCTTAGCCCGGTTCTGTTTTTCCCCACCCCTGTCGTTAGCTCCGCCCCGCGTCAGCGGGCGCGGGCGCGCGATCTATTTTCCCGCGCCCCCGCACCTATCGTAATCTCGTACGCACCAGATCGGCAGGCACAGCTCGCTCTCCCAAGTGCCCTTAAGTCGCCGCGCAGCCGCGCGAGAGCAACTTTCCCCCGGGCAATTGCTACACTTGGCCTAAAGGCGAGCCACCAAACTTCGCCAACAATGGAAATTGGTTGTTCATGATTCCAGTTGCCGAACAAGATAGACGCAGCAGTGAAGCTGATATACAAACTGACCTAACGGGCGTTGCGCCAGTTTATATTGGAGGAATTCGCCGTGAAGATCGTCACCTATACCCGCGTTTCCACCGACCGGCAGGGGCGCAGCGGGCTTGGGCTGGAAGCTCAGGAGGCCGCGATTGCCGCCTATGCAGCCGCTAACGCGGCCCAGATCGTCGGCGCGTTCACCGAAGTGGAGTCCGGGCGCAAGGCGGACCGCCCGCAGCTTCAAGCCGCACTCAAGTTGGCAAAGCTCACCGGCTCTAAGCTAGTAATTGCGAAGCTCGACCGGCTCAGTCGAAATGCTGCTTTTCTGCTCAATCTACAGGAGTCCGGGGTGGACTTCGTCGCCTGCGATAACCCAACCGCTACCCCTTTGACGATTGGTATTCTGGCCCTCGTGGCACAGGATGAAGCCCGCGCCATTAGCGAGCGCACAAAAGCTGCGTTGCAAGCCGCCAAAGCTCGAGGGCAGGCGCTGGGCAACCCGAATGGCGCGGAAGCCCTGCGGCGCGCAGGCAAGGGCAACAAGGCGTCATGTGCGGCTCAGAAAGCCGATGCGCTGGCGCGCGCCTACGAGCTCGCAGACGTCCTTGCAGATGTGGCGGAACAGGGCCATCGTACGCTTGCGGCGATGGCGTCAGAGCTCAACCGGCGTGGTATAAAGACCGCACGCGGAGGTATGTGGCACGCCTCCAGCGTGGCGAATGTGCGGCGAAGGCTGGCGGTCTGATAGTCCGCGTCAGCGGGCTTCTCCACCTAAACATCACGTGGACACGTTCTTCCATGCTCAGGGACCCAAAGGGGGGGCTATGGGCTGGGGCCGAGAAGCGGTGCAGTAGCCGTTAGCGAGTTGCAGAACGCGTTCCATTCATAATGTTACATTTACGACATGCAATTTAATGCGTTGCATAGTGTCGGTTTAAATACCAATTTTTGATCTTGAGTTTTGCATCTTCTTCCCAGCGCTCCTCCCCAGAAAAGATGGGCAGTCGACACTATTCTTCGACGCCTAAGCTAGCCATTTGCTGCCCTAGGTTTGTCGCACGGGGTGAGAAGTGGCCGTTCGCTGCGATAGCGAACACGGTATTTGACTTCCTTCGAGCGGACGTCGCCCTCGATCCAGTGCTTTCCATGTGGTCAGCTTTCGGCGTAAGGTTGAAGAGAATAGGCGAAAGTGACTTTCATGTACGATCCCACATTTGGCAGCACGGCACTTGCAAGACACCTAAACAAAAGCGATTTCCTTAAACATCCCACATTGAAGAACGAAGCCCACAGGGAAGCTTTGATTTCTCAGGCAGTCAACACAGCGCGAAATGGTTTCTCCTCTTTGCCATTGACGCCGAATAAGTTGGCTGGCCGGACTATATATCAAGTAAATGATCTGGCGTGCGATCTGGTGCTGCGAAAAGCTGCTCAGAACATCCGTAGAATTACAGCATCAAAACAGGGAAGCCGGATCGAAATTGTACGCCGACTAAAACTGTTCTGTGAAGAAGGCATGCCGTTCACCATTGCGAAGATGGACATAAAGAGCTTCTACCCTTCCGTTGATCAGGAGACACTATCGAACCTGCTGAATCGAAGGCTTATAACTGCTCCAAGCACAAGATCTGTTGTCAACTCGCTGATTCACCATTGCAAAATGAATTCTGTAGGCGGATTGCCTCAAGGCTTAGCAATAAGTGCGGAGCTTAGCGAATTCTATATGCAGGAGTTCGACCGCCATATGAAGGAGATTTTTGGTGCACATTATTTTGCTCGATACGTAGATGATATCGTGCTCATCTTGCCTGAATTGGAACACCCAAAGACGCTCAAGAATAATATCGAAAGGGCCCTGCCGACGGGGCTGAAATTGAATTCCTCCAAATCAAAAATATACACCTTCGGAGGCGCGAAGGTAAAGCCGGCAGCAGTTGAGCACAGCTTCGATTACCTCGGCTTTAGGTTTAGCGTCCACCAAATCGGCAAAGACCGGCCTCTCGCTCGTCAAGTTGATTTAGACATTGCCGACTCAAAGGTTAAAAAGAACAAGACGAGGATCGTGAAATCGCTCCTGCAGTACTTGGCTGACGGAAACTTTGACGACCTAATAGATCGCATCCGTATTTTGACCTGTGGCTATCAGTTCTTTGACGAAAGACAGCAAAAGAAGCGAAGTGCGGGCCTTCAGCACACATACAGCCTTATCAACAGTAACGCACCGGCGCTCGCCGAGCTTGATAAGTTTTTCTCGGCGATGGTTCTGTGCCGTTCAGGGGCGATTGGAGGAAGGCTCGCGCTGTCTCTGACAAACCGTCAAAGAAAGGAGCTTCTCAAGTACTCATTCGTCTGCGGGTTCGCCAACCGCGTTCACTTCCGATTCACTGCTGATCGGTTGGCAAAGTTAATGGAGTGCTGGAAGTATGCCTAGCAAGAGGAAGTCACGGGTCAACCTAAGCCGAGCCGACAAGTGGCGCGTGGTGCTCACAGACACGTCACCTTTTGAGGTGCCGATAATCGTAAGCAACGATGGTTTCTACAAAAACCTTCATGGGGTAGCCAAGAAATCGGCGCACTTCCAAGATTTGGTGAACGCCCTTTTGCTGAAAGACGACGGCAAGAGCTACACCGTTCCGCTAAGGTACAATATCGTCAAAGATTCTCGAAGCGTCAGAACCTTGAGCCTCCTGCATCCGAGGGGTCAGGTCATATTGGCTGATTTTTATCAAAAATACGAGGAGTTGATCTGCGAGTATTCCGGGCGGGGACCGTTCTCCATTCGTGCGCCTAAGAAAGTTGGGAATTCCTTTTTTGTGCCATCCCCAGTGCAGGACAAGAATCAATACAAGAACGCTACCGTGGATACGGCGGAGTTGGATAAACTGGTGCGTAACCCGGCAAGCTATTTCGCATATTCAGGATTTGAGCGCCTCTACAAATTTTTCGCTTCAAACGATCACATTCGCTTGGAAAAAAAGTTTCGATATCAGTTATCTCTGGATATCAGCAAATGCTTTGACAGCATTTACACGCATTCCATGGCGTGGGCGACGAAGAGCAAGGATGAGGCGAAAGATAATAAGCACGCTCTGAGTTTTGGAAACCAGTTCGATACGGTAATGCAAAGGCTCAATCACGGCGAGACTAGTGGTATCTGCATTGGTCCGGAGGCCAGTCGCATCTTTGCAGAAATCATTCTTGCAAAGGTGGATCAGAATGCACGCCGTAACCTTGAATCGAAAAGCCCTGCCATACGTGATGGTGTCGACTATGAGTGCAGGCGGTACGTGGACAACTACTATGTTTTTACCAATGACCCTGCGATTGCCGAGCAGGTGGAGCACGAGCTATCAATCGCGTTGCGAGAGTACAATCTGCACCTGAATACTGGGAAAAGAGAGTTCGACAAGCGGCCATTCTACTCGAAAAAGTCTCTGGTGATCGACGAGATCAATAATTCCCTTGGCGCTCATTGGGAAAAGCTCTTTGAAACTGTTACCCTGCCTGCGAGCGGTAAGAAGGCGTTATTCCCGAAGTACATTTACAAGTATCGGTCATTGTTCGGAAAGTTTACCAGAGAGGTTAAGGCAGCATGCTTTTCCTCCGAGCTTGGTTACGATGCGGTCGCAAGCTATGTTATTGGGGCCGTGCGCCGGAAAGTAATTGATATAGCTGACGGGTACATTGATCTTGTCGCGTTGGAAGAAAGTCCTGTTGTCGAGCGGGACTATCGCCAAATGTTCTTTTTCTTGCTCGATGTTGGATTTTACTTCTTTACGCTTCACCCAACTGTCGCGTCCTCGCTTCGCCTGTCTCACGCCATCGTGCGCGCTGCGCAGCATCTGCAAGAACATGATGCTGAAGGTTTTGACATTCTCAAAGAAGCCTCCCTTCGTTGGGCGTCACAATTGGCAAGTGCACCTAGCTTCGAAGGCTTGTTTTCAAAAAATTCTGTGATCCCTATCGAGATACTCAACATTCTGGTTAGTCTTCAACAATTTGGGGGCGATGGGCAACTGGAGCACGAGCTGATCTCGCTCGCCAAACTGGACAGAAAGAGCCAAGGTTACTTCGAGTTGGTCGTAAAGCTATTCATCTATGGTGATCGACCGGAGTTCGCTCTTCAGAGGAACCAAATTTGGGATTTCATCTGTAAGCGATTTTCGTCAGAGAAGTACCTGAATAGGGATTCTGAAGCAGTGCATCTGTTGCTGGACTCCCTCGCTTGTCCCTATCTGGACAGGGCCGAGAGAGCTAAGTTGCTTCGGGCTTCATGGAACAGGATTGGCGCGAACTCCGGAAGCATCACTGTTGCCGAGGCCGAAGCGCTAATCGACGAAATCCAACAGCAGCATTGGTTTGTTCGCTGGGATGGGATCGACCTGTTGAACATGATCGAAAAGAAAGAATTGAGCAGCGTCTACGCCTAGGATATCTTGAAGTCGGGTGCCAGCCACGTTTTACCGTGACTCGTTTTGCGGTACAGACGGGCGATCAAACTGCGGTGTTCAGCCTTGCGTTGACCACATGGATCGTACAGTCCGCGCAAGAGGTCGTCTTGAGCAGCAATGCACACACTTACTGTGGCTGGCATCCAAAGGTTGAATTCCGCCAATGTCGGCAGAATGGGCTGCGACCGCAGAATCTCCATCCACCGATGAACGACAGCAAAAGGCCGCTTCCGAGCATGCGCCATTTCTTTCATGCGGCGTTTCAAGCGACGCGGAAGCTAACAATGTGCCATTTTTAATCACCGTGATCGCCTGCTGACGCAGGCTTCGATTCGCTGGTGTTCTGTACCAATACCTGTACCATCGGACTGTACCAGTGCGAATCTCCAAATCCTACTTTTTACACAATATATCAATGCTTTAATTGAATTTTTAGAGGTAGGCGACGAAAATTCAATCCTCTCTTGCAGCACCATCTCTCTTCCTTTGATAACGCCCCTCGGATAGCATCGATCCTGCTTGCGTCGCCGCAGCGCCCGCGTTTTTGGCGATTGTTGCGCGCTCTGCCCAACAATCCAACATGCGCGCATGAGCCTATGCCCAAGGCGATTGCGGGCTTGGCAAGTCCTGCGCGGCTGTTTAGGGAGAGGCCGAACCACCCCGGCCGGTCGCCTTGCGTATCGTTTGTGCCGGATGAACGCACTCTGACCACCCAATGCAAACCCACCCCACCGGCCCGCGCCCTCCGGTCGTCGAAGAGGTTTTCCATGCTGTCCCTTTCCGCCTATCGCAGCCAATGGCTTGGCAATATCCGCGGCGATGTCCTGTCAGGCCTTGTCGTGGCGCTGGCCCTTATTCCCGAAGCCATCGCGTTTTCCATCATCGCGGGGGTCGACCCGAAAGTGGGCCTTTACGCCAGTTTTTCGATTGCGGTGATCACCGCAATCACCGGCGGGCGCCCGGGCATGATTTCGGCGGCCACCGCCGCCACCGCGGTGCTGATGGTCACACTGGTGCGCGATCACGGGCTGGAATATCTGCTGGCCGCCACCGTTTTGGCGGGCCTGATCCAGATCGGGGCCGGGGTCATCAAGCTGGGGCGGGTGATGCGCTTTGTTTCGCGCTCGGTGATGACGGGCTTTGTGAATGCGCTCGCGATCCTGATTTTCATGGCGCAATTGCCCGAATTAGACCCGCGCCACGTGACATGGATGACCTATGCACTGGTCGCGGCCGGGCTTGCGATCATTTATCTGTTCCCGCTCATCACCCGCGCCGTGCCCTCGCCCCTTGTCACCATTATCGTGCTGACAACGCTGACCATCTTCTTTGGCTGGGATGTGCGCACCGTGTCTGACATGGGCGCGCTGCCCGATACGCTGCCGGTTTTCCTGATCCCGGACATTCCGCTGACCTTTGAGACGCTGCAAATCATCTTCCCCTATTCGGTCGCGGTGGCCGTGGTGGGGCTTTTGGAAAGCCTGATGACGCAGCAGATTGTCGATGACCTGACCGACACCACATCGGACCGCAACCAAGAATGCATCGGCCAAGGGATCGCCAATACAGCGACCGGCTTTATCGGTGGCATGGCGGGCTGTGCGATGATCGGCCAATCGATGATCAACGTGAAATCGGGCGGGCGGGGGCGGCTGTCGACCTTCACCGCCGGGGTGATGCTTTTGTTCTTCTGCGTCGTCTTGGGCGATTGGGTCGGCCAGATTCCGATGCCCGCGCTGGTCGCGATCATGATCATGGTTTCGATCGGGACCTTCTCTTGGTCGTCGATGAAGGCGTTGCGCAGCCACCCGACCTCAAGCTCCATCGTCATGCTGGCGACCGTGGCCGCAGTGGTTTGGACCCATAACCTGGCCATTGGCGTGGTGCTGGGCGTGCTGCTGTCTGGCATTTTCTTTGCCGCCAAAATCGCGCAGCTCTTCCGCGTCACATCGACGCTTTCGCCCGATGGCCGCGCGCGCACCTACCGCATCGAAGGGCAGCTTTTCTTCGCCAGTGTCGAAGATTTCATGCGCGCCTTTGACTTCCGCGAGGCGCTGGAACACGTCACCATCGATGTCAGCCATGCCCATATCTGGGACATTTCGTCCGTTGCCGCGCTGGACATGGCCGTGTTGAAGTTCCGCCGCGATGGCGCAACGGTGGAAATCATCGGCATGAACGAGGCGTCAGAGACCATCGTGGACAAGCTGGCGCTGCATGACAAACCCGATGCGCTTGACAAGCTGAATGCGCATTGAGGCGGGGGAAAAGACCATGACCGACACGATCATCGCCTTCGTCGACGGCTCGATCTATTCGCACAGCCTGTGTGAATACGCCGCCTGGATCGCCAAACGCGGCGACGCGGCTATCGACCTTGTGCATGTGCTGGGCCCGCGCGAAGCCGCCGCGCCCTCTGACTATTCGGGCTCCATCAAGCTGGGCGCGCGCACCGCCCTGATGCAAGAATTGGCCAGCCTGGACGAACAACGCGCCAAGCTGGTGGCGCATCGGGGCCGTGCCATCTTGGATGACGCGACCGCCGTGATCCGCGACGCGGGCGTCGAGGCCGTAACCCCGCATTTGCGCCATGGCGAGATTGCCGAAACCGTGGGCGAACAAGACCTTGCTGCCAGCCTCGTGCTGATCGGCAAGCGCGGTGAAACCGCCGAAAAGCCCGACCGGGCACTGGGCCAAAACCTAGAGCGGATCGTGCGGGCCAGCCATCGCCCGGTGTTTGTGGCCGCGCGCGCCTTCAAACCCGTGGAACGGATTTTGGTGGCGTGGGATGGCGGCCCCTCGGCGATGCGCGCGGTGGATTTCATGGCCCGCAGCCCGATCTTTGCCGGGCTTTCCGTGCGCCTTGTCACCATCGGCCATGACACCTCCGAGGCGCGCCGCAGCCTTGACGATGCCGCCGCGCTTTTGGGCGCAGCCGGGATCAAGGCCACGACCGAGGTGATTGCGGGCCAACCCGCCGCCGTTCTGGGCCGGATCGAGGAAGAAGAAGGGTTCGACCTTCTGGTGATGGGGGCTTACGGCCATTCGCGCATCCGCACGATGATCGTGGGCTCCACCACTTCCGAGATGATCCGCACCTGCCACAGCCCGGTTTTGTTGGTGCGCTAAGCAAATAGGGTCATGCCCCTCCTGTCGCCCTTCAAGGGCCACCCGAGGGCATGAGACGCGGCCGACAGGCCGCGTCTTTTTGCGCGACCCGTTGCCGCCATTGCACCGGGCGGCATTTCGGGCGACCTTATGGGCCATTTCAGCCGGAAAGCCGCCATGACCCATCCGATCCGCCATGCCGCGCTGGGGTTGTTTGCCCTGTGCCTGGTTCTTCTGTCCGTCTTCATGCTGGAGCGCGAGCGGGCCGGTGTGCAGATGCGCCCGCTTGCCGTCGGCACAACGCCTGTGACGCTTTACCAGCGCGCGGGGGCCGAGGGGGGACCCGCGGTGGTGGTGGCGCATGGGTTTGCAGGCTCACGTCAGATCATGCAGGGCTACTCCTTTCGGCTGGCGCAGGCGGGCTATCGGGTTTTGGCCTTCGATTTTGAGGGGCAAGGCCGCAATCCGGTGCCGATGCGCGGCGATGTCACAAAGATCGAGGGGACGACCGTCTATCTGATGGCGGAAACCCGCGCGGTCATCGCCGCCGCGCGCGCACTGCCCAAGGTGACGGGCGTGGCGCTTTTGGGGCATTCAATGGCGACCGATATCATCGTGCGCGTGGCCGAAGAAGAGGCGCAGGCAGGCACCCCGATTGATGCCGTGGTGGCGATTTCGAGCTTTTCCGAGGCCATCGGCCCAGAGGCGCCCGAGCGGCTTTTGCTGATTTCCGGCGCGTGGGAGGGGATGCTGCGCGATTTCGCGCTGAAGGCTGTGCAGCAAATCGACCCCACCGCGGCAGAGGGCGATCTGGCGGTCTCCGGTGCGGTGGAGCGGCGCGCGATGGTCGCACCGCATGTCGGCCACGTGGGCGTGCTTTATAGCCCTGCGGCGATCACCGCTGCACGCGATTGGCTTGATCGCAGCTTCGGTCGGGTCAGCACGGGCGCGATCGATGCGATGGGGGTCTGGATCGTCACACTTCTGACCGGGCTGGTGCTGTTGCTGCATCCGCTGGTGGCGCTGTTGCGCAAGGGTCCTGGGGCGCGGGCGATCTCGCGCGGGCAGTTCTGGCTGGCCTGTCTAGCCCCCGCCGTGGCCACGCCACTGCTGCTGATAGCCTTTCACGTCAACCCGCTGCCAGTGACCGCGATCAGCGCCTTAAGCCTGCATCTGGCGCTTTACGGCGTGCTGCAACTGGCGGTTTTGCGCGGCGCGGGGCTGCGCGGGCCGGTGTCGCTTGCAGCCCTCGGACTGTTGATCCTGTGGGGGCTTGGACTCTTTGGGTTTGCGCTGGATCGCTATTTCACCAATTTCTGGCCCTCGCCCGAGCGCGCGGTTTTGATGGCGGTTTTGGTGCTGGGCACGGTGCCGTTCATGCTGGCCGATGCGGCCCTGACCGAGGCGGGACGGGCAGCGCTATGGCGGCGGGTGGTGGCGCGACTGATTGCGCTTGCCGCGCTTGCGGCCACGGTGGCCCTTGGCGATGCGGATCGGCTGTTCATCTTGATGGCCCTGCCAGTGATCGTGGTCTTTTGGTTGGTGCATGGGCTGATGGGGCGCTGGATCGCGCGCCGCACAGGCGCACTGCCCGCCGGGCTGGGGCTTGGGGTCAGCTTGGCTTGGGTTCTGGGCGTGATCTTGCCGCTTTTGGAAGCCTAAGCCCCGGGCTTTAGGCCTCTGTCTTGCGGATCGGGTCGGTCAAAAGCCGCAAGCCGTTCAACACCACCAAAACGGTGCCGCCTTCGTGGCCGATCACCGCAATCGGCAACGGCAAAGAAAAAAACAGCCCCGAAGTGACCAGCACCACCATCGCCCCCATGGCAAAGACAAGGTTTTGTCGGATGATCGTGGCGGTGCGCTTGGCCAGACGATGCGCCTCGGCCAGACGGGCAATATCGTCGGACAAAAGGGCCACATCCGCCGCTTGAAGCGCCACTTCGGAGCCCGCCGCCCCCATCGCGATCCCCACATCGGCGCGCGCCAGCGCCGCCGCATCATTCACCCCGTCGCCCACAAAGGCGACGCGCCCCTTGCCCGCCAGATCGGCCACAAGGGCGACCTTGTCCTCGGGGCGCAGATCGGCATGGATCGCGGCGCGCGGGATGCGCAACTCATCCCCGACCCGCTCCGCCACGGCGCGCCGGTCACCGGTTAGCATGGCGATCTGTTTCACCCCGCCCGCGCGCAGCGCCGCAAGACCGTAAGGGGTGGAACTGCGCGGCAAATCTTCAAAGGTCGCGGCGCCGATGTAATGCGCCCCGCGTCCCAAAAGCACCAAGGTGCGCGGCGCCTGTTGCACCGCCTCGGGCAGCGCTTGGGCCGCATCCACCTCGGCCTTGGCGCCCATACGCGCGGCCAAACGCGCGTTGCCCGCCCAGATCACCCCGCTGTCATCGACACCGACCATCCCCTCTCCGGGGACGGCGCGCGCCTCGCGCACGGTGACCGGGGCAAGGCCGCGCGCCTTGGCGGCCCGCCGGATCGCCTCGGCAATCGGATGTTCGGAATGCGCTTCAAGCCCCGCCAGACGGGCCAGAAAATCGCGTTCATCGCCTTCGCAGTGGATTTCGACCAACTCTTGCCGCCCGGTGGTCAATGTGCCGGTCTTGTCAAAAGCGAAGGTCGACACCGACGCCAATGTTTCAAGCGCCGCGCCGCCTTTGAACAGAACCCCGCCCCGGGCGGACACCGCCAAGGCCGACAAGATCGCTGCGGGCACGGAAATCACGATGGCACAGGGGCTGGCCGCGACCAAAAGCGTGGCCGCCTTGTAAAGCGCCGCGTGCCAGCCATAGCCAAGCATGGCAAAAACGATAAACGCCACAATCGCTCCCGCCAGAACCGCAATCGTGTAACGCTGACCAAACCAGTCCGAAAAACGCTCGGACGGCGCGCGCGCCGCCTGTGCCTCGGTCACCAGCGCGATCATCCGCGCGACCGTGCTTTCGCTGAGCGGCTTGCGCACCTCGACCGCCAGCACACCATGCAGGTTCACCGTCGCTTCGAACACCTGCGCGCCCGGTGCCTTGTGCACCGGCACCGATTCCCCGGTGATGGTCGATTCATCGACCGAGCCTTCGCCCTCGACGATCAAGCCATCCACCGGCACCCGCGCGCCGGGGCGCAGCATCACCACATCGCCGGGCACAAGGCTGTCGACTGCCACCTCTTGCGTGGTGTCGCCCACACGCTTGAGCGCTCGATCCGGGCGCAGTTCCATCAACGCCTCAATCGCGCGGCGCGTGCGCCCCATCGCGCGATGCTCCAAGGTGGTCGACAGGCTGAACAGCGTCAAAAGCACCGCGCCTTCCAGCGCCGCCCCCACCGCTGCGGCTGCAACGGCCGCAATCACCATCAACAGATCGATGTCGAGCGTGCGTTCCTTGATCAGCGCGTCCAGCGCGCGCAGCGCGGCGGGCACACCACCAGCCAAAAACACGACGACCAGTGCGGCAGCTTCGAGCCAGCTTTCCGCCAGACCCGGCAACGCCCAATGGCACAGGGCCGCCATCGCCATGCCCAGAATCGTCGCCCAAGTGAGGGCCAAACGCTGCGTCTCTTCGCTCACCATCTTGCTCCCGTTTCCTGCGGGCCGGTCGCGCCGCTCTGCCCTTCTAGCGCATTTTACGGCTTATGACAGGCGACGCTTCGTCTGTGCGGGCGCGGGTCAATAGCCGGGCGGGAAATGCTCGGTCAGATAATCCACCACGGCTTTCATCGCCTCGGGGCGGCGCTCGATATCGGTCATATCGACAACGTGCTTTTCCCATTCCGCGCGGGCGCGACCGTCAGCATTGACGATATTGCGCAGCGCGTGACAGCGGGTGCATTCCTTGCGCAGCGTCTTGAGCCCCTCTCCTTTTGGCATCGGCCAAGCGCTGGCAAGCCCAGTGCTGACGCCAAAAACGATCAAGGCTTGGGCAAGACGGTGCAGCAGGCGCGTAAGCATGGACAAATCCGTTCAGGCAAAGACGCCAAAAGATCGCGCGGGCGCATGACAGTTTCACGACGTTGGCCCGCGTCACATCGCCGGACCGGCCCACCCCGGCCTGAAGCGCCCGTGTCATGGCACGCGTCGCACAACTGTCATGCAATCATCATTCGACACGCATAATTATTTCCACTAATCCGGAATTATGGAACATACTTTTGCCGCCACCGCCTTTGCGACCCTTGGCCACCCGGATCGGTTGGCTGTGCTGCGGCTGATCTTGCGCCGTGCGCCCTCGGGTGTCCGTCCCGGCGAGATCGTCAAAGCCTTGGGGCTAAAGCCCAACACGCTGTCGCATCACCTGTCCGACCTCGCCGCCGCGCGCTTGGTGACGGTGACACGGGACGGACGTGCTAGGCTTTACGCCGCCAATCTGGAAACGACCGAGGCTTTGGTGGACTACCTAGCGCTTGATCTGGGGCGGGCGCGGGGCGATGTTCTGCCCAAGGTGTTGAACAGCGGACCCGCACCGGTGGCCCCATTCCATGTTCTGTTTCTATGCACCGGGAACTCCGCCCGCTCGATCATCGCCGAGGCGCTGCTGCGCGACCTTGGGCAAGGCCGGTTCGTCGCCCATTCGGCGGGCACCCGCCCCGGGGCTGCACCGAACCCATTCGCGCTGGAGGTGCTGGCGCGCAATGGCCATGCCACCGACACGCTGAAGTCCAAATCTTTGGCGCAGTTCCGCGCACCCAACGCGCCGCAGATGCATTTCGTTTTTACCCTATGCGATCTGGCCGCGACCGAGGAATGCCCGCCCTGGCCGGGCCAGCCGATCAGCGCGCATTGGGGTCTGCCTGACCCGGCGCAGGCGACGGGCACCGGGGCGCAGAAAGCCTTGGCCTTTGCTGAATGCTATGCCGCGCTGCATCGTCGGCTGTCTGCCTTTGTCGCCTTGCCTCTTGAAACGCTTGACCGGCGCGCCTTGCAAGCGCGCCTCGACACGCTTGCCCCCCAGATCGATACGGAGTGACCTATGCCGCGCATCGCCCTCAATGGCCTTGGAAGAATGGGCAAACTTGCCCTGCGCAACCTGATGGATGCTGGCGCAGGCGGCGAGATTGTGCTGGTGAACGAACCGGCGGGCGATGCTGAGCAGCTTGCGCTGTTGATGGAATTCGATTCCGTGCATGGCCGCTGGCAAACCCCGGTGCGCGCCGAGGCCGGCGCCTTGGTGCTGAACGACCAGCGCATCCGGCTGACGCAAGAGACGCGGCTTGAAGACCTTCCGCTGCGGGAAATGGGCATCGATCTGGTGATCGATTGCACTGGCGTCTTCAAAACCGCCGCGAAGATCGCCCCCTACTTCAACGCAGGGGTGCAAAAAGTGGTCGTGAGCGCGCCGGTCAAGGATGGGGAGGCGCTCAACCTTGTTTATGGGGTGAACCACCACCTTTACGACGGCAGCCAGCGGCTTGTGACCGCGGCCTCTTGCACCACCAATTGCTTAGCGCCGGTGGTGAAGGTGATCCACGAACATCTTGGCATTCGCCACGGGTCGATCACCACCTTGCACGATGTGACAAATACCCAAACGATCGTCGATCGTCCGGCCAAAGATATGCGTCGCGCGCGCTCTGCGCTGACGAACCTGATCCCCACCACCACCGGCTCGGCCACCGCGATCACGCTGATCTATCCCGAATTGAAAGGCCGCCTGAATGGCCATGCGGTCCGCGTGCCGCTGTTAAATGCCTCGCTCACCGATTGCGTCTTTGAACTGGAGCGTCCGACCACGGCAGAAGAGGTCAATGCGCTTTTCACCGCCGCCGCCGACGGCCCGCTGCGGGGCATTTTGGGCGTGGAAACGCGCCCGCTTGTGTCTTCGGATTTCACCAATGATGACCGATCCGCCATTATCGATGCGCCCTCGACCATGGTCATCAATGGCACACAATTGAAGGTCTATGCTTGGTATGACAACGAATGGGGCTATGCCTGCCGTCTGGCGGATATTGCCCGCATGGTTGCCCAAAGTCTCTGACCCCGGCTGACGACAGGACCCGCGATGAGCGACAACCCGATCCGCGCCTATGCCGCCGTGACCGCCGCCTATTGGGCTTTCATGCTCTCTGACGGGGCGTTGCGGATGCTGGTTCTGCTGCATTTCAACCAGTTGGGGTTCAGCCCCGTCGATCTGGCATGGCTTTTTCTGCTTTATGAGGTGGCGGGGATTGTCACCAACCTTGGCGCCGGCTGGCTTGCCGCGCGCTTTGGCTTGGCGGCCACGCTTTATGGCGGACTGGCGCTGCAAATCGGGGCGCTGGTCGCGCTGGCGCAGTTGAACCCGGGGTGGAGCCTGACCGCCTCGGTGATTTTTGTGATGGCGGTGCAGGGCGTTTCCGGCGTGGCCAAGGATCTGGCCAAGATGTCGTCCAAATCCGCGGTGAAGCTGCTGGCCCCCAGCGGCGATGGCGCACTGTTTCGCTGGGTGGCGGCGCTGACCGGGTCAAAGAACGCAGTCAAGGGACTTGGCTTCTTTCTGGGCGCGGCGCTATTGGCGCTGGTCGGTTTCAAACCCGCGATCTGGGGCATGGCCGCGATCTTGGCTGCGATCCTTGCCGCCGTGGTGGTGTTCTTGCCCAAGGGCCTGCCGGGGCGGATGAAATCCGCCGAAAGCTGGGGCGGATGGCGATCAAAAGATCCGCGCGTGAACCGGCTGAGCCTTGCGCGGATGTTTTTGTTTGGCGCGCGCGATGTGTGGTTTGTCGTCGGCATTCCGATCTATTTTCACGCGGTCCTGTCCGATGGCACCGCACAGGGCAGCCGCGAGGCGTTTTTCCTAACCGGCGGCTTCATGGCGCTTTGGATCATCGGTTACGGTGCGGTGCAGGGCTTCGCCCCCAAGCTTTTGCGCGCAAGAACGCTGCCCGAAGCGGCGGTGACCCGCAAGGCGATTGGCTGGGCCGGTGCGCTGGTGCCGATCCCCTTTACGCTGGCAGCAGCCACGGCACTGGCCGGGGCGCCCGCCCCATGGCTGACCGCGCTTCTGGTGGCAGGGTTGTTGCTGTTTGGGGCAGTTTTCGCGCTGAATTCCGCGCTGCATTCCTATTTGATCCTTGCCTTTGGATCGGCAGAGCGGATCACCCGTGATGTGGGCTTTTACTATATGGCGAATGCGGCCGGGCGGCTGATTGGCACGCTTTTGTCGGGGCTTAGCTATCAGATCGGCGGGCTTGCACTGTGTCTGGCCACCGCCGGGTTGATGGCGGCGGCCAGTTGGCTTGCGGCACGCCGACTGGCCAGCCTGTGATCATTCCCCGCGCGGGTAGCGCTGGCTTTCCTCTAGCGTGTTCAAATCCATGTGGTTGCGCATATAGCGTTCCGACGCGCGTTGCAGCGGCTGGTAATCCCATGGGAAATAGGCCCCGTTGCGCAGCGCCTCATAAACGACCCAGCGCCGCGCCTGACTTTCTCGCACCGCAGCGTCAAAGGCGCCCAAATCCCAACGCGCCATCGCCAGTTCGGTCAACCGGGCCAGCGTGTCGGCATGGGCCGGATCATTGGCCAAATTCACCAGCTCTTGCGGATCAGCCTCCAGATCGTAAAGAAGCGGCGGATCGGCGTCGCACAGCATGATCTTGTAGCGCCCATCGCGCAAACAGACCAAGGGCGCGATGCTGGCTTCGGCAGCATATTCAACCGGCACCGGGGGACGCGGCGCGCCTTTGGCGATGGGGGCAAGGTCTACCCCATCGGTCCAGCGCGCAAGGGTCGAGATATCAATGCCCGCCAGCACCGCCAAGGTGGGCGTTACATCCAGCGTTGAAACGGGCGTATCGACCCGCCCAGCCTCCCAGCCCGGGGCCGAAATCATCAAGGGCACCCGGGCCGAGCCGTCGAAAAAGCTCATCTTGAACCACAAGCCCCGCTCGCCCAACATGTCCCCGTGATCGGAGACAAAGACAACAATCGTGTCTTCAGCCATCCGGCCTCGTTCCAGAACATCCAGAATTTCACCTATCTTTTCATCCAGGTAAGAGATATTGGCGAAATAGCCCTGCCGGGCGCGGCGGATATGCGCGGGCTGGATATCGAAATTTTCGATATCGCACGACTCTAAAATGCGGCGCGACTGCGCATCATGCGCGGCCAGATCGAAGGCGGGCACTTTGGGCTCAAGCTCCGCGCACCCCTCATACAGATCCCAGAACTTGCGGCGCGCCACATAGGGGTCATGCGGGTGGGTGAACGAAACCGTCAGGCACCAAGGCCGGTCATCGCTGCGCCGCGACAGATCATATAGCTTGCGGGTTGCGTGATAGGCCACCTCGTCATCATATTCCATCTGGTTGGAAATCTCGGCCACGCCCGCGCCAGTGACCGAGCCAAGATTGTGATACCACCAATCGATCCGCTCGCCGGGCCTTGTGTAATCCGGCGTCCAGCCAAAATCAGCGGGGTAAATATCGGTCGTCAGCCGCTCTTCGAAGCCGTGCAACTGATCTGGGCCGACAAAATGCATTTTGCCTGACAGCGTGGTGGCATAGCCCGCGCGGCGCAGGTGGTGCGCAAAGGTGGGAATATCGGAACAGAATTCAGCGGCATTGTCATAGACCCGCGTGCGCGACGGCAATTGCCCCGACATGAACGAGGCCCGCGCAGGCGCACAAAGCGGGCTGGCCGTGTAGGTATGGGCAAAGCGCACCGAGCGCGCCGCCAGCGCATCAAGGTGGGGGGTGTGCAGGAACGGCGCGGGACCATCGGGAAACAAGGTGCCATTGGCCTGATCCACCATAATGATCAGAATATTGGGGCGGGTCTGCATGGGCGGGCCTTTCTTTTGGGTGCGCAACGGGCGTGCGCAGCGTGGCCAGCCCAGTGAAACAGAGCTGCCCCCCATTTGGAAAGGGCGCCCGGCCCCATGCGGGGCACGCCCCAAAAAGAAACGCCCCCATGCGGGGGCGTTGTCTCAAGCATGGGCTTCGCCGCGCTTATTGATCAAGGAACGAGCGCAGCTTGCGCGACCGCGACGGGTGCTTGAGCTTGCGCAAAGCCTTCGCCTCGATCTGCCGGATCCGTTCGCGGGTCACGCTGAACTGCTGGCCAACTTCTTCCAGCGTGTGGTCGGTGTTCATGCCGATACCAAAGCGCATCCGCAAAACCCGCTCTTCACGCGGCGTCAGGCTGGCCAAAACGCGGGTCGTCGTTTCCTTCAGGTTTTCCTGAATCGCGCTATCGAGCGGCAAAACGGCGTTCTTGTCCTCGATGAAATCGCCCAGTTGGCTGTCTTCCTCGTCGCCAATCGGCGTTTCGAGCGAAATCGGCTCCTTGGCGATCTTCATCACCTTGCGAACCTTTTCCAGCGGCATTTGCAGCTTGTCGGCCAATTCCTCGGGCGTGGGCTCACGACCGATTTCATGCAGCATCTGCCGCCCGGTGCGCACCAGCTTGTTGATCGTTTCGATCATATGCACCGGGATACGGATGGTGCGCGCTTGGTCCGCGATCGACCGGGTGATCGCCTGACGGATCCACCAGGTCGCATAGGTCGAGAACTTGTAGCCGCGCCGATATTCGAACTTATCGACCGCTTTCATCAGGCCGATATTGCCTTCCTGAATAAGGTCAAGGAACTGCAAGCCGCGGTTGGTGTATTTCTTGGCGATGGAAATCACGAGCCGCAGGTTCGCCTCGACCATTTCCTTCTTCGCTTGCCGGGCTTCTTTTTCGCCCTTTTGCACTTGGTTCACGATGCGGCGGAATTCGGAAATATCCACCCCGACATACTGGCCGACTTGCGCCATCTGCGCGCGCAAATCTTCCAGCTTGCCGCCGTTCTTTTCCATCAGCGTGGCCCAGCCCCGGCCCGACTTGGCAGCCATCCGGTCCATCCAGGTCGGGTCCAGCTCGTAGCCGCGATATTCGTCGATGAATTCGCGGCGCGGAATCCGCGCGCTATCGGCCAGTTTCACCATGCCGCTGTCAATCGACATGATCTTACGGTTGATGCCGTAAAGCTGGTCAATCAGCGCTTCGATCCGGTTGTTATGCAGGTGCAATTCGTTCACCAGCAAAACGATTTCCGAGCGCAGCTTTTGATAGGCGGCCTCTTCGGCAACCGAGAAGGTGCCATCTTCGTTCAGCGTCGCCGACATGCGCTGGTCTTGCATCTCGGCCAGATTGGCATAGTCGCGCGCAATCAGATCGAGAGTTTCAAGGACCTTGGGCTTGAGCGCAGCCTCCATCGCGGCCAGCGACATGTTCGAGGTGTCGTCGTCGTCATCCTCGTCGTCGTTGCGCGCAATCGGATTGCCGTCGGCATCATATTCCGGTTCGCTGGAGGCTTGGCGCGGTTGCGCCGTTTCGGTCTCGGCACCATCGATGGGCATGCCTTCAACCGGGCGACCATCGTCGTCGTCCTCGTCTTCCCCATCGATCGAACGACCGAAGGTAGCATCAAGGTCGATCACATCGCGCAGCAGAATTTCTTCAGACAGAAGTTCGTCGCGCCAGATGGTGATGGCCTGAAAGGTCAGCGGGCTTTCGCACAGCCCGGCGATCATCGTGTTACGGCCCGCCTCGATGCGCTTGGCAATCGCGATTTCGCCTTCGCGCGACAGCAATTCGACCGAGCCCATCTCGCGCAGATACATCCGCACCGGGTCATCGGTACGATCCAGCGTTTCCGAGGTCGAGCCAGCAACCGCAACCTCACGCGAACCGGAACCAGTCTCGACGACCTGCCCGCCTTCGGCCTCTTCGGTTTCTTCCCCTTCGACGACATTGATGCCCATTTCCGAGAGCATCGACATCACATCCTCGATCTGGTCGCCCGACACTTGTTCGGGCGGCATCACCGCATTGAGCTGATCGATGGTGATATAGCCACGTTCCTTCGCCTCGGCGATCATCCGCTTGACCGCAGCCTGGCTCATGTCAAAGGACGTCTCCTCTTCGGCGGCGGTATCGGTTTTGCTATCGTCGATGTCCTTGGCGGCCATGGGCGCTCCTTGCTCCGGCTTCATCGGGCTAATCGTCGTCACGCGGGGCCTCGCGTGGCGGAATCGAATCGTTTCCCGCCGTTTTATCGAATCACAACGGCGAATCACAGAGGGCGAATCAGTTTTGATCTGTTTCACCCGCCTGAGTGTTTATCTAGCAGCGATTGCAGGAATTGCGACATCGCCGCGCGGTCTTCGCCAAGATCGGCGGTGTCGTTGATTTTCGACTTTTCCGCATGGTGATAAGCCTTCGTCGCCTGAGTGATTCGCCACGTCACGCCCTCGTCAGCCAAACCTTCGAGCGCCTCAATGGCTTCTTCCGTTTCTGCCTTCACCGCGCGGGCGGCTGCGAGCTTTGCCAATTCCTCTGCCAAGCACATGCGGGCAAAAGCGGTGTCAGTCCGGCGCAACACGGGGGGGGCGGTTCTTACATGGGGGTGGTTCAGCAGCTTTTCAAGCGCGGCGGGCGCCTCTTGTGCCAGCCGATCCGCCAGCGCCTCGGGCCCATCATGGGCATAGGTCAGCATCAGCGACAAAAGCGCCTCTAGCTCAGGGTCCGACAGATGCAGCCGCTCGATCTGGCTTTCAAACTCGGCCAGCAGCCCGGGATGGGTGACCAAGATCGCCAGGCACATGGTTTCGCGCAGTTGCTGGGCCACCGTATCGCCTGCCGCCGCGGCCAAAAGCGTAGAGCGGGTCGAGCTGAGCGGCAGCACCGGACCTTTGCCCGGCCTCCACGGCATCCGGGCGCGCGTTTGCCATCCGCCGGTCGGGGCTGCAGGCCCCATGCCAAACAACTCTTCGCGCAGCCGCTTGATCTCGGCCCCATAATGGCCCCGCAAAGAGAGATCGGAAATCCGGCCCAGCGCGGCGCGCAAAGTCTTGTCGAGCGCGGCGCGCCGCTCCGGGCTGTCGAAGACCTTGCCCTCGGTCTCGCGCCGCCACAAAAGATCGACCATCGGGCGCGCGCCCGCGATCACCTTTTCCATCGCCTCGCGCCCCTCGGCGCGGATCAGATCATCAGGGTCCTGGCCACTGGGTAAAATCGCAAAGCGCAGCCCCTTGCCCGCCTCCAGCAGTGGCAGCGCCAGATCGACGAGCCGCATCCCTGCCCGCAATCCGGCGGTATCGCCATCCAGCGCAATGATCGGCTCATCGGAAATGCGCCACATCAGCCGCAACTGATCCTCGGTGATCGCGGTGCCCAGCGGTGCCACGGCACCGGCAAACCCCGCTTCAACCAGCGCAATCACATCGACATAGCCTTCGGCGACAATCAGCGGCTGCCCCTTACCGCAGGCTTGCCGCGCGGGGCCGACGTTGTAGAGATTGCGCCCCTTATCAAAAAGCTCTGTCTCGGGTCCGTTGAGGTACTTTGCCCGGGCATTCGGGTCCATCGCCCGACCACCCAACGAAATGGCCCGCCCACGGGCATCGCGAATCGGAAAGATGATCCGCCCCCGGAACCGGTCATAGGGCGCGCCGCCATCGTCGGGGCGGATACACAGGCCCGCATCAACAATCAGATCGGGCGCAATGCCTTTGCCTGTCAGCGCCTGAAAAAGCCCCTGCCGGGTATCGGGTGCAAAGCCAATCTCGAACCGCTCCAGCGCGGCGGGCGGGAACCGGCGCCGGGCCAGATAATCGCGCGCGCCCGCGCCTGCCTGCGTACTTAGCTGAAGGCGGAAATATTTCACCGCCTCTTCCATGACATTGGCCAATTCGGTGCGCCGATCCGCGCGCTCGGCCGCCTTTGGATCGCGCGCGGGCATCGGCATGCCCGCCTCACGCGCCAAAATCTCAACCGCCTCCATGAAAGAGACGTTCTCGGTTTCCTTCACAAAACTGAGCGCATCGCCTTTCGCATGGCACCCGAAACAATAGTAAAAGCCCTTGCGGTCATCGACATGGAACGAGGCCGTATTTTCATGGTGGAAGGGGCACGGCGCCCAGTAATCCCCCTTGGCCCGATTCGACTTGCGCTGATCCCACATGACTTTGCGCCCGACAACGTCGGAAAGCGTCACGCGGGTGCGCAGGTCGTCAAGGAATCCGGGAGGTAGCGACATGGCGCCAATATCGGGCCAAGCCGCGCCCGAGTCGAGAGCCCGCATGCGCGATCCGCCCCCGACCGCGTCGCCCGGCACACAGCCCCGTTCTCAAGCCCGTTTCCATCCGCTTGCAAGCGAGCGGCGCACGATCCCCCGCGCCTTCGCCCCGGCAGACTCGCGGCATGCTTAACGAATCACTAAGCGGCTTTGGTTAACCGGGTGAAGGAAATTGCTAAACCAAGCGGAAATTCCATGTCGTATTGTCGACGCTGCGGAAACCGCGCCACACAGTTGTCGTGCAGCGTTGCGCCAGCAGGCACAATCAGCCTGAACGGCCATGTGGCTGCCTCATTTCCGCCCCGATCCGCCTCGATAACGATAGTCGAGAAATCATCTTCCGCGCAGCGTCTTAACCAGACGGTGTGCTGGAATGGAGTGGTGGAATGGGATTGCAACAGAACAGAAAAGGCACGCCAGACAGCCGCGCGCAGCGCTGGCTCTCCCGTGTCCTGCGCGAAGAAGACGGCGCGCTGATCATCCTGTCGCTTCAGATCTTTATCATCATGCTGGTCTGCACCGGCATCGCCATCGACCTTGTGCGGATCGAAGAACGTCGCGCCGTCATTCAGAACACGCTTGACCGGGCCGCGCTGGCGGCAGCCTCGCTGTCGCAAAATCTCGACCCGGAAGCGGTGGTGGACGATTATCTCGCCAAGGCCGGGCTCGACTATCTCGATACAGATACCAAGGTCGAAGAAGGCGATTTCGATGAATGGCGCCGTGTCACCATCAGAACGACAGACCGGATGCCGACGATCTTCGGCCCGCTGGTGGGGATCGACGAACTGCACACCGCAGGCAACAGCCAAGCGATGGAATCGATCGGCAACGTCGAAATTTCCTTGGTGCTCGATATTTCGGGGTCGATGAATTTCAACATCTACCACGACAATGACAGCAGCTATAACGGCGTCTATCCGACCCGGATGGATCAGTTGCGCCCGGCGGCGCTAAATTTCGTCGAGGAAATGTTCGATACGGTTCAACCGCCTACCGCACCGGCAGGGCGGCTTTCGATCTCGATTGTGCCCTATAACCAGCAGGTCACGCTGGGCAGCAAGCTTGGCTCGGTCTTCAAGCTATCGACCGATCACACGCAAAACACCTGTGCCGATGTGTTCACTTTGCCCACGAACCAGATCGCGATCTCGCCGTCGACCACGTTGCAGCGCACCATGTATGGCGACAGCTTCGACTATTGGGGCCAATATGCGCTGGGGCAAGGCAGTTGGTCACTGCGGTCAACCGTGACGAACCAAAACTGCTACGAGAATTCCTATTCGTCGGTTCTGGCCTTTGCCAATAATGAAACCACGATCAAAAGTGCGATCAATGCGCTCCGCCCGGGCGGTGATACCGCGATTGATGTCGGCGCCCGTTGGGGGTTGGCGCTTTTGGATCCGGACGCAGCCCCGGCAGTAACCTCGATGATCTCGAAAAACTGGGTCTCGTCGGACCTTGCCGGGCGGCCCTTCGATTATGACGATGGCACCAAGGACGTGGATGAAACCGCGATGAAGGTGATGGTGCTGATGACCGATGGTCAGAACACCCGCTCCTACTCCACAAAACCGGCCTATCGCACCGGCGATTCCGGCTTCGTGTCGCGCCGCAGCGCAACGGCTTTTTCGCAAAACCAGTATGACTGGGACGAGCTGTTCTATTACGTCGAGGGGCGAACCAAGCCCTATTACAGCTTCAAATACGACAAGTGGTATTACGCCTACCAAATCTATGGCACGAAATACAACATCTCGTGGGAAACGATCTGGTCCAAAGGCTATTCGCTGCAAGGCTTCATCGATATCTTCTTCTATCGTCCGCTGAGCGACATCTACTACGGCGTCGGAAAGACCGACATTTATAACGCAATGGCAGAGCAGTCAGAGTTTTCGGAGAAAGACTCGGCGCTGAATGCCCTGTGCACCACAGCGAAAGACGATGAGCACAATATCATCATCTTCACCGTGGCCGTGGATGCGCCCACCTCCGGCAAAGAGGTGCTGCGCAAATGCGCCACCGCCGACACCTATGCCTATGAGGTCAGCGCGCTGGATTTGACCGATGCCTTTGCCTCCATCGCTTCCGCGATCAACTCGCTCCGGCTGACGAATTAAGGGGGCCGGCATGAGAACGCAGACCCCGAAAAGCTGGCTAGGCCGGTTGCGCCACTCTGAGGAGGGGGCGGTCACGATCCCGGCGCTTTTGTGGTTGCCGCTTTTCATCATGATCATGGCAGCTTCGGTCGAAATGGGCGTGTTGATCATCAAGCAGACACTTTTTGATCGCGGCATCGATCTGACGACGCGGATCTTGCGGCTGGGGCTAGAAGATCTGCCCTCGCACGAACAACTTAAACGCTCGATCTGCACCAATATCGCCTTCATCCCCGATTGCATGGATCGGCTCGCGGTTGAGGTCTTTCCCGTCGATACCGACACATGGACCGCCACGAACCAAGCCGCCGCGCTATGCGTCGATTCAAGCAATGCCGCCTCGATCTCGCCGCAGATTCTGCGCGGCGGCACCAACCAGTTGATGATCTTGCGCGCCTGCCTGAAGATCGACACGATGATGGAGGTGAACCCCCTGGCCATGGCACTTGCACGCGATGTTGATGGCCGCGCGGCGCTGGTGTCGGTGACCGCCTTCGTCAACGAACCGCGACCCGGATCGTGATGCGGGAAGGGGGCGAAAGATGTTGAAATTTCTAAGACAGTTCTGGCGTCAGGAAAATGGCTCGATCCCGATCGAGGGGCTTTATGGCGGCCTGTTGCTGCTGGGCTGGTATGTGATCGCGTTTCAATTCTATGACGCGTTCCGCATGCGGTCCCAAGCCTTGCGCGCGACCTATACCGTGGGCGACCTGATCTCGCGCGAGCGCAATGCGATTGGCCCGACCTATGTGAACGGCCTGAAAAAGGTGTTCGACTACATCGCCGCCGCCCCAAACGAGAATTATACGTGGCTGCGGGTCTCGATCATTTCCTGCACCGCCACGCCGTCGGACCTGCGCAATTGCGACGGAAGCACCAAACAATTCACGCTTGAAAGCTCTTACACCACCGCGACCAACGGCGTTTCGGTGCACAACAGCAGTTCGATCAATCAAGAAGCGTCGCGCATTCCGATCATGGGCGCGGGCGATACCGCGGTGATCGTTGAAAGCTCCTATTCCTACTTCCCAATCTTCGCGATTGGTGACCGGGAAATGACCCTAGACGGCACAAACTGGACTAAGCAAGGGCTCAGCGAAAGGCTGCGGTTCTCGAACTTTGTTGTGACCCGCCCGCGCGGCCCGCGCACGGTCTGGAACGCGCAAAAGTAACCGCTCAGGCGCCCACCGCCTTGCGCACCATATCCCAATAGATCGTCTCGACAGTGTCGCGGCTCAGCCGACCGCCTTCACGGTACCAAGTGTTGACCCCGGTCAGCATGGCGATGATCGCCATGGTCGCGAGTTTGGTATCGGGCACGGACAACGCGCCCGCCGCCTGCCCCGCCTTCAAGATTTCTTCCAACTCGGTTTCATAGGCACGCCGCAACCCCTCGATCACCGCGAAATTCGCCTCTGACAGGTTGCGCAGCTCCATATAGCTCAGGAACACCGCTTCAGACCGCATCAGGTTGAAGCCGATGTGAAAGCGCACGAAACGTTCAAGCGCCTCAAGCGGCTCCGCGCCCTTCGGTTCAGTGTGCCAAGCGGCCAGCAACTCCTCCATATGGGTCTTAAGCAGATCAAACAGCAGCGCTTCCTTGTCAGGCGTATAAAGATACAGTGCCCCCGCCTGCACCCCCACCGCCGCCGCGATCTGGCGCATCGACACCGCCGCGAAACCATGGCGTGCGAACAAGCGGCTGGCCTCCGCGCGAATGCGCGGGCCGGTGATTTCGGAATGCGAACCGGTCTTGCGTGCCATGCCTCAGGGTAACTGAACGCACGTTCACTCTTCAACCGCAAAGCGCTCTGGCGCCTTACAGCGCGCCCGCCTATGGTGGCGCGGACCGCTGCAACCGCGATGAGCCGATGCCCCGCCTGACCCCGCTTTTGCTTTTGCCCGCTTTGCTCGCCGCCTGCGCAAGCGGACAAACCGCCGATTATCCGGCGCTGGTGCCGCTTGATACGGTGTTGATCGACCAGCCGCTGACGCCCTCGCCCGCGCCGGGGCTAGAGGCACGCGCCGCCGCCCTGCGCGCCCGGGCAGACCGCTTGCGCAGCGCCACACCTTAGGCGCGCCCCACGGCCACGTTGCAAGCGCGCCGCCAAACGGCTAACAGGGCGCAACAGTCCGACAATCGCACGAGGTTCCCATGTCCGCCCCTGACGCCCAACCGCTCCGCCTTGGCATCGCGGGGCTTGGCACCGTCGGCATTGGCGCGGTGAAGATCGTGCAGCGCCACGCCGATGTGCTGGCCGCACGCACCGGCCGCCCGGTGATGATCACCGCCGTCAGCGCGCGCGACCGCACCAAGAACCGCGACGCGGATCTGTCCGGCTATGCATGGGAAACGGACCCGGTCGCTCTGGCCACGCGCGAGGATATCGATGTCTTCGTTGAATTGATGGGCGGGCATGACGGCCCTGCCAAAGACGCCACCATCGCCGCGCTAAAAGCGGGCAAGGATGTCGTCACCGCGAACAAGGCGCTTTTGGCGCATCACGGGCAGGAATTGGCTGAGCTGGCCGAAAGCATGGGCCGGGTGATCCGGTTTGAAGCTGCGGTCGCCGGCGGCATCCCGGTGATCAAATCCCTGACCGAGGGGCTGGCGGGCAACGCGATCCGGCGTGTGATGGGCGTGATGAACGGCACCTGCAATTACATCCTGACACGGATGGAAACCGCCGGTCTGCCCTATGACACGGTGTTCGAAGAAGCCCGGCAATTGGGTTATCTGGAAGCCGACCCCAATCTGGATGTGGGCGGCATCGATGCCGGGCATAAGCTGGCGATCCTTGCGTCCATTGCCTTTGGCACCAAGGTCAGCTTTGACGATGTTGTGCTGGAAGGGATCGGCTGCATCTCGATTGATGACATTCGCCGTGCCGCCGATATGGGCTTTAAGATCAAGCTTCTGGGCGTGGCGCAAATGACCGGGCGCGGGCTGGAACAGCGCATGACGCCCTGCCTTGTCCCCGCCTCTTCGCCGTTGGGCCAGCTTCAGGGCGGCACCAATATGGTGGTGATCGAGGGGGACTCGGTCGGCCAGATCGTGCTGCGTGGCGCGGGCGCGGGCGAAGGCCCCACCGCCAGCGCGGTGATGGGCGATGTGCTTGATATTGCGCGCGGGACCCGGCTGCCAACCTTCGGCCAGCCCGCGGCGACGCTGGCCGATCCGGTGCCAGCCGCCGTTTCCGCCCCTGCACCTTATTACCTACGCCTGCAACTGCTCGACAAGCCCGGCGCGTTGGCGAAAATCGCCACCGCCTTGGGCGATGCGGGCGTGTCGATTTCGCGGATGCGGCAATATGGCCATGCCGACACCACCGCCCCGGTGCTGATCGTCACCCATAAGACCACGCGCGACGCGATCGACGTGGCAATCGCCGCCCTGCCCGCCACGGGCGTTGTGGATGGCTCGCCTGTCGCCTTGCGCATCGAAGAACTCTGAGGCAGGCTTTTCCCGCCCCAACGGGAGAAGCGCATGGACTGGTTCACCCCCGTCGACATCTATTGCGAACGGATGGGTCCGGGCCTTTGGGCCGAGCCGTGGAACGCGCTGTCGAACCTGTCCTTTCCGCTGTTTGCCGCGCTTGCGGCGCTGACGGCGCGGGCCCGCGGCACCGATGTGATGGGCTGGGTCTTGATCGCCATGGCGGCGCTGATCGGGCTGGGGTCGTTCCTTTTCCATACCTTCGCAAACCGCTGGTCCGAACTGGCCGACGTGCTGCCGATCTGGAGCTTTGTCGCCGTCTATATCATTGCACTGAAAGCAAAACTTCGCGCCAAGCCGCCCCATCCTGCGCTGGCGGGCACGATTGCGCTGGCCGCTATCGCGACGCTGATCTTTCTGGCAATGGGTGAAGGCGCGCCGCCCGAAGCCTTGCCCACCGGCCCAGCCCAGCCCGACCCGCTGAATGGGTCCGGACAATATGCGCCCGCCGTTTTGGCGATGGCGGTCTTTGGCGTGATCATGTTCCGCCGCCGCCATCCACAGCGTTGGTGGCTTGTGGCTGCGGCGATGACCTTCCTAATCTCGTTGACCTTTCGCACGCTTGATCGCGATCTGTGCAGCCAATTCCCGAATGGCACCCATTTCCTGTGGCACCTGCTCAATGGCGCGATGATCGGGATGATCTTGCAACTCTACCTGCGGCTGCAGCGGCCCGCCGCCGAAGCCCCCTGACCCGGGATTTCGCGTTAGCGTTCACAGGGTTGTCACCCAGTGGTGCGACGGATTAGCTGTGCCCAACCAATCTTCATGCACAGGAAACGCCATGAGTGTCCCCACCGATTTCAATGACCGTCTGCTTTCCCTTGGCCTCGCCCGCGTGTCGGAAGCTGCGGCGCATGCCTCGGCCCAGCTGATCGGTCATGGCGACGAAAAAGCCGCCGACCAAGCCGCCGTGAATGCGATGCGCGAACAGCTCAACGCGCTCGACATTCGCGGTGTGGTGGTGATCGGTGAGGGGGAACGCGACGAGGCGCCGATGCTTTACATCGGCGAAGAAGTCGGCACCGGCGAAGGCCCGGCGGTGGATATCGCCCTTGACCCGCTGGAAGGCACGACGCTGACCGCCAAAGACATGCCCAACGCGCTGACCGTGATCGCCATGGCGCCGCGCGGCACCATGCTGCACGCGCCCGACGTTTATATGGACAAGCTTGCCATCGGCCCGGGCTACCCCAAAGATGTGGTCACCCTTGATATGACGCCGACCGAACGCGTCAATGCGCTGGCCAAAGCCAAAGGCTGCACCAACCGCGACATCACCTGCTGCATTCTTGAACGCCCGCGTCACGAAGACCTGATCGAAGAAGTCCGCGCCACCGGCGCGGCGATCCGCCTGATCACCGATGGCGATGTGGCGGGCATCATTCACTGCGCCGAACCCGATGTGACCAACATCGACATGTATATGGGCTCGGGCGGCGCGCCTGAGGGGGTGCTCGCGGCGTCGGCGCTCAAATGCATGGGCGGGCAAATGTGGGGCAAACTCTTGTTCCGCAACGATGACGAACGCGGCCGTGCGAAAAAAGCGGGCATCACCGATCTCGACAAAATCTATGGCCGCGATGACATGGTCCGCGCCGATGTGATTTTTGCGGCGACCGGCGTGACCAATGGCTCGATCCTGCGCGGCGTGAAGCGCAACCCGAAATTCTTGGAAACGGAAACGGTACTGATGCGCTCGAAAACCGGCTCGGTGCGCCACATGATCTACCGCAACCCGATCCGCTAAGCGCGGAACGCGCCAGCTTGGCATATGCTCAATCGCCCGCCACTGGCGGGCGGTTTTGTTTTTCGCTATGCGAGACCGATGACCGCATTCCTGAATGTCGAAAATTCGCTGACCGGGCGGCGTTGGGTAGGCCCTACGCTTGAGGCCGACCGGCTGGCCGAGGCGATGGCGCAAACCACCCAGCTTCCGCTGCCGCTGGCGCGCGTTCTGGTGGCACGCGGCGTTGCCCCTGAAGAGGCCGCAGGTTTTCTGGAGCCGACGCTGCGCGAGCTTTTGCCCGATCCGCACCGGCTCAAAGATATGGAAACCGCCGCCGCACGGTTTTTGCGCGCGATTAAGGCCCGCGAAAAAATTGCCGTCTTTGCCGATTACGATGTGGATGGCGGCGCCTCGGCGGCGCTTTTGCTGACATGGCTGCGCCAGTTCGGCCATAGCGCCACGCTATATATCCCCGACCGGATCGATGAAGGCTACGGCCCCAACGTTCCCGCCATGCAAGAGCTTGGTCGCCGCCACGGGCTGATTGTCTGCGTGGATTGCGGCACGCTCTCCCACGAACCTGTGGCCGCGGCCAAACCCGCCGATGTGGTGATCTTGGATCACCACTTGGGCGGCGAAACGCTGCCCCCCGCCGTAGCCTGTGTGAACCCCAACCGCCAAGATGAAAGCGGCGATTTGGGGCATCTTTGCGCGGCCTCGGTCGTGTTCTTGATGCTGGTGGAGGCAAACCGCCAACTGCGCGCCGAGGGCATCAAAGGCCCCGATCTAATGGCGCTTTTGGATCTTGTGGCGCTGGCCACCGTGGCTGATGTGGCACCGCTTGTGGGCGTGAACCGGGCGCTGGTGCGCCAAGGGCTGAAGGTCATGGCGCGCCGCGAACGGCCCGGACTTGTGGCATTGTCAGACGTGGCGCGGATCGACCGCGCGCCCACCGCCTACCATCTGGGCTTTCTGCTTGGCCCGCGCGTCAATGCGGGCGGGCGGATCGGCGCGGCAGATCTGGGCGCCCGGCTTCTGGCCACCGATCAAAGCGCTGAGGCCGAAGCCTTGGCCGCCCGGCTCGATGGCCTCAACGCCGAGCGCCGCGACATCGAAAACCGCGTCCGCGACGCCGCATTGGCGCAAGCCGAAACGCGCGGGCTTGATGGCCCGCTTGTCTGGGCCGCAGGCGCCGGCTGGCATCCGGGGGTGGTCGGCATTGTTGCCGCGCGGCTCAAAGAAGCCACGAACCGCCCCGCCGTGGTCATTGGTCTGGAAAACGGCATCGGCAAAGGCTCGGCCCGCTCTGTCGCGGGCGTGGACCTTGGGGCCGCCGTGCAGCGCGTCGCAGCAGAGGGGCTTTTACTCAAGGGCGGCGGGCACCGTATGGCCGCCGGTTTGACCGTCGAAGAAGACAAGCTCGATCTGGCGATGGCGCGGCTTGGCGAATTGCTGGAACGACAAGGCGCAGGCCATGGCGGCCCAACCGATTTGCGGCTTGACGGGCTTTTGATGCCGGGTGCGGCCACAAATGCACTGGTCGAGGATCTGGAACGCGCCGGCCCCTTTGGCCAAGGCGCCCCCGCGCCACGCTTCGCCTTTGCGGATATGGCGATTTCGGGCGCGCGCCGGATCGGCGAAAGCCATTTGCGCTTTTCACTGGGCGATGGGCTGGGCGCCAAGATCGACGCGATCGCCTTTGGCGCCTTCGATGGCCCACTTGGACCAGCCCTTTCCGAGGGGGGCGCAGGGCGGTTTCACCTTGCTGGCAAGCTGGAGATCAACAGTTGGGGCGGGCGCAACAAGGTGCAATTGCGCCTTGATGATGCAGCCCGCGCTTAGGCCCCACCACAAACCCTTGGGATTGCGCCTTTTTTCAAGTTTTTTGGCCGCGACACAGAAAGTTTGGAAAAACTGCAAAAACCCTCTTGCGAGTCACGCGCGGCTGGCCTAAACACCGCCCACGCCGCGCGGCAACGCACCAAAGCGGCAACGGTGGCCCGTTCGTCTATCGGTTAGGACGCCAGGTTTTCAACCTGGAAAGAGGGGTTCGATTCCCCTACGGGCTGCCACTTTTCAAAACATACTAGGCACCAAAAGCCTTCTGCCTCACAGCATTGCTTGGGCTCGTGTGTCTAAGATTGCGCCCCCCTCAGGCAGAGGGGCGGGTCAGCCGCATCACCAGCTCTTCGCGCAAAAGCCCCTCGTCAGAGGCGGTATCGCGCGCAAGCCGCTTCAACCCGAAATGCACCCGGGCGATTTCTTGATAATAGCTGGTGAAAGCGTAATTCACTGCGGCGCCCGCCACGGCCCCCAGAACCGGCACCGTCTGCGTGGCAAGCTTCTGCCCCAAAGCCGCTGCCAACCGTGGCGCGACCTTGGCCACCAACCCATGCAGCCCCGCGCCGGTGATCGTCATGCGCGCGGTCAGGAATCCCATATCCGCCCCGTCATCGGCCTGCAAAGGCCCTGCGGCGGCGAAAACGCGCAGGCATTCTACCTTCACCTCGTCGCTGTCGGGGTCGAACCCATGTTCGGCGGCAATACCCTGGATCGCGCGCAACAGCATGGTGATGGTAAAAGGCAATTCGGCAAGCGCACTGGGCAGCCCGCCCGCGCCCCCAGCCGCGCCAAGCGCCGTGGTCATGGCCGTATTCATCCAATCGGGTCGGTCCGACACCACGGTCCGGCTGCGCCCCGCCGCCTCCAACGCAGTTTCAAGCCCGCGCTCAGTGGCCGATTGCAGGCCATTCCGCACCGGCGGCGGCAAGCGCCCCAACAGGCTTTCTGTGGTCGCCCCCACGAAAGAGATCACCTGCATCATCGGCCCAGAGGCCGCATGATGGCGGCGCGCCAGCGCATCAAGTTCGGCGGTCAGGCCCGGATCGGTGACGGGCATCAGGATTTCGGGCTGCATGGCGGCTCCTTGAAACTCCTTTGGCTTTCCCGATATGGGGCCAGCGTGCGCCGATCAAAAGGTCAGGGCAAGAATTTCTCGACTTGGCCACGCACCCCCGCCCAAGCGCCCGGGCGCAACTCCAGACCCAGGATCCGGTCGGGGTTCGTGGGGGGCGGCATCTCTACGCCGTCCAGCTTCTCGAATCCGAAGCGCGCGTAATAAGGCGCGTCCCCCACCAAAAGCACCCGCCCCCAGCCCAAACGACGCGCCTCGGCCAGACTTTCCCGGATCAACAGACCACCCAGCCCCTCGCCCTGGCGTGTCGGGTGCACCGCGACCGGCCCCAAGAGCAGCACCTGCTGGCCGCCCACCAAGACCGGCCAGAACCGGATCACCGCCGCCAGAATGCCATCTTCGCGCAAGGTCAGGCACAGCGCCTTGACCGGGGCCACCCCTTCGCGCAGCCGGTAAGACGACAGCGCGGTGCGGCCCGGCGCAAAGCAGAGGTCGTATAGCGCCTCCACCTCCCACCAGTCCGCCTCTGTCTCTTCCTCGAGCTGATACATGCCGCCCCCGGATCACCGTTGCTTCGCGCGTAACATGCGGACAAGACAGGTTCAAACCAAAGCGGGTGGCGCTTGCATGTTTACCGGCGGGCGCTGCGCAAAAGCGTATAGACCCCCGAAGCCACCACCAAGGCCGCCCCCACCAGCGTGGCCGTATCGGGCCGTTCGCCGAAGACCAGCACACCAAGGATCAGCGCAAAGATCAGCCGCGTATAGCGGAAGGGCGTGACCACCGACACCTCACCCAGACGCATCGCCGCCGTCAGCGCCCAATAGGCCGCAACGCCAAAGGCCACCGCCCCCGCAACCGGCAACAGCTCGGCCGACCGGGGCACCATGCCCCCGCCGGTCACCGCCAGAATGATTGCCCCCGCCGGGATCAGCGCGGCAAAGCCATAAATGCCCAACTGGAAGTTCGTCAGCCCGCGCGGGGCCGCACGGGTGGCCAAATCGCGCCCGGCAAAGCCCAAAAGCCCCAGCACCGTCCACAAGGCGGCAGGCACGAACCCCTCGAGCCCCGGGCGCAAAATCACCAAAACCCCCAGAAACCCCAAAGCGATCGCCGCCCAGCGCCGTGCATCGACCCGTTCGCGAAAGATCAACGCCGCTCCCGCCACAACCACCAAAGGCGTAGCTTGCAAAATGGCCGAGGCATTGGAAAGCGGGGTCAGGGCAATCCCCAGTGTGTAGCCGATCCGCCCGGTGATTTCGAAGCCCGCCTTGACCAGCATCAACCGGCTGGCCACCGCAGGTTGCCACAGGGGTTGCCCCGCGCCCAAAGCCAACGCCATAAATACCACCATGCCGCCCGCGCCAAAGAGGATCAGCACCTCGCCCACCGGCAAATCCCCGGCGGCGCGTTTGACGAACATGTCCTCCAGCGCGAAGAGCCCCATCGCAAGGGTCATCAATACCGCGCCGCGCAGATTTTCCATGTGGTTTCCCCTGCCGCTCTCCCAAGCGGGTGAAAATATGACGCGGGAGCCAAGGGGCCTATGCCCTTTCCACACCCGTCGCCCCGGCCTAATCTCCCCCTGCCGCATAAGCAAGCGCGAGAGGAAGGCCATGACTGCAGAACGGGTGATCGGGGTGATCGGGGGCTCGGGTGTCTATGACATCGCCGGGCTGGAAGGCGCAACATGGCAGGCGGTCGAAACCACGTTCGGCGCCCCCTCGGACGAGCTTTTGGTGGGCAGCTATGAGGGCGTCAAAATGGTGTTCTTGCCGCGTCACGGGCGCGGCCATCGCTTTACCCCCTCGACCGTGCCCTATCGCGCCAATATCGCCGCGATGAAGATGATGGGCGTGACGGATCTTGTTGCCGTTTCCGCCGTGGGCTCGCTGCGCGAAGATTACGCGCCGGGCGATTTTGTCGTGGTCGATCAATATATCGACCGCACCTTTGCGCGCGACAAAACCTTTTTCGATACCGGCCTTGTCGGCCATGTTTCGGTGGCGCATCCGACCTGTGGCCGGTTGTCGGCCAAATGTGCCGAGGCCGCGCGCAACGTGGGCGTGACGGTGCATGAAAAGGGCACCTATGTCGCAATGGAAGGCCCGCAGTTTTCCACCCAAGCCGAAAGTGAGCTGTATCGCAGCTGGAAAGCCGACATCATCGGCATGACCGGCATGCCCGAGGCCAAACTCGCCCGCGAAGCCGAGATGTGCTACGCCTGCGTCGCCATGGTGACCGATTATGACTGCTGGCACCCGGACCATGATGCGGTGGATGTTGCCCAAGTGATCGCCACTGCCACGGCCAATGCCGAGAAAGCCCGCACCCTTGTCGCGGCGCTGCCTGCGCTTTTGAAAGGCCCGGCAGAGGCGTGTGAAAAAGGCTGCACGCATGTGCTGGATGGCGCGATCATGACCGCGCCTGCGAAACGCGACCCCGAAGTGATCGCCCGTCTGATGCCCGTGATGGGCCGGGTTCTGAAAGGCTGAATGATGAAGACCGTCAAAGACTATATCCGCACCATCGCCGACTTCCCGCATGAGGGGATCATGTTCCGCGATGTGACCACGCTCTTTGCCGATCCGCGCGGTTTCCGCATGGCGATTGACCAACTGCTGCACCCTTGGGCGGGCGAGAAGATCGACAAGATCGTGGGGCTGGAGGCGCGCGGCTTCATCTTGGGCGGCGCGATTGCGCACCAGCTTTCCAAGGGCTTTGTGCCGATCCGCAAAAAGGGCAAGCTTCCGGGCCAGACCATCAGCCAAGCCTATAAGCTCGAATATGGCGAGGCGATCATGGAAATCCATGACGACGCCATTCAGGCCGGTGAAAAGGTGCTGATCGTCGATGACCTGCTGGCCACGGGCGGCACCTGCGGCGCGGCGATCCAACTGATCGAACGGCTGGGCGGGGACATTGTCGGGTGTTCCTTCATCGTCGATCTGCCCGAATTGGGCGGGCGCAAGCTGTTGAACGATCTGGGCATGGATGTGAACGTCCTGTGCGAATTCGAAGGGGCATGAAGGGCGCAGCGCTTCTGCTGGCCCTGTGCCTATCTGCGGGGGCGGCCACAGCCGATGTGGCCCGCCCGCGCGACCTCGACACCCTTCTGAGCGTTTTGCAAAACGCGGTGATCGCCACGGGCGACGCGACCGAGGTGCAGATCCGCGATGAGAAGCTGCACCTGACATGGAAGGGCACGGCGCTGATCGCCGATCCGCATAACCTGTTCATGGAAATGCAGCGCGCCACAAATGATGCCGAGCGGCAAGAGCTGGTCGATACCTATCTGGCGGCTTTCGACGATATGCTGCGCCTCGATACCGGCATCTTGGCCCCGGCCAGCCTGATGCCAATCATCCGCCCCAGCAATTTCGCCGAGCATCAGCCAAAGACAAAAGCCCTCGCATCAGAGCCGTGGTTTGCCGGGCTCTCGATCTATCTGGTCGAAGATTCGCCAAGCTCCACCGCCTATCTGCAGGCCTCGCGGATGCAGGCCGCCGGGCTTGACTTTGCCGCCGCCAAGAAGATTGCGCTGGAAAACCTTGCCAAGCGATCGCCCCGGTTCGAACCGCTGGGGCCAAAGCGTTGGGGGTTGGTGCTGGATGGCTATTATGAAAGCTCGCTTTTGCTGGACAGCGAGCTTTGGCGCCGCATGGCCGAGGATCAGGGCGAAGTGATCATGGTGGTGCCCAACCGCGATCTGGTGGTGGTGGATGCGTCTGGCGCACCTGAGGCCGTGGCGCAACTGGCCCGCTTCGCGCAAGAGGTCAACGAAACGCGCCCCTATCCGGTCTCGACCTATGTCTTTGGCTGGAAGGGCACGCATTGGGAAATTTTGCCCGCACAGCAATAGGCCCAAAACAAAAGGCGCTGTCACTCTTGGAACACGCCAAGTCGCTTTCATTTCAAAAGAAAATGCGACGGGGTTAACGCGGTTAATCTCTTGCTAACCCGAATCGCGCTACCCAGATCGGGCCTGATGGTTCTGCTGCTTGCTACACGTGAACCAAAAGAGCAGCGCCCTGCCGCCCCCGGCAGGGCGCACCCATTTCCGGCCCTCACGCACCGCTTGGCAAGATAACCCCGGGGTTCAAAATACCGCGTGGGTCGAGCGCCGATTTGACCGCCCGCATCATCCTCAATTTTGCCGGGTCTGCGGTGCGGGCAAGCGCATCCACCTTGAGCCGCCCGATCCCATGTTCGGCGGAAATGGATCCGTCAAACCGCTCCACCACCAACTGATGCACGGCCTCCATCACCGCGAGGCGGTGCGCGTCATAATCCGCCCGGTCACGCCCCTTGGCTGGGAAAACGTTGAAATGCAGGTTGCCATCGCCCACATGGCCAAAACAGTTGAGCCGGTAATCCCCCATCTTGCGGATCATCTGGGTGGCCGCCGTGATGAAGGCCGGGATATCTGCAACCGGCACCGCGATATCATGGCTGGAAATCGCGCCGATACGCCGGTTCGCCAAGGGCAAGGATTCCCGCATCTGCCAAAGCTGCGCCGCCTGCCCCGCCGATTGCGCCACAACGGCATCTTGCACCAGATCGCCCGCCGTTTCGTATAGATCGGCAAAGGCGGCCTCGGCCTCCATCCCCGCAGGCAAGCCCAGATCAATCAGCACCGACCAATCCGGGTCTTGGGCAAAGGGCAGATGCACGTCCGGCCCGACCTCGCGCAAAAAGCCGAGCCCCCAGCCGGAGATCAGTTCAAACGCACTGACGCAGCCCGCGAACCGCGCCTGCGCCACCCCCAAAAGATCAACCGCCGCCTGTGGCGAAGCAACCGCGAAGACCGCCGTGCCTTCGACCGCCGGGGGTTCGAAAAGCCGTAAGCTTGCGGCGGTGATGATCCCAAGGCTGCCTTCGGCCCCGATCACCAGATCGCGCAGATCATAGCCGGTATTATCTTTCGCCAGCCGTTTCAGGCCGTGCCAGATCGTGCCATCGGCCAGCACCACCTCTAGCCCCAAGCACAGTGCGCGCGCATTGCCATAGCGCAGCACATTGACCCCGCCCGCATTTGTGGCCAGACAGCCGCCAATCTGCGCCGAGCCCTGACTGGCCAGCGTGAGCGGAAAGCGCCGCCCCACCGCCTGCGCATGATCGTGCACCGCTTGCAAGGTGGCCCCTGCCTCGATCACAAGGCTTTGGGCATCCGCCGCGCGCAAAGCGGCCATCTTTTCAAGGCTCAGAACAACTGGCGCGGCCCCGTCGGGACAAACCTGCCCGCCCACAAGCCCTGTGCCCCCGCCATAGGGCACCACGCCGACCCGGTGCGCATGACAAAAGGCCAAAAGCGCAGACACCTGCGCCGTGCTTGCGGGCTTGGCCAACACGCCGGCATGGCCTTTCCAGCGCCCGCGCGGTTCTTCCAGATAGCGCGGCTCGGCCGGGCCCAGCCAAAGATCGGGCAGGGCCTCGGCCAGCTTACGGACAAAGGCATCATCGGCGGAGTTCAGCATCCTGCCCTCTTTTCTGTGGTCGTCGTTCCGGCCGCACTTAGCCGGTATCGGTGCGCCCGCGCCGATCCGCGCGTAGGTTGGAATAAAGGACGTGATTGCGCCAGCGCCCATTGATCTGCAAATAGCTTTGCGCCACGCCTTCGTATTTGAAACCCGACTTTTCCAGCACCCCGCGCGAGGCCGCATTCTCGGGCAGGCAGGCGGCTTCGATCCGGCTCAAATCCATCGGCCCGAAGGCGTAATCGACCACGGCAGAAATCGCCTCGCGCATGTAGCCTTGGCGGGCATATCTTGCCCCCACCCAATAGCCCAAAGTGCCCGCCTGTGCCGGGCCGCGCCGGATATTGTCGAGCGTGATCGCGCCCAAAACCCCGCCGGTGCGGTTATCGATCAGGAAAAAGGGCAAGGCCGTGCCCGCAGCCTCGGCCCGTGCGGCCCAATAGACCCGGTTAGAAAATGCCTTGCGGCCCAGATGATCGACCGACCACGCCGGTTCCCACGGCATCAAGAAATCGCGGCTTTCCGCCCGCAGGCTCGCCCAGCCGCGATAGTCGGAATGCGTCGGCAAACGCAGCGTCAGCCGCTCTGTTTCGACCAATGGTTTCCGACGACGCATGAACATCAGGCAGCCAATCTGCGCCGCAGCCCCGCAAAATCGGGCGCGCCCTGGGCCGGCCCATAAAGTGCGAGCGCCGTGCGATCTTGCGACAGCATCCGACCCGCATAATCGCGCACCGCCTCCATGCTGACGGCATCGATCCGGGTCGACACTTCGTCCAGCCCCGGCACCCGGCCCCAAATCGCCAAGGTGCGCGCCATCCGCTCGGCGCGGCTTGACGGACTTTCCAGCCCCATCAACATGCCCGCCTTCATCTGCGAGCGAGCGCGGGCGACCTCGGCCTCGGTCATGTCTTCGGCGGCCCGCTTAAGCTCATCGACCGTCAGCCCGCACAGATCCGCGACCTCCTCGCCCGAGGTGCCCGCATAGATCGTGACCATGCCCGTATCGTCATAGGCCCCGGCCTGCGCGAAGATCGAATAGCACAGGCCCCGTTCTTCGCGGATTTTTTGAAACAGCCGCGAAGACATGCCACCCCCCAACGCCGTGGCATAGACTTGCGCGGTGTAAAGATCGGCGTCCTGATACGAAGGCCCCTCAAAGGCCAGCGCAAAATGGACCTGTTCAAGGTCCTTGATCTCGCGCCGTTCATGCCCCGACCACGCAGCCTTTTGCACCTCGCGTTTGCCGATGGCGGACAGATGGCCAAACAAGTCTTCGGCCTGTTTCACCACTTCGGCATGATCCACCGCCCCCGCAGCGGACAAGATCATCTGGTCCGGGCCGTAATGTTCCGACACGAATTGCGCCAGATCGGCACGCCCGAACCGCTCGATATTGCCTGCCGGGCCAAGAATCGTGCGCCCGATCGCCTGATCGGGATAGGCCGCCTCTTGCAACCAGTCGAAAATGATATCGTCGGGCGTGTCGAGCGTCTGGCCGATCTCTTGCAAGATCACGTGGCGTTCCACCTCGATCTCGCGGGTGTCGAACACCGGGTTGAGCACGATATCGGCAATCACATCAAGCGCGAGCCCGACATCGGCGCCCAGCACCCGCGCGTAATAAGCCGTCGCCTCGCGCGAGGTATAGGCGTTGATATAGCCGCCCACATCCTCGATCGCCTCGGCAATGGCCAAGGCAGAGCGGGTCTTGGTGCCCTTGAACGCCATATGTTCAAGGAAATGCGCAATCCCGTTTTGCTCAAGCCGCTCATGCCGCCCGCCCGCCTGCACCCAGATCCCGATGGAGGCCGAGGCAAGGCTCGGCATCCGCTCGGTGACGATGCGCAACCCATTTGGCAGCGTCGTCAGCTCGATCATGCGCGGCGCTCCTTGCGGATCAAGGCTTCCAGCGCGGCCAGATCATTGGGCACACGGGTGACGCGTTCCTCACGCGCGAACAGATCCGCCATGCGCGCGGGCAACGGCGGGCGAACGCCGGTCGCGGCCTCCACCGCATCGGGGAATTTGGCCGGATGCGCGGTGGCCAGCGTCACCATCGGCACCGGCGCATGGGCATGGGCGTGGCCCACACGCACGCCCACGGCGGAATGCGGGCACAAAAGCTCGCCCGAACGGGCCAGTTCTTCAGCAATCGTTTCGCTGGTTTCGGCCTCGGATACGCTGGCCGAGCCATAAATCTCGCGCAGGGTCTCCAGCGCCCCTTGCGACACGCTGAACCCGCCGTTGGTTTTCAGTTCATCCATCAATTGCGCAACGGCCGCGCCATCCTTGCCATAGGCAAAGAACAACGCGCGTTCGAAATTGGACGAGATTTGAATATCCATCGACGGGCTGATCGAGGGTTTCACTCCATCCATGCGGTAATCGCCCGTGGTCAGGCAGCGGTGCAAAATGTCGTTTTGGTTCGTGGCGATCACCAGCTTATCGATCGGCAGCCCCATTTCCTTGGCGATATAGCCCGCGAAAATGTCGCCAAAGTTGCCCGTCGGCACGGTGAAGCTGATCTTGCGCTCGGGCGCGCCAAGGCTGACGGCGGCTGTGAAGTAATACACCACCTGCGCCAACACCCGCGCCCAATTGATCGAGTTCACGCCCGCCAGCCCGACCTCGTCGCGGAAGGCGAAATCGTTGAACATATCCTTGAGCCGGTTTTGGCAATCGTCAAAGGTGCCGCCCAGCGCCAGCGCATGCACATTGTCTTCGGCCGGCGTCGTCATCTGGCGGCGCTGCACCTCGGACACGCGCCCATGCGGGAACAGGATGAAGACATCGACGTTTTCAAGACCCTTGAACGCCTCGATCGCCGCAGAGCCGGTATCGCCCGAGGTTGCGCCCACGATGGTGATCCGCTTGCCCTCTTTTGCTAGTGCAAGCTGAAACAACTGGCCAATGATCTGCATTGCGAAATCTTTGAACGCCAGCGTCGGGCCGTGGAACAGTTCCAATAAGTGATGGCCCGGCGCCAATTGCACCAAGGGCGCGCGCGCGGCATGACCAAAGCCCGCATAGGCACGTTCAATCGCGCCGCGCAGTTCGGCCTCGGTAAACGCCGCGCCAATGAACGGCGACATCACCCGGAACGCCACCTCTTCATAGCTGCGCCCGGCAAGGTCCGCGATTTCCCCGGGGCGCATCGCCGGCACCCATTCGGGCACGTAAAGGCCGCCATCGCGGGCAAGCCCGGTCAACATCGCCTCGGCAAAGCTGAGAACCGGGGCCTGCCCCCGGGTGGAGATATAGCGCATCGTTCGCCCTTTTCTTGCGTTGCCGCGTGATACGCGAGATACGCGAGATCGCAAACCTTGTCAGCCCCAGTGATGCAAGGGAAATCGCCGCAACCCGCCGAACCGGCGCGCATTTGCGTGATCGGCTTCCCTTTCGCCCCACTGCCCCCTATCTGTGAACGATGCAGAAAAGGAGCCCGCGATGAGCCAGGACCAGTTCGCCCCCTTCGAGACCCATATCGACGAGGCCAGCGCGCTGGCGGTGCTGCGCCACGCCACGGCCGGCGCGGAAGATGGCGAGTTGTTCCTTGAGCGGCGACGCTCCGAAGCATTGATCTTTGATGATGGCCGGGTGAAAAACGCCTCTTACGATGCTTCCGAAGGGTTTGGCCTGCGTGCCGTGAAGGGCGAGGTGTCCGGCTTCGCCCATGCGACCGAGATTTCCGAAGCCGCCCTGAAACGCGCCGCCGAAACCGCGCGGCTTGCTGTGGGCAATGGGGGGGGCGTGATGGCCCCGCCACCCTCCCGCACCAATCGCGCACTTTATGGCAATGCCGATCCGATGGCAGACGCCCCCTTTGCGGCGAAAATCGACCTTTTGCGCGAAGTCGATGCCTTCACCCGCGATCTGGACAAGCGCGTTGTTCAGGTTAGCGTCGCACTGGCCGCCAGCCTGCAAGAGGTGTTCATTCTGCGCCCCGAAGGCGGGCTGGTCAGCGACATCCGCCCGATGGCGCGGCTCAATGTTTCGGTCATTGTCGAGGAAAACGGGCGGCGTGAAAGCGGCAGCCACGGCGGCGGGGGCCGGTTCGGGCTGGCGGGGCTGATTGAGCCGCATCACTGGCAACGCTCGGCGCGCGAGGCGTTGCGCATCGCGCTGGTGAACCTTGCCGCAGAACCCGCGCCTGCCGGGGCGTTTGACGTGGTGCTTGGCCCCGGCTGGCCCGGCGTGATGCTGCATGAGGCGGTGGGCCACGGGCTTGAGGGCGATTTCAACCGCAAAAAAAGCTCGGCCTTTGCCGGGCTGATGGGCACACAGGTCGCCGCCAAAGGCGTGACCGTAGTGGATGATGGCACGATCCCCGACCGGCGCGGCTCGATCTCCATCGACGACGAGGGCACGCCCTCGGCGCGCAATGTGCTGATCGAAGATGGCGTGCTGGTGGGCTATATGCAGGACCGGCAAAACGCCCGCCTGATGGGGGTGCCCCCCACCGGCAACGGGCGACGCGAAGGCCATGCCCACCCGCCGATGCCGCGCATGACCAACACCTACATGCTGGGCGGCACCACCGACCCGGCAGAGATTTTGGCCGATCTGAAAGATGGCATCTATGCCGTGGGTTTCGGCGGCGGGCAGGTCGATATCACCAATGGCAAATTCGTTTTCAACTGCACCGAGGCCTATCGGGTGAAAAACGGTGTCGTCGGCGCCCCGGTTAAGGGCGCAACATTGGTGGGCGATGGCCCGGCCGCGATGAAGGGGATTCGCGCCATCGGCAATGACATGGCGCTGGACCCGGGCATTGGCAATTGCGGCAAGGCCGGGCAATGGGTTCCGGTTGGCGTGGGGCAACCGACGCTTCTGATTTCGGGGCTTACGGTAGGGGGCTCGGCCACCTGAGGCAAAAAGCTTCAAATTTCGACGTGTTTGAGAAAATAATTTACAACCTTGAGGCGAATCGCGTTTTCGGTAACTCTTTATTAAGATTAACGCGTCACGTTGATCTTGCGAACGAGGCGGAGGGACGGATGAAAACAGGTTTGTTTTCTTACCCCACCCCCTTCACCCCACCCACCACGGAAGAAGACGAGCTTTCGTTTCTCCGCCTCGCTCGCTCCCGTCGCGTCGGCGCGACAACCTTCCACCGACTTTTGGCAGAACATGGCAATGCGCAGGCCGCGCTGGCCGCGCTTCCCGATGTGGCGCGGGCCGCGGGGGCCTCGGGCTATGCACCCTGCCCACTGGGCGTAGCCGAGGCGGAGCTGGCCGCCGGGCGGCGCGCGGGGGCGCAGCTTTTGCTGCCCGGGCAGCCCGCCTATCCCACCGATCTTTCAGAATTTTCCGATGCGCCACCGCTTCTGTGGGCGCTGGGAGATACCACCCTTTTGCGCCGCCCGCGCGTGGCGCTTGTGGGGGCGCGAAACGCCTCTTCCTTGGGGCTGCGCATGGCGCAACGGCTCGCGGCAGAGCTTGGCAAAGCAGAGTTCACGGTCATTTCCGGGCTTGCGCGCGGCATTGACGCCGCCGCCCATGATGCCGCCCTGCCCACCGGAACCATTGCCGTCATGGCTGGCGGCATTGATGTGATTTACCCACAAGAAAACCGGGCGCTGGCCGCGAAAATCGCCCAATCCGGGCTGCGCTTGTCGGAAGTGCCGCCGGGGGTGGAACCCCAAGCGCGCCATTTTCCGCAGCGCAACCGGATCATCGCTGCGCTATCGCGCGCCACTTTGGTGGTGGAAGCCGCCGCCCGTTCGGGCAGCCTTTTGACCGCGCGGATGGCGCTTGATTACGGACGTGACGTGATGGCCGTGCCCGGCCACCCGATGGATGCGCGCGCCGCAGGCTGCAACATGCTGATCCGCGATGGCGCCACGCTCATTCGCGGCGCCGATGACGTGCTGGAGGCGCTTGGCCCAAATGTTGCGTCCGCGACAGAAGCCGCCCCGCGCGCCGCCGCATCACCACCTGCGCCCCCGGCGCAAGCCGCCACGCCCCCTGCTGCGCCCACACAACAGACCGATCTACGCGGGCGGCTTTTGGCGCTTTTGGGGCCAGCGCCCACGCCAGAAGACGCGGTCATCCGCGATCTGGGCACGGATGCGGCCACCCTGTCACGCGCCCTTGTGACGCTTGAGATCGAGGGCGAAGTGATCCGCCATCCGGGGGGCTTGCTTAGCCGGGGCTAGGCCAAAGCGGGCGTTTCATGCCGGATTGACATTCCCCCCAATCGCCCCGCATGGTCCGCCCTCAGCCTATTGCGAAGAGTGAACAAGAGGAAGTCATGGCCGTTGTCGTTGTCGAATCCCCCGCCAAGGCCAAGACAATCAACAAGTATCTGGGCGACGATTATACGGTTCTGGCCTCGTTCGGGCATGTGCGCGACCTGCCGCCAAAAGATGGCTCGGTCGACCCCGAGCATGATTTCGAGATGAAATGGGAGGTCGCCTCCGACTCGAAAAAGCATATCCGCGCGATCTCCGAGGCGCTGGCCTCCGATGACGAACTGATCCTCGCCACCGACCCTGACCGCGAGGGCGAGGCAATTTCGTGGCACCTGCAAGAGGCGCTGGCAAGCAAGCTGAAAAAGAAGAAGGTAAGCCGCGTCACCTTCAACGCGATCACCAAAGCCGCGATCACCGAGGCAATGAAAGCCCCGCGCGAGGTCGATCAGGCGCTGGTCGAAGCGTATTTGGCCCGCCGCGCGCTCGACTATCTCGTGGGGTTCAATCTCTCTCCGGTGTTGTGGCGCAAACTGCCCGGCGCGAAATCGGCAGGCCGGGTGCAATCGGTCTGCCTGCGGTTGATCGTGGAACGCGAAATGGAGATCGAGGCGTTCCGGGCGCGCGAATACTGGACGGTCAGCGCCGTTTTGGAAACGCCGCGCGGACAAACCTTCACCGCGCGCCTGACGGTTCTGGGCGGCAAGAAGCTTGATAAATTCGATCTGGCCAATGCGACCGATGCGGAACTGGCCGTGCAAGCGGTCACCAGCCGCGATTTGACGGTAAAATCGGTCGAGGCGAAACCTGCCAGCCGCAACCCCTATCCGCCGTTCATGACCTCGACCCTGCAACAAGAAGCCAGCCGCAAATTCGGCATGGGGGCCAAGGCCTGCATGTCGGCGGCGCAAAGGCTCTATGAGGCGGGGCATATCACCTATATGCGGACCGACGGCATTGATATGGCGCCCGAAGCCGTGATGGCCGCGCGCGACGAGATCAAGCGCCGCTTTGGGGACAATTATGTTCCCTCCAGCCCGCGCATGTACAAGAATAAGGCCAAGAACGCGCAAGAGGCGCACGAATGTATTCGCCCCACCGATATGAGCGCCGCGCCCGACAAGCTGAAACTGGCCGAAGATCAGTGGAAGCTTTACGACCTGATCTGGAAGCGCACCCTTGCCAGCCAAATGTCGGCGGCGATGATGGAGCGCACCACGGTGGATGTTGGCTCTGCCGATGGTCAGGTAGAACTGCGCGCCACCGGCCAAGTGCTGACCTTTGACGGCTTCCTCAAAATCTACGACCAAGGCCGCGATGACGACGAGGGCGAAGACGGCGCGCGCCTGCCGCAAATCATGCAAGGCGAGCCTGCCAAGAAGGGCGAAATCACGCCCGAGCAGCACTTCACCCAGCCGCCGCCGCGCTACACCGAGGCGACGCTGGTCAAGCGGATGGAAGAGCTGGGCATCGGGCGGCCGTCCACCTATGCCTCGATCCTCACGACAATCGTGGACCGTGGCTATGTCCGCAAAGACAAGAACCGGCTGATCCCCGAGGATACTGGGCGGCTGGTGACGGCGTTCTTGACCAACTATTTCCGCCGCTACGTCGAATATGATTTCACCGCCGATATGGAGACCGAGCTTGACGACATCTCCGCCGGGGATCGCCACTATAAAGAGGTGCTCGCCCGGTTCTGGCGTGATTTCTCGGCGGCGATTGGCGAAACGGCAGATTTGCGCATCGGCGAGGTGCTGACCAAAATCGACGAGGTTTTGGCCCCGCACCTTTACCCGCCGCGCGCCGATGGCGGCGACCCGCGCGCCTGCCCGCTGTGCAACGAAGGCCGCTTGCATCTGAAAACCGCCCGGTCGGGCGGGGCCTTTATTGGCTGTGGCAATTACCCCGAATGCCGCTACACCCGCCCACTGTCGGCGCCGGGCGATGACGAAACCGCCGCGCTAGATGGCAAGGTTCTGGGCCAAGACGAGGGGCAAGATATCACCCTGCGCATTGGCCGCTTTGGCCCCTATGTGCAAAAGGGCGAAGCCTCGGAAGAGGTGCCCAAACCCCCGCGCGCCAGCCTGCCCAAAGGTTGGTCGCCCGAAAGCCTCGACCTTGAGCGCGCGCTGATGCTGCTCTCTTTGCCGCGCCAGATCGGGGCTCACCCTGAAGATGGCGAACCCGTTGAAGCCGCGATTGGCCGCTTTGGCCCCTATGTGAAGCACAACAAAACCTATGCGAACCTGCCCGATGTCGAAGAGGTCTTCACCATCGGCATGAACCGCGCGGTCGAGCTTTTGGCGCAAAAGCTGGCCCGGGGGCCGGGCCGGGGGGCTGCAGCGCAACCGCTCAAGGAATTGGGCGATCACCCCGAGGGTGGGCCGGTGCAGGTGATGCCGGGCCGCTACGGGCCCTATGTCAAATGGGGCAAGATCAACGCGACCCTGCCCAAGGATGTGGAGCCGACCGAGGTGACGATGGAGGTGGCGCTGCCGCTTCTAGAGGCAAAAGCCGCCAAAGGCGGAAAGAAGACGGCGGCCAAGAAAACCACCGCCAAGAAGGCGCCCGCGAAAAAGGCGGCAGCCGAAAAGAAAGCCGCCCCGAAAAAGGCAACCGCCAAGAAAACCACCACCGCAAAGAAGGCTCCGGCGAAGAAAGCGGCCCCAAAACAGGCGCCAGAGCCCGATTCGGGGGAAGACGCGGCGTCCTGAGCCCACGCCGCGACGCGGCAATTGACTTGCGTGCCTAGCTTCGTCACAACTTTCCGAAGGGATTTCGGGAGGTTTCCATGAACAAGATTTACGGCTCGGCGGCAGAAGCCCTTGACGGGCTTTTGTTCGACGGGATGACACTGGCCGCGGGAGGATTTGGCCTGTGTGGTATCCCAGAGCTTTGCATCGATGCGCTGGTTGAAAGCGGCGTGAAGGATATCACCATCGCCTCGAACAACTGCGGCGTGGATGGCTTTGGCCTTGGCAAGCTGCTGGATACCAAGCAGATCAAAAAGATGATCTCGTCTTACGTGGGCGAGAATGCCGAATTTATGCGGCAATATCTGTCGGGCGAGCTTGAACTCGAATTCAATCCCCAAGGCACTTTGGCCGAGCGGATGCGCGCGGCGGGCCACGGCATTCCGGGCTTTTACACCAAAACCGGCGTCGGCACGGTGATTGCCGAGGGCAAAGAGCACAAAGACTTCAACGGCGAGACCTATATTCTGGAAACCGGCATCTTCGCCGATGTCTCGATCGTCAAAGCGTGGAAGGCGGATACCTCTGGGAATGCGATTTTCCGCAAGACCGCGCGCAACTTCAACCCGCCTGCCGCGATGTGCGGCAAGGTCTGCGTGATGGAGGTAGAGGAAATCGTGCCCGTGGGCAGCCTTGACCCCGACCACATCCACCTGCCGGGCATCTATGTGCACCGCCTTGTGCAAGGCCAGCATGAAAAGCGCATCGAACAGCGCACCACGCGCAAACGCGCGGATGCCCCGACCCCGGCAGGGGCCGGTGGCGGCTGCGGCGACAAAGGGGAGGCGTGATCATGCCGAAGAATTGGCCCGATGCAGCCGACACAATTGATCTGTTCATTTACTTTAGAGGCGAGGCCAAGAGCTTACTTGAAGATGAAGTCTTTGCTTCCTCCCAAGCAAGGTTATCTGCCGAATTGGAGTTGGCCCAAAGTTTAATGAACGCCCATGTTCAGGGTGCAATTGTCGAGTCTCTCGACGAAATTGTTCATCAACTTGGGGAGGCGTGATCATGGCGTGGGATCGCAACCAGATGGCGGCGCGCGCCGCGAAAGAGCTACAAGACGGCACCTATGTGAACCTTGGCATCGGCATTCCGACCTTGGTGCCGAACTTCATCCCCGAGGGCGTTTCGGTCACGCTGCAATCGGAAAACGGGATGCTTGGCATGGGCCCCTTTCCCTATGAGGGCGAAGAAGACCCCGATCTGATCAACGCGGGCAAGCAAACCATCACCGAACTGCCCCAGACCGTCTATTTTGATAGTGCCACCAGCTTTGGCATGATCCGTGGCGGCAAAATCGCAATGGCGATCTTGGGCGCGATGGAGGTCAGCGAAGAGGGCGATCTGGCAAACTGGATGATCCCTGGCAAGCTCGTCAAGGGCATGGGCGGGGCAATGGATCTTGTGGCCGGGGTCAAGCGCGTGGTGGTGGTGATGGATCACACCAACAAGCACGGCGATTCCAAGGTCTTGCACAAATGCACCCTGCCGCTCACCGGTAAAGCGGTGGTGGATCGGATCATCTCCAACCTTGGCGTGATGGATGTGGTCCCGGGCGGGCTGAAAATTGTGGAACTCGCCGATGGCGTGACCGAGGCAGAATTGCGCGCCGCGACCGAGGCCACCATCGTCGACTAAGCAAACCCCAAAAGCCTCGCCCAGCGCGGGGCTTTCATCCTTAAAATTGTTCGCGAGCCCGCAACAACATCATATTCCTGCCCCAATTAACCACTAGATGCAGGGCAATGATGAGCCTCAGTCCAAACACATCCCCGGCCCCATCCCTTGCCCGCCGCTGGCGCGACAAAGCGCTGATCCTCGGGCTGTTGGCGCTGGTGGGCCTTGGGCTTGCGGGTCTTGCCTCGGCCACGGGATGGGAAGAAACTTGGGCGCAACTGACCCGCCTGCATCTTTGGCAGATCATCGCGCTTTTGGGGCTTTCGCTTGCCAATTATGCGCTGCGCGGTCTGCGCTGGCATGTTCTGGCGCGCCGTTTGGGCCTGCCGACACACCTCGTCCAAGATTTCCGACACTACCTTGGCGGCTTTGCCATGTCGGTCACGCCGGGCCGGGTGGGGGAATTGGTGCGGATGCGCTGGCTCAAACGCGAAACCGGCTGGGCGGTCGAGCGCACCGCGCCCTTGGTGCTGATGGACCGCGCCGGTGATTTGGCCGTGATGGGGCTGATCTTGGCGCTGGCCATTTCGCTCGCCGCGGGCGGGATTGCGGGGGCGCTGCCCGTCACAATGCTGGCGCTTGTGGCTGCGGTGGTGGCGACACGCCCCAAACTTCTTGCCGCGCTTGTCACCTTGGCCTATCGCGCCTTGGGCCGCTTGCCGCGCCTTTTTGCCCGTGCCCGCCAGGCCGCGCGTTCGCTTGCGCGGTTCAGCCACGGCCCAACGCTCGCCCTTGCGCTCACGCTTGGTTTCGCAGGCTGGATGGCAGAGGGCTATGCGTTCCATCTGCTTTTGGGCTTCATGGGGGCCGAAATCGGGCTTTGGAAAGCGGTTGCGATCTTTATCTTTTCCACGCTCGCGGGCGGGCTCACAGGCGCACCGGGGGGCCTTGGCGGGGCGGAGGCGGCGATGGTGGCGCTTTTGAGCCTTGATGGCGTCCCGCTTGAGGTCTCTGTCCCCGCAACGGCTGTGATCCGGCTCACCACGCTGTGGTTTGCCATTGCGATCGGGCTTGCGGTCTTTCCGCTCGCCGAGCGCGCCTCGCTGCATGCGCCGCAAGGAGGCGGCCAATGACCAAAGACACCCATTACACTGGCTGGGGCCGGGCACTTCGCGCCAAAGGCCCGGTCGCCCGCCCCGAAAAGCTGCGCCATCTGGCAGACCTGCCGCCAACTCCCGCTTTTGGGATGCGCCGCTCTTATGGCGATGCGCCGCTTAATTCAGCCGGGGCCATGGTGGATATGAGCGGCTTTGATCGGTTTCTGGCCTTTGACCCCGAAACCGGCTGCCTAACGGTTGAAGCCGGCGCCCGGATCGGCGATGTCGCCGCCGCCTTTGTGCCGCAAGGCTGGATTCCGGCGGTGATGCCGGGCACCGGTTTTGCCACGGTCGGCGGCTGCATCGCGCAAGATGTGCATGGCAAGAACCACCATCACGTTGGCAGCTTCGGCGCGCATGTAACCGAGATTGTGCTGTTGCAAAATGGGGCAGAGGTCACCGCCACCCCGGGCACGGCCCTCTTTCAAGCCACCGTTGGCGGGCTGGGCCAAACCGGGGTGATTTTACGTGCCACGCTGCGGCTGAAGCGTTGCGATGGCAATCTGATGCTGGTCACCGAACGCCGCGCGCGCGACTGGGACGAACATCTGGCGTTTCTGGATACCTCCGAGGCCAGCTATACTGTGGGCTGGATTGATGCGACTGCCACCGGCTCGACCATGGGGCGTGGCATTGTCGAAGAAGCCGAGATTGGCCAAGGCGTGGTGAAAGAACGCAAGCGCACCGCCAAAGTGCCGATGGATGCGCCGCATTTCGCCTTATCGGCCCCGGTGGTGCGCGCCTTTAATCAAGCCTATTACCGCCGCGTGCCCGCGCAGGGCCGCACAATTGCGCGCCCGATGGCGGATTTCTTCTTTCCGCTCGATAAAATCCACGACTGGAACCGCCTTTATGGGCGGCGCGGCTTTCACCAATTTCAATGCGTGGTGCCGCTTTCCTCGGCCCGTGCGCTGCGCGCGATGATGGAGCGCATCTCCACCTCAGGCCTTGCCTCGCCCTTGGCGGTGCTCAAACGGATGGGGGCGGGGCGCGCGGGCTACCTCAGCTTCCCGATGGAGGGCTATACGCTGGCCATCGACTTTCCGAACCGCCCCGCCGCGCGCGATTTGATCCGCGCGCTGGAAATTGACACGGCGGAGGCAGGCGGGCGGCTTTATTTTGCCAAAGATGCCTTGGCCGAGGGTGCGCGCATCCGCGGCATGTATCCTGAACTGTCTCTCTGGCAAGAAGAGGTCGCCCGCGCCGACCCGACCGGCGCCTATCAAACCGACCTTGTAAGACGCTTGAACCTGAGGAGTGCCTGAGGCATGCAAAACTGGATCGTTCTCGGGGCCACTTCCGGTATGGCCCGCCCCTTCCTGCGCCGTTTGGCGATTGATGGCGCCCGGCTGATGCTGGCGGGCCGTGATATGGAAGAGCTGGAAACGCTCGCGAAAGACTGCAAATTGCGCGGTGCCGCCGAAGTGGAAACCATCGCTTTCGACATTCGTGACGATGCGGCCTTCGCCCCGCTGATCGACAAACTGTCCGCAACGCAAGGCGTGCTGAACCTTGCTTGCTTTGTTGGCACCATGCCCGAGCAAAGCGCGATTGATGCCGATCCGGCGCTGATCGACGCGGTGGTGACCGACAATTTCACCGGTCCGGCCAAATTCCTGTCGCTGCTCGCGCCGGTGATGGAAGCGCGCGGCGAGGGCGTGATTGTGGGCGTCGGTTCGGTCGCGGGCGACCGTGGCCGCGTGGGCAACTATGTCTATGGCGCTGCGAAAGCTGGCTTTGCCACCTATCTTTCAGGCCTGCGCAACCGGCTTGGCCGCAAAGGCGTCCATGTGATGACGGTGAAACCCGGCCCGGTGGAAACGCGCATGACGGCGGGGATGAAACTGCCCTTCATGGCCAAACCCGAGCAAGTGGCCGAAGATATCATGGGCGGCATCGAGCGGCGCGCCAATGTGCTGTACACCGCCCGGATCTGGTATTTCATCATGATGGTGATCCGCGCGATCCCCGAGCCGATCTTCAAGAAAATGTCGATCTAACGGCGGACTGGCCCGCGCCTAGTCAAACTGTGGCGCGCGGCCTTGCATATTCGCGGCAATCACCTCCATCTGATCGGGTTTCCCGATCAGATCGGTTTGCTCGCGGCTTTCGCGCTCCAACACCTCCGCCTCGGGCGCGGTATAGGCGACCTCGATCAACCGCTTCGCCGCACGAATAGCCGAGGGAGATTTGCCCGCGATCTGACGCGCCAAAGCCTTGGCGCGCGCCAGCGGGTCTTCGGCCAGTTCGGTCACCAACCCGATCTGCATGGCCTCTTCGGCCAGAATCTCTTCTGCGGTCCAAGTCATGCGGCGCAGATGATCGGCGCGCAGGATTTTGGGCAAGGTGACCATGCCGCCCATATCGGGCACAAGGCCCCATTTCATCTCCATGATCGACAACCGCGTGCCCGGCGCGGCAATACGCACATCCGCCCCCGCAGCCAGTTGCAGACCCGCGCCAAACACCACGCCGTGGAGCGCCGCGATCACCGGCGCCGGCAGCGCCCGCCAACACAAAGAAAACTGCTGAAACCGGTTTGCCGCCCCATGACTGCGCGGCATAATCAGCCCCTCCGGGTCGCCCAAAGCAAGGGCCGAGAAATTCGCCACATCCAGCCCCGCGCAAAAGGCGCGGCCCGCACCGGTCAGCACCACCGCGCGCAAGCTGGCATCGGCGGCCAAATCCTCTGCCACAGCGATCAACGTATCGATCATCTCGAAATCGACCGCGTTCATCTTGTCGGGACGCGCAAGGGTGACAACCGCCACACCCTCCGCCTTTTGCACCTCTACCCGGTTCATTACGCCCTCCTCTTTGCGCCAACTTGCCATGAAACGCCGCCCCGCGCCTGTGTGACGCTGCGAAAGCCGCTTTACCCATTGCGACTTTGCCCCTAGCCATGAGGGATGACCCAGCCACGCTACACGCCGCTTGTCGCCGCCCTGCCCGCCAACGTGCCCTTTGTCGGGCCCGATACGCTGGAACGCCGCCGGGGCCGCCCCTTCACCGCCCGGCTCGGCGCGAATGAAAACGGGTTCGGCCCCAGCCCCCGCGCGATTGCCGCGATGGCCGCCGCGGCGGGCGAAGCGTGGATGTATGGCGATGCGGAAAACCACGACCTGCGCCATGCGCTGGCCGCGCATCACGGCTGCGCGCCCGAAAACGTCATCGTCGGCGAGGGGATCGACGGACTTTTAGGCTATCTGTGCCGGTTGCTGATCGAACCGGGCGACAGCGTCGTGACCTCGGACGGGGCCTATCCGACCTTCAACTTCCATGTCACCGGCTTTGGCGGCATCTTGCACAAGCTGCCCTATAAGGGCGACCACGAAGACCCCGAGGCGCTTTTGGCCAAGGCCGCCGAGATCGGCCCCAAGCTGCTTTACATCTCTAACCCCGACAATCCGATGGCGTCCCATCACCCCGGCACAGTGATGGCGGAGATGGTCAGCCGGGTGCCCAGTGGCACGTTGATGGTTCTGGATGAAGCCTATGTCGAACTGGCGCCCGAAGGGACCGAGGCCCCGATAGACGCCAATGATCCCCGTGTGATCCGCATGCGCACTTTTTCCAAGGCGCATGGGCTGGCGGGGGCGCGGGTCGGCTATGCGCTTGCCCACCCCGAACTGATCGCCGCCTTTGACAAGATCCGCAATCATTTCGGCATGTGCCGGATGTCTCAGGCGGGGGCGCTGGCCGCGCTGCAAGACAAAACATGGCTTGCCTATATGCGCCGCTTGGTCGAAGGCTCGCGCAACACCATCGCGCAAATCGCGCGCGACAACGGGCTGGAGCCGCTGCCCTCGGCGGCGAATTTCGTCGCCGTCGATTGCGGCGCGGATGGGGCCTTTGCCACCGCCGTTCTGGAAGAGCTGGCACAAGCCGATGTGTTCGTGCGCAAACCTGGCGTGGCCCCACAAGACCGCTGCATCCGCATTTCCTGCGGCCCCGAACCAGAGATGCACGCCTTGGCCGCCGCGCTGCCCGATGCGTTGGCACGCGCCCGCGACAGAACGCCGGGTTGACCCATCCCCTAGGCCCGTGCAGCCATTTCAAAAGATACATCCACGGGAAAGGTCAGGCATGAAACAGTATCTTTTGATGGAGAAATATCCGGTCTTCGACCTGACCCTTCCAAAGACCGAAACAAGCTGCGCCACCGTCGATGATGTGATGGCCAAGCTGAAGGAAAAAATCGATGCCCATCCGAAGGTCGCCTATATCGCCACCTTCGACCATTACGCCCACACCACCGCCATCGAAGGCACGATCGACCGCTCGATCCTCGCCGCGCAGAACATCGTTTTCTGCTTTGGCGTGGCGCTGCCCAATGCCCATGTGCTGGCTGTGCGCCCGCGCGCGATCGGCGTGGCCGATCTTGGCGAGGCCTTCCACCTGACGTTCCTTGAGCCGCCGATGGAACTGGCGACCAAGGAAATGGAAGCGTGGTGCAAGTCGCTGGCCGATCTGAAGGGCTGATCGCTCAACACAGTGTGAGCCCGGGCTTTTGGGCGCGGGCTCACGCCGCTCTCGCGCGGCCTTGATTTGCCCCCAACAGCGCGGCTGCGCCACTCTGCCGACACCGATGAAGGAGTCGCAGATGTCCCCCCGAACCCGACGCTCTCTTGCCCTTTTCAGCCCGCTTGCTTTCGCGCTGACGTTTGGCGCCTATGCCGGTGATCTGCCTGCGCCCCCACCCCATCCCACGGCCAGCGCGACGGCCGATGCCGCCCCTTCGACCCCGGCATTCGAGGCGGCCCGCGCCCGAATGCAAACCGGGATGAGCACCCCCTATACCGGCGACGCCGATCTTGATTTCGTGCGTGCGATGGTGCCCCACCACCAAGGCGCTATGGAGATGGCGCGGATCGTGCTTGAAAACGGCGCCGACCCCGCGCTGCGCCAGCGCGCCAAGGCGATGCTGGAACGCGATCAGGCCGAGCTGGACTGGTTGGAAGGCTGGCTTGTCAAACACGGCCAGCGCTGACCCGTTACGCCCCAGCCGCCACAACGGCGGCGGCGGCCTGAATGCCGCCCGTTCCATGCGGGATCGACAGCGCTTGCAGCCCGGCCTCCATTACCGCCAAAACGCCCAGCGTCATATGCGCATTCACATGGCCCATATGCGCGACACGCAAAAAATCATCGGCCTCGGGCGTGCCGGGCGGGGCCATGCCAAGCCCAATGCCCAACGTCACGCCTGCCTCGGCCTCGCACCAGCGGCGCAGACGCTCCGCCCCGCCTTGGGCAATCCGCGCCGCGGTAACCGAGCCCGCACGGAATGCCGGGTCAGCGACATTCAGCGCAATCGCGCCGCCCTGCCCCCATGCCTCGAACGCGGCCCCCACCGCCCGCGCCAAGGCGCGGTGGCGTGCCCAAACATGGGGAAGCCCCTCTTCTTCCAAGATCATCGTCAGCGATTCCGCCATGCCAAACAGATGATGCGTGGGCGCAGTGCCGCCAAAATGCTGGTAATAGAATTCCGGCGCGAGCCGCGGCCCCCAATTCCAGTAGGGCGTGCGCAGATCGGCGGATTGGCCCGCCGCCACGGCCTTATCCGACACCCAAACAAACCCCAGCCCCGGCGGCACCATCAGCCCCTTTTGGCTGGCCGCTAGCATCACATCGACGCCCCAATCGTCGAAACGAAACGCATCACAGGCAAGCGAGGCGATGCAATCCACCGCCAAAAGCGCCGGATGCCCCGCCGCATCCATCGCCGCGCGCACCGCCGCCACGTCATTGCGGATAGAGGTGGCGGTATCGACATGGGTCAGCAGTACCGCCTTGATCTCGTGGCGCGGATCGGCGCGCAAAGCGGCCTCTACCCGGTTCGGATCGACCGGCGCAGACAGGCCGAAATCCAACGCTTCGACCGTCACGCCCATCGCCTGAGCCTGCACCGCCCAGCCCACGCCGAACCGCCCGGTTTGCAAGGACAACACCTTATCCCCGCGCGAAAACAGGTTCGCGACCGAAGCCTCCCACGTGCCATGACCATTACAGATATAGATCGCCACATGCCCGGTGCTCAGCGCGACGCGGCGCAAATCGGCCACCACCCGCGCGGTCAGATCGACCAGATCGCCTTCATAGATATTGGGGGCAGAGCGATGCATCGCCGCCAGCACCCGTTCCGGCATCACCGAAGGGCCGGGAATGGCAAGATAGGAACGGCCATGGGCAAGGCTGGAACGCGGGGTCATGGGAAGTCTCCAATCGGGTGGAAAAGCGGTAGTCCCGCGCCGCGCACCCTGTCAACGCAGGCGTTGTAACGGGCACAAATCCCGCGTGCCTTGCCGCCTTGCGCCAATCGCGCTATCCCGAACCCATCCCGCCATGACCCAGAGGCCCGCGTGACCCATTCGACCGACCCCGCCCCCACGGCCCCGCGCGCGGAACGCTATGGATCGCGCGCCCTTTTCGGGCGGATCTGGCGCGATTATCTTTGGCGCCATTGGAAAAAGATGGCGCTCGCCGCCCTGCTTCTGGCGGTCGAGGGGGGCTGTCTGGGTGTCCTGAGCTGGATGCTGGAGCCGCTCTTTGACAAGGTCTTTGGCGCGGGGCAATCCGGGCTGATCTGGCTGGTTGGCGGGGCGATCTTTGGGCTGTTCCTGATCCGCGCGGTCACGTCGATCGGGGCGCGCGGACTTTTGACCGATGTGGCGCAGCGCGCCTCAAGCGATATGCAAGTGGATTTGCTGCGCCATATCCTGCGACTTGACCAAAGCTTTTTTCAGGAAAACCCGCCCGGCGCGCTGATTGAACGGGTGCAAGGCGACACTTTGGCGGTGCAGGGGGTGTGGCAGGTGTTCATCACCGGGGCTGGGCGCGATGCGATTTCGCTGATCGCGCTTTTCGCCGTGGCCATTTCTATCGACTGGCGTTGGACCTTGGCCGCGCTGATCGGAGCCCCGCTTTTGATCGCACCCACCGCGCTTGCCCAAAGCTATATCCGGCGCAAGACCGGGCAGATGCGCCACCAATCGGGTGCGCGCGCCACCCGGCTGGACGAGGTGTTTCACGGCGTCGGTGCAGTCAAGCTTTACCAGATGGAGGGCTATCAGGTCGCCCGGTTCGACAAGCTGGTGACGCAGATCCGCCAAGCCATGGTGAAAATGGCGCTGTCGCAATCCACCATTCCCGCGCTGATCGATGCGGTCACCGGGCTGGGCTTCTTTGCCGTTTTGGTGCTGGGGGGGCCGCAGATCGTCGCGGGGGAACGCACGGTGGGCGAGTTCATGTCTTTCTTTACCGCCATGGCGCTGGCCTTTCAGCCGCTGCGCCGCTTGGGCGGGCTTGCGGGGATCTGGCAAACGGCCGCGGCCAGTCTGGAACGGCTGTACCGGGTGTTTGACATCACACCCGCCGTGACCTCTCCGGCCGCACCGAAGGCGCTCCCCGCCACCACCGCAGTGCGCTTTGACAAGGTCGATTTCGCCTATGGCACCAAACCGGTGCTGCGCGGGCTCTCCTTTACCGCTGAAGCCGGGCAAACCACCGCGCTGGTTGGCCCCTCGGGGGCAGGGAAATCGAGTGTGTTCAACCTGTTGACCCGGCTCGTCGATGCGCAATCGGGCGCGATCTCGGTGGGGGGCGTGCCTGTGACCGCACTGGATCTTGCCGCGCTGCGCCAGTTGTTTTCGACAGTGACCCAAGATGCGGCGCTTTTTGACGAAACGATCCGCGAAAACATCCTGCTGGGCCGCACAGATGTCAGCGAGGCGGCGCTCGCCCGCGCCTTGGACACCGCCCATGTCAGCGAATTCACGGCTACCCTACCCGAAGGGCTTGATACCCCCGCCGGGCCGCGCGGTTCGGCGCTATCGGGCGGACAGCGCCAGCGCGTGGCGATCGCGCGCGCCGTGCTGCGCGATGCGCCGATCTTGCTTTTGGACGAGGCGACCTCGGCGCTGGATACCGCCTCCGAGGCAAAGGTGGCGCAAGCGCTGGCCGAGCTATCGCAAGGGCGCACCACGCTGGTGATCGCGCATCGGCTATCCACCGTGCGCAATGCCGACAAGATCGTGGTCATCGTCGCGGGCGAGGTGGTCGAAGAAGGCACGCATGACGACCTTTTGGCGCGCGGCGGGGCCTATGCGGGGTTGTGCCGGATGCAGCTTGTCGAATGACGTTCGCCACCCATATCGTTGGCCATATCGGGGTAAGGAGGCACCATGCGCACGATCTATGAAATAACCGGCCCCGACCGGGAGCATTTCCTGCAAGGGCTGGTGAGCAACGATGTCAAGAAACTGGCCCAAGGGCCGATCTACGCGGCGCTGCTGACGCCACAGGGCAAATATCTGGCCGATTTCTTCCTTGTTCCACAAGGCGATACGATCTTGCTTGATATCGCGGCCAGCTTGGCCGAGGCGACGGTGAAACGGCTGATGATGTATAAGCTGCGCGCCGATGTGGCGATCACGCCCTCGGACCTTCAGGTGTTTCGCGGCACTGGTCCCGCGCCCGAAGGGGCCGTGGCGGACCCACGCTGTGCCGAAATGGGCTGGCGCCTATACGGGGCCGAAAGCGGCGAGGATGGCAGCGATTGGGACGCGCTGCGCGTGGCCCATATGATCCCCGAAACCGGGATCGAACTGACCCCCGAAACCTATATTCTTGAAGCCGGGTTCGAGCGGCTGAATGGCGTGGATTTCCGCAAAGGCTGCTATGTCGGGCAGGAAGTCACCGCCCGGATGAAGCATAAAACCGAATTGCGCAAAGGCTTGGTGCAATTGGCGATTTCCGGCGCGGCGCCGATCGGCACGCCGATCGTTTCGGGGGCGCGCACGGTTGGCACGCTTTTCACCCAATCGGGCGGGCGGGCGCTGGCGCAAATGCGTCATGATGCGCTGGATGGGCCGCTCAGCGCGGGACCGGCTCAGCTTCACGCGCTTTGATCTGCCGCCCCGCCCCATGCCGTTCACAAATCCGCGATAGCGCGCCACAATCAGCCCTAACAACTCCTTGCCACCCACGCGTGCCTGCCCCGGCTTGCGGCCAGCCCTTGGCCGGACTTTTGCGCGATTAAACCTTGAACAATTGGTCAAGATGGCCATATATGCCCGGCTGTTCTCGTTAACAGGCCCTAAATACGGGCGGGAACAAACCCACCCATGCAAAAAATGCATGGCAGTTATGTCTTTGAGGCCATATCGAATCGGTTCGCAAGCGCCCTACATGACCGCCACGCCAGGAAACGCAAGAGCAATAAAAAGGACAGAAAATGCGCGATTTCGTTGACGGCTCCGCATTCAACTATGAGCAAGGCCAGCGGGCACGGAAGCTCTTTGCTGCCGTGGTTCTTGCTGCGCTGGATGATGCGATTGCCGATGACAAGAAATATGGCAATGGCCCCGAGCAGATCGCCCGCTGGGCGCGCTCGCGGGATGGGCGCGAAGTTCTGTCCTGCGCCGGGATTGACCCGAACGAACGCGTGGTCAAAGGCCTGATGGAATTCGTCACCAAAGGGGTCCGCACCTCGGTTGCGCTGTCGCGCGAAGAAAGCGAACGCCGCATGGCTGCCGAAGAGGCCGAAGCGGCCTAAGCTCCGCGAAGCCAAATGGCAAAAGGCGCGCCTTCACCGGGCGCGCCTTTTGCATTTTGAACGTATGTCGCCTAACCGCGAATGCGGGGCAATGCTGCCCCACTTTCCGGTGCGTGCGCAGATCCGCGCCGGTCAGTCGTAGGCCTGCCCCATCAGGGCGCGCTGGATTTCGCGACGGACAAGTTTGCGCACGTTTTGGGTGATCCGCTCGCCCAAGGCACCGCGCAACTCATCGCGCACCATCTGCCCGACCATGTCGCGCAGCGCGGCCTCATCCAGCAGGCGATCATCCATCACCGATTCATCCGAACCCGCGGTCGAATACTCATCCTCATAGGCCATCGGGTCGTCATAGCTTTCCTCGGGAAGATCGGCGCCATCAAGCTCATCGCGCAAGCTTTCATAGCTGGAGCGGCGGCTCACCGCCTCTTGTGCGACTTCTTCCGCATCCTCGACGCTCAGCCGACGCCGCCCGCTACCGCTGGCCAGATTCAGCGTTGCCTCGGCCCAATCCATGCCAACGCTCGGGTTTTCGCCCCAAGCCGCATCTTGCAGATCGGGGTCAACGGACCCGTCCTGTTCCTCCGCCTCGAGCCCGGGCTCTGTGTCCAGATGTGCGTCTTGCCCCCCCTCTACCGTCTCGGGAGCAAGCTCCGCCATCGCATCCTCGACCGAAGGAAGGTCTTCCACCGCCGTCATAGAAGGCGCCGCATCCACACCGGCCTGCGCGGCTTCGGACGCGTCTTGTTCAGGTTCCGACGAGGCACCAAGGGCCTCTTGGCCAAAGGTTTCCGGCAATTCCGTCAAGGGCGCAGCACCTTCGGCGACGAAAGGATGCCCCTCTTCGGGCTCAAACTCGGCATCGCTTTCGGCAACGGCGGCTTCAAGTTCGGCAATCGTGCTTTCAAGCCGGCTCAATTCATCGCCCAGATCATCCGAGGGCGGGGTGGGCTCTGCCACATCTTCCTCGGTCTCAAACCCGCTTGAGGCATCAAGAAGCGCGCCCGTGCCCGCCAAAGCCGCCTCGGCCTCGGCCAAAAGCGCTTCGGCCTCCGAAAGTTCTTTCGGGGGGGCTTCGGCGCGCATATCGGGCATCTCTTGCGCCGCTTCCGTCCCCGCGTCCGCCTCGGCTTCATCGACGCGCAAGGCCGGGGTCAGGACAAGAAACTCATCCACCTCTTCTTCCGGGCCTGCCTCGGTTGTGGCCTCGGGAACGGATGCGTCTTCAACCGGCATATCGGGTTCCGATTCGGGCGTCGAAAGCGTGTCTTCTTCGGCCATGGGCGCGTCGTGCATGTCCCCTGCGGCGTTTTCGGGCAAGGCTACCTCTGGAGCAACGTCAAGGCCAACATCTTCCGCGACGGGCTCAGGCGTTGCCTGCGCTTCGGTCTCGGGAACGGGCTCGGGGTCTGGGTCTGGGTCGGACACAACCGCCTGCTCGGGGCGCAAATCACCCTCGGGCTCAGGCGCGCGCATGGCGACCGCAGCGGCGCTGCGATGCGACACCGCCGAGGGGCGCGGCGCCTCTGAATCGCGCGATACCAAGCGACGAATCGACGCCAGCACATCTTCGATTTCGATATTCGTCTCGGTTTCCGACATCATGCCCTCAATCCTGCGGTCCGACTGAACATCTGTCCAGCCCTTTGATGAAAGCAGAATCCCTCTTTACCGGGCCTTTGCCCGATCGAAGCAGGTCGGCACCCATGGCGCGTGCCGCGCGGCAAGCTTATTGCTTGCCAATGGCCCGCAAGACGCGATCAAGGCGCTCACCTTGAACACTAAGAGGCGCGTTCTGCACCGCATTGTAATATGCTGCGGGGTCATAGGTGGGGATCCCGAGCTTGAGGTCTTCTACCGTCAATAGACCCATAGCGGACAAAAGTTGATAATATGCTACCTGCAAATCGGCTTCCGCGGTGATCCGCGAAGCGCGAGCATCCAGCAGGTCTTGCTCGGCATCCAGCACATCAAGCGTGGTGCGTGCCCCCAGCGTCGCTTCTTCGCGCACGCCGCGATAGGCGATGTCGGCGGCCTGGATCTGTTGATCATAGGCACGGATCTGCGCGCGATACACATCGATCATCGCATAGGCATTGGCAACGCCTTGCGACACCGCCACCCCGGCCTGACGCAGGCCAGCACGCGCGCCTTCGCGCTGGACAATCGCCTTGCGCCGGGCCGAGGAAATCGCCCCACCCGAATAAATTCGCTGGCCAATCGTCAAATCCAGCGTGGTGGACCGCCCGACCCCTTGCGGGTCGGCAAAAGTCGCCCCGCCCGAAATCGTCGGCATGCGCTGCGCATCGGCCAGCGCCACCCCCAGATCAGCGACGGCAGCTTGATGCTGTGCCTGCTTGACCGACGGGTGCTGACGCAGCGCGGTGGTGGTGGCTGCATCCATTGATTTCGGCAGCGTCGGCGCCTTGGGCAGACGCGACAGACCTTTGGGATAATGGCCGATGGCGGCCTTATAAGCCTCGCGCGCCGCTTTATAGGTGCCCTGCGCCGCAGCCAGCGACGCCCGCGCCCCGGCCAGCGACGCCTCAGCTTGCGACACATCGGTGCGCGTCACCTCACCCACGTCAAACCGGTCGCGCGCGGCCTTGAGCTGCTCCGAGATCACGCGCACGGAATTTTCGTTGATCGCCACCTGCTCGGCGGCGGCCTTGGCATCGGCATAGGCTTGCACCGCCGACAACAGCACATCTTGCTCGGTCGCGCGCAGCGCCTCGCGGGTCGCCAGCACCGTTTCCTTGGTGATGCCGACGTTCAGATTAGAGCGACCAAAATCGTAGATCGTCCAATCGATCGACAGCGACAGCGTTGCGGCCAAATCGCTCCAATCCCCGGTGCAGCCGGTCGAAACCGCCTGATAGGTGCAGCGCTGGGTTTCGAAGTTCAGCCCCCAATCCACAACCGGGCGCAGCGCGGCGACGGCGCCGGCCACATCTTCATCCGCTGCGGCCAAGGTGGCGCGGTACTGCTCAATCAGATGCGAGTTGCGATAGGCCGACACCAGCGCATCTGCCAAGCTTTCGGCACTGGCAGCCACCGTTCCAGCGGCCAAAGCCAAGCCGGTCACCGTGGCCATCAGAAGGGGTTTCAAACTCTTGCGCATCTGCTCGTCCTCGCTTCATGCCCCCGGCCTTGGTGCCAAGGTGCCCGCCGCCGATCCTGTTCCGGTCCTCACGGCATATTCATACCAGCCGATATGAACCGGGCAGTACCGTTTTGCAATCAGAGTACGAATTCTTTTGCCAAAGTGAAGCCTTCTAGCACCGGTGCTGCCGCATTGAAGACATCGCGCCACACCAAAGTGCCGTCGATTTTGCGGCCAAGTCGCGCGGTTCCCAGTGCGCCTTCCATGAAAATGGCAATGATCCGGCCACCTTCTTTCAACTGCGCCTCGATCGCGGCCGGAAGATTTTCGATGGCGCCCTCGATCACGATTGCGTCATAAGGGCCATGTTGCGCCGCGCCTTCAGCCAACGGCCCCGCAATCACGGCGGCATTATCGACATCATGGATCGCCAACTGCGCCTCTGCCTTGGGGGCCATGTCATCGGTTTCCAGCGCCACCACCGCCTCGGCCATCCGCGCGATCACCGCCGCCGAATAGCCCATGCCCGCCCCGACATCGAGAACAAGATCGTTGGGCTGGATGTCGATCGCATCAAGCATCTTGGCAAAGTTGCGCGGCTCCAGCAGAACGCGCCCGCCGCCAAGATCGATATTCTCGCCGACATAGGCTGCCTCGCGGCGCGGCGCGGGCACGAAATCCTCCCGCGGGACCGTCAGCATAGCCTCGATGATGGGAAATTTGGTGACATCGTTGGGGCGAACCTGAGTGTCGACCATCATGGTGCGGCGCGCAGCGAAATCCTGCATGGGGACCTCTCGATAGGGGTTTCGTTGCGCGGTTTTGCCACAGAAACGGGCAAGGGGCAACGGCACAGCCACCCGCTGCGGCGCTTTTGCATACCGTGGTGCACCACTCCACGCCACCTGCGACCGCTCTGCGCCTCGACGACGCGCAGAGCCCCTTGCGCCCGCGCGCGTGATTGGGTATCGAGGGCCACCTCAAGGCGGCGGGTTGGCGGAGAGGTTACGCAGCGGATTGCAAATCCACAATCAACCCATTGAAATCAAACAACCCCTGTTGAGAAAATCGGCGGAACAGGCCGGGAACGAACGGGGAATGTTGAGACGGTCACGACGCAGATTTCAACTCTCCGCCGCGCGCCATTTCCACGCTATAACCAAGCGCCTTAAGTGCCGGGATTATCTCCTCCGGCTTGATGGTCTGGTTACTGGTGGGGCGGGGTCTCGCCGAGCGCCTTCATTGCAGCCCTATCGCAGGTCGACGGCCCGGTGACGCTGCGCATCAATTCGCCTGGCGGTTCGGTCTTTGGCGCGCAAGCAATGGTTGCAGCTATGCGCCAGCACCCGCACCCGATCACGGCCCAGATCGACAGCCTTGCGGCCTCTGCGGCGAGTGTCATCGCGGCCAATTGCTCCCGCTGCGTAATGGTGCCGGGCTCGATGCAAATGATTCACCGGTGCTGGTCGATCGTCATGGGGAACTGCGAAGATCTTCGCACCTCCGCCGATCTGGCCGAAAAGATCGACGGGTTGATCGCAGACGCCTATTTTGCGCGCTCTGGTGACGCAACGAGCCGCGATGCATTCGTGGAAATGATGGCGGCAGAAACGTGGTTCACGCCAGAAGAGGCCATCGCCGCGGGCTTGGCTGACGCCATCGCGGAAGACAGCACGCAACGCGCTCAGCAGCCGTGGGATTTGTCGGCCTTTGCGCATGCCCCGCAGGTCGACGCCAGCGACGAAGACGACGTCAACGAAACGGATGACGCGCTGCCTGATGACGGCGGCGCGCCCGATCCCGTCGACAATGAGAACGACGCCAGCGAGCCGATCGCGGCGCGCGCCGAGCGGGCGCGTGATCTGCGACTTCGCCTGCTGGCCAAACCCATCTGAGCGCGCCGCGCCGGATCAATAGCCGCTGTGGCGGCGCTTCATGAAAGGAAAGCGAAGATGAAAAGTCTTCAGGAACTGCGCGAGCAGCGCGGCACGATTGCGGCTGCGCTGGAAGCTCTGGTGAAACGCGATGACTATGACCCTGCGATTCACAACGAGGAATATGATCGCGGCATTGATGAGCTGAACGCAATCGATGATCGGATCGCTCGTATCCATGATCTCAACGAAAAGCTGGCCGAAAGCACCTCGACCCAAAATTTGGCTGATGCCGCCGAGCGCCGTGGCCAGCGCAATGGCGACCCGGTGATGAAGGCCTTCGCCAAGTTCCTCAAGGGCGGCGAGCGCGCGCTGAATGAGGATGATTGGGCTGCGGTTCGCAACACCATGTCGACCACGACCGGCAGTGAGGGTGGCTTTACCGTCCCGACCGATGTCGCCTCGACGATCATCGAAGCCCTTAAAGCCTATGGCGGCATGCGCGCGGTGGCCGATGTGATCTCGACCGAAAGCGGCAACCCGATGTCGTTCCCGACCTCGGATGGCACGAGCGAAGAAGGTGAACTGGTGCCGGAAAACACCTCGGCCACCGATGCAGATCCGACCTTCGGCACGGTGCCGTTGGGCGTCTACAAGTTCAGCTCCAAGGTGATCGCGGTTCCGTTTGAACTCCTGCAGGATTCGGCGGTCGATATCGAGGCCTTCATCAATGCCCGTATCGTGACGCGCCTTGGGCGCATCACCAACCGGATGTTCACGACCGGCAGCGGCACGGCGCAGCCGAACGGTCTGATCACCGCCGCGTCTGTCGGCGTGACTGCCGCCAACGGCTCTTCGCAGGTGACCTCGGTCACCTATGACAGCCTTACCGGCCCCATTGTGCTGCCCGATGGGTCTATCCCGGCCCATGGTCGCCTGACCGTCTCGCTAACCGGGCCGGATGCCGAGGGCGGCACGCAAATCGTCATGGGGCCGTTGCTGTTGCCACTCGA
>NZ_NRRD01000017.1 GCF_020023995.1 Rhodobacter sp. TJ_12 | reverse complement strand
CCGGTGGGCCGGCTGTGGGGCCGGATGCGGGTGGCGGGGCAGGTGATCTGGGCCACGCGTTTTGTGGAAACCGCGACGGTGCAAAAAACCGGCAAGGGCAGCCCGCGCGCCACCGAGACCCGCTATTCCTATTCGGTCAGCCTTGCGCTGGCCTTATGCGAGGGCACGATCTTGCGCGTCGGGCGGGTCTGGGCCGATGGCAGTGAAATCGCGCGCGATCGTCTGAACCTGCGCGTCTACACCGGCGGCGAGGATCAACTGCCCGATCCGAAGATCGCGGCGGTGGAGGGGGCGGCGCAGGCTCCCGCTTACCGGGGTATTGCCTATGTGGTGATCGAGGATCTGGCTTTGGCCGATTTTGGCAACCGGGTGCCGCAATTCACCTTTGAGGTGGTGCGGGTGGCGCAAGGGCCGGATTTGGGGGCGGTGCCCGATCTGGTGCGGGCGGTGCAGGCGGTGGCGCTGATCCCGGGTACGGGCGAATATGCTTTGGCGACCGAGCCGGTCTATGAGACCGCCCCCGCCGAAGGCGCGGGGGCGGGGTTTGCGGTTGTGGCCGATGTGGGGCGCGCGCCGGTCAACCAGCATGCGCCCGGAGCGGGCAGCGATTTCACCCAAACCCTGGAGCGGTTGGACGAGGAATTGCCCGGCTGTCAGGCGGTGTCGCTGGTGGTCAGTTGGTTTGGGTCGGATCTGCGCTGCGGGCATTGCACGGTGCAGCCCAAGGTGACCACGGCGGCGCGCGAGGCGCGCAATCTGCCATGGTCGGTGGCGGGGCTGGATCGGGCCAGCGCGCAAGAGGTGCCGCGCGATGACGGCGGGCGATCGATCTATGGCGGCACGCCTGCCGATGCGGCGGTGGTGCAGGCGATTGCGGCGCTGAAGGCGGCGGGCAAGGCGGTGACCTTTTACCCCTTTATCTTGATGGATCAGAGGGCGGGCAATGCGCTGCCTGACCCCTATCGCGGGGCGCCCGGCCAGCCTGCCTTGCCGTGGCGCGGGCGGATCACGCTCGATATCGCGCCGGGGCAGCCGGGCTCCGCCGATGGCACGGCCGCCGCCGCCGCGCAGGTGGCGGCGTTTTTCGGCACCGCGCGGGCCAGCGATTTTGCGCTCATCGATGGCAAGGTGGTTTACGACGGGCCAGAGGAATGGTCGCTGCGCCGCTTCATTTTGCACTCTGCGCATCTTTGTGCTGCGGCGGGCGGGGTGGCGGCGTTTTGCATTGGGTCTGAACTGGTGGGGCTGACGCGCATTCGGGCTGCGGATAACAGCTTTCCGGCGGTGGCGGAGCTGATCGCCCTGGCGGCGGACGTGCGCGCGGTTCTGGGCCCCGATTGCAAAATCAGCTATGCGGCGGATTGGTCGGAATATGCGGGCTATGCGCCCGGCAATGGGGATCGGTTCTTCCAGCTTGATCCGCTTTGGGCAGATGAAAACATCGATTTCATCGGGATCGACAATTACCTGCCGCTGTCGGATTGGCGCGCGGGCGAGGATCATGCCGATGCCGCTTGGGGCGCGATCTATAACCTTGATTACCTGCGCGCCAATATCGAGGGCGGCGAGCTTTATGATTGGTATTATGCGGCGCCCGAACATCGCGCGGCGCAGATCCGCACACCGATCACCGATGGCGCCTATGGCGAGCCGTGGATCTGGCGGGTGAAAGATATCCGCAGCTTTTGGGAGAAAGAGCATTTCGAGCGGGTGGGGGGCGTGCGTGCGGCCCATCCCACCATTTGGGTGCCGCGCTCAAAGCCGATCTGGTTTACCGAAATGGGCTGTGCGGCGGTCGACAAAGGTACGAACCAGCCCAACAAGTTTCTGGATCTGAACAGTTCGGAATCGGCTTTGCCGCATTTTTCCGACGGGCGGCGCGATGACCTGATTCAGATGCAATATCTGCGCGCGATGACGGGCTATTGGGGGGATGCGGCGCGCAATCCGATCTCGGAGCTTTATGGCGGGCCGATGGTGGATATGACGCGCGCCCATGTCTGGGCGTGGGACACGCGGCCTTGGCCGCAATTTCCGGCGCTGCGCGATATTTGGGCCGATGGGGCGCATTACGCACGTGGGCATTGGATTTCGGGGCGGGCGGTGGCGCAGCCGCTGGCCCATGTGGTGGCCGAGATTTGCGCGGTGGCTGGGATCACGGCGATTGATGTGTCGCAGCTTTACGGGTTGGTGCGCGGCTTCACCATGACCGGGGCGCAAACCGGGCGCGCGGGGGTGCAGGCCTTGATGCTGGGCTATGGGGTCGAGGCGCTGGAGCGCGATGGCAGGCTGGTGTTTCGCCAGCGCGATGGGCACGCCAAGATGGTGCTTTCCGAGGCCGATCTGGCTTTGGGCGAGACGGGCACGGCGGTGGAAACGCGCCGTGCCGCCGAGGCCGAGATCGCCGGGCGGGTGCGGTTGGCCTATTGCGAGGCGGAAGGCGATTTCGAGGCGCGCGCGGTTGAGGCGGTCTTTCCGGGCGCACCCGAGGCCGCGGCCTCGGGCAGCGAATTGCCCTTGGCGCTGACGCGCGGCGAGGCGCAGGCCTTGGTGGAGCGCTGGCTGGCCGAGGCGCGGGTGGCGCGGGACACGGCGCGCTTTGCACTGCCTTTGTCGCAGGCGCATCTGGGGCCGGGCGATGTTGTGGTGCTGGACCGGCCCGAGGGGCGGCGGCGCTACAGGTTGGACCGGGTGGAACGCGCCGCGCGGCTGGAGGTGGAGGCGGTGCGCGTTGAGCCGGGTCTTTACGCCCCGGCGCAAGAGCTGGAAGACCCGCCGGGGCTGACCCCCTTTGCCGCGCCGGTGCCGGTGACGCCGGTGTTTCTGGACCTGCCTTTGATGCGCGGGACCGAAGACCCGGTTGCGCCGCATCTGGCGGTTTCGGCGGTGCCATGGCCCGGCACGGTGGCGGTTTATGCGGCAGATGCAGAGGTCGATGCGGGGTATCGGCTTAACACCACCGTTTCGGCGCGCGCGGTGCTGGGGGTCAGCTTGACGCCTTTGCATCGCGCGGCGCCGGGGCTTTGGGATCGCGGCGCGCCCTTGCGGGTGCGGCTGGCGACCGGGGCGCTGGAAAGTGCCACGAGGGACGCGGTGCTCAATGGTGCGAACCTGATGGCCATTGGCGACGGATCGTCGGACAATTGGGAGCTTTTGCAATTTGCCAAGGCCGTGCCGGTGGCCGCCGGGGTGTGGGACATTTCCTTGCGGCTGCGGGGGCAATTGGGCAGTGATGCGCTGATGCCCGCGCTTTGGCCCGAGGGCAGCGTGGTTGTGCTTTTGGATGGTGCGCCCGCGCAGATCAGCTTGCCGGCATCGGCGCGCGGCTTGGCGCGGCATTACCGGATTGGGTCCGCCGCGCGGCCCTATGATGATCCGTCTTACACGCATCGGGTCGCGGCTTTCGCGGGCGTGGGTCTGCGCCCGCTGAGCCCGTGCCATTTGCGCGCGCGCGCGACCGCAACCGGCTGGGCGTTTGATTGGGTCAGGCGCACCCGCGTGGATGGCGATAGCTGGGCAGGCTATGAGGTGCCCTTGGGCGAGGCAGAGGAGCGGTATCTTTTGCGCGTGTGGCAAGGCGGGGCGATCCGCCGCGAGGTGAGCTTGGGCACAGCTTCATGGAGCTACCCCACCGCGTTGCAAACGGCCGATGGGATTGCGGGGGCCTTTGAGGTCAGCGTGGCGCAGATCTCTGACCGGTTCGGGCCGGGGCTGGCGGCGCGGGTCGGCGTGGGCGGTTGAGCGCGGCTGATGCGCCCGATCTTGATCGATGATATTCTGGCGGCGGCGCAGGCGGTCGCCTTGCTGGCGCCCCAGCAGCAAATGGCGCGCTTGGCGCTGTGGCTCGATCAGGCGCATGCTGCCGATCTTTACCGCAAGCGGTTGCGGCGCGTGCATCCGTTTTGGGGCGATGGCTCTTTGGGTGCGCGGGCACGGCGCGAACCGTTGTGGCGCGCCCCTTACCCCGATGGGGGCGAGATCAAGACCCTTGGCATGGCGATTGCTGCAATCCTGCTATGGCGTCGGCGGGGGTTTAACCTGCCGCGCCCTTCCCCTATCTGGGGCGGGATCTATGTGATAAGATCGCCCCAAGCGAAGGAGCTGCCCATGGCCAAGACCCATGCCAAAGTTGCCGCCGTTGACCCGGTCTGGACGCAGATCTGCGAAGAGGCGGAGGATGCGGTGCGCAATGAACCGCTTTTGGGCGCGTTGATCCATGCGGGTCTGTTGCACCATCCCAGCTTTGAACGGGCCTTGGCGTTTCGGTTTTCGCTCAAGCTGGCCTCGGGCGAGATGAGCGAGCAGATTTTGCGTGAAATTGCCGACGAGGCCTATAGCTCTGACCCAACGCTGGGGCAGGCGGCGCGGGCCGATCTGGTTGCCGTTTATGACCGCGACCCGGCCTGCCACCGCTTTATCCAGCCGATCTTGTTCTTCAAGGGCTATCAGGCGCTGCAAAGCCACCGGATCGCGCATTGGCTGTGGCGGATGGGGCGCACCGATATGTCGTTCTTTGTGCAGATGCGCACCTCGGAAATGTTTGGGGTGGATATTCACCCCGCCGCGCGGATTGGGCGGGGCGTGATGATTGACCATGCCCATTCGATTGTGATCGGGGAAACCGCCGTTGTGGGCGATGACGTGTCGATGCTGCATTCGGTGACCCTAGGCGGCACCGGCAAGGAAGACGAGGATCGGCATCCGAAAATTGGCAATGGTGTGCTGATCGGGGCGGGTGCGAAAGTGCTCGGCAATATTCGCGTGGGCGACAATTCGCGGATCGCGGCGGGGTCTGTGGTGTTGGCCGATGTGCCGTGCTGCAAGACCGTCGCCGGTGTGCCCGCGAAGATCGTGGGCGAGGCGGGCTGCGAGCATCCGTCGGTTGAGATGGACCAACGTCTGCGCGGCTGCGACTGCGAGGGATAAGGGCTGTCGCCCCGGCGGGGCCGGGGCGCGCTGTCTCAGCTTTTGCAGGGCGTTTAGCCCTTGAGCTGGTCATAGGCTTCAAGCGCCTTGAGCCCATACATGAGCGACGGGCCCCCGCCCATCAGCACCGAGACATTCACGGTTTCTTCTACCTCTGCGCGCGTCGCGCCTGCGGCGATGCAGGCCTGCACATGCACCCCGATGCAGTACGAGCATTGCTTCGCGATGCCGATGGCCAGCGAAATCAGTTCTTTTTGTTTGGTCGACAGCACGCCTTCGGCCAAGGCTTCGTGGTGCAGAATGCCAAAGCCCTTTTGCGAGGCGGGCTGTTTGGCGTTGAAATCGGCCATGTCGCTGCGGATGGTTTCAAGCTCGGTGTGCCAATCCATGATCTGTCCTTTTCATCAGACTGTTGGAATCATGGATATGAATATGATCTGCTTGGGGAAACTGCCTTGATCCAAAGCAAGAAAGCCCCCGAAGGGGCTTTTTGCGTAGGCATTTGGACCTTGTCAGGCCAGCATCGCCATTGGGTGTTCAAGATTGCTGACAATGGCGGCCAGAAGCTCGGCCCCCAGTGCGCCATCGATCACCCGGTGATCGACCGACAGCGTGAGCGACATCATGGTGGCGACTTCGATCTGACCATCGGCGCCCACGACCGGCTTTTTCACCCCCGCGCCCACGGCCAAGATCGCGCCATGTGGCGGGTTGATGACGGCGTCGAAATTCTCGATCCCCATCATGCCGAGGTTGGAAATGGCGAAGCTGCCGCCTTGATATTCCTGCGGGGCCAGCTTGCGGTCGCGCGCGCGTTTGGCGAGGTCTTTCATCTCGTTGGACAATTGGCTGAGCGGTTTCATCTCGGCATCTTTAAGCACCGGGGTGAAAAGACCGCCCTCAATTGCCACGGCCACGGCCACATCAGACGCCTTCATCTGCAAGACCCGGTCCCCAGCCCAAACGGCATTGGCGGCGGGCACGGTTTGCAGCGCAAGCGCGCAGGCTTTGATGATGAAATCATTCACCGAAAGCTTCACGCCACGGGGGCTGAGTTGGTCGTTGATTTGGCCACGGAAGGCCAAGAGCGCATCCAGTTTCACCTCGCGGCGCAGGTAGAAATGCGGGATCGTTTGCTTGGCTTCGGTAAGCCGTGCGGCGATGGTTTTGCGCATCCCATCAAGCGGGATTTCGGTGAACTCCCGGCCTTCGTAAAGCTTTGCCACAGCGCTGGCAGAGACCGGCGCGGCAGCGGGCGCTGCCGCCGGGGCTGCGGCGGCGCTTTCGGCCGCCGGGGCGGCGGCTTTGGGCGCGGCGCTGGCCGCCTCGACATCGGCTTTCACGATCCGGCCATGCGGGCCGGAGCCGGTGAGGCTGGCAAGGTCCAAGCCCTTATCGGCGGCAATCCGGCGCGCAAGCGGCGAGGCAAAGATACGCGCCCCGCTGGCCGCTTGGGGCGCGGCGGGGGCGGCTTTCGGGGCTGCCGGGGCCTCGGCTTTGGCGGGCGTATCTTCGGCCAGGAACGCGGGCATCGGCTCGGCGTCAGAGGTTGAAGGCGCAGGACTGGCGGCGGCAGGCACGGCATCGGCGCTGTCGCCCTCTTCCAAAAGCACGGCGATCGGGGCGTTCACTTTCACGCCCGCCGCGCCCTCGGCCACCAGCAATTTGCCGATTGTGCCTTCGTCCACCGCCTCAAATTCCATCGTCGCCTTGTCGGTCTCGATTTCGGCGATGATCTGGCCCGAGGTGACCTCGTCGCCCTCTTTCACCAGCCATTTGGCAAGCGTGCCTTCCTCCATCGTGGGGGACAGCGCGGGCATCAGGATTTCAATGGCCATTTTGCCCTCCCTTAACGGTAGCAGACGCGTTTGGCGGCGGCGACAACCTCATCCGAGGTGATCAGCGCCAGTTTTTCAAGGTTAGCCGCATAGGGCATCGGCACGTCTTTCCCGGTGCAGTTGATCACCGGCGCGTCAAGATAATCAAACGCGCGCTCCATGATCACGGCGCTGAGGTGGTTGCCGATGCTGGCAACGGGCCAGCCCTCTTCCACGGTGACACAGCGGTTGGTTTTCATCACCGAGGCCAGAACCGTGTCGTAATCGAGCGGGCGCAGGGTGCGCAGGTCGATCACCTCGGCGGAGATGCCTTCCTCGGCCAGTTTATCGGCGGCGGCAAGCGTATGCGCCATGCCGATGCCAAAGCTGACAAGCGTCAAGTCTGTGCCTTCGCGCCAGATCCGGGCTTTGCCGAAGGGGATGGTGAAATCATCCAGCACCGGCACCTCGAACGAACGCCCATAGAGGATTTCGTTTTCAAGGAAGATCACCGGGTTCGGGTCGCGGATCGCGGTTTTCAGCAGGCCCTTCGCATCGGCGGCGGAATAGGGCATCACCACCCGCATCCCCGGAATTTGCGCATACCACGCGGCGTAATCTTGGCTGTGCTGGGCGCCCACACGCGCGGCGGCGCCATTGGCGCCCCGGAACACGATCGGGCAGCCCATTTGCCCGCCCGACATGTAAAGCGTTTTCGCCGCCGAGTTGATGATCTGGTCAATCGCCTGCATGGCGAAGTTGAAGGTCATGAATTCCACAATCGGGCGCAGGCCCCCGAACGCCGCGCCGACACCAATGCCGGTAAAGCCATGTTCGGTGATCGGCGTATCCAGCACGCGCTTCGCGCCGAATTCATCCAGCAGGCCTTGGCTGACCTTATAGGCGCCTTGGTATTCGCCCACCTCTTCGCCCATCAAGAAGACGGTCTCATCGGTGCGCATTTCCTCGGCCATCGCTTCGCGCAACGCTTCGCGGACCGACATGGTTTTCATTTCAGTGCCTTCGGGCCAATCGGCGCTGGCCTTGGAGGTAACCTCAAGCGGCGCGGCGGCTTGCGCGGGGGCGCTGGCCGGGGCTTGGGCCGGGGTCTCGGAGGGCGCTTCGGGGGCGGGGTCGGCTTTCGGCGCGGGCAGGTCATCGGCGCTTTCGCCCTCTTCCACCAGCACCATGATCGGCGTGTTCACCTTCACGCCCGAGGCGCCTTCGGCCACAAGCAGCTTGCCCACGGTGCCCTCATCCACCGCTTCGAATTCCATCGTCGCCTTGTCGGTCTCGATCTCGGCGATGATCTGGCCCGAGGTGACCTCGTCGCCCTCTTTCACCAGCCATTTCGCCAAAGTGCCTTCTTCCATCGTCGGCGAAAGGGCGGGCATCAAAACTTCGGTTGCCATTGGTCGTTCCTCACGCGGTGATGTCGGTCCAGAGCTCGTCCACGCCGGGCTCGGGGCTTGTCTTGGCGAATTCGGCGGCCTCGTTCACCACCGCCTTGATCTCGCGGTCGATGGATTTGAGGTCATCATCGGTGGCATGGCCGCCGGACAGGAGCAATTCGCGCACGTTTTCAATTGCATCGCGTTCGTCGCGCATTTTCTGAACTTCTTCGCGCGAGCGGTATTTTGCCGGGTCGGACATGGAGTGACCGCGGTAACGATAGGTTTTCACTTCCAAAATATAGGGGCCATCGCCCGCACGGCAGTGCGCCACGGCTTTTTCGCTGGCGGCTTTGACGGCCAGCACATCCATGCCGTCGACAATCTCGCCCGGAATGCCAAAGGCCCCGCCGCGCGTGTAGATATCGGGCGTGGAGGTGGAGCGTTTTTGCGAGGTGCCCATGGCGTATTGGTTGTTTTCGATCACGAAAACGACCGGCAGCTTCCAAAGCGCAGCCATGTTGAAGGTTTCATAGACTTGACCTTGGTTCGCCGCGCCATCGCCGAAATAGGTGAAGGTGACATTGTCATTGCCAAAGTAACGGTCGGCAAAGGCCAGCCCGGCGCCCAGCGGCACCTGCGCGCCGACGATGCCATGCCCGCCGTAAAAGTGTTTTTCCTTGGAGAACATATGCATCGAGCCGCCCTTGCCCTTGGACAGGCCCCCTTCGCGCCCGGTCAGTTCGGCCATCACCCCCTTGGGGTCCATGCCGCAGGCCAGCATATGGCCGTGATCGCGATAAGAGGTGATACGCTTGTCCCCCTCTTTCGCGGCGGCTTCCAAACCGACGACGACCGCTTCTTGCCCGATGTAAAGGTGGCAGAACCCGCCAATAAGCCCCATGCCGTAAAGCTGGCCTGCCTTTTCCTCGAACCGTCGGATCAGCAGCATGTCACGGTAATATTGCAGCAATTCATCCTTGGAGACATTGGGGCGCTTGGGCGCCGGTGCCTCTAGGGTTTTGCGTGTCGCCATCGGACAGCCTCCCGTCATGGTGATAGTTCAACGTTAAACCATCTTTTATCGCACCCTGCGGGCAGATGCAATCGCGCATGCGACAAAGGCCCGCATCTGCACGCAATGCGCACAGCTTTGGACCTCAGCTAGGGCCGGGCGGGCCGATGCCCAGCCGGAAGGGGCGGCGAATGGGGGTTAGCGGATCACGATCTCGTCGGCGCGCAGGGTGCCCAGCACTTCGCGGGCGCGTTCATCAAGCAGATCAAGATCAAGATAGTCATCCGACAGCCGATGCGTGAGATTGGCCATGCGGGCATGTTCAGCGCGCAAGGCATCGCGTTCGGCCTCGGCCTTGGCGATATCGGCATCCAATTGCACACGGCGGAAAATGCCGTTCGGCCCTTGCGTTGCGGCAAAGGCGAAGTTCATGGCCAAAATGGCGGCCAAGCCGTAATAGACGAAGGGGAAGACCCTCGGCCCTTTGGGGAGCATGCTGTGCCTCGTGACTGCGCCTCTTGTTGGGCGATGCGCGCATGATGCCACAAACGAATCGCTGTGGGAATCCCTGTTGGCGCGTTCGTGACGGTTTTTCGCATCGCTGGCCAGCGTGACCCAACCGGACGCCAAAGGAACAGACCTAAGCAGTTTTTAAACGGCGCGGGTGACGATCGCCGTTGAAATCGGGCAGGTCAGTTGTGCGACGCGCGCGCCCAGCACCGCTTGCGGCACCTCATAGCGCGCCACGATGCGAAAGCCGTGATGGGTAAAGAACCCCGCCGCGGCCGCCGGGCTGAAACCCCAGACATCGCGCGCGCCCGCGATCTTCGCCTCGGCCAGCAGCGCCGATAGGATTGCGCGCCCATGTCCGCGCCCGCGCAAGGCTTCGGGCACAAGGATCGAACGCACCAGCCCATGCCCGTCCAGCATCTCCAGCCCGCCGTAAAGCCCGTCTGCGCCCTCGGGCGTGGTATAGCCAAAGAAGCGCCGCCCCGGTTCGGCCAGATCGGCCACCGGCAGATGCGCCGCGCCGAGGGCGGCGGCCAAATCCGGCGCGCTGCCCGCGAGCGCATGGGCGATAAGATCCGAAGCGGGCAGGGCGGCGGGCGCAGAGATGGGGTTCAAACCGGACATGGACAGGCTCCTTCGGAGGCAGGCACAAGGAAAACAAAAGCACAAAGCCAAACCCCCAAGCGGGGGTGGGGCAGACAGGCGGCATGGGAAAACACCCGCAGGCGGTGCGGCGGGCTGGCCGCACCGGGGCGCTTAGGCGAACACTTCGGCACGGACGGAACGTCATGCATCGCGGGCCACCTTGGTAACGATTGCGCGAGTCTGAACCTGTGCCGGGCATTGGTCAAGCCCGCAACCTGTCCGCCCGATGCCCACAAGTGAAAGAAACGCTTATGAAATTCGGGGCAGAGCGCGGCATTGCGGCATCATGTCCCCACTGCGCGTGCCACCTTGGGCAAGATGCCCACTCGCGCGCGCGCCGGCTTTCTGCTTGATAGGCCCATGACTTCTGCACATGACCTTGGCTTCTATCGGGAAGCGCTGATCTTTCTGGGCACCGCTGGCGTGGTGCTGCCCTTGATGACGCGGTTTCGCGTTTCCCCCGTGGTCGGGTTCTTGGTGGCCGGGCTGCTGCTGGGCCCCTACAGCGCCGGGCGGCTGACCGAATATCTGCCCTTTCTGGGCTGGTTCACGATTTCCTCGCAAGAAGCGGTGGATCAACTGGCCGAATTGGGCGTGGCCTTTTTGTTGTTCAACATCGGGTTGGAACTGTCACTCGACCGGCTTTGGACGATGCGGCGCGCGGTTTTCGGCCTTGGCATGGCGCAGGTGGTGCTGTCGACCGTGGCGATTGCGGTCACCGCTTGGCTGTTTGGCAACCCGATCGATGCAAGCCTTGTGATCGGTGCCTGTCTGGCGCTGTCGTCAACCGCAATCGTGTTGCAACTGCTGTCCGATCAGCACCGGCTGAACACGCCCTCGGGGCGCAATATCTTTGGCATCTTGCTGGCGCAGGATCTGGCCGTGGTGCCGATCCTGTTCTTGATCGTGGTCTTTGGCGATGCCACGGCCGAGGGCGATACGGTCTCGGTCAGCCATGTGCTCAGCGGTCTGGGCACCGCGCTATTGCAAGCGATTGCCGCGATCGGGCTGATCGTCGGCTTTGGGCGGCTGATCTTGCGCCGGCTGTTTCGGCAGGTGGCGCATACCCAAAACCGCGAATTGTTCATGGCGACGATCCTGTTTGTGGTTGTCGGCACCTCGCTTGTGACGCGCTTTGCGGGTTTGTCGATGGCCTTGGGCGCCTTTTTGGCGGGGCTTTTGCTGGCGGAAACCGAATTCCGCCGTCAGGTCGCGGTGGATATCGAGCCGTTCAAGGGCCTGCTGTTGGGGCTGTTCTTCATCTCGGTCGGCATGCGCATCGATCCGGCGGCGATTGCCGCTTATCCGGTGATGGTGGCAATCTCGATTGTCGGGATGACCGGGCTCAAGGCCGCCGTGATCGCGCCTTTGGCGCGCGCCTTCGGGATCAGGTGGCCACAGGCGTTCGAGGCGGCGCTGCTGCTGGCAGGCGGCGGGGAATTCGCCTTCTTGGTGCTAAGCCTTGCGGGCTCAAGCGGGCTGACCTCACGCGAGGTGGAACAATTCATGTTGCTTGTGGCCTCGGGCACGATGCTGGCCACGCCGCTTTTGGCCCGGATGGGGCGGCGCGTGGGCGCGCGTGGGGCGGCGGGCTTGCCCGGTGGCGGCGTAGAGGCCGTGGTGCCGGACCCGGCGGCGGGCCGGGTGCTGGTCGTGGGCCATGGCCGGGTCGGGCGGCTTTTGGGCGAGGTGTTGGAGACCGAAGGTTTCGATTGCCTGATGATCGAACGCGATGCCGATCTGGTGCGCCGCGGGCGCGAGCGGGGCGCAGATGTGGTCTTTGGCGATGCGACGCGGGCGGGGTTCTTGCGCCGCTGCGGGTTGGCCGATGCCCCCGCTGTGATCTTGTCGATGCATGACCCCGCCGCAGCCGAAGCGATTGTGACTGCGGTGCGCGCGGAACGCCCCGAAGTGCCGATCATCGTGCGCGCGCAAGATGCCGATCATGCGGTGCGGCTGTTTGAATTGGGCGCGACCCATGTGATCCCCGAGGCGTTTGAAACCAGCCTTGAGCTTCTGGATCGGGCGCTGGGGGCGTTGGGGGTTGAGGAAGATCGCACCACCGATATCTTGCAAGCGCAGCGCGCCGAGATGATGCGTTTTTTGCACCGCGAAGCCGGGGCTGATTAAGTGCCTCTCTCTGGGGGATTGTCGGGGGGATAAAGCCGCGCGCGCCGCTGCCCCCCGGCAGAGGCGGCAATGCGCAAGACCCGCCGCCGATCACCGTCGAGCGCCGCCGCCAACAGACCCGACAGCGCGCCGCGTGTCTTCAAATGCGCGACCAGATCGGAATGGCGCAGCTTGGGAAAGATCACCTGTTCGGTGCGCGGATCGGTTGGAAAGCGCAGCGCATGGGGCAGATCATCCAGGCCGCCATGAAACAGCCATGCCTGCCCGGTTTCGGGCAGTGGGGCATGGGGCCAGCGCAGCGGCTGCAAAAGCTGCGCGGTCCACTCTGTCCAGCGGGTTTCGCCGGGCACGGCATCGCGGCCAATGGCGACTTGCGGGCCAAAGGCCAGCACCAGATCGACCGGGATCAGCCGCGCCGCCACCAGCGCGCAATAGCCCCCCATCGACAGCCCCAGCGTGGCGATGCGGCGGATGTCTTGGCGCGCGCGCAAAGCCGTAAGGGCGCCCACAAGCGCGGGGCCAAAGCCCGGATCATTGCCCCAACTGCGGCTGGCATCGCTTACGAACAGGGCCGGGCGCGGATGCGCCGGGGTGCCACGCCCGGTGGCGGTGGCGATGAATTCGGGCGCGGGCGGGCGTGCCGGATCATGCCCGATCGAGGCGAAGGCGATCACCAGATCGTGGCCCGCGCCGGGCAGGTAATCCACCGTGAAAGGCGCGCTGTCCCAGAGCCGTTCCATCCTGTTGCCCCCGCTGTGCCGCCCGCCGATTTGCCCTGAACGGGGGCGGGGCGCAAGCCACGCGCAGTCAGGCGGAAAGCCGTTCCTCCAGCGCCACCACCTCGGCCCCCAAGGCGGCGGCCAGCTTGGTGCCGCGCGTTTCGCCCAGCACCATCACCGCGCTGGCGATCGCATCGGCGCGCATGCAGGTTTCGGCCAGAACCGTAACCGAGGCCGGGCCGCCGCGTAAAGGCGCGCCTGTGGCCGGGTCCATCGTATGCGCCAGATGATGCGGGCCGATCTTCACGAAATGGCGGTAATCGCCCGAGGTGGCAAGCGCGATATCTTGGATTTCAAACATCGCCTGCATATCGCGATGACCGATTTGCGGCTTTTCAAGCGCCACGGCCCAGCCTTGCCCATCGGGGCGCGGGCCGAGCGCACGCAATTCGCCATCGATACTGGCCAGCGCATGGGCGATCCCGTGGCGCTTGGCCACGGCGATCAGGCAATCGACCCCATAGCCTTTGGCAATGCCGCACAGATCCAGCGTGATCGGCGCGGTTTTGCGCGCGCGGCGCTGTGTGGGATCTAGGTCCAGCACCTCATAGCTGGGGCGGCGCGGGCGGTGCAGCGCGGCGCGGATCGCGGTTTCATCTGCGGGCGCGGGGCCAAAGCCCCAAGCGCGCACCGCATCCCCCATGCCAATCTCAAACGCCCCGCCCGAGGCGCGCCCGATCTCCAGCGCGCAGCCCAGCACCTCTTGCAATTCGGCGGGCAGGGGGTGCCATGCCCCCACGGGGGCTGCGTTGAACCGCATCAGATCGCTGTGCGGCTTCCAGGTGGACATCTGATCGTCGACCCGGTCCACGGCGGTCTGAAATTCGGCCTGAAGCGTGGCCAGATCGGTGCCGGGCGGGGCATGAAAGGTGACCGACCAGCGTGTGCCCATGGTCGCGCCATTCAGGCTGTGGCGGGCCAGATCAAGATCAGTAGACGTCTTCGACATAGCGCCCCTCGGCTTTCAGATCGGCGGTTTCGGTAATGTCATCCAGCGTGGCGCGCACGGCGGCGGCCATATCGCGCCCGCCGCAGACCATGATCTGCGCGCCCTGCGCGATCAGCTTGCGCAAACGGTCGGCATCGGCGCGCAAGGCGTCTTGGACATAGTGGCGGGCCCCGGCGCGCGAAAAGGCGGTGGTCAGCCCGGCCAGATGCCCGGCCTCCTGCCAGCGGGGGAATTCCGCATCGTAAAGCAGATCGCTTTCGGGGCTGCGCGCGCCGAAATAAAGATGCAGCGGGCGGCGGCGGCGGTTGGCGCGGATGAACCCCGCTAGCGGCCCGATCCCGGTGCCCGCGCCGATCAAGATCACCGGCTTGCGGCCCGGTTTGGGGCGGAAATCAGGGTTCGGGCGCAAAAAGCCCGCCACCGTGTCGCCCGGTTGCAACTCGGTCAATTGGCCCGAGCACAGCCCGCCCGGATGGCGGCGCACGCAAATTTCCACAAAACCGTCCTGGGCCGATGAGGCCAACGAGTAAAACCGCGGCACGTTGGAGCCTTGCGGCACAATGCCGATCAGATCGCCCGCTTCGAACCGGGCAAAGCCTTGGCCGGTCAGGCGCTGGCTCAGCGAAACCTTGGGCGGGGCAAAGCGCAAGATCGTGGTGGGGGCCTGCACCTCGGCGCCGTAATCGCGCCGCGATATCAGCGTCAGCGTTTCGGTTTGCGGGCGCTCGGGCAGGTGGGTCAGGTCAAGCGGGATATCCAGCACCGCGCCCAGATCGCGCGACCAGCGGGTAAAATCCTGTGCCGATTGCCGGTCCACCGTGCCCATCGGCATCAATGCCGCCCAGCCCGCCTGCTGCGCGGCGGTGCGCAACGTTTCAGCATAGCCGCAGAAATGCGCGAAAGAGCGGTCGCCAAAGCCCAAGATCGCCAGCGGTGCTTTGGGCGGTTTGCGCAGGGTCGCGATCCGCTCTGCGACGCCACGCGCGGCGGTGGGGGCGGCGCCCTCGCCATAGGTGGCGGCCAGAATAATGTAGCGCTGCGCCAGCGGCGTGCGGTTCGGCTCAAAGCTCGCGATCGCGCCGGTATGCACCTTTTGCCCGGCTTGGCGCAGCCCGTCATGCAAGCTGCGCGCAAAGCCCCAGGTCGTGCCCCCTTCGGAGGCGACCAAGATCACGGTTTCGGCCTTGGCGGGTTTGGCATTGCCCTTGATCCGGGCCCCATAGCGGCGCGCGCCTTGCCATTGGCGAAAGCCGCTCCAGCCCAGCACCGGCACCATTGCCGACATCAGCCCCAAGATCAGCCCCAGCGTCGCCGCGCCGCGCCCGGTATGCACCATCACCATCAGCGCGCCGATCCGCTCCAGCCAGCCGGGCGTGGTGACGGACAAAACCGCCCCAGTGCCCGGATCGATCCGCGCCGCGCCGCCTTCGGTGGTCAGCTTGAACGTATCGCCGGGCAGATCGGGCGAGGGGAAGGAAAGCTCTTTAAGCGCGCTGGCAGGCGTTTGCGCCAAGAGTGGCAGCGCCGAAAGCGCCAGCGGCGCCACCCCGGTTTGCGCCATCGCCGGGGTGGGATCGGTGGGCGCATCGGGAATGAGCGAAAAGACCGACGCCGTCATCCACAGCCCCGTCAGAGACGAAATCACCAGCCCGCCAATCGCAAGCCGGGCCAGTTCTGTGTGCAACCGGCTGGCCAAGGGGCCGCGCGCGCGGGCGAACCAGCGGTTCCAGCCGCCCATGCGCCGCGCCACCAAAACAGCGCCCGAGACCGCCAACAGCAGCATCAGCCCCGCACCCACCGCCGCGGTGATGCGCCCGCCATCGCCCAAAAAGAGCGAGCGGTGCAATTCGGTTAAAAAGCGCAAACCGAAGGCGGGATCGGGGCTGCCGATCTCGGCCCCGGTTGCGGGGTCGATCACCGCCGCGCCGGGGGTGCCGTTTTCAAACCACCAAGCCACCACGCGCCCCGAAGGCGCGCGGCGGATTTGTTCAACGCCCGGATGGGCCTGCGCCACCCGTGTTGCGAGATCGGCCACCGACAATTGGCTTTCGGCCTGTGGCACGGCCAGCCGTTCCGCCGCCGGGTAAAGCGACAAAAGCGCGCCGGTGACCGACAAAAGAACGACAAGGGCCAGCGCCAAAAGGCCGGGCCAGCGGTGAAGAAGACGCAACACGGGTTTGCCCTCCGGGTCTGGGGGTTACTTGGACACGGTCACGCTTTGCACGTAACGCTTGCCAGAGACGGGCTTGCCAAGATTGGCCGAGGTCAGCGGGATCACCACATCATTGGGCTGATCGGACATTTTCTCGACCGAGCTATCGACATGGAGCACATAGCCCGCATCAAAAAGCGCATCTTGCAGATCAAGCGTGATCGTCAGATTGCGCCCCGCGCCGACCGAGGCGCCGGTGATGCCATCGACCTGGGCGGTATTGCCGCCCGTGGCCGCATACCAGCCCGCAAGGTGTTTATAGTATTTCGCCTTGCCGCCCGCCATCCACAGGCTGCCGACATAGCTGCCTGCGGCATCGGTGACATAATAGGCGACATAGGCGCCATCCCCGCCGTAATTGGTCATTTGCGTGGTGAAGGTGACGGGGGTGGCGGCGGCCAGCCCCGGCACCAAGGCGGTGGAAAGTGCCAGCGTTGTCGGAAGCGATTTCATCTGTCGACCCTTTCTCAATTGGTTTGCACTTGCGGTTTCGCGCCGGGGGTGAACAGCCCGTTATCGGGCGGGGCCGTGGTGCCCGCTGCGGCGGGGCTGGCGGCGCAATTGGCCGCGCCGGGCGGGCAGCGGTAATCGTCGTCATCGTCGTCATGATGGCGCCCGCGGCGGTGATGGTCGTCGTCGTCGTCATCGAACATGCCAAAGAACCAGCCATCATGCCCGTGCCGGTCGGCCAATTGCACCGGAGCACGCGTGGGGGCAGTCTGGGCCGCAGTCTCGGGCGCGGTCTCGGGCGCGGGCGTTGCAGCATTGGCCATGCTGGCGGCGGGCATCGAGGCGAACAGCACATTGGCCGAGGTTTCGGCCACCGGGGTCTGGATCGGCGCCGGGGCGATCTGATCGGTGATCGGGGCTGCCGAAAGCGCGCCAAAGACGCTGGTGGAAAGGGCGGCCGCAAGGGCCATCAGGGGGAGGGCAGGTTTCATATCGCGTTTCCTTTCTGCGTGTCGTGTCTGTCATGTGTTCAGGCATGCCCCGACCGGTCCCGCCGAAACCGGCGGGTCAGGGGGGCGGTGGTTGGGGGCGCGCAGCGGTCCGACCAAGGAAAGCCGCTGCGCGCAAGACGAGGCGCGCTTCGGGACGCGCGCCCCGGTATCAGTCGTGCAGGCGCCGGTCGCGGCGGTCCCGATCACGATGGTCTTTGGCGTCATGCGAACGACGGTCGTCGTCCGCATCGTCGTCTTCATCGTCATCATGGCGGCGGTGCGGGATCGCCTGACGCAGCACCTCAAGGCTGGCGGGGTCGAGCCGCAGCCAGAGCCGCTGGCCCGTGGCGTCGCGCGCATCGACCTCATAGCAGCCGTCATCGATCTTGATCCGCATCACGGCCAGCCCTTGCGCTTCCAGCGCGCTTTGCACCGCTGCGCGCGGTTGCCAATCGGCCAGCGGCACGGTGCAATGCCGTTCATGCGCCGCAAGCGGCCCCGCCAGCGCCAGCGCAGCCAGTAGCAGCGGCAGCGGCAGCGGCAGGGGAAGGCGGTGGGTCATGGGGCTCTCCGATCCGGTCAATTTCGATGCGGCCTTTGTGGCGCGCCAATCTGACACCAAGCTGACGGCGGGAAAAAGAGTTGTTCAGCTTGCTGTCAGCTTCGGGCGCGATAGGGTAGGCGCAGCGTGGAGGGCCGAATGCGCATCCTGATCGTGGAAGATGATGCCGTGCTGGGCGCGGCGGTGCGGGACCAATTGGCCGCCGATGGGCATTCGGTCGATTGGGTCACCCGGCTGGATGGCGCCGAAGAGGCGCTGGCGGTCGCCCACCATGATCTGATTGCGCTGGATCTGATGCTGCCCGACGGGCGCGGGGTGCCGTTTTTGAAAGCCCTGCGCTTGCGCGGCAATAGGGTGCCTGTGATCATTCTGACGGCGCTGGATCAGGTGTCGGACCGGATCGCGGGGCTGAATGCCGGGGCGGATGATTATCTGGTCAAACCCTTCGATCTGGAGGAACTCTCGGCCCGCGTCGGCTCGGTTGCGCGGCGCTATGCGGGCAACCCCAGCCCGGTGCTGCATCTGGGCGATCTGGAGGTGGATCTGGCCGGGCGCAGCTTGCGCCGGGCGGGCAAGGCGGTGGCGCTGACGGCGCGCGAATGGGCCTTGTTCGAAGCGCTTTTAAGCCGCCCGGGGCAGATCTTTTCGAAATCCGCGCTCGAAGAGCGGCTTTATTCCTTTGACGATGATATCGGTTCCAACACGTTGGAGGTGCTGGTCAGCCGGTTGCGCAAGAAGCTGGGCCCCGGCGTGATCGAGACCGAGCGCGGCCTTGGCTACCGGCTGGCGCGCGCATGAGGGCATGGTCGCTGCAAACCCGCCTTGGCGTGGCGTTGGGCGCGCTTGTCGCCACGCTTTGGGCGGGCGGTGCAGCCTTTACCGCGCATCGGTTGTCGGCCCGGATCGATACCGTTTTCGATGGCGAGCTAGAGGCCACCGCCGAGCGGATCTTGCCCTTGGCGGTCTCTGAGGTGCTGGGCCGCGAAGAGGTGGTGACTGGCGCGCAAGTGATGCCTTTGATCCGCGACGAAGACGCCGACCGCGATCAGCCGATGCTTTATGTCGTGCGTGATGGCGGCGGGCAGGTGCTGATGCTGTCGCATGGCGCCGAAGATGTGGCGTTTCCGCCCTATAAAGGGCCGGGGTTTCACACCACGCAGCAGTTGCGCCTTTACACCGATGAGGCGCTGCGTGGCGCGATCACCATTGCCGTGGCCGAGCCGGTCGCGCATCGCCGTGCGATCCGGCGCGAATTGCTGATGGGGCTGTTTGCGCCGCTGGCGGTGCTGTTGCCGCTGACGCTGGCGGGGATCATCGCGCTGATGCGGCTGGGCTTTGCGCCGCTGCGTCGGTTCCGGATGCGGCTGGCGCAGCGCGGGGCCGCCGATCTGACACCGGTCGCGACCGAGGGGCTGCCGGTGGAGGTGCTGCCGCTGGCCGAAACGCTCAATGCGCTTTTGGCCCGGCTGGGCGCGGCGTTTGAGGCCGAACGCAGCTTTGCCGCCAATGCCGCGCATGAATTGCGCACGCCGCTGGCCGGGGCGATTGCGCAGGTGCAACGGCTGCGCGCCGAAACCGCGGAACTGCCGGTGGTGGCGCGCGCCCAAGAGATCGAGACCGGGCTGAAGCGGCTCACCCGGCTGTCCGAAGGGCTGATGAGCCTTGCGCGCGCCGAGGGCGGGCGGCTGCGCGGCGATCAGCCCCAAGATTTGCGCCCGATCACCCGGATCGTGGCCGAAGATGCCGCGCGGCTGGCGGGCGGGGCCGAGGTGCAGCTTGACCTGCCCGATGCGCCGGTGCTGTCCGATCTGGACCCCGATCTGTTTGGGATTTTGGTGCGCAACCTTGTGGCCAATGCCTTGCGCCATGGCACGGCGGGCGCGCCGGTGGCCGTTACGCTTGCGCGGACGGGTCTGTTGCGGGTGGAAAACGATTGCGCCGCGGTGCCGCCCGATGCGCTGGCACGGATCGGCACGCGGTTCGAACGCGCCGCACAGGGCGCGGCGGGGGACGGAGCCACAGAAGGGGCGGGGCTTGGCCTTGCCATCGTTCAGGCGATTTTGGCACGCGCGGGCGGTGGGCTGACGCTTGTCTCGCCCTTGCCGGGCACGGCGCGCGGATTTGCGGCGCAGGCCCGGTTTGACCTGCTTGGCCGCGTCTGAGTCAGTTTTCGTCAACTATAAAAGGGTTTCGCGCTGCGACTTTGTGGCACGTGGGGCCAGCGCAGGGCGGCTGTTTACGCGATCTTTCCCTTTGCGGCCTAGACCCCGGACATGATCCACCGACGAACGAGGTCTATCGTGAAGAACCCCTTCAAAACCGTGTCGGGCAAATTAATACTCGCCACCGGCGCGGCAATCGCTGTGATCGTAATGAGTTATACTGTCTATAGCGGTTGGCGGACCGCAGAACGTGTTAAGGAAGAAGTGATCGAACTGGCCGCGACCAAGGCCAGTCAAGCGTCCGGCGAGGTGGGCGAACATCTCGCCGTGGCCTCGGCGGCGGGGCGGGCCCTTGCGGGCATGGTCGAGGGCTATATGGCCTCGGGCGAAGCGACGACGGAGGGGCTGATCGACATGCTCGAGACGCTGCCCTTCAAATATGATGATTTGTTTTCTGCTTGGATGTCGGGGCTGCCCAATGGGGCCACCGATGCTTATCTTTCTGGCGACACCGGGCGCAATGCTGCGGGCGTCTTTACCCCTTATTGGACCAAGAATGACACCGGCGGGCTGGATTTTTCCACCTTCGATATCGATGAAACACAGATGTGGTTCAAAGGCCCGACCGAGACGGGCGCAGCATTGTTGACCGAACCCTATGTTGCCAATGAAGGGTTCCTTCTGACCTCGGTTTCGGTTCCGGTGCGCCAAGACGGCAAGGTGATCGGTCTGGCGGGCGTGGATATCACGCTAAAGGAAATGTCGGCCTTGCTGTCCGAGATGATCCCGTTCGAAGGGTCCCGGATCATGCTGGTCGATGGCGGCGGCAAATGGGTCGCCAACCCCGATCCGACCTTGCGCACCAAACCCTACACGGGTCCCGGGGGCGAGGCGTTGCAAACCGCATTGACCGAGGGCGAGATGCAGGTGGTCGATGGCCTGCCCGACGGCGGTAAGCGGCTTATCTATCCGTTTGCGGTAAATGGCATGAACACGACTTGGGCGGTCATTCTGGATATGCCCGATGATGTGTTCACCGCGCCGGTGCGCAGTGAGGTCGTGTCCAATTCGCTTGGGTCACTGTTGATCCTGTTCATGGCGCTGGGCTCGAACTGGTGGGCTTCGACCAGCTTGGTGCGTCGTCCGCTGAACGAGATGCTGTGCACGGTGCATGGCCTTGCCATCGGCAATTATGACAACGATGTGGAGGGGCTGGGCCGCAAGGATGAGATCGGCGATATGGCCAGCGCGGTGGAAACCCTGCGCCAGCGGCTGATCGAACGGCGCACGATGGAGGCGGAACAGCAGCGCCTGCAAGCCGAAGCCGAGGCCGAACGGACCCGCCGCGCCGAAGAAGAAGCGCGTATCCGCGAAGAACGCGAAGCGCGCCGCAAAGAAGACGCAGAGCGCACGCGCCTTGCCGCCGAGGCCGAAGAGGCCAAACGCGATCAAGACGAACGCGAACGGGCCGCCCGCGCGGCCGAGCAAAGCGCGGTGGTCGACAGTCTGGCCTCGGGCCTGCGTGGGCTGGCCGAGGGCGATCTGAACGTGGCGATCACCCAGACCTTCCCCGAGGGCTATGACCAGTTGCGGCTCGATTTCAACGAAACCGTGGCGCATCTGTCCGATCTGATCGGCTCGATCGGTGCGGCGACCGCCTCGATCGTGGGCGGCGTGCAAGAAATCACCGGTGCCACCACCAGCCTGTCAGGGCAGACCGAGGCTTCGGCGGCGACGCTGGAGGAAACGGCGGCTGCGTTGAACGAACTGACCGCCTCGGTGCAGGCGGCGGCGCAAAATGCGCGCCGGGTCGATCAGGCGATGCAATCGGCCACCGATGAGGCGCAGACCACGACCCAGGTGGTCGAGGAAACCGTCTCGGCGATGGGCGCGATTCAGGAATCGTCTGAAAAGATTTCGCGCATCATTAATGTGATCGACGATATCGCCTTCCAGACCAATCTTCTGGCGCTGAACGCGGGCGTCGAAGCGGCCCGTGCGGGCGAGGCGGGGCGCGGCTTTGCCGTTGTCGCCTCTGAGGTGCGCGCGCTTGCGCAACGCGCCTCGGAAGCCGCAAGCGAGATCAATGCGCTGATTTCGGATTCGGGCGCACAGGTCACCAATGGTGTGGGGCTGGTGGGCCGCGCGGGCGAGGCTTTGCAGACAATCGTGAAATCGATTGCCGAAATGTCGGGCCATGTGCGCGAGATTGCCACCTCGTCGGACGAGCAAGCCGCCGGCATCTCCGAGATCAACGATGCGATGAGCCAGCTTGATCGGGCGCAGCAGCAAAATGCGGCGGGCTTCGAGGAAACGGCAGCCGCTTGCATGGCGCTGAACGATCAGGCGCGCGGACTGGAAGAAATGGTGGCGCAGTTCCGCGTCGCCGAAGCGGGGCGCGCCAGTCAGGCGGCCTGATCTGCCAAAAACCCACACGACACAGCCGGGCGGTGCCGCAAGCACCGCCCGGTTTTCTTTTGGGGCCCGTTTTCTTTTAGGGCCGGTTTTCTTCTGCCCCGGTTCTGTGGCGGCTTTCTTTTCATGATGGGGCAGGGGGCTCCTTATAGAAAAGAGCAGCGTCCGCGCTGTGACGCCGGTCTTAAAGGCCCGCCCCGCCGCGCCGGTGCGTCTTCGACTTTGAAAAATATCCCGGGGGGTGCGGGGGGCAGCGCCCCTCGGCGGATCGTCGCGGCCTTGCCGCGGCGAAAAAAGGTCCCCTGCCTGCGCCGCGCCCCCGGGGTGGCGCAAAATGACCCCTCCAAAGCGCCATTTTTCCGACACTCCGACCGGACCCGACAATTTGTCGGCTATGCTCCAAATCTGACAATTTCTGCAAGTATCTGAAATAGAACAATATATTTTGAAAATCCGACTTGGCACGCTCCCTGCTGAATAGGCTGTGAGCGCGGTCGCGCACCGTCTCGACCCACAGATGAATGAATGCACCAACCCCAAGGGAGCCAGACCAATGAGCCAACTCCGTCAGATCGCCTTCTACGGCAAAGGTGGTATCGGTAAATCCACCACCTCGCAAAACACCCTCGCGGCGCTCGTCGAGATGGATCAAAAGATCCTCATCGTCGGCTGCGACCCCAAGGCGGACTCGACCCGTCTGATCCTGAACACCAAACTGCAAGACACCGTGCTGCACCTCGCCGCTGAAGCCGGTTCGGTCGAAGATCTCGAAGTCGAAGACGTCGTGAAAATCGGCTACAAAGGCATCAAATGCACCGAAGCCGGTGGCCCGGAGCCGGGCGTTGGCTGTGCGGGCCGCGGCGTTATCACCGCGATCAACTTCCTCGAAGAAAACGGCGCCTATGACGACGTGGACTACGTCTCCTACGACGTTCTGGGCGACGTTGTGTGCGGCGGCTTCGCCATGCCGATCCGTGAAAACAAAGCGCAAGAAATCTACATCGTCATGTCGGGCGAGATGATGGCGCTTTACGCGGCCAACAACATCGCCAAAGGCATTCTGAAATATGCCAACTCGGGCGGTGTGCGTCTGGGCGGCCTGATCTGCAACGAGCGTAAAACCGACCGCGAGCTGGAACTGGCCGAAGCGCTGGCCGCGAAACTCGGCTGCAAAATGATCCACTTCGTGCCGCGCGACAACGTTGTGCAACACGCCGAGCTGCGTCGTGAAACCGTGATCCAATATGATCCGACCTGCCAGCAAGCGCAAGAATACCGCGAACTGGCCCGCAAAATCCACGCCAACTCGGGCCAAGGCGTGATCCCGACCCCGATCACCATGGAAGAGCTGGAGCAAATGCTGCTCGACTTCGGCATCATGCAGTCGGAAGAAGATCGCGAAAAGCAAATCGCTGAAATGGAAGCGAAAATGAAAGCCTAAGGGCTGACTTGCTGACCGGGTGGGCGCGCGGCGCCCACCCCACCTCCCAACCCCCAACACGCCAGTGAGAGGAGCGCCAAAAGGATGGCCAAAGATCACGTGAGCGGCCCGGAAGAGCTTGAAAGCATCATTCAGGAAGTGCTTGAAGCCTATCCCGCGAAGGCCCAGAAGAAACGCGCCAAGCACCTGTCGGTGACCACCGCGACCGAAGAAGATCCCGATCCCGTTACCGGCATCGCCTCGAAATGCGACTCGACCAAGTCGAACATCAAGTCCATCCCGGGCGTGATGACGATCCGTGGCTGCGCCTACGCCGGTTCGAAAGGCGTGGTCTGGGGCCCGATCAAGGACATGGTGCACATCTCGCACGGTCCGGTCGGCTGTGGCCAATATTCGTGGAGCCAACGCCGCAACCTCTACACCGGCACCACCGGCGTGGACAGCTTCGTGACGATGCAGTTCACCACCGACTTCCAGGAAAAAGACATCGTCTTCGGCGGTGACAAGAAACTGGAAAAAACGATCGACGAGATCAACGAGCTGTTCCCGCTCGCCAACGGCGTCACCGTGCAATCGGAATGCCCGATCGGTCTGATCGGCGACGACATCGAAGCCGTTGCGAAAAAGAAAAACAAAGACATCGGCAAGACCATCGTGCCGGTCCGTTGCGAGGGCTTCCGCGGTGTGTCGCAGTCGCTCGGCCACCACATCGCCAACGACGCGATCCGTGACTGGGTGATCGAAGCGCCGGAAAGCGAAGCGAAGAAAAGCTACGAGCCGGGCCCCTATGACGTCAACATCATCGGTGACTATAACATCGGTGGCGACGCTTGGGCTTCGCGCATCCTGCTTGAGGAAATCGGCCTCAACGTGATCGGCTGCTGGTCGGGCGATGCGACGCTGGCGGAAATGGAACGGGCGCCGAAAGCGCAACTGAACCTGATCCACTGCTATCGCTCGATGAACTACATCTGCCGCTACATGGAAGAAAAATACAACATCGGTTGGATGGAGTATAACTTCTTTGGCCCGACGCAGATCGCCGCCTCGCTGCGCGCCATCGCTGCCAAATTCGACGAAACGATCCAAGAGAACGCGGAAAAAGTCATCGCCAAATATCAGCCGCTGGTTGATCAGGTGCTGGCCAAGTACAAACCGCGCCTCGAAGGCAAGTCGGTCATGCTTTATGTCGGCGGCCTGCGTCCGCGCCACGTCGTCACCGCTTATGACGACCTTGGCATGGTGATCGCCGGCACGGGCTACGAATTCGCCCACAACGACGACTACAAGCGCACCGGCCACTACGTCAAAGAAGGCACGCTCATCTATGATGACGTGACCGGCTACGAGCTTGAAAAGTTCATCGAGAAAATCCGTCCCGACCTCGTCGGTTCGGGCATCAAAGAGAAGTATCCGGTGCAAAAGATGGGCATCCCGTTCCGTCAAATGCACAGCTGGGACTACTCGGGCCCCTACCACGGCTACGACGGCTTCGCGATCTTCGCGCGCGACATGGACATGGCGATCAACAACCCCGTTTGGGGCCTGTTCGACGCGCCGTGGGAAACCCCGGCTGTCGCGGCCGAGTAATCGATTGAGCTTGCGGGGGGCGCATTGCCCGCCCCCCTTCCTCCCTCCCTTGGCCGCGTCCCGGAATGCGGACGGCCCATGAAAGGACAGACCCATGCCCCAGTCGGCAGATAAGGTTCTCGACCATTCGAAGCTCTTCCACGAGCCTGAATACAAAGAAATGCTCGCCAACAAAAAGGCGACCTACGAATGCGGCCACACCGCCGAAACGATCCATCAGATCGGCGACTGGACCAAATCCTGGGAATATCGTGAAAAGAACCTCGCCCGGGAAGCCGTGACCATCAACCCGGCGAAAGCCTGCCAACCGGTCGGCGCCGTGTTCGCCGCCCAAGGCTACGAAGGCACGCTGCCCTTCGTGCACGGTTCGCAAGGCTGCGTGGCTTACTACCGCTCGCACCTGTCGCGCCACTTCAAAGAGCCCTCGGCGGCCGTGTCCTCGTCGATGACGGAAGACGCCGCGGTGTTCGGTGGCCTGACCAACATGGTCGACGGTCTTGCCAACGCCTATGCGCTTTACAAGCCGAAAATGATCGCCGTTTCGACCACCTGCATGGCCGAAGTTATCGGGGACGACCTCAACTCCTTCATCATCCAATCGAAGGAAAAAGGCTCGGTTCCGGAAGATTTCCCGGTGCCCTACGCGCATACCCCGGCCTTCGTGGGGTCGCACGTTGACGGCTACGACAACGCGCAAAAAGGCTTCCTTGACCTGTTCTGGGAAGGTGCCGAGCGCAAAGCGGGCGACAGCATCAACATCATCCCGGGCTTTGACGGCTACGCGGTTGCCAACAACCGTGAACTGACCCGCATGCTCGACATGATGGGCGTGGGCTTCACCATTCTGGGCGACGTGTCGGAAGTTTACGACACCCCCTCCGACGGTGAATACCGCATGTATGCCGGTGGCACCAAACTGGAAGACGCCAAAGCCTCGATCAACGCGAAAGCGACGATCTCGATGCAAGAATGGTGCTCGCCCAAGACGATGGAAGTCGTCGAGAAAGTGGGCCAAGAGACCGCCGTCTTCAACTACCCGATGGGCGTGTCCGCGACCGACAGCTTCTTGATGAAAGTCTCGGAACTGACCGGCAAAGCGATCCCGGATCAGCTGAAGCTGGAGCGTGGCCGTCTGGTCGACGCGATGGCCGACAGCCAAGCCTATCTGCACGGCAAAACCTTCGCGATCTTCGGCGACCCGGACTTCGTGCTCGGCATGGCCAAATTCGTGATGGAAATGGGCGGCGAGCCCAGCCACTGCCTGGCCACCAACGGGTCGAAAAAATGGGCCAAACAAATGCAAGCGGTTCTGGACGCCTCGCCGTTCGGTGCCAAGGCGCAAGTTTGGGCCGGTAAAGACCTGTGGCACATGCGTTCGCTGCTCGCCACCGAGCCGACCGACTTCCTGATCGGGTCGTCCTACGGGAAATACCTTGAGCGTGACACGGGTATCCCGCTGATCCGCCTGACCTTCCCGATCTTTGACCGTCACCACCACCACCGCTTCCCGACCTGGGGCTACCAAGGTGGTCTGACCGTTCTGGTGAAGATCCTCGACGCGATCTTCCTCAAGGCCGATCAGGATGCGGGCAAAGTCGGCGAAACCGACATGAGCTTCGACCTGACCCGCTAAGGGGCAGGGCTTTGCCAAGGGACCGGCGGTGCAAACCGCCGGTCTTTTTTATTGTGCGGGGCCGTCTTGTGGGGTGGCTGTCGTGAACCCGACAATCCTACAATTTTCGGGCCAAGTCGAAAAATGCAGGCAGGGCAGGGGGTTGGCCGCTATTTTGCAGGCTGCAAAACTTGGCACGCTTCTTGCTTGATCTTCTGTAACAGGGAGACGCCTCATGTCCGAAGCCTTGAAGAACAAAGTCGCCGAAGTCCTGAACGAACCGGGCTGCGCCACCAATACCGCGAAAGCCGACGGGGCGCGCAAGAAGGGCTGCACCAAACAGTTGACGCCCGGTGCGGCGGCGGGCGGCTGTGCCTTCGACGGGGCGATGATCACCCTGCAACCGATCACCGATGTCGCCCATCTTGTGCATGCGCCGCTGGCGTGCTGGGGCAATGGCTGGGACAACCGCTCGGCCGCCTCTTCGGGCTCGGAGCTGTATCGCAAGGGCTTCACCACCGATCTGAGCGAGCTTGATATCGTCATGGGCCATGGCGAGAAAAAGCTGTTTCGCGCGATCCATGAGGTGATCAAGGAACAATCCCCCGCCGCCGTTTTCGTTTACGCCACCTGCGTCACTGCGCTTGTGGGCGATGATATCGAGGTGGTGTGCAAAGCTGCCGCCGAGAAGTGGGGCACGCCGGTCATTCCGGTGAATGTGCCGGGGTTCGTGGGCTCGAAAAACCTTGGCAACAAGCTTGGTGGCGAGGCGCTGCTGGATCATGTGATCGGCACGATCGAGCCGGAAACCACCACGCCTTACGACATCAATATCATTGGCGATTTCAACCTGTCGGGCGAGCAATGGCAGGTGAAGCCGCTGCTGGATAAGTTGGGCATCCGCATCCTTGGGTCGATCTCGGGCGATGCCCGCTATCGCCAAGTGGCGCAGATGCACCGCGCCAAGGCGACGATGCTGGTTTGTTCGCAAGCGCTGGTGAATGTGGCGCGCAAAATCCAAGAACGCTGGGGCGTGCCTTACTTTGAGGGCTCGTTCTACGGCATCGCAGATACCTCGGAAGCGCTGCGCAAGATCTGCGGGCTGCTGGTGGAGCAGGGCGCCGATGTCGAACTGCTAAGCCGGTGCGAGGCGCTGATCGCCGAAGAAGAAGCCAAGGTTTGGGCCGCGCTTGAACCGCTGCGCCCCCGCGTCGCGGGCAAGCGCGTGCTGCTGTACACCGGCGGGCACAAGACGTGGTCGGTCGTGGCGGCGCTGCAAGAATTGGGCATGGAGGTGGTGGGCACTTCGATGCGCAAAGCGACCCAAAACGACCGCGCCCGCGTGGTCGAGATCATGGGCGATGCGAACCATATGTATGAAAACATGGCCCCGCGCGAGATGTATGACATGCTGCGCGATGCGGGGGCCGATGTGCTGTTGTCGGGCGGGCGCAGCCAGTTCGTGGCGCTTAAAGCGCGCATGCCTTGGGTCGATGTGAACCAAGAAAAGCACGAGCCCTACGCGGGTTACATGGGGATGGTCGATCTTGTCCGCGCCATCGACCGGTCTGTGAACAACCCGATCTGGGCCGATCTGCGCGAACCCGCGCCGTGGGATGTGCCGCTGACGGGGGGCGCTGTGCTGCCCGCGCCGTCTGGGGCTTGCCCGGTCACGCATATGAGCGCGCCGATGGGCCGCGCGCCGACCTTGGTGCCGCAAACCCCCGCCAGCCCCGCGGCGAAAGCCCCGCAAGCCGCCGCCAACCCGCTTGAAGGTTTGGCCAATTCCGCCACCGATTTCGAGGATTGCTGAGATGGCTTGCCTGACCCACCCGCGCCGCGCGCTGTCCACCAATCCGCTCAAAGCCTCGGCCCCCTTGGGCGCAGCGCTTGCCTATTTGGGCATTGAGCGCGCGGTGCCGCTGTTTCATGGTGCGCAGGGCTGCACCGCCTTTGGCATGGTGCATCTGGTGCGCCATTTCAAAGAGGCGATCCCGCTGCAAACCACCGCGATGAACGAGATCACCACGATCTTGGGCGGCGCCGATCAGTTGGAACAAGCGATTGAAAACCTCCGCAAACGCGCGAACCCGAAGTTCATCGGCATTGCCTCGACCGCGCTGACCGAAACCCGCGGCGAAGATGTGGCGGGCGAATTGCGCGATATTCTGGCGCGCCGCAAAGACTTTGCGGAAACCAAGGTCGTCTATGCCGCCACGCCCGATTTTGAGGGCGGGATGCAAGACGGCTGGGCCAAGGCGATTGAGGCTTTGGTCACCGCGCTTGTGCCCGAAACCCCCGCGCCCGACCCGGATTTGCGGCAAGTGACGCTTTTGCCCGGCGTGCATGTGACCCCCGCCGAAATTGAAGAGTTGGTGCGGATGATCCGTGCTTTTGGGCTGAACCCGCTGGTCCTGCCCGATATTTCCACCTCGCTTGATGGGCATCTGGCCGAGGATTGGTCGGGCTGTTCGCTGGGCGGCACGCCGGTTGATCGCATCGCCGATGTGACGCGTTCCGCCTGCACTTTGGCGATTGGCGAGCAGATGCGCGGCACCGCGCAAATCATCGAAGACAAGGCCGGCGTGCCTTATCGGGTCTTCCCCTCTGTCACTGGCCTCAAGGCCGTGGATGCGTTCGTGCGGGTGCTGATGGAGCTTTCGGGCACGCAAACCCCGCCGCCGTCGATCCAGCGTGACCGCGCGCGTTTGCAAGATGCGATGCTGGACGCGCATTTCTTCACCGGCGCGCTGAAAGTGGCGATTGGGGCCGAACCCGATCTGATGTTTGGCCTGTCCACGACGCTGACGCAAATGGGCGCGGAAATCGTGACCGCCGTCACCACCACCCAGCACAGCCCCGTCATTGAACGGATGCCGTGTGACGAGGTGATCTTGGGGGATCTGGGCGATTTTGAGCGCGGCGCGAAAGCCGCGGGCGCGCAGATCTTGCTGACCAACAGCTATGGCCGGATGGCGGCAGACGCGCTGCATTTGCCGCTGGTGCGCGTGGGCTTTCCGGTCTTTGACCGGATCGGCGCGCAAGATGCCTGCCGCGTCGGGTATCGCGGCACGCGTGCCTTTTTGTTCGAAATCGCCAATGCCGTGCAATCGGTTCACCACACCCCAAGGCCGGAAGATTTCGGCGCAACCCCCCTGCCTGAGGAGTTCTCTTATGTCCCGCACCCTGCGTCTTGTTGAGGAGTCGGATGCCCCCGCGCCCGGTGAAAAGCCGCTGCGCGTGGCCATTGCCTCGAACGATCTGGAAAACCTCGATGCCCATTTCGGCTCGGCCCGCAAGATCGCGGTCTATGAGGTCTGGAAAACCGGCGCGCGTTTCGTGGCCGCGCATGAATTTTCCAATGCGACCGAGCAATCGGGCAAGCATGACGATATCGACGACCGGATTTCGCCCAAGGTCGAGGCGCTTGACGGCTGTGCGCTGGTCTTTGCGCTGGCCATTGGCGGCCCGTCGGCGGCACGCGTGGTGAAAGCCGGGTGCCACCCGATCAAACGCAAAGAGCCCGAGCCGATCACCGATGTGATTGCGCAGGTGCAAGAAATGCTGTCGGGCAGCCCGCCGCCGTTTTTGCGCAAGATCCTCGGCACTTGGGAAAAACCCGATTTCACCGCCGATTTCGATGAAGAGGAATCCGTGTGATGGATGCCGCCACCGAAACGCCGCGCGGCGGCGAAATGGTCGAAAGCCCGTTCCTGAAACAACTGGTCGCCGTGATCCGCGCCGAGGACACGCATGGCCAATGGGATGCCAAGGCCGACATCGACTTGCTGGAAGAGTTCATCATCACCAAGGAAGAGCGCCGCGACATGCCGATCATTGGCGACCCGGAGCCCGAGGTGATCTGGCGGCTGACTCGGTTTTATGACGCGGTCGGTCTGCTGGTGGAAAAGCGCACCGGCTGCATGGCGACGCAAATGCAAAACATGCACCACGAGGGCTTTGGCCGGGTGGTGCTGATTGCCGGGCGTCTGGTCGTGGTGTCGAAACACCTGCGCGATGTGCACCGCTTTGGCTTTGAAACCTGGGCCAAGCTCGCGGCGGCAGGCGAAAAGCTGGTCGATGACGCGGTGAAGCTGATCGAGGAATTTCCCGAAGCAGCAAAGGCTTAAGCGATGATCCAGATCCAACCGCTAAAGCCCAAGCGCAAACCCCGGGTGGTGGAACCTGTGAAACTGCATCCCTCGCGCGGGCGCACGGCGCTGTCGCGGTATCTGCGCGCGGGGGCGACGCCCCAGAAACCGAAAGCAAGGACGGCCCAATGACCTTGGAAGAACTGGAAGCCCGCGCCAAGAAACTGTCGATGCGCGCCACCAATGCCAAGATGGAATTGCACGATTTGTCAGAGGAGCTGCCGACCGATTGGCAGAAAATTCCCGAAGTCGCGCAGCAGACTTATGAAATTTATCGAGACCTGGATGAAGCCCGCAAAGCGGTGAAGGCCGCCAAGCAAGCGAAGGAGTAAGACCGATGGCAAATGTGGCCTATACGCGCGGCGGCGCAGAATACACCCCCGTTTATCTGATGGAGATCGACCCGGAAAAATGCATCGGCTGTGGCCGGTGCTACAAGGTGTGCGGGCGCGATGTGATGACCCTTTACGGCGTGACCGAAGACGGTGACATCGTCAAACCCGGCACCGAAGAATGGGACGATGTCGAGGACGAAATCGTCAAAAAGGTGATGCAGATGGACGAAGCGGACAATTGCATCGGCTGTGGCGCCTGTGCGCGTGTGTGCCCGTCGGAATGTCAGACCCATGCGCCCCTTTCCTGATCCGTTCAGCGCCACCCCGGCGCCCGCACCGATGCTGGCGGGGGATGCAGATTTTGTCTGCATCTTCGCCCATGCTTTGGCAGAGCGGGCGGCGGGGCAGGGGCCCCTGACCGCGCGGTTGGGGCTGTCGGGGGCCGATCTGGCGGCGCTGCGCGACGCCTATCTGCCCGGCGCCGATCTGCCCGACCTTGATCTGCCCGCGCCCGGCCAAAGCGCCGAGGAACAGGCGATCACCATGCTGATCTTGTGGCGCGCGGGCGTGAACAGCCCCGAGGCGCGCTGGCTGGCGGCGATTTTGGCGCGGCGCGCGCAAGAACACCGCCATTTGTGGGAAGACCTTGGTCTGCCGTCGCGCGCGCATCTGGGCGCGCTCATTCGGCGGCATTTGCCGGGCTTGGCGGCAGCCAATCATCAAAACATGCGCTGGAAGAAATTCTTCTACCGCCAAATCTGTTCAGACAGCGCCTTTTCGCTGTGCCTTTCGCCCACATGCGATGAATGTGACGAACGGGCCGAGTGCTTTGCCCCCGATTGATCCGACACGTTTGTTGGCGGGGGCAGAGGCGGCCCGCTCGCGCCCGGAGGAAAGCGCCGAGGCGATTTCCCATGCGCTGCATGAAGCCCCCGAAGATATCGAGGTGCGGCTCGCCGCCTATCGCTTTTACTTTTACACGCATGATTACGCGGCTGCCTTGCCGCAAGCGCAGGTGATCTTGGCGCTGGCCGCGCGCCGGCTCAATATCGCGCAAGACCCCGCATTGGTGCGCCCCGAAGACGCCGATTTTACCGCACATGACTTTGCGCCGGGGCTCTATTTGCAAGCTTTGGTGGGCATTGGCTATTGCGCGGTGCGGCTGGGGCGCACCGATCTGGCGCGCGATGTCCTGTCAATTGCCGCCATGCTGGACCCGACCGACCGGTTTGGCGGGGCCTGGTTGCTGGAACGTTACGAAACCGGCCTTGCGGAAGACTTGTAGGCCACTTGGCCCGAACTTTGTCGCAACCCGCACATTCCCCCCACATTGTTGGCCCGCACTTGGCCCAAAACCTGCGGAAATAAGGGGCCAGCACTTGGCACGATGCTTGCTGTATCCTCCATGAGCCCTCGGCCAACCGGCCCAAAGGCACGGCATCAGTCACAGGAGAGTGTCATGATCGATATCACCGAACCTGCCCAAAGCGCGATCAAAGCGGCCATCGATGGCGCGGGGCAACCCGTTGCGGGGCTGCGCCTCATGGTGCAATCGGGCGGCTGCGCGGGCCTGAAATACGGCATGGCGCTGGAACTGGAAGCCCAACCCGACGACGAGGTGGTGAGCTTTGGCGATGTGAATGTGCTGATCGACCCGGCCAGCCGCGAACATCTGACCGGCGCGAAAATCGATTTCGTCACCAATGTCGAAGGGGCCGGGTTCGTGTTCGACAACCCCAACGCCCAGAACAGCTGCGGTTGCGGCAAATCCTTCTGCTGAGGAGCGCGCGATGTTCGATTATTCTGACAAGGTCAAGGAATACTTCTTCAAGCCGCGCAATGCGGGGGTGTTGGAAGATGCCAATGCCGTGGGCGAGGCCGGATCGCTCGACCGGGGCGATGCGCTGAAGTTGATGCTGCGCATCAACCCTTTGTCGGAAATGATCGAAGAGGCGCGCTTTCTGAGCCACGGCGGCGGCTCGATGATCGCCTGTTCTTCGGCGCTGACCGAATTGGTGCGGGGCAAATCTGTTGATGAAGCCTCGCGCCTGACCTCGGCGGATATTGCGCAGTTCCTTGACGGTTTGCCGCCCGAGAAAATGCATTGCACCGAAAGCGGGGAAAAGGCGCTGGCCGCCGCGATTGCGGCCTTTCGCGGCGAAACCCCGGTCGCGCCCGAACGCCGTCCGGCCCAGCCAGCGCTGGTGCAAATCGCCGTGCCGCCGAAACCGCGCCGCGCCCCGCCGCCCGCCGCCGCCGCGATGGCCGCGCGTGAAGCGGGCGCTGCGCCGGGCATGACGCTGCGCGAGTTGATCGCCAAAAACAACCCGCTGGCCGCGATGCAAGAAGAAGAAACCACCGGCCCGGTGGAGCCTGTCAGCGAAGATGACGCCTCGGTGATTTCGAAAATCATCACCGAAATGCGCCCGATTTTCCAGCGCGACAAGGGTGATATCGAACTTTTGGAAATCAAGGGGCGTCAGGTGTTCGTGCGGCTGTCGGGCACCTGTGCAAGCTGCATGATGGCCAGTCAAACCCTTTCCGGGGTTCAGAAAAAAATCATGGAGACCCTGGGTCGCCCGTTCCGTTTGATCCCCTCCACCGCCCGCGCCTGAGGATATTATGAGCCAGCTCGCCCGCATCTATCTCGACAACAATGCCACCACCCGCGTGGTGGAGGACGCCGTCGCCGCGATGATGCCGCTTTACACCGAAGACTACGGGAACCCGTCTTCGGCGCATGCGTTTGGGGCGGCTGCGGGCAAAGGGATGCGCGCAGCCCGCAAAGCCGTGCAAACCCTGATCGGTGCGGACAGCGAAGCCGAGATCATCTTTACCTCGGGCGGGACCGAGGCGAACACCACCGCGATCCGCTCGGCTTTGGCGGTGCAGGAAGGCCGGCGCGAAATCATCACCTCCACCGTCGAACATCCGGCGATTTTGCAGCTTTGCGACGCGCTGGAAAAATACGAAGGCATGAAGGTGCACCGTATCCCGGTTGACGCCCAAGGGCGGCTGGAGATCGACGCTTACCGCGCCGCACTGTCGGACCGGGTTGCCGTGGTATCTTTCATGTGGGCCAATAACGAAACCGGGGTGATCTTCCCGGTCGAGGGGCTGGCCGAACTGGCGCATGAACACGGGGCGCTGTTTCACACCGATGCGGTGCAAGCCGCGGGCAAGACGCCGATTTCGGTCGCGGGCACGGCGATTGATATGCTGTCGCTTTCGGCCCATAAATTCCACGGCCCCAAGGGTGTGGGGGCGCTTTATCTGAAAAAGGGCGTGGCGTTTCAGCCGCTTTTGCGCGGTGGCAAACAAGAACGCGGGCGCCGGGCGGGCACGGAAAATGCCCCTGCCGTGACCGGTGCGGGGATCGCGGCAGAGATTGCGGCGGCGCGTGTGGCCGAGGATGCGCCGCGCATCGCTGCGCTGCGCGATAAGCTTGAGACGGGCATCTTGGAGCGTGTGAGCCATTGCGCCGTTCTGGGCGCGCCGCGCGACCGGGTGCCCAATACGCTGTGCATCGCCTTCGATCTGGTGGAAGGCGAGGGGATCGTGATGAAGCTGGACCGGGCGGGCATTGCCGCCTCGACCGGTTCGGCCTGCGCTTCGGGGGCGGTGGAACCCAGCCATGTGGTGCGGGCGATGGGCGTGCCCTTCACCGCCGCGCATGGCGTGGTGCGGTTTTCGCTGTCGCGCTTCACCACCGAAGACGAAATCGACCGCCTGCTTGAAACGCTTCCCGCCATTGTCGCGGACCTGCGGGCGCTGTCGCCCTTTTGGTCGGACAACGGCCCCAACCTGCCGGGCCAAGCGCCCGCTGCCCAGTGAGGAGATGACCATGCTCCACGCCCAACCGCTGACCCCGCAAACCTACGCCTTGTGCGACACGACCCTGCGCGATGGCGAACAAACCGCCGGGGTGGCCTTTTCGCTCAGTGAAAAGCGCGCCATCGCCCATGCGTTGGATACGGCAGGCGTGGCCGAGATTGAGGTGGGCATCGCCGCGATGGGCTGGAACGAAGTCGCGGAAATCCGCGCCGTGGTGGCCGAAATACAGCGCGCGGCCCCGGTGGTTTGGTGCCGCTTGCGGATGAATGACCTCGATATGGCGCAAAAAACCGGGGTGAAGCGGGTGCATTTTGCCGCCCCCACCTCGACCGCGCAGCTTGAAGGCAAGCTGCGAGTGGATCGCGACTGGATCCTGCGTGAAACGGCGGAACTCGTTTATTGCGCGACGCAGCGCGGGCTAGAGGTCTCGGTGGGGGCCGAAGATGCCAGCCGCACCGATCCCGATTTCCTGATCCGGCTGGCCGAGGTGGCGAAAGCCGCCGGTGCGATCCGGTTCCGTTTGGCCGACACTTTGGGTCTGCTTGATCCGCTGGGGGCCTACCGTCTGGTCAGCCAACTGGTCGCCAAGATCGATCTGCCGATCGAAATGCATGCGCATAACGATTTTGGCATGGCCACGGCGAACACGATCATGGCCGCCCATGCGGGCGCCACGCATTTGTCTGTTACCGTGAACGGTTTGGGCGAGCGGGCGGGCAATGCCGCGCTGGAGGAAGTGGGCGCCGCCTTGGAAGCTGGCGGCATGACCACGGGGCTGGATCTGACCGCCCTGCATCCGCTGTCTGACATTGTCGCCCGTGCCTCGGGCCGCGCATTGCCAGTGCAAAAGCCGATCACCGGCGCGCTGGTCTTTGCCCATGAAAGCGGCATCCATGTCGATGCGATTTTGAAGCGCGCCGATACTTATGAAGACCCGCGCTGCGCCCCGCAACGCTTTGGCCGCGAACGGCAAATCGTGATCGGCAAACATTCGGGCGCGGCCGGGCTTTGTGCCGCGTTGGCCGAGGCGGGCCTGCCGTCTTCGACCGAGATTGCCGCGCAACTCAAACCGCTTTTGCGGGCCCATGCCATTCGCACCAAGCGCCCCGCCAATGCCGACGATTTGCGCCGCATGGTGGCGCGGCTTGCGCGCAACCAGCCCATCACCTGAGGAGAGACAGGATGACCACCGAGACCCAAAGTCCGACGCTTGAGGCGCTGATGAAGCTTTCCTCGGCCGAGGATATGTTCGCCCATCTGGGGCTGGAGCCCGACCGTCACATTCTGAACGTGGCGCGGCTGCATATCATGAAGCGCTTTGGCACCTATCTGCGCGAGACCGATTTTTCGGGGCTTTCGGAAGACGAGGTGTTGGCCCAGACCCGCGAGGCGCTGGCGCGCGCGCATGATGATTTCGTCGCCTCGACCCCCTTGGCCGAAAAGGTCTTCAAGGTGTTCGAGACGCAGGCCCAACGTCAGGCCAATAAATTCGTCGGGCTCGATAGCCTGAAAATCGCTCCGCGCTGACAGGGGCGGGGCGCGCATGGTGTGCCAAAATCTTTTGCATCGCGCTGCCCCCTGCCACTTTTTCGCGCAAGTCATCTTGCGACCTACGGTTGTAGTGTCGCAGGCCAACAAACCCGCCGTTCCGGCCCGAACCCATTGAGATAGGTTGATCCCATGGACCTCGTGCAGACGCTTACACAACGCCAATCGATGCAGATGGGGGGGCAGATGCTCCACTCTCTGGCGATCCTCGGCATGTCCTCGCACGACCTTTCCGAACATCTTGTCGAGCAAGCCACCTCCAACCCATATCTGGCCTATCGCGCGCCCTCGGCCTTTGTGGCGCGCGGCGGGGCGGATTTCGATGCCGTGGCGGCGGTGGCCGCGCATAAGCCCAGCCTGATGGCGCATGTGGTCGATCAAATCGAGATGGCCTTCACCAACCCGTCCGAGCGGATGGTCGCGCTGCGGTTTGCGGAGTCTTTGGAACCCTCGGGCTGGCTCAGCACGTCGGTGGAAAATATCGCGCTGTCGGCGGGGGTGTCGACCACGCGCGCCGAAGCCGTGCTGACGGTGTTGCAAGGCCTTGAACCGGCAGGGCTGTTTGCCCGCGATCTGCCCGATTGCCTAATCATTCAGGCGCGCGAAGAAGATATTCTGACTTGGGAAGTCGAAAGCCTTATTCGCAATATCAACCTGTTGGCGGAAAACCGGCTGAATGAATTGGCCGATTTGTGCGATTGCGAGGTTTCCGACATTCCGGAGATCGTCAAGCAGATCCGGCATTTGAACCCGAAACCGGGGCTGGCCTTCGACCATCAGCCGACCCCGGTATTTCCGCCCGATCTGATTGCCGTGCGCGGCGAAGAAGGCTGGACGGTCGAGCTGAACCGCGCCACCTCGCCCTCGATCACCGTGCGCGAAGACCGGCTGCCCGATGGCCAGACTGACAAGACCGCGCGGGCCGAACGGCGCAAAGCCTTGGCCGAGGCGCGCGCGCTTGCGCAGGCGCTGGAACGGCGCGGCGATACGCTTTTGCGCACGGCGGCGGTTTTGGTTGCCCGTCAATCGGCCTTTTTGGAAAAGGGGCCCGCGCATCTGGTGCCGCTGACGCTGGAAGATGTGGCGGCGGAACTGGGGCTGCATGCCTCGACCATTTCGCGCGCGGTTTCGGGGCGGATGATCCAGACCCCGGTGCGCGCACTGCCGCTGCGGGCGTTCTTTTCGCGCGCAGTGTCGACCGGCGCGGGGGGCGAGGCGATCTCGCGCGATTCCGCGCTCGATTTCGTCAACCGCGTGGTGGGCGATGAAGATCCGGCCAATCCGCTGAGCGATGATGCGATTGTGGTGCTGGCCGAACGGGCCGGGCTGCGGCTTGCGCGGCGCACCGTGGCGAAATACCGCTCGACGCTGGGGCTGGCCTCGTCTTACGAGCGGCGCCGCGCGGCCCTGGCCGGTTAAGTCGTATTCCGCATATCAGATGCCGCTTTTTGCGCCATGGCGCGCCCCATCGCCGCAAAGTTGTGCGTAAGGCTGTGATGAAACGCAAAATTGAGCGACAAAACCGCCCAATCTCCCGATGCCTGCCGCATCCCGATCCATTCGGCTCCAATATACCTTTGGGGGGGCCACGGATGTGAAGTGGCAAGATGCGATTCTTTCGCGCAGTGACAGACCGGCTTTGCTTCGGCAGGCAGGAGGCGATTGAAGAGCCATCACCATTTCTGTGCATGCTCGAGACAGGGATTTGAATACCATGACCGACCAGACGCACGCCGAACAAGACGCCGGGGTGGGCCCGGCCCGACCGCGCAAACGCTCGGCGCGGCAGGTGGCCGACCGGCTGGCGCTTGATGCGATTTATGAAATTGCCAAAACCTTTGCCGGGGCGCCGGACCCGATGGCCGTTGTGCCGCAGATTTTCAACGTGCTGTCGTCGTTTCTGGATTTGCGCCACGGGGTGTTGGCGGTTCTGGCCGAACCCGATGGCAAAGACCGGCGGGTGAACCCCTACCGCATCGCCGCAACGGCGTTTCGCCGCAATGAGGATGACCCGCCCTCGGATGTGCTGCCCGATGCGGTGGCGCGGATCGTGTTTCGGTCATCCGTGCCCTTTGTAGCCTTTGATCTGGAAGAAGAATTTGGCCCCGATGCGGTGCCGCCGCGGCTGCGCGATTCCGGTCAGACCTTGATTGCCGTGCCGCTGCGTGACCCAGAACGCAGCCATTTCGTGCTGGGTGTTTTGGCGGCCTATCGCAGCCATGACCACAAGCGCGCGGGCTATTCCGATGCCGATGTGCGGGTGCTGACCATGGTGGCCTCGCTTCTTGAACAGGCTTTGGCGTTCCGCGCGCGGGTGGCGCGCGACCGTGAACGCGCGCTTGAAGATACGCGGCGCATGCTGCAAAGCATGAATGACCAGCGCGGCGGAAACCAGCCGCCGGTGACCATCGACGGGATCATCGGCGACAGCCCGGCGATTTCCGAGGTGGTGGCGCAGGTCAAGCGCGTGGCGGGCACGAAAACCCCCGTGTTGCTGCGCGGCGAAAGCGGCACCGGCAAGGAATTGTTCGCCCGCGCGGTGCACAGCCAATCGCCCCGCGCCAAGGGGGCGTTTATCCGGGTCAACTGCGCGGCTTTGTCGGAAACGCTTTTGGAATCCGAACTGTTCGGCCATGAAAAGGGCGCCTTCACCGGGGCCAATGCGCTGAAGAAAGGGCGGTTTGAACTGGCCGATGGCGGCACGCTCTTTTTGGATGAGATCGGCGAGATTTCCCCCACCTTCCAGACGAAGCTTTTGCGGGTCTTGCAAGAGGGCGAGTTTGAACGTGTGGGCGGGCAGCGCACGATCAAGGTGGATGTGCGCATCGTCGCCGCCACCAACCGCGATCTGGAAGAGGCGGTCGCGCGCGGGGAATTCCGCGCCGATCTTTACTTCCGGATTTGTGTCGTGCCGATCGTGCTGCCGCCGCTGCGTCAGCGCAAATCCGACATTAAGCCCTTGGCGCAGCTGTTCCTTGACCGGTTCAACAAATCGAACGGAACGGATGTCAAATTTGCCCCCGGTGCGTTTGACCAGATTTGCCGGTGCAAATTCCCCGGCAACGTGCGGGAGCTGGAAAACTGCGTGAACCGGGCCGCTGCATTGTCGGATGGGGAAATCGTGCTTGCCAATGAATTGGCCTGTTCGCAAGGGGCGTGCCTTTCGGCCGAACTCTTCCGGTTGCAAGAAGGCGCCTCGCCGATTGGCGGGCTGGCCTCGGGGCGCACGATCACGCCCAGCGTGCGTGCGCCCGAACCGCCGCCACAGGCTGCGGCCCCGCCCGCTGCCGCCCCGCCGATGGCCCCGCCCGTACATGAGCCGGTGGCCCATCACGCGCCCGCGGCCTTTGAGCCGCCGCATCCCGAACCCGAAGAGGTGCATCAGGTGCGCCGCAAAACCTCGAACATCACCCGTGATGAGCTGATCCGCGCCTTGGAAAGCGCAGGCTGGGTGCAGGCGAAAGCGGCGCGGCTGTTGGGGATGACCCCGCGCCAGATCGCCTATGCGCTGCAAAAGTTCGAGATCGAGTTGCGCCGGATCTGACGCCGCTTGCCCTGACCTCCGGTTTCGACCGGCCCACGCCCGAGGCCCAAATGGCGCTTCGGGCGTGTTGCGTTCCAAAACTTGGCACACTCATTGTCGCGGATGCGACAAACTTCGTGCCAAACCCCCACAAAGCGCCCCCAAACGCCTTGGCACGCTCTTTGCTGAATATCTTCTGAACGCGCAGCACAGCAAGGGGAAGCACCATGTCTGACAATATCGTCTCGCTCGGGGGGCTCACCATCGGCACCAAAGATGCGCTGGAAAAGGCGATGGCCTCCGAGGGGTGCTCGACCTCCGGTGCCACCGGTTGCGGCTCAAAACAGGCGCCCGAGGATATGGACCCGGAAACCTGGGCGAAGGTGAAAGATCACCCCTGCTATTCGGAAGAGGCGCACCACTATTTCGCCCGGATGCACGTGGCCGTCGCGCCCGCCTGCAACATCCAGTGCAACTACTGTAACCGCAAATATGATTGCGCCAATGAAAGCCGCCCCGGTGTGGTGTCTGAACGCCTGACGCCCGAGGAAGCCGCACGCAAGGTGATTGCGGTGGCCAATGAAGTGCCGCAATTGTCGGTTCTGGGCATTGCCGGGCCGGGCGATAGCTGCGCCGATTGGAAAAAGACCAAGCAAACCTTCACCAAGGTGCGCGAAGATATTCCCGACATCCGCCTTTGCCTGAGCTCCAACGGGCTGGCATTGCCGCAGCATGTCGACGAACTGGCCGATATGAATGTCGACCATGTCACGATCACCATCAACATGATCGACCCGGAAGTGGGCGCGAAAATCTATCCGTGGATCCGCCATGGCGGGCAGCGCTATTACGGTGTGGAAGCCAGCCGCATCTTGCACGAACAGCAGATGTTGGCGCTTGATATGCTGGTGGAACGCGGGATCTTGGTCAAAGTGAACTCGGTCCTGATCCCCGGCATCAATGACGAGCACCTTTTGGAGGTGAACAAGGAAGTCAAACGCCGTGGCGCGTTCTTGCACAACATCATGCCGCTGATTTCCGACCCGGCGCATGGCACGCATTTCGGCCTGACCGGCCAGCGCGGCCCGACCGCTGCGGAATTGCAAAAGGTGCAAGAAGCCTGTGCCGGTGGCGCGAACCTGATGAAACATTGCCGCCAATGCCGCGCCGATGCGGTGGGGCTGTTGGGCGAAGATCGCGGGCAGGAATTCACCAAGGATTTGGTGCCCGAAGAGGTCGCCTATGATCCGGCGGCGCGCGACACCTATAAAGAATGGGTCGCCAAGGAACGCGAAGACCGTCGTGCGGCGGCAGAAGATGCCAAGGCCGAAACCGGCGCAACCGTGGCGGAAACCGCGCCGAAACTGCTTGTTGCCGTGGCTACCCAAGGCGGCGGGCGCATCAACCATCATTTCGGCCATGCGTCGGAATTCCAAGTGTTCGAGGTGGATACCGATGGCGTGCGCTTTGCTTTCCACCGCCGCTGCGACAATTACTGTGTCGATGGCGCGGGCGAGGAAGACCGTCTGGATCGGGTGATTGCCACGCTGGAGGGCATCGACACGGTGCTGTGCGCGAAAATCGGCGATTGCCCGCGCGAAACGCTGGCCGAGGCGGGCATCACGGTGCTGCAAGATCACGCCTATGACTATATCGAGACCGCCGTTTCCGCCGTTTACCGCGCGCGCATGGGGCTGGCCCCGGCGCAAGCCGAGCGCGCCTAAGGAGGCATCATGCCCGAAGGACCGGAACCGCTGGATTGGGAGGGCAGGGCGCTGGATTGCGACAACTGTCGCTTCCGGATGCGGCTCGACCTTGGGCAATGCGGTCAGGGCTGGTCGTGCCTGAATGATCGCTATGCAAAACGGATTGAGCGGTTCTTTCTGCTCAATCCGGAACTGGCCGATGAAAACCTCAATCACCCGTATTTCGAAACGCGGGTGAATGCGGCGCGCCACGCCTCTATTTTCCGGCTGCCACGCTTGCTGGAAGACCCAGATCCGGCGGTGCGCGCGATGGCGATCTTGCGGCTGCCGCAAACCAGTGCCGAGCGGCTGATGGCGGACCCAGACCGCAATGTGCGCATTGCGGTCGCGTGGCGTCTGCCGCCGAACAAGCTGTTGCCGCTGGTGCATGACGACGACCCCGGTATCCGGTTGGTGGTCGCGCGCCGTGCCGAAGAGGGCATGCTGCCGGTGATGATCTGCGATGCCGACCCGGAAGTGCGCGCCCATTTGGTGCGCCGCATCGGCGCCGATTGGATCGACCGGTTTCGGGCCGACCCCGATCCCCTTGTGCGCCGCGATGCCGCGCGCCGCCGCCCGATGTTGTTTGTCGAAGACCCCGATATCCGCGTGCGCTACGCCGCCGCCGAAGAGGGCTGTGAAAAGGTGCTCGCGCATCTGATCGACGACCCCGAAGAAATCATCCGCGAGACCGCAAAGGCGCGGCTTGCCAAGCTGGAAGGAGCCGCAGATGTCGACTGATGACCGCGAAATCGAGGTGTATCGCCAACCGCTTTATTTGCCGGGTGACAAGGTCGTCTCGCGCAAGCAGGTGAAGAACGATGGCACCATGCCGGGCCGCGAGATTGGCGAGATTGTCGTGAAAAAGGGCGATGTGGGCTATGTGCGCGACATCGGCACCTTCCTCGGGCAATTCTACATCTACGCCGTCGATTATCTTGAACGTGGCGCGATTGTCGGTATGCGCGAGGCCGAGATCACCCCCGCCGAGGAATTGCGCGCCCGCGACGATGATCGCCCCGCGCTGCAATCCCACATCGTCACCCGTGACATGCTGCAAAAAGCCTGAATTTCCCTATTTCTCCAAGGAGTACGCCCGATGAAAGTGATGATCCGCGAAACCGCCAAAGGCCTTGAAGCCTATGTGCCGAAAAAGGACCTTGAAGAGATGGTGGTCGAGCAGGAAAAGCCGGGCCTGTGGGGCGGCTGGGCCAAGCTTTCGAACGGCTGGGTCTTTGCTATGCCCGAATTTGACACGCCCCCCGCGCTGCCGGTGACGGTGGATGCGCGCAAGATCGCCGACGAGGATTGAGCATGGCCGATCTGGACCTGCTGGATACGGCGATGGCCGAGGTGGCGCAGGGCAAGCGCGTGCCTTACCTTGGGGCCGAGGTCTCGGCCCTGTCGGGGGGCGAAGCGCCCTCTACCCCGCCTGCGCTGTCCGCCATTTTGGAAGCCAAGGTCCGGGTGCCGCGCCGCGCGGTGGGCAACCTTTGGGCCGTGGCGCAATATATCGAAAGCCGCAAGTTCCGGGGCACACTGAATAAATTGGTGCGCGAGGCATTCGCCGTGCCGCCGGGCGATGCCAACCCGGTGCATGAATGGCTTGCCCGTGTGCGCCCGCCGATGGTGGTGGATAGCTGGTATGACGATGGCATTTTGCGCGCTTTCGGGCCGGGCCGCGACGATTGGGGCTATGTTCAGGGCGTCAGCCGCTCGGGCGGCTGGACCGAGGATTATCACCGCGCCTTCACCGCCGGCGGCGGCGAATTGGAGGGGGCCGACCCAAGCTGGCCAAGCCTGATCTACAAGCCGCATGGGCTGGCCACGGCCGAAGGCTCGTTCCTGATGTCGGATGCCGATTACGTGGAAGTGCTGACCGAGATCGATATTCAGACCCCGATCCCGGAAGAGGTGCAAAACCGCCGCACGGGCCGCCCGTTCCTGTTTTTGGGCTGCCGGTTCGACGATCAGCTTTTGCGCATTTACGCGCGCCAAATCGCAAAACGATCCGCCCCGGGCCATATCGCCGTGATCCCCGGCCCGCTGACCAAGATGGAAGAAAAATTCATCGAGGAACTGGCGATCACCCGGATCGATGCGCCGCTGTCGGCCGTGGTGGAGCGACTCACGGTGGCGGAAGGATAAACCCCTTTGGGGCCAAATCCTCATGCCGATTGCGCATGGCCGACGTGTGCGATCGGCGCTTGTTTTTGGGCCTTTTCGGCGCGACCCTGACCTTAGCCGATGTTGTCGGCAGTCGTGACCCCGGAAGGGCCCACAGGCGGGCCGGAAAGGACAGGCATGAAGCTTAGCGCACGCAATGTTCTGACGGGCACAGTGACCGCCGTAGATGTTGGTCAGGTCACCTCCCATGTGAAAATCGACATAGGCGGATCTATCGTCACCGCCGCGATCACCAATGAAGCGGTCGCAGATTTGGGCCTGAAGGTAGGAGACCGGGCCAGCGCGATCATCAAGGCAAGCGATGTGATCGTCGGCCTTTAGGGCTGTCTTGTCAGGGCGGAAAGGGGTGCGGGCAGCCAAGGTTCCCGCGCCCCTTTCGCATGTTTGGGCAATTGGTTGGGGCGCGAAGCTCACGCCATGCCAATATGCACCTTCACGTCGCGCGGCGGCGCGGTATAGGGGGCCGAGGTCACCAGCACATGTGCGCCCGTTGCGGCATAATCTGCCGCGTTTTTCGTATTGATGCCGCCCGCTGCGGCGACTTTGCCCGGCCAATCGGGGCCAAGCGCTGCGACCGTGGCGGCCACCTCCGCAGGCGGGAATTTCTCAAGTTGCAGCACGTCGGCGCCAGCTTGCGCGGCGGCCAGGGCATCGTCGCGGTTGGCCACTTCGACGACCACGCGCCGCTCGGGGCAGGTTTGGCGCAAGCGCGCGATTTGTGTAGCGAGCGCGTTTTCCCCGCCAAAAACGCGATGCTCGGCAAAGAGCAGCACCGTATCAGACAGCCCCGCGCGGTGGATCGTGGCCCCGGCCGCGGTGATGGCCTTGAGCGACAGCGCCCGCGTGCCCGGCACCGATTTGCGCGTGCAGGCCACGGAAATAGCGGGGTTCAACGCCTGCGCGGCGGTTAGAATGTCACTGGCACAAGAGGCCACGCCCGAGGCCCATTCCATCAGCGTTTGCGCGACCTTCCAGCCCGCATGTAATGCCTCGGCCTGACCGCGCCCAAACAATAGCATCTCGCCTTCGTCGACCCGCTTGCCCGAAGGGCAGGCGATCCACGCCTCAGCCCCGAGAAGCTGGAAAATCCGCACCGCTTCCTCGGAACAGGCGACGGTCATTTCCCCGCGCGCGCGCATGGTGATTTCGCCCGCTTCGGCGCCGATCCCAAGGCTGCGGGTCGTCAGATCGCCCGCAGGCACATCTTCGCGGATCAGCGCCATCAGCGCCGTGTCATCGATCATGAACATCATCGTCCTCTTGCCAATCGGGGGCGGTTTCCATCGAGGTGCCGGGATGCGACAGCGCCGTGGCCTTGAGGCGCGCCACGATCGGCTCGCCCGGTGCAAACCCCAAGCTGTCCCACGATTTGCGCGAAATCCGCGCCAGCAGCAAGGCGCCATCTGCCGCGCGGCCAAGTGCCAGCCGCACGGTGACCAGCGGGCTGCCATTGGGTTCGGGTTCGGCATCCACAATGGTGGCGGGCAGGGCGTTCAGAATTGTGGTGTCGGCGGGCGGGTTGCGCCCAAGGCTGACATCGGCCGCCGGAATCCGCATCCGCCGCCGCGCGCCCGCAGGCCCGAGCCGCCCCGGCACCACGATCACGCCCCCCGGCACGGCGATCTGGCTCAGCCCATAGGCGTCATCGACCGCCACGACCTCGCCCTCCAGCACCGAGGCCAAATCGGGCCGATGAATGAGTGGCAAATCGGGGTCGGCCAGCATTGGCGCCAGCGGGCCTTGCGCGCGCACGCGGCCCGCCTCCATCAGCACCAGCCGGTCGGCCAGACGCTCCACCTCGGTCATGTCATGGCTGACCAAGATCACCGGCATTTCCAGCCGCGCATGCAGCCGTTCCAGATAGGGCAGAATGTCTTCGCGCGAGAGCCGATCAAGCGCGGATAACGGCTCGTCCATCAGCAAAAGTTCGGGTTGCGACAGCAGCGCGCGCCCAATCGCCACCCGTTGCCGCTCGCCGCCCGACAATGTGGCGGTGGGGCGCTCAAACAGGGGCGCGATCCCCAAAAGCGAAACCACCTCTTCTTCGGTGATCCGCAGGGGGCCTTTGGCGCGTTTAAGCCCGTAGCACAGGTTTTCACGCACGTTTAAATGCGCAAAAAGGCTGGCTTCTTGAAACACATAGCCGACCGCGCGGCGGTGCACCGGGGTGAATTTGCGCCCCGCTTGCCAAGTTTGGCCATGCACCACCAATTGCCCTTCGGGCAGTCGCGTCAGCCCCGCCATGCAGCGCAATACCGTGGTTTTGCCGCACCCCGAGGGGCCAAACAGCGCGGTCACCCCATGGCCCAACGCCTCGAACGCGGCATCAAGGGTAAAGCTGCCGATGCGGCCTTTGAAGCTGGCATGGATCATGGCCGCGCCCCCCCGCGCGCGCCCAAGCGCCGCTCGATCAGCATCATCGCCAAGATCACCGTGAAAGACAGCACCAGCATCAGCCCGGCCAGCAGATGCGCCTTGTCCCATTCCAAGGTCTCGACATAGTCAAAGATCGTCACCGACAGCACCTTGGTGCGCCCCGGGATCGCGCCGCCGATCATCAGAACAACGCCAAATTCGCCCACCGTATGCGCAAAGCCCAGTATCGCCCCGGTAGAAATTCCGGGCAGGGCCAGCGGCAGGGCGACGGTGCGAAAAGCGTCCAATGGGCCTGCGCGCAGCGTCGCGGCCACCTCCATCGGGCGCGGCCCCATCGCGGTGAAGCTGTTGCGGATGGGGTTCACGACAAAGGGCAACGAATAGACGACCGAGCCCAGAACCAGCCCGGCAAAGGTGAAGGACAATTTCTGCCCCAAAAGCGCGGTGAGCGGTGAGTCTGGCCCCATCGCGATCAGCAGGTAAAACCCCAAAACCGTGGGCGGCAGAACGATGGGCAGGGACACGATCGCCCCCACCACATCTTTCCACCAGCCGCCCGGTTGGGCCAGCCACCACGCCAGCGGCGTACCAAGGACCAAAAGCACCGCCGTGGTGATGGCCGCAAGCTTCAGCGTCAGGCCCAGCGTTTGCAGCATAGCCGGGTCGTGGAGGCTGGAAAGGTCCATGGTTATTCCCCGGTTTCGTACCCGTATTTCACTATGATCTCAACGGCCTGCGGCGTTTTCAGAAAGTCGAGAAAGGCCTGTGCCGCCGGATCGTCTTTCCCCGGCATCAGCAGCACGGCATCTTGCCGGATCGGGGCATAAAGATCGGCAGGCACCACCCAGCTTGACCCCGATCTATCGCCGGCCACTTGCGACATTGCGACAAACCCCAAAGGCGCATTGCCCGAGGCGGTGAATTGGTAGGCCTGCGCAATGCTTTTGCCGGTGATGATCTTGTCTGCCAGCGTCTCGGTCAAGCCCAAGGCCGCGATCACCTCGACCGCCGCCGCGCCATAGGGGGCCGAGGCCGGATCGGCAATCGCCACATGCTCCGGGTCGGCGTCCAGCGCCTCGGGGCCGGTAACGGTGGCGGGGTCCGCGCTCCACAAAACCAGCTTGCCACGCGCATAGGTGAAGGCGCTGCCGGGCACGGCAAAGCCGCCTTCGACCGCTTTTGCAGGGCGCGCCGCATCGGCGGACAAAAACACCTCAAACGGCGCACCTTGGGTGATTTGCGCGAAAAACTGCCCCGAAGGGCCGAAAGACAGTGTCACCTCATGCCCGGTTTCGGCGGTAAACAGCGCGGCAATCTCTTGCGCGGGTTTGGTGAAATTGGCGGCGACGGCGGCCATCACCGCGTCTGCTTGCGCGGGGGCGGTGGCAATCAAAAGGGCGGCACAGGCAGTGCTGAGGCGGGTAATCATCTTGATCCTTTCTTCGGGAGATCCCGAGGCTGGAAGCGCTATGTATACGAACTTCATAGCGACTGGCGTGCGAAATCCGCAATCGGGGTGCGGCGGGGCGCCTCGGACGCCTTGTCACTTGGCCCGCAACTTGCGCCGGGGTGGGGGTGAATTTTGGGCGGCAGAGGGGATGGTGCCTAAGAAATGGGCGGGGTTTGCCCGTGATCCGGGCGCTTTTGCCGATCGGCGGTGGCCATTGCCGCGCCGCTGCGCCAGATTGGCGGCACGCAGCCGGAAGGACAGGGCATGACAGAGGGTTTACGCGGGGCGCTGACGCTGGAACGCACCGGGGCGCGGATGGGGGCCGAGCGGGTGGCGCTTTTGGCCGCTGTGGGGCGCACGGGCTCGATCTCCGCCGCCGCGCGCGAGGTGGGGCTAAGCTACAAGGCCGCTTGGGATGGCGTAAAGGCGATGAATAACCTTTTTTCCAGCCCCTTGGTCACAGCGGCACCGGGCGGGCGCGCGGGCGGTGGGGCCGAATTGACCGCGGCGGGGCGGCAGGTGATTGCCGCCTATGGCGAGATCGAGGCGGAACTGGCCAAGCTGCTGGCCCGGCTTGAAAACCGGCTTGATCTTGCGCCGGCGCAGGTGTTGCGGGGGCTGAGCCTGCGCACCTCGGCGCGCAATGTCTGGGCGTGCAAGGTGAGCAGCGTTCTGGCCGACCGTGTCAGCGCCGAGGTGAAGCTTGATCTGGGCGGGGCACAGCTTGTGTCGGTGATTACCGCGCGTTCGGCGCGGGAATTGGGGCTGATGCCGGGGGTCGAGGTCTTGGCGCTGGTGAAATCCAATTTCGTGATGCTGACCCGCGAAGAGGCGCCGCGCCTGTCGATCCGCAACCGGCTTTCGGGCGTGGTGATGGAGCGGATCGACGGTGATTTGGGCACCGAAGTGGTGCTGGATTTGGGCGCGGGCAAAACGCTGGCCGCCGCGATCACCCGCGAAAGCGCGGATGGTCTGGCCCCCGCGCCGGGCGAGCGGCTGACCGCTTTGGTGAAATCGAGCCATGTGATTCTGGCGCTGCCCTAAGGAAAAACGTGCCAAGGCGGTGCGGCGGGGCGCAACGCTTTCCCGAAGTTTCGCGAAAGCCGGAACGGCGGTTTTTCAAGGGTTTTCAGTCAGATTTCTTCATGCTTTCAAGGGGCAAAGGCCGGGATCTGCCCGGCTGCAATCGACTGGAGATAGGATATGAGCCGCATTTACGACGACAATTCCCGTTCCATTGGCCGCACGCCCTTGGTGAAGCTTTCGCGTTTGGGCGCGGGGCTGGGGGCGACGATCTTGGCCAAGATCGAGGGCCGCAACCCGGCCTATTCGGTGAAATGCCGGATCGGTTCGGCGATGATCTGGGATGCCGAGGAAAAGGGTTTGCTGACGCCGGGGCGCGAAATTGTTGAGCCCACCTCGGGCAATACCGGGATTGCGCTGGCCGCGGTGGCCGCCGCGCGGGGCATTCCGATCACCCTGACCATGCCCGAAACCATGAGCCTTGAGCGGCGTAAATTGCTGGTGGCTTACGGCGCGAAACTGGTCCTGACCGAAGGCGCCAAGGGCATGGGCGGGGCGATTGCCAAGGCCAAAGAAATCGCCGCCTCGGACCCGAAATATGTGCTGTTGCAACAGTTTGAAAACCCGGCCAACCCGGCGATCCATGAACGCACCACCGGCCCCGAAATCTGGGAAGATACCGATGGGAAGGTGGATGTGTTCGTGGCCGGTGTGGGCACCGGCGGCACGATCACCGGGGTGAGCCGGTATCTGAAGCAAGACCGGGGCGCGGCGGTGCATACGGTCGCGGTGGAACCGGCGGCAAGCCCGGTGCTGAGCCAAGCCCGCGCGGGCGAAGAGATCAAACCCGGCCCGCACAAAATCCAAGGCATCGGCGCGGGCTTCGTGCCCGGTGTGCTGGATCTGGGGCTGATCGATGCGATCGAACAGGTCAGCAATGAAGAGGCGATGGAGGTGGCGCTGCGCTTGGCCCGCGAAGAGGGTATTTTGTGCGGCATTTCTTGCGGCGCGGCGACGGCGGCGGCGCTGCGTTTGGCGCAAGACCCGGCGCATGCGGGCAAAACCATCGTGGTGATCTTGCCGGATTCGGGCGAGCGGTATCTGTCGTCGGCGCTGTTCGAAGGCATGTTTGACGCGGCGGGCACCCCGGTCTGATCCGCTGAGACGGGTTCGGTCACTTAGGGGCCGGGCGAAGCGGGATGTCCCCTTCGCCCGGTCCTTGCGCGTTAAAGCAAGACATCGTCGGCGCTCAGCGCCCCCGCGTTCAGGCCCGAAAGCGTGATTTCCAGCCCGTCAAAACTCAGCACCGTATCGCCCCCGGATTGGCCGAGCGCCGCGCTGAGATCGTCCCAGACGGCCAGCCCCGCCACGGCGGTCAGGTCCAGCACATCGGTGCCGATCTTGAAGTCCACGATCGTGTCGGCGCCGTCACCCGTGGTGAAGACAAAGACATCCACGCCCGCGCCGCCGCTCAACTGGTCGTCACCCGTGCCGCCGATAAGCGTATCATCGCCCTGATTGCCAAAGATCGTATCGGCCCCCGCGCCGCCTTCCAGCGTGTCTTGCCCGCCAAAGCTGATGATCAGGTCATTGCCTTCGCCCCCATCGACCCGATCATTGCCAGTGTCGACACTGTCTTCAAAGCGGTCATCCCCGAGCCCCAGCGCGACAACGTCATCGCCCTGGCCGCCGCGCACCGTGTCATTTCCGGCGCCGCTGGAAAGCGTGTCATTGCCGTCATCGCCAAAAAGCAGATCATCGCCGTCGCTGGTGGTGATGCGGTCCGCGCCGGTTCCGCCATGCACGGTATCCCCGGTTCCGGCGGTGTCGCCGGTGGCGGTATATCGGTCATCGCCACCGCCCAGATCGACGTAATCGCGCCCGCCATTGTCATAGGTCCGATCCGCCCCGGCGCCGCCCAAAAGCGTGTCATTGCCCAGACCGCCCGACAAAACCGCGCCATCGTCGCCAGCGCTGAGATGGTCATTGCCCGTTTCGCCGTGAAGCTGGTCAAGCCCGTTGGTGGCCGTCAGCGTGTCATTGCCGTCCCCGCCCCAAACCTCATCGGCGTTGGTGTCATTGCTGTCAAAGAAGATGTCATTGCCTGCGCCAAGGTGGATCGTATCGCGCCCGAAGCCGCCGCGCACCTGATCATTGCCGGAACCGGCATCAATCGAGTCGTGTCCGCTGCCGCCATCGATCGTATCATCGCCCGCGCCGCCCATAAGCGCATCATCGCCCGCCGTGCCCATCATGTTGCGGCCGATGCTGCTGTCATCGCCAGGGCCGGTGACCAGCAGGAATTGCGTGGCCTCCAGCGCCGAAAGGGTCAGGCCGGTCAGCGTCAGCGTGCCCTGCGCCGTGGCGATGCTGACGCCTGCCGCGCTTTCGCTCATCAGTGCCAGCAGCAAGCGCCAGTCGGTGATGGCCGATAGCGCCGAGATATCGATGCTATCGCTGAGGTCGAAATCGGCGATCGTGTCGCGCCCGAAGGTCAGACCAAAGACAAATGTATCCGCCCCCACCCCGCCGGTGAGCGTGTCATTGCCCGCACCGCCGATCAGCGTATCATCGCCCGCGCTGCCGATCAGCGCGTCATTGCCGCCCGCGCCATCGATCAGGTCATTGCCCGCGCGCCCATTGATGGCATTGTCCGCGGCATTGCCTGTCAGCGTGTCATGGCCCGATCCGCTTGTCAGGTTTTCGATCACCGTGCCTTCGGCGATCACCATATTGCCGAAGCGGCCGAACACATCCGAAATCGCGCCTGCGGTGAGATCGATCCGGCTTGCCTCGGACCGGGCCGAGAAATCGATCCGGTCGATGCCCGAACTGTCGACAAGGGTGAAGGTCACGGAGGCGTTGAAATTCGCGGTGCCCAGATAGTCGAGCGCGCCGCCAGCGGTGGAGCCCAGCCCGTAAACCGTATCGCCGCCGTGAATCGCGCTGGGGGTGCCGTAAAGCGCCTGCATGGCCGCGATGTCGAACATCATCGGGGTCAGCACATAGGCATAGCTTGCATCGGTGTAGCTGTTCAGATTTTGCGAGAAATAGGACATGACAGAGGTTTGCCAGCTGTCATTGGCGTAAAGCGCATGCGTGGGGAAATAGGCCGCGCCGTTGTAATTGCCGGTATGGCCCAGGCCCAAGGCATGCCCGATTTCATGCACATAGGTATGATAGCCGTAGCCGCCCACGCTGTTGCCATAGCTGTTCAGCCAATCGGTCGAGACATTGATCGTGGCCTGAGAAAAGTGCGCCCCGAAATAGTAATAGTTCGTATAGGCCCCCGGGGCCGTATTCTGGAACCGGATCTGCGCGCCCCAGTCGCTTTCGACGAATTGGATATTGGCGATCTCGGACCAATCCGACAAAGCGGTGCGGATCATCGTTACTTCCGCCGCGCTCATATTGCTGGCAATCGAATAGCTGACGGTTCGGCTGGGGCTGAGGGCCCAAGACAGGGTGTGACCCACTTGCCAGTAGCCGATCGTCAACTGCGTGACGGCTTGTTCCGTGGTATAGATTGGCAGAGGCATACGGCACTCCTGTTGAACCGGCGCAAAGCGCCAACGAAACCGCCCCGGCAGAGCCGGTGGCATGAGACTGAGCAACGGTGGGGTGGGGCCGATTTCTTCGGTGCGTCCGATCGCCCTTCAGGGGTAAAATTCAGCGGGTCTTCGGGCAAGGTAATATCCCGCGCAATTTTTATGTATTGGGCGGATGTGCGGTTTTAATTGGCGGTGGGGTTAATGCGCAATTAGGACCTTGGCGCGTAAATATGGCGCGGTTTTCAGAATTCGGCTTTTCGGTGGCGGCCGAATGGAACGGGCGGGGCGGCGCTGCCCGCTGCCGGTGGAAGCCGCAAAGGCCAAAGAATCAGGGGCGGGGAGGGTCGATCGTCTGCGTGGCCTCAGCAGGGAAGGGCTGCAAGCGCGTGATCCGTGCGCTGTGACGGCGCAGGGCATGGCCGTGCGATCAGGCGCTGGTGGGCGCGGATGTTATAATCTTTGGGGGTCTTTTTATTTCGCGCGGCGTGTTTTGTTTTGGCGGATATTTTAGTCCCGATTGTGGGTGATTTAAAATGTTCGGTGATCAAAAAATATGTGCTGCCCTGAATTTTGAAATTAAAGATATATCCGGGTGCGCGTTGGGGGTTTATTGAAAATATAAGAACTGCGGCACACGGCACGCCTTCGGCCGGTGTGTGGGGCCGTGCCGACCCCGCGTTCCGCTCCGCTGCGATCTTTTCAAACTTGGCGGGGCGCGGGGGGCTTTTCTTTGCGCCACAGGACCGCCATAACCGCATCGGAGGCCCTCATGATCACCATTTCGCTTGAGCATCCGGTGCAGGACGATCTGGCACTTTTGCACGCGCGCCACACCGCCGCGATGCATGCCGATACCCCGCCCGAATCGATCCACATGCTGCCCGCCTCGGCTTTGGCCGCTGACGGGATCTGGTTTTACGTTTTGCGCGATGCGGGCACGCCTTGGGCGATGGGGGCGCTGAAGCGGATCACGGCGGATCACGGCGAGATCAAGTCGATGCATGTTCTGGACGAGGCGCGGGGCCGGGGGTTTGCGCGCGCGCTTTTGCATCACCTGATGGCCGAAGCGCAGCGGCTGGGGTTTGCCCGGCTGAGTTTGGAAACCGGGGCGCAGGCAAGCTTCGCGCCCGCGCGCGCGCTTTATCTGGCGGCGGGCTTTGTGGACTGCGCGCCCTTTGCGGATTATCGCCCCGATCCGATGTCGGTGTTTCTGACCCGTGCGCTTTAGCGCGGCGCAGAATGCTTGCGCCGCGCGCGCGCTTGTCGCAAAAGGGGCGCATGCGGTCCCGTAGCTCAGCTGGATAGAGCAGCTGCCTTCTAAGCAGCGGGTCGAGGGTTCGAGTCCTTCCGGGATCGCCACTCCTTCAAAAAGACATTGAAAACGTTAGGTTATTTTCTGTTTTTTACAGATTGGACGGGACTTTTTACAAAGTTCTGGTCTTGTTCTGTTCCGCGAACGGCGCGGCGGCGGTCTGCGGCTTCGGTATAGTGCTGCACTTCGGAGAGGCTTTGATGCCCGGTCCAGGCGGCGATCTGGTGGGTGGTGGCGCCTGCCTCGGCCAAGCGCATGGCGCGAGATTTGCGCAAACCATGCGCGCTGCGGCCTTCGATTTTGGCCGTGCGGGCCGCATCGGCAATGACGGTGCCCAGGGCTTTGTGCGATCTGGTGCGACCGCCGTGCGTGGCCAGAAATGTCATGTGCCCGGTGAGGCAGGCGAGGGCCGCGTGCATCGTGTCGCGGTCTTCGATCATCGCCGCGGCATAGGGGGGCAGGGCGCAGGTCCATGGCACAAAGGCCTCGTCACCCGTTTTCTGTTGGCGAAAGGCCAAAACGCCATCGCGTCCGACCATGCCCGGCCCGATGCGCACCGCATCCGAGATCCGCGCCCCGGTCCAGTAAAGCAGCTCAAAGCAGGCGCGGGGCACGCTACCGATCGGCCAGCGGCAGCGGAAGCGCTCGATCTCGGCGGCAGACCATGGCGGATGGCCCTCGGTTTTTGGGGCCTTGGGCTTGATGACGGATTTCGACGGATCGGTTTTGAGTAAGCGCACGGTGGGGTCTGCGCCAAAGGCGCAAAGTTGACGCCATGCCTTAAGCCGATGGCCTGCCACGTTGGGCTTAAGCACGGCAAGATCGTCGGCAATATCTTCGGGGCGCAGGTGGGCCGCTTTGGCATCTTCGGCCTGCGCCCGGATCGCATCGATGTGGCGGCGTAGCAGGGCGCGGTAATTCTCGGAATGCGCAAGAAACATTTCGGAGCGCAGATAGGCCTCGCAAAGCGCTGTGATCGTGCCGGGGGCAGCGCGCAGTTTCTTGGGGGCCGCGGCGGATGCGGCGGCATAGGCGGCAAGGAAATCGGGGTGGTCGATCGGCAGATCGGGCAATTTCATGCGCGGCTGACCGGGCAGGCGCAGGTAGCGGTAGACCTTGCCTTTGGATGTGCGGATGGTCTGGATATGCTCCAGCGTCACCGTGCTCTCCCGAATTTGCCGGCGCATGTGTTCACCGCCTCCGTTTCCGCGCTTTCCCCTTCAATGGGCAGCGTCGCGATGAATGCGTCAAGGTCGTAGAGGTCATAAAGGCGCTTGCCATCAAGAATACGGCGCGGGATGCCGAGTTGGCGTAGCTTGCTTTCTGAGACGCCGACGTAAAAGGCCGCGCGGTGCGCGGGCAGCAGGCGCGGCGTGAAATGCGGTTCATGCTTACCCATCGGCGGCAGCCTCCGAGATATCATTGAGCCCTGGCGCGATGTCGCCTGTGCCACCGCACTCTTCGCAGTCCCGGTTATCTTGTCCGCAGCGGCCAGCGTGGGGTTTGTCGAGGCGGCGCATGATGCCAGAGGTTTCAGAGATGATCGGGACGCGCATCAAAGCACCCCCTTTACAATCAGCGCGGCGCCTGCGGCGATCAGGCCTGCGCCGCCGTGGATCAGGATGCCCAGCAGCAAGCCGATGCCGATGCCAAGGCCTTCGGTCTGGTCTTCCTCGGCTTGGGTGACGATCTGGTGGGCGCGACGCAAGCCGAGCGCGCCGGTCAGGCAAGCGGCAAGGCCTAAGGTGGTGCAGATCATGGGCGCATTCCTTCTTTGCAGGGCAAAGCAATGGCGCGTGGCCCTGCGAGCGGGGTGATCTTGACTGCGAAGCCATTGTGAATGGCGCGCACGAGGTGGCCGAGGAACCAGCCGCGCGCGAGCGGATCGTGCCAGTCAATGTCGCGGGTGCCGCAGTCGCGCAGCACTTCGTTTCTTTCGGGATCGATCGTTTCGATGCGTTGCGGGAAGGTCATGGATGTCTCTGGTTTTCGGGGAGGCTGCGGCGCGCGGGTGGGGATTTGACGCGCCGCAGCCTTGGCCCCGCGCCGGGAGGAGAGTTTGCGCGCGGGGTGTTCTCAGATCATGCCAAGGGCGGCTTTGTAGATGTCGAGGACCGCCTCTTCCTCGGCCAGATCGTTCTGGTCGCGTTTGCGCATGGCGATGATCTTCTTCATCACCTTGGTGTCGTAACCGCGCGCCTTCGCCTCGCTCATCACGTCCTTTTGCTGCTCGGTGATGTCTTGCTTCTCGGCTTCGAGGTGTTCGTATTGCTCGATGAATTGGCGCAACTCGTCAGCTGCCACGTTGTAGGCGCGGTCGCGCACATCTTTGTCGGCTTGGGTTTCCTTCATCGGTGTCTGATCGAGCATTGGCTTCACCTTTGGAAAAAGTGCCCGGATGCGGGGTCGCTTTGCGCATCCGGGCCAGTGGCAGTGCCTCGGTTTCAGCGGCACTCAGGAAAGAGGGGCGCGGCGGCATTGGCCGGAGCGCAATAATGCGGATCGCGGATCGCACGCAGCTCAAGCGCGGTGCGCAAAGTGGCATTGGCCAGCACCAGCGTGACGATCACCAGCGCAAGGAAGCCCGGGATCGACAGTGGGCGTTGATGCGGCGCGGGAAGCCCGTCGCGCAAATGCAGAAACCGGGGATCGTCACGCCGCATCTTCGCCTCCTGTGAGTGGTGGTTGGTGTGAATACGTTGCGATAAACGCAACAAACGGTCAAGCAAAAAGATGCGAAAAACGCAACAAAATGCTTCGTTTGATTCGCTCTGTTCTCTCGCGTGCGCAAAATTGGTTTGGCGAAAGTAAAAAGCCCCGTGCGATGACGGGGCTCGGTACTGCTGATTTCCAGCTCTGCGCTACCAGTGGCAGGCCTCTCGCACCTTAGGGATCGCATCGTCGATGCCTCGGATGTCGAAGGATGCAGTCGTCGCGGATTCATTGAAGGGGGTGAACCTGACGAGCATCGTCTTGTGTCCAAGCATTTTCTTGATCATCGGGATCGCCCGGGCACCAGACCACAGGCCAAGCGCGGAATTGTTCGTGCTTGCATCCATCCTGACCTTGGTTGCGGGAAGATCGTCAATCCGTAGGTCAACCGAGCCGTAGCCGCTGAACCCGGACGCTAAATGGCAGTTTGTAGCGATGAAGATTGAGGTGGTGTCTTCGTGGCAGCGGATGAAGAGTGTGGCAGGTGCAGATGTGCGGAGGCGCCCGCAATTCACGTCCTCTTGCGACACCGTCTGCATGTAGACGCTTGTCGTGTCTGTGAAGTCAGATGTTTCGACCCTGACGGTCCACGCGGATTGTGTTTCCTCTGCCGTTGTTTGGGGCGTGCGCCCACTCTCGAGGTCATAGCATGCCAGACGATCCAGATCAGCTTCGATGCCCATGCAATCAGATACTTCTGCGCTCGCTATCGGTGCAGATAGGAGCGCGAATCCTGCCGCGAAAGCATATGCATGTACTTTGACAGCGCGTCTTAGGTTGGGTGGCGCAGTCATCTGATTCCTCCTGAAATGTTGATGCGCTTCAATCCTTTTCGCGGTTTAGTAGTCACTTAACCGCAAAATCTGGCGGCTTGCACAGCCAATGTGTTCTCGTAAAGTTCTCCCCTCTTCGAGGAATGGGGGGATTGGTGGATAATATTACTTTTCGGATGCGCGTTGAGGCGCTGCCTGGGGATCAACAGGATGCTCTTCTGGGCTTTCTACTTTCGCTTCTAGGAACTGAAGAAACTCTTCCGCCTGCTCTTGAAGCTTTGGCGGCAAGCGCTCGTAGATTTCGACGATCGTGTCAGACTTAGAGCGCGCGCCGCGGCTGCGAAAGAAGTCGATCACTTTGGGTATTTCTTCCGGCTGTACGCGACGACTGCCAGAGAGGGTTTTTGTTACCTTCTCCAGCGATATGCCGAGGGCCTGAGCGAGTTCGGTCTTCTCGCCCCGTCGCCCTGTCAGGCGTTGCTTGATCCAGTTTCCATCGATCACTTCCATGGTGGAAGATTGGCAAAAGCTGCGAAAATCGAAAATTGACGAAATTCGCAACTCGTTGCTTGACCGCATATTGCGATTATCGCAATGTATGGGCATGTTGAACCCTGCCAAACAAGTGATCCAAATCTGCGGCGGCTATGAGGCCGTCGCCGAGATGACCGGGCGCAGTACCGTGCGCGTACGGCGTTGGGAATACCCCAGAGACCGTGGCGGCACCGATGGTTTGATCCCCGCAGAATGCCAGAGGCTTCTTCTTATCGCAGCGCGAGCGCGTGGGATTGATTTGCGGCCTGAGCATTTTTTCGACTTCCAAACGCCAGATCGGGCACCCGGTTTCGGGGTCGAGGGGGCGGCATGATGCAAGGGCGTAGATCATTGGGTAAGCCTGCGCGCGCGCCCGGCCTGTATCAAGGGAATCCGGTTGCGTTGCCCGGTCCCCAGATCAGGGAGGGGGTGCTGTGGTGATCGTGTTCGAACTTGCCCCGAGTTTGATCTTGCCCGTGGTGCGCGAAGTCGTTGGCTGTGCACTTACGCGGGTGATGGTGGTCTGTGTCGACCGGGATTCCCTTGAGGTCGATGTGCTTGATGAGGCGCATTCCGGCACGTTCGACTCTGCCGCACTAAGCGCACGGCTTTGTTCGGAACTGTCTGCGGTTGCGGGTGCGCCGCTGCCAAGTGCTGGCGCAACTGTTTCGGTTCAGGTGGCTGCGTTGGGCGAGGGATTTACTGAAGTGCGGGTGTCTCAGCCATGCGCGTGATCGGTTTCCTGTTCCTCGGGCGCATCGAAAAGGTCGTCAAATGCACTTTGTCGATCATCCGCATGGGCCGCAGCGAGCGACATGCTGCGTCCGGTCGGGGCTGGGGTCATGGATTGCGCGGGTTTGCGTCCAGTCGCATTAAAAGCGAGGGGATGGCGCCCAAGTTTGGCTGCCACCAGCCAGCGAGGCATGCCCTCGGCCAGCAAAAGCGCTGCGGTTTGGCGCTCATCGTCGGTGACTGTGCCTTTGCGTACAATCGGCATGTCGTTGAGTTCAACCCCGGTGACGGGGTGTCTGGTTCCAGCCATCGCATCTTTCCGTGTTGTGCGATGGCTGTTCGCGGCGGGAAAGGCTGTCTCCTTTCCCGTCGCAACCATCGCGAGACAATGAATCCACATTGGAAGTCTGCGCCTGTGCCCCCCTTCGGTCAACCGGCTGGAAGGAACGGGGTACTTAGCTCCAAGGAGTTGTGTTGGGGGGAGGGTGTGCATGTTTGATTTCCGTGCAACGTTGCGGATGCAGGTGCGCGCGCTAACCGAGCGGTTGGGCGGTGTGCATGGCGCTGCGGCGGCACTGGAGGCGCGCTGGGGTGATCCCGTTGCGGCCTCGACCATTTCGCGCAAGCGCGAAGGCTCGCTGGAATTCACCGTGGCCGATGTCGTGGCTTTTGAAGATGCGCTTGGCGCGTATCCGGTGAGCCGGATGCTGGCGCGGCGGATGGCCGATGCAGAGGTGGCGCGCGCGATGGATGCGGGCGAGCTGGCGTTGCAGGCAGGCGAGATCGCGCGCGAGGTGGGCGAAGCCGTGGGCGCGCTGGTGCAGGCCGCGCAATCGGCCCGTGCTGTGGATCGGGCGGCAGCACTGAAAGAGATCGATGAGGCGCTGGACGCGCTGCGCAAGGCGCGCGGGGCGCTTGAATTGGAATATGGGGGCACGAAATGACTGCCGTAGGAGCGCAGCCCATTGATGGGCCAACAGGCCAGACCTGCAGGGCAATGCGGATCGAGACCGGGCGCATGGTTGCCTTTCTTGATCTGATCCGCGCGGGGCTTGCGGGTTTTGGCGATGGCGAGATCGAGGCGATCGACCGTTTTTGCGATTATGCCGGGCTGGTGCGATTGGTGCAGATGGAACCCGAGGCGGGCGCGCTTGTGTTGTTGGCGGTGCCAAGCCTGCGGATGCTGCATTTTCTTGAACGGTTCGACTGTGCCCCTTGGGCTGCTTTCGCGCAGGCCTATGCCGGGGTCGCGCTGCCGCCAGAGTTGGGCGATGTGGAAAGTTTGCTGGCGAGGGCGTTTTGATGGCGGATGCGCAAGATACCTTCGGGCCGATCATCGTGCGCGGTGAGGTCTTTCCAGATGTTGCGGCGGTTGCGGCGCGGTTCAACGTAACGCGGAACACGGTATTCAAGGCGCGGCGCGACGGGAAACTCGACACGCTTGGGCTGCGCAATGCGCGCACGGATTTGGTGATCCGGGGGCGCGCTTTTCCAAACACTCGGGCGGTGGCCAAGGCGTTTGGCGTGTCAGTCGCCCATGTGGCGCAAGCGGCCCGGTCGGGCACGCTGGACCGGATCGGGCTGGATCGAAGCGCTTCGGCCATGCCGATCTGCATTCGCGGCAAGCGGTTCAAAAATGCCCGGGCGGCGGCGCGGGCTTTCGGCGTGACGCCAGGGGCGATTTATAAGGCTTTGCACCGAGGCGGGATCGACGGTCTGGGCGAGCCGCGCAAGGGCGTGAGCGGGGCAAAACCGTTCGAGATGTTCGGCCTGCGCTGGCCCAGCATGGCAGCGGCAAGCCGCGCGCTGGGGTTTGGCCCCGGCTACATCAGCAATGCTTATTGCAAGAAGTCCGAGGCGATGATGGCTCGCATACGCGACGCGGTGATCGCCGAAGGGATGCGGCGCAATGCGCAAGCCGCCGAAGCGCGGTTGCGTGCCGCGGCGCGCGACGGAGGAGGCGAGCATGCAACAGCAGCGTGACCTGGCAGAAGCGGGGGGCAAGCGTCTGGTGGCGGTCGATCTGGCTTCGCTGCCGGAATATGAGTTTGGCGACTTGCGGCTTGAGGGGCATTTCTTTTTGCCCTGGCATTTTGGCCGCTTTCTCAATTCGGTGATGCACTTGCGGGCCAGCTATGAGGTGCAGGGGGTCGCGCGGGCGCTCTTCGACATTGCGCAGATGCAGTTCCCCACCGGCACGCTGCCCGATGATGATGTGCAGCTTTCGCGGCTTTTGCGGATGGACCTTTTGCATTGGCAGACGCTGCGCGCGCAGGATTTTGGGCCGCTGCGGGGCTGGTTTCGGGTGCGTTGCGGGGCGGAGGTCCGATTGGCGCATCCGGTTGTGTGCGAGGTGATTTCGCAGGTCTTGGAGCGGCGTGAAGAACGCGAGCGCGAAAGCAACGCCAAGGCTGTGGCGATGCGGCTCAAGCGGTTGCGCGATGGGTTGCGCGCGCTTGGCGCGAGCGAGGATTTGTTGCGCGACCAGGTGCTGATCGAGCGGATGGACCGCTGGCTTTTGGATAATGTGCCCGGTCAGCGCCGGGTCGAAGCCTATGAGCGGGTGATGATGATGGCGGTGCGCGAGCGCTGGATTGAGGGGCCGCGACTGGTCTGACGATCTGTTACCGTAACAGTTGGGAACTGTTCCGGAACGTTACGCCACGTGGGTAACAGTTACCCCCAATAAGAAAAGAAAGAAAACAATAACAAAAGAAACAACACACCCGGCAACAGAAACGACCGGGTCGCCTTTGGATAGGTCGCAAGATTGCAAAGAAGAGGGAAGGCCGATGGGGCAGGAACAAGGGCGCAGCGAGGCGCGGGTGCGGGGGGTGTTGCTTGAGCCGATGGCTGGGCTCAAGCGGCGGCGTGGGGTGACGGCAGAGGCACAAGAGCGCGAAGCGGCGCGGATCGCGCGGAAACTGGCCTATATGAGCGAGGCAAACCTGCGCGGCTTGTGCGAGCTGGCATTGAAACAAGCGCGCGGGGTTTGGCCGGAAACCGCGCTGATCTTGAGCTGGGGCTATGGGCTGCAGGTGCCGCCGCCCAGCGAAAGCGATTATGTCGGTTCGTTGATGCGATCGGCCATGGGGCGCGCCGCACGCGATGGCGGGTATTTGGTCGAGCTGATGCGAATGGCAAAGCGGCTCGGCCCGCCGCCGGGTCGCTACATGCTGTCGAAACTGCGCGAGGAAGCCGCTGACAATGCACGGCGCCGGGAAGGGTTGCGGCGGATGATCGACAAGGGCACGTCGCTGCGGCGCGAGGATTTGGAGTGGCTCAACCGCTATCACGCCGATCTGGCGCAGGCCGAGGCGATGCTGGCCGATGACGCGGGCGAAGGCGCGGCGGGGTGTGCGGCATGAGCATGATGATGCGGCAAGGGGCGCGCCGGATGCCTGCGAAGGCGCTGGCGTATATTGCAGTGATGCAGGTGGCCGGGGCGGCAGATCGCGATCTGTTGGCGGCATTGTCCGACACTGATCGGGCTTTGGTCCAGTCTTGGGTGGCGGTGGTGCGATGGGCTTTGTCGGAGCGGCGTTTGCGCCGCGAGGATGTCTGGCGTCGTGTGGATGGCCGGATCGAGGCGGTCTTGGGTTTGGCGCGCCTGCAGACACTCTCGCAGGCTTATGTGATGGCGCGGGCGGCAGCGCCAGCAAGCTGCGGGCCTGAGATCGTCGCGGCGCCTGCGCGTGGTGCGTCTATGCGGTTTCAGCCCGAGGCGATGGTGCCAAAGGGCGAAGCCGATTGGCGCGCTGAGCCGGTTGGGTATCGGGGCCGGGATGCGGTGCGGCGCGCGGATCTGTTCGACAAGATGGAGCGCGCGGCTTTGCGCGCCGGGCGTGAGGTGCCGTTTTCGCCGGGGCAGGTTTCGGCGGGGCGCTCTTATGCGGCGCTCGTCGAGTTCGTGTCGGCAGGCGGGGTCAAGCTGTCGAGCCTTGAGGGCCGGATAGGGGGCGCAGGCGGCGGGGGAGAGGTCGCATGGATCGAGCGCTATTGCCAAGCGTCGGAACGGCTGCGGCGGATGCGCATCGCAATTGGCGATGGGGCGGCGCTGTCGGTGCGCCGGGTAAGGCCTTCCAAGCGGGCCAAGCCGGGCGCGACCGGTTCGGCGCGCACGATCTCGGATCGGGTTCTGGTCGATGGGGTTTGCGTGTCGGGTTTGAGTTTGGGCGATGTGTTGCTCGCCAATGGCTGGGCCAAAAGCGGGCAGAATATCGAGGCGGTGCGGGGCGCGCTTGCAGCGGCTTTGGAGCGCATGCGGATTTGGGCTTGACTGTTAAATCGCGAATGGATACCCATTTTACCAAGATGACGAATAGCGCCCGAAGGCTGGATAAGCCTTGCGGGCGTTTTTCATTGGCGGTGCGGCCATGGCGATAAGAAAGCTGTGTTCGGCACCGGGATGCGAGGAAATGGCGCTGCCCGGAGGGTCGCGCTGTGCCGAGCATCAAGCGCGCGACAAGGCACGCAAGGCAAGCTATCTGCGCAAAGCCGAAGCGGTGCGCTGGCATGCGCTTTACAGCGATCCACGCTGGAAGCGCGCGTCGGCGGCATTCCTTAAGGCGCATCCGCTTTGTGCCGATTGCGGCGCGTTGGGTGTGGTCGAAGCCGCGACCGAGGTTGACCACATCGAGCGGCACATGGGCGATGCGCGAAAGTTTTGGGACAAGGGCAACTGGCAGCCGCTTTGTAAGCGATGCCACTCGCGCAAGACTGCGCGGGAGGTTTGGCACGGCAAGGCCTGACAGAACCGGGACCGGGGGGGTATCTGAAAACCTGCCTGGTAGCCTGTGCACCGGCGTGTGTACCTTTCTTTTCGCGGGCGCTGAATTGGGATGAAAAACCCACTTGATGGAGGGTAAGAGCGAGGGCGGAATATGCGCGGAGCAAAGGGCAAGCTGAGTGTCGTTACCCCGATGAAGGGAGACGAGGACACGGTCCCACCGCCGCTTGATTTTATGAGCCCGGATGCGCGCGACGTTTGGCTTCGGCTGGCGCCGCAGCTGGTTAAGCTCAAGCGGCTTGAGCCGCATTTCCACGAGCTGTTTGCAAGCTACTGCGAAGAGGTCGCCGTTTACATCGCGATGACGAAAGACATCGGTGAAAACGGCGTCACCTATGAAACCGGCCAGGGGCGCAACGGCAACCAGAAGCGCACCCGCCCAGAGGTGCATTTGCGCAAATCGACGCTGGAAAGCATGATCCGGCTCGGCGCTTTGTTTGGCTTGTCGCCGGTGGATGAAAAGCGGCTCGGTAATGCCAACCAGGGCGATCTTTTCGAAGACCTGATGCGGGCGGTGAATGGAAAATCCGCTTGATCATCCGGTGTCGCGCTATGCGACGGATGTGATCGAGGGGCGGATCGTTGCGGGCGAGCTGGTGCGGCTTGCCTGTGAACGGCATCTTCGGGATCTGCAAACCGGCGCCGAGCGCGGCCTCTACTTCGATTGCGCGGCGGCGGATCGGGTGATCAATTTCGCCCGGCTGTTGCAGCATACGGTCGGGCCGATGGCGGGCAAGCCCCTTGAATTGCAGCCGTGGCAGGTGTTCCGGCATGGGTCGGTGTTCGGCTGGAAGCGTGAAGGGACCGGATTGCGCCGGTTCCGCTCGACCTATCATCAGGTCGGCAAGAAGAACGGCAAGACAACCGATACAGCGGTGCCGATGCTGTTCACGCAATTGCTTGATGGCGAGGCCTCGCCGCAGGGTTTTTGCGCGGCCACGACGCGCGATCAGGCCGGGCTTCTGTTCAAGGAAGTTGGCCGGATCGTGAGGCGCTCGCCCTTTCTGGGCAAGCTCATGGAGCCAATGCGCCACGAGATCCAGACGCCGCGGGTGGATGGGGTGATCAAATGCTTGTCGCGCGACGGGGATTCGAGCGACGGGATCAACCCGAGCTTTCTGGCGCGCGATGAAATGCACCGCTGGACCGATCGGGAACTGGCTGAAACGATTGTCGAGTCGATGATCGCGCGGGCGCAGCCGATTGATTGGGTGATCACCACGGCGGGCCATGACCGTCAATCTTTGTGTGGCGAGTTGCGCGGCTATGCCGAAAACGTGCTGCGCGGCGCGATCGAGGACGATTCCTTTTTCGGCTTCGTGGCCGAGCCGCCTGCCGATTGCGACCCGTTCGATCCGGCGTTCTGGCCGATGGGCAATCCGAACCTGGGCGTCTCAAAGCCGCTCGATGCGATGCAGGCGGCAGCGTCGAAAGCCGCGTCCATTCAGGCCACCTTGCCGAACTTCAAGCGGTTCCACTGCAATCTGTGGACCGAGGGCGAACAGATGTGGATCGCACGCGAGGTCTGGGACCAAGGCGCGGCGTCCGAACCGTTTGATGTGCGCATGCTTTATGGGCGCGATGCCTGGGTCGGTGTGGACCTTTCGAACAAGGTCGACACCACGGCCATCGTGGTGGCGGTGCCGGTGGATGGGCTGATCTATCTGGTCGCTTATACCTTCCTGCCTGCCGGGCCGAAGGGCTTCATCGTGCGGGCGCAAAAGGAAAAGCGTGAATACGTGGGGTGGCGCGATCAGGGGTGGCTTGAGGTCCACACGGGCGGGGCCATTGATGAAGCGCAGATCGAGGCGCGGATCGGCTGGATCGCGAAGAAGTTCGCGGTGCAGGAAATCGCCTATGACCCTTGGGGCATGAAATACATGGCCGACCGCTTGGCCAAGAAGCGGTTGCCGATGGTCGAGCACCGGCAGGGCTTTGCCAGCATGTCGAACCCGATGAAGCGGGTTGAAGAACTGGTCGCCCAAAACAGGCTCCGCCATGGCGGCAACCCGGTTCTGGGCTGGCAGGTGGGCAACGTGCATCGCGATGAAGATGCGGCTGAGAATATCAAGCCGAATAAGAAGCGCTCGACCGGTCGGATCGACGCTGCGGTGGCCATGATCATGGCGGTGGGGCGGGCGACAGCGGGCGAACGCAAACGCAAACAGGGGCGAGGCATCGAAACACTATGAGCTTGCGGGGGATCTTTGGCCGTGGGCGGGCCGCGCAGTTGGAAACGGCGCGCAGAGAGCCCCCGCTTGTGGCGACGGCATCGGCCAGTGCGGGGGCTTTGTCGCCAGCCTTTGAGGCAGGCTGGCAGGAGGTCGGCGTTTCAGGGTCGAGCCGTGTTCGCAACCTGCCGCGCGTCACGCCCGAACTGGCGCAAAAGCACGCCACGGTGGTGGCCGCGTGTTCGGTTATTGCGGGCGATTTGGCGAAGCTGCCGCTCGCCGTTTATCAACGCAACGCGACCGGGCGCGAGGTGCGCGTGCGCGAGCATCCGGTCGATCACCTTCTGAATTCCGAGGCTTCGCCTGGTGTGCCCGCCCATGTGATGCGCTTTGCGATTGGCTACGCCTTCACCCTGCGAGGCAAATCTTTCGCTTTCGCGCCGCGCGACGGGGCGGGTGAGCTGGTGCTGGTCGAGACGATCCGGCCCGACCGTTGCGAGGTTTTGCGCGTCGGGCGCGAGCGGTTCTATGAATTCGAAGATGGCGCGCAAATCCAGCGCCGCGTGTCTGGCCGGGTGATGGCGCACCTGCGCTATATGGCGGAAGATGGCTGGACCGGACGCAGCCCGATCGAGGTTGCCGCAGAAACGCTGGGGATTGCGCTGGCACGCCAAGAAGCGGCGGCGCGGTTGGCAGGCGGAAAGGGGTTCAAGGCGGTCGCGAAGCTCGAAGACTTTGGGGCGGATGAAGAAACTTGGCAGCGGTCTCGGGCACGTCTCAAGGCGGCGATGGCCGAGGATGCCGACGATAGCGTTTTGATCATGGGGCAAAGCGATGACATTAAATCGCTGGGCCTGTCGGCGGCGGATCTGGAATTATTGTCCAGCCAGAAGTTCGACCGCGAACAGATCGCAGCGCTTTACCGGGTGCCGCCCGCAAAGCTGCAGATGCTGGAACATGGGGTGAAGGCCAACGGCGAACAGCAGGCGATCGATTACAAGGCCGAATGCCTGACACATTGGGGCAAGTTCTTGGAAACCGGAATGGGGCAGGGGCTTTTGACAGCGGGCGAGCGTCAGGCCGGTCTGTTCCTGCGCCATGAATATGACGCGCTTTTGATGGCCACGACGAAAGAGCGCTATGAGGCGATCACCAAAGCTGTTGGCGGGCCGATCCTGACGCCAAACGAGGGGCGCGAGATCGAAGGCCTCGATGCGATTGAGGGCGGCGAAAAACTTTATCCGCCCTCGAATATGACCCGCAAAGAAAGCGGTGCGCAGGGCGACGGAGACTGAGGGCAGATGGGTAAGACGGTTCAAGAGGTGCTTTTGTCGAGCGCCGCGATGGTTGCCTTGTGCGAAGAGCATGCGGCCGATTTCTTGGCGATGGGGTGGCCGGAAGCCGCAACCGGTGCGCAGGTGGCAGCAGCTGGCGACGGGTCGCGCTATGCGATCGAGCGCGGTGTGGCGGTCATGCCAGTGCGCGGGCTGCTGACGCCGAATTCGGTTGTGCTTGAGCGCTACCTGGGCTGGGCCACCTATCGCGGCATTTCGGAAGCCTGTGCTGAATTGACGGCTGATGATGCGGTTTCGGCGGCGGTTCTCGAATTTGATACGCCCGGTGGCTACACGCTTGGGGTCGAGGAAGCGGCAGCGGCGATCAAGGCCTTGGCGGCTGTGAAGCCGGTCTATGCGCTTGCGGCCCCGCTTGCCGCGTCTGCGGGGTATTGGCTGGCGTCTCAGGCGCGCGAAGTGGTGATGACGCCCGGCGCGGCGGTGGGGTCGATTGGGGTTGCCGTGACCACATCGGCCTATCTTGCGCCGGGGGCATCCAGCGGCATGCAGATCTTCGAATTCACTTCAAGCCATGCGCGCGCGAAATGGCCTGACCCTTCGACCGATGAAGGTAAGGCCGAGATCCGCCGCAGCCTTGATGAAAGTGAAGCGCGGTTTCATGCGGCGGTGGCCGAAGGGCGCGGCATCGCGCTTGAGGGATTGGCCGCACAGCTTTCTGTGACGGATGATCCTGCCGATGGCGGCGCTGTCTTCGATGGGGCCGAGGCGGTGGCGCGTGGTTTGGCCGATGGGGTCGAAACGCGTGCGGATTTCTACGCACGGGTGATCGGGGAACACTCCCCGGCGCCCCGGCGCGCAGGAGGTGCACGCGGGGCAATGGCGCGGGCGGCGGTGGCGCGGGCGCGCGCTCAACTCTGAAATCTCACTGACCGGGTTGGCGGTGTGACCTGCGCGCGATGGCGGGCGCGGGATTTGTGGCTGTGCGCGCGGGTGCCGCAGCGTTTGATTTGAAAGGAACTCCGATGGCGAAGAACATCGACGATTTGCGCCGCGCGCGGAAAGCGGCGGCGGATAAAATGGGCGAAAAGGCAGAGGCGCTGGCCGCGCTGGAAGCGGCGGAAGCGCCCGATGCCGAAGCGATCACCGGGGCCGAGGCGGAATTTGCCGCGGCGCAGGCTGATTTCGAGGCGGTGGACAAGCAGGTGAAGCGCGCCGAAGCGGTCGAGGCTGCCAAGGCGGCAGCCGCGGTGCCGGGCGATGCAGAACCGGGCCAAACTGTGGCCGCTGTGCCCAAAGACCCGGCTCATAAAGGGGTTGAAGTGGGGCTGATCGTTGGCGCCTTGGCCGCGCAAAAAGGCGATCTCGATCGCGCGGTGGCGCAGCTCGACAAGGCGGGCTTCGGGCAGGTGGCGGCGGCGCTTAATGCGACCGATTCCACAGCGGGCGGTGTGACCGTGCCGCGTCCGCTGGCCAGTGATCTGATCGAGATGCTGCGCCCGCGTGTCGTTGTCCGCCGGGCGGGCGCGCGTCCGGTGCCGATGCCTGCGGGCCAATTGCGCAAAGCGCGCCAAACGGGCAGCGCAAGCGCGGGCTATGGGGGCGAGACCGTCGCCCCGCTGGCCAGCGCCCCGAGCTTCGATTCCATCGATCAAAGCTTCAAGAAGCTGCGGGCATTGGTGCCGATTTCCAATTCGCTGCTGTCCTACTCCTCGATCCAGATGGGTGTGCTGGTGCGTGACGACCTGCTGAAGGTGATGGGCGCGCGCGAGGATCTGGCCTTCCTGCGCGGCGATGGCACGAATGACACGCCGACCGGCATGCGCAACTTCATTCCTGGTGGGCACTGGATCGGCTCGGTCGCGGGCACCGATGTTTTGGTGATCGACCAGAAGCTGCGCAAGCTCGTCTCGCTGGTCGAGGATGCCAATATCTTGATGGTTGCGCCGGGCTGGGTGATGCGCCCGGGGGCGAAGAACTTCCTTGCCGCGCTCAAGGATGCCAATGGCAACAAGATGTATCCGTCGATTGATGACAAGGAAGAACTGATGGGCTTCCCGATCTACACGACGACGCAATTGCCGAACAACTTGGGCACCAATTCCGACGAGACCGAGGTGATGTTTGCCGATTTCAGCTACCTGATGATCGGCGAAAGCGGGGTGCTGCGGATCGCGCAATCGACGGAAGCGGCCTATCTCGATGCCGGTGGGCAGATGCAATCGGCCTTCGCCAATGACCAGACGCTGATGCGCGCCATCGCCGAACATGATTTCGCGCCCGAGCATGATGTGGCCCTTGCCGGTCTGCAGGGCGTCGGCTGGGCGCTCTAAGCGCTGAATGGTGATCTGGCGGCGCGGTGATGGCTGCGCCGCCCCTTTTGAGCGAAAGGTGCCGATATGGCGAAGCTGGTGACCGTGAAGTTTATCAAGGCGGCTGCGCCTTACAATGTGGGCGATGTGGCCGGGTTTGAAGCCTCTGCCGCCAAGGCCATGATCGCCGATGGTATTGCGGAGGCGTTCAAGGCCTCGAAAACGAAGGCCGTGGTCGAGGCCGAGGAAAAGCGCGTTTCGGTGACCTTTTTGCGCGGGGCGCCGCCTTATAATGCGGGCGATGTGGCGGGCTTTGCGCCGCTGGTTGCGGCGCAGCTGGTGGCCGAGGGGAAAGCAATCCTCAATGCCAATAAGGGCGCTGAGGCCGCGTCGGAAGTTGCGCCGCAGATTGATGCTGCGCAGGACATTGCCGAAAACAATGTCGCCGAAGCGTCTGCGGCGGAGGCCGAAGTTGCGGCTGATGATGAACCTGTGGCGATGGAGCCCGACGACGACGCCGAAGACGGTGCGCCGCCCGTGCAGGGCGTGACGGTCTAAGAGGCGCGTCATGCGGGTGATTGGGGCCGTTCCGGCGATTGTTGGCGTGGATGACTTCAAGCGGGCCACGCATGCCCAGCTTGATGAGACGGAAGATGACGCCACGCTGGTGGCCTATCTTGCGGCGGCGCAGGCCGTGGTTGAGCGCGCGACGAACCGCCCGCTTGGTGTGCGCGAGGTCGAGATCGCGGCGCGATTGCCCGGCCCGGTTTCGCGGTGGTGGTTTCCGTGTGCGCCGGTCAGTGCGATTTCCAAGGTCAGTTATGACGTTGGCGATGGGGCGATTGATCTGGGGATGGAGAGTTTTCGCCTGCGCTTTGCGCATGATGAGCCGCAGATCGACTTTGCGGCGGGGATTTTCCCCTATTTGGTTGGCCAGATGGAGATCACTGTTACGGCAACCGTTGGCGCAGCCGATGGTGACCCGTCGATCCTGCCCCTGACGCAGGCGATCTTGCTCGTGGCCCGCGAATGGTATGATGCGGGCATTTCCGTTGGGTCAGATGGTGGTTCGGGGGATCTGCGCCTTTCCTTTGGGGCGCGGGCCCTAATCCGGTCGGGCGTCTATAAGCGCCCGCGCGTGTTTGCGAGGGCTTGACCGTGGCTCGCTTGAATACACGTATCACCATCCAGCGCGCCACCTCTGGCGATGACGGCTACGGCAACGTCACGACCGGCTGGGCTGATATGGAGGTCGCCCCCGGCGTGCCGATGAAGCTTTGGGCCGACATCCGCGAGACCCCCGGCAAGGAGGTGGTCGCAGCGGGCCGTTTGGAAGCCAGTCGCACCGCGACCATCTGCGTGCGGGCCTCTTCGCGATCGCGCACCATTACCGCTGCCGACCGCATCATCGCGCGCGGGCAGGTTTGGAATATCCGCAGCATCTGCGCTGTCGCGGATGGCCGGGAACTGATCGAGATGCTGTGTGAGGCGGGGGGTGCCGTCTAATGCCGGGAATGGATCGCGTCCGCGCCAAGCTGCATACGCACATGGCGAAGGCTATCGAGGCCGGGAAGGTGCAGGCCCGTGTTGAGGGGGAGAAGATCGCGCAACTGGCAAAGGGCTTCGCTCCAGCTGAAGAGGGCAAGCTTATTGCTTCGATCCGCGTCGAGGATGCGGACACGATTGCAACCGGTGGCGGCGGTGAAAGCGGTTTTGTGGGCGTTTTGCTCAAGGCTGGTGATGCCTCAACCATTGTGACCAATAAGACGGGCGGGGAGTTTCAGAACGCCTTGATCCAAGAATATGGCACCAAGGCCCGCGCGGCGCATCCGTTCTTTGGTCCTGCCAAGCGCCTACAAAAACGAGCGGCCCGGGCCGCAATTAAGCGAGCCATCCGCCGTGTTTGGAAAGGTTAGGGGTGACCAAAGCAAGTTGGCCAAGGTGCGGTTCCATTATCGGCATTTCCGGTGAGATAGCAAAGGTAGATAGCCCCTTCATAGGACACGAATAACTCATGCTTTCTCGTCCCGCTTGGGTAGGTGGAATAATCCGAAGGCTGCCCGGTTGAGATATTGGCGGAACTTAAAACGCGGCCCTCTGACAAGATCTGCTGAGCAAGGTCGACAGTTGTTTGTTGCGCCGAAACAGGCGCGCTGACCACCGCGATCAGGGCCGCAAGAAGAATAGGCTTCACGACAACCTCCGGAATGGGATGGACCAACGATGGCAGCACCTGCCTTGGAATTGCAAGGCGCGATCGTGGCAGCGGTGCGCGCGGATTCGTCGCTGATGGCTCTGATTGCGGATATTTACGACCGCCCGCCCGCCGATCCGTTCGGTGACGCGCAGGGCTATGTGACATTCGGTCCCGAAGACACAAGCACCGAAACTGGCTGCGTTGGCATCGAAACGGTGACCCTACAGCTCGATGTCTGGTCGCGGCGCGTCGGGCGCGTGCATGCGAAGCAGATCCTGCATGAACTGACCCGCGTGGTCTTTGCTGTGGTGACCGTCGAAAACCCGATCGTCAGCCGTGGCGAGCCGTTCAAGCGCATCATCGAAGACCCGGACGGGGTCACAACACACGGAATCCTCCAGCTCTCGTTCGGGATGGAGACGCGCGGCTGAGGCCGCTTTCTCAACAGCCTAGGAGGCAGATATGACGGCACCTGTGCATCAGGAATACGACGAGCTCGTGCTCGAATTCTCGGATGATGATGGCACCACTTGGGCGCGCAATTGCGTCATCATGGGGTGTGAAGTCAACCGCACCTCGAATACCTCAACCGTGGAAACGGTTTCGGATTGCGCCGATGAAAGCAAGCCGAATGCGGTCGAAGAGCGTGTGCAATCCCTCAAGGTGACCGTGAGCGGCACCGGGAACTGGACACAGGCTGGCTATGGGAAGTTTCTGGCGAAATTCTACGCCGGGGACAGCACCACTATGCTTGCGCGGATTGGCAACCTTGGCGCGGCCAGCGGCGAAATTCAGTATGAGGAGGGCCCGATCATCATTGCTTCCCTTGGAGAGGCGCGCACGAAGGGTCAGGTTGTGTCGGCTTCGATCACAATCAACTTTGCGACGACGCCCACGCTGACGATGGCATCCTGATGGCAGAGCCGAAGGTGATCAATTGGGGGTGCGGTGAGCACCCCTTTTTGCTGCGCATCGGGGAATGCGAGGCGCTTGACGATCTGACGCCCGCCGGAATTGCCGATTTTCGGTATCGGCTGGCGCAAGGGGTGGAGCGCGGCGCGCTTGCGCATGCCCCCGTTAAGACACGAGAGGTGATCAACTGCATCCGCTTAGGCCTGATTGGTGGCGGTATGGATGCGGAAGAAGCGCGCAAGCTTGCTTTGCGAGGCCATGACGAATGCTCGCGCGATCAGCTGAATATGGTTTGTTACGGCCTGCTGACTGCGGCGCTGGCGGGCAAGGATCATGACAAGCCGGGAAAGCGGGCGGCGGCGGGCCGGAAGCGCCGGAGCGCATCAGCTTCGCCGCCTGCTATGGAAACGGGGCCGTAATGGGCTTCACGCCTGAACAGGTCAAGCGCATGAGCTTCTGGGAGTTCTGGGCCTGCTTTGAGGGCTTCAAGGCGTTTCATGGTGTCAAATCGGAGCAGACAGCCAGCCTCGACCGGCTGCGCGAACTCGGGGTTGAGTGATGGCGGAAACTGACGGCCTTGTTCTTCCAGTCGGGCTGACTGAGAAACAGCTTTTACAGCAGGTGGCCCGCATAGAAAGCCGTATGGCGAAGATGGAAACGGCCTCGACCAAGTCGTTCGTGCGGGCAAATGCCAAGATCGCGCAGTCTTTTAAGGGGCTTGAAGCAAGGTCTGGCGGCATGACCGCTCAGGTGCAAAACCAAATGCGGATGCTGGCGTTTCAGTTCAATCAGGTTGGGCAGCAATTCGCGGCCACCGGGAACCTGATGCAGGCAGCAGTTATTCAGGTGCCAGACATCATGGGCTCTTTCGGGGGGCTGGCGCCGGTTCTGGCTGGCGGGGCCTTCGCGCTTGCTGCGTCTTTTGCGCCTGCTCTCTTTGCAGCCACCAATAATGCCAAAGAGGCTGAGGAGCAGATCAAAAAGCTGGCTGCCGCGCTCGGCGATCTTGAGGCCGCGACCAAGGCCGCGCAGCAGAGCCGGTTCGATCTGCTGGAGCAGTTTGGCCCTGAGCAGGTCACACAGGCGAGGCAGATGTTGGATATCCAGCGCGAGCTGGCGCGGGTGAACCTTGCTCGGGAATTGACCGCCGCCGCCGATATGATTGGCAAGGTGCAGCTTGGTGACCTTGCCGGAAAGTCTGCCGATGAATGGGAGGCATTCGGGCGGCAATTGCAAGATGCGCGCGCCGAGATCGAGTCGCTGGCCACGGCTGAAATGTCGGGCAACATGACCGAGGCAATGCAAGACCGGGCGCTCGCGCTTGATGAGTTCATGGCTCGGTCGCAGAACTATCAGGCTGATCTTAACGCCGTGCAAAAAATGTTTGGCGCAACCGAGGAAGAGGCGGGGAAACTGGTCGCCTCCATGTTGCGGCTGCGCGATGCAGATGGTCCGCGCGCTCAAGCGGCGGCGGCGGCGGAGTTGCGCGACCGCCTTTCGGAAGTTCTCGGTAATATGGATGGCGCCAATGAGGAAGCGCTGAAACTGGTTGAGCAGCTTCTGAATGTCGAAGATGCGGCGCTGCGCGCTGCTGCGGCGGATATTGCGGGCGCCATTTCGCCAGCAGCAGATGAAGCGAAGCGCCTTGCCGATGAGCTTGGCCGTGCAGTGACCAATGCGATGAATTTGGCGGTGCAGGGTATTTCGAGTCTGCGACAGGCGCAGATCAATTACGACTTCCGCGATGATTGGCGCGGCAGGGCAGCAGCATTGGCGCGGGAGCAGTTTGACAGCACCACCTCAATCCCATCCGATGCCCCGCCCGAGGTAACCGCGCAGATTGAGGCGCAGCGGCGCGCCTTCGTTGGGGCGGCGGTTGCGACTGAGGAATACCGTCAGCGCCTCATCGAATGGCGCAAGGAAGAGGCGGCGGCGGCGCGCGCAGGCAAAAGCGGCAGCAAGGGGCGCGCAAATGCCTATGAAAGCGCGATTGAAAGGCTGATCGGAGACACGGATGCAGCCAATCAGCAAATTGCAGCCATGAAGGAAATCACGGCCAGCGGGCGCGACTTGCGCGCTGAGCTGGAAGCGATTTCCGAAAAGCAGAAGATCCTTAACTCTGCACAGCGGGCTGGGATTGAGGTCACCCCTGAAATGGCTGCGCAGATCGATGCGCTGGTGGATGCCTATGTCGATGCGAATGACGAACTCAAAAACATGAAGGATATCGCGAAAACCGGGCAAAGTGCTCTGGATGATCTATGGGGGTCAATTATCGATGGCTCCAAGTCCGGCAAAGAGGCAGTTGCGGATTTGATCGCGCAGATTGCCCGGGTGCAGTTCACGAAGGCGATAATGGGTATCCCTGGCATGAGCGGGTTCTCGTCGTGGATTGGTGGGTTGCTGACTTCGGCGGATGGGAATGTCTTCGAGGGCGGGCGGCACCTGACAGCCTATGCGAATGGCGGCGTGGTGAGCAGCCCGACTTTCTTCCCGATGGCTGATGGGACCGGCCTTATGGGCGAGGCTGGGCCCGAAGCGATCATGCCGCTGACGCGGATCGGTGGGAAGCTTGGAGTGCGCGCGGCTGTTTCGCAGGCCCAGCCGCAGCCCGTTGTCGTCCACGTCCAAGCCTCGCCCTATTTCGACGCCCGCGTTTCGCAGGTGTCTTCGGCGAATGACGCCCAAGTGGCGATGGCGCAGCAGCGCGCCATGCCGGGCGCGATCCGCGATATGCAGATGCGGGGCACGCGATGAACAGCATCATCGACATTCCGCTGCTGTTTTGGCGGGTGACAGAGGTCAACTGGCGCATCGACTGGCGCGGGCAGGGCGCGCTTTCCGGGCTGAATGGGGCGGATCAGGCCATTCTGAACCGTTTCCCGCGCTTTGTCGGGGCGGCGCCTTTGGTGTTGCCGCCGCAGATGATCCCGGCCTGGCGGGCGCTGATGACCAAGGGCGCGGGCCGGGCCAATGTTTACCGGGTGCGGATGCTTGACCCGGTGGCGCAGGCGGTGCCGCGCCAGGGCTGGCGGGCCGATTGGGCGGACTATCAGCGCGGCTTTTACTCCGAGGCGCGCCCGCAGGTGATCTGTGCGGCTGGGGCCGCAGCGGGGGCAACCTCGATCACGGTGGACGAACGCGCGCTTCCCGCCCCGATCAAGGTGGGCGCCTATCTGAGCCATAACGATTGGCCCTTCGCGGTGACGGGGCGCAGCGGAACGGGCGCGGCCACGGTGCTTGAGGTGGCGCAGCTGCGGCGCACAATCCCGGCAGGTGGCCCAATCGACTGCATCGCGCGCGGGCTGTTTCGGGCCACGGATGATGCGACGGGGCAGGTGGGCTATGGGCTCGACCGTGTGGCCCGGCCCACCCTTGACCTGGTCGAATGGATCACCCGGCCATGACGTTCGATCCGCGCGCGGATGTGGTGGCGGTGCTTGATCTGATCAGCATCGACACGCCGGACGGGGTGTTTCGGTTTCTGGCCGGGACGGATGGCATCTTCACCGATGTGGATGGTCACCAGTGGATAGGCTCGCGGCTGATCACCGGCTCGGAGCTGAAGGCCTCGATCCAAGGCGAGGCGCCGAGCGGGTCTTTGACGCTGGCCTTTATCCCTGACCCTTCCGGGGCCGATCTGGTGGCCGAGGTGCGTGCGCTTGGGTCGGACTATGTGCGCGGGCGGGAGATCATCTTCTGGGATCAACCGCTGCTCAGCATGGAAGAATTCTATGCGCCGACCTTGGCCCCGATGCGGCTGATGACGCGCACCGCGACCAGCATCGATTTTGACCTGTCTGGCACGATGGAGCGCGCGATCACGCTCAATTTCGAGGGGCCCTTTACCGGGCGCAACAGCGCGCCGGGGTGGCAATATACGAGCAACGATCATTCGGCCCTGATCGGGGCGGCCAATACCTCGCTGCGGCTGATGCCAACCGACACCTACCAAGAAGAGAAGCTGTTCGGATGACGCCACTCTATGCAGAGGTGAACCGCTGGCTTGCGACCCCGCACCAATGGGGCGTGGCCGACTGCATCACGCTGCCCGCCGATTGGGTCGCCCGGATGACCGGCGCCGATCCTGCCGAAGATATCCGGCACACCTATGCCACGGCGGGCGAGGCGCAGCGGGCGTGGCGGTTCTTTACCGATCCGCTGGCCAGTGTGGCCCCGCGGATGGCGCGCTGTGGGCTGCGGCGCACCACGGCGCCGGTCGCGGGCGATGTGGGGCTGATCTTCGTCATGGAGCAAGGCGGGCCGCGCCCGCATGGCGCGCTGTTCCTGGGCGATAAATGGGCGGTCAAAACGCAGGATCACGGCGTTCTGGGCATTACGCGCCCGAAGGTCATCGCGGCATGGGAGACGGGTTATTGCGAAAGCTGATTTACGCCGCAATCCTTGGCACGACCTGCCTTAGCACGTCTGCGCAGGCCGGGCCGGTTGGGGCCTTTTTGTCTGGCATCTGGACCGGCCTTTCCACGGGCGTCGTGGCTGGCGCGGGCATCACTGGTGCATGGGCAACCGGGGCATCGATTGGCGCAGGGCTTGCAGCCTTCGGTGGCACGTTCCTTGGGCGCGTGCTGTTCTCGGTTGGCCTCTCTGCCATTGCGCAATCTCTGGCGCCGAAGCCGAAAGTCGCGCCGCTTGAGGTGATGACAAACTATGCGCAGGACCTTTCTTTCGTGGAGATGGCCTATGGGGAGGTGCGTAAGGGCGGCGCTTTTGCGCTGAGCGCCTTTTCGCAAGACGGGGCCGCATCGGAGGGGATGGTCGCAAAGGCGCGCCGCCATTACGGCGTGATCTTGGCCGCGCACCCCATTGAAGGCGTGATCGCGCATTATCTTTATACATGGGAGGTGGAAACAGACGAAGCGGGCGTGGTGACAACCGACCCGATCAACGGGCGCTGCAAGATCCGCCTCTATGACGGCACGCAAACCGCGCCGGACGCAATTTGGGACGCGCTATTCCCCGAGGTCACGGCGGCTGATTATTACCCCGGCCTCGCCTATGCCGCGCTTTACGCAGAGCGGGTGGCGGATAGCGAGTTTTCAAAGGTCTATCCGAGAGGCCGGGAATGGGCCTATGCCCCGGTGCTGCGCGGCGAAAACCGCATCTATGATCCGCGCACCGGCACGACCGGCTGGACCAATAACGCCGCGCTGGTGATCGCCGATGTGGCGACGCGCTGGTATGGCAAGGCGGTCGATTGGGATGAGGTCGCGGCACAGGCCGATATCAGTGATGCGCCGGTCACGAACCGCGACGGCGGGACGCAACCGCGCTGGACCATCAACACGGTGCTGCGCACGGATATGACCTGGGAGGATGTGCGGGCGCATCTGACGATGTGCTGCGATGCCTTTTTTTATGAGCGCACCGATGGCAAGCTTGGCTTCAAGGTCGGCCATTACGAAGAGCCGCCGCTGACGCTCACCGATGCCGATTTCGCGGCGGTCAGCCTCAAGCACAAAGCCACGGGGCCAGATGATGTTTACAGCTTCGCCTATCGCTACGTCGAGCCCGCCCGCGATTACGCCGAGGAAGTAACCGGCGCGGTTGTCGTGGGCAGCAACCCGGCTGGCGGGCGATCTGAGCAAGAGTGCTACGGCATCACCTCGCACAATCAGGCATGGCGCTGCGCCTATCGGTGGGCCAAGGCGAGCAAGCCGGAATGGCGGCTGAGCGGCACCCTCAAGTTCATCGGGCGCGAGCTGATGGGGCATCGGTTCGTGCGGGTGCAGCTTTCGGAGCTGGGCCTTGATGCCGTGTTCGAGGTGGCCACGCTGGCGCGCAATGCGGGCTCGCACAGCTGGAGCCTTGAGGCCGTAAGCGTTGACGCGGCTGATTTTGCCCCCGATGCGCTGACCTTGGAGCCGCCGCGCCCGGTGCGCGCCACGATTGCAGAGGATGGCACGGTGCCCGTGCCTGCATCGCTGACCGGCGCGGTGGTCGAGGGCACGGGCGGGGTGGCGCAGATCGAGTGGACGTGGCCCGCGCAAACCGAGGATCTGAAACAGCGGCTGCGCATCCGGCGCGATGGCGGCGATTGGTATGAGCTCACAATGGTGGCCGGGCAGTCGAGCTATCTCGACACAGGGCTGGTCGATGGGGCCACCTATGAGGCGCAGGTGCGCAATGTCACCGTGGCGGGGCGGCTTTCCGATTGGGCCCCCGAGGCCCCGGTAAGCGTGGATGCGGTGGCCAATACTTTGCCCCCGGGCGGGTTTGGCTATTTCAGCGCCATGCAATCCGGGTCCAGCGTGGCGCTGTCTTGGACCGCGCCGAACGATAGCCATTTTGCGGCGGCGCGGATCTATCGCGCGACCGACAGCACCGATTTGGGCGATGCGAGCCTTGTCGGGCTGGAATATGGCGCGCCGAATGCCACCGACGAATGGCTTGATGCCGCCCCCGGCACCGGCGCGCACAGCTACTGGATCGAGCCGGTCAACGGTTCCGGCATCCCCGGCACCGTCAGCGGGCCCCAGACCGTCACAATCAGCTAATTGAGGTCACAATGACAATCACGACGCGCCGGGTTACCGGCCCCATTGTGCTGCCCGATGGGTCTATCCCGGCCCATGGTCGCCTGACCGTCTCGCTAACCGGGCCGGATGCCGAGGGCGGCACGCAAATCGTCATGGGGCCGTTGCTGTTGCCACTCGA
>NZ_NRRD01000016.1 GCF_020023995.1 Rhodobacter sp. TJ_12 | reverse complement strand
CCATCGCCGCCGCAGAGCCGACCTCTGCCTGACAGCCGCATTCCGCGCCCGAGATCGAGGCGTTGGTCTTGATAATACCCCCCACGGCAGCAGCGGTCAGCAAAAACTCTCCCACCCGGCTGGAGGTCGCGCCCGGCACATGATCCAACCAATAGCGGATCACCGCAGGCAAAACCCCCGCCGCGCCGTTGGTGGGGGCGGTCACGACCTGCCCACCGGCCGCGTTTTCCTCGTTCACCGCCATCGCATAGCATGAAATCCAGTCATTGATCGTATGCGGCGCGGCCAAGTTCATGCCACGCTCGGCCAAAAGCGCCTCGTGAATGGCCTTGGCACGCCGTTTCACCCGCAGCCCGCCAGGCAATTCGCCCTCGAACTCAAGCCCTCGGTTCAAGCAGTCATTCATCACCTGCCAGACCCGCGCAAGCCCGTCGGAAATCTCTTGTTCCGAGCGGAAGCGGCATTCATTACGCCATTTCATCTGTGCGATACTGAGCCCCGAGGCATGCGCCATGGTCAACATTTCCGAAGCAGATCGGAACGGGAAGGGCACCGGAGAAGGGGTGGACAACGCGCGATCATCCACCGCCGAATGTTCGGCCTCGGTCAGCACGAAACCACCACCGATGGAATAATAGGTCTCGCGCAAGATCACATCGCCTTGGGCGTCGCGCGCCTCGATCACCATGCCATTGGCATGGCCGGGCAGAGGCGCGCCATAATCAAAAATCAGATCATGCTCGGGGTCGAATTGCAGCGCGGTCAACCCTTCGGGCACCAGCACATGCGTCGCGCGGTTTTCGGCCAAGGCCGCTTCGGCAGCCTCGTGATCATAGCTTTCGGGCAAGAACCCGGCCAGCCCCAAGATCGTGGCGCGGTCGGTCGCATGCCCCTTGCCGGTGAAAGCCAAGGAGCCATGCAGATGCACCCGCAAGGCGTGCGGATGAAAGGGCGAATTGCGCAGCGCCTCCAAGAAGCGACCGCCCGCCACCATCGGCCCCATCGTATGGGACGAAGACGGCCCGACGCCGACCTTGAAAATATCGAAAACGCTCAAGAACATTGCGCACTCCCTTGGCCGCATGGTCCCGGTATGCTGCAACGCCGCGCCCCAAAACAAGCGCGCGAAAACGACATTTGCACATCCGCAAACGGTCCCCCCAAGAACGTGACCGCTGCGGGGCGTTGGGGCCATGGTAAAACGGTAAACCCGTTAAACCCTATTTCACCCTTCGCGGGCAAACTGCGCCAAAAGCATGGAGCAGTCATGCCAACATTCGGCGCTTGGCAACTTTCGGATATAACGGTCACCGGGCCGGACCCTTTTGGGTCCGATGCAACGGCCAATGCGGCATCCGTGGGCGCCACGACGTTGACCATCGATCCGGCGGCCACGCTGCGCTTTGTCACGCTGTCCGATGATGACCCGATCTTTGAGGATGCCGACGGCGATCAGGAACTGGTGGCACCGATGGTGTTTGACGGGGTCAGCTACGGGTCTGGCGCCGCAGGCGAGGTGGAAACCGAATATTCTTATGTCGTGCGCCCGGTCGGCTCCAGTGACCCGGCGGACAATATCACCATCTATGTGCTGGAATTTGAGGGGCATGTGCATGGCATCGCCTCGTCCGAGCGGCTTTTGGCGGGGCAAAGCTACGAGATCGTCGCCATTCAATCGGATGATCCCGCCGTGGCCTATAGCGCCATGGCGGTCTGTTTCGCCGCTGGCACGCTGATTGCCACAAGGCGCGGGCCGAAACCGGTGGAAACGCTGCAACCGGGCGACAAGCTGCAAACCTCTGACAATGGCTATCGCCCGGTCGATTGGATCGGACGCTGGCGGGTGAACGGGCGCGGCCCCTCGGCCCCGGTGCGGATTGCAACGGGGGTTTTGGGCAATGACCGCCCGCTGTTCCTGTCGGGCCAGCATCGGGTGTTGTTGCGCCCCACCACCGGCCCGCTGGCGGGCGAAGAGGTGCTGGTGGCCGCGAAGTCGCTGGTCGGACTTCCCGGTATTGTGCGCCTGCCCTGCCCGCGCATCGAATGGGTGCATATCATGCTGCCCGCGCATGAGGTGATCTTTGCCGAGAACACCCGTGCCGAAAGCCTGCTTTTGGGCCCGCAGGCGCTGTTGATGATGGAGCCCACACAGGCACAGGACCTGCGCCGCGCGCTTGGGCAAGAACCGCTGCTTGGCCTGCCCGCGCGCCCAATCGTGCCGCCCAACAAAGTGGGTCGGATGATCTTGCAGCATCGCGCAGGACGTAACCCGGCGCAAGCGGCGGGGCTGCGGCTGGATGCTTTGGGCGGCTGACGCTGCGGCATCAGGCACAAGAGCGGCGTTCAATTAATCCTCGCACGGGGACACACGCTTGGGTATAACGCGCAGGTCACCATTTGCGCGCGTTCTGACCAAGGAGTTGCCGATGCCCGCCGAGCTTTCCCCGATCGACAAGGCGAAATTCGCCGCCGCGCGCCGAGCCGTCGACTTTGTCGAAGACGGGATGAAAGTGGGCCTTGGCACCGGCTCGACCGCGGCTTGGATGGTGCGCTGTCTGGGCGAATTGGTGCGCGAAGAAGGGCTGCGGATCACCGGCGTGCCGACCTCAAGCCGCACCGCGGATCTGGCACGGCAGGTGGGCATTCCGGTCGTCGGGCTGGATGAAGCGAAATGGCTGGATCTGACGATCGACGGGGCCGATGAATTCGACGCCGAACTGAACCTGATCAAGGGCGGCGGCGGCGCGCTGTTGCAAGAAAAGATCGTCGCCACGGCCTCGGACCGGATGATCGTGATTTCGGATGCGTCGAAAGAGGTTGTGAACCTTGGCGCCTTCCCGCTGCCGGTGGAGGTGGTGCCCTTTGGTTGGCAAACCACCCGCGCCTTGATCGAAGAAATGCTGATCTCGGTCGAGGTCTTGGGGCGGCAAACGACGCTGCGGCTGAATGGATCGCAGCCCTATATCACGGACGAGGGCAACCACATCGTGGATTTGCATCTCAACCGGATCGCCAACCCGCGCCAATTGGCAACCGCGCTCAATCAGATCCCGGGCGTGGTCGAAAACGGCCTGTTCATCGACATCTGTGACATGGTGATCATTGGCGGGGCCGATGGCGCGGTGGAGTTGCGCGACATCAACGCGGGCTCGGTGACACAAGAACGCATCGACTTCGCTGAAGATGCCAATATCTTTGCCGATCTGGACTGACGGACCTTGACGGAGACGAGGCGCCCATGACCCCGCAAGCCGACCATCGCCCCGACCTTATCGTGCATGGACGTGCCCTGATGCCTCATATTTGGGGCGCGGGGATCATTTTGATTGGTCTTTTGCAGGCGATTTCGCCCGCGATGGGGCTGATCGAAATGCTGCGCGGTGGCGGTGAAGACGGGATGATCTGGCATTCGGTCTCGGGCCTTGTGGGCGCCGTTTTGTGTTTCTTTCTGGCATGGGTTTTGTGGTCGGTGCCGCGCCCCGCGCTGGTGTTTCGCCATGATCGGCTGGAGGTGGCGCGGTTTTGGGGCAAATATGCCTCGGTCAGCTACGCCGAATTGCACGACAAGGACGAAGACCCCGCCAAGGCGGGCGGCAAGGCCGCTGTCCGGCTACGCCAATTGTCGATCCCCGGCTGGATGCTGACCAAGGAAGAAAATGCCGCTTGGCGCGCCGAACTGGCCGCGCGGGTGCCCACGCTGTCGAACCTTGGCCAATAACCCCCAACCAAGCCGCCCGACAGTAACCCTTCTGCCTGTTGGTGCGGCCCTTGCCTTGCCCTGACGGGTGCGCAAGGCTAAGTCCTTCATGCGGCACAGGCATGCGCAGGGAAAGGACCACAAATGAGCTTCGACTTCGACCTTTTCGTGATCGGCGGCGGCTCGGGCGGCGTGCGCGCAGCGCGGATCGCGGCGGGCCATGGCGCGAAAGTTGCGCTGGCCGAAGAAGACCGGATGGGCGGCACCTGCGTCATTCGTGGCTGCGTGCCGAAAAAGCTGATGGTGTTCGCCTCTTCCATGCCTTCGGCGGTCGAAGAAGCCCAAGCTTACGGTTGGAGCGCCGAAATCGGCACCTTCGACTGGCTGGCCTTCCGCACCAAGCTGCATGCCGAACTGGACCGGCTGGAACGGATTTACCGCGCGGGCCAAGATAATGCCGGGGTGCAAGTGCACACCCAACGCGCCACGATTGCGGGCCCGCATGAGGTGCAACTGGCCGATGGCACGCTGATTTCGGCCAAGCATATTTTGGTTGCCGTGGGCGGACGCCCCTTCGTGCCGCATTTCGACGGGTGTGAGCATGTGCTGACCTCGAACGATCTGTTCCACCTCGATGCGCTGCCCAAACGGCTATTGATCGTGGGGGGCGGCTATATCGCCTCTGAATTTGCCTGTGTCTTCCAAGGCTTGGGGTCCCAGGTCGCACAATGGAACCGCTCGCCGCTTTTGCGCAGCTTTGACACCGAATGCCGCGATCTGATTGTGGAGCGGATGTGCGCGCGCGGCATCGATGTGCATGAAAACGTGATCATCGACCGGGTGACGAAAACCGAGACCGGCTTTACCGCCCATGCGGGCGACGGGCGCACACAGGAATTCGATGCTGTGGTCTATGCCACGGGGCGCGTGCCAAACACCGAAGGCCTAGGCATTGAAAACGCGGGCGTGAAACAGGCACAGAATGGCGCGATCGTGGTCGATGAGTGGTCGCAAACCAATGTCCCCTCGATCTATGCGGTGGGCGATGTGACCGACCGGGTGAACCTGACCCCGGTGGCGATCCGCGAAGGCCATGCCTTTGCCGATACCGTCTTTGGGGCCAGCCCGCGCACCATCGACCATGATCTGATCGCCTCGGCGGTCTTTACGCGCCCCGAATTCGGCACCTGCGGGCTGAGCGAGGAAGAAGCACGCAAGCACGGCCCGATCGAGGTGTATGTTTCGGCCTTCAAGCCGATGCGCTCCGCCTTCGCCGGAGGCGAAGAGCGGGTTTTGATGAAACTTGTGGTCTGCAAGGACACCCAGCGCGTTCTGGGCTGCCATATCGTTGCGCCCGAAGCGGGCGAAATGATCCAACTGGCCGCAATTGCCATGAAAATGGGGGCCACGAAGGCGCAATTCGACGAAACCTGCGCCGTGCATCCGACCATGGCAGAGGAGTTGGTGACGATGCGCGCGCCGGTGCGCCATCAATAACCGCGTCAAACATGACGAAAACGCTTGAAATTCAGGACGTGATCCCCACTTCGGGGCAGAGAGATCAAAGGTGAGGAAACAATGACCAACGGAGGACCTTGGGGGTCTGGAGGCGGCGGCGATGACCGCGAACCGCCGCGTCGCCCCGGCCCGCGTCGCCCGCAAGACAGCAACAATGCGATCCCCGAGATCGACGAGCTGATGAAGAAAGGCTCGGAACAACTGCGCGTGCTGATGGGCGGGCGGTCTGGCAATGGCGGCCGTTCTGGCGGCGGCGGGGGCGGTGGCGCTGGTCCGGCCTTCACGCTGGGCACGCTGGGTCTGGGCGCGCTGGCGCTTGTCGCCGTTTGGGCGTGGAGCTCTTTCTACACCGTGCAGCAAAACGAACGCTCGGTCGAACTGATGTTCGGCAAATACAATGCCACCGGCAATCCGGGTCTGAACTTTGCGCCGTGGCCCGTGGTCACCGCCGAGGTGATCCCGGTTACGGACGAGCGCACCACCGAAATCGGCACCGGGCGCGGCGGCGATATGGATTCGGGGCTGATGCTGACGGGCGACCAGAACATCGTCGATGTGAACTATCAGATCGTCTGGAACGTGTCGGACCCGCAAAAATTCCTGTTCAACCTTGCCGATCCGGAAGACACGATCCGCGCCGTGTCGGAATCGGCAATGCGCGACATCATCGCGCGTTCTGAACTGGCACCGATCCTGAACCGTGACCGTGGCGTGATTGCCGCCGATCTGCGGACTGCCGTGCAAGGCACGCTGGACAGCTATGAGGCGGGTATCAACATCGTGCGGGTGAACTTCAACCGCGCCGACCCGCCGCGCGAAGTGATCGACAGCTTCCGTGACGTGCAGGCCGCGCAGCAAGAGCGCGACAAGCTGGAAAAACAAGCCGACGCCTATGCCAACAAAGTCACGGCCGAGGCGCGCGGGGCCGCGGCGCAAATCCAACAGGAAGCCGAGGCCTATCGCGCCCAGGTGGTGAACGATGCGCAAGGTCAGGCGGCGCGCTTCCTCTCGGTTTATGAAGAATACCGCAAAGCGCCCGAGGTGACGAAACGCCGGATGTTCTATGAAACCATGAGCCAAACCCTTGGCGGCGTGAACAAGGTGGTGATCGACGGCGAGGCAGGCACCGTGCCCTATCTGCCGCTTGACCGTCTGCGCCCGCAAGGCATGGCCAGCACCACGACCAGCGGGGGGACGAACTGATGCGCGCGCAACTTCTTATTCCCGTCGGCGTGATCGCGGTCGGTGTCGCGCTGTCGTCGATTTATAAGGTCGATGAACGCGAAAAGGCGCTGGTGGTGCAATTCGGGGAAGTCGTGTCTTCGCGCACCGAACCGGGCATCGGCTTCAAGATCCCGATCATGCAAAATGTCGTCAAATATGACGACCGGATCTTGGCGCTGTCGACCCAGCCGCTCGAGGTGACGCCGCTTGATGATCGCCGCCTTGTGGTGGACGCGTTCGCGCGCTGGCGTATCGTTGATGCGGTGCGGTTCCGCGAAGCGGTAGGCGCCGGCGGCGAGAGCTTTGCCAAGAACCGCCTTGACGGCATCTTGAACAATGCGATCCGCGAAGTGATGGGGTCAGTGCCCTCGACGGCGGTGCTGTCGGATGACCGGACCGCGCTGATGAACCAGATCCGTGACATCGCCCGGCGCGAGGCCAATGCGCTTGGTATTGACGTGATCGACGTGCGGCTGACCCGCACCGACCTGCCGGACCAAAACTTGCAATCCACCTATGAACGGATGCGGGCTGAACGGCAGCGCGAGGCGGCGGATGAACGCGCCCGTGGTGGCGAGGCGGCGCAGCGCGTGCGGGCTGCTGCGGATCGTCAGGTGGTCGAGCTGACCTCCGAGGCGCGCAAGCAAGCCGAGATCGTGCGCGGTCAGGCGGATGCGGAACGCAACGCAATTTATGCCGAGGCCTATGGCCAAGACGAAAGCTTCTTCACCTTCACCCGGGCGCTGCAATTCTATGCCGACAGCTTGCAGCCCGGCTCGTCGTCGCTCGTGACCGAGCCCGACAGCCTGTACTTCGACTATGATCGGTTCGTGAAATCGCTCGAGCCGGAGACGGCCGACAACTGATGGCGGCGTTTTTCACCGCTTTGGGCCTTGTGCTCGTGATCGAGGGGCTGGCGCTTGCGCTGGCCCCTTCGCGTATGGAGGAACTGGTGGCGTTTTTGGCCAGCCTGCGCCCCGAAACCCGCCGCCGGATCGGCCTTGGCGCGGTTGCGGCGGGGGTTGGGATCGTGGCTTTGGTGCGCGCCTTTAGTTAAATTGGGACAACCCGCGCCGTTTCACAGCGAATTTACGCATTGCGACGGGCTTTCATTTGAACCCGGCGCCGCTTAGGCTTTTTATCGACGCGACGCCGGCGCGCCCGGCCAGGACCTACGGGAGAGAACCAGCATGATCACCACCGCCCCCCTTCGGATGCCGCAAATGACCGCCGCGCCGCGCCTTGCGAAATCGCTGCTTGGGGCCGCGCTTGTCTCCACGGCGCTTGTTCTGGCGCCGGTGCCGCCCGCGCAGGCCTTTGCCACGCCCGAAAGTTTCGCCGATCTGGTCGAACAGGTCAAACCCGCCGTGGTGATGATCACCACCTCGACCGTTGTGACCGAACCCGCCCGCGGTATGCCGGGTTTCCCGCCGGGCTCCCCCTTTGAAGATTTCTTCCGCGAATTCGGCATGCCGAACATGCCTGGCAACAATGGCCCGGCGCGGCCGCGTCGGTCGGATGCGCTGGGGTCGGGCTTTGTGATCTCGGAAGATGGCTATATCGTCACGAACAACCACGTTATTGAAAATGCGGATGAAATCTCGATCGAGTTTTCTGGCGGGCAAAAGCTGGATGCCACGCTGGTCGGCACCGATCCGAAAACCGATATCGCGCTGCTGAAAGTGGACAGCGACAAGCCGCTGCCCTTTGTCGCCTTTGGCGATAGCGACACGATGCGCGAAGGCGATTGGGTGATGGCGATGGGCAACCCGCTGGGGCAGGGCTTCTCGGCCTCGGTAGGGATCGTTTCAGCCCGCAACCGCGAGCTTTCGGGCACCTATGACGATTACATTCAGACCGATGCCGCGATCAACCGGGGCAATTCGGGCGGACCTTTGTTCAATACCAGCGGCAAGGTGATCGGGGTCAATACGGCGATCATGTCGCCCAATGGCGGCTCGATCGGGATCGGCTTTTCGATGGCCTCGAATGTGGTGTCGAAAGTGGTCGGCCAGCTCAAGGAATTCGGGGCCACCCGGCGCGGTTGGCTGGGCGTAAAGATCCAAGACCTGACGCCTGACATGGCCGAAGCGATGCAGCTTTCCAAGCCCGAAGGCGTGATGGTGTCGGATGTGCCCGAAGGCCCGGCGAAAGACGCGGGGATGGAACCGGGCGATGTGATCGTGGCCTTTGACGGCAATCCGGTGAAGGACAGCAAGGATCTGGTGCGCCGCGTGGCCGATGCCCCGGTGGGCGAAGCGGTCCGCGTGGTGGTGATGCGTGCCGGCAAGGAGCAAACCCTTCTGGTCACGCTGGGCCAGCGCGAACTGGTCGAAGGGGCCGGGGCGGGCATGGGCGCGAAAACCGCCCCCGAAAGCGCCAATGGCGAGGTTCTGGGCATGGCGCTAAGCCCGCTGTCGGATGCGCTGCGTGCCGAGTTGAACCTGCCGGGAGACACGCGCGGCCTTGTCGTCACCGATATCGACGAAACGGGCGAGGCCTTTGATAAGGGGCTGCGTAAAGGCGATGTGATCGTGGAAGCCGGGCAGCAGCCGGTGCTGAGCGTGTCGGACCTGCAGGCCCGGGTGATGGAAGCGAAAGAGGGCGGACGGAAATCCGTGCTGCTTTTGATCCGCCGGGGCGGCGAGCCGCGCTTTGTTGCGGTGCCGGTGAATTAAGCCCCTTCCCCGCATGTGCAAAAGGCCCCCGCTTGGGGGCCTTTTTCGTTCACCTATCAAAAACGGCCTGCGGGATGTTCCTCAAAGTCGAAGGGCAGACGCCGCAGCGGGGCTATCGGCCCCTTTCGCGACGGCATGGCGGCACGCTTAATCCCACAGGCTTTCGACTTCGAACCGGGTTAGGCGCGGATGGGCCAGCGGGCCGAAATCCGCCAGCGTGTCAAGCTGGGGAAATTGCGCCTCAAACAGCGACAGCATACGCGGGTCGATCATCCGCTCCACCCCCTCGCCGGGGTGAAAGGCTTCGACCTCCAGCCCCCCGACCTTCAGCGAACCATGCCGTTCCAAGACCACATGGAAGACCGTGACCGGGGTCGCCGGGGTCAGTTCGATCACGCTGACCCCATCGATAAAGGCCCGGGCGGGGGCATAGGCGGCCTCTAGCCCCGCCACCCGGCGCAGCCGAGAATGGCGTAGGCACAGCCGGGCGCGCGGCCCCAAAACCACATCCTGCATCGGGCGCCCCGCGCCCAAGGCCTCGGCGGTGACGCGGGTTAGGGTGACCTTTTCGCCGCCATCGCCAGCGCGCGGGGAATCCCCTTCGGGGTAGATCACCATGGACCCGATCCAGGTGATTGTCTCGACCCGCCCTTCAGCGGTCAGCGCGCGCATCCCGGGCACCAAATCCTCGACCGCGACCGGCCCCTCTTCGGTGGCAATCACCGCCCCACGCGCCAAAGCCGAAAAGGCTTCTTCGAAAAGCGGGGTTGCGGGGGCGATCCGGGTGTTGTCTTGGATTTGCCCGCAGGCATCAAGCCAAGCGGCCTCATAGCGGCGGGTCAGCGGCATGGCGCGCAGGGCCTTGCCCGCCGCAGGCACGACGGGGGGGATATCGCGCGGCACGCCTGCCGGCAAAAGAGATTCGGAACGCGGCACGGGCGCAGATTGCCCGACACCGACCCGGTGGGAATACGACATGGCACAGCCTTTCGGTCTGGTCACATCTGCGCGGCCCCCACCGGTTGCAGAGAGACAGCCGGAAGATGCGCCCTTCCTTGGCGCGCGTCAAATTTCGTGAAGAATTGATAAAGGCTGGGGGCCCAATCCCGCAGGACGGGCCCGGACTGTGGCGGTTGCGCGCAACAGTGCCCAGATTTCGCCGCAATTGATGCGAATCGCGCAAGCCCCCCGCGCACCGCGGCCGGGGGTGGCAGCCCCCGGCCCGCACAAAGACCATGCCCTTGTAGGCGCGGCCCATGCGCCCCACGAAACCGAGGCACGAAAAATCGAGCGGGTCGCCTTAGCGGGCGGCCTTGGACGAGCGCGGCGCCGCGCCAGCATGACAGGCGCGCGCGCGGATGGCCGCCGGTGCGGCCCGGCGCGCCAACATCTGGGCGCGGCGTCCCCCCCGCCCCCAAGGCATCGCGATGTCACACTTCGCACTGCCTTCAAGGGCGGCACGCATCCAGCGGCGATTGGTCTGCGGGGTCATTCTCTGCTCTCCTGCCTTCGGTCTTTTCGGGGCTTGTGGCCGTTGGTTAAGATATCCTTTCCCAATGCGGCGAGGTTTTGACGGTTGCGCAAAAAACCGGCGGGGCGAACGGTGAAAAATATGGCACCGCGCCTGCCGCCCAGATTCGCAAAACAAGGGCTGCGCGGCGGTTCTACGCGCGGGACGCCATAAGTGTGGCAAGGCTGGGGAAAAAAGCTCCACAATCACGCCTGATTGCAGAGCGGACCTGAGTCGGCTTTGGCAAAACGCGGCGCCGCTTACAGCCGGATCGCCGAGATCAGGCGGCCGTAATCGGCTTCACCGGCATGGGTGGTGCGCCGAAAGGAATAAAACCGCTCCGGATCCGCATAGGTGCAATGGCCGGTCCATTCCGCAGCACCCACCCCTGCCGCGCGCAGCCGCGCAAGGCTGTAGCCCGGCAGATCGAACATCGGCTTGCCATTCGGCCCGCCCGCGAAGAACCGCCCATTCGCGCTGTCTTCGACCAGAAAATTCTCCATGAAGTCATGGCCGACCTCATAGGCGCGCTGCGAAATGCACGGGCCGATCACCGCGGTGATATTCGCGCGCGTCGCCCCCAACCGCTCCATCGCCGCCAAGGTGTTTTCCAAGATACCGTCGATACTGCCGCGCCAGCCCGCGTGAGTAGCGCCGATCACCCCAGCCGTGCGATCGGCAAAGAGCACGGGCTGGCAATCGGCGGTTAGCACGGTCAACAACAGCCCCGGCGTGGCGGTCACCACGCCATCGGCCTCGATCTTCTGGGCGGGTGGGGCCTCCAATGCGACCACATCGGCGGAATGCACCTGCCACACGCCCACCATCGCCGCAGGGGCCACCCCCATCGCATCGGCCACACGGGTGCGGTTCAGCGCCACCGCCTCTGTCTGGTCGCTGGAGCCATGGCCGCAATTGAGCCCGGCAAACACGCCCGAAGACGCGCCCCCTTTGCGGGTAAAGAACCCGTGGGTCAGGCCGGACAGCGCCGGCGCAGTCAGGATTTCGAGCGTGGTGGGCATGGCAAGAGCTCAGTCAGCGTCGAAGCCCGGCGGCAGCGGGGCGGTTGCGGGATAAACGGCAAGGCTTTGGAACACCTGACCCATTTCTTCGGGATGGGTCAAGCGCCGATGCGCAGCAATATGGGCCTGCAACGCCGTGCCGTCCAGTCTGCGCGCCAGCGCCTCAGCCCGCGCGGTGATGCCCAGCCGCTCCAACAGCACGCCCTGCGCGGTCATGGCAGAGGCTTGCGCCCCCGCCGCGCGCGCGGCTTGTGCCAACGGTTCGAAATCTACATGCGCGGTTAGATCGGCCTCGCCGGGCGCGGCCAGCGGATCGCAAGGCTGGTGATCTTTGACCGCCTGAAACGTATCGCCCAAGCTGCGCCAATGCCCGTAATCGACAATCAGCGCCACCCCGCCTTGCGCGGCAATACGGGCAGCGATTTCCGTCATGATCGGCGCGGCTGTGGGGCAGGTTTCGACCACATCGCCATCGCGCGTGTCGCCATGCCGGTGCTGCAACGCCTCAAGCGGCGCGGGCGGGGCAAGGCCGAAGCTCAGCCGCCCCTCTTTCAGCCCCACCTGCCGCTCGGCCCAGGCCGGGCCCTGCCGGATGAATTGCCGGATCGGCAGCGCATCAAAGAATTCATTGGCCAAAAGAAACAAGGGCGCCCGAGGCAAGGTGGCGACGCTTTCGTGCCATGTGACCGCGCGCGGGGCGAGCGTGGCGCGCTGCCGCTCGCGCAAAGTGGCAGAGGTTTCAACCAGATGCACCTCGGCCGCCTCGGCCATGCCCGGCACAGCGCGGATCGCGCGCAAGACATCGGCCATCAGCGTGCCGCGCCCAGGGCCGCATTCGGCCAGCACAAAAGGCGCAGGCTGCCCTTGATCCAACCAGACTTGCGCCAAGCACAGCCCCAGCATCTCGCCAAACATTTGGCTGATTTCCGGCGCGGTGATGAAATCGCCGCCACGGCCAAAAGGGTCGCGCGTGGCGTAATAGCCATGATCGGGGTGCATCAGGCATTCGGCCATATAGGTGTCGATCCCAATCGGGCCGCCCGCCGCGATGCGGCGCGCCAATGCCGCGGCTAAGGGGGTCATGCCGCCCCCCGCAGCCGCGCACGGATCACGAACACCAGCCCGATCAGCACCATCGGCATCGACAGGATTTGCCCCATCGTCAGACCGAAATCGCCCCATTGCAGCGCATAGCCGATCGGGTTGGTGGGCGAGGTGAATTGCGCATCGGGTTGGCGAAACAGCTCGACAAAGGCGCGCGCAAGCCCATAGCCCATCAAGAAGACCCCCATGACAAGCCCGGGCCGTTTCAACGCACCGCGTGCCGTCAGCACCCACAGCACCGCCCCCAGCAAAAGCCCCTCAAGTCCCGCCTCATACAGCTGGGACGGGTGGCGGGCACAGGCCCCATCCACCTGCCCCGCCCAGCCATAACAGCTTTGCGCCGCTGCGCCCGGAAAGATCACGCCCAAAGGCGCATCGGTCGGGCGCCCCCAAAGCTCGGGCTTGATGAAATTGGCCACCCGCCCGAAGAAAAGCCCGATTGGCGCGACCAGCGCAAAGGCGTCCCCGACCGGCAGCATTGGGTAGCCATGGCGGCGGCAGAACCAAAGCCCCGCCACCACAACACCCAAAAAGCCGCCGTGAAAGGCCATGCCGCCCTCCCACACGCGGAAAATAGCCAAAGGATCAGAAAGATAGCTGGACAGATCGTAAAACAGCACATAGCCCAGCCGCCCGCCCAAGATCACGCCCAAGATCACCGCGGTCAGCAGATCCTCGACCCGCTCGGGCGGCATCGGCGCGCGACCTCCCCACAGCTTTGGCCGCTTCATCAGCGCCACCACGATCCGCCAGCCCGCCAACAGCCCGGCAATATAGGCCAGCGCATACCAGCGGATCGGCAGATCGACGCCCGGAATCACGAAAGCATTGGGGGAAATCTCGGGAAAGGGGATCGCCATCGGGTCCTCGCATCTATGGCCGTGCCGCCAAAAGGCCCGCGCCTTGCGGCGAAGTCAACCTTGTCTCGGCGGGCCCGGCAGACCATATAGGGGGCAAATCGGGCCAGTCCCGGGGTGCAGAAGGGAAACGTGATGGAAGCTCCGAACAAGATCTTCGACGAAATGTCGAAACTGATGACCAATGCGATGGGCGTGGCGCAAGGTGCCAAGACCGAGGCGGAAACGGCGATGAAAAGCTGGATGGACCGCTGGCTGGCCGAGCGCGATTTCGTCACCCGCGAAGAATTCGATGCGGTCAAAGCGATGGCCACCAAAGCGCGCGAAGAAAACGAAGCGCTGAAAGCCCGCCTCGCCGCGCTGGAAGCGAAATAAGACGGGCGCGCGCCGCTGTCCGGGCGGCGCTTGCGGCATTATGCGATCAAAGCGCCTCTTGAGATGTTCGAGAGGCGTTTTTTATGTCGCAAACCATGCCCCTTAGATTTTGTTGCAAATATCCCGGGGGTGAATTTGCCCGAAAGGGCAAAGAGGGGGCAGCGCGCCCGGTGCGGCAAAACCAAGGCAAACCCCTTAGTCCAGTGGCACGTCTTGCACCAAGGCCCCGTCAGCGCGGTAGACCAAAACCCGCCCCGCATCGCTGACCACGACTGTGAAGCCCTTGCCAAAGGTCACCGTCTCGGCTTTCACGCCTTCGGGCAGGACAATCCGCGCGGGCAGGTCTGGCAGCACCGGCCCTTTGGGCAGCCGCGTGACAAGCAGCCCGATGATCGTTACAAGGCCGACGATCATCACCCCCGCCAGCGTGGTGGTCAGCAGTTTCAGAAACCTCACCTCGGGGGGCGGGGCCGGATCGGAAGGCATCATGTCGGACATCGCTTCGCAGCTCCTGCACATCGAAATCGGCGAAAACCCCGCCGACCGGCTTGATAAGGCATTGGCCGCGCTTGTGCCAGAAGAAGCCGCGCTGTCACGCTCGCGTCTGGCCAAGCTGATTGCGGAAGGATCCGTGACCCGCGATGGCACGCCGGTGACCGAGATCAAAGCCAAGGTTGCCCCCGGCGAGGTATATACGATCGCGCTGGACCCGCCCCGCGCGGTGGAAACCGTGGCGCAGGACATTCCGCTGACCGTGCTTTGGGAAGATGACGATCTGATCGTGATCGACAAACCTGCGGGCATGGTGGTGCATCCGGCGCCGGGCTCGGAAGATGGCACGCTGGTCAATGCGCTTTTGCACCATTTCGGCGGCAGTCTTTCTGGCATCGGCGGCGAGGCGCGCCCGGGCATCGTGCACCGAATCGACAAGGACACCTCTGGCCTTTTGGTGGTGGCAAAATCGGATCGCGCGCATCACGGGCTGGCCGCACAATTTGAAAAGCACAGCGTGCATCGGCACTATAGCGCGCTGGTGTACGGTGTGCCCTCTGCCGCCGATCCGCGCCTGCGCGGCATTCGCGGGGTCAGCTTCGAGGGCGGGAATATCCTCAAGATCACCTCGCAACTTGCCCGCCACCCAACGGACCGGCAGCGCCAAGCGGTGCTGTTTTCCGGCGGACGTCATGCGGTGACGCGCGCGCGGGTGGTCGAAGATTTTGCCGGTGTCGCGTCGCTGGTGGATTGCTGGCTGGAAACCGGGCGCACCCATCAAATCCGGGTGCATATGGCCCATGTGGGCCATGGGCTGGTGGGCGATCCGACCTATGGCGGCAAACGCAAACTGCCGGTACGGGTGATCGGCGACGCCGCCGCGCAGGCCGTGGCCAATTTCCCGCGTCAAGCGCTTCATGCTGCGACGCTGGGCTTTACCCATCCGGTCACCGGCGAAGAGCTCAGCTTCACCTCCCCCCTGCCCGCCGATTTCGAAACCCTGCAAACGGCTTTGCGCACCGCGGCCCACCCCGGCTAGGCTCACAGTTGCGTCAACCAAGCTTGCGATGCGTCGGAATCGGGTTCATGCTCCGTTCAGGGTCCTGTAAAGAAGGCCCCGCAGCCGCAAACCCTTGAAAGGCGGGCCGTCTCGCCCCATTTATCGGGGCCGAAGGAGGAATGAGCGCGTATGAACACCTATGCCAACCTGCCAGCCCCCAGCCCCGAACAAGGGTTGAACCGCTATTTGCAGGAAATCCGGAAGTTCCCGCTTCTGGAACCGGAAGAGGAATACATGCTCGCCAAAGCCTGGGTCGACCATCAGGATTCGGCCTCGGCGCATAAGCTGGTCACCTCACATTTGCGGCTCGCCGCGAAAATCGCCATGGGCTATCGCGGCTACGGTCTGCCGCAGGCCGAGGTGATTTCAGAAGCCAATGTGGGCTTGATGCAGGCGGTGAAACGCTTTGACCCCGAACGCGGCTTCCGGCTGGCCACCTATGCGATGTGGTGGATTCGCGCCGCGATTCAGGAATATATCCTGCGTTCGTGGAGCTTGGTGAAACTGGGCACCACCTCGGCGCAAAAGAAACTGTTTTTCAATCTGCGCAAGGCGAAATCCAAGATCGGAGCGCTCGAAGATGGCGATCTGCGCCCCGATGCCGTGGCCCAAATCGCCAAGGATCTGAACGTCACCGAAGACGATGTGGTGGAGATGAACCGCCGCTTGGCTGGCTCGGATGCGTCGCTCAATGCGCAGATCGGTTCGTCTGATGGCGAAAGCGCCACGCAATGGCAAGATTGGCTGGAAGATGAAACCGCCGATCAAGCCGAAGCCTATGCCGAGGCCGATGAGCTGGAGGCACGGCGCGCCATGCTGGTCGCGGCAATGGATGTGCTGAACGAACGCGAACGCGACATCTTGATGGCGCGGCGGTTACGCGATGATCCGGTCACGCTGGAAGAGCTGTCGGGGCAATATGAAGTGAGCCGCGAACGGATCCGCCAGATCGAGGTGCGCGCCTTCGAAAAGCTGCAAAACCGGATGAAGGCGCTGGCCAAGGAAAAAGGCATGCCGCTGCCCGGCTGACCCATTGCCCTTGCCGCATCCCCCACCCCGGCCTAGCTTGCGCAAGACGCAAGACAGGAGGGCACTATGGAGCCGATGAACTGGGGCATTTTGGGTGCGGCGAATTTCGCAGCCGAACATATGGGGCCCGCGATCCATGCCGCCAAAGGGGCGCGCCTTGCGGCGCTGGCCACCACTTCGCCCGACAAAGCCGCGCGCTTTGCCGCCTTTGCCCCCGATCTAACCGTGCATTCCAGCTACGATGCATTGTTGGCCGATCCGACGATTGAGGCCGTCTACATCCCGTTGCCCAACACGCTGCATGTCGAATGGGGGCTGAAAGCGCTGGCGGCGGGCAAACATGTGTTGATCGAAAAGCCGCTTGCCATGTCGGCCGCCCAGATCGAACCGCTGATTGCCGCGCGTGACGCGGCCGGCAAGTTTGCCACCGAAGCCTATATGATCGTGCATCATCCGCAGTGGCATCTGGTGCGCGACTGGCTCGATACCGGGCGCATCGGGCGGCTTAAACATGCCGATGTCGCCTTTACCTTCGACAATCCCGATCCGAACAATATCCGCAACCGCGCCGATGTGGGCGGCGGGTCGATCCCCGACATCGGCGTTTATGCCTATTCCTCGGTCCGGTTCGCGGCGCGGGCAGAGCCGGTGGAAATGAGCGCGCTGATCAAGCGGGAAAACGGGGTCGACACCTATACTCAAGTGCGCGGCGAGATGGCGGGACCGGGCGGGGCCTTCAGCTACGCGGCGCTGACCTCTACCCGGTTGTTCCCGCGCCAAGAGGTGACCTTTCAGGGCGAAACCGGGCGCATCACCCTGACCGCGCCCTTCAACGCCAATGTCTTTGGCGAGGCGCAGGTGCATCTGCACACCAAGGCCGGCACCGAAACTCACCGCTTCCCCGGGGTGAACCAATATGTGCTTCAGGTAGAGGCCTTTGTTGCCCATATCCGCACCGGCGCGCCCTACCCATGGACGCTGGAAGACGCGCAAAGGGGGCAAGCGATGATCGACATGGTCCGCGCGGGCGAGGTGTAAGCCCAAACAGCAAAGGGCCCTGCTGCATGGGCCCTTCGACTTTGTACAAATATCCCGGGGCGAATTTGCCCCTCAGGGCAAAGAGGGGCAGCGCCCCTGCGCCTCGACCTGCGCCGCCAAACGGCTGCGATCAGATGATCGGTGTGGCTCAGGCCAGTTTGGCAAGCCGCTCTTCCAGAACGTCAAAGGGCACGCCGGGCTGGTCTTTCGCACAGCGGATCACCAGCGATGTCTTGACGCTTGCCACATTCTCCGCCGCCGTCAACTGCCCGGTCAGGAAGTTCTGGAACGTGCTCAGGTCGGGCGCAGCGCATTTCAGCACGAAATCGATCTCGCCATTGAGCATGTGGCATTCGCGCACCAAGGGCCATTCCTGACACCGGCGCTCAAAAGCGCTTAGATCCGATTCGGCCTGACTGTGCAGCCGCACCATGGCAAAGACCTGCACCTCGAAGCCCAATTCGCGCGGGTTTACATCGGCATGGTAGCCGCGAATATAGCCCGCCTCTTCCAAGGTCCGCACCCGGCGCAGGCAGGGTGGTGCCGAAATACCCACGCGCTTGGCCAGTTCGACGTTGGTCATGCGCCCATCGGCCTGAAGCTCGGCCAGAATCTTCCGGTCGATCTCGTCGAGCTTGCTCGTGCCCATGTTTTCCCTCCTTGGTTGTGCGAACCTTATATATCGGCGCCTTGTTGCGCAATATTGTTTCGCCGCTCGCTGCGCAAGCGCAATCGCCACTTCCAGCTACCCGCTACGGACATGGCGCGTGCCCGGGGGCTTTTCGCCGCGCCCCGCGCCGCTTATATGGGCACGGACACAGCAAGGGAGCAGATCATGGGCGAGACGAAGCAGACGAAGGTGCTGATCATTGGCTCCGGCCCGGCGGGCTACACGGCAGCGGTTTATGCCTCGCGCGCGATGCTGAACCCGGTGCTGGTGCAGGGCATGCAGCCGGGCGGGCAGTTGACGATCACAACCGAGGTGGAAAACTGGCCCGGTCGGACCGAGGTGCAAGGCCCCGATCTGATGATGCAAATGGAAGAACATGCCCGCGCGATGGGGGCAGAGGTGGTGTCTGATCTGATCACCTCGCTTGATCTGGGCCAACGCCCCTTTGTCGCGCAAAGCGATTCGGGCACGCGCTATGAAGCCGATGCGGTGATCTTGGCCACCGGGGCACAGGCACGCTGGCTGGGCCTGCCTTCGGAAGAAAAGTTCCAAGGCTTTGGCGTCTCGGCCTGTGCCACGTGCGACGGATTCTTCTATCGCGGCAAGGAAGTGGTCGTGGTGGGCGGCGGCAATGCCGCCGTGGAAGAAGCGATGTTTCTGACCAATTTCGCCACCAAGGTCACCGTGATCCACCGCCGCGACAGCTTCCGCGCCGAAAAGATCCTGATCGAGCGGCTGATGAAGAACCCCAAAATCGAGGTGGTCTGGGACACCGTGGTGGAAGAGGTTCTGGGCACCGAGGCGCCCTTGGGCGTCACCGGCTGCCGGGTGAAAAACGTCAAGACCGGGGTGGAGAGCGAAATCCCCTGCGACGGGTTCTTTGTGGCGATTGGCCATGCCCCGGCCTCGGAACTGGTGAAAGACCAGCTGGAGCTGCATCACGGCGGCTACGTGAAGGTCGAACCGGGCACCACCCGCACTTCGATCCCCGGTGTGTTTGCCGCGGGCGACCTGACCGACCACGTCTATCGCCAAGCCGTGACTTCGGCGGGCATGGGCTGCATGGCCGCGCTGGATGCCGAACGCTGGCTGGGCGAGCAGGGCTAAACCAAAGAAATCCGGCGATCAAAGGCCGCCCTCGGGCGGCCTTTGTCATTGACCTGTCGGGTCGCGCGCGCAGAGTGAGCAAAACCGACAGGAGGCTTTGCATGCGCAGACGCGGCGTGAACCATATCGAACTCTCGGTGCGCGACTACGAGGCCTCGGTCGCCTTTTACGACGCGTTGTTCGGCTGGCTGGGCTACAGCAGTTTCTGGACGCTCGATGTCGGCTATCGCTCCACCTATTACATGGCAGGGCTGCCGTTCCCGCACAGCTATATCGGCCTGCAACCGGCGCAGTCGGGCGCAAAAATGGACTTCGCCGCGCGCCCGGTGGGGCTGCACCACCTTGCGCTTTGGGCCCGCTCGCGCGCCGAAGTGGACCGCTTTTATAATGACTTCCTGATACCGCGCGGGGTGGCGGTGAGCGATGCCCCCGCTGCCTATGACCTGTATGCCCCGGGCTATTACGCGGTATTTTTCGACGATCCAATCAACGGGTTTCACCTTGAATTGGCGTATATTCCCCGCATCGCGACACCTGCCGCCTATTGGCGCTGGTGGCGGGCGATGAAAAAAGAGGAGCGGCGCCATCCCGAATGGGGCGGCTCGGCGCTGTCGAAGGGTATCCGCAAACTGCCGGGGCGCGGCTGACACGCGGCCCCGCAGCCAAAGGACAAAAAAAACGCCCTCCCGATGGTGGGAGGGCGTTTTTTCGATTGCGTCTTAGCGGCGCTTAGGCGGCGACCGGCGTGCCCGCATCCTTGGCGGCTTTCGCCTTTTCCTTGGCCTTTTTGTTGGCCCGTTTGCGCGCGCGATTGATCGCGACAAACATGCTCATCACCAATGCGGCCGAGACGGCCTCGGCCAGCGTCGCGGGCACCAAAAGCATCAGAAATTCTTGCGACATCAGGTTGATGTTGCCCAGCGCGACGAAGGTCAGACCGAACACCATGAACCAAGAGATCAGACCGGCAAACAGCCCGCCAAAGCGCGCCAGCAACATCCGCAGTGTCAGCGCATAAAGCAAAGCCCAGCCAGCCCAGACCAAAAGCTGCATCGGCTCACCCGGGTAAGCGGTGCCCAGCGCGCCGAAATAATCTTCCCACTGGCCCTTGAGCCAGTAGGAGTTGATGCCGAACTCGCAGGCGGAGATCCACACCCAACCGGCGACGATCGGCGTCAGACTCGATTTCAGACTCATGACTTCCCCCTAGAATATGTAAATTTCCGGCCACGATAGCACCAAGATGCTGCACGACAAACGGCTTCCTTTGACGCAGTTTGTGGAAAGACTCTCTGCATCGCGGCAAAAACGTGGCACAAGATCCTCTTTTGCGCGTGTTACAGTGCTTTTACTTGAAAAAGTGCGTCAGGGCAGGCAAAGCCCCGCGCAAGCGCCCCGGCGCGCCGTATTTACAAGCGAAAGCAGGTCCCGCGATGACTCTTCCCAATCTCGCTCCTATTCCGGAGCTTTATGTTTCCCACGAATCCGCACAGAAACTTAAGGTTGAGGCAGGCGATCTGCCGTCGTGGGATTTGACCCCGCGCCAGATCTGCGATCTGGAACTGCTTATGAACGGCGGGTTTAACCCGCTTAAGGGCTTCTTGTCGGAAGAAGATTACAACGGTGTCGTCGAAAACATGCGGCTCGCCGATGGCACGCTTTGGCCGATGCCGATCACGCTCGACGTGAACGAGAAATTCGCCGAAGGCATCGAGGCCGGTCAAGATATCGCGCTGCGTGACCAAGAAGGTGTGATCCTTGCGATCTTGTCGGTGACCGACAAATGGGTGCCCAACAAGGCGCGCGAGGCGGAGAAAGTTTTTGGCGCCGACGATCTGGCCCATCCGGCGGTGAATTACCTGCACAACACCGCAGGCAATATCTATCTGGGCGGGCCGATCACCGGCATTCAGCAGCCCGTGCACTACGATTTCAAAGGCCGCCGCGACACGCCGAATGAATTGCGCGCCTATTTCCGCAAACTGGGCTGGCGCAAGATCGTCGCCTTCCAGACCCGCAACCCGCTGCATCGCGCGCACCAGGAACTGACCTTCCGCGCCGCCCGCGAGGCCGAGGCGAACCTGCTTATCCACCCGGTCGTGGGCATGACGAAACCGGGCGATGTGGACCATTTCACCCGCGTGCGCTGCTACGAGGCCGTGCTCGACAAATATCCGCAATCGACCACCACGATGAGCCTTTTGAACCTTGCGATGCGCATGGCGGGCCCGCGTGAGGCGGTTTGGCACGGGCTGATCCGCGCCAATCACGGCTGCACCCATATGATCGTTGGCCGCGACCACGCCGGTCCGGGCAAAAACTCGGCGGGCGAAGATTTCTATGGCCCCTATGATGCGCAGGAATTGTTCCGCCAGTATCAAGATGAAATCGGCATCCAGATGGTGGACTTCAAGCACATGGTCTATGTGCAAGAACGCGCCCAGTATGAGCCCGCCGACGAGATTGCCGACAAGGACCAAGTCACGATCCTGAACATTTCGGGCACCGAACTGCGCCGCCGTTTGCGCGAAGGGCTTGATATTCCGGAATGGTTCTCGTTCCCGGAAGTGGTGACGGAACTGCGCCGCACCTCGCCGCCGCGCTCGAAACAGGGCTTCACCGTGTTCTTCACGGGCCTGTCGGGCTCGGGCAAGTCGACCATCGCCAACGCGTTGATGGTGAAGCTGATGGAGATGGGCGGGCGTCCGGTGACGCTTTTGGATGGCGATGTGGTGCGCAAGCATCTGTCATCGGAACTGGGCTTCTCGAAAGAGCACCGCGACATCAACATCAAGCGCATCGGCTATGTGGCGTCGGAAATCACCAAGAACGGCGGCATCGCCATCTGTGCGCCGATCGCGCCCTATACGGCGACCCGCCGCGCCGTGCGCGAGATGATCGAAGCCTATGGTGCCTTTGTCGAAGTGCATGTGGCCACGCCGCTTGAAGAATGCGAAGCGCGCGACCGCAAGGGGCTTTATAAGCTGGCCCGCGAAGGCAAGATCAAGGAATTCACCGGCATTTCCGACCCCTATGAAGTGCCCGCAAGCCCGGAACTGGCGGTCGACACGACCGGGCTTGATGTCGATCACTGCGCGCATCAGGTGATCTTGAAGCTGGAATCGATGGGCCTGATCAAAGGCTGATCCATCTGGTACGAAAAACAAACGCCCCGAAGCCAAGCTTCGGGGCGTTTCCTTTTGTTTGCGCCGATGATCGCGTCACGAGGCCCGCATCCGCGCGATCAGATTATCCTTGAGCCAGAACTGGTGATAAAGCGCCGCGCCGATATGGGCGAAGGTCAAAAAGAAGGCGAGCGTCATGATCGGGCCATGCCATTCGCCCAACGTGCGCATACCGAAATACCAAGAGGCTGCGCCCGCCATCGGACCAAGGATCAAAAGCGCGTAAAACACCCAATGCAGCGCCTCGGCCAATTTGGCCAAACGCGGATCACCGCCATCGGCGGGGGCAGGCACGCCATCACGCAAGCGCAGCAGCAACCGCAAGATCATCAGGCCAAGAAGCGTCAGCCCGACCGGAATATGCCAATCGGCGACAGAACCCGTCACCGGCTGGCCCGAATGCAATTGATAATTCGCGCGCCCCATCCCTTCGGACACGAAAAAGTTGAAATAGAACAGCACCACAATCACCCAATGCAGCGCAATCTGGGTCGGGGCGTAGGTTGTTTTCGATGACATCTTGGCCTCCTTGTTGGGGGTTCCCCATCCCAACCAAAGCGCGGCCAAAAAGTTTCACGCCCGCAGCAAGCTGCGGGCGCCACGTTTTCGTGATCTGGGATTTGGCCCGGCTTTCGGGCGCCCGGCTCAGTGCACGCTCAACGCCACGGCCTCGTTCTCGCGCGCCAGATGGAAGGCCATCCAGCGGTCCTTCACCAGCGCCAGCCGTTCACCATTGGCATCATGCAGCGCGTAAAGCTGGGTCAGCCCGCGCGCCTGCTGGCGAATTTCCTCGGGCAGGTCTGCCACAGCCACGGGGCGCACATAGACGATACGCTCGCTGCTTTCCCCGCCCATCGCGGGGCCGAAATCGAATTTATGATCCATGATTTTCCCCTTACCTCGTGTGGATCGGAATCGATTGCACGACCGGCTCGGGCTGCGCCCGCTTTAGGTCAATGTGCAAAAGGCCGTTTTCCAGCCCGGCTCCCGCCACCTCGACACCGTCTGCTAAGACAAAGCTACGTTGAAATGCGCGCGCGGCAATCCCGCGGTGCAAAAAAATGCGCTCGGTCCCGTCTTCGGCCTGACGACCACGAATCACCAAGGCGCGGTCCTCCATGGTGATGGCAAGATCGGCCTCGGCAAAGCCGGCCACGGCCAAGGTGATGCGGAATTCATCCGCCCCCGATTGCTCGATATTATAGGGCGGGTAGGCGTCGGAGCCGGATTTGGCTGTCCGCTCGACAAGGCGTTCGAGTTGATCGAACCCCAAAAGGTAAGGATGTGCGCCAAAGCTCAGTTTTGTCATCTGGCAAGCCCTTTGGAAAGCGACGTTGCAAAGAAGGGTCCCGCGATCCGGCAACCCTGTGTGCAAGATATGGGGGCTCCATACGGCGGCGCAAGAGGCTGCCCCCCGCCACAGCCCTTGAAATTTCCTCCGCAAATGCCAGAAATCGCTTATAATCATTCAAACGGCAGGCGACTCGCCCGCCCGTGATGTCATTGCTCTTTTGCCGGAACCCCGCCATGAACGCCCATAGCGATACGCCCTTGGAAATGAATTCGGACGAGGTGCTTCGGGTCAAGCTAGAGGTATTGCGGCGCGAACACCGCGACCTTGACGAGGCGATCACCGCACTTGTCGAAGCCACACACCCCGACCAATTGCGCCTTGTGCGGCTGAAAAAGCAAAAGCTTGCACTGAAGGATCAGATCGCCCGGATCGAAGACCGGCTGACCCCCGATATTATCGCCTAAGCTCAAAGGCGCACCGGGTGCGGGCGGGCCCTTGCCCCCACGGACCACCCGCCTATAGTGCCGGTTCCAGAATTTGGGGGACCGGATGGGCGTGAAAGTTGGAATCATCATGGGCAGCCAGTCGGACTGGGCGACCATGCGCGAAGCGGCGACGATCCTTGATGAACTGGGTGTCGCCTATGAAACGAAGATCGTCTCGGCACACCGCACCCCGGACCGGCTTTGGGCCTATGGCAAAACCGCCGCCGAACGCGGTCTTCAGGTGATCATCGCGGGTGCGGGCGGCGCGGCACATTTGCCCGGCATGATGGCGTCGAAAACCCGTGTGCCTGTGGTGGGCGTGCCGGTGCAGACCCGCGCGCTTTCGGGTGTCGACAGCCTTTATTCCATCGTGCAGATGCCCAAGGGCTTTCCGGTTGCCACAATGGCGATTGGCGCAGCGGGCGCGGCCAATGCCGGGCTGATGGCGGCGGGGATTTTGGCGCTGCAAGATCCCGATCTGGCCACGCGGCTTGATGCGTGGCGCGATGCGCTTTCCGCTTCGATCCCCGACGAACCGAAAGATGACTGACATGCTGAAACCGGGCGCGACGATTGGTATTTTGGGTGGCGGGCAACTAGGGCGGATGCTTTCGGTCGCAGCGGCGCGCATGGGGCTGAAATGCCATATCTATGAACCCGGTGCAGGCGCGCCAGCGGGCCATGTGGCCGAGCGGGTCTTTACCGCGCCTTACGAGGATGAAGCTTGCCTGCGCGCCTTTGCGCAAGGCGTCGATGTCATCACCTATGAGTTTGAGAACATCCCGACCTCGGCGCTGGATCTTTTGGAAAGCCTGCGCCCGATCCGCCCGGGGCGGCGCGCGCTTGCGATCAGCCAAGACCGGATCTTGGAAAAGAGCTTTCTCAATGAAATCGGCCTGACCACCGCACCTTGGGCACAAGTGGATGACGCCGCCACGCTGGAAGCCGCGCTGGCGAAGATCGGCACGCCCGCGATCTTGAAGACCACGCGCCTTGGCTATGATGGCAAAGGCCAGGCCCGGATCATGGCGGACACCGAAGCCGCAGAGGCTTTGGCGGCCATGGGCGGGGCCGCGGCTGTGCTTGAAGGGTTCGTGAATTTCTCGGCCGAGATTTCGGTGATTGCCGCGCGCGGGCTGGATGGCGCGGTTGCCTGCTATGACCCCGGTGAAAACGTGCATAAGTCGGGCATCCTGCACACAACGACCGTGCCTGCCCGTATCTCGCCCAATCTGCGCTCGGATGCGGTTCTGATCGCGGCGCGCATCCTCAATGCGCTCGATTATGTGGGCGTTTTGGGGGTGGAGCTGTTCGTGACGCCCGAAGGGCTGGTGGTCAATGAAATCGCGCCGCGCGTGCACAATTCGGGGCACTGGACGCAAGCGGGCTGTGCGGTCGATCAGTTCGAACAGCATATTCGCGCGATCGCGGGCTGGCCCTTGGGCGATGGCGGACGCTATGCCGATGTGGAAATGCTCAACCTGATCGGCGATGACGTGGATCGCATCCCCGAATTTGCCAAGGCGAAAAACACGCAAATCCATCTTTACGGCAAGGCCGAGGCCAAGCCCGGCCGCAAGATGGGCCATGTCAATCGCGTGATCTAAGCGGGGGGCGCCGATGCGCCCCTAGCTGCGCTCCAGATTAAGGGCGATCAAATCGGTGACTTGCGCCGCATGGGTGACGGGCAGCATATGCCCCCCGCCCGGAATGCAGGCGGTGCCCACATCAGCCAAACGCTCGGCCATCGCGGCGCAGACCTTGGCGACGATCGGCGGGCTTTGATCGCCATGGATCAGCATCACCGGCGCATCGATCCCTTCAAGCCCATCGGCGCGCCAAATCTGACCCGGGTCTTCGAAATTGGCGCTGGAGATATTCCGCACCATCGGCATTTGCGTGCAAAAACGTTCGCGTTGATGTTCAGGCAGCGCCTCCCACGGCACGCCCGCGCCCCAATCACGCATGAAACCTTTGGCGGCGGCTTCATAGGCGCCGCTATCGATCAAGGCTTCGAAATTGTCCTGATGAGCGCGCAAATCGCGCCATTCGGCGCTGCCCTCAACCGATTTAAAGAGAACCGGCTCGATCAGCGTGAGCGAGCGTACGGCTTCGGGTGCGCCCACCGCGATGCGCAGCGCAACCGAGGCGCCGAAACTATGCCCGATCAAATCGACGGGCCGGGTGATGAAACCAGCGGCCAATTGCGTGACCAGCTTTTGATAGGCCCCGGGCTCCGCCCCCGCCGCCATCCACGGGCCGGATTGGCCATGGCCGGGCTGATCAAACACGGTGGTCGTCAGGACATCGGTTAGGGGATCGAGCACCGGCCCCCACAGGCTCGACGCGCCCAAAGTGCAATGGATGGCAAGCGCCGGGCGTTCCCCTTGCCCAATCTCTTGCCAGTAAATCTCGTGGCCCAACCGCGTATCGCGCGCCATCACAACATGCCCAGATGCGCGTCAAGAAAATCAAGCCGATCTTGGCCCCAAAAGCGCTGATCGCTTTCGGCCACAATGTAGAAGGGCGAACCAAAGACCCCGCGCTCCACCGCTTCTTCAAGGTTTTTCTCATAGGCCATTGCGCCGGTAAAAAGCCCGGTGGTGACAAGGTTCGAGTCGAACCCCGCCGCTTCAAGCTTTTCGCGCAAGACGTCATCTTCGCCGATATTGCGGTCTTCGACCCAGACCGCTTGCGCGATCCCCTGCACCAAGGCCCCCAAATCGCCGCCGCCCGCCGCCTGCGCCGCGATCACCGCATATGACGCCGGTGCGCCATTGGGCGGATAGCCCGCGGGTTTGAACACCATCTCTTTGCCCAGATGTTTCGCCCAGCGCTCCAACTCCTGCATCCGATACTCCATCCGGCTGGGATGGCGCGCAGCGGGGCGCACACCGCCTGTGCGATCAAAGAGCGTGAGCAGATCAAGCGGCTTATAGGTGATGCTCGCGCCATGTTTCGCCGCGATCTGTTCCAGCCGATCCCCGGCCAAATAGGTCCAGGGGCTGAAAACAGAGAAAAAGTAGTCGATCTGCGCCATAGTATCGCTCCCCGGTCGTGCAAGGTTTGCGGGCAGGCTAGCCCGGTGCTAATGCAGGCGCAATCCGGCGAATCCGTGGCCCAACAGCCGGAACCCCAGAAAGGACGAAAGATGCCCGCGATGACTGAACCGAAGCTCATTTCCGGCAATGCCAACCGCCCGCTTGCCCAAGCCATTGCGCGGCGCATGTCGATGCATCGCGGCATGTCGGTGGGTCTGGTGGACGCCCGTGTGGAACGGTTCAACGATCAAGAAATCTTTGTCGAGGTCTATGAGAACGTCCGCGGCGAAGACATGTATATCATTCAGCCGACCTCGAACCCGGCGAATGACAACCTGATGGAACTGCTGATTATGACCGATGCGCTTAAACGCTCGTCGGCGGATCGCATCACCGCTGTCATTCCCTATTTCGGCTATGCCCGCCAAGACCGCCGCGCCAAGGCCCGCACGCCGATTTCGGCCAAGCTGGTGGCGAACCTGTTGACCGAGGCGGGCGTGGATCGGGTGCTGACGCTCGATTTGCACGCGACGCAGATCCAAGGCTTCTTCGACATTCCGGTGGATAACCTTTACGCCGCCCCGGTCTTTGCGCTCGACATCTTGCACCATTTCAAAGGCCAGTTGGACGATGTGATGGTGATCTCGCCCGACGTGGGCGGCGTGGCGCGGGCCCGTGAACTGGCCAAGCGCATCGGCGCACCGCTCGCCATTGTAGACAAACGCCGCGAAAAGGCGGGCGAAGTCGCCGGCATGACGGTGATCGGTGAGGTGACCGGCAAGAAATGCATCATCGTCGATGACCTTTGCGACACCGCAGGCACCTTGTGCAAAGCCGCCGAAGTGCTGATTGAAGCGGGCGCGACCGAGGTGCATTCCTACATCACCCATGGTGTGATGTCGGGTCCGGCGGTTGAGCGCGTCACAAAATCGGTGATGAAATCGCTGGTGATCACCGATTCCATCGAGCCGACCGAAGCGGTGAAAAACGCCCCGAATATCCGGATCGTGCCGACCGCGCCGATGTTCGCCCAAGCGATCTTGAACACGTGGTCGGGCACCTCGGTCAGCTCGCTCTTTGAGACGGACACTTTGGTGCCGATCTACGAGGGGCTCTATTCCACTGGCTAAAGCTGGACAGGCACCGCCAAATCGCTCAAGGCTCGGGTCATGATGATCCGAGCCTTTTTCATTTTGCTGTTGTCCGCCCTACCCGCCGCAGCGGACTGCACGCTTTTGCTGCATGGGCTCGCGCGTTCCTCCAACTCCTTATTCGTGCTCGAAAAGGTGCTGATGGCGCGGGGGCGCAAGGTGGTGAACCTTGATTACCCTTCGACCGAGGAACCGCTAGAGGCTTTGGCGGCGCGCATTGATGACGGGCTCGCCCAATGCGGTGCGGGACGGGTCGATGTTGTCACCCATTCGATGGGCGGGATTTTGCTGCAGCTTTGGGCCGAGCGGGGCGCAAACGCTGCGCGCATCCACCGCGCAGTGATGTTGGCGCCGCCCAATGGTGGCTCTGAAATCGTGGATACCTTTGGCGATAAGGCTTGGTTTGGCTGGCTCAATGGCCCGGCAGGTGTGCGCCTTGGCACCAATGAAACCGATGCCCCCGCGCAACTGCCCAAGCCACAATTCGCCTTTGCTGTGATCGCTGGAGAGGACAGCCTGAACCCGATCACCTCTTGGCTGATCCCCGGCCCCGATGATGGCAAGGTCTCGGTTGAAAGCGCAAAACAAGCGGGGATGGCGGACTTCATCGTGCTGCCGGTCACCCATACATGGATGATGGATGACCCGCGCGTGATTGTGGAAGTGTTGGCGTTTTTGAACACCGGCGCATTTGAGCCGGTGCCAAGTTGGGGCGCGGCGGCCAAGCGGCTCGCCCTGCCCTAAGCTCTATTTCAGATGCGATAGGAAGGTGTCGATCTCTTCTTCCGTCGTGGCCCAGCTTGTCACCATGCGCGCCGAAAGTGGCTCGGACGCCTCGCCTTCCAAAGACTGATCAAAGGGCCAGAGGTAATAGGCTGCCCCCGCATCATGCAGCCGACGATGCGCAGACCGCGGGAAGGCCGCAAAAACCTCATTCGCTTGGGTCGGGTGCAACAGATGCGCGCCGGGCACCGAAGTGATCCCGGCCGAAAGCTTCGCCGCCATCGCATTGGCATGGCGCGCCAGATCCAGCCATAGATCATCCTGCAAATAGCCCATCATCTGCGCGGCCAAGAACCGATGCTTGGAAAACAGATGCCCGCCCCGCTTGCGGCGCAGTTCAAACTCCCACGCGCGCTTGGGGTTGAACAAGATCACCGCTTCCACGCCCATGCAGCCGTTTTTGGTGCCGCCGAAGCTTAGCGCCTCCACACCCGCTTTCCACGTCATCTCGGCGGGTGTGCAGCCGGCACTGACCAAAGCATTGGCAAAACGCGCACCATCCATATGCACGGGCAGCTTGAACTCTTGCGCCACGGCGCAAAGCGCGGCGACCTCTTGGGGCGTATAAATCGCACCCGCTTCGGTCGCATTGGTGATCGAAACCATGCCGCGCTGAACATTGTGAATACCGCCGCGCCCGGTATGGGCAATGGTGCGGCGCAGCGCTTGCGGGTCCATCTTGGCATCGGCCCCATCGACCAACACAAGCTTGGAGCCGCCGGTATAAAACTCGGGCGCGCCGCATTCGTCTTCTTCAATATGGGCGTTGCGGTGGCAGAAGATCGCACCCCACGGCTGGGTGAGCGCCGCACAGGCCAAAGCGTTCGCCGCCGTGCCGGTGGGCACCAGATAGACGGCGGCCTCCGGGGCCTCAAAAATCTCGCGCAGGCGGGTCACCACCGCTTTGCTGTGCGCATCCGCCCCGTAAGAGGCGACATGGCCCGTATTGGCCGCCGCAAGCGCCGCCATGATCGCAGGGGCCACGCCTGCGGTATTGTCAGAGGCGAAGTGCATTCAAAGATCCTCGATCACGTAATCTTGCCAATCATCCTCGGGCACCACCGCCTCGGAAACGGTCCAGCCGCGCACCGATTGCCCAGCCTCATGCACCGTTTCAAGCGCGCCCGAGATCAGATAATGCCAGTCCGGCAACGGCTGATCTTCCCAGCGCAGCCGATAGGCACAGGTGACCGGCATCCAATAGACGCTTTTCTTGAGCGATTTCGGCGTCAGCCGCACACATTCAGGCACGTAATCGTGGCGATTGTCGTAGCTCATGCAGCGGCAAGTGTCGCCATCGAGCAACTTGCACGCCACACGGGTGAACTCCAGTTCGCCCGTATCTTCGTATTCCAGCTTGTTGAGACAGCATTTACCGCAGCCATCGCAAAGCGCCTCCCATTCGGCGGGGCGCAAGGCGGTGAGTGGCAGGGTCCAGAACTTCGGGCGCAGAGTGGTCATTGCGCGCAACCTGACGCATGCGAGCCGGATTGGAAAGGGGGCTTAGGCGCTGGCGAGGATTTTGCGCGCGGTCTCGCAATCATTCGCCATCTGTTGCATCAGACCGTCCAGACCGTCGAACTTCATTTCCGGGCGCAGATAGGCCACCAGCGCAACCGACAGGTGCTGATCGTAAAGATCCCCATCAAAATCGAAGATGAAAGTCTCCAGATTCGGGGTGTTTTCGCCAAACATCGGGCGCACGCCAAGGCTGGCCGCGCCGTGATAGCTGCCCGCTTGCGGGCCAGTCAGCACATCGACCTTGACCGCATAGACCCCAAGCTTGGGCAGATGCAGGCCCGACACCGACATATTTGCGGTGGGAAAACCCAGCCCTTTGCCGCGTTTGTCGCCATGGATCACCGCACCTTCGATCCGGTGCAGGTGGCCCAGCATCTTGGCGGCATCTTCGGGGCGGCCTTCGCTCAACGCGCGGCGGATATTGGTCGAAGAGACCTCGACCCCGTCAATGTGCAAAAGCGGCGCGACCGTGACCTCGTAGCCGAACCGCTTGCCCAGTTCGATCAATTCGGCGGTGCCCGCCGCGCGGCCTTTGCCAAAGCGGAAATCGCCCCCAACGGTGACATGGGACACGCCCAAGCCCTCGGCCAGCACTTCGCGCGCAAAGGCTTCGGGGTCCATCCCCGCCAGTTCCGCGTTGAACGGCAGTTCAAACAGCCGTGCGACGCCCAACTTTTCCAGCCGATGCCCGCGCGCCTCGGCATTCATCAGCCGGAATGCGGGCGCATCGGGGGCGAACACTTCGCGCGGATGCGGCTCGAAGGTGATGATCCCCAAAGGGGCCGCGCCGCGTGCAAGATCGATCACCGACTGGTGGCCCAGATGCACCCCGTCGAAATTGCCCATCGCCACCGAGGCGCCGCGCGCCTCGGCCCCAAGGCCCGCCCAATGGGTGTAAGTCTGCATCGTCCCCGCCTCCGGCGAGGCCGCCGGCCGTATCGTCAGTTGCTGGCAGCGGGCGCCAGAACCTGCGCCTCGCCTTCGATCACCACCGTATCGCCCACGCGGCAGCGGGTTTCAAGGGTCACGCGACGCTTGGCCGGATCAATGGCCGCCACCGTGACCTCGGCGGTGACCACATCGCCCGGACGCACCGGGGCGCGGAATTTCAACGACTGGCCCAGATAGATCGTGCCATGGCCGGGCAATTGCTCGCCGATCACCGCCGAAATCAGCCCAGCCGACAGCATGCCATGGGCGATCCGGCCCTTGAACATCGTGCCCTTGGCGAAATCTTCGTCCAGATGCACAGGGTTATGATCGGTCGACACTTCGGCGAACAATTCGATGTCGCGGTCGGTGATTTCTTTGGTCAGCGAGCGGCTCATGCCGACTTCAAGTTGGTCGATGCTGATCGTGCCGCGCTGGATCGTATCGGTCATGGGGCGCTCCGGGCCTGAGTTATGTTGCAGCGCGGCATAGCATGCCCCAGGAAACCACGCAAGCGCAGCGCAACTTAAGAACTCAAAAGAGACCCCAGGCGCAATATAGTTTTGCGCCCGAAATTCAGCGCAGCTTGCCGATGGTGAATTGCGGGTCTTGCTGGCGCGCACCCAGCCAACCGGCCAACAGATCCGGGTCCGGGTTGCCGACATCGGGGCCAAATTGCTCTGCCGCCAAGCCGCCCGAAACGAACAGCACGTCGATCCCTTCGCCAAGCGCGCCCGCGACATCGGTGTTGATCCCATCGCCAATCGCCAGAATGCGGCTGTCATCCACCTCGCGGATTTCCGTCAGGCGGCGACGCGCCATGTCATAGATCGGCGGATGCGGTTTGCCGAAATAAAGCGTTTTGCCGCCCATTTCCTCATAAAGTGCCGCAAGCGCGCCCGCGCAATAAATCCGCCGCTCGCCCATATCGACCACCACATCGGGGTTGGCGCAAAGCATGGTCAGGCCACGGTTTTTCGCCGCCAAAAAGCGGGCGCGATAATCTTCGGGAACTTCATTGACCTCGTCAAAGGGGCCGGTGCAAACGATCCCTTCGGCCTCGTCGAAATCGACCCGCTCCACATCGGCGCGGCCTGCCCATGCCTCGGGCACCTCTTCAAAGAAGCCATCATCCTTCGACGGGCCCAAATGCCAGATCTTGCGCCCCACCGCGCCCGCGAACATCGCATCTTGCGCGGCATCGCCCGAAGATACGATCCCGTCATAGGCGGCGCGCGGCACGCCCATCCGGTCCAATTGCTCGCCCACGAATTTCGCCGGGCGCGGCGCATTGGTGATCAGCATCACAGTCCCGCCATGCGCGCGGAAGGTCGTCAGCGCCTCGACCGCCGCTGGGAACGGGCGCACCCCATTGTGTAGACAGCCCCACAAATCGCAAAAAACGGCGTCATAACGATCAGAGATTTCGTCGAGCGAGCGGATGATACGGGTCATGGGTGGCCTTTCGGGAGTATGGCGCGGGCCTTCAGCCGCAGCGCGCAGGCAGCTTATGGCATTGATGCGACAGAATGGCAAAGGTCAGCGACCGTGCAAAACCCGCTTTTACCCCGGCAAGGTCTTGAGATTGGCCCCCAAGGGCGCCGCCCCCTGCCCGCTCCTTGCTCCGCCCCCCTAAGGTGGGGTATCTGTTTTGTTCACCACCACCAAAGAAAGCGAGCAGCATGGCCGGCGATCTTCTCTCCTCGTCCCCGACCGAAACCTATGACGCCTCTTCGATTGAGGTGCTCGAAGGGCTCGAACCGGTGCGCAAACGCCCCGGCATGTATATCGGCGGCACCGATGAACGTGCGCTGCATCACATGGTGGCAGAGATTCTCGATAACGCGATGGACGAGGCCGTGGCAGGCCATGCCAACCGGATCGAGCTGGAAATGAACGAAGATGGTTCGGTCACCGTGCGCGATAATGGCCGCGGCATCCCGGTCGATCCGCACCCCAAATTCCCCGGCAAATCCGCGCTTGAGGTGATTTTGTGCACGCTGCACGCGGGCGGAAAATTCTCCAACAAGGCCTATTCGACCTCTGGCGGGTTGAACGGGGTCGGCTCGTCGGTGGTGAACGCGCTTTCTGACAGCATGGTGGTGCAGGTCGCACGCAACCGCGAATTGTTCGAACAACGTTTTTCGCGCGGCGTGCCGCAAGGCCCGGTGGAAAAACTGGGCGCGACCCCGAACCGGCGCGGCACCACGGTGACCTTTCACCCGGACGAACAGATTTTCGGTGCGCTGACGCTCAAGCCCGCGCGGCTGTTCAAGATGGCACGCTCCAAAGCCTATCTGTTTTCGGGCGTGGAAATCCGCTGGAAGACCGCCATCCCTGATGGCGACACCCCCACCGAGGCCACCTTTCACTTCCCAAATGGTCTGGCCGATTTTCTGGGCGAAACGCTCAAGGGCGCCTCGACCTATTCCGACAAACCCTTTGCGGGCCGCGTCAGCTTTGAAGAGAAATTCGGCGTGCCGGGCTCGGTCGAATGGGCGATCAACTGGACGCCGGTGCGCGATGGTTTCATCCACAGCTATTGTAACACCGTTCCCACACCCGAGGGCGGCACGCATGAATCGGGCTTTTGGGCCGCCATCCTCAAAGGCATCCGCGCCTATGGGGAATTGTCGAACAATAAAAAAGCCGCCCAGATCACCCGCGAAGACATGCTGACGGGTGGCTGCGCGCTGATCTCGATCTTCATTCGTGAACCCTCTTTCGTGGGGCAGACCAAGGATCGGCTGTCCACCGAAGAAGCCGCGAAATGGGTCGAAAGTGCGGTGCGCGATCACTTTGACAACTGGCTGGCCGCCGATCCGAAATCGGCCGGCGCGATTTTGGATTTTCTGGTGCTGCGGGCGGAGGAACGGCTGCGGCGGCGCGCGGAAAAGGAAACCTCGCGCAAATCGGCCACCAAGAAACTGCGCCTGCCCGGCAAGCTGGTGGATTGTTCGGCCACGAACCGCGCGGGCACCGAGCTTTTCATTGTCGAGGGCGACTCGGCCGGTGGCTCGGCCAAAATGGCGCGCGACCGGGCCACGCAGGCGCTGTTGCCGCTGCGCGGTAAAATCCTCAACGTTTTGGGCGCGGCCAGTTCAAAGCTTGGCCAAAACCAAGAAATCAATGATCTGGCGCAAGCGCTTGGCGTCGGCCTTGGCTCAAAATTCCGCGTCGACGATCTGCGCTATGACAAGATCATCATCATGACCGATGCCGATGTGGACGGCGCGCATATTGCCAGCCTGCTGATGACCTTTTTCTTCACGCAGATGCGCCCGCTGATCGACAAGGGCCACCTCTACCTTGCCTGTCCGCCGCTTTACCGGCTGACCCAAGGCGCCAAGCGCATTTACGTGGCCGATGAGGCCGAAAAGGAAAAGATGCTGGCCAAAGGTCTTGGCGGCAAGGGCAAGATCGATGTGCAACGGTTCAAAGGTCTGGGCGAGATGGACGCGAAAGACCTGAAAGATACGACAATGAACCCCGCCACGCGGCAATTGATCCGCGTCACGATTGACGACGAATTCGCGGGCGAAACCGACGATCTGGTGGAACGCCTGATGGGGAAAAAGCCGGAACTGCGGTTCCAGTATATTACCGAAAACGCGCAATTCGTCGAAGAGTTGGACGTGTAAGCAAACGGGCAAACGCCCGCTTGGCTGACAGCCGGCCATCAAGACCGGCCGTCAGCCGTCACGCGGTTTAGCGCGCGGCCAAACCATGCGCCTCGGCATGGCACACTTTGGCCACGGGCGGCACTTGCCGAACCGGCAAGCCCTCGGTCAGGGCCACGGTGTCGAGCGCGATCATCCGTTCCTCGTCGGTGGGCACCACAAGCGTGGCTGCCCGCGCCGTCACCGCGCTGATGTTCGGCGGCCCCTTGCCCGCCACGGCATTGGCACGTGGGTCGATTTCGATGCCAAGGAAGCCAAGCCCTTCGCAAACCCGCGCGCGAATCTCGGCGCTGTTTTCGCCAATACCTGCGGTGAATACGAGCGCATCCAGCCCCCCCATCACCGCCGCATAGGCCCCGATCGTTTTGCGGATATGATAGACAAAGACATCCACGGCCAACTGGCAGCGTTTATTGCCCGCGGCCGCCGCATCGGTGACCTCGCGCATGTCATTGGACAGCCCCGACAGCCCCAAAAGTCCGCTTTTCTTATAGCAGATTTCCTCAACCTCTTCGAGGCGCATGCCCCGTTCGTTCACCAGATGGAAGATGATCGCCGGGTCAAAATCGCCCGCGCGTGTGCCCATGGGAACACCGCTGAAGGTGCCAAAGCCAATCGACGTGTCGACCGACTGCCCCCCCTTGATCGCGTCCAGCGTGACACCATTGCCCAGATGGCACACCACCATCGACAGCTTTTCAAGCGGGCGGTTCAGCAGCTCTGCCGCGCGCTGGCTGACATAGCGGCACGATGTGCCGTGAAACCCATACCGGCGCAGGCCATAGTCTTCGCTTAGGCTGTGCGGCAGGGCATAAAGATGCGCATGCTCGGGCACGGTCTGATGGAAGGCGGTGTCGAACACCACAACATTCGGGGCCCCGGGGAACAGGCGCTGAGCTTCCTCGATGCCGATGATATTACACGGATTGTGCAAGGGCGCGAAGGCCGCGCAATCGCGCAGAGCCTGCAAAACCGCATCATCGACCAGAACCGATTCCACGAAGACAGAGCCGCCATGCACCGCGCGATGGCCGATGGCCGTGATCGCGCCGGGGCATTCGATCACATGATATTCAGGCGACAGCAGGTATTCCATCATCAGCGCGAAAGCGGCGCGATGATCAGGCACCGGGCAGCGGTGATGCTCGCCCCGATGGCCCACGAAATGGTCGATATAGCCCTCTGGCTCGCCGATTTTTGCAATCATCCCAGACGCGGCCACATGCGCCAGATCGGGGGTGTAAAGCTGATATTTGAGGCTGGAACTGCCACAATTGATGATCAAGATCATGGGGGTCGTCCTTGTGGGGTCAGGAATGGGGCAACGCGACGGAGACCGCCGCGCCACCGGATCAAATGAAACGGCTCAGACCGGCAGCGGCACCAATGCCCAGAAGCCAAGGAAGCTCAGCAGGTTGACAGCAAAGGTCATCACCGCAATCGCACAGGCCGGGGGGTCAACGTGAGTGTCGCCGTGGCACAGGAAGGCGCGGGCAAAAAATTCGCCCAAGAATGCGGAGAGAATACCAATCACCGCGCCCCAGACCACGCTGCCAGATGCCACACCGGCCAGCGCCGCAGGCAGCATGATGTGATGCGAAACCGGCGTCAGCACGCCCAGCGTTAGAAACAAAAGGCTCGACGCTGCGATCCCAAAGGCCAAAAGCGCCCCGGGCACGCCATAGCTTACCCCAAGCCAGCCCCCCAAAAGCCCGCCGCCAACGCCAATCACCGCGATCTGTGCAAAGCTTGATTGGAAGGCCAGCCATTTGGTGGCATCGGTCGGGTGGAAAAAGCCCCGGCCCGGATCGGCCTTGCCGCAGAACCCGCAGGTGCCCCACAGGAAACGCGCGATAAAGGCCGAGATCACCACGCCCACCGCCGGAAGATCGCTAAAGGCCAAGCCCTCGCCAAAACTTGGCACAAAGGTCAGCGCCCAAAAGATCAGATAGCCGATCACCCCGAAGATACCGCCCACCAGCAGCACATCGGGGCTGTTGAGCCCCATCCCCGCCGTCACGATGTTGCGGCCGCTATCGATTTTGCCCTTCTTGGCCGCATAGGCCGCCGCCGCGACGCCCGCCGCAAAGCCCCCCGTATGCGGGCCAAAGGCGCCGAAGGGGATGCCAAAGAAGTCTGTCGCTTCGGGGGCCACGGCCAGCTGGATCGCCACGCCGATCATCGTCAAAAAACCGACAAAGGTAAACGCCGGCAAAGCACCAATGGCGGCGCCGAATATACCGCCGCCAAAAGCGACGAGCAAACCAAGTAGTGACATTCTGGTCTCCTTGTATTTCCGGGCGGTCCGCTTTGGATTATGTCCGGGTCATAGGGATTTATTCAGGCAAGGATGCCGAATGGCACCCAAAGCGGCATTTACCGAATAAAAGGCACGTCAAAATTGCCCCCGGAAAATATATTTTCGAGCAAAAGCACCGATTTTTTACGAGACGTGATTTCCTCCGATCGCGGCTATGCCGATCGGTCATCAAATTACGTGCGCGCCCCCGCAACGATCAAGATGAGCCCCTTGGCCTGTGCGGGTAGTTTCTTGCGGCCGCGCCACGAATCGCGGCGACACACCACAACAAAACCAAATCAAACACCTTATTTTATTATATTATATCAAGAAAAACCCGTGCGCCGCTCCGGCAACCGCTGCGCAGATCGCGCCAATGCACGGCCTGACAGGCGCAACCTTGCCCAGCGCACGGGGGCAAAGTTGCGCTGACCATGGCAAAAAATCACCTGTTCCTGTCTTTTCTTGTTCTGGGCGGAATAGGTTTTTAGCTGACCACATAAAAACGCCATGTGATTTGCGCGCAAAGCGCCATGCAATAAGGGCACGGCAAGTTATTCCCCTTCGATGTCAAGGTGGTCACGTTGCCGTTTTTCAGCACCAAGCCTATTCCTTTTTCCACGGCGCCGATGAACGGCACCGAAGGAACGGATCTTCATGAAACGCACTTCCGGACATAAAATCCTGATGATCGTCGGAGATTATACCGAAGATTATGAAGTGATGGTTCCGTTCCAAGCGCTCGAAATGCTCGGCTTCGCGGTGGATGTTGTCTGCCCGGGCAAACGCAAGGGCGAAACGATCCGCACCGCTATCCATGATTTCGAGGGCGATCAAACCTATTCGGAAAAACCCGGCCATCTGTTTCGGCTCACTGCCTCCTTCGCGACGGTCAGCCCGGAAGACTATGCCGGTCTTTATCTCGCCGGTGGCCGTGCCTGTGAATACCTGCGTCTTGACGCGCAGGTTCTGGCCATCGTGCGAACCTTCATGACGGAGAACCGGCCCATGGCCGCGATCTGCCATGGCGCGCAACTCCTGACCGCCGCTGACGTGGTGCGCGGACGTCGGTTGACGGCCTATCCGGCTGTCGAGCCCGAAGTGCGGGCGGCAGGAGCCACCTTCGTCGCAGTCGCGCCGGAGCAAACCGTGGTCGACGGAAACCTTGCAAGCGCACCGGCCTGGCCGGGGCATCAAACGCTGATGCGTGCGTTCGTGGGGCTCGTCGCTCCGACTCTTTTGACCTGACCGGCTTTCCGGCGCGCTTGGCGCCGGGGGGCTTCCACAGCCTGGAGGATGCAATGATTGAGAAGGGCTTCACCCAACCCACCGACCGTATTACGCGGTTGAAGAACCAGATCCTGAACGCCCGGCCGCATGTCGAGGCGGAACGGGCGGTCTTGGCCACCGAGGCCTATAAGGCGACCGAAGGTCTGCCCGCAATCTTGCGCCGCGCCAAGGTGGTGGAGAAAATCTTCGCCGAACTGCCGATCACGATCCGTGACGACGAACTTGTGGTGGGCTCGATCACCATCAACCCGCGCTCGACCGAAATCTGCCCCGAATTCAGCTTTGACTGGGTCGAAAAAGAATTCGAAACCATGGCCGGCCGCGTTGCCGACCCGTTTGAAATCCCGAAAGAAACCGCCGCAGCGCTGCATGAAGCGTTCAAATATTGGCCCGGTCACACCACCTCCGACCTTGCGGCGGCTTACATGTCGCAAACCGCGAAAGATTGTATTGCCAATGGCGTTTTCACGGTGGGCAACTACTTCTATGGCGGCGTGGGCCACGTTTGCGTGGACTACGGCAAGATCCTGCAAATCGGCTTCTCCGGCGTGATCATGGAAGCGATCCGGCTGCGCGAGCAACTGGATGACAAAGACCCCGACGCGATCAAGAAGAACCAGTTCTACACGTCGGTCATCATCGCCTACAAAGCCGCGATCGACTTTGCACACCGCTATGCGGACAAAGCCGCCGAACTGGCGAGCGCCTGCACCAACCCGACGCGCAAAGCGGAACTCGAGCAAATCTCGAAAAACTGCCGCCGCGTGCCGGAACATGGCGCGACCACCTTCTGGGAAGCGTGCCAGACGATGTGGTTCATCCAATGCATGCTGCAAATCGAAAGCTCGGGCCACTCGATCTCGCCCGGCCGCTTCGACCAATATATGTATCCCTATCTGAAAGCCGACAGCGCGATCAGCCGCGACTTCGCGCAAGAACTGATCGACTGCATCTGGATCAAACTCAACGACGTCAACAAAACGCGCGATGAAGTTTCGGCCCAGGCCTTCGCGGGCTATGCGGTGTTCCAAAACCTCTGCGTGGGGGGGCAAACCGAAGACGGGCTCGATGCGACGAACGACGTTTCCTACATGTGTATGGATGCCGTTGCTCACGTGCGCCTTCCGGCGCCCTCGTTCTCGATCCGTGTGTGGCAAGGCACACCCGATGAGTTCTTGCATCGTGCCGCCGAAGTTGTGCGCCTCGGCCTTGGTGTCCCGGCTGTTTACAACGACGAAGTGATCATCCCCTCGCTGCAAAACCGTGGTGTTTCGCTGGCCGATGCCCGCGACTATGGCATCGTTGGCTGCGTGGAACCGCAAGCGATCCACCGCACCGAAGGGTGGCACGACGCGGCCTTCTTCAACGTGGCCAAAGTGCTTGAGATCACGCTCAACAACGGCAAAGTGGGCAACACCCAGCTTGGCCCGGTCACCGGCGACGCGAAAGACTGGACATCGCTCGAAGACTTCTATGCCGCCTTCAGCGGTCAGATGTCCTTCTTCGTCAAATACTTGGCCGAAGCCGACAACTGTGTCGACATCGCCCATGCCGAACGCGCGCCGCTGCCGTTCCTTTCGGCGATGGTCGATGACTGCATGGGGCGCGGCAAATCGGTCCAAGAAGGTGGGGCGATCTACAACTTCACCGGCCCGCAAGCCTTCGGTGTCGCTGACACCGGTGACTCGGTCTATGCGATGAAGAAATTCGTCTGGGACGACAAAAAACTCACCATGGCGGAACTGAAGGAAGCGCTGGACGCGAACTTCGGCATGGCGATGGGGGCGGATGCGCCGACCGGCGAAATGAGCGAGGCGCAAATCTACGAAGCGGTGAAAAAGGTGCTTGCCACCAATGCGTCGCTCGATGTCGCCGCGCTCAAAGACGAAGTCTATCGCACGCTCTCGAAAGGGGCCGCGCCGGTCGACGGGTCGAAATACGAAGGCATCCGCCGCCTGCTCGACTCTGCCGAAGCCTTTGGCAACGACAATGACGACGTCGACTTGATCGCCCGCAAATGTGCGCAGATCTACTGCAAAGAAGTGGAAAAATACACCAACCCGCGTGGTGGCCAATTCCAGGCCGGGATCTACCCGGTGTCGGCCAACGTGCTTTTCGGCAAGGATGTGGGCGCGCTGCCCGATGGCCGCCCGGCCAAACTCCCCCTCGCCGATGGCGTGTCGCCGCGCCAAGGCAAAGACCGTCTCGGCCCGACGGCTGCGGCCAACTCGGTGGCAAAACTCGACCACTTCATCGCCTCGAACGGCACGCTCTACAACCAGAAATTCCTGCCCTCCGCTTTGGCTGGTGACACTGGTCTGCAGAACTTCGCATCGCTTGTGCGGTCCTACTTCGACCACAAAGGCATGCACGTGCAGTTCAACGTGATCGACCGCGAAACGCTGCTGAAAGCGCAGAAAAACCCCGAGGATTACAACGACCTCGTGGTGCGGGTGGCTGGGTATTCGGCACAGTTCGTCGTGCTCGCCAAAGAAGTGCAAGACGACATCATCAGCCGCACCGAGCAAGCGTTCTAAGCGCTCTCCCGCAGGCCCCGCCGCCCATGGCGGGACCTGCCCTCCGGGGGGCATCGGCGCACTCCTCCCCTCCCGCGCCGATGCCCTCCGGGCCGATCTCTCGCCAAACAGGTGTTCCGATGACCCGCTACCAAACCTTCACGCCCCGCACCGAGATCGTCTTCGGCGATGGGCTGCTGGAGCGCCTGCACGCCTATCGTGGCCAGCGCGTCGGCATTGTGACCGATGAATTCATGGCCAAATCCGGCCCGCTGGATCGGGTGATGGGTTACCTTGATGGCTGCCAGGTGAAAGTTTTCGCCGAAGCGATCCCCGAACCGCCGCTTGCCACCGTTTCGGCTGGCGCGCGCCTCTTTGCTGACTTCCGCCCCGATGTGGTGCTGGCCCTTGGCGGCGGCTCCCCGATCGATGCGGCCAAAGCGATCTTGGCTGTGGTGCGCGGCATGGACCCGGCGCATCCGATCCGCCTTGTGGCCATTCCGACCACCTCCGGCACTGGCTCTGAAGTGACCGCCTTTGCGGTGATCTCGGATCCAGCCAACAACCGCAAATTCCCGCTGATTTCCCCCGATCTGATCCCCGATGTGGCGATCTTGGACCCGGAATTCGTGCGAACCGCTCCGCCCAAAGTCACCGCTGATACCGGCATGGATGTGATCACCCATGCGATTGAAGCGGTCGTGGCCCGAGGGGCATCGAACTTCACCGATGCCTTTGCCGAAAAAGCGCTTGAGCTGGCCTTTGCCGCCCTGCCCAAGGCCTTTGACAAGGGCAATGACATCGCCGCCCGCGATGCGATGCACCAAGCCTCTTGCCTTGCGGGCATGGCCTTCACCGAGGCTGGCCTTGGCATCAACCACGGCCTTGCCCATGCCATCGGCGGACAATTCCATCTGGTACATGGCCGGATCAACGCGATCTTGCTGCCCCATGTCATCGCCTGGAACGCGGGCCTTTTGGACCATGCGCCCGAGACCCGCGAAACCGCCGCCCGTTATGCCCGCATCGCGCAGCGCGTCGGGCTGGATGTGCCCGGCACCCGGGCCGGTGTCGTCGCCCTGATCCGTGCCATCGAAGCGCTGAACGCGCGCTTTGCGATCCCCGCCAGCTTGCGGGGGCTCGGCCTCGATATCGGGGCCTACCGTCGGGCGATCCCCGACCTTGCGGCAGCCGCCTATGCGGATGCCTGCACCGCGGGCAACCCGCGGCGTCCCGGACTTGCGGAGTTGTCGATGCTCCTTGACCGGGCCGGCGGTTGAATCGGGGAGGAGCACGCCTGGCACAGCGCAAAGAACCCGATTTCCCCAATTTAACCAACGTTTGAACACCGGAAACCAAGGAGAAAGTCATGCAACAAGAAGCACTCGGGATGGTCGAGACCAAAGGTTTGGTCGCCGCCGTGGAAGCCGCCGATGCAATGGTCAAATCGGCCAATGTGGCGATGGTCGGCTATGAAAAAATCGGCTCGGGCCTCGTTACCGTGATGGTGCGCGGCGATGTCGGCGCGGTCAAAGCCGCCACCGACGCCGGTGCCGTGGCTGCCGAAAAAGTCGGCTCGGTCGTGTCGGTTCATGTGATCCCGCGTCCCCATACCGAAGTCGAGAAAATCCTGCCGGCCGCGAAAGCCTGAGCCCCATCCTAAGAAGGAGGATCAACGATGAAAGACGATCTCGTTGAAAAACTGATGGGCGAGGTGATGGCGAAAATGGGCGCAACCGCGCCCGCCGCCGCACCGGCCTGTGACCCTGCGCCCGCGCCGAAAGCCGCCCCCAAGGCCTGCAACCTGACCGAATTCGTTGGCACCGCCATCGGCAATACGGTCGGTTTGGTGATCGCCAATGTGGACCCGCTGCTGCATGAAAAAATGAACATCGACAAGAAATACCGCTCCATCGGTATTGTCGGTGCGCGCACGGGCGCTGGGCCGCATATCTTTGCTGCCGATGAAGCGGTGAAGGCCACCAACAGCGAAGTTGTTCTGATCGAACTGCCGCGCGACACCGAAGGCGGCGCCGGTCACGGCTCGCTTATTCTGTTTGGCGCGGAAGACGTGTCGGATGCACGCCGCGCGGTCGAAGTGACGCTTGCGGAACTCGAACGCACCTTTGGCGACGTTTATGGCAGCTCGGCCGGGCATCTGGAATTCCAGTATACCGCCCGCGCCTCTTATGCGCTCAACAAAGCCTTCGGCGCGCCGCTGGGCCAAGCCTTCGGCATCACCGTGGGGGCCCCCGCCGCGATTGGGGTTTTGATGGCAGATACCGCCGCCAAAGCCGCAACTGTCGAGCCGGTGGCCTATTCCTCGCCCGGCAACGGCGGCACCAGCTACTCCAACGAAGTAATCCTGTGCTTCACCGGAGACTCGGGCGCGGTGCGGCAATCGATCATCGCCGCGCGCGAGGTCGGCAAGCAGGTGCTCTCTGCCCTTGATGGGGCCGAGATCGTCTCTTCGACCAAACCCTACATCTAAGAGTGAAAGGAAATCGTCATGTCGGAACAAAGCCTTGGACTGATCGAGACGCTTGGCCTGGCAACGGCTGTGACGGCTGCGGATGCGGCGATGAAATCGGCCAATGTCACGCTGGTCGGCTATGAATTCGCCAAGGGCGACGGCATGACGATGGTCAAACTCCGCGGCGATGTGGGGGCGGTGAAAGCCGCTATCGCCGCGGCAGAAGCGGCTGCGGGGCGCGTCGGACGGGTGGTTGCCACCCGGGTCATCGCACGCCCCGCCCGCGGTCTAACAGTGTTGGTGGAAAGCCGGGACACGGTCGGCTGGCACGCGGTGGCGGCCAATGCGCCTGCCGCCGCACGCGTCGAAACCCCGCCGAAAGAGCCCGAAGCCCAAGCCCCCGCCGTCTTGGACACCCCGTCCTTGGAGCGCGCGCCCGCCGACGCCCCTTCTGAGACACAAAGCACCCCGCCGGCGCCGGACGCCCTGCCGCCCTCAAAGCCAGCCGCTGAAGCGGAACCGGTGCCCGCACCCGAACCGGCCGCCAAGGGCGGCCCCGTTCCCGAGCCGGACCCCAAATCCCCCGCGCGGTCGCGCCCCGTCCGCCCGACGAAGGGCCCAAAGAACCGCTAAGACCCGCGACGCGCAAGGACAAAAGAAATGAACATCACCACCCCGATGATTGAGCGCATCGTCGCAGAGCTTCTGGCCGAAGGCCGCGCCCCGGCAGCCGATCTGGCGCAGCCAGCCAAGGATCCTGCACTCGTGCCAGTGGGCGTTTCAAACCGCCATATCCACCTGTCGCGCCCGGATATGGATATTCTGTTCGGCCCCGGCGCGACGCTGACGCGGATGAAGGCGATGAAACAGCCCGGCCAATATGCGGCCAAAGAAACCGTGACCCTGCGCGGCCCGAAAGGCGAAATCGGCAAGGTTCGGGTGTTGGGGCCGCTGCGCAAAGACACGCAGATCGAGGTCTCTGTGGCCGATGGTTTCGCGCTGGGCATCAAGCCGCCGATGCGGATGTCGGGCAAGCTTGAAGATTCCGCCGGGTTGACCGTGGTTGGCCCCAAAGGCGCAGTCGTCAAGCAATCGGGCGTGATCGTCGCGCTGCGCCATATCCATATGGCCCCTGCCGATGCGGCACGCCTGGGGCTGCGCAATGGCGACAGCGTCGATGTGGAGGTCAGCGGCCCGCGCGGCGGCATCATGCGCCATGTCGCGATCCGCTCTGACGAAGTCTCTGCCACCGAAATGCATATCGACATCGAAGAGGCCAATGCCTTTGGGCTGAAAAACGACGCACTGGTGCGTGTTCGCAAGGTGTAAGGAGGCGGTGATGTCCGGATCCGATGCCCTTTTGCGTGACTTCGGGGCGCTTTTGCGGGCGGGGGCGATCGTGCCGCGCGATGCGCGCGCCGAAGGTCCGCTGAGTGTCGGCGTCGATCTGGGCACGGCAAATCTTGTGCTTGCGGTGGTCGATGCGGCGGGGCGGCCCGTGGCGGGCCTCACCGAACGGTCGGGCGGTATCCGCGACGGGATCGTGGTCGATTGGCCCGAAACCGTGCGCGCCGTGCGGCGGATGAAAGCCGAGTTGGAAACCCGTCTGGGCACGCCCTTGCACCGCGCCGCCACCGCGATCCCGCCGGGCATCCATCCGGGCAGCGCGAAAGCGATCGGCAATGTGATCGAAGCCGCCGGTTTCCAGCTTGCCTGCATCGTCGATGAACCCGTGGCCGCCGCGCGCGTGCTGGGGGTCAAAGACGGGGCGGTGGTCGACGTGGGCGGCGGCACCACGGGTATTTCAATCCTCAAAGCGGGCAAAGTGCTGACCTCGGTCGATGAAGCCACCGGCGGCACACATATGACGCTGGTTCTGGCCGGGGCGCTGCGGCTCGAAACGGCGGCCGCCGAGGCTTACAAGCTCGACCCGGCGCACGCGCGCGATGTGTTCGCACTGGTGCGCCCGGTGGTGGACAAAATGGCCGCGATCGTCGCAACGGTGCTGACGGATTACCCCGGGCTTGACGCGGTGCATGTGGTGGGCGGCGCGTGTAGCTTTGAGGATTTCACGCCAGTCTTCGAAAAGCACCTTGGCCGCCAGGTCATCAAACCGGTCGAGCCTTTGCTTGTCACCCCGCTCGGGATTGCGCTTTTTGCCGGGGAGGCCCGGTGATGGATCTCGACCGTATCTTGATCGATGCGCTTTCGGACCGGATCGTAGCGGCGCTAAAGGCGCGGGCCAGCCGGGCGCTGGTGGTGTTTACCGAGGCCGATCTTGGGCTGGAACCGGCGCTCGCCGGGATCGAGACCCTGTGCGCGGCAGGCTGGACCGGCGACTGGCTTGCCGCGCCCGAATTGCGCACCTCTGTGGCCCCGCGCCTGTCCCTGCCGGAACTGACGGAGACGCCGCGCCTGATGCGGTTTGGTCTGGTTCTGGTGCCCACGCTCAGCCTGTCGGCGGCGGCGAAAGTGGCGACCGGCATCGCCGATGATCCGGTGTCAAAAGTGCTGGGCGAGGCGCTGGATCGTGGCCTGCGGATCGTGGCGGCGCGCGATGGTGTCTGCCCCGATGGGCGCGAGCGCGCCGCGCGAGGTCTGGCCCCGGCAAATCCGGCGCGGCGCGCGATCATGTCGGGCCATCTCGCAAGCCTAGCCGCGCAGGGGGTGGAACTGTGCTGGGCCGCGCGCCTGGCCACCACCGTTCAGGGTGGCAAGGCCACCACGACGGCGCTGGCCGCACCGGTCCAGCAATCGGGCATTTTCGGCTGGCAGCAGGCACGCGCCTGCACCGGCCCCGAACTGCGGCTGGGGCGCGCGGTGCGCCTAACACCGCTTGCCGCCGAAAGCTTGTCGGAGCGCGGCATCCGGCTGATCCAAGAGTGAGGAGCGATCATGTATCTTGCAAAAGTCATCGGACGGGTCGTCGCCACCACCAAGGATGTCAGCCTTTCGGGTGCGAAGCTTTTGATCGTGCGCCGCCTCGACGCGCAGCTTTGCCCCGAAGGCTGGAACGAAATCGCAGTCGATACCGTGGGCGCGGGCGATGGCGAAACCGTCATCGTCACAACCGGCAGCGCCGGGCGCTTTGCAGGCACTTTTGACCATTCGGTGGTCGATGCATCTATCGTCGCGATTGTTGACACGGTCGAATGCCAGCGCGGGGTGGAGGGCTAAGCGATGTCCACACTCGATACGATCTTGGCCACCGAGCTTGCCGCCCGCCGCCCGCTGACGCTGGCAGAGGCCACGCGCATCGCCGCCTTAGCCGAGCTTGAGGCCCGCCGGATCGCGCTGCCGGTCTGCATCGCGCTGTGCGATCCGGCAGGCGAGCCGCTTTTGTTCCACCGCATGGATGGCGCGCTGCCTGCCTCGATCACGCTCGCCCCCGCCAAGGCGCGCACCGCCGCACGCTACAGGATGGGAACCGATGAATTGGGCCGCCAAGCGCAAACGGGCGCGATGCTTGAGGGTTTGGGCGCCGCCGAAACCGGCACCGTGCTGTTTGGCGGCGGCCTGCCGATCTGGGCGGGCGCCGCCGTGCTTGGCGCCATCGGGATCAGCGGCGGCGGCGTCGCACAGGACATGCAGATCGCCCAGTCAGCGATTGCAGGACATTGGGGCGCGGCCCTGACGAAAGGACAAGTGAAATGAAAGATATAGATATTGAAAATGCCGTCGCCCGCGTGCTGAGCGGTTACATCGCGACCCCCGCGACCGCGCCTACGTCCGCACCGGATTTCAAACCCGCCACCGAAGGCTGCGGATGGGCCCCCACGAAGCCTGCCGATCCGACGGATGATATCATTGGCGGCATCCTGCCCCGCGCCCTAGCGGCACGCAATTGTTCCTGCTGCAAAGCCAGCGATTGCAAAGGCACGGCGGGATGTCTGTCGATTTCGGATGCCGAGGCGGTTGAACTGGGCGACGGGGTTTTTGCCACGATGGATGCCGCCATCGAGGCCGCTGCCGAGGCGCAAAAACAATATCTCTTTTGCACGATGGCCGACCGCAAACGCTTCGTCGAAGGCATTCGCGCGGCCTTCACCGACCAAGAGATCCTTGAGCGAATTTCGCGCCTGACGGTCGAGCAAACCGGCATGGGCAATCTGGGCCATAAGATCATTAAGAACCGCTTGGCCGCCGAAAAAACCCCGGGCGTCGAAGATCTGACCACCGAGGCGCAAAGCGGCGACGATGGGCTGACACTGGTGGAACTGTCGCCCTTTGGCGTGATCGGCGCGATCACCCCCACCACCAACCCCACCGAAACGGTGATCTGCAATTCCATCGGCATGCTGGCAGCGGGCAATGCGGCGGTGTTCAGCCCCCACCCGCGCGCCAAAGGCGTGTCGCTTCTGGCGATCAAGCTGATCAACCGCAAACTGGCGGCGCTTGGCGCGCCCGCGAACCTTGTTGTGACGGTGCAGGCCCCCTCGATCGAGAACACCAATGCGATGATGGCACATCCCAAGGTGCGCATGCTTGTGGCCACCGGCGGCCCCGGTATCGTGCGCACGGTGATGTCGACCGGCAAGAAAGCCATTGGCGCCGGTGCGGGCAACCCGCCCGTGGTGGTCGATGAAACCGCCGATATTCCGAAAGCCGCGCAAGACATCGTGAATGGGGCAAGTTTCGACAACAACATGCCCTGTATCGCGGAAAAAGAGGTGATCGTCGTCGATCAAGCCGCCGATTTCCTGATCTCTGAAATGCAGCGCAATGGCGCCTATCTGGTAACAGAGCCGGAGGTTCTCAAAAATCTTGAAGCGCGGGTGCTGACCGAAAAAGGCGGACCGCAAACCGATTGCGTGGGCAAGTCTGCGGCGTGGCTGCTGCAACAGGTGGGGATCAAGGCGGCCCCCGAGGTACGGTTGATCCTTTTGGAAGCCAAGAAAGACCACCCCTTCGTGCAAGAAGAGCTGATGATGCCGATCTTGCCGGTGGTGCGGGTGCCTAATGTCGATGAGGCGATTGATCTGGCCGTCGATCTGGAACACGGCAACCGCCACACCGCGATCATGCATTCGACCAATGTGCGCAAACTGACGAAGATGGCGAAGCTGATCCAGACGACGATCTTTGTGAAAAACGGCCCCTCTTACGCCGGGATCGGCGTGGGCGGCGAAGGATACACCACCTTCACCATCGCCGGCCCGACGGGCGAGGGACTGACCTCGCCGCGCTCTTTCGCGCGTCGCCGCAAATGCGTGATGGTCGAAGCGCTGAACGTGCGCTGAGACCCAAGATCGAGGACAAAGCCATGCAAATTCGCATCATCAACGCACCGCAAGACAACCTGTTCGACATGCTTGCGCGCCGCGTCGCGCCGCATGTGCGCAAATGGGTAGACGAAAACCCGGTTTCTGCGATGGGGCTGGTGCAGGCCTCTGTCCCCGATCTGTTCTACTTCGCCGATATCGCCTCGAAATCGGCCAATGTGATGACGGTGGAACTGTTCGGCACCTGCCCGCAAACCACCACCACCTTGGCCGTTTTGGGCGAAACCTCGGCCGTGCGCGCGGCGATGGCCGCCATCGAAGAGGCCAGTGGCCCCGCTTTCTGAGCCCTCCCCCACAGGCTCAGCCCTAAATAAGGAAGTCCCCCATGTCCGTCATTGACACCACCGCCGAAGGCACCGTCTTCGATATTCAGCGCTATTCGATCCATGACGGGCCTGGGGTGCGCACAATCGTGTTTTTGAAAGGGTGCCCGCTGCGCTGCCGCTGGTGTTCCAACCCCGAATCGCAGGCGCCGGAACCGGAACTCTTCTTCCGCGCCTCGGCCTGCATCGGCTGCGGGCAATGCCTGCCCGTCTGCCCGGTGCAGGCGCTATCGAAGACCAATCCCGGTTTTGTGGATCGGTCGAAATGCATCAAATGTGGCGAATGCACCAAGGTCTGCCCGACCGAGGCGCTTAAACGCACGGGGCGGCGCATGACGCTGGCCGAAGTGATGCAAGAACTGCGCAAAGACGCGATCCACTATCGCCGCTCTGGCGGGGGCGTGACGCTTTCGGGCGGCGAGCCGCTGATGCAATCCGCCTTTGCCAAACAGCTTTTGATGGCCTGCCATGAACAAGGCTGGAATACCGCGATGGAAACCACGGGCTGCACCACCCGCGAAGTGATCCGCGATGTGATCCCGCATGTCGATAACCTGCTGATGGATATCAAGGCCATCGACCCGGCGGTGCATCAGGCCAATACCGGCGTCGATAACCGCATCATTTTGGAAAATGCGCTGATTGCCGCCTCGCTCAGCCCCAATCCGGTGGTGCGCGTGCCGGTGGTGCCCGGCGTGAACGACAATGAACGCGAAATCGCTGCGATTGCCCATTTCGCAACGCTAATGCCCAAGGTGAACACTGTGCATCTGCTGCCCTATCACAGCTTTGGCGAGAACAAATACACGCTTCTGGGCCGCCAAAGCCCAATGGGGGCGACCAAAGATCTACGCCCCGATGCGATCCTGCCGCTTAAAGCCGTGGTCGAGGCCGCCGGGCTCAATTGCATGATCGGCGGTTGATCCGCCGCCGCCCAAAGATGCACCGCAAACACCTGTTTAATCGGTAAAATCTTGAGACCAAAGGGGGGCAAAATTTGCGCTAGGTCAGTTTTTGCGGGGCGTGTTTGCGCTAAAGACCGGAGGAAGATGCGGACTCGGACCGGGGTCGCGCCCAAAGTCCCAAGACTGTTGGGGTGTCAGAGAAACGCGGTGTCGGGCCGCATACCTCTGACACGTGGCGCCGAGGGGTGTTCGATGGGGCATCGGTCAAAAATGGGAAGGGGTTGGCATGGGAAGCGGCGTTCCGTTCGGCCATCCTGCAGGGTCGGTGCAGGATGTTCTGGCGTATGAAAGAGCTGGGGCGCGACCACCTCCAGAATTGATCGCGGGGCAGCGCTCCGACACGGCAAGCCCCGCCGAAAAAGCAGCCCGGCGCCGTAAGCTTGCCGATCTGATGAGCACCGAAATGCTGCAAAAGGTGCAAGACAACTTCTCGGCCGCGGTCGGCGTGGCGATGGTGATTGTGGACCCCGATGGCGCCCCGGTGACGCAGCCCTCGGGCTTTTCGCCCTTTTGCGCAGCTGTGCGCCAACGCGCGGACTGGCGCGAGCGGTGCTTTCACTGCGATGCGGTGGGCGGGCGCACGGCGCTTTCGACCGGGGAACCGGCAATCTACAAATGCCACTGTCAGCTTGTGGATTTTGCCGCCCCAATCATCATGCGCGGCGAATATCTGGGCGCGGTGATCTGTGGGCAGGTCAAACTCGACAAGCGCCATTCCGGCCCCGATTTCGTGGACCTGTCGAACATCTTCCCGACCGAGGGCTCTTGGAGCGAAGACGACGACCTGCTGAAACTGCACAGCGAAATCGGCGAGATCAGCTATGAGCGGCTACGCTCTGCCGCCTATTCGCTTTACTACATCGCCTCGCATATCGTCGAGGAAAGCTATTCCAACGGCGTCACACAAGAGCTTTACGCCAAGAACCTGCGGCTGGCCGAGGAATCGCAGCGCCGCGCGGAACTGGAGCGGTTGCTGCGCGAGGCGGAATTGCAGGCGCTGTCCTATCAGGTGAACCCGCATTTCCTTTTTAATGTGCTCAACACGATCGGACGGTTGGCGCTGGTGGAAGGCGCGCCCGAAACCGAAACCACCGTGCATGCTTTCGCCGATATGATGCGCTACATCCTCAAGCGCTCCGGTTCGCAATTCGTGCCGCTGCGCACCGAGGTGGACCACGTCCGTAACTATCTTTATTTGCTGAAAATCCGGCTGGGTGACCGGTTCGATTTCACGCTTGATGCCCCCGAGGAATTCGACAAGGTGCTGTGCCCCTTCATGGTGCTGCATCCGATCGTCGAAAACTGCATCAACTACGCCATCGAGCCGATGGAAAGCAGCGGCTTGATCGAGGTGTCGCTGTATCGTGACGGATCGGATGTAATCATCGACGTGCTCGACAATGGCCCCGGCATCAGCGCGGAGCGCCGCGTGGAGGTGCTGCGCGGCGAGGCCGATCACGGCGGGCGCAAAAGCATTGGCGTTTACAACATCCACGCCCGGATGAAGCAGTATTTCGGCGACAGCCACGGGGTCGAGATCATGAGCCCGTTCCGCCAAGGTCGCGGCACGCTGGTGCGGCTGCGCCTGCCGATCGACTTCGATCCGTGCGATTTCTAAGACCGGAGGCGCCAATGGCCGATATTGTGATCGTCGAGGACGAAGAACTGGAACGCCGCGCCCTGCGCACGATTCTGGAACGCGATCTGCCCGGCGCAAAGGTGGTGGGCGAAGCGAAGAACGGCGCAGAGGCGGTGCAACTGATCGAAAGCCGCCCGATTGACCTGATGCTGCTCGATATCCGGATTCCGCGCCCGAATGGCTTGGAGATTCTGGAGATGCTGCGCACCAAGCAATTGCCCACCAAAGTGCTAATCATCACCGCCTATGATCATTTTGAAATCATGCAAGCCGCAATCCAGCAGCGCGCGGATGGATTTCTGCTCAAGCCCGTGCGCACCGAAACCTTGCTGAAAACGGTGCAAGATTGTTTGCAAGCGGCACCCGCGCCCAACGTGCCGCGCGCCCCTGTCCCCTCTGCCCGGCTGGGCCCCGTCCCCTGCCCGGCGCGACCGGACCCCATCGTCGCCCCCGCCCCGGTGCAAGATGCCGACACAATCCGCGAACGTCTTGGCGCGCTGGTGCAGGCCCATGCCTACCGCGACTGTCTCACGCTGGTGCGCCGCCAGATCGAGGCGCTGCACGCGCATCGCGAAACCGCGCCGCGCCAAGGCGTGCTTGATCTGTCGGAAATCCTGACCGATCTGGTGGCTTGCACCGGACGTCCGCTGCCCGAAGCGTTGGCGCGCAAGATCGAGGCGCTGACCGCGCAACGGCTGGACCAGCGCAACCACTACAAGGTTCAAGAGCTTTTCAGCGAAATCACTGATCTGCTGTTTGATCCCGAAGAAGATCAGGGCCGCTCGGCACAAGCGCGCGTTGAAGGGGTGCGCAACTACATCGAACGCAATCTGCACAAGCCGATCACGCTCGAAGATGCCGCCGAACATGTGCATCTTAGCGCCTGCTATCTTAGTCGGCTCTTCCATAAGCAAATGGGCCTGACCTTCATCGCCTATCTGAAAGACCGCCGGCTGGAACGGGCGAAGGAGCTTTTGACAAGCTCTACCCTGCCCATTGTCAATGTGGCGCTGGACCTTGCCTATCAAGACGCGAATTATTTCTGCAAAGCGTTCAAGAAAGGGGTCGGGCTGTCGCCCAGCGAATACCGCAGGCGCGCCTTGCTGGTTGCAGATCCCGGGACCGTGCAGCCCTCTATTGGGTGATGCGGCCCTGCGCATCTGCCCCCAAACCCCTCAAATTTCCTGAAAATACAAGGGATTGAACCTTTTAACTTCATGAAATCTTGGGGATTTTACCCGATCCTGGAGGTGCGGCGCATACTCTTCACAGGGGTCTTGGGTGACGACCTACACCTTCTCGGGCTATAATTTCACAGATTACGTGCCGGTCAGCGGGGCCCCCGCCGTCGGCGCCACGTTCCGCATTAGCCCGGATTTCGACGCCGCTGCCGATGCGCTGACCTTTACCCTTGATGATGACGACACCACGCTTTCGGGCTCCAGCGGGTCGAACCTTGATAGCACACAGCAAACCGGCACCGTTACCGATGGCTCTGGCAGCACGATCTACACCGGCGTGCTGCGCGTGGGCTGGCAGGCGACCTTTACCCTGCCCGATGGGTCTACCGTGCATGTCTGGGATGTCTGGACGGGGAACAGTGGCGGTTCCCGCGTCGGGCTGATTGCGGATGGCGAATTGCCACCGGGCGTTACCTTCCAGATCACCGATTACCTCGATACCTCCGATGGCGCCACTTGGCCCAGCTATAGCACCATTGCCACCCCCACCACCGACCCGGACAGCGACCAGACCATTTTGGGCGGCACGCTGGCAGATTCGCTTTACGGCGGCGCCGGCAATGACAGTATCAATGCCGGTGCTGGCAATGACACCGTTGATGGCGGGTCGGGCAATGACACCATCGACGGCGGCACGGGCAATGATGCGATTTATGGCGGCACAGGCGACGACAGCCTGACCGGCGGCAGTGGCGACGATCAGATCTGGGGCGATGATGGCGCCGATACCCTGTCAGGCGGCGCGGGCACCGATAACCTTACAGGCGGCGCTGGCGATGATCTGTTCTTGATCAACGACGCCGATGACGTCGACAATATCGATGGCGGCACCGACACCGACACGATTGCCTTTAGCGCTAGCACCCAGGGTGTGACGGCCACATGGTCGGGCGTGACCTCTGGCACGTATGATTTTGACGGCACGACCGGCACGGGCACGTTCAACAATATTGAATCGATCAGCGGCACCGATCACGACGACACATTCGACGCCGCGCTTGCGGGGGCGGGCGTGTCGCTTGATGGGGGCGCAGGCGATGATGTCATCACCGGGTCGGATTTTGCCGACAGCCTGCGCGGCGGCACCGGCAGCGACACGATCACCACCGGCACTGGCGCCGATACGATTGCCGCCACCGCAGGCGACAGCGGCATCGACACCGTCACCGATTTCGACCTGACGGGACTGGGCAGCGGGCCGACCACCGACCAGCTGGATACATCGGCATTGACCGGCGGCACTGGCGCGGGCGGCACGGTCCGCGCTTTCGATGTGGACGTCAGGGATGACGGTTTGGGCAATGCGCTTTTGACCTTTCCCTCCGGAGAGCAGTTGGTGCTCACCGGTGTCGACTATACCACGATCAACTCGGCCTCTAGTCTGCATGCCATGGGCATTCCCTGCTTTGTCGCAGGCACGCGGATCGCCACGCCACAAGGGCCGCGCCTGATTGAAGACATTCGCGTGGGCGATCTGGTCCTGACCCGTGATAGCGGCGCGCAACCTGTGATCTGGCATGCCGCCCGCGCCCTTGGCCCGAAGGCGCTGGCCGGGCGCGCCGCATTGCGCCCGGTCGAGGTTTTTGCCGCCCCCGGCGAGCTGCGCCCCTTGCGCGTTTCGGCCCAACATGCGGTGCTGGTGCCAATCGATGGCACCGCGCATCTGGTGCGTGCCGGTCATCTTGCCGCGCTGGCCCCAAAGCGTGCCCGCGTGATGCACAGCCGCAAACGGGTCAGCTATCATCACCTTCTGCTGCCGGCCCATGCATTGATCTGCGCCGAAGGACACTGGAGCGAAAGCCTTTGGCCCGGGCCGATGGCCTTTGCCGCGCTTTCTCCCGCAGACCGCTTGGGCTTGTTGCGCCTGCGCCCCGATCTCGCCCGCGGTCTTTTGGGGCTCGCCCCGGTCGAACGCGCCTATGGTCCCCCCGCGCAGGTGATCCTGCGCCGACGCGACGTGCAACACCTTCTGCGCGCCCACGCTGCCGCCTAAGACGAAACGGTCTGCGCGCAGAGTTTGATTTCCCCTTCGACTTTGAAAAATATCCCGGGGGTGCGGGGGCAGCGCCCCCGCCGGGTCGGCCCGCGCAAGCGGGGCGAAACCCACTTTCCCCTTGCGCCGCGACCGGTTCGCTCTATCTTTTTGCCCACCTCGGGGTGCCCAATCGGGCTGAGATGCGCTTGCGCGAACCCGTCGAACCTGAACCGGTTAAGACCGGCGGAGGGAAGGTGCCGGTCGCTCCGGCCTGACCCCGCCCGGCAGGCCATTGGAGACACATATGACCAAACCTCTGATGCTTGCGGGATGTCTTTTGGCGGCGCTGCCCGCCTATGCAGAAGATGCCCCCACGCTTACTGTCTATGCGCCCGAATATTTCACCTCGGACTGGGGCCCCGGCCCCAAGATCGAGGCGGGGTTCGAGGCAACCTGCGCCTGCGATCTGCGCTTTGTCGCGGGCGATGTGCTGCCCCGGATTTTGCTCGAAGGCGAGGACACCGATGCCGATGTGGTGATCGGGCTGAACACCGATCTGTCGGCGCGGGCCCGCGCCACCGGCCTTTTCGCGCCCCATCGGCAGGACCTGTCGCGGCTGACTTTGCCGATTGCGTGGGAAGACGACATCTTCCTGCCCTTTGACTGGTCGGAACTGGCCTTTGTCTATGACCGCACCCGGTTGAGCCATCCGCCCGCCTCGTTCGCCGATCTGCTCGACGCCCCCGAAGACGCCTATAAAATCGCGATCCAAGACCCGCGCGCCTCGACCTCGGGTCTCGCGCTGCTGTTGTGGATGAAGCATCTTTACGGCGAAGATGCTGGCGAGGCTTGGGCCAAACTCTCGCCCAAGGTGCTGACCGTGACGCAAGACTGGTCGGCCAGTTACGGTCTTTTCACCGCGGGCGAGGCGGATATGGTGCTCAGCTTCACCACTTCGCCCGCCTATCATCTGATTGCTGAGGAAGATGACACCAAGGCCGCCGCGATTTTCCCCGAAGGTCATTACCTTTACTTTGAACTGGCCGCCCAGTTGAAAAGCGCAAAACACCCCGATCTGGCGCAGGCATTTATGGATTACATCTTGTCCGATGATTTCCAATCGATGATCGCCACCGCCAACTGGTCTTATCCAGTGATCGAAAAACCGGGCTTCCTGCCCGCAGGCTTTGCCGCCCTGCCGCGCGCGGAAACCGCCTTTTTCTACCCCGAGGCCGAGGCCGAAGCCCTGCGCGGCCCGGCGGTCGAGGAATGGCGCGCGAATTTCGGCAAATGATCCCGGCGGCTCTGGCCGCTGCGCTTGTCGCCGCGCTGGTGCTGGCCCCCCTTGGCGCGGTGATGCTCCGTGCCGGGGGACTTTCGGCGCTGACACCCTCGGACCTTGATGCGCTGTGGTTCACGCTGTGGCAAGCGGCGCTTTCGGCGCTGTTAAGCTGTGCGCTGGCGGTGCCGGTCGCACGCGCGCTACACCGGCGCCGGTTTCCGGGGCGCGGGCTGTTCATTGCCGCTTTGGGCGCGCCGTTTCTGTTGCCGACGATTGTGGCGGTGATGGGCCTTTTGGCGATTTTGGGGCGGCGCGGGCTCTTGAATGGGATCTTGAACGCGCTCGGCCTGCCCGACATATCGCTTTACGGCCCACAGGGCGTGGTGGTGGCGCATGTGTTTTTGAACCTGCCGCTGGCCACGCGGATGATCTTGCAGGGCTGGCAGGCGATCCCGGCAGAACGGGTGCGGCTCGCGCTGTCGCTGGGCCTGCCCCCGGCGCAGATCAGCCGTCATCTGGAACGCCCGATGCTGCGCGCGGTGCTGCCCGGCGCGGGCCTTGCGATCTTTCTGGTCTGCCTGACCTCTTTTGCCGTGGCGCTGACGCTGGGCGGCGGGCCGCGCGCCTCGACGCTGGAAGTGGCAATTTATCAGGCGTTTCGCTTCGATGCCGATCTGGGGCGCGCCGCCGCGCTGTCGGTGTTGCAAATCGCGCTGGCGCTCGCCGCCTTGGCCATTGCCGCCCGCATCACCCTGCCCAGCAGCTTCGGGGCCGGGTTGGATCGCGCGCTGCCGGCCCGGCTTGCCCCCGGGCTGGGCCACAGGCTGAAAGACGGCATTGCCATTTTGGGAACGGGGGCCTTTTTGTTGGTCCCATTGGGGGCGATCGCCCTGCGCGGAATTGCCGAACTGCCCAGTCTGCCTGCCTCGGTCTGGCACGCGGCGCTGACCTCTTGCCTCATCGCCTTGGGGGCAACGGCCGTGACGCTGGCGCTGGCGCTGCCGCTTGCTCTGGCCGCGCCCCGCGCGCGCTGGGCCGAGGCGGTGGCGATGCTGCCCTTGGCCGCCTCGGCGCTGGTGCTGGGCACCGGGCTTTTCGTGATCTTGCGCCCGGCTCTGCCCCCCGCATCGTTGGCCCTGCCCGTCACGCTTTTGGTCAATGCCGCGCTGAGCCTGCCGTTTGCGCTACGGCTTTTGCTGCCCGAAGTGCGCACCCTACAAGCCGATTACGACCGGCTGGCGGGCAGCCTTGGGCTGCAGGGGCTTGCGCGGCTGCGGGTTCTGACCCTGCCCCGACTGGCGCGCCCCTTGGGCTTTTCAGCCGGGATCGCGGCGGCCTTCTCGATGGGCGATCTGGGGGTCATCACGCTTTTTTCCGACGGGCGCACGCAAACCTTGCCGCTGGCCCTTTACAGCCTGATGGGCAGCTACAGAATGGATCAGGCTGCCGGGGCCGCCTGTTTGTTGATGATGCTGACCTTTGGCCTTTATGCCCTGTTCGACCGGATCGGAGCCCATGCTGACCCTCGATAAGCTTTTGATCGTGCAAGACGATTTTCGCTTAAGTGCGGATTTCACACTGGCGCGCGGCACCCGCACCGCCGTCTTGGGGCCTTCGGGGGCAGGCAAATCCACGCTGTTGACCACATTGGCGGGCTTTGTCGTGCCCAGCGCGGGGCGGGTGCTGTGGGAGGACACAGATATCACCGACATGGCCCCCGGCGCGCGCCCTTTGTCGATCCTGTTTCAAGATCAAAATCTGTTTCCGCATCTCAGCGTAGCGCAGAACCTTGGGCTTGGCATCTCCCCCCGCCCCCGGTTGAGCGGCGCGGAGCAAGCCCAAATTGCCGCCGCGTTGGAGCGGGTCGGGCTGGCGGGGCTGGGCGCGCGCAAACCCGGCGCGCTGTCGGGCGGCCAACAAGGGCGGGTGGCGCTGGCGCGGTGCCTGTTGCGCGCGCGCCCGCTGTTGCTGCTGGATGAGCCGTTCGCCGCGCTTGGCCCCGCGCTCAAGGCCGATATGCTGGCGCTCGTGGCCGAGATTGCTGCGGAACAGGGCACCACTGTGGTGATGGTCAGCCACGATCCCGCCGATGCCGAGGCGCTTTGCCCGCAAACCGTGCTTTTGGCCGAAGGAGTTGCGGCGCCCCCCCAACCCACCGCCGCGCTGCTGGCCGACCCGCCGCCTGCGCTTGCGGCCTATCTGGGCCGCTAGGCCACAGATCCGCCGCTCACTGGCCTGTGCCTTTGCAAGCCCTTGCCGCACCGGTATAAACAAGCGGATGTACCGCCCAGCCGGATGGGCCCAGACGGATGGACCAACGATGATTTCGAAAGCCACACTGATTTTGCCGCTTGCATTGGCCGCCACGCTGGCAGGCTGCGGCCCCGCCACGCAAGACCCCACGCCGCAAGATCCGATGCCCGTGCCGCATTTGACCCCGCCGGTTTCGCAAGATGGCGCGCTTGAAGCGCGCGAGCCCGACACCTGCCACGCGATCGATTACGCTAGTGCCTTGGGGCAACCCGCCGCGATCATCCCGACGCTGGGCATCACGCAACCGATCAATGTGGTTGAATGGCGGGGCATCGAACCGCAGGAATACAATGCCCAGCGGATCGTGTTCCGGCTTGATGCGAGCGGCAATATCTTCAACATCGATTGCGGCTAACATTCTGACAAAAAAAGGAAACGGGGGCTTTCGCCCCCGATTTCACATCTTGAACCGCCCGTGACAATCCTTGCAGGCGGCGGTCACAGGTTCCAGCGTGCGCGCCAAGGCTCCGGCATCGCTGCCGTCCAATTCTTCGACCGCCTTGATTAGACGGTTGGTCTTTTGTCGAAACTCAGAACGCGCGGTCCAGATGGCGGGTTGCGCCGTCGATTCCGGGTCATCGGCGGGCGTTTTGAACGCGGGGCCAACCTTGGCCGCCCCGTCGCGCAAGGCAGCAATCGTGGCCTCGATCTGCGCGGGATCGAACGCGGCCTTACCAGTTGCGGCCAGCCCCAAAACTTTGGTCTGTGCCTTGAAGGATTGCATCAGCGCGATGCGGGCCTTCACATCGGGGTCTTTGGCGTCTTCCGCATGCACCAAAGCCGGGGCAAGGCTAAGCGCCAGCGCCATCAGGGGGATCAATCTCGATTGCATCGGGGCCTCCTTTTCAGAGGCAAGATGTGGCCTGGGAAGCGACTTGGCAAGCAAGCCCGTATCACGAAACGTCCAACGGTGATGACGCAAAGAAAAAACCCCGCCCTGCCGGACGGGGTCTTTTACGCGAAAGCCGCCCCGGCGAGCGAACTGGGTGGGGGCTGTTGACCGCCCACCGGGGCTTCAGCGTTTTCCGCTGCGTTCCCTTTTCGCTGCGAAAGCGGGCGCAACTGGGCAGGACAAAGGGCATTTTGCGGGCCATTTGCGGGCGAGATTAAGACAAGGTAAATTGGCCGCCCGCACATTGCGCGTGGGCATTGATTTGCGCGTGGCGCGGTGTCACCATTCTGTCATGACGTTGCAGCCGCCCAACCCGTTTCCCACGCCCGCCTCTGCCCCCGCGCAAGTGGCTTTTGACCGGTTCGAGCTGGGGGCCATCTTGACGGTTTATGGGCGCATGGTGGCCATGACCGAAGCGCGCGACTACGCGATGAATTTCGCGCGCGATCACGCGGTCTTTGCCATCTTTCGGCGCACCGCCGAAACCCCGCTTTACCGGATCGAAAAGCGCCCCGCCCTGCGCAACAAACAAGGCCAATATGCATTGATCGGGGCCGAAGGGCAGATGCTCAAGCGCGGCCATGAACTGGCCCCGGTGCTGCGTGTGATCGAACGCAAGCTTATTCGGGCGGTCGACTAGGCCAAAGCCGGGCGCTTGCGGCCAAACCAGTGCGCCTCCCCACTTTGCGCGATCCGGTCTAGACAGTCGTCGATGGGTTCATAGACCACCGCCATCGCATGGCCATTGGCGTGGATCAACAGATCGGGGCTGACCGCCATGGCGATATGCCCCGCCCAAAAGCACAGATCGCCCCGCCGCGTGGGCGTATCCTCGGGCAGGAAATCGCCAAAGGCGGCGCGTTGCAGATCGCTGTCGCCGGGGCAGGCCCGACCGCAAAGCGCGAAGGCCAGTTGCACCAGCCCGGAACAATCGATCCCGAAAGCGGAATTGCCGCCCCAAAGGTAGGGCGTGCCCAAAAGCCGCTCGGCCACAGCGACCGGGTCCGTTTCGGGCGGGGCCAGCGGGCGCAGATGCGTGGCGGGCACCCAGCCCTCTGGCGTTTGTGCCAGATCACCCGCGTGCCCCAACACGGTGAGCCGCGCGCCCAAAGACAGCGCGCCCTGCTCGCCGCGCTTGATCGAAGGGTGGCGGTAAAGATGCGTGCCGCGCGTGGCAACAACATGGGTCGGGATCTGGTGCGGGGCCAGCGCATCGGCGGCGACCCAGCCGCAATACCCATCCCGTGCCGCTTGCACAAAGGCATGCGTATCGCGCCGCTCGATCACCGTGACCGCGGCCCCGTAGATCAGTTGCCGGTCCCGCGCGCCCCCCCATGTCACCGCCAAATCAACCACTGGCGCGGCAATGCGGGCGGGATCGCCGGGCACGAACGCCTCTGCCGCAACCTGCTCGCGCAGAGGTTCCAACGCAAAGCGGCCCGAAAACGGGGTCAGGCGCGGATCGCTCATAGATCGAAAAGCTGCGTCAGCGCGCCCAGAACCGCGCGCCCGCCCTGCCCAAAGCCGCCTTTGCTGCGCCCCGGGGCTGCCGTGGGTTGCCACGCATAAAGGTCGAAATGGGCAAACCTGTCGGCCTCGGTCACGAAGCGGCGCAAAAACAGCGCCGCAGTGATCGATCCCGCCATGCCACCCGAGGGCGCATTGTCCAGATCGGCGATACCCGGCTCGATCTGCGCCTCATAAGGTGCCCAAAACGGCATCCGCCAAAGCGGGTCCGCATGGGTCTGGCTGGCGGCGGCCAAGGCTTCGGCCAGCGGCGTATCGTCGGTGTAAAAGGGTGGCAGATCTGGCCCCAGCGCCACCCGGGCCGCCCCGGTCAACGTCGCCATGCAGCAAATCAGATCGGGGGCTTCCTCGTCGGCGGCGGCCAAAGCATCGGCCAGCACCAGCCGCCCTTCGGCATCGGTATTGTTGATCTCGACCGTCAGGCCCTTGCGCGAGGTGAAGATATCGCCGGGCCGGAACGCATTGCCCGCGACCGCATTTTCCACCGCCGGGATCAAAACGCGCAAACGCACCGGCAGGCCAAGCGCCATGATCATATGCGCGGTGGCCAGCGTATTGGCCGCCCCGCCCATATCCTTCTTCATCAATCCCATACTCGACCCCGGCTTGAGGTTGAGCCCGCCCGTGTCAAAGCACACCCCCTTGCCGACAAGCGCCACCTCTGGCCCTGCGGTGCCCCAGCGCAGCTCGATCAGACGGGGGGCACGCGGGCTGGCGGCGCCCACGGCATGAATAAGCGGATAGCCCTGCGCCAAAAGATCATCGCCAACCACAGCGCTGACCGTAGCCCCATGCAGCGCACCAAGCGCACGGGTAGCGGTCTCAAGCTCTGCCGGGCCCAGATCGTTTGCGGGGGTATTGACCAGATCGCGCGCCAAAGCCTCTGCCTCGGCGAGGGCTTCCAGCCGCGCGGCATTAACGCCCTCGGGGGCGACGAGCCGGGCCTCCGGCAGCTTGGCTTCGGCATAACGGTCAAAGCGATAACCTTCGAACAGAAAGCCCAGCGCCTCAGCGGCCCAATCGGCTTCGGGCAGATCGCCAGCCAAAGACCATGCGCGGCCCGGCAGCTTTGCCGCCAGCCCAGCCAAGGTGAAACGGCTGCGCGCACGCTTTTGCGCGGTGCCATAACCGCCCAGCGCGCCCGCCAACGCGCCGCTTTCGTCGACCAGCAGACACAGGCTGCCCGCGGCCCCCGTAAAGCCCTGCGCATTGGCAAAAGACGCTTGCGCTGGGGTCAGCACCGCAGGCAGCGGCGCACCTTGTTCGATGAGGTAAAGCGGCAAGGCTTGGACCCCGGCGGGCGCAAAACGCATCTCGGGGCGGAAACGGAAAAGATCGGTCATGAGGGCAACCTTGGGCAATTTCGCGGCATTGGACGGTTAACCCAAGCCTAGCGCGCCCGACGCTGCCCGCAAGCCCCGAACGGATCAGATCCGCATGTCCTGCAAATCCCACACGGCGGTCAGCGAGCGTTCCGCAATTCGCACCAGGCGCGCCAAAACGGCCGCCTGCGCGACCGGGTCGCGCCGTTCGACACAGCTTGCAAGGTCTTCGGCCACCCGCGTCAGCATCACCATGCCGACCTGACCGGCAAGCTTTGCCATTTCCGTCGCGGCACGGCCCAACAGTTCCACCCGGCCTTCTTTCTCGGCCAATTGCGCGGCCACCAGATGCGTTGCCAGATCTTCCATCGCGGCAGCAATCAGCCGCTCCGCGCCCAATTCGCCCAGTTCGGCGTAAATCACCACAAGCCTGTCCGGATCGAGCCGAACAGGCTCGTCCATCCGCAGTTTCTCGATTGCGCTCACCCCAAGCCTCCGCTTTCCTACCTCGGCCCCCACGGCCGCGGCCAGATTGGCGCGCAAGGATCAAGAAAAGGTTGAGAGGTGACGAAAAAACCCTCGCATTTATAGGGTTTGCACCCTATTTCAGCCGAAAGCAGCGATGGGGATGACGATGAAAGAGCATGTGCGGCCCTTGCCCTCTTACCTTGTGAACCGCTACCAAGGCTGGCGCGCCACCAGCTATAGCGAAAATCGCCCCTGGTATCGCCGCCTTGCCGATGCTGGCCAACACCCCCGCGCCATGGTTATTTCGTGCTGCGACTCTCGGGTGCATGTGACCTCCATCTTCGGCGCGGATGAGGGCGAATTTTTCATCCACCGCAACATCGCGAACCTTGTGCCGCCGTTCAACCCGGATGGCGATCATCACGGCACTTCGGCGGCGATCGAATATGCGGTGACCACGCTCAAGGTCGCGCATGTTATCGTTCTGGGTCATTCGCAATGCGGCGGTGTTGCTGGCTGCCATGCGCTGTGCACTGGCCAAGCCCCGCATCTAGAGGATAAAACCTCTTTCATCGGCACGTGGCTGAACCTGTTGCGCCCCGGTTTTGAGCGGGTGCAGCATGTCCCCGAGCCCGAGCGCGTCACCGCGCTTGAACAAGCCTCGGTGGTGATCAGCTTGGAAAACCTGCTGACCTTCCCCTTTGTGCGCGACGCGGTCGCCAAGGGCGACATGAGCCTGCACGGGCTTTGGAACGACATCGGCGAAGGCACGCTTTGGCAATACAACCCCGATGAAGACGTCTTCGAGGTGATCTGAAAAAGGCTTAACGGGTTTTACCGCTTTTTAAGCTTAATGGGCGAATCTCGGTTCATGACCCAGAACCGACTCGTCACCCTTCGCCTGCCGACCGACCTGATCGCCAAGATCGAGGTGGCCGCACGCCTGCATGAAGAAACGCCTGCCGAACTGATCCGTCGTGCGCTTTCCGAGGCGCTCGAAGAGGTGCCCTCGGCGGTGCATAAAAGCGAACTGGCAGCCCTGTCGAATGCGTTTGAAAACGCGCAGGGCTGGCTCGATTTACAAGCCAAGCTGCGCAAGATCGGCTTTGTGCTGCGCCTTGAAGAGGAGCGGCTTGGCCTGCACGAATGGCCCTCGGACCGATTTGTCCTTTGGGTCGAAGAGATCGGCCATTCCTTGGCCGAACTGATGTTGCAATTCCGCGCCCCCTTCCCCGGCGCACTCACCCGCAAAGCGGGGCTTGCGGCAAGCGGGGTCAGCCGATCAGGCTCGGGGCGACGACCGGGGCGGGCTGCCTAAAGGCACTTCGCCACACCGCCAGAATGGCGGCGTCATGCGGCCCCCTGAACCCGGGGGCCAGGACCTGACCTTCGCGCAGAATGCCCTCGGTCAGGTACCTCAAACATGCTGTGACCCGGTGCCGTCACAGCGCAGGGCAGGCGCGCCAAGCGCGCCCGCCGCCCGTGTGGCGCTTTGACGTGATTGGGAGCGGCTCAGGCCGATTCCATCGCCTGCGCCAGCGCTGCCATCATTTGCTGGGCGTTCATCGCGCCGAACGTGCCCGCAAGCGTCTTGTCATACACCAGCACCGTCCCAAGACCATAGGACGACAAATCCACATGGATGCGGCAATGGGCCGAAAGCCGTTTGTGCGCGGCATCAAGCGACCAATTCGAGATTTCGACACGGATCGTGGGGTTTTGATGGACGATCTTGTCTTGATCGCCATGCACTTCAAACGGGCCCGCGGCGGTATGGCCACTGACAAGCCCGCTCCATTGCGCCTCAAACGACATGCCGAATTTATCCGGCCCCATCTCCACCAAGGTGAGCGTGATCTCGCTCTTTTCGATGCCGAACAGCCCGTAAGAGCGTTTGTCGGTTTGCTTGTCGATCACGTGATTCATAGGCTTACCCTCCCTAGCCCCGTAAAAGGACTTACCCGCCGGGGCGTTACGAGCCTTTTAAAGCGACGGGGGACCCGACCCGATCCCCCGCGCTTACCCAAAAGCCTAGCGCCTTTGCACGATTCGCTCAACCTTAGGTTGTTTCAGCGCAAAACCTGATCGGTCGGCCAGCGCATCAGTGTTTCAAGCGTTATGGTTTGCGCGGCCCCGGGGGCCAGTTCAAATTCCCACGCCAAAACACCACGCTTGTCATCCCAATCGGCATGGGTTTCGGGTGGGGTGGCGCTGTGGGTGATCTGCAAATCCTCTTGTTCCGAATAGGGCACACGATCAATCAGGCGCACAGGCCAAGTTTTATCGGTCAGGTTTTCGGCGGTGATCTCCACCCGTTCCGAGCGCGCGTTCGATTTCGCAATCAGCCCCCGGTCGCCTTCATTCGCTTGCGGAATCACACGCTTGAGCTTGAGCCCGTCAATCGCCCCAAACCCCAGACGCAACTTGTCCCCCGCGGCGACCAAGGGCAAATCGGTGCCCCCCACCAGCGCGCCATCCAGCCACAACACCGCCTCACCGGGCAAAAGCGGCTCGCCCCCGTTCACGCCCTCCACCACGCGAAAGGCGGTGTCATCACGCAGGGGCACCGCCTCGGCCAGCACCGTCACCGGACGTTCCACCCGGTCCAGCTTCAGCCGCAAATCCTCCACCCCGTCGCGGATATCGACGCGGTTGGGATAGCGATAGGTGACCGTCTCACCCTGCATCTGCATATCCATCCGATCAGCCACCGGGGCGGGGGCGGCTTCGACCATGGGCATCTCGTCAAATTCGGCCAGTTTGGACATCGCTTGGCGCGACAGCGCGGCGGGTTCGGGCGGGCCGATGCGGCGCCGGTCGGGCCAAAGCGTCGATGGGGCAGCGCGTTCCGAAGGCCGCGCGGTCGACAAGACCAGATTGACCCCCGTCCAATCTTCGCCCGTCGCTTGGTGCACCGAGACGTAGCGATCCAAGACCAGCGTTTCAGACCCGCTATCAAGCCGGATGTCATAGCTGGGCGCCCAGCCGGCTTGATCGACATAGGTGGAGATTGTCACCTGCCCTGCGCCCGAAACGGCCAGTTGCAAGGAATCTCTTTCTTGCGCGGGGTTTTCCAACGCTTGCAGCGCCTGACGCGCCTTTTCCACCGCCGCGCGCACGGGTTTCAACGCCGCCTCGGCCCGGCGCATTTCGGCCTCGGCGGCGATCCGCGCTTCTTCGGCGGCCTGCACGCCCGAGGCCACCGCCTGCGCAAGCTCCTCCACCTTGTCAGGCGGCGTATTGGCGGTGTCGAGCCCCTTGAGGAACTCGATTTGCGCCACTGCGGCGGCGGCTTTTGCGCCCAGCCGGGCCACTGCATCTTGCTCGCGTGCCAAGCGCTCGCGCGCCTGCGCAAGCGCCTTGCGCGCAGCCGCGATCTGCGGCGTGTCAGGATTTTCCGCAACCGGCTGACGCGCATCGATCAGCGTCACCGCCCCAAGGGTCAGCCCCTCGGCGGCGACGCGCAGCGCCGCAGGGTCTGTTTGATCAGGCAAATTGGGCACCAAAACCTCGGTCACACCCTCGGGCACCGTGATCGTGCGGGTAACCTGTGCCCCCCACGGGAACAGCGTCACCGCCTCCAATTTGGCCGGAATTTCCATCGGGGCCGCGAACAGCGCACCGGGCGCGGCGGCCAGCAACAATGCAGAAATCAAATGCCGTCTGGGCATGGTCTCCTCCCTATGCAGACGCGCACAGGGTCGGCCCAGTCCACTGCAAAAGCAAGAGGGCGCCCCTTTGGGCGCCCTCACGTTTTCCTTAGCCTGCCGTGATCGGCTGTCGCTGTGCCTCAGCCTTTTTTCAGGCAGCGCTGGCCCAGAACTTCGGCGATCTGCACCGCGTTCAACGCCGCGCCCTTGCGCAGGTTGTCCGACACGCACCACAGGTTCAGCCCGTTCTCGATCGTGCTGTCTTGGCGGATACGCGAGATATAGGTGGCATATTCGCCGACGCATTCCACCGGCGTGATATAGCCGCCCGCTTCACGCTTATCGACGACCATGACACCCGGCGCCTCGCGCAGGATTTCGGTCGCTTCTTCCCAATCAAGGAACTCTTCGAACTCGATGTTCACCGCTTCGGAGTGGCCAACAAAGACCGGCACGCGCACGCAGGTCGCCGTGACCTTGATCGCCGGATCGACGATTTTCTTCGTCTCCGCGACCATCTTCCACTCTTCCTTGGTTTCCCCGCTATCAAGGAACACATCGATATGCGGGATCACGTTGAACGCGATCTGCTTGGGGTAGACCTTCGGCTGCACTTCCTGACCCGGAACATAAATGCCCTTGGTTTGGTCCCACAGCTCGTCGATGGCTTCCTTGCCGGTGCCCGAAACCGATTGATAGGTCGACACGACGACGCGTTTGATCTTGGCGCGGTCATGCAGCGGCTTGAGCGCAACAACCATTTGCGCGGTCGAGCAGTTCGGGTTCGCGATGATGTTTTTCTTGGTGTAGCCCTCGATCGCATCGGCATTCACTTCCGGCACGATCAGCGGCACATCCGGGTCATAGCGATAAAGCGACGAGTTATCGATCACGACGCAGCCCGTGGCGGCGGCCTTGGGCGCATAGACCTTCGTCGCATCGGACCCAATGGCGAACAGCGCGATATCCCAGCCGGTGAAATCGAATTGCTCAAGGTCTTGGGTCTTCAAAGTCTCATCGCCAAAGCTGACCTCAGTGCCCAGCGATTTGCGCGATGCAAGCACCGCGATTTCATCCACCGGAAACTCGCGCTCGGCGAGAATGTTCAGCATTTCCTTGCCAACGTTGCCCGTGGCACCGACGACGACGACCTTGTAGCCCATTGAGGCCTCCTTCTCGAAAGAACGCTGCCACCTACCGAAAATGGGCGAGTTTGGAAAGGGATTCGTGGGAAATTCGTGCAAGTGATGCAGGAAACGCGCGTCTGCGTGGCCCCAGCCTAGTCCGGCTGAGCCCGCGAAAACAGATAGATCGCAAGTCCCAGCAGAAGCGGAAACAGGAAAAACACGAACAAGGCGCGATAGGCCGCGACCGGGTCACCGCCCGCAGAGGCCATGGCAAAAACCGGGCGTGACAGAAAGAGCCCAAGCCCCGCCCCGGAGATCGAAACAAGGTTGAGCGCGGTCACCCCCCGCCCCACCAGATGCGGCGGCAAGTAGGCCCGGCCATGCGCCATCAAGACCGGGAAAGAGGCGCCGAAAAAGCCCACAGCCGCCAGCAAAAGCGTGGCCTGCAACAGCCCCGCCTCGGGCGCCAGTGCCAGCCAGCCCAAAGCCACGGCCAAAAGCGTGTTGCCCAAAAGCGCCACCCGCTTGTGGTTGCCCAACAGCTTGTCGGCCGGACCATAGGCGAAATTGCCCAGCACCATTGCCACCCCCATCGCCAGCGTCACCGAGCCGATCAACGCCGCATCGGCCCCATGCACATCGGCCAGCCACGGCCCAGCCCAAAGCCCCCGGATCGCGGCGGCGGCGGTGTAATTTGCAAAGATCAGCGGCAAGATCAGCCAAAATCCCGGCAGGCGGAAAATATCGATGACCGAGCCTTTCTGCCCCGGCTGCGGGGCCACCCGCTCTGGATCGCGGGTAAAGGTCAAAATTGCCAGCGCGACCAGAAGCGTGATCGCCGTCAGCGTCCAAAGCGTGGGCCGCCAGCCAAACGCCGAAAGCGCCGCCGCCAGCGGCGCCGCCCCAGCCAGATTGCCCAGACTGCCGACGCCAATCACCCCAGCAGCCAAGGTGCCAAAAAGCGCAGGCGCGAAAGAGCGCGCGAAAATGTAATATGATCCCATCAACACCGGCGCGCAGCCAATGCCGATCAGCACCATCGCGAAATGAATCCCCCATGGGCCAGTGGCCAGCGCAAAAGCTGCGGCGCCCCCGCCACCGCCCAAGGCCAGCAAAATGCCCACCGTGCGGCGCGGGCCGATCCGGTCAAGCGCCTCGCCCACCGGGATCTGCATCACCGCGAAAGCCAGATACCAAAGCCCCAAAGAGACGGCGAGATCTTCGGCGCTTGCGCCCAATTCTTCTTTCAGCACCGGCGTCAGAACCGCCAAACAGGCGCGATAGAATTGGCTCAGCACATAGCCCGCCACCAAAAATGCGATCGACAGGCGCATGATCCCCCCCCCGGCCTTTTCACAACCGCGCCAAGCTGCCGTGCGGCGCGGGCCGTGACAAGAGCGTAGGTGTATGGGGCACAAACGAAAGGGGCGGCCCGAAGGCCGCCCCAAACGCGGAGGTTGCACCCGTTATGCGTCTTGCGTTTCCGGGGCTTCGATGGTCTCGACGGTTTTGCTGCGGATCTGCGCGGGCCCGGCAATCTCGATCCGGCGCGGTTTCAGCGCTTCGGGCACTTCGCGCACAAGATCGATGTTGAGCATGCCATCGGTGTGGCTGGCGCCGGTGACCTTCATGTGATCGGCCAGCGCGAAGCGGCGTTCAAAGGCACGGGTGGCGATGCCGCGATGCAGATAGCTGCGGCCCTCATCTTCTTCGGCCTTGCGCCCGGCGACGATCAGCGCCCCTTCGCGCAGTTCGACGCTGAGCTCATCCGAGCCAAAGCCCGCGACGGCAATCGAGATGCGATAGGCATTCTCGTCGGTTTTTTCGATGTTGTAGGGGGGATAGCTGGGCTGTGCCATATCGGCGGCCAGAACCCGGTCCATCATATCGGCAACGCGGTCGAAGCCGATGGTCGCACGGTAAAGCGGCGAAAAGTCAAAAGCACGCATGTTGGTCATCCTCTCTTGAGCGATGTCTGTTAGAGCCTTGCGTTTGCCCGCCCCATGCGGGGCCGGGCGGGTTGGCCGGGGCCCATTGCGGCACCCCGGTTCCCCAGATTTGGGGAAGGAAAAATCCGGTTTCAAGACCCCCAAAGCGCCTAGGGGCGGACGAATTTTGCCCCGCCCGCACGGCGGGTTTCATTCGGGCCGGGCGTGCGCTGGCCCATCTCGGCCCGCAAATCCGCGACCTTTTCCACCATCGTGCCCAAAGACACCGCCTTGTCGCGCAGATGCGCCTTGGCGGACACGACCGAAACGATCTTGGGCACGCCGCCACGCATGGCAAAGATGGGCGCGCCCGAGGCCCCATAATCGGCGGCACAATTCATCAACACCACGCCGCCATCGCGCTTGAGCACATTGCACATGCTTTGCAGCGCCGGGGCCTCGGCCCGGTTATGAGCGTAAGAGACCACGCCGACCGTATCGCCCGCATCCGGTGCCGCATCCAGCGCAAAGGGCTGCACCTGTGGCAAACGGATCGGCTGATCCAGCTCCACCAAAGCAAGATCAAAGGCCACACGGTCAAACTGGTTCGGTCCTTGGTAGATGTAGTGCGGATGCGCCACCGCCCGGCGCGCATGGCGATAGGCGACGGCCCGCCCGTTGCGCCAACCCGCGCGAAATTCCAACGCGCCCGCCGCGATCATCTGCCCATTGCGCGGATCATAAAGACAATGCGCCGCCGTCAGCACCAGATCGGGCGCGATCAAGGTGCCGGTGCAAAAGCTGCCATGGCCCAGATCAAGCCGCCCGACCGCTTCCCACCCCCGGCTGTCGGTGCCGGTGGACAGAAGCTTCAGCCCGCTTTCAAAGGCGGTTGCGGGCGTCGCCAGCCAGGCGAGAACGGCAAAAACAGGGGCAAGACGGCGCATCGGATCGATTGTGTTTCATAAGGGCTGTGCACCCCCTAGCCTGTGGGTTCGGCAAGATTATGGCAAGCCCGCAAGCGCGCGCGGTTTCGGCCCGCCTAAAGCCCAATCCAGAAGTTCAACCGTATGCACCACCGGGATCTGCGTGCCGGTGCCGATTTGCACCATGCAGCCAATATTGCCTGCGGCAATGACTTGGGGGGCGGTGGCGTGCAATGTATCGACCTTGCGGCGCCTCAACTCGGCCGAAATCTCGGGTTGCAACAGGTTATAGGTGCCCGCCGAACCACAGCACAAATGCGGGTCAAGCGGCTCGACCACCTCGAACCCGGCCCGTTGCAACAAGTCTTTCGGCGCGGTCTTGATTTGCTGGCCGTGCTGAAGCGAACAAGCGGAATGATAGGCCACCCGCAGCCCCTTTGGCGCGGCTTCCGGCAGGCCGACGGCTTGCAAAAACTCGGTAATGTCTTTTGCGAGCCCAGCCACTTTTTCAGCCTGCGGCTGCAGCGGAGCACCTTCAAAAATCACCCCGTAATCCTTGACCGTTGTGCCGCAGCCCGAAGTATTGATGATGATCGCATCCACATCGCCAGCCGCGCCATAGGCGCGGATATTCGCCGCCGCCTGCGCATGCGATTCCGCCTCGCGCCCCATATGGTGCGACAGCGCCCCGCAACAGCCCAGCTTCTTCGGGATCACCACCTCGCAGCCAAGCCGCCGCAACAGCCGGATCGTGGCATCATTGATATCGGTATCGAGCGCCTTTTGCGCGCAGCCGGTTTGCAATGCGACCCGATAGCGACGCGGTCCGATGGGCGCAAAGGTCTGGGCGCGGTCATTTTGCGACGGTTTGGGCAGCGTGTCAGGCGCCATCGCCAGCATCGCTTTGAGCCGCGCATCGGGGAAGGCCCAAGCAAAAGGCTTGGCCAGCCGCGCGCCCCGCATCGCAAACCGGAACCGGCGCGGATAGGGCACGGTTTCCGCCAACACAAAGCGCAAGAACCGCTCGAAAGCGGGGCGCTTGTAGGTGCGCTCCACATGCGCGCGGGCATGGTCGATCAGATGCATGTAATCCACGCCCGAGGGGCAGGTGGTCATGCAGGCCAAACAGCCCAAGCAGCGGTCGATATGCTTGGCGGTGCGCGCATCCGCCGGGCGGCCCGTTTCCAGCATTTCCTTGATCAGGTAAATGCGCCCGCGCGGGCTATCAAGCTCATCGCCCAGCACTTGATAGCTGGGGCAAGTGGCGGTGCAAAAACCGCAATGCACGCAAGCGCGCAGGATCTTGTTGGCGCGCGCGATCTCGGGATCGGCCAATTGGTCGGGGGTGAAGGAGGTCTGCATCAGCCCATCTTTCCGGGGTTGAAAAGGCCCTTGGGGTCAAAGCGCGCGCGCAAACCGCGGCTGAGCGCCGCAACCGGCGCGGGTTCGGGTTCAAAGGTGGCAAACGGGCCACGCAAACAGGTGGCATGACCGGTATAGGGCGCGGCAAGCGCACGCGCATCCGCCCCTTCGGGCACACGTGCCCAAACAAGCCCCCCGCCCCAATCCAGCACCGCTTGGCCGCCAAGCCGCGCGGCAATCTCTGGCCCCTGCGAGGGTTTGACCGAGAACCGCCACAGATCACCGCGCGCGGATTGCAGCGGCTTCACCTCGGCCAAGTCGCGCCAAAGCTGGGCGCCTTCGGCGCGCAGGATTTCGGGCGCATAAGCGGCCAAACCCTCGGCCAGCTTTGCGGCGCGATAAGCCACCGAATCCGCCAGACCTTCCAACCGCACGATCACCCCCACGCCCGGCAGCCACCCCGCACCGGAGACATCGAATTGCGACCCGAGCGCCTTGGAAAGCACCGTCGCCGCCTGCGCCAGCGGCACATTCATCACCAGCGTGGCCTGCGCGGGGGCGGCGGGCAGCAGCTTGAACGCCACTTCGCTCAGCACACCCAAAGTGCCCCAAGACCCCGTCATCAGCTTGACCAAGTCATAGCCGGTGACATTCTTCATCACCCGGCCTCCGTTTTTCACCACGGCCCCGGTGCCATCGACAAAACGCACGCCAATCAGACTATCGCGACAAGCGCCGGCTTGAATGCGGCGGGGTCCGGAGACATTGGCCGCGACCACGCCGCCAATCGTGCTTTCGCCGGTGGTGCCCAAAAGCGCGTTCCATGATGCAGGCTCAAAAGGCAGGCGTTGCCCCTCGGCCGCCACGGCCTCTTCAATCACGCGCAAAAGCGTGCCTGCGCCCGCAATCAGCGTCAGCGCGCCCGGCTCATAAAGCGAAATGCCCGAAATGGCGACCTGCACGGACGTGCCTGCGACCTGCCCCACAGGCCGGGTGCCACCGCCGATGATCTGCAACGGTCCGGTGGCCTCGCGCACCACCTCGACCAATTCGCTTTCGCGCGTCACTCTCATGCAAATCTGCCTTCGACTTTGTTCAAATATCCCGGGGGTGAGGCGCAGCCGCGCCGAGGGGGCGGCGCCCCCTAGCCCGCGCGCCGCGCGGCGCTGACATGCAGGGGAAAAACCTTGGCCGCGTTCAAAAGCCACTGCGGATCAAACACATCTTTCACCCGCATCTGTGCCTCCAGATCCTCTGGCGCGAATTGCGCCTCCATCAGATCGCGCTTTTCCAGCCCCACGCCATGCTCGCCGGTCAGGCAGCCGCCCGCCTCGACACATAGTTTGAGGATTTCGGCCCCCATCCGCTCACAAAGCTCCTGCTGGCCGGGTTCATTGGCGTTGTAGATGATCAGCGGGTGCATATTGCCATCGCCCGCATGGAACACATTGCCGACCTCCAGCCCGAACTCTTGCGAAATCTCGCCAATACGACGCAACACGTCGGGCAGGCTTGAGACCGGGATCGTGCCGTCAAGGCACATGTAATCGCCCTTTTGACCCATCGCCCCAAAGGCGGATTTGCGGCCCAGCCAAATGCGCTTGGCTTCATCGCCCGATTGCGCCTCGCGAAATTCCACCGGATTGTGGCGCGCCGCGATTTGGCTAATGAGGCCCAACTGCTCGGCGATCTCGGCCTCGCTCCCCTCGCATTCGACAATCAAAAGCGCCTCGCAATCGGGGTAGCCCGCATGGCAAAAAGCCTCGGTCGCCTCGATACAGGGGCGGTCCATAAATTCAATCGCCACGGGCAAGATGCCTGCGCGGATGATATCGGCCACGCAGGCCCCCGCCACTTCGTTGGAGGCGTAGCCGATCAGCACGGGTCGCGCGCCCTCGGGCTGGCGCAAGATGCGCAGCGTGGCCTCGGTCACTACCCCCAACTGGCCTTCAGACCCGCAAATCACCCCCAACAGGTCGAGCCCGCCCGCATCGCAATAAGGCCCGCCGATCTCGACCACCTCGCCTTGCATGGTGACGAGCGTCACCCCCATCAGATTGTTCGTCGTCACCCCGTATTTGAGGCAATGCGCACCGCCCGAATTCATGCCGATATTGCCCGCTATTGCGCAGGCAAGCTGGCTAGAGGGATCGGGGGCATAAAACCACCCCTGCGCCTCGATCGCACCGGTGACGGAAAGGTTCGTACGCCCAGCCTCCACCCGAATGAAGCGATTGTCGAAATCGACCTCAAGCACCCGGTTCATCCGCGCAAGGCCCAAAACCACCGCATCCGCCGAAGGCATAGAGCCGCCCGCAAGCGAGGTGCCCGCGCCGCGCGGCACCACCGGCACGCCCATTTCGTGGCACAGTTTCAAAGCGTCGGCGACTTCGGCGGTGGTGCGCGGCAGCACCACGGCCAAGGGCGCGCAACGATAGGCCGACAGCGCATCACATTCATAGGCGCGCGTTTCGGCGGGATCATCAATCACCGCATCGCGCGGCAGCACCTTGCGCAGGGCTTTGACGATGCGCGCTTTTTGCGCCAGCACCGTGGCGCTGGGAACTGGCATCTCCATGGGAACCTCCTCCGCTCTGGTCAAACTTTATGACCAATTCAGGGGATTCGTGCAATGAAAACGTCGTCGCAGCGTTTAGCGCAGTATTGGTGGCTTGTCCGGGTCCATGCCGGGAGGCGTGCGGTTCAGCTCTTGCACTTCTTCCTCGACCCGTTCAGGCAGATGCAACACCAGTGCCTTTTCCATCAGCACTTCAGTCGCGGCATCGTCTTCGGCCAAAAAGGTGACATCGATTTCACCCGCCTCAAGCCCCGAAAACGCCAACGCCTCGGCCATCGCCTTGGCAATGCCAGGTTGCGCGGGTTCGGGTGCGCCGACAAAAGCCAGCACATGGCCGCGCCCGCCGCCCTCATAGGTCACGCCCCCCAAAAGCGCATGGGTGGCCAGGCCGGCCAATTGATCGAATTTCGCCTCAAACGCCGGCAGCAACAGCCCCAGAACGGCAGGCGGCAGGGTGGGCGCGTCGAACGCGACGGGGATGGCCGAGGTCGCCTGCGGCGCATGAGTCAGCGTATCGGTGAGCCATTCAAGCGCCTCGGGCGGCAGAAGCATCGCGGAATTGGCCACGCCAAGATTGATGCCCAGCCCCACGCCCTCGCCCGCCAGCGTTTGCGCGATCACCCGGCCGGGCAATGCCGCATAGGGCGCGGGGGCGCCGACAAACGCCGATAGCCGCTCTTCCAGATCGAAAGCCAGAATGAAATCGCCCTCTTCGGTGGAAAAGACCTGTGGGGTGATGTCTTCATCGACCGGCTCTTCTTCCAAAAGCAGGAACAATTCTGCATCGGCAAGCCGGTCATAGACGGCCAGCCGCAAGGCTTCGTTGTCCGGGGCGGCTTCCATTGCGGCATGGGCGCGGTCATATGGGGTCATTGAGCACCTCCTTCACCCGGTCGCGCAGCGCGGGCACCACCTCAGCGGCGAACCAGGGATTGCGTTTGAGCCAAGCCGTATTGCGCCACGACGGGTGCGGCAAGGGAAAGACGCGCGGACAATGCGATTTCCACCCCATCACCGCCTCTGTCAGCCGCTTTTCCCCCAGATGCCAGCGGATTGCCGCGCCGCCGACAAGCAAGGTCAAATCCACCGCGCCCAATTGCGCCAAGACCTGCGCCCGCCAGTTTGCGCGCAGATCGGTGGCGGCGGCAGGTCTGCCCCCTTGGCGTCATAGCCCGGAAAGCAAAAAGCCATCGGCACAATGGCAATACGATCGCGGTCGTAAAAGCGCGCGCTGTCTATTCCCATCCAGTCGCGCAGCCGGTCACCGGAGGCATCGGTGAAAGGGCGGCCCGAGCGATGCACCCGCGCGCCGGGCGCCTGCCCCACGATCAGCACCCGCGCCCCGGGGCGAAACCACACCACCGGGCGCGGCTGATGCGCGGTGGCTGTGGCCGCGAACCGCCCTGCGCACAGCCGGCAAGCGGTGATACTTTCGATCAGCGAGGGGGCCCGTTCGACAGGTGGCATCTGGCCTTCTTCGTTTCCTGACGCGCAACAAAATATCGCGGATTGCGGAAAGCGCGCGCCTTCGGACATAATATCGCCCAAAAGCAGACGTAGGCGGTATCTTAACGAGTTCGGGTCAAGATCACCACGGTGGGCAGATAACGGGCACAAACACAGGCCGGACAGGAGCAATGCTCGAATTCGACAATGTCAGCAAGTCCTTCTGGACGGGCAAGCGGCGTAAAGTGATCTTGGATCAGGCGTCGTTCCGGGTCGAATTGGGCAATTCGCTTGGCATTTTGGCCCCCAATGGCACCGGCAAAACCACGATCGTCAACATGATGGCCGGGCTCGAAAAGCCCGACGAGGGGGAAATCCGCAAATCCTGCCGGGTATCCTTTCCGCTTGGGTTCATGGGCGGGGTGGTGAACAAACACACCGGGCGCGAAAATACCCGTTATATCGCAAGACTTTACGGGCTGGACCCCGATTATGTCGAAGCTTTTTGCCGCTGGCTGTGCGGGATCGAGGAATATTTCGACATGCCGGTGGGCACCTACAGTCAAGGCATGCGCTCGCGGCTGACTTTCGCGCTGCTATTGGCGCTTGAGTTTGACATTTACCTGATCGACGAGGGCATGCCCTCGACCACCGACGTGGAGTTTAACCGCAAGGCCGGCTCTATCCTGCGCGACCGGCTGAAAGAGGCGACCGTTGTCGTCGTCTCGCATCAGGCCAGCACGCTTGAGAAATTCTGCCGCACGGCGGCGGTGCTGCGCGATGGGCAACTCTACATGTTCGACACTCTTGAAGAAGCGAAACGGATGTATGACTACCACGCCTAAGGTCGCCCGCTACCGCATCCGTCGCAACGAGGCCGCCCCCGCGCAGGCCCCATCCGCGCCCGATATGCACTCGGTCGAGGAATTGCTGCGCCGCCGTGCCAAGCGTGGCGTGGGGCTTATGGCGCCCCAAACGCCCGCCCCCGACGCGCAAGAAACAGCCACGCCGGTCGCCCAGCCTGCCCCCTCCGAGCAGACGGCGACAGTGCCCCCCACAGTGCCCCCCGCTGCGCAAACACCCGAACCGCCGCCACAGGCCCCGGAAACGGCGCGCGTCGAAGACCTGTTCGAGCCGCAAGAGGATGGGTTTGGGGATGAACGCTACCCCACCGCCGCCCCGGTTTCTGGCGATACCGATGTGCTTGGCCCGCAAGAGCGCACCTCTGACGAAGAGATCGAGGCGATCCGCGCCGAAGGGCTGACCGGGCGGCAACTGCGCCTTGCGCGGCGCACCGCACAAAAGCACGGGATCGAGGCGACTTCGGATTTCGAAGCGGTGCGGATCTTGCGCCGTCGCGGCATCGACCCGTTTGATCGTGGGGCGCTTTTGGCGCTGGAAAAGGCCAATCAAGCCGCCGTGGCCCAAGCCACCGCCGCCGCCGTGCCCGCCTTGGCGCGGGGCCGGGGCGGCTCGGCCACCACGCAAGCGTTGGCACGCATCGATGGCGCCGGGGCCGACACCCGGGTGCAATTGCCGCAAACGCTGGCGCCCGGAAAACCGCCCGCGCCGCAAGGCGCCCCGCCGCTGGACGAGGGGGCGCGGGCGCGCGAAATCATCCGCATCCAGCGCGACATCGCCAAACGCCGCCGCCGCAAATTGATTTTGCTGGCCGCACGGCTGACGTTTTTCGTCTTTCTGCCCACGTTGCTCGCGGGCTGGTACTATTTTGCCGTCGCAACACCGATGTATGCAACGAAAACCGAATTCGTCATCCAAAAGGCCGACAGTATGGGCGGCAGTTCGGGTTTGGGCTCGCTCTTCTCGGGCACGCAGCTTGCCACGAACCAAGATTCGGTGACTGTGCAAAGCTTCCTGCAATCGCGCGATGCGATGCTGCGCCTAGAGGCTGACAAGGGCTTTAAGGAGCATTTCGCGCAAGAGGGGATCGACCCGCTGCAACGGCTTGCGCCCGATGCCACAAACGAGGCCGCCTATAAACTTTACAAGCGCAATGTGAAAATCGGCTATGACCCGTCCGAGGGGATCGTGCGGATGGAGGTGGTCGCCGCCGATCCACAGGTATCGAAGGCCTTTTCCGAGGCGCTTATTTCCTATGCCGAGGAACAGGTCGACCGGCTTACCTCGCGGCTGCGCGAAGACCAGATGCGCGGCGCGCGTGAAAGCTATGCCGATGCCGAAGCCAAGGTGTTTGCGGCACAAGCCAAGGTGCTGGAGCTACAAGAAAAGGTCGGCATTCTGGACCCGATGGCCGAAAGCAGTGCGGTGATGGGGCAGGTATCGGCCTTTGAAACCGAATTGCAGAAAAAACGGCTGGAGCTTGGGCAGTTGCTCGATAACCCCCGCCCCAATGCGGCACGGGTCGCCGGGGTGGAGGGCGATATCACGCGGCTGGAAAATCTGATCGCCGATCTGCGTGGGCAATTGACCGAACGCAGCGGCACCAGTGAATCGCTCGCCTCCGTCACCGGGCAATTGCGCATCGCCGAGGCCGAGTTGGAAACCCGTCAGGGGCTTTTGGCCGCCGCCGCCCAACAAATGGAAGTGGCGCGGATCGAGGCAAACAAGCAGGTGCGCTATCTTGAGATGGGCGTGCGCCCCGTGGCCCCCGATGAACCCACCTATCCGCGCGCCTTTGAAGATACGCTGCTGGCCTTCCTGATCTTTTCCGGTATTTACCTGATGCTGTCGCTGACCGCCTCGATCCTGCGCGAACAGGTGTCGAGCTAAGCCCGGAGAGAGCATGAAAACCATCGAGATCGGCCCGCTGAAGATCGGCAATGACCAGCCCCTGACGGTGATTGCCGGACCGTGTCAGTTGGAAAGCGCCGATCACGCGCTGATGATTGCCGAGACGATGGCCCAAACCTGCGCCGCCAACGGGGCGCAATTCGTCTTCAAGGGCAGCTATGACAAGGCCAACCGCACCAGTCTAAGCGGCAAACGCGGGCTGGGGATTGAGGCCGGGCTTAGGGTGCTGGAAACCGTGCGCGACCGGCTGGGCTGCCCGGTCTTGACCGATATCCACGATGCCGAACAGGCGCGGGCGGCGGCGCAGGTGGTGGATGTGATCCAAATTCCGGCCTTCTTGTGCCGTCAGACCGATTTGCTTTTGGCGGCGGGCGAAACCGGCAAAACGGTGAATATCAAAAAGGGGCAGTTCCTTGCACCGTGGGATATGGACAATGTCGCCGCCAAGGTCGCGGCGACGGGGAATGAAAAGATCCTGCTGACCGAGCGCGGCACCTCTTTTGGCTATAACACGCTGGTGGCGGATATGCGCGGCTTGCCGCGGATGGCGCAAACGGGCTACCCGGTGATCATGGATGCCACCCATTCGGTGCAGCAACCGGGCGGGCTTGGCGGCGCTTCGGGCGGCCAGCGCGAAATGGCGCCGGTCATGGCACGCGCGGCAGTGAGCCTTGGCATTGCCGGGGTGTTCATCGAAACGCATGAAGCGCCTGACACCGCGCCCTCTGACGGACCGAATATGATCGCGCTGGCGGATATGCCCAAGCTGATCGAAACGCTGATGGCCTTTGACCGGTTGGCCAAAGCCGATCCGATCCGGCTGTAAGGAATTGGGGGCGCTGCCCCCGTCTGCTGCGCAGCCTCCCCCGGGATATTTGAACAAAGTCGAAAGGCGATAACCGCTTGGCTTCGACTTTGCGGCAACATCCTCGGGGGTGAATGGGCCCAGGGCCCAGAGGGGGCAGCAAGCCCCCTTCTTGGCTTAAATCACCTGTGCCGCGGCCCAGGCCGAGGACCAGGCCCATTGGAAGTTATAACCGCCAAGCCAGCCGGTCACATCGACCACCTCGCCAATGAAGTGCAGCCCCGGCACGCGTTTGGCTTCGAGCGTTTTGGCGTCCAACTCATCCGTCGCCACCCCGCCGACTGTTACCTCGGCGGTGCGGTAGCCCTCGGACCCAACCGGCCGCACCTGCCAGGCCTGCGCCTGCGCGGCCAGATGTGCCAAGGCCTTGTTGCCATGATCGGCCAGCCGCCCAGACAGCCCCGCCTCAGCCACCACAAACTGCGCCAGCTTTTCGGGCAAAAGCCGGGCCAGCGCGGTGTGAATGGCGATCCGCCCCGTTTCGGCCCGGAGCGTGGCCAGTTCCGCCGCCAGATCGCGCCCCGGCGCCAGATCGACGCGGAGCGTCTCGCCCTCGCGCCAATAGCTTGAGATTTGCAAAATCGCCGGACCAGACAGCCCACGATGGGTGAACAAAAGCGCCTCGTCGAAATGACGTTTGCCAAGGCTGACGCGCGCCGGAACGGCAATCCCCGCAAGCGGCGCCGTGCGCGCCAAATCCTGTTCGGCAAAGGTCAGCGGCACGAGCCCCGGGCGCGTCTCGGTCACCCGCAGCCCGAATTGCTCTGCCAACCGGTAGCCAAAGGCGCTTGCCCCAATTTTCGGAATCGACTTGCCCCCGGTCGCCACCACGACGCGCGGGGCCTGCATCACGCCTTCAGAGGTCTCGACCGCGAATCCCACCCCGGCCTGGCGCACCGCCGCGACCGAGGTGCCCAAGCGCAGATCGCCCCCCGCGCGCACCCCATCAACCAGCAGATCGACCAATTGCCCGGCCTTGCCATCGAAAAACAGCTGCCCAAGGTGTTTTTCATGCCAGGCGATGCCCGCCGCATCAATCCGCGCGATCATATCGGCGGGGGTGAACCGGCTCAGCGCCGAAAGCGCAAAGCGCGGGTTTTCCGACACGAACCGCTCGGCGGCATTTTGGCGCGTTAGATCGCGGTTGGTGAAATTGCACCGCCCGCCGCCTGAGATACGGATTTTTTCGCCGGGCCGCGTGGCATGATCGAGCAGTGCAACGCGGCGGCCACGGCCTACGGCCTCGGCTGCGCAAAACAGCCCCGCCGCCCCGGCCCCAAGGATGATGGCATCATAATCTGTCATGCATGCGCCAGTGCCCCGCCCCGCACGAAAACGCAACGCATTTCGCAAATTTTCCTCTTGCGCCCCCCAGCGCCCTTGGCTAAACAGCGCCGCACAGAGTTGGGGTGTCGCCAAGTGGTAAGGCAGCGGTTTTTGGTACCGCCATTCCCAGGTTCGAATCCTGGCACCCCAGCCAACTCTTCCCTATGATGTGCGACGCCGGTGACCTAAGCCAAAGGGTTCTGTTTTGGCTGTTGCGCGAAGTTTCAGCCCAGATCCCTTTTCTCTCGCCCCACTCAATGAAAATCACGGCTTGGAAACAGGCGCTTGGCCTGTTCCCGGGGATGGCGGGCGCGCGGGGGCGCGCGGGTGGGCCG
>NZ_NRRD01000015.1 GCF_020023995.1 Rhodobacter sp. TJ_12 | reverse complement strand
AAGGACAGCCCAAAATTGTGTTTCTGAAGGAGCTTCAGGTTGCGTTTTGGGGCCGAAAAAGTGTTTTCGGTGATTTTTGTCAACCTGACGCCCCGAAACCCCTTATTTTATTGGATTTCGGGGTTGCGCAAGGTTGCGTTTTCCGGGTCTCGCGCGCAAAACGCAACCACTTTTGGGGTATTTTGTTACGGCTTTGTCATCATTTTGCCCAAAAACGCAACCAGAATGCAACCCAAATGCAACCGAGTAGCCGGGCGTTTCTCTTGCGTTCAACATGAACCGCGCGCACCCTCTTTTTCATGTTGAAGTCTTCGATCCGCAGCCGCGCTATCACCGCCCTATGCACCGCACATGCGAGAGCACATCCCGGCGTCGATCTTGATGAAAAAGGCTATGCCCCCGATTGGCGCCGCAATCTTCTTCCCGCCGTATGTGCGAATGACGTGGCTCAAGAGCTGTCCGAGGGGAGCGGTCAGGAACTCGCGACGAAGTTTCGCGCGGCACATTCTTCTTCGGCACTTGCGGTGAATGTCTTTGCGCCGTTCAAGCGGGCGCCTGAGGTGTTGCATATCCTCGACCGCGCGGGCTTCACCCAAGTCGCTTTTGAAAAGAAATGCCCGACCGGGCTGGGAGGCACCCCTCCGAACCTCGACGTGATACTCGAAGCGCCGGACGGGCTGATCGCGATAGAGTCGAAATGCCTCGAATATCTCACGCCGAAAACCGCGAAATTCGCCGACAGCTACCGGAGCGATCTGCCCGCGTCTCGGCGTGAAAGTCGGTGGTTCGCCGAGATGCTGCGTCTGTGCGACGATCCCAAACGGTATCGCCACCTCGACGCCGCCCAGCTCGTCAAGCATGCGCTCGGTCTCGCGCACAGCTACCCGGACCGCACGGTGACTTTGCTTTACCTGTTTTGGGAACCCGCAAACGCAGCCGAGGTCGAGGTCTTCGCGCAGCACCGCGCCGAGATCGACCGTTTCGCCGAGGCCGCGACGGGGGACCGCATCGCGTTTCGGGCGATGAGTTACCCGGAGCTTTGGGCCGATTGGACCAAGCTCAGAGCCCCTCAATGGCTCACAGTTCACATCGAGAGCCTCCAACGGCGCTATTTTGTTGCGCTCTGATCACGTCCCCAACCGGCTGGCGCTGGCTGCACCCCGATAGCGATGCGTTCTCACGGTGAAGTCAGTTGTGTAAAGCTCCCGTATTGTTCGGAGCCAATGCCTCTATCCTCGTAGCCCAACTCAGAGGCAGCGCCGGTGTCACCGGAATAGTCGTCCGCATGGCACAATGACAGGTAGATATTGGTGATCCCCTCGTTGAACCCAAAAACAGACGTGGGAGTCAGCACCTCCCAAACCTCATCGTCTCGCAGGTAAGCCGGGCGCTCCATAGAACAGAAGAACTGCTCATAGCGAGTCTTCGTCCAGCCCGGATTATCTGCCGTGGCCTCGGCTTCAATGCGTTCGTAGCCCTCGTCATTCCCCGCCTCAAGGCTCAGGCTGCTCCTCCTGACGCGGATGCGCTTGCCGGGAATGAGAGCGCTGCCTTCGCCCATCACCTCAATATCTTCTACGCGGGCCCACCAGCAGCCCCCCATGTGGCAGCGCCCCAAGAGCACCTTGGGCAAATCCGTTGGATGCGAGAAACGCCCCATGCTCGTTGAGGTTTGGCTATTGCCTTCACCCAGCGCCCGGACACAAAGTGTCACGTCATCGCCCGCCCAACAGGCGGGATCGCTGTCCGAACGGTTGGCCGCACCAAGACTTCGGCTGCCGTTGCGGATTTCGCCGCTTCCCTTGCGCAGCACGTCGAGCGACAGGGAGGGTGCCCCCTCGAAGCTGCGACCATCTTTCATCGTCACGTCGAAACTACCGCCGCCGCGCGGTCGGAAGTCGCACGCTCCGTCGATGCGCGCACCGCCAAGCGTGACCTCACAGGCCGCATCCTTTGCGAATCCCGGCGAAGCTACGGTTCCAATCAACAAAGAAAAAACGAACGGGAGACTTCTGCGCATAGAGAGCATTCCATTAAATAACATAAACTTAATAGGCCCGCTAAGCGTCAATCCAGGCCTTGTCAAGAGCAGTGCGCAGCAGTTTCTAACGATCGGCGTCGCTGTAGAAGTGAAAAACCGGCTCCCCTAATCCACGGCACCATCATACTCCTCGGGAGTGGAGGGTTCGCGCATCCCCGACCGGCTGGCACCGGCGGCATCCCCATCATGCCACCGCCTTTTCCCTAGGACTTCGGTCACGCTGCACTTCCCATCGTCGCGTATGCAAGTCCCACCCGACGCGGTTCGCGCGCTTCGATACGTTCGTCTCATCAGCAATAAATGTGAGACAAAACCAATGACCACACCGTTCAAAAACAGCGAAGTCGCGCGCTTCATCACCGATCGTGTTGACGCCTTAGCGCATCGCAAAACCCAAAGCGAAATCGCCGCCGAGGCGGGCTTTGCGAATGCGAATTTCGTGTCGATCCTGAAATCGGGCAAAAGCAAGTTACCCTTAGACCGGGTGCCCTCGCTGGCAAAAGCGCTCGAGGTCGATCCGGCCTATCTTTTACGCATCGCGCTTGAGCAGGCGGTGGGTGCGACGGCGGCGAAGGCGATCACCGAGATTTTCGGCTCTCCGGTCACGGCCAATGAACGCGCTTGGCTTGAGGAGTTGCGCGATGCGTCGGGCAACAGCGATCCGCGCATGACCGCGCGGGGGCGGACGACCCTGCGGGGTATCTTTGGCAAATGACCGATCTCTTCATCACACCGATGGGACCACTGGGACAGTGGGACCAGCTTTCTGAAAACGAGAAGGCGTGGGTCGAGTTCATCCGGGTAATCAGCGCGGGGCGCGACCCGAAGATCACACCAGAGCGCGTGCGCAAGCTGCGCGAACTTCTGGATGCGGGATGAGGCGTCGGAACGGCAGACCTCAGCCGTTCACCTGCGGAAAGGGGGCGCATTGCCTCCCTTCCGCACAAGGCGACCGTTCGTCAGCAAAAGGCAAGATGCGTCATGCAACAGGTCTGCAAGGATGCTTCGTGCGCGATGATCTCCGACTGCCGCCAGCGCGTGCAATTGGGGCCGACCTTAACGCCCTTCGGGAAGTCGCCTTCCCGCTTCCAGCGCCAGATCGTGTCTTTCGACACCCCATAGCGCTCAGCAACTTGGTTGACGGTTAGATAGATTTCGTTGAGTTCGACTTGGTTCATTTGAAGTCCTTCGGCGTTCTACGCACCGACCATCGGTGCATCCATACGCCTCAATACGCAGCAATGCAGAAGTCGTCGGGTGGGATCAGAAAAATATTATGAGCATTCCCGTCATCAGCCGCATCATTCGAGGCTGAAACAAGCGCGAACGGGTTGTTGGTATTTTTGTTGGGGATAGCAACAACGCCCAGCAGATTTGCCAGTAAAATATAGTCAAAAACTGAGAATGTGGCGGAGACGAAGGGATTCGAACCCTCGAGACGGTTTCCCGCCTGCACCCTTAGCAGGGGTGTGCCTTCGACCACTCGGCCACGTCTCCGTCGACCCGTATATGCTTGGCGAGCGGGGCGAACAAGAGCTTTTTCGCCGCGACAGGGGACCTTTATGCAGGCCTTGGTTGAACAGGGCGAGGACTTGATCCTGCCCAACCCCGATCCGGCGGTCGAGATCGTCAAAGGCTATCGGCGGTTCCTCTTGGGCCTCGATATTGCGAAGGCGCAGGACCGCAAAGCCTATTCGATCCTGCTCGACGAGCGGGTGGGCTTCCGGTACGATGGGCGGCGGGTCTATGTGCGCGACAGCACCATATCCCGGTTCTACGGCAAAGTGGCAGGGGCGGCGAAACGTGACGGGCGGCGTCACGTCGAGAGCAACCCGGCGATGGACGCTGGGATCTTGATTGGCAGCTTCGACTATCCGCTGTTCTCCCAGCGCTTCAGCAAGGTCAAGAAGTCCAACCTGACCAGCGACTACCGTGGTTGGACGTTCTACTCATACCTCAAGCGGTCTGCCGAGGCGTTCGGCCCAAAGGGAGACCGCATCCTGCGGCAGGCGCGCGGCTTCGATGAACTCATGAAGGATCGCGTGAGTTTGCCCGCCTTTGTCGATGCCGCCCAGGTGGCCGCGATGCTGGGCCATGATGACCCCGCCGAATTCCTGCGCCGCCGGATCGAGCTGGAAGACAATCACGGCTTCCCGATCCCGCTGCCGCACTGGAAACGCCCGCTGAAATGGCGCGCCGATCAGGTGGCCCTCTGGATCAAAAGCCAGGGCCTGCCCAAAGCGGCCATGCAGCCCGTGCCCGCCCATATCGACCCGGCCCTGATCGCCACCGGCAAGGTAGCCCTGATGGCAGAGGCGCGCAAAGCATGACGCAGCTCCGCCCAGATACGCCGGCACATGAGCGCACGAGCTTGATAGCGGCTGCGCTCGCAAAGGTGCTCGACCGTGGGCCAGAAATGAGCGTGGAGGCTACCGGCCCAGCCGCCAGTGACTTGGGGCTTTATGTGATCGCAGCCCCCTACGACGATGCGCGCAAAGTGCATGACATCGACCAGATCGCCCGCGAAATGGAGCTGTTGCTATGACCATGCAAACCGAAGCCCCCATTTATAACGCCTCAGTTTACAAGGTGTCAGACCTCACGCCCGCCGAACGCACAGCGCTGGCGCAAAACCGCGCCGAGGCGCTCGCCCTCGCGCTTGATGCGGGCGAAGATCCCGACGCCCTGATCGCGCGCCTCGTGGCCGGTTACGGCGCAAAATACACCACGAGCCGCGCCGCGACGCCCGATCGCCTCACCTGCCTCGGCATTGCCACCAGTTGCACCTATGGGGCGCACGGCCTCCTGCGCAACTGGATCGCTGCTGTCTGGCGCAAAACCGGAAAGGCGGTGGCGTGATGGCGGCGCAGTGGCGCGTGACGGTGGTGGCCAACCAGCCCGTTGCCTGCACCGTCTTGGTGCATGCAGCCGATAAATATGAGGCCGAAGATCTGGCCCAAAAGAGCGTGGCACGAACGCTCACTGATCCGGCCCGCCACTGGGAACCTTGCGGCGAAATCTATGATCCGCTCGCCGTGGCGGCAGATCCTATCACCAACGGTTAATCCCCCCGAAAGCCTTTCCGATGTCCAAATCCCCCCGCCTTCTGATCGCCGATCCGCCGCAGCTCCTGCGCCAGCGCCAGCGCGCCGATGGCTCTTGGCGGATCTGGTGGGAACCGTCCAACCCCGCCCGCCGCCTTGGCTTTGACGTGGTCGAGCTCGATGCCAACCGCCTCACCTGGTCGGTGCGCGAAGCGGGCAGGCTGAACCGTGAATTGGCCGCCGCACTCAAAACCGGGCGGCGCGCTGCCGCAGCCCCAATGGGCCGCACGATCGACGGGCTGATTGTGGCCTATACCAGCTCGGCCAAATTTGCCCGCCTCGCGCCCAAGACCCAAGACAGCTACCGCAAAGCCTTCGCGCCCATCGCCCAAAAATGGGGCGCCTATGCGGTGATCGACTTTTCCAAACCGGTGATGCACGAATGGCACGAAACGCTGCTCGCCACCAAATCCACCGCCACCGCCTCGGCGCGGATCCGCCACATGTCGATCCTGATGGCGCATGCCGAACTGATCGGTTGGCGGCCGGAAAACTCCAACCCCTGCACCCGGCTCGGCATGGCCACGCCCAAGGGGCGGCGCCAAACCGCCAGTTGGTCAGACTTCGATGCGCTGATCGAGGCGGCGCAGATCCTCGACATGCCCGGCATGGTCACCGCCATGACGCTCGGCCTTTACACGGGCCAGCGCCAAACCGATTTGCGGCTGGCCACCTTGGGCGAGTTTCAGCGTCGGCCGCTGCAACTGATGGGCTGGGCTGAACCGCGGCCGTGCTGGATCTGGGCCCTCACGCGCCAAAAGCGCGGCAATCAGGGCACCGTGGTCATTCACGATGACGCCGCCCCCGCGCTCGAAGCCGCGATCGCGCAGGCCCGCGCGCGCACCGCCGCCGCCAATGCCGGCCACGCCAGCGCCGATGCGCTCGCCGCTGCCGCTCTCGTCTGGGATGATCGCACCGGCCAGCCCTTCACAGGCGCAGGCGCGGAAGACCGTTTCCAAAACCGCTGGGGCGCCATCCGCCGCGCCGCCGCCGCCGCCCTTCAAGCCAAGGGGCAGGGCGACGCCGCCACCGCAATCGCCCAATTGCAATTCCGAGATCTGCGCCGCACCTTCGGCGCGCTCTCCCGCGCGGGCGGGGCCTCGAAAGATGACACGGCCGATGTGCTGGGCAACTCGGCCGCCACCGACCAGCACCTGGCAGACATCTACATGTCGCCACAAATCGAAACCTCGGGCCGCGCGGTCACCGCCCTGCGCCGCCCCACCAAGCCGGAAAGGAAAAAGGCGTGAGCATAGCCAAACAAAAAGCCCCGCGATTCGCGGGGCTTTTTGCTGCGGCAAATGCGGATCATTTTGCCGGCGTTGGCAACATGATCGAGCGCCCGCGAACACCGTCCGAAGTCGGACAGGTTCGGACGTCGGACGCTGACCATTTTGGCCAGCTACTAACGTCTTGATTTTCTTTGATTTTTGGCTCCGGCGGTAGGGATCGAACCTACGACCAATTGATTAACAGTCAACTGCTCTACCGCTGAGCTACGCCGGAACACGCGGCGGTGTATAGCTAGGGTCTGGGGGCGGCGCAAGGGGGGAGATGCGTTTTTTTTACCCCGAGGGACAAAGCATGAAAACGGCCTCGCTGGCGAGCGTCGGTGTGGCACTGACGCGGCCCGCTTTTTCAAGTTCCACCAGATGGGCAAAGACGTTACGGCGGGCGGCAAATTGCAGGTCGGGCGGGGTGTCGGTGTAGATGGCAGCGGTCAGCGCGGTGGTCGTGGCCGGACCTTGATCCGCCAGCGTGGCGAGGATTTGTTCGGTGCGGGCCGCGCGATGGGCGCGCAATTCGGCAAGCCGCGCCGCTGGGTCGGTGATCGGGTCGCCATGGGCGGGATAAAACACCTGTGCATTCTCGGCGGCCAGCACGTCGAGTGATTCGTAATAATCGCCCAGATCGCCATCAGGGGGAGAGATCAGCGTGCTGGACCAGCCCATCACCACATCGCCGGTGAAGATCGCCTCGCCCATGCGAAAGCTTAGATGATTGCAAAAATGCCCCGGCGTAAACAGCGCCGTCACCGCCCAGTCGCCCAGCGACAGACGGGTGCCATGTCCCAGGACCTGATCGGGGAAGAAGCTGGCATCCACCCCCTCGCCGCCGCCCGCAAGCCCCTCGGCCGCCAGCGTTTCCATCACCGCCGAGCGGCCCGCTTGCGGGGGGCCATAGGCAAAAACCGGGGCGCCGGTCCGGGTGGCCAGCGTGCGTGCGCCCTCGGAATGATCCAGATGCGCATGGGTCACCAAAATTGCGGCTACGGTTTCTGCGGTGCCAAGCCCGTCCAGAATCGCTTGCAGATGCGTGGCAATCTCGGGGCCGGGGTCCAGCACCGCCACTCGCCCATTGCCCAGCACATAGGTATTGGTGCCATGGTACGTCAGCGGCGAAGGATTGGGCGCCACAATCCGCCGAATGCCTTCTGTCAACTGTTCCAGTGCCATTTCGCTTCCCCTCCTTCACCGTCACCGCTAGGCTTTTTGCCATGAATTTCCTCTGGCTCAAACACCTCCTGCCGCGCGGGCTTTATGGACGGGCTGCGCTGATCCTTGTGCTGCCGGTGATCACGATTCAGCTGGTGGTTTCGGTCGTGTTTATTCAGCGCCATTTCGAACGCGTGACCGAACAGATGACCGGCTCGATGTTGCGCGAGATTGTTCTCGTGATCGAACGGGCGGATGCCGCGCCCGATCTTGACAGCGCACAGGCGCAGATGGGCGCGCTGGAAGAGGCGCTGGATCTGACGCTGGAACTGCCCGCGCCGGGGCCGGTCCCCACGGGCGATGCCCGCAAGGCCAGCGATTTTACCGGCGGCACCGTCATTCGCACCTTGCGCGAGGGCTTGCCCGAACTGCGCGCCATCGATCTGACGCAGGGCGGTGCGGTGCAGTTGTGGGCGGTGACGCAAAACGGCTGGCTTTATATTCGGTTTCCGCGCGGCTGGGTTTCGGCCTCCAACCCGCATCAACTGCTGGTGCTGATGGTTTTCGTTTCGGTGTTGATGACGGTGATCGCCTATCTTTTCTTGCGCAATCAATTGCGGCCGATCCAGCGGCTTGCGCGGGCGGCCGAAGCCTTTGGCAAGGGGCAGGTTTTGCCCTATCGGCCCACCGGCGCGATTGAGGTGCGCGCCGCCGGGCGTGCCTTTATAGAGATGCGCGACCGGATCGAACGGCAAATCGAACAACGGCGGATGATGCTTTCAGGGATCAGCCACGATCTGCGCACGCCGCTGACCCGGTTGCGGCTGGGCTTGTCGATGCTGCCCGAAGAACCGGATATGCGTGACGAAGTCGCCGCGATGGAGCGCGATGTCACAGATATGGGCAAGCTGGTGGATGCCTTTTTGAGCTTTTCGCGCGAAGAGGCGATTTCGGGCGATGCAGAGCGGATCGACATTTGCGCACTTGTCACGCAGGTGGTCGAGGATACGCGCCGTGCGGGGCAGGCGGTGCAATTGGCCGATTGCCCCGAGGGGCCGGTGATCGTGACTGCGCGCCCCGATGCGCTGCGCCGGGCGCTTGAAAATCTGATCGGCAATGCGGTGCGCTATGGCACGCGCGCCGAGGTGGTGATCGGGCAGCGTGCGCGCAGTTTGCGGGTGACGGTCGAAGACGATGGCCCCGGCATTCCGCCCGAGCGGCGCGAAGAGGCGTTACGTCCCTTCACCCGGCTTGATCCGGCGCGCAACCAAGATCGCGGGCAGGGGGTCGGGTTGGGACTGGCAATTGCAGCAGATATCGCGCGCGGCCATGGGGGCAGTTTGCAGCTTGGTGTCAGCACGCGTTTGGGGGGGCTGGCGGTCGAGCTTGTCTTGCCCCTTTGAAGAAAGGGCCAATGGGCACTGTGCAAGCTTAGGCTGGGTGCAAACCGATGGGGCGGTGCCCGATCAGAACAGGATCACCGCCAAGCCAACCCAAAAGGACAGGCCAAGGCCCAGCGCGGGCACGATCCACCATCCCGCCGGCCAGCGCGCATCCGACGCCTGATGCGCATGATCTTCACACCGGCTCGTAAGGCTCGGTCTGGACCGATCCGTGGCAAACAGCGCCGGAAACTCTTGGTCCAAACTGTAAGACATGGTCTTGCACTCCTTCTGTGCCCCGCGCGAAACAGCGCGAGCGGTCCTAGATTAATCTACCAAAGGTTAACGATACCTTGATATGAATCATCCGCAGGCTGCATCGCGCCCCAAGGCAAGTTTCTGCGCAAGAAAGCGGCCAAGTCATGGCCGGATCGTGGCAATTGCCGTTCCCGCGCGCGGTTTTCATGTTTTGGCGGCGCAATGGCGGCAAAGCGCCCCGATCCATCGCATTCGACAGATGCTGTGCTTGCGAGGTGGGCGTTTCTGCCGCACTGTAACGATTCGATGAATACGGGGCGGCTTGGGCAGATGCGTGGCATTGAACTGCGCCCACCCCCCCCCTAGATATGGGTCAAAGGGAGGGCACCGGCTGCCATGAACGGGGCCAGAGCCTTTCGCTACAGAGGACTTCAAATGACCGACACCCATCCCGTTTCTCACCCCGTCTTGCCGCTGCGCGATATCGTGGTGTTCCCGCATATGATCGTGCCGCTTTTCGTGGGGCGCGAGAAATCGGTGCGCGCCCTTGAAGAGGTGATGGCCGACGACCGCCAGATTCTGCTGGCCAGCCAGATCGACCCTTCGGTTGACGAACCGACCACCGATGGCATTTTCCGCACCGGCGTTTTGGCCAATGTGCTGCAACTGCTGAAACTGCCCGATGGCACCGTGAAGGTGCTGGTCGAGGGCAAGACCCGCGTGCAGATCACCGATTTCATCGCCAATGAGGCGTTCTTCGAGGCCGAGGCCGCGCCGCTCGAAGAAACCGAAGGCGATGTCGAAACGATCCGCGCGCTGCTTCGTTCGGTTGCCGAAGAATTCGAACGCTACGCCAAGATCAAGAAAAACATCCCCGAAGAGGCGATGGCCGCGGTGGCCGAAACCGCGGAAGCCGACAAGCTGGCCGATCTTGTGTCGGGCCACCTTGGGCTAGATGTCAGCCAAAAGCAGGAGCTTTTGGAAACGCTCGATGTCAGCGCCCGACTGGAAAAAGTCTATGGGCTGATGCAGGGCGAGGTCTCGGTTCTTCAGGTCGAGAAAAAGATCAAAAGCCGGGTCAAGAGCCAGATGGAGAAGACCCAGCGCGAATATTACCTCAACGAACAGATGAAGGCGATCCAGCGCGAGCTGGGCGATGGCGAAGACGGCCAGAACGAGATCAACGAGCTTGAGGAAAAGATCGCCGCCACCAAACTGTCGAAAGAGGCACGCGATAAGGTCGAGGGGGAGCTGAAAAAGCTGCGCTCGATGAGCCCGATGTCGGCCGAAGCGACCGTGGTGCGCAATTATCTGGATTGGATCTTGGCGCTGCCGTGGGGCGTGAAAAGCCGCGTGAAAAAAGACCTCATCGCGGCAGAGAAAGTGCTCGATGCCGATCACTACGGTCTGGAAAAGGTCAAAGAACGCATCGTCGAATATCTGGCTGTGCAGGCGCGCTCGACCAAGCTGAAAGGCCCGATCCTGTGCCTTGTCGGCCCGCCCGGCGTGGGGAAAACCTCGCTTGGCCGTTCGGTCGCGCGGGCGACGGGACGCGAATTCATCCGCATTTCGCTGGGCGGCGTGCGCGATGAATCCGAAATTCGGGGGCACCGGCGCACCTATATCGGCTCGATGCCCGGCAAGATTATTCAGGCGCTGAAAAAGGCCAAGACGACTAACCCGCTGATTTTGCTCGATGAAATAGACAAGATGGGGCAGGATTTCCGGGGCGACCCGGCCTCGGCCATGTTGGAAGTGCTGGACCCAGAGCAAAACTCGACCTTCGTCGATCACTATCTTGAGGTGGAATATGACCTCTCGAACGTGATGTTCTTGACCACGGCCAACAGCTACAACATGCCCGGCCCGCTTCTGGACCGGATGGAGATCATCAGCCTTGCGGGCTACACCGAAGATGAAAAGCGCGAAATCGCCAAGCAGCACCTGATCCCCAAACAGATCAAGTCGCATGGGCTCAAAAAGGGCGAGTTCAGCCTGACCGATGAGGGGCTGAGCGATGTGATCCGCTATTACACCCGCGAGGCGGGGGTGCGGAACCTCGAACGCGAGATCGCGAAGCTGGGCCGCAAGGCCGTGACCGAGATCATCAAGTCCAAAGGCGAGGTGAAGCAGATCACCGTCGATGCCGAAAAGGTCGGGGAATATCTTGGCGTGAAGCGGCACCGCTATGGTCTGGCCGAGGCCGAAGATCAGGTGGGCGTTGTGACCGGCCTTGCCTGGACCTCGGTGGGCGGCGATCTTTTGCATATCGAGGCGCTGAAACTGCCCGGCAAAGGCCGGATGAAAACGACCGGCAAGCTGGGAGATGTGATGAAGGAATCGATCGAGGCGGCCTCGAGCTATGTCCGCTCGATCGCGCCTGAAATCGGGGTCAAACCGCCGAAATTCGAAAAGGTCGATATCCATGTGCACGTGCCCGATGGCGCAACGCCAAAGGATGGGCCCAGCGCCGGTTTGGCGATGGTGACCTCGATTGTGTCGGTGCTGACGGGCATCCCGGTGCGCAAAGATATCGCGATGACGGGCGAGGTTTCGTTGCGCGGCAATGCCATGCCGATCGGTGGGCTGAAGGAAAAACTGCTCGCAGCGCTGCGCGGCGGTATCAAGACGGTCCTGATCCCCGAAGAAAACGAAAAGGATCTGGCCGAGATCCCCGACAACGTCAAAGAGGGGTTGGAGATCATTCCGGTCAGCCATGTGCGCGATGTTTTGCCCCGCGCGCTGGTGCGGATGCCCGAAGCGGTGGAATGGGACGAGGCCGCCGAAGAAGCCGCCGCGGCGGCTGCCGCTGCCAGCGCTGGCGCGGGGCAGGGCGCAACCGCACATTGACCCTTCGCGGCTAGAAAAATCGCGGCGCGTCCCGACCGGGGCGCGCCGTTTCTTTTCGCCCCGTCTTTGCGGAAAGTGCGTAGATTGTAGTCACGCGGCGCCGTAGGGTGTTGCCGTAGCCAGAACGATGGGGCGCCGATGGCCAAGTCCAGAAAAACGAGCACAGGGGCGAAATCTGCTGTGGGGGCGTCACAGCCCGAAGCGCCCATAGGCGCCCCTGACGGGGCAGTGCAGGCGCGCGCGCCAGACCCTGCCGTGGCGGTCAGCGTGCAGGTGCGCAAAAAGGAAATCGTCGATCGCGTGGCGCTGCGCAGCGGGGCCAAACGCGCAGTGGCGCGCGACATGACCGAGGCGGTTTTGGGCGTTCTCTCCGAGGCTTTGGCGCGCGGGGAAACGCTGGTGCTGCCGCCCTTGGGCAAAATCGCGGTGCAGCGTCAGGCCGACAAACCCACTGGCGAGGTGCTGCATCTCAAGCTCAAGCGGATCGGTTCGGGCACCGGGGCAAAAAAGGATGCAGAATCCGCGCAAGACCCCCTTGCAGAGCCCGAAGACTGAGGCTAAAAGCCCCGCTACCGGGCGATTAGCTCAGCGGTAGAGCGCTTCGTTCACATCGAAGATGTCAGCGGTTCAAATCCGTTATCGCCCACCATTATTCCCGTTGAAAGCGCTGGAGTGTTCCGGCGCTTTCATCATTTGCGGTATGGGCCAAGGCCGGTGCATGCGATGGTCGAGGCCCGTTCTTATGTGATGCGCCTTGCGCGGTTTGCGGATCGGCGCAAGATTTGCTGAACGATCTTAGCCGTTTGCACGCCCCCGCGTTGGTCCGGGGCTGGCTTTGGCCTGCTGGCGCTGTCATGTAAGCTTCGCGCAGCAGCCATGAAGACGTTGTAAAAGCCCCCCTAAATCCCGCCCCGAACCAAAGGCCGGGGGGCGCACTTGCTTGAGATTCGCGAATTGACACGGGTGTTCGGCACCCGCACGGCGGTGGAGCGTGTGTCGCTGCGCATCGATGGCCCGGCTTTCGTGGGGGTGATCGGGCGCTCGGGCGCGGGAAAATCCACGCTGTTGCGAATGCTCAACCGGCTGACCGATGCCAGCTCGGGCGAAATCCTGTTTGAAGGGCGCAACGTGGCCGCGCTGACCGGGCGCGAGAAACGCGCTTGGCAAAGCCAATGTGCGATGGTGTTTCAGCAGTTCAATCTGGTGCCGCGCATGGATGTGGCCTCCAATGTGCTGCATGGGCTCTTGGGGCGCCGCTCGACGCTTTCGACGCTGTTCAACCTGTGGAGCGCGGAAGATATCTTTCGTGCGCTGGATATCCTCGACCGGCTCGGCATCGTCGATCAGGCGTCGAAGCGAGCCGAGGCGCTTTCGGGCGGGCAGCAACAGCGCGTCGCGATTGCCCGGGCTTTGATGCAAGACCCCAAGATCATTCTGGCCGATGAGCCCATCGCCTCGCTCGACCCGATGAATGCGCAGGTGGTGATGGACACTTTGCGCCGCATCAACACCGAAGACGGGCGGATGGTGGTGGCGAACCTGCACACGCTTGATACGGCGCGGCGCTATTGCGACCGGGTGATCGGCATGCGCGACGGCCGCGTTGTTTTTGATGGCACCCCCGATCAGCTGTCCACCCAAGTCGCGCGCGAAATTTACGGCGCCGATGAAACCTTCGACGAGGCCGCGACCTCGACCGCCATTCCCGCAGATGCCCGCGCCGATGCGGCCTATGCCAAGGAAATGCTTGGCGCTTGACCCCAATCCCCGGCCGGGGTGGCCGGGGCAAAACCCGGAGACGACCATGAAGAACCTGCTCGCCATTCTGGCCGCCACCACCGCGCTTGCCGGTGCCGTGCACGCCGAGGAAATTACCCAGTTCAACATTGGCCTCTTGGGCGGTGAAAACGCCCAAGACCGCCTGACCTCTAACGAATGCCTGCGCTCCTATGCCGAGGAAACGCTGGGCGTGCCGGTGAAGCTGTTTGCCCCCGCCGATTATGACGGCGTGATCCAAGGTCTTCTGGGCGGCACCATCGACATGGCGTGGTTGGGGGCTTCGGGCTATGCCAAAGTCTACCTGACAAACCCCGATGCGGTGGATGTGGCGCTGGTCAAAGCGAACCTTGACGGGTCGTACACCTATCACTCGATCGGCTTTGCCCGCAAAGACAGCGGCATCACCTCGCTTGAAGAGGCCAAGGGCAAGGTCTTTGGCTTTGGCGATCCGAACTCCACCTCGGGCTATCTGATCCCCTCGGTCGAAATCCCGGCCTCCACCCCGGGCATTGCGCGCGAAGACCTGGCCGATGGTGCCACAAGCTACTTTGCCGATGTGAAATTCACCGGCGGGCATGAACAAACCATCGTCGCGGTGATGAACGGCGATATCGATGCGGGCGTGACCTGGGCGGACGGCCAAGGTAACTGGGAGGACGGTTATAACTCGGGCGCGCTGCGCAAGGCGGTGGATGCCGGTCTTGTCGACATGAACGCGCTGGTCGAGATCTGGAAATCGAAGCCGATCCCCGAAGGCCCGGTGGTGCTGCGCCGTGCCCTGCCCGAAGAGGTGAAAGCCAAGATGACCGCGTTGGTCGAGGGGCTGCACGCCCAAGACCCGGATTGCGCCTATGGCGTGGCGGCGGGGGATACCTCGGGCTTCGTGCCGATCACCCACGATTATTACGAGTCGATCATCGAAGTGCGCCGCGCGCAACAAGACAACTGATTTCATGACGCAAGGCGGGGGCTTTGGCCCCCGTCTCTTTTCTGCACGACGTCGCGAAAGGGTCCCCATGGCGGATGCCGCACTTCCCGCAGCGGATTACCTTGCCCTTGTTCGCCGCAAACGGCTTTACGGGGCAATCTTGCTGGTTTTGTTCATTGTGCTGATGGCCTCTGGCTTTCAGGTGGCCGACGGGCGCAATGCGGGCAGTTTCGCCAATGGCATCACCCATGTCTTCGATTTCCCCAAGGAAATCTTGTCCGAGGCGCTGCGCGACTGGCGCAATCTGCCGGGCTTTGTGGTGAAGTTTTTTCCCTCGCTCATCGAAACGCTCAATATCGCGGCGGTGGCCACACTGATTGGCGGCGTGCTGGCGGCAGTTCTGGCGGTGTTCTCCACCCGCGGGCTTGCGCTTTGGCCGCGCGCTATTCCGGTGTTTCGTCGCGCCATGGATGTGATGCGCGCAATGCCGGAAATCGTCGTGGCGCTGGTGCTGATTTTCCTGCTGGGCGGTGGCCCGGTGCCGGCGATGATCGCCATTATCGTGCATACCTCTGGCGCGCTGGGGAAGCTTTTCTCCGAAGTGGCCGAAAATGCCGATCTGAAACCGGTCGAGGGGCTGGCCTCGACGGGCGCGGGCTGGCTGCAACGGATCTGGTTTGGCGTTGGCCCGCAGGTGGCCCCGAACTGGTCCTCCTATGCGCTGTTGCGCTTCGAGATCAACATTCGCGCCTCGGCGATCTTGGGCTTCGTCGGCTCGGGCGGCATTGGCTATGACCTCAAGACCGCGCTGCAATGGGGGCAGGGCAAATACGATCAGGTCGTTGCCATCTTCTTGCTGTTGTTCCTGACCATCGTCTTGGTCGATACGTTTTCAGACAAGGCCCGTGCGCGGCTTGTGCGGGGCAGGGTGACGCCATGAGCACATTATCCCAACCCGCCCGGCTGATCGTCGAAATGGAGCTGGCGCGCGGCTTTGGGCGCCGCCGTCTGCGGATGATCGCGCTATTGCTCGCGCTTGCGGGATATTTGGCCTATGTCTTTGCCGCTTTTGACATTGCGGGCGTGGCCAGCCGCATGCGCCCGGAAAACGCGCAAACGCTTTTGGGCGATTTCTGGAGCCACAAGACCCATGTCACGCTCGATCGGCGCAAAGAGGGGCTTGAGGTCGCGATCGAGGGCGAGGCCAAGGGCCGTTACGCCCCCAATGCCTTCCCCGATTGGGTGCATACCGGCGCCCAGACCGTGGTGGACCTGCCCGATGGCGCACAGATCATCTATACCGAAACCGGCGCATGGGTCGATTATCCCGGCTTTGGCCGTATCACCGTCACCCGCGACGGGCGGCGCATTGATCTGGCCTTGCCCGCCGGTGCCCAGATGCCCGATTGGATTTCCGCTTCGCGCACGCGGGTCAATATCACCGGGTCTTGGTGGCGGTTTTCGCTGACGCCCGCGCGGACCGAAACCTTCCGCTATGCGCCGGGGTGGGAGCTGTTCTTTTTCACCCTTGATAGTCCCTATCACGGGAAGGGGCTGGGCGATTTGGCCGCGCTGGCGCTATGGGAGCCGCGCCTTGAGCCCGCGCGCAGCAATTTTGCGGGCATGGTCGAGGATATCTGGACCAACAAGATGTGGCGTCACGGCGATGTCGTTTGGGCCTTGGGCGAAACGGTCCTAATGGCCTTTCTGGGCACGATGGGCGCGGGGCTTGTGGCTTTTCCGCTGGCTTTTCTGGCGGCATCGAATTTTGCGCCCGGGCGTCTGATCCGGCTGGCGTTGCGGCGGATGTTTGACTTTTTCCGGGGCGTTGATGGGCTGATCTGGATGGTGATCCTGAGCCGGGCTTTCGGTCCCGGCCCGCTGACGGGGGCCTTGGCCATTTTCATGACCGACACCGGCACCTTTGGCAAAACCTTCTCGGAAGCGCTGGAAAACATCGACGCCAAACAGGTCGAAGGGATCGCCTCCACCGGGGCGAATGGCGCGCAGCGCGCGCGCTTTGGCGTGGTGCCACAGGTCGCACCGGTGATCCTAAGCCAGTTGCTTTACTACCTTGAAAGCAACACCCGCTCGGCCACCGTCATTGGCGCGCTGGTGGGCGGCGGCATCGGGCTTTTGCTGACACAAGCCATTATCACCCAAAAAGACTGGGAAGAGGTCAGCTGGTATATCGTCTTGATCATCGCGATGGTGATGGCGATGGACAGCCTGTCGGGCTGGCTGCGGCGGCGTTTCATCAAAGGGTAGACCATGCCAAAACTACACCGCACCACGCCGCATATCGGCCCCGATTGCGAAATCGTCAATGTCTCTTTCGGCGGCTGGGTGGAGGTGGGCAAAGGCGCGCGTCTGCTCAATGTCGAGATGCAGGACTATTCCTATTGCGACCGCTATGCCGATATCGCCAATACAACCGTGGGGAAATTTGCTAATATCGCGGCGATGACCCGGATCGGCCCGACCGATCATCCCTATCAGCAACCCGCGCAGCACCATTTTCTGTATCGTTCGTCCTACTATTGGGATGATGTGCGCGATGATGCCGCCTTTTTCGCGCAGCGTGCCGGGCGGCGCGCGACTTTGGGGGCCGATTGCTGGATCGGTCACGGGGCGATTGTGAAGCCAGAAATCACCGTGGGCATTGGCGCCGTGGTCGCCGCCGGTGCGGTGGTCACCAAAAATGTGCCGCCGTTCATCATCGTGGCGGGGTGCCCCGCGCGCCCGATTAAAATGCGCTTTGACGAACGCATTGCCGAGCGGCTCTTGGCGCTGGCGTGGTGGGATTGGCCGCATGAAACCCTGCGCGCGCGGCTGTCGGATTTTCGCACCCTGCCTATTGAAGCCTTTTTGGAACGCTATGAGACGTCGGCTGGATGAGCGCCCGGCTCGGGCGTGACGGTCAGCGCGACGCGGTCCGCGACAAACCAAGTGATCCCATATTCCACGGGCACGCCGTCGGCGTCGATATTCACCGCCTCGGTGCGCAAAAGCGCTGCGCCTTCGGCCACGCGCAACAACCCCGCGCGCGGCGCCCGCGCCAGTTTCGCGGTGATCCGGGTGGAGGCGCGGGTGTAATCGCGCAGGCCCGCCTCGGCCAGTGCGGCGGTGACCGAGGCAAGGCGGTGCAGCTTTTCTGGCAGGTCGGGAAAGCGCTTTGCGGGAAAGCTGGACCGAAACTGTCCCAGCGGCAGGCCATCGGCCAAGGAGATCCCCTCGAACAGATGCACCGCCTCGCATCCCAGCGCGGCGCGCTCCGCATCATCGGCGGGCCGGGTTTCGATCCGCAACACCTCGCGCGAGGGGGTGCGGCCCGAGGCGGTGACATTTTGCTGAAACCGCACCCGGCGGCCCAAGGGGTAATCGGTGCGCGGGGCCGCGGCCACAAAGACCCCGGCGCCGCGCCGCGAGACCACCAAGCCGTCCTCGGCCAGCGCCGCCAGCGCATGGCGCACCGTGTGGCGGTTCACGCCGAACCGGGCCGACAGCGCGGCCTCGGTCGGCAGCTTGCCGCCGGGGGGGTAAACGCCTTGGGCGATTTCCGCGCGCAGTGTAGCGGCGATCGAAGCCCAGACGGGAGCGCGTTTGGTCATGAAAGTTTCACTTCCCGAATCGTGCAAGACTGCGCATTATTTGTCTAGTTGTATAGAAAAGTGGACAACTTCGCAAGATGTCTAGCCTCTCTTCAGATCCGCAACCGCGGCGCGCCTATATGGGGCTTTTGGCCCGCGCACCGGCGCATCGGCTTGCCGAATTGCTGCCCGATCTGCCCACATATGCGTGGCTGCGCGCGCCCGAAATCGGCGCGGTGATGGTGCGCGGCCGCATGGGCGCGACGGGGGCACCGTTCAATCTGGGCGAGATGAGCGTGACACGCTGCGTCTTGAAACTGGACGACGGCACGGTGGGTCATGCCCATGTGCAGGGCCGCGACAAGGCCCATGCGACCCGGGCGGCGCTGATTGATGCGCTGATGCAGGGGGCGCAAGCCAATCAGATCGAAGCCGATGTTCTGGCGCCGCTGCGCGCCGATGAAGCCGCCCGCCGCGAGGCACAGGCGCAAAAGGCCGCGGCAACCAAAGTTGAATTCTTCACCATGGTGCGGGGGGAAGATTGATGGCGATGACCGAAGCGCTTTCGGGCGGCTTTGCCGATGCGCCCACGGATGCCGCGCGGGCCTTTCGCGCGCTGCTTGAGGCCATGGCCCGCCCCGGGCGGCTGCAACGGCTGACGCAAGCCACGCCGCCTGCGCCGCTTTCGGTGGCCGCAGGCACCGCGCTTTTGACCTTGGCCGACAGCACCACGCCTTTGTTCTTGGCGCCCAGCCATGACACGCCTTTGTTGCGCGACTGGATCGCCTTTCATTGTGCCGCGCCGCTTTGTGCGCCCGAACAGGCGGTCTTTGCCTTGGGGCGTTGGGAGGCGCTGCCTTTGGCGCGGTTCGCGCTGGGCACGCCGGACTATCCCGACCGGTCGGTGACCGTGATTGTCGAGCTTGAGGCGTTAGAGCCGCCCAACGCGCTTTTGTCCGGCCCCGGCATCCAGACGGTGCAAGCGGCGCATCTGCCCGAGATTGCCGCCTTTCAGGCCAATCATGCGCGCTTTCCCTTGGGTTTTGATGCCTATTTCTGCGCGGGCACCCGCATCGCGGCCTTGCCCCGTGCCACCGGCGTGGAGGCACTTTGATGTATGTCGCGACGAAAGGCGGCGAAAAGGCGATTGATGCGGCGCATGCGTGGCTGGCGGCAGAGCGGCGCGGGAATCCCGATGTGCCCGAACTCAGCATCGCGCAAATCCGCGAACAGATGGCCTTGGCCGTCAACCGCGTGATGGCCGAAGGGTCGCTTTATGATCGCGATTTGGCGGCCTTGGCGATCAAACAGGCGCGCGGCGATCTGATCGAAGCGGTGTTCTTGATCCGCGCCTATCGCACCACGCTGCCGCGTTTCGGCGCCTCTGCCCCTGTGGAAACCGGCGCGATGGCGCTGACCCGGCGCATTTCCGCGACCTTCAAAGATGTGCCGGGGGGGCAAGTTCTTGGGCCGACTTTCGACTATACGCACCGGCTTTTGGATTTTGCGCTGATGGCGGAGGGGGAGGCACCCCTCGCCCCGCAAGATCCCGCCCCCCAAGATACCGCGCCGCATGTTTTGGGGCTGTTGGACCGTGACGGGCTGATGGAGCCCTTGCCCGACGGGGCCGAGGTGCCGCCCGATTTGACCCGCGAACCGCTTGAGATGCCCGCGAACCGCGCGCTGCGCCTGCAAGCGCTTGCACGGGGCGATGAAGGGTTCGTGCTGGGCATGGCGTATTCCACCCAGCGCGGTTACGGGCGCACCCATGCCTTTGTCGGCGAATTGCGCATTGGCACGGTGATGGTGGAGATGGAAATCCCCGAATTGGGGTTTTCGGTCGAAATTGGCGAGGTGGAATTGACCGAATGTGAAACGGTCAACCAGTTCACCGGCTCCAAGACCGAGCCGCCGCAATTTACTCGCGGCTACGGGTTGGTGTTGGGCCAATCCGAGCGCAAGGCGATTTCCATGAGCTTGGTGGATCGCGCCCTGCGCTGGGCAGAACTGGGCGAAGAAAACACCGGCGCCCCGGCGCAAGACAGCGAATTTGTGCTGTATCACTGCGACAATATTCAGGCGACGGGCTTTTTAGAACATATCAAGCTGCCCCATTACGTCGATTTCCAATCCGAACTGGAATTGATCCGGCGGTTGCGGCGCGACGCGGGGCACATGCAGGAGGCCGCCGAATGAGATCAGTCGCCGCCACAATCCCCGCTGTCATTGTCCGCGCCACTGTCGGCCCCGCTATCGCTGCGGCCTTTGCCCCTGTGGGGGCGCAGAGAGGCGCCCAACAGGACCACCGTGGCCACGGCGAAAAAGATCCAATGCAATATCGCATTTCTTCTGCCCCGGGGGGGTGTCATGTCTGAGGCCTATACCTTCGCCTATCTTGATGACGCCACCAAGCGGATGATCCGGCGGGCGTTGCTGAAAGCTTTGGCCGTGCCCGGCTATCAGGTGCCTTTTGCCTCGCGCGAAATGCCGATGCCTTATGGCTGGGGCACGGGCGGGGTGCAGGTGACGGCGGCCTGTCTGACGCCCGAAGACACGCTTAAGGTGATCGACCAAGGCGCGGATGACACGACCAACGCCGTCTCAATCCGGCGGTTTTTTGAACGCACGGCGGGCGTGGCGGTCAGCGAACACACCGCCGAGGCCAGCGTGATCCAGACCCGCCACCGCATTCCCGAAAAGCCGCTCAGCGAAGGGCAGATTTTGGTCTACCAAGTCCCGATCCCCGAGCCGTTGCGCTTTTTGGAGCCGCGCGAAAGCGAAACCCGCAAGATGCATGCACTGGAAGAATACGGGCTGATGCATGTGAAGCTTTACGAAGACATCGCCCGGCATGGCGCGATTGCCACCTCTTACGCCTATCCCGTGCGGGTCGAGGGACGCTACGTGATGGACCCCAGCCCGATCCCCAAGTTTGATAACCCGAAACTGTCGAACAACCCGGCGATCCAGCTGTTTGGCGCGGGGCGCGAGCAGCGCATTTACGCGCTACCGCCTTACACGCAGGTGGTCAGCCTCGATTTCGAAGATCACCCGTTTGAACCGACCAAGGCCGAGGCGGCCTGTGATTTATGCGGGGCGACCGAAAGCTATCTGGACGAGGTGATCGTCGATGATGCGGGGGGGCGGATGTTTTGCTGCTCTGACACCGATTTTTGCGCCAGCCGCCGCGATGCGGGTCACATAGGGCGGCTTGCGCCCGAGGTGGTGGCATGAGCGGTCCGCTATTGGAGGTGGTGGGGCTGGAAAAGCGCTATGGCGCGCGGATCGGCTGCACCGAGGTCAGCTTCGATCTTTATCCCGGCGAGGTGCTGGGGATCGTCGGCGAAAGCGGCTCGGGCAAATCCACGCTTTTGGGCTGTTTGGCGGGACATCTGTCTGCCGATGCCGGACATATCCTTTACAAGGGCCGCGACACCCGCGCGATGGCGGAGCCTGAACGGCGCGTGCTGGCGCGCACCGAATGGGCCTTTGTGCATCAAAACCCGCGCGACGGGCTGCGCATGGGGGTCAGTGCGGGCGGCAATGTGGGCGAGCGGCTGATGGCCGTGGGCGCGCGCCATTACGGCGATATTCGCGCAACCGCCAGTGATTGGCTGGGCCGGGTGGAGATTGACGCAGGCCGGATCGATGACCGCCCGCGCGCCTTTTCGGGGGGCATGCAGCAACGGTTGCAGATCGCGCGCAATCTGGTCACCGGGCCGCGGCTGGTGATGATGGACGAACCCACCGGCGGCTTGGATGTCAGTGTGCAAGCCCGGCTTTTGGATTTGCTGCGCGCATTGGTGCGCGAAATGGGCTTGGCGGTGATCATCGTTACGCATGATCTGGCCGTGGCGCGGCTTTTGGCTGATCGGTTGATGGTGATGAAAGATGGCCGGGTGATCGAGGCGGGGCTGACCGATCAGGTGCTGGATGATCCGCAGGCCGCCTATACGCAATTGCTGGTGTCATCGGTGTTGCAGGTGTGAGGCCACGCATAAAATGGAGCGACAGCCGATGATCGAAATCGAAAATCTCTCGAAAAGCTTCACCTTGCACAATCAGGGCGCGGCGGTGATTTCCGTTCTAAGCGGGGCGCATTTTGCGGTGGCCCCGGGCGAGTGCGTGGCACTGACGGGCCAATCGGGCGCGGGCAAATCCACGCTGATGCGGATGATCTGGGGCAATTACCGCGCGGCCTCGGGGGCGATCCGCGTGGGCGGGCTGGATGTCGCCACCGCCACGCCGCGCGAAATCATCGCGCTGCGCCGCGACCGGCTGGGCTATGTCAGCCAGTTTTTGCGCGTGGTGCCGCGTGTGCCGACCCGCCGCGTGGTGGCCGAGCCGCTTCTGGCGCTGGGCGTGCCGGAGCCCGACGCACTGGCGCGGGCCGAGACGCTTTTGGACACACTCAATATTCCCGAACGGCTTTGGGATCTGTCGCCCACCACCTTTTCAGGGGGCGAACAGCAGCGGGTGAATATCGCCCGCGGCTTTGCCCATCCTTACCCGGCGCTGTTGCTCGATGAGCCCACCGCCTCGCTTGATGCGACGAACCGCGAGGTCGTCTTGGGCCTGATCGAGGCGGCCAAGGCGCGCGGCGCGGCGATCGTGGGCATTTTCCATGACGCGGCAGCGCGGGCGCGTGTGGCCGACCGCGCGGTGGATGTGACGCGCTTCACCCCCGCGAGGGCGGCATGACCGGCCGTTTGTTTGCGGTGGTCGGCCCCTCGGGCGCGGGCAAGGACCGGCTGATTTCCGGGCTGATCGCGGCCCGGCCCGCGATCTATCGCGCGCGGCGCACCATCACCCGCCCGGCCGCCGAAAGTGAAGATTTCGAAAGTCTTGGCACGCTGGCATTCTTGCGCGCACTGGCCCGCAACGCCTTTGCCCTGCATTGGGAGGCGCATGGGCTGCATTACGGTATCCGCCCGGCGGAACTGGCGCCGCTGCGCCAAGGCCATGACGTGGTGTTCAATGGCTCGCGGGCGGCTTTGCCCGCCTGTCTTGCGGTCTTTCCGGCGCTGAAAGTGATCGAGATCGTCGTCACACCCGAGGTTTTGGCGCAACGCTTGGCCGCGCGGGGGCGCGAAACCCCGGCAGAGATTGCGCATCGGCTGCAACGGGCCACGTTGCCCTTGCCCGCCGATATTGCGGCGATCCGGGTTGAAAACGACACCACGCCCGAGGCGGGCATTGCTGCGCTGATCGCGGCGGTTCAGCCCGAAAGTGTATGACGGGACAGAATATGAAACCGGCCCTGCGCATCCTCGCCAAACAGGCAAATCTGATCGACCCGGAAGGGCCGGGGCAGATGCGGGGTGAAATAGGCCACGGCTTCGGGCTGCAACCGGTCCAGCTCGGGTTCCGGCAGATCGCCGGTCAGGGTCAGGTGAAAGCGGAATTCCTCAAACACATAGGGGTAGCCAAAGGCGTGCAGCAGGTCACGTTGGCGCGGCGTCAGCGTCTCGGGCTTGCGGCGGGCGATCTCTGCCGCACTTGGCGGCGCGCGAAAAGGCTCGAACCGGGTCACCACCTCACTGGCGATCTCGCGCAGACCGGCCTCATTCCCATCGGGTCGCAGCGCCAAAAAGCGCCCGGCCAAGCGCGCCACCGCAAGGCCCGGCAGATCGACCGGGGCAATTTGCGTGGCCGCATGGGCCAAAGCCTCGGCCAGATCGTCGGTGCGATAGGCCGGGTCCAGCCGGAACGGCGCCTTGAGCGTGCCATGAAACCCGTATTTGCGCGGCGCGGCGGTGGCCGCCGCCAGACCGGCAATCGCGGGTTGGGCCACCGCGCAACCGGTTTCGGCATCCCAGCCCAGCCAAGCTGCGGCGGCCTGCGACAGCGCGCGATCATTCGGGGCGAAATAAAGGGCGTAGCGTTCGATCTGCATAGCCTCTCCTTGGCAGCGCTTTGTCACCGCGATGTGACACTGGCCTGCAACACCACCAACCGCAACCCAGCAACCAAGGGGCTTTCACGATGAAAGACATGCCGGTCCAGACCGAGACCATTTTGGCCAATGCAAACCTTGTGCTGCCCGATCGGGTGATGCCCGGCGCGCTGGTGCTGCGGGGCGGGATTATTGCCGAAATTCGAGAGGGCACCCAAGTGCCAGCCGGGGCCGAGGATTGCGGCGGCGATCTTGTGGCGCCGGGTTTGATTGAATTGCACACCGACAATCTGGAACGCCATATCGAGCCGCGGCCCAAGGTCGACTGGCCTCATGCCGATGCAATCATCGCCCATGATGCCGAATTATGCTCGGTCGGGATTACGACGGTGTTCGATGCCTTGCGGGTGGGGTCCATCGGGGCCTCTGGCGCGCGCGGGGACTACCGCGAATATGCGCGCGCGCTGGCCGATGAAATTCTGGAAATGCGCGCGCGTGCGGGGTTCCGTATCTCGCATTATCTGCATTTGCGGGCCGAAACCTGTTCGGAGACATTGCTGGAAGAACTGGCCAAATTCGGGCCGGAAGATCGGGTGGGCATTGTCAGCTTGATGGATCACACCCCCGGCGAGCGGCAATTTCGCGATCTAGACAAGCTGCGCGACTATGTGATCGGCAAGCATGCGCTAAGCCCCGAAGGGTTCGAGGACCATGTGGCGGCGCAGCGCGCCCTGCGCGCGCGGCTGGGCGCGGCGCATGAGGCGGGCGCGGTGGCGGCAGCGGCGCGATATGGCGCGGTGCTGGCCAGCCATGATGATACGACCGCCGAACAGGTCGAAACCTCGAAACGCCATGGCGTGCAATTTGCCGAATTCCCCACGACGTTTGAGGCCGCCCAAGCCTGCCATCGGGCGGGCATTGCGGTGATGATGGGTGCGCCGAACCTTATTCGCGGTGGCTCGCATTCGGGCAATGTCGCCGCGCACGAGCTAGCCGAGGCAGGGCTTTTGGACATTTTGTCGTCGGACTATGTGCCCTCGGCGCTGCTGTCGGCGGCGCTGATGCTGGGCGATATCTGGGGCGATGTGGCGCGTGGGCTGGCCACGGTGACCGATGCCCCGGCGCAAGCGGTCGGGCTAAGCGATCGTGGCCGGATCGAACCGGGTTTGCGCGCCGATCTTATTCGCGCGCATCGGATCGGGCGCACGGCGGCGCTGCGCGGGGTCTGGGTCAAAGGCCAGCGCGTCGGCTAGTTTGGCTGCTTGCCGCGCGGTTTGACTGGAAAACTGGGGCGGGCTTTGCTCGGCGCCGTTTGGGAGAGCTTGTGCGCGGCTGGCGCGCAAGGGCGTCAACCCTGCGCGCCGCCTCGTCCCAGTCTTTTGATCGGATTTTCAGGCGTTTGATAGCGGACTGCCTGCAGGCGGCGCATCATGCCTATCGAATGGGCAAAAGCGACGCTTTTGTGGGGTATTGTGTCGCATTTTGGAAAACTTGGCGCCCTCGGGTTTAGTTGGGGGGGCGATTATGGCAAGTATAGGGTGAGAATCCGAGGAGAGCGCAGGGGCGCAGAGGCCCGACATAAGTGACGCCTTTCTCGGTGGCGGCTCCGTCTGGATCGGTTTTCGACCAAAGGTCATCAAGCCGTGACAGGGCTGGCGCGTTCCCGCGCCGGCTGGCCGTTTTTATCCGTTCAGGCCCGACTGGGGCCGTAAATCACCCATATCGCGCGTGGCGCGAAACCAGGAGGCGCAACCTTCATGGAGTTAGTGGCTGAAAACGCCCCGAAGACCGAAACCGGCACCACGGCGCCCGCATCGATCCCGCAAGCCGATGCGCGCCATGTGCTGCACCCTTGGGCCGATCTGAGCAGCCTTGGCACGCAAGATGCGCTGGTCATCAGCACGGCCAAGGGCGTGCGGGTGCGCGACAGCGAAGGCAAAAGCTATCTGGATGCCATTGGTGGCATGTGGTGCATGACCTTGGGCTACGGGCGCGAGGAATTGGCCGAGGCAATGGCCGATCAGGCCCGCAAAATGGCCTATTACACCCCCTTTGGCGATGTTTCGAGCGAACCGGCCGCGCGGCTGGCGGAAAAACTCGCTTCGCTGTCGCCGGGCGATCTGAACCGGGTGCATTTCACCACCTGCGGCTCGACCGCGGTGGAATCCGCCATTCGCATCGCGCATTACCATTTCGCGGCGCAGGGCCAGCCAGAGCGGCGCCATGTGCTGTCGCGGATCAATGCCTATCACGGCGGCACCTATCTGACGCAATCGCTGTCGGGCAAATCGGCGGATCGCACGCTGTTTCACTACGAAGCGGGCTTCGTGCATCATTTGTCGAGCCCGGGCTATGACCCGGATCGCTCCAACCTCTCGGCGGAAGAAAAGCTGCAAGAATTGCTGTCCGAGATGGAAGCCGAAATCAAGCGCATCGGCCCCGACAAGATCGCCTGTTTCATCGCCGAGCCGATCATGGCCTCGGGTGGGGTGCTGACGCCCCCCGAAGGCTACCAAAAGGCCACCTGCGATCTGTGCCACAAATACGGCATCCTTTATATTTCCGATGAGGTGGTGACCGGCTTCGGGCGGTTGGGGCATTTCTTTGCCTCGGAGGTGCGCTTCGGGCTGGAGCCGGACATGGTCATCACCGCCAAAGGGCTGTCGTCGGGCTATCAGCCCTTGGGGGCGGTGTTGGTCTCAGACCGGATCGCCTCGGCGCTGGCCAAGAATGCGCCTGCCGACAAGCCTGTGTTCTCGAATGGGTTTACCTATTCGGGCCATCCCGTCGCCTGTGCGGTGGCGCTGGCCAATATCGAGATCATGGAGCGCGAGGATATCTGCGGCCATGTGCGCGATGTCGGCCCTTACTTCATCGAAAAGCTGCGCGAATTGCGCGGAGAAGATATCGTTTACACGGTGCGCGGCGATCATCTGATGGCCTGCGTGGAATGCTGGACCGGCGAAGAAATCGGCCCGACGGCGGCGAATATGGCGCTCGCGCAGCGGGTGGACAGCTATTGCCAAGAGGCGGGGCTCTTGGTGCGGCCCTATGAAAACCTGTGCATCCTGTCGCCGCCGCTGATCATCGAACGCGCCGATATCGACCGGATCGTTGCCATTCTTGCCGACGCCCTGAACCGGGCCGAGGCCGATCTTAAAGCGGGCAAGCTCTAACACCCGGCCTTCGGGCGGGGCACGGTGCCCGGACATGCTGACGACCCTAAAAGCGGCAAAGCCGCCCAGAGAACGAAGGAGACGAAACATGAGCCAACCGACAAGCTTCATCGATTGCCGTGGCCTTTCGGCCCCCCTGACGGTGCTGCGGATCAAACAAGCGGTCGTCGGCCGGCAAGATTGTGGTTTGCCGCTGGATGTTTTGGTTGATCGCGCCTGCACCGCGCCCGACCGGGTCGCCGCGTGCCTGACCGGCGAAAGCACAGATGTGCGGCTGGTCTATTCGAGCGCCGAAGCACCCGAAGGCCCCGTGGCCAAGACGCGATCGGCGCCGCAAGGGACGGCTCGACATGTCTGAGACAGAGGTAGAGTTACCCAAGACTGCGGCTGCGGCCCCCGCCGCCGCGACGGCCCCATGGTGGCAACGCGACGATTTGGCCCTGCGGGGTGGGCATCTGCATCTTGGCACCGCCGATCTGGAGGCTTTGGCGCGCAAGATCGGCACGCCCGCCTATGTGATCCGCGCGCCCCGCGTCACTGAAAAGCTGGGCCAATTGCACCGCGCCTTGGACCGGGCCGGGCTGGATCACCGGGTTTATTACGCGATCAAGGCCAATCGCACGCCGCAGCTTTTGTCTTACCTTGCGGGGCAGGGGCTGTGCGGGGCCGATATCTGCTCGCCCGAAGAATTGCTGCATGCGCTGTCTTGCGGCTTTCGTGAAGAAGATATCTCTTTCACCGGCACCTCGCTCAGCCGCGCCGATATCGAAACGCTGGCTCGGTTCGAGGGGATCGCGATCAATTTCGACTCGCTGGCCGCGCTGGACCGCTTTGGGCAGATCTGCCCCGGGCGCAAAGTCGGGCTGCGCATCAACCCCGACCGTGGCATTGGTTATGGCGGCAGCGAGATGCTGCAATATAGCGGCACGGCGGCCACGAAATTCGGGATTTATCTGGACCGGCTGCCCGAAGCGATCGAGATTGCGCGCAAGCACGGGTTGACCATCACCCGGCTGCATTTCCATGCGGGCTGCGGCTATCTGGATCGGGAAATGACCCAATTCGCCGCTGTTTTGGAGGCGAGCCGCGCCTTCATCGCGCAATTGCCCGGGTTGACGGATATTAACATCGGCGGCGGGCTGGGCGTGCCGCATCGCGCCAGCGATGCACCGCTGGATCTTGATCTTTGGGCCAAGACTATCGCGCAGGCCTATGGCGGCGCAGGGCTGACCGTTTCGGTCGAGCCGGGCGATTTTCTGATCAAGGATGCGGGGGTGCTGCTTGCCTCTGTCACCTATCGCGAACGCCGCAAGGCGGTGGAATTTCTGGGCCTTGATGCCGGGTTCAACCTTGCGATGGAGCCTGCCTTTTACGGCCTGCCCTGCGAGCCGGTGCCCGCCGCCCCGCGCGACGCGGCGCCCAGCCCGTTCACTCTTGTGGGCAATGTCAACGAGGCGCTCGACAAATGGGCCGAAGATCACCCGTTGCCCGACCCGCAAGAGGGCGATGTGATCGCGCTGATCAATGCGGGCGGCTATGCCGCCTCGATGCGCTCGGATCATTGCCTGCGCGGCGATGCACGCAGCGTGCTGCTGCTGGATTGATATGGGGGCCGCCGATTGCGGCGGCGCCCTTGCTATTTTCACGGAAGAGACATGAGCCATTCAGACTTGACCGCACCGCAAATTGACGAGCTGGAGAGCGACGCCACCCCCCATGCCCCCGAATTCGCCTTTGACCCAAGCGATCCTTGGACGCAGACTTTTCAGCGCGCCTTGGAAAAGGCCGATCTTGCCGGAAAGCGTGTCTATGAGGTGGGGATCGGCACCGGCGCGAATGCGGCTTTCCTGTTGCGGCTGTGCGGCGCCGCGCGGGTTTCGGGTAGTGACCTTGACCCGCGCATGGCCGATCTGGCCGAACGCAATGTGCAAAGCCTTGCGCCGGAACAGGCGCATCTGTTCCACCCGGTCCATGGGGCGGTCAGCCTGATCGACACGCCCGAAGCGCAGGAAGAAATTGCGCAAACGGATGCGGTGATCGGCTGTCTGCCACAGGTCGCCTGCCCGGGCGATCCGCGCTTTGATGCCTTTCGCAAACTGCACCGCACCGAATTGGGCGAGGGGGCGGATGTGCGCGAAGACGACCATATCGCGCATTACTACCCGTGGACCGAATTCGAGGAATTCCCCTTCAATGCCGTTGGTTTGGGCCTGAACGAGGCATTGCTGCGGCGTCTGCGCGCGCGTGCACCAAAGGCCGATGTGATCCTTAATTTCGGGGCGCGGGTTGGCGTTCCGGTGCTGTTTGATATGTTCGAGGCCAATGGCTACACGCCTGAAAAGCTGCAAGGTCAGATCGTGCGCCAGCATGCCGGGACGGATATTTCTTTCTTCGTCGCGTTGGAAAAGGCGCTGGGGGGCACCGGGCTGGACCACGATTTCCGCTGCGCCTTTTACCGTGACCCGGCGGGGGCAGAGCCTATCTCGGCCAGCGAGGCGCAGCAAATGCTGGATGCCGACCGCGAGGCGGCAATCTATCATGAGGTCTGCACGATCCGCGGTCGCCCGGTCTAAGCACCCCGTGCAGCTTGCAAAACACAGATGACCCGCTGCCGTTTGCGGCGGAACAAAAGGACCCTGCGATGACTGCAGATCGTTTTTACATCGATGGCGCATGGGTAAGCCCCGCCGGGGGCGAGACCATGCCGATCATGGACCCCGCCGAAGATGCGCTGATCGGCACGGTGGCGCTGGGCAGCGCCGCCGATGTGGACCGGGCGGTCAAGGCCGCCACCCACGCTTTTGAAAGCTTTGGGCTGTGGCCCAAGGCGGACCGTTTGGCGCTGTTGCGCCGTATTCGGGAACTGACCGCCGCGCGCAAGGAAGACTTGGCCCAAGCGATGTGCCGCGAAATGGGGGCGCCCATCACCATGGCGCGCGAGATGCAGGCCGAGGCGGGCATCGGCCATGCCGATGGCTTTATCGAGGCGCTGGAGGGGCAAGAGGAACGCTGGCAGCTTTCCAACGGCGATAAGATGACGCGCGAGCCGATCGGGCCGGTCGGGCTGATCACGCCGTGGAACTGGCCGATCAACCAGATCGCGCTCAAGGTGTTGCCCGCGCTGGCCGCCGGCTGCCCGGCGATCTTGAAACCGTCCGAGTTTACGCCGCTATCGGCGCAGATTTACGCGGAAATCCTGCACGAGGCGGGGGTGCCGCCGGGGGCCTTTGCGCTGATCCATGGCACCGGGCCCGAGGTGGGCGATGCTTTGGCGCGCCATCCGGGCCTTGCGATGGTGTCGTTCACCGGCTCGACCCGGGCGGGGATTTCGGTGTCGAAATCCGCCGCCGATACGGTCAAGCGCGTGACACTGGAACTGGGGGGCAAATCCCCCAATCTGGTGTTCGCCGATTGCGGCGCGGCATTGGCGGATCGGGTGCGCTATGCGGTGAGCGAGTGTTTCCTGAACACCGGGCAATCGTGTGACGCGCCCACCCGCTTGATCGTGGAGCGCGCCTGCTATGACGAGGTGGTGGAGATCGCCACCGCCGCCGCGCAAGACACGCAAGTGGGCGATCCCAAGCAAGAGGGTGACCACCTTGGCCCGCTTTATGACCAGATCCAATGGGAGCGGGTGCAGGCACTGATCGCGGCGGGCATCGCCGAAGGCGCGCGGCTGGTGGCGGGCGGTCCGGGGAAGCCCGATGAGTGCCCGCGCGGCTGGTATGCGCGCCCCACGGTCTTTGCCGATGTCACCCCCGAGATGACGATTGCCAAGCAGGAAATCTTCGGCCCGGTGCTGTCGATCCTGCCTGCGGCGGATGAAGCGGAAATGATCGCGCTGGCCAATGCCACCGAATATGGCCTTGCCGCCTATCTGCAAACCGGTGATCCCGCGCGCGCCGAGCGCGTGGCCCGGCGGCTGCGCGCAGGGGCGGTGCATATCAATGGCGGCGGGCTGGGCTGGGGCACGCCCTTTGGCGGCTACAAAGCCTCGGGCAATGGGCGCGAGGGCGGCCTGTTGGGCCTTGAAGATTACCAAGAGGTCAAGAGCCTGCATTTCGGCGGCTAGGGGCGGTTTCTTGGGGATTGGGCCATCCTGTCGTGCGATGGGGTGGCCCTGCATCGTCACTTTACCCGTGATCGGGGGCCTCTGCTTTTAGGGCATCAAGGTAGATCCGCACGGCGTCTTGCACATGGCGGAAACGGTCGCCGCCCAGATGCTTGCCCCCGAACCAGCGCGTCACCACGATCAGATGATCGTGCAGCCCCTCGCGTTCCAGCATCCGCAAGATCACCATGCCCGCGCCCGTCTCGCCATCGTCATTCTTCAGCGGGGCTTCTGGCGTCAGCAAGGCCCAAGAATGATGCGTGGCCTTGGCGAATTTCTTGGTTTTGCACAGCGCCTGAACGAAGGCGCGCGCCTCTTGCGGTGAGCCGCAAGGCCCGCCCGAAACGGCATATTTGGAGCCGCGATCACTGATGATATTGTCAAGAATACGCATGCCCCGGCATAGGCCTGACGGGCCCCGACAACAAGCGATCACATGGTTTTTTCAGCCTTATGGCCACTTTCCCCCAGCCCGAAAGGAAACCGGGGCCAAAAACCGGCGGGCCTTAATGCCGACCGGTGACTTCTTTTTGATGGCGGCGCAGCAGATCGATCATCTTGCGATCTGAAATCAATTGATCGCGGTGAAATTCCACGATCAGGCATTCGGTGCGGTCAAGGCCCGCAATGTCCTGTGCATCCTTGAGCCGCAGCGCGGGGCGCACGCAGTCTTCGTCGAATGACATTGGGTCAATTTTGTGTAGGCGCGCGTAGCGGTCGACGATCTGATCAACCGAATTACGAAAGTGGCTCATGCGTAGCCCCCCACTCGATAAAATGAATCGGTCCTTCCACCAACAAGGCTACCACGCCCGGTTGCCTCGTGTCGCGCGGAAGTTGCGTGCCAACCCGTGCGCCTATCGGGCAAGCCCCAGCGTTTCCAGCCGCGCCACCGTTTCGGGCAGGCGGGCATGATCGCCGCGCACCTCTAGAATGAGGCGCGGATTTTGGGCGTATTCAGCCAGTGCCGTGAAAACCGGCCGCCACGGAATGCGGCCATCCCCCGGGTGCCAGTGCCGATCGGCGTAGCCATCGGCATCTTGCAAATGGACATGGCCCAAAAGATCGCCTGCCGCGGCGATGAAATCCACCACCGGCGGTGCCCGATATTGCCCATGCGCCAGTTCGGCATGCCCGGTGTCCAGCGACACGCGCAGGTTCGGATGATCGAGCGTCTGCACCAACCGCACCCGGGCGCTTGGGTCCGTGTCATCGATGTTTTCCAGCATCAAGGTGCAGCCCACATCGGCGGCACGGGCCAGCACGGGGGCAAGGCATTCGGCGGCGGCATCAAAAATCGCGGGTTCGATATGGGGGTAATTCGCGCGGTTGAGATGCAGCCAATAGCTGAAGGGCGAATGCACCACCATATGCGTGGCCGCAAGCGCCTCGGCGATCTCAAGCCCCCACAGGAAGCGGCGGGTGATGATCGCGCGAATTTCCCGGTCGGGGTTGCCCAGATCCAGCCCGAAGAACGGCCCGTGGATACCGCGTGGCCCGGTTTGCGCGGGCAGCACCCGCTGCCACGCGGCGATCAGATCGGCGGTTTCGGTCTCGCCAAGGTTGGGGGTGACGAAATCCTGAATCTCGATGGCCCGGCCCGCATCACAGATCCAAGGGCGCAGGGTTGCGAAATGATCATAAAGCAATGCGGTGCCCAGAAGCGGAAGCGTCATGGTGGTCCTTTCCGATTTTGTGGCGCAAGCTTTGCACATCCCGCCCCCGTAAAGAAGGGATCGTGGCGCTTTGCGTGTTGTGCTGCGCATGGCCGCCATGCAGGGCCTGTTCCGCGATTGTCTGGCCCCGGTTAGGCTGCTAGGTGCAGCCCGAAAGGAAGCACGCATGAACGAGACTGATGCGCCGATAGACCCGGTCGTGGTGCGCCACCGCGCGCTAGAGCGCTATGCAACCACGGCCCTAAGGGCCGGACGAATGATGATGGAAAGCGGCGCCTCGGTTAGCGTGGTGCATCGCGGCATTACGATGATCGCAAAGGGGTTCGGGGCCGAAACGGTCGGACTGCGCTCGGGCTATGCCTCGATTGCGATGACGCTGCATGCCGAGGGCAATACGATCACCCGCATGTTGCAGGTCGGGCGGCTGGGCGTGAACCACCGGCTGGATCTGGCGGTGCGGGCGCTTTGCTCGCGTGCCGCACGCGAGAATATGAGCGTTGAGGCGGTCGAAGCGGAATTGGACCGCCTGGCCCGTGAAACCCCGCGCCATTCGGCATGGCTGACTGCGCTGGCGGTGGGGTTGGCCTGCGCCTCGTTCGGGCGGCTTTTGGGCATCGATTGGGCCGCCTTTGGCCCGGTTTGGGCCGCAGGGGCCGTGGGACAATATCTGCGCCACCATCTGATGCATCGCGGCGTCAACGTCTTTCTGGTGGCCGGGGCCATTGCCTTTATCGCCGCCACCTTGGGCGGGCTTGGCGCCTGGCTTTTGGGCAGTGCCACCACGCAATTGGCGATGATGGCGTCGATCTTGCTTTTGGTGCCCGGTGTGCCCTCGACCAATGCGCAGACCGATATCATGGACGGCTATCCGACGATGGGCAGCGCGCGTGCGGTCTGGGTGCTGATGGTGATGATCTTCGCCTCGGTCGGCGTGTGGTGCGCGCAGGTGCTTTTGGGCATGGGAGGCTGACTATGATGGAGCTTTTACCGCATCTTGCCCATCAGGCCCTGTTTGGCGCGCTGGCCGCCGCCGGGTTTGGCGTGCTGTTCAATTTCGGTTTGCGGGCCTTGCCGTGGTGCGCGGCCGCGGGGGCGCTGGCGCTTGCGGTGCGCACCTTGGGCCAAGATATGGCGTGGAGCCTTGAAGGCGCGACCTTCGCCGCCGCCATGGTCACAAGCTGCGCGGTGTCCTTTTTGCATCGCCGCTTGGGTCCGGCCTGTAATGCGGTGGCGCTGGCGGGCTGCATCCCGATGGTGCCGGGCGCCTTTTTGGGCCAAGCGTTGCTGGGCCTTTTCGCGCTGACCGTGCCCAATGCGCCGGAGCCAAGTGCCCTGTTGACCGATGCGGCCATCAGCATGATCCGGGTGATTTTCACTCTTGGCGCGATCGGGGCAGGGCTGGCGATCCCGGCGCAATTGCTTAAGAATCAAGATTTCTGAGCCTGTTTTGGCTTTGATCCGGCAGCGCCATTCCCCAACCGGGGAATGGCGCGCTTTTCGCGGTTTCGGCATGCTGGGCCTGCACCGTGAAAGGACAACAGATGGACAACGACAGCTTCATTTTTACCGCGCCGGTGGGGCAGGGCGATGCAGGATCGATCTTGCACCCGGTCATCGGAGATACCGATTTTGCCGGCGGCGATGCTGGGTCAACCCTGCATCCGGTCATCGGCGATACCAGTCTTTTGGGCGATGACGCGGGAACGATCTTGCATCCCGTGATCGGTGATACCAGCCTGACGGGCTTTGATCTTTTCGCCTGAGCCGCGCCCGAACCGGGTCGGGCGCGGTCCGGGGGGTTAGTCATACCACGCGGTCAGCGGGCGGGTGATCGCGGTCGGTTGATCGGGCGTGACGCTGCGATGGACGTTTTCTTGCTCCGTCAGCGTCGCGTCGCGGCCTTTTACAAAGCTCTGTTCGCGCACGATCTCCCGATAGGCTTTGTTCAGCGCCAGCGCGCGCTTGCGCGAGGGATAAAGCAATTGCGAAACATCGGCGCGAAAGGCGGCGACCGGGTCCGGGCGCAGATCGCCCGTTTCCGTCAGATACCGGTCAATCACCTCCATATTGCCGCGCAATTCATCCCCCGCACCGTTTTCCGCCAGATAATGCGCATATTCGGGCGCCCCATCGGCGCGGATCATTTCGGGGATGTCATAAAGCCCGCGCTGGCTCCAATGCCACCAGCCGCCATGGCCCAAGGTGCCCGCCAGCTTGCGCGGAAAGGCGAAAGTGTCGTCGTCATTGGCGCCAACCCCGCCGTGGCAGCCGATGCAAAAGACGGTTTCTTCAAAGCTTTGCGGGCGCAGATCGCCCGTTGCATCTTCAATGAACCCTTGCAGCCGCCAGCCGGTGCCATTGCTGACCCCCACTTCTGACGAGCCAAAAAACAGCGCGATCCGGTCGGGGAAGCTGTCGCGTTCTTTTGCCTCGGCCAGCGCGCCTTCTTGGCGGTCGAAATAGGTCTGCCAGCGGGTCTTGCGCATATAGCGCAATTCCTTGAGCCGGGCCGCCATGCGGATTTGCCCGGTCACCTCATCCACATCAATATAGCGCACCGTGTGCAAAAACTCGGTGCCAAGCGGGTAAAGCCCGGCAGCCAAAGGAGCCTCGCCCGCCGCTTGCAGCACGCGCGCGCGACCCACATAGGACATATTGCGTCCCTCTTTCGGGGCCCAGTCAAAGGCGATGTTGAGCGCTTGGCCAAGCGTGCCGTCTTTATCCAGATCGACGCCTAAAGGGCGCTCATCCGTTGGTTCAATCGGCACCGGTGCGCGGCGGATCAGCGCTTCGGTGATCGCAAGGTTCACCTTGTAAACGCTGCGGCTTTCGCGCCCGTCTTCGGTTTGACGATAGGCGTCGGGCAAGCGGATCATCACATCATCCGTCGCGCCATTGGTGGGCCAAAACGCACCGTTGAGCGGATAATAGGCAAAGGCGCGCCAGCCGGTCATCTGCCCGTCTGCCCCAATATCAAAGCCTTCCGCGTCAAAGTTGTAGGCGACATCGGGGGTGAACCCGTCCCATGTGCCATTGCCATCCACATCCCAGTCTGGGGGCAGATGCTCCAGCCGTTCGGCCAAAAGGTTGGTGCCTGCCGCATCAAGGTAATTGCCTTGCCGGATATAGGCCAAAATCTCGGTATCGCTCACCCGCGCCACCGCCGCGCGGCGATCCACAAACAGGTTCGTCCACGGGTTTTCTAGTGCGGGTTCGGGGAAGCTATAGGCCGTCTGCAGATCCGCATCATTGATGTAATGCGGTGCGCGGCTTGAAACATGGCAGGTGAAACAGGGGTTATGCACGCCCCCGGCCGCATCTTCGGTTTTGGTGTAGCATTGCGGGGGAATATAGGCGGTCGGGTTGCTCAGCACCGTTGATTTCAAATCCACCTGCATCGGCTCGGCCCAAGCAAAATTCGGGGCAAGCATGAGCAAAAACAGGGCAGGGGCGCGGCGCATCATCTTCTCCGGGCAGGCAAAAAAACTGCGGGGAGGGCGTACCCTCCCCGCACAGGTCATTGCGAGGTCTTATTTCGCGTCCAGCGCCGGCATCGGCCCGATATAGCCCACATAGGCGCGCGCATCGGCGGCGTCTTGCAGCTTGTCTTCATCCGATTCCCCGTAGGGGTGCTGCACCACGGCGGTAAGATAGGCATGCCCGCCGATGTTCGGGTAGAAATAGGGCGAGGTGGTTTCCGAGCCGTAAGGCGTCGAGAACACGCGGGTGATGTCGCCCGAACCGAGGTTCATCGCCCAGATCACGTCGTTTTGGTGCCCCGAACCGGTGTCTTCGCCGATGATCAGCGTGTTGGTGCCCGGCATATAGGTGATGTTGTCGGGGTTGGCGATGCCGTTGATATCGCAGCTATTGCCCGCTTCGGGCGCATCTTCGGCATAGTCATGCGGCATGCCCGAGATCAGCGCTTTCATCTCGGTCGCGCTGAAGGCGTCATCCAGCGCCAGTTCATAAACGGTGCCGCATTTATTGGCGGGCAGCGCAATCGCATCGCGCGAGGCAAGGTCTCGCTTGTCGCCGCCTTCCATCCCTTTGGCCACTTCCGACATGGCCAGATACAGCACATGCTGGTCGGGGTTATAGGTGATGCCTTCCATTTTGCGGAATTCAGTCGTGGCCCCCATCATCGAGGCGTAGCGGCGCGTTTCAATGCGCGAGGCCACCGCCTCCATGCCCGGTTTCACCTTCAGGCATTGTTTCACACCTTCGGCGTTCGAGGCGCCAAAGCCTTCGCCGCAGGTGTCGCCTTCGCCAAGGTCCGCAACTTCAAAGATATCCGAAAACGCCGGTTTCTTGGCGATGGCTTCGGCAATTTCGGCATCGGTGGCATGGCCAAGGTCAACCCATTCAAGCGCCGCCGCGCCGCCGTTTTCCGCCGAGCTTTGTACCCATTTGGCAGCGTAAAGCGTGCCCGCCGACAGATCGCCCGCTTCGTCGGCAACGAATTTGAACAGGCCAACATTCGTGCCGTCATCCGAGATATAGGCGGTTTTTTGGTCGGGCATCACATAGGCCAGCTCAACCGCGACGCGGCCCATGGCATAGTGTTTGGCCGCCGTGGCCTCGCCCGCCGCGCTCACCGTGATTTCGGTCGGGTAGCCATAGGCATAGGGGTTGAACACGTCGCGGAACTGCGCAAGGTCCATTTTCGCTGGATCGACGCCGAAGAAGCGCACCATCGGCTTGTAGTAGTCATCGATTTCCTCAAGCGCGGTCGCCATTTCGATGCCTTGGGCATCGGCCGGATATTCTTCCGAGCCCAGATGCGTGCCCCACGGCGTCACCGACCCCGCGCAGGGCACCCAAAGCCCGCCCAGATCTTTAAACTCGATCGGTTTGGTCGACACCGGGGTCAGTTTGCCATCGGCGTCTTGGGTCAATTCGCTCAGATACATCGCCCCGGGGCGCGATTCGAAATGGGTGATCGAGTAAAGCTTGTCGCCCACCGGTAGAAACGAGGTGAAATCGGCATCGACCGACAGCGCTTGCGAGCCGTCCTCCTCGGTCACGATCGCGCCGGTCTCATCGACCAAAGCGCCAAAGGTGCCGGTGCCGATCTTGTCGCCGGTGCGGGCCAAAATGTTGTAACCAATGGCATATTCGGTGCCGTCGATAACGATTTTATCCGAAGCGGTCACGGCGCGTTTGGCGGCATCATCGGCGGCAAAGGGCACTTCGGAAAAGCTGATATCGGCCGCGAAGGTCATCGTCGGCAGGGCCAGCAGCGCGGTCGCGCCAAGCAGGGCGGATTTGAATGTCATGGGTCTCACCTGTTCCAATATGGTTGGGGTGAGGCCGTGCTAGAGCGGCTGTGCGACGCGCCGTTAACGTTTACGTAACGGTTTCACGACGCATCCGGGGTCGTCGGCGCCGTGGTGGGGCGAAAGCTTGTTTGCACGACCGTATGGCTGTGCTCGTGGCCATGCCCGTGTTCCCCATCCGGCTGCGGGTGTTTGTGCCGGGCCCCGTCTTGCCCCACCGGAATGAGCGCAAGCGCGCCATGCGCCACGCCGCGTTCCAGAAATTGCGCCTCTGCCGCGCGGGTCAGCATGCCCAATGTGCCGCGCGTCACCTCGATTTCCAAAGAGGTGGAATGATCCAGCGGCACTGACAAAGCGGCCAAGGTGCGGTCATGCGTATCAAGCCGCCGCTGGGCCAGCCGCGCGCCAAGGTTGCGCACCGACTGATCGACCGTGCAAGACATCACCCCCAGGCAGGGCGCCTCGGGCGGGGCATCGGGGCGGGTGGCCAGTGCGCGCCGCACCAGATCGCGGATCGCTTCCGAGCGGTTGCCCGCGCCGCTTTGCGCCATGAAAAGATCAAGCTCTTCAGCGATTTCATCGGTCAGGGTGATCGTGATGCGCTGCATGGAAACCCTTTCTTTCCAGTGGTCATTTTCTTACCGCTTTGATTTTCCTGTAATTTTCGCCTCAAGGCAACGATTTTCACTTGTGTAGCTGCGCGGTATGACTAATGTTTTGAAAAATCATACCAACGGAGACTGCCATGCCGCTTCGCGTTGCCCGCACCTTTGCCCTTGGATGTCTGCCCGCGCTCTGGCTCGCCGCTGCGCCCGCACAAGCGCATTTTCTTGAGCTTCTGCCTTCTGCCGATGTGCTGCCCGAGGGCGGCAGGGTGACGCTTGATCTGACCTTTACCCACCCGTTCGAAGGCGGGCCTGTCATGCAGCTTGATCGCCCCGCCGCGGTCGGGATGGTCGCGGGCGGTGTCGCCACCGATCTTTCCGCCGCTTTGGCCGAGGCGCCGCAGGGCGATGCGATGGCCTGGACCCTGCGGGCCGATCTGCCAGAGCCGGGTGCGGCGGTGTTTTGGGCGACCCCGCAGCCCTATTGGGAACCGGCAGAGGGCAAGATGATCGTGCATCATGCAAAAGTCGTGGTCGATAGCTGGGCCAGCGGGGAAGGCTGGGATCAGATGATCGGTTTGCCCGTTGAAATTCGTCCGCTGACCCGCCCCACCGGGCTTTGGGCGGGCAATCTCTTTTCCGGGGTGGTGATGAAGGGCGATGCGCCCGTTCCCTTTGCCGAGATTGAGGTGGAATGGGTCAATGAGGGCAGCCTGAGCGCGCCGAATGATGCGTTCGTCACCCAAGTCATCACCGCCGATGCCAATGGCACCTTTTCCTATGCGATGCCTTTGGCGGGCTGGTGGGGCTTTGCCGCCCTGACCGAGGCCGATGCGCCGATGACCGCGCCCACGGGGGAACAGGTGCCGGTCGAAGAGGGCGCGTTGATCTGGGTGCATGCCACCGCGCCGGGCCGCTAAAATGGCGCATATCCCCGATGGATTGCTAGGCCTGCCAGTGCTGATCGGCACGGGCGCGCTGGCCGCAGGCGGCGTGGCGCTTGGTCTGCGGGCGCTGGATGACCGCGCGATCCCGCGCGTGGCGCTTTTGGCCGCCGTGTTCTTTGCCGCCTCTTTGGTTGCGGTGCCGGTGGGGCCGTCCAGCGTGCATCTTTTGCTTTCCGGTGTGATGGGGATCATGCTGGGCTGGGGCATATTTCCCGCCGTTGTGGTGGCTTTGGCGCTGCAAGCGGCGCTGTTTGGCATGGGCGGGCTGACCAGTCTGGGCACCAACACGCTGAACATTGCGCTGCCCGGGGCGCTTGTGGGCGTGGTGCTGGGGCCGATGATCCGCAATGCTGCCAGCCCCGCGCGGGCGGGGGCGCTGGCGGCGCTGGGCTCTGTGCTGGCGGTGGCGGGCACGGCGGCGGGGGTGGCCTTGGCGCTGTTTTTGTCAGCCCCCGAATTTACGCCTGCGGCCAAAGTGCTGGGGCTGACCTATCTGCCGCTTGCACTGGTCGAGGCGGCGGTGAGCGGCACCATCATCAGCTTTCTTGCGCGGGTCGAACCACGTGCGTTACATCCCCGCCTGTCCCCCGAAGAGGACCTGCCCGCATGATCCGCCTGCCCTTCTTGCTTCTGTCGCTGATCTTTGCGCTTTGTGCCGCAAGCCCCGCCGCGGCCCATGGGATGAAAGTCTTTGCCAAGGTCGTGGGGGGCGAGGTGTCGGGCTATGGGTTCTTTATCGGCGGCGGGCGTCCGCAGGGCGTGCATTGGAGCGCCGCAATGGGCCAGACCGCCCTGGCCGAAGGGCAGACCGATGCGACGGGGGGCTTCGCCTTTGTCGCGCCCGCGCAGATCACCGCCCCGGTGACGATCACGATGAACACCGGCGATGGGCATATCGCCCAAGCGACGCTGGGGCCCGAGCGGTTCGGGGCGCCGCCGCCGCCCGCCGCCGCCAAAGCCGCCCCCGCCAATTCCCCCGCCCTCTCGTCGTCCGCCCCCCCGCAAGGTGATATCGCCGCTGTGGTCGAGGCCGCCGTAGCGCGCGAAGTCGCACCGCTTATGGAGCGGCTTGAACAGCTGGATGCGCGGATGCGGATGACCGATCTGATGTCGGGGATTTTCCTGATCATCGGCTTGGCGGGGATCGGCCTTTGGGCGCGAGGTCGGCGCAAGTGACGCTTTGGCCCGGCGATTTGCGTGCGCGTCTTTTGGCCGGGGCGGCGGTGCTTGTGTTCATTGCGCCGCTTGATGCGCCCGGTCCGGCCTTTGCTGGATTGGCGCTGGTTGCGGTGCTTTATGCGTTGGAGCGGCACGCCCTGCCATGGCGGCGCTTGCTGCATCTAGAGGCATTCTTGCTGATCGTTCTGGTGACGGTGCCCTTTTCCATGCCCGGCACCGCGCTGCTGACACTGGGCCCGCTTCAGGCCAGTGTCGAAGGGCTTTGGCGCGCGTTGACACTGGCGGCCAAGGTCACCGCCTCGGTGCTGTTTCTGTCAGCGCTTTTTGCCGGGGCCGCGCCCGAGCATTTGGGGGCCGCGCTGCGGGCGCTGCACCTGCCAGAGCCCTTGGTGCGCATTTTTTTGGGGCTCGTGCGCTATCTGGCGCTGATCCGGGCTGAGATGGCGCGGGCGCAAGAGGCGATGCGCGCCCGCAGCTTTCGCCCCGGCACCAATTTGCACAGTTGGCGCAGCTATGGCTGGCTGATCGGGCGGATGCTTTTGCGCGCGCTGCAACGCGCCGACCGGGTAGAAGAGGCGATGCGGCTGCGCCATTATGCGGGCCGGCTGCCCCGTCCCGCCACGCGTGCGGTGCCACGGGCGGATAAGCTTCGTGCGATCGCGCTGCCCGCGCCCTTTCTTTTGATTCTGCTATGGGGGCTTGGATGATCCCGCTTGTCACGCTGACTGATCTGACCCTTCGCCGCGATGGGCAGGTTGTGATGTCCGGGGCCAGCCTAAGCCTGAAACTGGGCGAACGCTTGGCCATCGTCGGGCCGAATGGCGCGGGCAAAACCTCGCTGTTGCGCGCCATCGTCGGGTTAGAACGTCCGGCAGCGGGGCGGGTGACCCTGTTTGGCCAAGAGTGCACGCGCGAGGCCGATTTCCGGGTCGCGCGGCGCCGGATCGGCTTTTTGTTTCAAGACAGCGATGATCAGCTTTTCTGCCCCAGCGTGATCGAGGATGTGGCCTTTGGTCCGCTTAATCTTGGCGTGGGTGAAGACGCGGCGCGGGCCACCGCGCTGGCGGTGCTGGAGGGGCTGGGCCTTGCCCATCTGGCGGAGCGGTTCACACATAAACTGTCGGGCGGTGAAAAGCGGCTGGTGTGTTTGGCCGGGCTTTTGGCGATGCGGCCTGACGTGTTGCTGCTGGATGAGCCGACCAACGGGATCGATGCGGAAAACGGCGCAAGGCTGCGTGCGGCGCTGGCGGCGTTTGAGGGGGCGATGATCCTCGTTTCGCATGACGATGGGTTCGTTTCGGAGCTGGCCAGTCGGGCGATGGTGCTGCGCGCGGGCGTGTTGCGCCCAGCTGAGATCCATTCCCATCCGCATTTCCACGCCCATCCGCATATTCATGCCCCGGAGCCGCGCGGCGGGGCCTGATCCGGCGCCGAATCTGGGCATTTCGGGGCAATTGGGTGCAAACTTTCCACTTTCCTGCCGTGGGTGGAAGGTTTTGAACCACCCTTATTTTTCGCCTTTCGCGCGAAAGTCGGTGCCGGGGTGCACGCTTTGGCGTTATTTGCCGAAGAATATGTCTCGAAATGGCCGTTCCAGAGGACTGTATTCGACCACGAACCGGGCGCGAAAACGGGCAAATGGGTCCGCATCGGAACCTTTGGGCACATCCGAGGGCTTTGGGCTGCAATGTCAGCTAAGGGCCTTAGAAAACAGGGATGAAAGGCCCGGTTTTGGCTGTGGCGCAGACCTTATTTTGTGACTTTGTCACCAAAAATTGGCGCTTGTCCGCGCGCGGCTGGGGCGCTGGCTGCCCTGAAGGGGTGCGATGTCTGACCTATTGACGACGCGTGCCGCGCCCGGCGCGGTTGGGCACATTTTTCGCCCACTTTTCTGGCGTTCTTTTGGCGCGAATTTCGTTTGAAGCCCCCCCGGCTGCGCGGGCATTTTGAACGCAACGCAGGCGGAGGGACGTGGATGCAAAGGTTTGAAGAGGGGCTGCGCCCGATTCTGACCGCACATCGCAAGGGCCCCGGCCAGCTTGTGCAGATCCTGCGCAAGACTGGTGCAGAGGCCGGGCTGGGAAGGCCCGCGCGCGCCGCTTTGGGGGCGACGGTCCTTGCTGGACCCGCGGCCTGCGTCAAGGCGCCGTCCGAGGAGGGATGGCGTCGTAAACGGATGCAGAGGAGGCATCCGTTTCAGGTGGTCAAAGCTGCCGCCGGTTCGATGGGCGCCCTGCCTGTCGTCGGGACCGGACAGGTGGCAGAGGTCTGTCCGGTGGGGGCGAAAAACGTGAAGCGGGTCGGCTTCACCTCCCCCACCGGCGGACGCCGCCATGCCCATACCCCATCTGAACACCCCTTACACAAGCTGCGCAGTTTTTCTGCGCAGCACCACCCAATGCTCATCGCGCTCGGTGCCTGCGCGGTGACCGGGGGCCTGCCTGCGCAGTGCAACCATCTCGATGTGGGCGAGATGCTCGAAGATATCTTGCACGATATCGACGAGGGGCTTCCCTGCCCCCCGGACGACCCAGAACCGTCACCCCTGCCATGCAGGGGAAGGCCGGTCGGCGTGGTCGTCCGGGGCGAGCTTTCGGTCCGACAGGCTGGCGCCTTGCGGACCGGCCTGACGGGGGCCTGCCTTTGCGGATCACAACGCGCGGGCCCCAACGGTCCGCCGGTTCGGTCCCACTGAAAGCCTGACGATGTATGCCCTTGAAACCAATCTGGAACCTCGCAAGCTGCGCCGTGTCGCGATTGACCCGGTCACGCGGGTCGAAGGGCATGGTAAGGTCACGATCTTGCTGGACGAGGCGCAAAAGGTGCATCAGGTGCGCCTGCATCTTGTCGAGATTAGGGGCTTTGAGAAATTCATCAATGGCCGCCCCTATTGGGAAGTGCCGGTTTCGGTGCAGCGGTTATGCGGCATTTGCCCGGTCAGCCATCACTTGGCCGCGGCCAAGGCGATGGACCGGATCGCCGGTTATGACGCGCTAACCCCCACCGCCGAGAAACTGCGCCGTCTGATGCATTATGGCCAGATGGTGCAAAGCCATGCGGTGCATTTCTATCATTTGGCCTCGCCCGATCTGTTGATGGGCTTTGACAGCGAGCCGACCCGGCGCAGCATTGTCGGGCTTTTGGACGCCTTTCCGCAGATCGCCACCGAAGGGGTGCTGGTGCGCCGCTTCGGACAAGAGGTGGTGCGGGCCACGGGGGGCAAGCGGGTGCAGGGCACCGGCGCGGTGCCCGGGGGCATGAACACCGCCTTGTCACGCGATAACCGTGATATGTTGCGCGCCGATGTCGATCAGGTGATCGATTGGACGGTGGGCGCGCTGCGCATGGTCGAACGGCTGCATGAGACGAACCCGGCCTTTTACAACCATTTCGGCGAAGTGGGCGGGAATATGCTGGGGCTCGTCTCAGCCTCGGGGGCCGCAGATTACTATGATGGCAGCTTGCGCGCCCGCGATGCTGCCGGCGGGGTGATCTTCGACCATGTGCGGGATACCGATTACCGCGCGGTTTTGCGCGAAGATATGCAATCGTGGAGCGATCTGAAATTCCCCCATATCGCGGCGCTCGGCCCGGAGGAGGGTTGGTATCGGGTGGGGCCGCTGGCACGGATACAGGTTTGTGACCTTCTGACCTCCGAGAAGGCAGAGGCCGAACGCCAGCGGCTCCTGGCTGTGGGGGCGGGGCGGCCGCTTCATGGCACGCTGTTTTATCACTGGGCGCGTTTGGTCGAATTGCTGCATGCGGCCGAGTTGATCCGCGATCTGCTGGATGACCCGACGATCTGCGCCACCGATCTGATGGCGGATAAGGGGGATCGGCGCGCGCGAGCGGTGGGGGTGATCGAAGCGCCGCGCGGCACGCTGTTTCATGACTATACCGTGGGCGAAGATGACCGTGTCACCGCCTGCAACCTGATCGTGTCGACCACCAACAACAATCAGGCGATGAATGCCGCGATCCGCGATGTGGCGGTGCAATATCTTGAGGGCGGCGCGATCACAGAGGGGCTTTTGAACCATATCGAAGTGGCGATCCGTGCCTATGATCCGTGCCTGTCTTGCGCGACCCATGCGCTTGGGCTGATGCCGTTGCAGGTGGAATTGATCGATGCCGGGGGCATGGTGCTGTCGGATGTGCGGCGGGGTATCGACGGAGGTCTTTCATGCTCCGCGGTGGGATGAGCCCGCGCGTGACCGTTTTCGCTTGGGGCAACGAGACCCGCGGCGATGACGGGCTGGGGCCGCGGCTGGCGGCGCGGATCGCGGCGGCGGGCTGGACCCATCTGACACTGATCGAAGAGTTTCAGTTGCAGGTGGAACATGCGCTCGATCTGGTGGGACAGGACTTGATCTTGTTCATCGATGCCGGGCGCGCCACGCCGGGGCCCTATGTCTTTGCGCAGACCGGGCCGCGCCGGATGATGACCCATACAAGCCATGGCGTCGGCCCTGAAACGGTGCTGGAGGCCTATCGTCAGGTGATGAACGATGCGCCGCCGCCGGCCTTCGTTTTGTGCCTGCGCGGCGAGTCGTTTGAGCTAGAGGAACTGCTTAGCCCGCAGGCGTTGTCCAACCTTGCCGATGCTTGGGGCTTTCTCATTCCGTTGCTGTCCTCCCCCGATCTGGCGCAGTGGCAAGCCGCCCAGACAGGTGGCGCCGAAACCATCGTTCCGCCAGCCGAGTCGGATCTGCGTCCGGCGGCGGAATAGGCCGCGGCATGTGTATGGGAAGGCCCGTGCAGATCGAGGCGCTGTTCGAGGGCCAGATGGCGCAGGTCACGCTAGAGGGCGTGGTGCGCCGGATTTCGGTGGCGATGATCGATCCGCCCCGCCTTGGCGATTACGTTACCGTTCATGCGGGCATGGCTTGGGACAGGCTTGACCCGGAAGAGGCTGCAGAAATCCTTTCCGCGATTGACCTGGCCTGTGTGCCGCCGGACGCGCTGAATTAGGCCGCTGTTTGGGCCCTGTTCGGCGGGTAAGCTTAAAGTTGTGCGCGCACGGCTCTTGCTTCATGGCGCGTCCGGGATATGCTGGATGTGACGCCGATGTTTGTTTTCTTGTTTTGCGGCGCAGGATCCCATGAGCCTCAAGGATAGCACGCCCAGTCTCGACCCGGCCCGGCTCGGCACGCTGTTGCCGCCTGAAACCGGTGACGAAGTCTGGAGCGAGGTTCTGTCGGCGGTGGACCGCACTTGGGCAGAGCTGGTCGATTATCAAGAACGGCTGGAGCGGCAAAACCACGAGCTTGAGGATTTGCGGTCTTTCCTTGGGTCGATCTTGGCCTCGGTTTCCGATGCGCTGATTGTGGCCTCGCGCGCGGGGGAGGTGCTGGAAACTTCGGCCTCGGTCGATGCGCTGACAGGACAGCCGCCGGGGGCTTGGGCCGGGCGCGCCTTGCCGCAGATGTTCGAGCCCGCCTCGGTCGCGCAGATCGAGCGCGCGATGGCAGAGGCCACGAACGGGCGCACCACGGTGACGATCGAAGCCGCGTTAATCGGCCCCGATGGGCCCGCGCCGCTGGAATTGTCGATCAGTCCGCGCCGCGATGAACGCGAGCGCATCATCGGCTATGTGCTGACGGGCCGCCCTTTGGGCGAATTGCGCCAAGCCTATTCGCAGCTTGAAAGCAGTCACGAGGCGCTGATTGCCGCGCAAGCGCAACTTGTGCGCAATGAAAAGCTGGCCTCTTTGGGGCGGTTGCTGGCGGGCGTGGCGCATGAACTCAACAACCCGATTTCTTTTGTTTACGCCAATGCGCATGCGCTGGAACGCTATGCGGGCAAATTCGAAGCCTATTTTGCCGCCGTGCAAAACGGGGCAAGCCGGGAAGAGTTGATTGCCCTGCGCGATGAGATGAAACTCGACCGGGAGGTGACAAACCTGCGCACCGCCATCGAGGGCGCGCGCGACGGGGCCGAGCGGGTGCGCGATATCGTCGAGGATTTGCGCCGCCTGTCTGCCGAGGGCAGCGGCGAGATGGTCGATTTCGATCTCGTCGCGGTTGCCCAGGTCGCGGCGGATTGGGTGCAGCGCGGATCGAAAACGCTGGTCGATATCAGCTTTGCGGGGCTGCCGGAACTGATTGTGCGGGGGCGGCCCGGCCATATTCAGCAAGTGGTGATGAACCTCGTGCAAAACGCCTCTGATGCGCTGGAGGATCTGGGCGGGGCGCGCATCCGGATCGAGGCGCGCGATACGGGCGGGCGCGGGGAACTTTGTGTTTGCGACAATGGGCCGGGGATTTCCGACGCCGTGGCGGCAACGATTTTCGATCCGTTTTTCACCACCAAGGCGGTGGGCAAGGGCACGGGGCTTGGCCTGTCGATCAGCTACAAGATCGTCGAGGAACATGGCGGACGGTTGCGTCTGGAGCCTGAAAGCCCCTTGGGCGGGGCCTGTTTTTGTTTCGATCTGGATTTGGCCAACGGGGGCGGCGAAGCCGCGCCGCTGGATTGGTTGGCGCCGCGCGCCGCCCCTGCGGCACCGGGCCCCGAAGGCTTGCCACCCGTGCCGGGGGCGGACCGTAAAGGCACCAGCGGCAAAGAAGACGAGGGCGCATGAATATACTTTGGTTACAGGCGGCGGGCTGCGGCGGCTGCACCATGTCGGCCCTTTGCGCCGAGGCGCCCGATTTTCTGGAAACCCTGTCCGGTGCCGGGCTGGAATTCCTGTGGCATCCGGCGCTGAGCCTGCAAAGCGGGGCCGAGGTGGCGGCGCTTTTGGCGGCGGTGGAACGGGGCGAGACGCCGCTTGATATCTTGGCCGTCGAAGGTGCGATTGCGCGCGGACCGCTGGGCACAGGGCGGTTTCAGATGGTGTCGGGCACCGGTCGGTCGATGCTGGATTGGGTGCGCGCGCTGGCCCCGATGGCGCAACATGTGGTTGGTATTGGCACTTGTGCCACCTATGGCGGCGTGACCTCGGCGGGGGGGAACCCCTCCGATGCGGTGGGGCTGTCGTATGACGGGGCGCATCCGGGCGGGGTGCTAAGCGCCGATTTCCGTGCCCGCGCGGGCCTGCCGGTCGTCAATGTCTCGGGCTGCCCGACGCATCCGGGCTGGGTGGCCGAAACGCTGATGCTGATCGCGGCGGGGCGTCTGGCGGAGAAAGACCTTGATCCGCTGGGGCGGCCGCTTTTCTATGCCCAGCATTTGATCCATCACGGCTGCCCGAAAAACGAATATTACGAATACAAGGCCTCGGCGGTGACGCTTTCGGATCATGGCTGCATGATGGAGCATCTGGGCTGTGTGGGCACGCAGGCGGTGGGCGATTGCAACATCCGTCCGTGGAACGGCGAGGGGTCGTGCACGCGCGGCGGTTACCCCTGCATCGCCTGCACCGCGCCGGAATTCGAAGAACCGGGCCACCCGTTCACCGAAACGCCGAAAGTCGCGGGCATCCCGGTCGGGCTGCCGTCTGATATGCCCAAGGCGTGGTTTATGGCGCTGGCCTCACTGTCGAAAGCGGCGACGCCCGAGAGGCTCGCCAAGAATGCGGTCGCGCCGCGTGTCGCGGTCACGCCGACGATCCGCAAACCGAAGGGGCATCGATGAGCGATACACCAAGGCTGGTCGTGGGGCCGTTCAACCGCGTCGAGGGCGATCTTGAGGTGCAGTTGGATCTGGCCGATGGCAAGGTGGTCTCGGCGCAGGTCAATGCCCCGCTTTACCGTGGGTTTGAGCGGATGCTGGAGGGCCGCGCGCCCTCCGACGCGCTGACGCTGACGCCGCGCATTTGCGGCATCTGCTCGATCTCGCAATCGGCGGCGGCAGCGCGGGCCTTGGCGGCGGCGACCGGGGTCATGCCAACGCCGCAAGGCGCGGCGATGGCGGCGCTGATCCACGCGGTTGAAAACGCTTCGGACCATCTGTTTCACTTCAATCTGTTCTTCATGCCCGATTTCACCCGCCCCTGTTATGCGGGCCGGGGGTGGTATGAGCGCGCGGTAGATCGGTTTGCCGCGATCAATGGCGCGGCGGGGCGTGCGGCCATCGCGGCGCGCACCGATCTGATGCATATTTTGGGGCTGATGGCGGGCAAGTGGCCGCATACGCTGGCGCTGCAACCGGGGGGCGTGACCCGCGCGCCGGGGCCGCGCGACAAGCTGCGGATCGAAACCGCGCTACGCCAGTTTCGTAAATATCTGGAACGCGATGTCTTCGGTGGCGCGCTTGAAGATTTCTGTGCGCTTGATAGCCCCGCCGCGCTGATGGGCTGGACCGGGGGCGATGTCGGGCTGTTTTTGGAGATCGCCGCCGATACGGATTTGGCGGCCATGGGGCGCGGGGCGGGCCGTTATCTGAGCTTTGGGGCCTATGAACTGGCCGAGGGGCATGGGTTTGCGCCGGGTCTTTGGCGTGCGGGGCGGCGCGGGCCGGTCGATCAAGCCGCGATCATCGAAGATCCAAGCCATGCTTGGATGCTGGGCGGGGCGGCGCATCCGTTCAAGGGCCAGACGACCCCCGATGAGACGATGCGCGAAACCGCTTATACATGGTGCAAGGCCCCGCGTCTGGGGGGCGAGCCGGTCGAGGTTGGCGCGTTGGCGCGCCAGATCGTGGACGGGCATCCGCTGGCTGTGGCGCTGGCGGGCGGCGGCGTGCTGGCGCGGGTCGCTGGGCGGCTTTTGGAACTCGCGCGCACGCAAATTTTGATGGAACACTGGGCGCGCGAGATCGACACCGAGGCGGTCTTCATGCGGACCGCCGCCTTGCCCGAAACGGCCAGCGGGGCGGGCCTTGTGGAGGCCGCACGCGGCGCGCTGGGCCATTGGGTGCGGATCGAGGGGGGCAAGATCGCCTCGTACCAGATCATCGCCCCGACGACGTGGAATTTTTCGCCCCGCGATGCGCAGGGCGTGCCCGGCCCGCTAGAGACGGCACTGGTGGGCGCGCCCGTGGCCGAGGGAGAAGACACGCCGGTGGCGGTGCAGCATATCGTGCGCAGTTTCGACCCTTGCATGGTCTGCACAGTCCATTGAGACTGGGGCGCAGGCCAAGCCGGGGGTGCGTTCCCGGCGCCGGGGATGTTTAGGGCAAGATGAAACAGCAAGGCTGGCAGATCCGTGTGCGCGGACAGGTGCAGGGCGTGGGGTTTCGCCCCTTCGTGTGGCAACTGGCGCAGGCGCAGGGGTTGCGGGGCACGGTGTCAAACGATGCCGAGGGCGTGCTGATCCGCGTGCTGGGCGCACCGGATGATCTGGTTGCCGCGCTAAAGGCCGAGGCACCGCCGCTGGCGCGTGTCGATGCGGTTGAGGTAACGGTCGCGGTTTTCGAAGCCCCGCCGAAAGGCTTCGAAATCATCGCCTCGGGCGGGCCGGGGGCCGAGACACGGGTGACCCCCGATGCCGCCACCTGCCCGGAGTGTTTGGCTGAAATTCGGGGGGAGGGGCGGCGGCGAGGGTATGCCTTCACCAACTGCACCCATTGCGGGCCGCGCTTCACGATCTTGCAAAGCCTGCCCTATGACCGGGCGCGCACGACGATGGCGCCCTTTGAGATGTGCCCCGATTGCCGGGCCGAATATGAAAACCCGGGCGACCGGCGCTTTCATGCCCAGCCGATTGCCTGCCCGATTTGCGGGCCGCGCCTGTGGCTGGAAGTGGGCGGGGCCGAGGTTCCGGGCGATGCCATTGCTTTGGCGGTGGCGCGGCTGCAAGCGGGCGAGGTTCTGGCGATCAAGGGGCTGGGGGGCTTTCATCTGGCCTGCGATGCCGCCAATCCGCGTGCCGTGGCCGAATTGCGCGCCCGCAAGCGCCGCCCCGCCAAGCCCTTTGCCCTGATGTGCCGCGAAGCCGATCTGGACCGGATTGTGACCGTGTCGCCCGCGGCGCTTGCGGCCCTGAAAGAGCCTGCGGCCCCCATCGTGCTGATGCCGGCCCGGGACGCTTTGCCCGCCAGCGTCGCGCCCGGCATGGCGGAATTGGGCGTGATGTTGCCCTATACGCCCCTGCATCATCTGCTGCTGGACGCCTTTCAGGGCGTGTTGGTAATGACCTCGGGCAATTTGTCGGGCGAACCGCAGGTGGTGGGCAATGACGAGGCGCGCGAGAAACTGGCCCCCTTTGCCGATGCTTTTGTGATGCATGACCGGACGATTGCGCGGCGGCTGGATGACAGCGTGCTGCGTGTTGACCCGCCGATGGTGTTGCGCCGCGCGCGCGGGCAAGTGCCGGGCACCTTGCCGCTGCCGCCGGGGTTTGAGGACGCGCCGCAGGTCGTGGCCTATGGCGGGCAAATGAAGGCGGCGCTGTGCCTGATCAAGAACGGGCAGGCGCTTTTGGGCCACCATCTGGGCGCGTTGGATGAGGCGCTGACATGGGAGGCCTTTGTGCAGGCCGATGCCGATTACGCGGCGCTGTTTGACCATGCGCCGCAAGCGGTGGCGGTGGATCTGCACCCCGATTTCCGCGCCAGCCGCCACGGGGCAGAGCGGGCCGCGCGCGAAGGGCTCCGGCTCATTGAGGTGCAACACCATCACGCGCATTTGGCCGCCGTGATGGGCGAAAACCAGTGGCCGCGCGAGGGCGGCAAGGTGGTGGGTATTATTCTGGATGGGTTGGGGCTTGGCCCCGATGGCACCGTTTGGGGCGGCGAGTTGCTGCTGGGCGATTACGCGGGGTTTGCGCGCTGCGCCTGGCTTAAACCCGCGCCGCTGATTGGCGGGGATCGCGCGCAGATGGAGCCGTGGCGCAATGCGCTGGTGCGGCTGGATGCGGCGGGCCTGTCGGGCTGGGCGGATGCGCTGTTTCCGAACGCCCCGCGCGAGATCGCCCGCGCGATGGTGGCCAAGGGGCTGAATGCGCCGCCCTCTTCCAGTGCCGGGCGCCTTTTCGATGCGGTGGCGGCCTGTCTGGGGCTGTGCCCGGACCGCCAAAGTTACGAGGGCGAGGCGGCGATGCGGCTGGAGGCGCTGGCGGGCCGGGCCGAGGCCGGGCAAGCCCCGCGGCTGCGCTTGTCCGGGGCGGGCGAAGAGATTGATCCCGCCCCGCTTTTTCAGGCGCTGGCGCAGGGTGGCGATCCGGCTGGCTTGGCCTTTGCCGTGCACGACGCGCTGGCCGAGGCCTTTGCGGCACGGGCGCGCACTCTGATCGCTCAAGGCACGGCGCAGGCGGTCGCCCTGTCGGGCGGGGTGTTCCAGAATGCGCTGATGTTACAGCTTATGGTTGAAAAGCTGGCGGGCTGCGCCATATTGAAGCATCAGCCTCTTCCGGCAAATGACGGCGCTTTGGCGCTGGGGCAAGCCCTTGTGGCAGTGGCAAAATTGGAAGAATAGTTTCCATCTTGGAAAGATAATTGATCATACGTCTTCCGGAAATTTCCGGCAGTCAAATCGCACGACATTGATTTTAAAATATAATTTTTTCTGCGACATTTTGTCAGTTCCGGGTGGTCCGATGGCCGCTGATCGGCACAATCGGAAGCTTACCAAGGGCGCGCCTGGGACATCTGGCCGACCCCAGGCAAGGGAGGGACAATTGTCGCAAATCGAAACCTTCTATGACGTCATGCGGCGTCAGGGGATCACCCGCCGCAGCTTCATGAAATATTGTTCGCTGACCGCTGCGGCGCTGGGCCTTGGCCCCAGCTTCGTGCCGAAAATCGCCCATGCGATGGAAACGAAGCCGCGCACCCCGGTGATCTGGGTGCATGGTCTGGAATGCACCTGTTGCTCGGAAAGCTTTATCCGCTCGGCGCATCCGTTGGCAAAAGATGTCGTTCTGTCGATGATTTCGCTCGATTATGACGACACGCTGATGGCCGCTGCGGGTCACGCCGCCGAAGCTGCCTTTGAGGATACGATCGCCAAATACAAAGGCAATTACATCTTGGCCGTCGAGGGCAACCCGCCGCTGAATGAAGACGGGATGTTCTGCATCACCGGCGGCAAGCCGTTCGTTGAAAAGCTGCGCCATGCTGCGAAAGACGCCAAGGCGATCATCAGTTGGGGGGCCTGTGCCTCTTACGGCTGCGTGCAGGCCGCCGCGCCGAACCCGACCCAAGCCACCCCGGTGCATAAGGTCATCACCGATAAGCCGATCATCAAGGTGCCCGGCTGCCCGCCGATTGCCGAGGTGATGACCGGCGTCATCACCTATATGCTGACCTTCGACCGGATGCCGGAGCTTGACCGCCAAGGCCGGCCGGCAATGTTCTATTCGCAGCGCATCCACGACAAATGCTATCGTCGTCCGCATTTCGACGCGGGCCAGTTCGTCGAGCAATGGGACGATGATGCCGCGCGCAAAGGCTATTGCCTTTACAAAATGGGCTGCAAAGGGCCGACCACCTATAACGCCTGTTCGACCGTGCGTTGGAACGAAGGCGTCAGCTTCCCGATCCAATCGGGCCATGGCTGTATTGGCTGTTCGGAAGACGGGTTCTGGGATCAGAATGGCTTTTATGAGCGGGTGACCGGCATCAAGCAATTCGGGATCGAGGCGACGGCGGACCAAATCGGCTTTGCCACCACCGCCGTGGTGGGCGGTGCCGTGGCCGTGCATGCCGCGGCCTCCGCGCTCAAACGTGCCCAGAAAAAGAACGAGGAGGCGTAAGCCATGACGACCCAAACGCCGAACGGCTTCACCCTCGACAATTCCGGCAAGCGTGTCGTCGTTGATCCGGTCACCCGGATCGAAGGCCATATGCGTTGCGAAGTGAACGTCAACGACGAAGGCATCATCACCAATGCGGTGTCTACCGGCACCATGTGGCGCGGCCTTGAAGTCATCTTGAAAGGCCGCGATCCGCGCGATGCTTGGGCCTTTACCGAGCGTATCTGCGGGGTTTGCACGGGCACCCATGCGCTGACCTCGGTGCGCGCGGTCGAGGATGCCTTGGGGATCACCATTCCCGACAATGCGAATGCGATCCGCAATATCATGCAGCTTAACCTGCAGATTCACGACCACATCGTGCACTTCTACCACCTGCACGCGCTTGATTGGGTGAATCCTGTCAATGCCCTTCGCGCCGACCCGAAGGCGACGTCTGAGTTGCAGCAGATGGTGAGCCCGAGCCACCCGCTCTCGTCCCCCGGCTATTTCCGTGACGTGCAAAATCGGCTGAAGAAATTCGTCGAATCCGGGCAGCTCGGGCTGTTCAAGAACGGCTATTGGGACAACCCGGCCTATCTGCTGCCGCCCGAAGCCGATCTGATGGCGACGACACACTATCTGGAAGCGCTGGATCTGCAAAAGGAAGTGGTCAAGGTCCACACGATCTTTGGCGGCAAGAACCCGCATCCGAACTGGTTGGTGGGCGGCGTGCCTTGCGCGATCAACGTGCATGGCGTGGGCGCGGTGGGCGCGATCAATATGGAGCGGCTGAATATGGTCAGCTCCATCATCGACCGCTGCATCGAGTTCAACAAGAACGTCTACCTGCCCGATGTCGTGGCGATTGGCGGTTTCTACAAGAACTGGCTTTACGGCGGCGGGCTGTCGTCGCGGGCCTGTCTGGCCTATGGCGATATTCCTGAAAATCCGAACGATTTCAGCCCCGAACAACTGCATCTGCCGCGCGGTGCGATTATCAATGGCAACCTCAACGAGGTGCATGATGTCGATACCCGCGACCCCGAGCAGATCCAAGAATTCGTCGATCACTCGTGGTATGACTACGGCGAACCGGGCAAGGGGCTGCATCCGTGGGATGGGGAGACCTCGCCCAAGTTTGAACTGGGCCCGAACCTGAAAGGCACCCGCACCCATATCGAGGAAATCGACGAGGGCGCGAAATATTCCTGGATCAAGGCGCCGCGCTGGCGCGGGCATGCGATGGAGGTCGGGCCGCTGGCGCGCTACATCGTGGGGTATGCCAAGGGGCACGAAGACATCAAAAACCAAGTCGACGGGCTGCTGCGCACCATGGACCTGCCGGTGAATGCGCTGTTCTCGACGCTGGGCCGCACTGCGGCGCGGGCGCTTGAATCCGAGTATTGCGGGCGTTTGCAGAAGCATTTCTTCGACAAGCTGATCACCAATATCAAAAACGGTGACAGCTCCACCGCGAATGTCGAGAAATGGGACCCGAAAACCTGGCCGAAAGAGGCCAAGGGCGTGGGCATGACCGAGGCGCCGCGCGGCGCGCTTGGCCACTGGGTTCGTATCAAGGATGGGCGCATCGAGAATTATCAATGCGTCGTGCCGACCACTTGGAACGGCTCGCCCCGGGACAGCCAAGGCAATATCGGTGCCTTTGAGGCCTCGCTTTTGGACACCAAGATGGAGCGTCCCGAAGAGCCCGTCGAAATTCTGCGCACGCTGCACAGTTTCGATCCCTGCCTTGCCTGCTCGACCCATGTGATGTCGCCCGAGGGTGACCCGCTGACCACCGTCAAAGTGCGGTAAAGGGGGGCATCATGCGGAAGATCACCAAGGATCGGATTTATGAACCAAAGGTGCCGCCGGAGGAGATGCTTGAGGCGTCTCGTCTGACCGGCGACGCCACCCTTGAAGACCTGGAAAGCATCCGTCGCCGCACATCCGTTTACGTGTATGAGGCGCCGGTGCGGATCTGGCACTGGATCAATGCGCTGTGCATCACCATCCTGTGCGTGACCGGCTATCTGATCGCAGAGCCGCTGCCGAGCATGGAATTTGCCGAAGCCACGAACCAGTTCGTGATGGGCTACATGCGTTTTGCCCATTTCGCGGCGGGCACGGTGTTGTCGATCGGGTTCTTGGCGCGGATCTACTGGGCTTTTGTGGGCAACACCCACGCCCGGCAGATGTTCTATGTGCCGATCTTCAACCTGCGCTACTGGAAGGAATTCATCTTCGAGCTGAAGTGGTACATGTTTCTTGAGGAAGAGCCGAAGAAATACATCGGCCACAACCCTCTGGCACATATGGCGATGTTCACCTTCATCACGCTTGGTATCACCTTCATGATGATTACCGGCTGGGCGCTTTATGCCGAGGGGGCGGGGCAGGGCAGCCTTCCCGATACGCTGTTTGGATGGGTGCTGGGGCTGGTGCAAAACAGCCAGCGGCTGCACACCTTGCATCACCTTGGCATGTGGTCGATCGTGATCTTTGCGATCATCCATATCTACGCCGCGATCCGCGAAGATGTGATGAGCCGCCAATCGATGGTTTCGACTATGATTTCAGGCCATCGGACCTTCAAGGACGACCGGATCGAGTGATCTGAGGAACAGGTTGGGGCCGGGCGTGAGTCTTTCACGTCCGGCTTTTTTGTGGAAATCATGCTTCCAATTGTCGCGCTAACTTGGTAGCAATGTTTCCAAAGGGGGCCGGTGCGACTCGCTTTTCCCGCTCATAGAGGCCGCATCCCCAAGATGGCGGCATGATCGCTGCGCCTTGCGTGGCGCCGGGGAGGGTGTGGCCCACGGCCTGAATTTCGGCGCGTAAGCGCCGCGGCAGACGGTTCCAGGGAGGGACTCATGCAAGAAATCAGACCCGCGCGGGTGCTTGTGCTGGGGATCGGCAATGTGCTGTGGGCCGATGAAGGGTTCGGGGTGCGCTGTGTCGAGACGATGGCGCAAAGCTATGCGCTGCCCGAGAACGTCAAGCTGCTTGATGGCGGCACGCAGGGGCTCTATCTGCTGCCCTTCCTCGAAAAAGCCGATGCGCTGATCGTCTTTGATGCGGTGGATTTCGGGCTTGATCCCGGCACTTTGGTGACAATGCGCGATGACGATGTGCCCGCCTTCATGGGCGCCAAGAAAATGAGCCTGCACCAGACCGGCTTTCAAGATGTGATCGCGACGGCGCAACTGATGGGCTACTGCCCCGAACATATGACGCTGATCGGCTGCCAGCCAGTTGAGCTTGAGGATTACGGCGGCAGCCTGCGCCCCGCCGTGTCTGAGCAGATCCCCCATGCGCTAGCCGAGGCGGTGCGCGAATTGCAAAGCTGGGGCATCACCGTCACCGAGGGCGCCACGCCCACGAACGATCTGGTCGACCCCTCGTTGTCGCGCCATGTCTATGAACAGGGCCGCCCGACCGAAGATGACGCCTGCCGGGTGGGCGATCATCGTTTCTTCCCCAGTGCCGCGAAGGTGCGCGCCTGATGTGCGTTGGTGTGCCCGTGCAACTGATCGCCGTTGACGGTATTCGCGGCGATGTGATCGAAAACGGCACCCCCGGCATCATCGATCTGTCGCTGACCCCCGAGGCGCAACCCGGCGATTGGGTTTTGGCCTTTTTAGGGGCTGCGCGCGAGGTGGTTTCGGCCGAAGACGCCGCGAAAATCTCGGCCGCTTTGGGGGGACTGCGCAGCCTGATGGAAGGCGGCGATCTGGGCGATGCCTTCGCCGATCTGGAAAACCGCACCCCCGAGCTTCCGCCCCATCTGCAAGCCGCGCTTGATGCCGGCAAGACCACCGCCTGAGGTTCCCATGCACGACTTTGCCATGCCCGATACCGCGCCCAAATCGGGCAAAATCCACCCGCTGGTCGCCCGGCTGACCGAGGAATTTGGCTATCCCCGGCTGGAAAACGGCTCGGATCTGGCCGAGTTCACCCGTCGCCCCGGCGTGCATTGCCTGTTTGTGCCCGGTGATGCCGCGCGCAACCTTGAAACGCCCGATGCGGCGGTCGTTTTGCCGGAACTGCGCCAAGCCTTTCAAAACGGCTTCGATTGTGCGGTGGTGGCCGATCCGATCGAGGCCACCCTGCGCGAAGAAACCCGCGTGCTGAAAACTCCCTCTTTCATCTTTTTCCGCGAGGGGGAGCTTTTGGGCGGCATCGAGAAGATCCGCGATTGGGATGATTACATCGCCCGCACCTCCCATATCATCGCTGCGAAAGGCTGAACCATGGTGTCGAATTTCCATCTGCCCCCCGTCGGCTTTGGCCCCGGTTCGCAGCCCGAAGAGCAAGAGGAACTGGGCTATATGCAACTGCCCGAGGGGATGCGCACCTATGAAAGCCATCTGCCCGAGGTCGAAGATAGCTCCGCCGTGGCCCCCGCGCTGAAGCTGTTGTCGGACATTGCGGCCGCGTGTGAAGCGGTGGCCGCAGGCGGCATGGTCAGCTTTGATCTGACGGGGCTCGATGCGCAAAACCGCGCCTTGATCGCCGAGACGATGGGGCAGGGCGAAGTCGCCATGAAGATCCGCGGCATTCCCGCGCTGATGGTGCAAGAATCCGTCTTTGCCGGGGTTTGGAACGTGGCGGGCGCGGGCGTCGACCGGATTGAGGTAGCCAATGTCCCCGCAGAGTCGCTTAGCCGCGCGTTTGAGCCGTTCCGCGCCGCCCAAGGGGCGAGCCACCCGCGCCCCGAGGGCGTGGTGAACGCCCCCGCGCTTTTGGCGGAACTGCTCGATAAATCGGCCAGCTACGCGGGCGGTGAGCCGCATGTGATCAACCTCTCGCTCTTGCCCCATACCGAGCAAGACCTTGTCTGGTTGGATGAAACGGTGGGCGAGGGCGCGGTGACGATCCTGTCGCGCGGCTATGGCAATTGTCGGATCACCGCGACCGCGCTGCCGCATGTCTGGCGTGTGCAATTCTTCAATTCGATGGATGCGCTGATCTTGGATACGTTTGAAGTGACCACCATGCCCGAAGTGGCCTTGGCTGCGCGCGAAGACCTTGAAGACAGCGCGGGCCGCATCCGCGAAGTGCTGGAGGCGATCCGATGACCGCCCCCCGCGCCGGGTTCGAAGGCAGCTATCTGGGCGCCAATGACCGCATTTCCGATCAGGCGATCATGGAATGCAAAATCTGCTGGACCCCCTATGACCCCGCCCATGGCGATGATTTTCGGCAGGTTCTGCCCGGAACGCCATTTTCGGCCCTGCCCGAGGATTGGCATTGCCCCAATTGCGATGCGCCCAAGGAACAGTTCATCGTGCAATCAGATCCGGGCGCGCCGGAGCTGATTGAGCAGCAGCGTATCGATGAGCAAGTCGCGCTTCTGGTTGCGGATTTTCGTGAGATTTGGCATGCGAAAATGCGCGATGTGCCGCTGGTGAACAAGGCGCTGTCGATCGAGGCGGTGGGTTTTATGGCGCATGAGGGGCGCGGGCTTGGCGTGCTGCTTAGCCCATGGTTCATGAACCTGATCCTGCTGCCCGGCGCGGGCGAGGATTGGTCAACCCTGACGCCGGGCGACAAGGAAGATGTGCACTTCCCCTCGGGCACCTATGAATTCATCCACAACCGGCGGGAAATGGTCGGCGGCTACAAGGCCTGCGCGCTGTTTTCCGCGATGGGCGATTTCCAGACCCAGATGCAGGCGCGCGACGTGGCCCGCGCGGTGATGGGGGAATTGTTCAAAGAAAAAAACCGGGCCGAAACCGCCCGCACCGGCGATATTCGCGCGGCGCGCGAGGCGGAACTGGCTGCCGCCGCCGCCGCCGAGACGGCTGAGGCCGAAGACCAAGCCCGCGCCGAGGCGCTGGCCCATCCCAGCCGCCGCCAGTTGATTTCTGGCGGTTTGGCGGGCGACAAAACGGAGGAGGGCGCAGCGTGAGTGCCGATCTCGGCATCCGGCTTCGGTTGGACGGCATGCGGCTCGCGGCCGAGATCCGCCCGCCTGTGCCGCTGCCGCTGGCGCAGATGCTGATCGGGCGCGCCCCCACCGAGGTGGCTGAACTTTTGCCGCGTCTTTTCAACCTGTGTGGGGCGGCGCAAGGTCATGCGGCGCGGCTTGCGCTGGGGTTGCCCGCCACGGCGGGAGATGCGCAGCGCGAGATTTTGCGCGACCATCTGGCCAAGATCTGCTTGGTCTGGCCGCGTTTTCTGGGCCTGCCTGCGCGGCCTCTGCCCCCCCATTGGGCCGAGGGGGGCGCGGCGCTGCAAGAATGGGTGTGGGGCGGGCCGATGCCCGAGCGGCTGACCGCTTATCTGGGCTCGGGCAAGGGGGTGGCGCCGCTTCTGGCCGAGGTGGCGCATCGCTTTTCGCCCGGGGATGCGGTGGCGGACCTGCCCCCGCTTAGCAACCCGATGTCGCTGACGCCGCAAGAAAATTCACCCGCCGGGCGGGCGAGTGCGGCGCCATTGATGGCGCAGGCCGAAGCGCTTTGGGGCCGTGGCCCGCTGTGGCGCGTGCTGGGGCGGATCGTGGATTTGCACCGTCTCGCCGAGTCGCCCTTTCCGGCGGAACTGCGCCCCGATGGGGCGGCGGTCGTGGCGGCGGCCCGCGGGGCTTATGCTTTGTCGGTCACGGCCGAGGGGGGGCGTGTGACAGCCCTGACCCGTGTCACCCCCACTGATCATCTGCTGACGCGCGATGGCGCGCTAGAACGCAGCCTGGCCGCCTTGCCCGCCAGCAAGGTGGAACTGGCGGGGCTTGTGGTCGATATTTTGGACCCCTGCGTTGCGGTCTCGCTGGAGGTGGTCGCCAATGCATGAAATGTCGATTGTCGAGGGCATTCGCAGCGTCATCGAAGAGGCCGGACAGACGCAGGGTTTTGCCCGCGTCACCAAGGTGCGGCTGGAAATCGGCCGCATGTCGGGGGTGGAAATCCCGGCGCTGGAATTCGCCTTTGACGTGGTGATGAACGGCTCCCTTGCGCAAGGCGCGACATTGGAAATTATCAACCTTCCGGGCAAGGCGGTGTGCTTTGACTGCGAAGAAAATGTAGAAATCGAACATCGCCTAGATACCTGCCCGCGGTGCGGCGGGGCGCGCCTATTGGTGCAGGGCGGCGACGAAATGCGGATCAAGGATCTGGAGGTGCTCTGATGTGCACGGTTTGCGGCTGCGGTGGCCATAGCGTTGAAGATCAGTTCAAGGCGCATCTGGAAAAGACCGGGCAGGCGATGGCTGCCCCGACGGCGCCCTTGGCGGTGCTGGCGCAGGCCCCGGCGTCTGTTGCCGCGCACAGCAAGCCCCATGATCACGGCACGATCGATGCGCAAGGGGCAGAGTGCACGCATGATTTCCACCTTGGGCGCGGCCCGGCAGGCACCGAAGTGCCCGGTATGACGCAAGCCCGCTTGGTCGAGATCGAGACCGATATCTTGTCCAAAAACAACAATTATGCCGCCCGAAACCGCGAAAACCTTGCGCAAAAGAGTGTTTTTGCAACCAATTTGGTTTCATCCCCCGGTTCGGGCAAGACCACGCTTTTGGTGAAAACCATCGAGATGCTGGGCGCGGCACCTTTGGCGGTGATTGAGGGCGATCAGCAAACCACCAATGATGCGGACCGCATTCGGGCCACCGGCGCGCCTGCGATTCAGGTCAATACCGGCAAGGGCTGCCACCTTGATGGCGCGATGATCGAGCAAGCTTTGGCGCGGATGCCGCTGCCCGATGGGGCGCTGTTGTTCATTGAAAACGTGGGCAACCTTGTGTGTCCGGCGGCATTCGATTTGGGCGAAGATGCAAAGGTTGCGATTTTGTCGGTGACCGAAGGCGAAGACAAGCCGCTGAAATACCCCGATATGTTCGCGGCGGCGGGGCTGGCGCTGATCAACAAAGTCGATCTGGCGCCGCATTGCGATGTGGATCTGGACCTGTACGAATCCAACATTCGCCGCGTGAACCCCGCGATTGAGGTGCTGCGCGTTTCTGCCCGCACCGGAGAGGGGATGCAAGCTTGGTTGGATTGGCTGCGCGCGGGGCTTGCGCGCAAGGCAAGCTGATGTCGGCCTCGTCCCCAGCGATTTTGCTTGTCGATGACGAGCCGCATTCGCTTAGCGCGATGAAGCTTGCGCTTGAGGATGATTTCGACATCCTCACCGCCAAGGCGGCGGATGAGGCTTTGGCCATCCTTGAAGAGGAATGGGTGCAGGTCATCATTTGCGACCAGCGCATGCCGGGGCGCACCGGGGTCGATTTTTTGACTGAAGTGCGCGAGCGTTGGCCCGAAACGGTGCGCGTGATTTTAACGGGCTATACCGATAGCGCCTCGATGATGACGGCGATCAATGAAGCCGGCATCCACCAGTTTTTGACCAAGCCGTGGCACCCCGAACAGCTTTTGGCCTCGGCGCGCAACGCGGCGCGAATGTTTGCGCTGGCGCGCGAAAACGACCGGCTTTCGCTGGAAATGCGGCTGCTCAATTCCACCCAGGAAAGTCGGGTGGAAAAGCGTCGCCGCGCGCTGCGCGAGGGGATGGGGTTCGAAACGATCCTGCGCAGCCCCAATTCGGCGATGAACGAGGCGGTGACGCTGGCGCGCCAATTCGCCAGTTTCGATGTGCCGGTTTTGGTGCGCGGCGAGCCGGGATCGGGGCGCGCGCAAATGGCGCGCGCAATGCATTACGTGTCTTTGCGTTCGGACAAGCCTTTTTACGAACTGAACCTTGCTGGGATGCCCGAAGATCTGGCGATGATCGAATTGTTCGGCGCGCGGCGCGGCATCCTGCCCGGCGGTGTGGCGAAGATCGGTCTGGCGCAAAAAGCCGACCGGGGCACGCTGTTCATCGCGGGGATCGAAACCGCCAGCCCTGCGCTGCAATTGGCGCTGGTGCGGATGCTGAGCGAGGGCGCGATCACGCCGCTGGGCGGGCAGGAAACGGCCAGCACCAATTTGCGCCTTATCACCGGCGCGGCGGCGGATTTGCGCGCGCTGGTGGCCGAGGGGAAATTCCGCGCAGACCTTTATTATGCGCTGTCCACCGGGGAGGTGACGATCCCGCCCTTGCGCGCGCGGCGCGGCGATGTCGCGATCTTGGCGCAGAATTTTCTGGCCGAGGCTTCGGCACGGCACGGCAAGCCGGTTTTGGGCTTTGACGGTCCCGCACTGGATTTTCTCGAAAACTATGATTGGCCCGGCAATCTGCGCGAACTGTCGAATGAGGTGACGCGGATGCTGATGTTCGCGCAGTCGAACACGCTCGGCGCCGATCTGATTTCGCGCCATATCTTGCAGGCCGCCCCGAATGAAGAGGGCGCGGACCGGTCCGCCGAAGAGGTGATGACGGCCTCGGGCACGCTGAAAGACCGTGTGGAACTGATCGAGATGCGGATCTTGCGCGAAACGCTCACGCGCTGCCGCTGGAACAAAAGCCGCGCGGCGGCGGAACTGGGGCTCAGCCGGGTCGGGCTGCGCGCCAAGCTGGAAAGATACGGGATCATCGACCCTGCGGGGCGGGTGCCCGAAGAGGAGGAAAGCTGATGTGTCTGGGCATTCCGGGGCAGATTGTTGAGATCACCGATCCCGCGCGGATGGCCGCGATGGCCGAGGTCTCGGGTGTGCGGCGCGAGGTGAATGTGGCCTGCGTGGCCGAGGGCCCGCTTGAGGGGCTTATTGGGCAATGGGCGCTGATCCACGTGGGTTTTGCGATGAGCCTGATTGATGAAGAAGAAGCCGCCAAAACACTGGACGCGCTGCGCGATCTGGGCGAGGCGCAAGAGGCGTTGGAACAGATGGCGGCGGGCGATGCCGCGCTGGAGGGGCGGGCATGAAATTCGCCTCTGAATTCCGCGACCCAAAGCTGGCCAAGGCGCTGTTGGCTGAAATCGCCAAGCTGGCGGATCAAATCGGGGCCAGCAAAGAAAAGCCCGTGCATATTATGGAGATTTGCGGCGGGCATACGCATTCGATCTTTCGCTATGGGCTCGATAAGCTGATCCATGAGGGGGTGGAATTCATCCACGGCCCCGGCTGCCCGGTTTGCGTGCTGCCACGCGCGCGGGTCGATGAATGCATTGAAATTGCGCAAAAAGAGGGTGTGATCTTTTGCACCTTTGGCGATGCGATGCGGGTGCCAGGCTCGAAACTGAGCCTGTTGCAGGCCAAGGCTGAGGGTGCAGATGTGCGCATGGTTTATAGCCCGCTTGATGCGCTGGAAATCGCACGCCGCAACCCCGCGCGGGAGGTGGTGTTTTTCGGGCTGGGGTTTGAGACCACAACCCCTTCCACCGCGCTTGCCATTCAGGCGGCGGCGCGCGAGGGGCTGACGAATTTCAGCGTCTTTTGTAACCACATTACCGTGCCGGAACCCATTAAGGCGCTGCTGGATGACCCGCATATGTGCCTTGATGGCTTTATCGGGCCGGGCCATGTGTCGATGGTGATTGGCATTCATCCCTATGATTTCATTGCGCAATACTATGGCAAGCCGATCGTTGTTGCGGGCTTTGAGCCGACCGATCTTTTGCAATCTGTGCTGATGGTGCTGCGCCAAATCGCCGAGGGCGCGGCAAGGGTGGAAAATCAATATGCCCGCGTTGTGCCCGAACATGGCAACAAGGTCAGCATTGCTGCGATAGAAGACGTCTATGAAAAGCGCCCCTCGTTTGAATGGCGGGGTTTGGGCGAGATTGATGCCTCTGGCCTGCGTATCCGCACGTCCTATCGCGCCTTTGATGCCGAAGAGAAATTTGCCATCGGCTATGCGGGCGTGCGCGCCGTGGTCGAAGAAGCCGAGGGCTGCGCTTGCGGGGCGGTGATGACGGGGCGCATGAAGCCGCCGGCCTGCCCGCAATTTGGCAAGGGCTGCACGCCCGAAATGCCGCTGGGCGCGTTGATGGTCAGTTCCGAGGGCGCATGCGCGGCCTATTGGCAATATGGGGGCGCGCGGGCAGCGGAGTGATCCGCCCCAGCCGCGCAGCAGGAGCAAAGAGAATGGCACTGAGAGACACGCGGGTGACGCTGGCGCATGGCGGCGGCGGCAAGGCGATGCGGGACCTGATCGAAGAGGTCTTTACCGCCGTCTTCGCGCCCCCCGGCATGGAGGATCAGGCCCGCCTGACGGCGGAGGCGCTGGCCGAACCCGGCGCACGGCTGGCCTTCACCACCGATAGTTACGTGGTGACGCCGGTTGAATTTCCGGGCGGCGATATTGGCAAGATCGCGGTTTGCGGCACGGTGAACGACTTGGCCGTGGGCGGGGCCAAGCCGCTGTGGCTGTCGGCGGCATTTATCATCGAAGAGGGCACCGAGATCGCGCTGCTGCACCGGATCGCGGCGACAATGGCGCGCGAGGCCGAGGCGGCAGGCGTGCGCATTGTGACGGGCGATACCAAAGTGGTCGGGCGCGGGGCCTGTGACGGGGTCTTTGTCACCACCGCCGGCGTGGGCGTGATCGCGGCGGGTCGTGAGATGGCGGCGGGGCTGGTGCGCCCGGGCGATGTGGCCATCGTGAATGGGGTGCTGGGCGATCATGGCGCGACGATCTTGGCTGCGCGGGGGGATTTGGCGCTTTCAAGCACGATTGAAAGCGATTGCGCGGCGCTTGGCCACCTTATGGCCGATGCGATGCAAGCCGCGCCCGACATGCGCGCGGCGCGGGATTTGACGCGAGGTGGGCTGGCTTCGGCACTCAATGAAATTGCGCAGGCGGCGGGCTGCGGCATCGTGATCGACGAGACCGCGCTGCCGTTGCGGGCCGAAGTGGTTGGGATGTGCGAAATTCTGGGACTTGATCCGCTTTATTTGGCCAATGAGGGCCGGGTGGTGACCTTTGTGCCCGAGGCGCAGGCCGAAGCCACCCTTGCGGCAATGCGCGCGCGGCCCGAGGGGGCCGGGGCTTGCATCGTCGGGCGCGCAGTGGCAGAGCATACGGGGCAAGTGCGCATGCGCACGGCCTTCGGGGGGAGCCGGATCGTCGATATGCTGGTGGGGGAGCAATTGCCCCGCATCTGTTGAAACGCGCGAATCCATATGCAACCCACGCGCGAAATATGTGTTGACAGCTAGAGGGGCTCGCCTTTCTGATAGGGCAAGAACTTCCAATAAACGTCGTGAATGGTCAGCGGGTTGTAGCTGAAAGCTAAAGTATAGTGGCGCTGGCGCGGGGTGTGGCCGGTGTTGCCCGGAAAGACGAGGCGATGGACGGTTCGACCGACGACAAGAACGACACGACTGTGCCGAGCGAAGACAAGGCCGAGGAGGCGCAAGCCGAGACGTTGCTGCCCGCGCCCGATGGGGCGTTTGACGATCCGGCGCTGGGGCCGCAGGCGGTCGTGGCGATTGGGGCCTCGGCCGGGGGGTTAGATGCGCTTGAGCGGCTGTTTTCCGGCCTGCCCAGCGATACCGGTGCCGCTTATGTCGTGATCCAGCATCTTTCGCCCGATCATAAATCGATCATGGCCTCGCTGTTGGCGCGGCATACGAAAATGCCGGTGGTCACCGTCGAAGACGAGATGGCACTGGCGCCGAATTCGGTCTTTTTGATCCCGCCCGCCACGATCATGACGCTAGAGGGGCGGCATTTGCGGTTGGCCCCCAAGGATCGGCGCGTCTTGTCCTTGCCGATTGATGCGTTTTTTACCTCGATGGCGGCAGGTTATGGCGACCGGGCCGTGGCGGTGGTGCTGTCGGGCACCGGCTCGGATGGCACGCGGGGGGTGTCGGCGGTGCATGCGGCGGGGGGCGTGGCGATTGCGCAAGACCCGAGCGATGCGCGCTTTGACGGTATGCCGCGTTCGGCCATTGCTACTGGGTTCATCGATAGTTCCATGAGCATCGACCGGATCGGGCCGTGGATTTCCGATTATCTTGTGCGCCGTCCGGCCTTGGCGGCTGCGGCTGCCGCGGATGCCGCCGATGGCCCCAAAACGGAAAACAAATCGGCTCTGCCGCGCCAGTTCGAGGGGCTGGAGCCGCAAGAGGCTTTGGGGCGCATCGTTGAAATCCTGTCTCTGTCGGGCGAGGTGAATTTCACCGATTACAAATCGGGCACGGTGCAGCGCCGGATCGAGCGGCGCATGGGGGTGCGCCAAGTCACCGAGCTTTCCTCTTATCTGGAACTGCTGACGCAAGACCGCGCTGAATTGGCCATTTTGCGCCGCGAAATGCTGATCCCGGTGACATCGTTTTTCCGCGACCCCGAGGCCTTTGCCGAATTGTCCGAACGGGTGATTGACCCGCTGGTGGCCGAGGCGGCGGTGGGCTCGACCCTGCGGGTCTGGTCGGCGGGCTGTGCGACGGGCGAAGAGGCCTATACGCTGGCGATGCTGTTTTTCGATGCGTTCGAGCGGGCGGGGCGTTGGCCGACGTTGAAGATTTTCGCCACCGATGTGGAGCCGGTGAATATTGAACAGGCCGCGACCGGGTTCTACCCCGAAACCATCGCAGCCGATCTGCCCGGCACCTTTCTAGAGCGGTTCTTCACCCCGCGCGGCGGGCAGTTCGTGGTGCGGCCCGAACTGCGCCAATCAATTGTTTTTGCACGCCATAATCTGCTGTCTGACCCGCCGTTCACGCGCATGGATTTGGTCAGTTGCCGCAATACGCTGATCTACCTGCGCCCCGATGCGCAAGAACGCGCGTTGAAGCGGATGCATTATGCGCTGCGCCCGGGCGGCTATCTGTTTCTGGGCGGCTCCGAGGCGCTGGTGCAGGTGCAAGACGATTTCACCGTGATGTCGGCGCGCCACCGGATCTGGCAGGCGCAACGCTCGGGCACGGCCCCGCTGGCAGACCGCAAAAGCGGGCTTTACGTGAACCCCCGCCCGCCACGCCGGCGCGCGGAAAACGGGCCGCAAACGGCGATGGAACGCGGCTTTGCCGCTTTGCAAAAAGCCTATGCGCCGCCGCCCTCGCTGTTGATCAACGGGCGGCATGAAATCCTGCATTCCTATGGCGATATCAGCCGGTTCATGCAGTTGCGCGAAGGCGTGGCAACGCTGGAAATCGGGCGTATGCTGATTGAGCCGCTGTTGCCGGTCGCCTCGGCGTTGTTGTTCAAGGCCGCGCGTCTGGGCGAAGAGGCAAGCTCCGATCCGCTGCATCTGGCTGAAGGCGTTGCCGGGCCCGACCCGATCTGGGTGCGGCTGAAGGTGATGCCGGTGGCCGCGCAGCAAGAGGCGGTGGCCGATGATGTGAAGCTTTATCTTCTGTCCTTCGAGACCGTCCCCTCGGATGAGGAGGATGTGCCCGCGATCGACATCGACCGCGAAGTGGGCGCGCGCATCGAGATGCTGGAGGCCGAACTCGCGATGACGCGCGAAAGCCTTCAGGCGATGATCGAGGAATTGGAAACCTCGAACGAGGAATTGCAGGCCACGAACGAAGAGATGATGGCCTCGAACGAGGAATTGCAAAGCGCCAACGAGGAGCTGCAATCGGTCAACGAGGAACTGAATTCGGTCAATGCCGAATATCAAGAGAAGATCGATCTTCTGAACCGCTCCAATGCCGATTTGGACAGCCTGACCCGGATCATGGCGATGGGCGCGATTTTTGTTGATGCCGATCTGCGGGTGACGCGGTTCAGCCCCGATGCGGTGGATTTGTTCCGTATCCGCGATGTCGATATTGGCCGCCCCTTGGCCGATATCACGCATCGGCTTGATTACGCGGTTTTGCTGGATGATTTGCGCCGCACGCTGAAGGCGCAGACCCGCACCGAACGCGAGGTGACCGGGCTTAACGGGCGCCATTATCTTGTGCGGATGCTGCCCTATAAGGTGCCGTCCTCTTCGGCACAGGGGGCGGTGCTGACCTTTGTCGACATCACCCAGACCCGGAACCTGCAATTGCTGCAAGCGGTGATTGACGGGCTGGCCGAACATGTCGCGGTGCTTGACGTCAAAGGCGATATCATGCTGGTCAACGCCGCATGGACCCGGTTCGCGGTGGAAAATGGCGATCCGGGCGGCGAAACGACCGGGGTCGGCTCCAATTACGTCGGCCATTGCGATCTGGGCGAATTGGCGATTGATGCGGGCTATGCCCAGCGTGCGGTGGAGGGCATTCGGGCCGTTTTGCAAGGCAAGACAGAGCGGTTTTCGCTCGAATATCCCTGTGATGCGCCCGATTGCCCGCGCTGGTTCGTGATGCATGTGCGCCCGCTCGATAACCCGGTGCAGGGCGCGGTGATCAGCCATATCGAGATCACCCGCTGGCGCGACGAGATCAGCGCGGAGCCGCAATGAGATGACAGAGGCGCCTCCGCATGGCAACGGCTCTACGGCGACGCCCGTAAGCGCCATTCCGCGGCGGGCGGGCGCATCGCGCACCGGTATGTCGATCGATGCGCAATTCGAGCAGGTCGAGACGCTTTTGGCCCATGCGGGGCGCGCCTCTGGCGTGGGGGTAGCGCTGTCGCGGCTACGGGTGCATGTGGCCGAACAGTCGCTGGCGCTGATTGATCTGCTGGAACAAGATCTTCGGCTGCGCGCCGAGATCGAGGAATTGAACGATGTGATCGGGCTTTCCCCGCTGCCGGTTTATCGGGTCGATGATACGCTTTCGGTTTTGTCCGCCAATGGGGCGGGGCGCGCCTTCATGGGGCCGCTGTGGCAAGAGGATGGGCGCGGCGCGCTGCGCGAGGCTTTGTCGCGGCGCGAGGCAGCCCAGTTGCGCGCTTTCTTGCCCCCGGCGCTGGGCCCGATCCCCGATCTCCGCGGGCTGCAAGAAAAGCCGGTGCTGCGCTTTTCGCGGGGGGATGATACCCACCCCGCAAGGGTCACGGCGCTGCGCGCGCGCAAGCGCCATGCGGCGGCGGACGCGCAATGGTGGCTGGTGTTGGAGCCCGAGCGGTCCGAAAGGCTGCATGATACGCAATTGCGGCGCCATCTTTTGGAAACCACCGCCGATCAGCTTTGCATCACCGATACCGATGGGCGCGTGCTAGAGGCCAATAGCGCCTTTTTGCAGGGCTTTGACGGGGGCGCGGTGGCGGTGATCGGGCGCACCCGGCGCGAGTTTATGGCGCCGATTGCAGCCTTGCAGCATGCGCAGGGCGACGACAGGGTGCGCGCCACCCAGCGCCCGGTGAGCTTCGAAGAGTTTCGGCAATTGCCTGCCACCCATCAGATGCCCAGCCGCTGGGTGCGGGTGCTGACAGAAAAGCGTCCGCTTTTCGATGATCGCGGTCGGATCGTCGGGATCGTGAGCCAGTCGCGCGATGTGTCCGAGCGCCGCCGCGGCAGCGATTTGGCCGAAATGGTTTTTGAACATTCCAGCGATGCCATCGTGCTGACCGATTCCGATCTGACGGTGCTGCGGGTCAATGCCGCCTTTGAACAGGTGGGGGGCTTTGGCTTTGCGCAGATCGACGGGCGCCCGCTGACCGAGCTTTTGCGCTTTTCGGGCGGTGCGGCGCGCAGTGGCGAGGCGCCGATTGCCGCGCAGGTGCGCGAAGCCTTGCAGATCGATGGGAAATGGCGCGGCGAGATTGCGATACGGACCTCTGAGGGGCGGGTGGTGCCCTGTTGGGCGCGGATCACCCGGCTCGATGATGCCGCCGGGGTGGCGCTGGGCCATGTGGCGATGTTTTCCGATCTGACGCAATTGCGTCAGGCACAGGCCGACAACCAGCGGTTGGCCAATTACGATCTGCTGACCGGCTTGCCGAACCGGCAATTCCTGTCAGAGCGGCTCGATGGGGCAATCGCCATGGCCGAACGGCGCGGCGCGCCTTTTGCGGTGCTGTTTCTGGATCTCAATGGGTTCAAGGCGGTCAATGACTCGCTTGGCCATGACACCGGGGACATGCTGTTGAACGTGGTCGCGCGCCGTTTGCGCGAGGCGGCGGGCGATGGCCCATTCGTGGCGCGCATTGGTGGCGATGAATTCGTGATCTTGTTGGATGGGGCCGATGCGGCGGCGGCCTCGACGCGGGCGCTAACCTTGCTTGAAGGCTTATCCGCACCACTTGATCTGCCGGGGCTGCATCAATATCGCCCGGCGGGATCGATTGGTATTGCCTGTTACCCGGCGCATGGCGACAGCCGCGACGTGCTTTTGCGCAATGCCGATCTGGCGATGTATACCGCCAAGCAGGCGCATGGCGCGGTCAAGGTCTATGAGGCCGAACTGGGCATCGAGGCGCTGCGCGAACTGGAAGTGCGCAACGCGCTTTTGGGCGCGGTAGAGCGGAACGAACTGGTGTTGCACTATCAGCCATTGTTCCGTTTGTGCGATGGCACGCTTTACGGGGCAGAGGCTTTGGTGCGCTGGAACCGGCCCGGTAAGGGGCTGGAAATGCCGGCGAACTTTCTGCCGGTGGCGGAACGGGCCGGGTTGATGCCGACGCTCGATAGCTGGGTGCTGCGCGAAGCGATCACCCGCTTGTCGCACTGGCGTCAGGCGGGACTTTTGACCGAATCCTTCAAGCTGTCGATCAACCAGACAGCCGCCGATCTGGCCGCGCCGGGCTGGGCGGAAACCTTGACCCAAACCTTGGCCGCGCATCACCAAGAACGCCCGGGCGCACCGCCGCTAGGCTTGCAGATCGAACTGACCGAGGCGCAATTGGCCCATGGCATGCCCGGTGCGGTGGAAACCTTAAGCCAGCTTCGCGGCCTTGGCGTGCGGCTGGCGATTGACGATTTTGGCACCGGCTATTCCAGCCTTGCCTATCTGGCGCGTTTGCCGGTTTCGATGCTGAAGATCGCATCCGAATTCGTGCGGGGCATTGACCATGACGCGAATGCCCGGCTGATCGTGGAAACGATCACCGGGCTGGCGCAGCATTTTGGCTATGCCACCTTGGCCGAGGGGATAGAACACCCTTCGGAGGTTGCGGTGCTGTCGGGCATGGGCTGCGAACTGGGGCAGGGCTTCGTGGCCAGCCCCGCGATACCGCAAGAGGCGTTCGAGGAACGGTTCCTGCGCGGCGGCCCTTGCCTGACGCTTTAGTCTCAGACCTTGGCAGGCCTGCTGGGCGATCTATCTTGTTGGCCGGCACGCGTTCAATTTTCCTGCGTTCGCACCCATTGCCACCAACAAAGAGGCCTGACACATGACGACCTCCACCGACCCCGACCCGAAAAAGCCCATGCGGGGCATCGCGAATACCTATAGCTATGGGATCGCCATCGGCATCGCGCTGGCGATTGGCGGCTTTGAAATGGCGTGGAACGTCCATGCGCGCAATACCGCGATGCGGATGGATGGGATCACCCTGACGCTTGACGCCAATGGCTGTGCGCCGGGGGCGCTGAAGATGCCGCCGGGCGCGGCGACCTTCAATATCGTCAATGCCACGGCACAGCCGCTGGATTGGCAAATCCTGGATGGGACGACGGTTGTGGCCGGGCAAAGCGCGATTGCGCCGGGCAAGGCGGCCAGCGTGGCCCAAACGCTTCAGCCGGGCGACTACCAGATGATTTGCGGCTCTGCCGCCGCGCCGCGCGGGGCGATTGAGGTGATCCAGCCACGAGTAATGCGGGGCTAGGTGGGCCTAAGCCTGAGGGCGCGGTCTCCCGCGCCCCTAGGCTGTGTCGCGGGGGCTCAGCCCTTTTTGACGGCTTTCAGCTTATCGATGCCCAGCACCTTCATCGCAGCCTTTTCATAGAAGGTTTCCGAGGTGCCGCGGCGCAGCTTGTGCATGAAATAGCGCTCAAAGCCCTCTTTCGCCCAATGCACCCATTTGCCTTGCGCCGACCAGTTGACGTTGCGCGGCGGGATTTGCGGCTGCGCCACAAAGGCAATGCCCTGATCGCCGAAGTCGGCCAGACAGACCGCGTTCCATGTGCCGACTTCATCGGCCTCTTTGCCGCGCACAATCTGGCCCACATTATGGGCGGTGGCGGTGACCATCGATTCAATCATGAAGCCGGTTTTCGGCACGCCACAGGGCACCGGCGTCGGCACCACCGGCGGGATCGCCACGCAGACCCCGACGGCAAAGACATTTTTGTATGTCGGGTTTTGCTGGTGCTGATCTACGATCACAAAGCCGCGCGGGTTCACCAGCCCCTCGATCCCCATCAGCGGTTTGATGCCCCGGAAGGCGGGCAGCATCATCGCATAGCCAAAGGGCATCTCTTTCTCGGCCTTGACCGAGCCATCATCGTTGATTTCCTCAACGATCATCTTGCCGTCTTCGACCTTCTTAACGCGGCACGAGGTCATGTATTTGATGTGCTTCTCGCGCATATTGGATTCGAGAAGGCCCTTGGTGTCGCCCACGCCATCAAGACCAAGGTGGCCCACATAGGGTTCCGAGGTGATGAAAGTCATCGGCACCTTGTCGCGGATTTTGGCTTTGCGCAGCGCGGTGTCGAGGATGAAGGTGAATTCATAGGCCGGGCCGTAACAGCTTGCGCCTTGCACCGCGCCGATGATGATCGGACCGGGGTTTTCGCAAAACCGCTCAAAGGCCACGCGCGCATCTTCGGCGTGGTCGATGTGGCAGATGGATTGGGTGTAGCCATCGGGGCCAAAGCCCTCGATTTCGTCAAAGGCGAGTTCCGGGCCGGTGGCGATCACGATGTAATCGTAGCTGACCGATTGGCCATTGACCAATTCGACCCGGTTTTCATCGGGATGCAGCTTTTCAGCGGCAACCGGAATGAACTCGATGTTCTTTTTCTTCATCGTCGGCGCAAGGTCGACGGTGATTTCTTTGCGGCTCCGCCAGCCCACGGCGACCCACGGGTTCGAGGGCACGAAATGGTAATGCGGGTCTTTGGTGATGACGGTGATTTTGTCTTCCTTGCGCACCTGTTCGCGCAATTCGTAGGCCATGATGGCGCCTCCCAAACCGGCACCAAGAACCACGATATGAGCCATTTTGTCCCTCCCCTGAACTGGCTACGGGTTAAACTCCGTTCATGCATATCTGTGAATATGAAGGATGCGGCTGTCAAGCGCGAGTTGCGAAGATGTGTCGCAGGGCCTTCATCAGAAATAAAAAAGGGTGGGCCAATGGCCCACCCCGAAAGCTTAACACGATTTTTCGATCGGTCACTTCGGCATTTCTGCGGAAATCCCCTCGACGAAGAAATCCATCCCCGCCAGCGCGCCATCTTCGGGCGTTTCGCCCTCGGCCAGCCATGCGGTGCCATCTTGCTTGTTCAGCGGGCCGGTGAAGGGGTGATACTCGCCCGCGCTGATCATTTCGATCATCTTCTCGGCTTCGGCTTTCACTTCGGCGGGCACGGCCTCGGTGATCTCGCCGATTTCGACCATGCCGGTGCCGATCCCGCCCCAGGTCGCATCCGAGCTCCAGGTGCCATCCAGCATCGCTTGCGCACGCTCAATGTAATAGGGCGCCCAGTTGTCGATGGTCGAGGCCACGCGCGGGCTCGGCTTGAAGGCTTCCATGTCGGAGGCTTGGCCAAAGGTATAGACGTTGCCCGCCTCTTGCGCCTTGGCTTGCGGCGCGGTGGAGTCGGTGTGTTGCAGCACGAAATCGCAGCCTTCAGCGATCAGCGCGGCAGCGGCGTCGGCCTCTTTCGCCGGGTCGAACCACGTGTAGGCCCAGACCACCTTGATTTCCACATCCGGGTTCACCTTCTTGGCGTGGATATAGGCGGCGTTGATGCCTTGGATCACCTCGGGGATCGGGAAGGAACCGATGTAGCCGATCTTGTTGGTTTTGGTCATCCGGCCCGCGATGGTGCCTTGGATCGCGCGGCCCTCGTAAAAGCGCGCGTCATAGGTGCCAAGGTTTTCGGCACGTTTGTAGCCGGTGGCGTGCTCGAATTTCACATTCGGGAATTTCGACGCGACGTTGACGGTCGCATCCATGAAGCCAAACGAGGTGGCGAAAATAAGCTGGTTGCCTTCCAGCGCCAACTGGGTCAGCGCGCGTTCGGCATCCGGGCCTTCGGGAACGTTTTCGATGAAGGTGGTTTGCACCTTGTCGCCCAAGGCTTCCTCGATCGCGCGGCGGCCCACATCATGCTGATAGGACCAGCCCATGTCGCCCACCGGGCCCACATAGATGAAGCCGATTTTCAGCGGGTCGTCCGAGGCCCAGGCCGGCAGGCCAAGCCCAGCAAGCGTCGCGGTGGCGGCGGTGGTTTTCAGAAAGGATCTGCGGTCCATGGGAACTTCCCTTGTTTTGGGCCAGCGGCCCGGTTTGATGCCTCACGACGAGGCGTGGAACGACCGCCCCAGCGCCGCCGGCGCGGCCGGGGCTCCGTGACGGTGGGTGGCAGACAAGATCACCAGCACAAGCACGGTGATGACATAGGGCGCCATTGACAACAGGTGCACCGGGATCGCGTAACCTGCGGCCTGAAGCTGCAATTGCAGCGCGGTGATGCCGCCAAAGAGATAAGCGCCCACCAGCACCCGTTCGGGCTTCCAACTGGCAAAGACCACAATGGCCAGCGCAATCCAGCCTGCGCCTGCGGTCATGCCCTCGGTCCATTGCGGCACGCGCACAAGGCTCAGATAGGCGCCGCCCAAGCCCGCCAGCGCCCCCCCAAAGGCCAGCGCGGCAAAGCGCACCGCAATCACCCGATAACCCAGCGCATGGGCGGCATCGTGGTTTTCACCGACCGCGCGCAAGATCAGCCCGGCGCGGGCATATTTCAAAAAGGCCCAAGTCGCTGCAACCAGCACAAGCGACAGATAGACCATCCAGTCATGGTGGAACAGGATCGGCCCCAGCACGGGGATCTCGCTCAGCGGGCCGAAATCGAGCTTGGTCGTGGGGGGCGGGCGAATGCCCTCGAACCCTTTGCCGAACAGCGCCGAAAGCCCCAGCCCAAACAGCGTCAGCGCCAAGCCGGTCGCTGTCTGGTTCGACAAAAGCAATTGCGTCAGCACGGCAAAAAGGCTTGCCAAAAGCGCGCCCGCGACCGCCCCGCCCAGAAAGCCCAAAACCGGGCTGCCGGTGGTGACGGCTGTGGCAAAACCCGCCACCGCGCCCAAGATCATCATGCCTTCGACGCCAAGGTTCAAAACGCCCGATTTCTCGGCCACCAATTCACCCGTCGCCGCCAGCAAGACCGGGGTCGAGGCTGCCATCAGGGCAGCAATCAGGGTGACGATGTCGATGCCGCCGATCATGCGCGCGCCCTCCCAAGGCGAAGACGGTACTGCGTGAGCAGGTCGAATCCCAAGAGGAAAAACAAAAGCATTCCTTGGAACACCTGAATAGCCGCCGTGGGCAAGCCCAGCATCAGCTGCGCCATGTCGCCCCCGATATAGGTCAGCGCCATCAACAGCCCGGCCAGCAAGATGCCGATGGCATTGAGACGCCCCAGAAAAGCCACGATGATCGCGGTGAAGCCATAGCCTGCATTGAAACTATCGGTGATCTGCCCGTTTGGCCCTGCCACCTCGAAAAGCCCGGCCAGACCCGCAAAGGCGCCCGACAGCCCAAGACAGAACATCACCAGTTTTGCGGGCACAACACCTGCAAAACGCGCCGCGCGCGGCGCTTCGCCGGCAACTCGGATGCGATAGCCTGCGATATGGCGTTGCATCAGAATATAGGTGGCAATCACCGCCATCAGCGCCGCCACCACGCCCCAATGCATCCCCGTGCCCGCGATCAGTTCGGGGTTATGGGCGGACGGATATTGTTGCAGGTTGCGCGATCCGGGAAAGCCGTAGCCTTCGGGGTTTTTCAGCGGGCCAAAGGCGGCATAGGCCAGAAAGTTCTGCGCCACATAGACCAGCATCAGCGAGACCAGAATTTCCGATGTGCCAAAGGCGGTTTTCAAAAGCGCCGGGATCATCCCCCAAAGCCAGCCGCCCAGTGCGCCCGCCACAACCATCGCCGGGAACAGCCAATGGCTTTCCGCCGGATAGGCCGCCAGCGCCACCGAGGCCCCGGCCAGCGCGCCCATGATATATTGCCCCTCGGCGCCAATGTTCCAGATGCCCGCGCGAAAGCCCACCGCAAGCCCGGCCGCGATCAAAATCAGCGGCCCCGCTTTGACCAGCAATTGGCCCCGGAAATAGGCGGCATTCGGACCAAAAAGCGGATCATAAAAGATCACCTTGATCGCGGCGATCGGGTCCTTGCCCAAGGCGGCAAACAAGATGCCGCCCGCCACCATAGTGGCCAGCACCGCCAGAACGGGCGTCGCATAGGCCCAAAACTGAGAAGGCGTGGGGCGTTTGACAAGCGTGATCATACCGCCGCCTCCTGCATGCCATGTGCGCCGCCCAGCATCAGCCCGATTTCCTCCATACTTAGCCCCTCGGTCGGGCGCGGGGCAGACAGGCGGCCTTCGTTCAGCGCGCAGAAGCGGTCAGAAATTTCCATCAATTCATCAAGATCTTGGGAAATCACGATCACTGCAGCCCCCTTGGCCGCCAGATCCAGAAGCGATTGCCGGATCGCGGCGGCGGCGGCGGCATCCACGCCCCATGTGGGTTGGTTGACCACCAAAACCTCGGGCGCTTGCAGCACTTCGCGGCCTATGACGAATTTCTGCAAATTGCCGCCTGACAGCGCACGCGCGGCCACCTGTGGGCCCGGGGTGCGTACGTCAAAGCCCGCAATGATTTCTTCGGCAAAGCGTTTCGCCGCGCCCATGTTCAAGAACCCGTTGCGGGTCAGCGGGCGGCGCACGGTGCCGGTCAGGATCGCGTTTTCCGTCAGGCTGAGGTTCGGCACGGCGGCATGGCCAAGCCGTTCCTCGGGCGCCGCCAGAAGCCCAAGCCTGCGCCGGTCGTTTGGCCCAAGGTCGGAAATATCCTGCCCATGCAGGCTGACCGTGCCGGCGGCCGAGGGCCGTTCCCCCGACAGCGTCGCGATCAGTTCTTCTTGGCCATTGCCTGCCACACCGCCAATGCCCAGCACCTCGCCCGCGGCAAGTTTGAACGACAGGTCTTTCAGCGCGGGGCCAAAGGCGCTCATCGGTGCAAGGTTGAGATGCGTGACCTCAAAGATTTTTGCGCCCGTCTTGCGCCCCGCGCGGTCGGTGGCGGCGAATTCGCCCCCCACCATCAATTCGGCCAGTTCCCGGGCGGATTTTTCGCGCGGGGTGCAGCTTGCCACCACCTTGCCGCCGCGCAAGATCGTGGCGCCATCGCAAAGCGCGCGGATTTCCTCCAGCTTGTGCGAAATATAAAGAATCGCGGTGCCTTCGGCCGCCAGCTTGCGCAGGGTGCCGAACAAGATTTCCACCTCTTGCGGGGTCAGCACCGAGGTGGGCTCGTCCATGATCAAAAGCTTCGGATCTTGCAGCAGGCAGCGGATGATTTCGACCCGCTGCCGCTCGCCCGCCGACAGATCGCCCACCGTGCGCGTCGGATCGAGCGGCAGTCCATAGGCGCTGGAAATATCGCGGATGCGGGCCGACAATGTGCGCATCGAGGGCGGGTTTTCCATGCCCAAGGCGACGTTTTCCGCCACGCTCAGCGCCTCGAACAGCGAAAAATGCTGAAACACCATCGCCACGCCAGCCGCGCGGGCGGCGCGCGGTTCGGGCGGTGTATAGGGCGCGCCTTGAAACTGCATCGTGCCGGCATCGGGCTTCACAAGGCCATAGATCATCTTGACCAATGTGGATTTGCCTGCGCCGTTTTCGCCCAAAAGCGCGTGCACTTCGCCCGGGCGGATCTGAAAGCCGACCCCGTCATTCGCCACGACGCCCGGATAGGCTTTCGTCAGCCCCTCGATCCTGAGCAGTGTTTCACTCACCCGGTGAGTCCTTCCGTTGGTGCGGCCGTTCCGGCTCTTGCGTTGCGTTCTCTCAGTAGCGCGGCGGCGACGGAAATCGCAATGGCTTGTGGTGCCTTTCCAAGCGCCGGATCGCCTATCGGGCAGGCAATGCGTGAAATTTGGGCGGGCGAATGGCCGAGTTCGGCGAGGCGGCGGCGAAATCTTGACCATTTGGTCTGTGACCCGATCAGCCCACAGCCCGCGAATCCCCGACCCAGCAGCCGGTGGCACAGCTCCAGATCCAGCGCATGGGAAAAGGTCACGATCAGATGCCGGGCGTGGGGCGGGGCCAGTGTCACCAGGTCGGCGGGGTTCTGCGCGATGAGCGGTGTGACGCCGGGGGGGCGTTGTTCGGGGAAGCGTTCCGGCCCGGTATCGGCCCAAGACAGCGCCCAATCGGGCAGCGGCGCGATCACATCGACAAGCGCCCGTCCGACATGACCTGCGCCCCATATCCACAGCGGCTCTGGCGGCGGCGCGATGGGTTCGATCAGCCAATTGTCGTGCACAACCGGCCCGGTCAACGCGCCGCGTCGGGCCTCGGCCATTGCTTTGCGGATCGCAAGGGGCATTTGATCTGCGCTGCGAAAGGGGCGGGCAAAGGCGGGGCCATCGATCCCGGCAAGGGTCTGTGCCGTGATCGGCTCAAAGGCCAAGCGCACCGCCCCACCGCAGCATTGGCCCATATCCGGCCCAAGGGCAAAACGCTTGATCTGCGGGCGGCTTAGGGTGCGGGCCTCGGCGATGGCTGCGAATTCCAGCGTGCCACCGCCAATGGTGCCTTGGGTTTGATCTGGCCACACCAGCATTTCGGCGCCCACCTCCCGTGGGGCAGAGCCTTTGACACCCACCACTACGAGCCGTACGAACGGGCCGCGCTGGGTGGCTGTGGCCAAAAGATCGAGGCGCAGGCTCATGCCCGCCCCTCATCGGTTCCCCGCGCCCGGTGCACAGCGGCCAGCACCGCCTCGGGCGTGGCGGGGGCTTGCAGGTTGGGCCAATGCGGGCCACAGGCGGCACAGGCGTTGCCAAGCGCCAGAAATGCCGAAATTCCCAGCATGAAGGGCGGCTCGCCCACCGCCTTGGACCGAAAGATCGTCTCTTCGCGGTTGGGCGCATCGTATAGGGCGACGTTGAACAGGCGCGGGCGATCCGAACAGGCCGGGATCTTGTAGGTCGAGGGGGCATGGGTGGTCAAATGCCCCTTGTCATCCCAGACCAACTCTTCTGTGGTCAGCCAGCCTGCGCCCTGCACATAGGCGCCCTCAATCTGGCCAATATCCAGCGCGGGGTTCAGGCTTGTGCCCGCATCATGCAAGATATCGGCGCGCAGAATGCGGTTTTCCCCGGTCAGCGTGTCAATCACCACCTCGGTCACCGCGGCGCCATAGGCAAAGTATAGAAACGGGCGCCCTTGCCCCGCCAACCGATCCCACGAAATGTTGGGCGTTGCATAAAACCCGGTGGCCGAAAGCGAAATCCGTGCGAGATAGGCCGCCTCGGCCACCTCGGCAAAGGTCCAGCGCTTGTCTTTTGCCTGCACCTCGCCTGCCGCAAAGCGCACCTCTTCCGGGGGGCAGCCTTCGCGCGCGGCGATAAAGCGCGTCAGCCGTGCGCGCAGCGTTTCACAAGCCTCTTTCACCGCCATCCCATTCAGATCGGCCCCGGAAGAGGCCGCCGTGGCCGAAGTATTGGGCACTTTGGCGGTATCGGTCGCGGTGATGCGCACCTGTTCGGCGCGGGTGCCCAAAACGGCGCTGGCCACTTGCACCATTTTGCGATGCAGCCCTTGGCCCATTTCCGTGCCGCCGTGATTGAGCGCGACAGAGCCATCTGTGTAGATCTGCACCAAGGCGCCCGCCTGATTGAGATGGGTCAGCGTAAAAGAGATGCCGAATTTGACCGGCGACAGGGCGATCCCGCGCTTTAAGGTTCGATTTTGGCTATTCCACTGCGCGATCTGCGCCTTTCGCGCGGCAAAATCCGCTGTTTTGTGCAATTGATCGACCATCTCGTCTAACAAGAAATCGTCGACCGCCTGCCCGTAATGGGTGGTTTGCACGGGCTTGCTGCCCGCAGGCGCATAGAAATTCCGGCGCCGCAAATCGGCGGGGTCACAGCCCATCACATGGGCCAGATGGTCGATGGCGCGTTCCATCCCCAACATACCTTGCGGCCCGCCAAAGCCCCGAAAAGCTGTGGCCGATTGGGTATTGGTGCGCAGCCGATGGCTTTCGACCCGCAGCGCGGGCAGGAAATAGGCGCTATCGGCATGAAGCATGGCCCGGTCGCAGACCGGCAGGCTGAGATCGGGCGACCAGCCGCAGCGCGCCCATTGGGTGACTTCGGCCCCCAGCAGCTTGCCCGCAGCATCTGCGCCGATCCGGTAGCGGATGCGGAAGTCGTGCCGCTTGCCGGTGATCACCATGTCATCATCGCGGTCATAACGCATCTTGCAGGGGCGCCCGGTCGCCCGCGCGGCAACGGCACAGGCGATAGCAAGGTGATTGCCTTGGCTTTCCTTGCCGCCAAAGCCGCCGCCCATGCGCCGCATCTCGACCCGCACATCATGCAACGCAAGCCCCAGCGCATGCGCCACCTTATGCTGAATTTCCGACGGGTGCTGGGTCGAACACTGGATCGTCACCCCCTCTTCGCCGGGCAGGGCCAGCGCGGCTTGTCCTTCTAGATAGAAATGTTCTTGCCCGCCGATGTCGATCTCGCCCTCGGCCAGATAAGTGGCTTGCGCCAGCGCCGCAGCCACATCGCCGCGTGCCCAGGTGATGGGGCCGTTTTCGAACCGGCTGCCCGCTGCAAGCGCTTGATCGATAGTCAAAATCGGGTCTTTAGGCGCATAGGTGATACGCGCTTTGCGCGCCGCGACACGCGCCGCCCGATGGCTGGTGGCAGCGACCAGAAAGATCGGCTGGCCCGCGTAATGCACCGCGCCGTCGGCCAGCACCGGTTCGGGTGTAGGCGCGGGCGAGGCATCATTGGCATGGGGCAGATCGGCGGCGGTGAAAACCGCGATGACCCCGGGGCTTTGGCGCACCGGTTCAAGATCTAGCGCGCTGATGTCGCCCGCCGCTTCGGTTGAGAGGCCAAAGGCCAGATGCAGCGTGTCCGCCGGACAGGGAATGTCGTCTAGGTAACGCGCTTGCCCGGTCACGTGTAGCCGGGCCGAGTCATGGGGAAGCGGTTTGCCCACCGTCATGGCGTGACCTCCAGCACCGAAACCGCTTCGCCGCCGCAGGCCCGGATGTAGCGCAGCGCCATCGCCTGCGCGGCATTCATCCGATAGGCAGCCGAGGCGCGCATATCGCTCATGGGTGTGAAATCCTGCGTCAAGGCAGGCAGGGCACTCGCAAAGCTGTCTTCGGTCAAGGGCTGGCCGATCAGGGCCGTTTCAAAGGCCGTCGCGCGTTTCGGCACCCCGGCCAGGCCGCCAAATGCGACGCGCGCAGTTTCAATTTTCGAACTTTTTGCAGTGATATTGAAGCAGCCACAAACGGAAGAAATGTCTTGATCGAACCTTTTGCTCAGTTTGTAGCAGGCGAGATCGGGGGCGCTTTTCGGCACGCTGACACTTTCCACAAATTCCCCCGGCAATTGGTCTTGTTTGCGGTAGTCGAGGAAGAAATCTTCTAGCGGCAGCCTGCGGCGGCTGTGTCCGCGCCGCAGGGTGAGCGTGGCGCCCAAAGCGATCAGCGCGGGTGGCCCATCACCGATGGGCGAGCCATTGGCAATATTGCCACCGATGGTGGCCACCTGACGCACCTGTTCAGAGGCAAAGCGGCGCAGCAGATCGGCCAGCGCCGGATGCGGCCCCGCCGCCCAAGCGCGCAGGGCGGCAATGGTCACGCCTGCGCCAATGTCATAGCCCGTTTCGGTTTCTTGGATCTGGGCCAAGTCTTTGCATTGGTTCAGAAAAGCCACTTCGGGCAGGTCGCGCAATTGCTTGGTGACCCAAAGCGCGACATCGGTGCCCCCCGCGATCAAGGTGGCCTCGGGATGGGTTTCATACCAATCGGCCAGTTCATCCACGGTTTGCGGCAAAAAGGCCGTCTGCCCCGCTGCACCGGTTGCAAGTTGCGCGAAGTCGAAGGTCAAATCACCCTGCATCCAGTCTGGCACTGCCGCCTCGGCCGCCGCTTCGGCCGCGCGGATGATCGGCGCATAGCCGGTGCAGCGGCACAGGTTTCCGGCCAGCAGGTCATCATAATCCGCGCGCCGGTTCGTATGCGCGGCGGCCAGTGAGGTGATGAAACCGGGGGTGCAAAACCCACATTGGCTGCCATGATGGTCGACCATCGCTTGCTGCACGGGGTGCAACTGGCCCTGCGGGCCTGCCACGCCCTCGACCGTGCGCAGCGCCTTGCCCGCCAGTTGCGGCAGCATCATCAGGCAGGCATTGACCGCGCGCGGACCGTTTTCATCGGTCACAATCACTGTGCAGGCGCCGCAATCGCCCTCGTTACAGCCTTCTTTCGTGCCGCTTAGCCCCGTGGCGCTCAGCCAGTCCAGCACGCTTTCCAGCGGGTTTTCAACCGTCACCCGGCGGGTTTCTCCGTTGAGAAGAAACGCGATTTCCATGACATGTTCCGCCGCGATACCTGATTTTCGCTGCCCCGCCCGATGCGGCGTAGAACGGGGGCGCTCCCATCGCATCAGCTTTGCCGATGGGGGCAGGGCTGGCAAGCGTTTCGGCGCAAGGGCAGACGCAGATTACACCGGATGGTCAGAAAATGGGCAGCCAAACCCCTTCCGCTTGGCCCGCCCCGCGCCTAATCTGCGCCCATGACCCAGCCCCGATTCATTCATCTGCGCGTGCACACCCAATATTCGCTGCTGGAAGGCGCGGTGCCGGTGAAGACGCTGATCAAGATGTGCGATGGCATGAACATGCCCGCCGTTGCCGTGACCGATACGAATGTGATGTTCTCGGCACTCGAATTTTCGGTGCTGGCGCAGGGCGCGGGGTTGCAGCCGATTGTGGGCTGCCAAGTTTCGGTGAATTACGACCCTGCCGCGCCGGGGGAAAAGCCGCGGATGCCCGCGCCGGTGGTGCTGCTGTCGCAGACCGAAACGGGCTATATGAACCTGATGAAGCTGTCGTCTTGCCTTTATGTCGACAAGCATGGGGAATTGCCGCAGGTCACACTGGAGGAGTTGGAGGCCCATTGCGATGGTCTGATCTGCCTGTCGGGCGGGGCGGATGGGCCGGTGGGCAAGCTTTTGCAGGCCGGCCAAGCGGGCAAGGCACGGCTTTTGATGGAGCGGCTCGCCAAGGCCTATCCGGACCGGTTTTATGTCGAATTGCAGCGCCATCCCGGCGAAGGCGGCAAGCTGCCCGAGGCCGAGCGCAAGACCGAGCGGCCCTTTGTGGAAATGGCCTATGACATGGGGCTGCCTTTGGTGGCCACCAATGATGTCTACTTTCCCAAATCGACCATGTATGAGGCGCATGACGCGATGATCTGCATCGCCGAAGGCACCTATGTCGACCAAAGCGAGCCGCGCCGCCGCCTGACGCCGCAGCATTATTTCAAATCCGAAGCCGAGATGGCGACCTTGTTCGCCGACTTGCCTGAGGCACTTGAAAATACGGTTGAAATTGCGCGCCGTTGCGCCTTTGCCACTTATAAGCGCAAGCCGATCTTGCCGAAATTCGCCGATGATGAGGTCGAGGAATTACGCCGCCAGGCTTGGGAGGGGTTGCGCGCGCGGCTTGATGTGATCCCGCATGCGGTGCCGGTCGAAGACTACGAAGCAAGATTGAAATTCGAACTTGGCATCATCGAGCAGATGGGGTTCCCCGGCTACTTCCTGATCGTGGCCGACTTCATCAAATGGGGCAAGGCGCAAGGCATTCCGGTGGGGCCGGGGCGGGGCTCTGGTGCGGGCTCGCTTGTGGCTTATGCGCTGACGATCACCGACCTAGACCCTTTGCGTTACAGCCTGCTGTTCGAACGGTTCTTGAACCCCGAACGGGTCTCGATGCCGGACTTCGATATCGATTTTTGCATGGATCGCCGCGAAGAGGTGATCCGCTATGTGCAAGAGAAATACGGCCGGGACAAAGTTGGCCAGATCATCACATTTGGTGCGCTTTTGTCCAAGGCGGCGGTGCGCGACGTGGGCCGCGTGTTGCAAATGTCCTATGGCCATGTCGACAAGCTGTCGAAGATGATCCCGGTCGAGGGGGTCAAGCCGGTCAGCATCGAAAAGGCCTTGGCCGATGAGCCGCGCTTGCGCGAGGCGGCAAAGGCCGAAGAGGTCGTGCAGCGGCTTTTGAACTATGCCCAAGCGATTGAGGGGCTGTTGCGCAACGCCTCCACCCACGCGGCGGGGGTGGTGATTGGCGACCGGCCCTTGGATGAGCTGGTGCCGCTTTATCAAGACCCGCGGTCCGACATGCCTGCGACCCAGTTCAATATGAAATGGGTCGAACAGGCGGGCTTGGTGAAGTTCGACTTTCTGGGGCTGAAAACGCTCACCGTAATCCAAAATGCGGTGAACCTGATCCTGAAATCGGGTCGGCCCTTGCATGTGAATGCGGCGGGCGAAACGCTTTACGCCCCTGCCGAGGGCGGGGAGAACCAGATCAACCTGATCCCGATCGATGACGCCAAGACCTACGCGCTTTATGCGGCGGCGAAGACGGTCGCGGTGTTCCAGGTGGAATCGACGGGGATGATGGATGCGCTGCGGCGCATGAAACCCACCTGTATCGAAGATATCGTGGCGCTTGTGGCGCTTTATCGCCCCGGCCCGATGGAGAATATTCCCACCTATTGCGAGGTGAAGCACGGGCTGCGCAAACTTGAAAGCCTGCATCCGACGATCGACCCGATCTTGGCGGAAACGCAGGGTATCATCGTCTACCAAGAACAGGTGATGCAGATTGCGCAGGTGATGGCGGGCTATAGCCTTGGCGGCGCCGATTTGCTGCGCCGCGCGATGGGGAAAAAGATCGCCGAGGAAATGGCGAAGGAACGCCCCAAATTCATCGAAGGCGCCAAGGCCACCCACAATATCGACGCGAAAAAAGCAGGTGAAGTTTTTGACCTGCTAGAGAAATTCGCGAACTACGGGTTCAACAAATCGCACGCGGCCGCTTATGCGATTGTGTCCTATCAAACCGCTTGGCTAAAGGCGAACCACCCGGTGGAGTTCATGGCGGGCGTCATGAATTGCGATATTCACCTGACCGACAAGCTGGCGGTCTACACTGCCGAGGCGCGGCGGGGCCTAAGCATCGAGGTGGTGCCCCCCTGTGTGAACCGCTCGCTCGCCACCTTTGATGTGGTCGATCAACAACTGGTCTATGCGCTGGGCGCGCTGAAAAACGTCGGCGTCGACGCGATGAAGCTGATCGTGGCGGCGCGCGGGGACACACCCTTCCACGACATGACCGATTTCGCCCGGCGCTGCGATCTTAAGCGGATCGGCAAGCGGCCCTTAGAGATGTTGGCGCGGGCGGGGGCGTTCGACCAGCTTGATCCAAACCGCAAACGCGTCTTTGAAAGCCTTGAGGGGCTGATGGCGTGGTCGGGGGCCGTGGCAGAGGCCAAAGCCTCGGCGCAGGTGTCGCTTTTTGGCGAAGCGGGCGATGATCTGCCGCCGCCGCGCATGGCCGATACCGATGACTGGCTGCCGGGCGAGCGGCTAGCCGAGGAACATAAGGCCATCGGCTTCTACCTGTCGGGCCATCCGCTTGATGACTATCTGCCCGCGCTGAAACGCAAAAAAGTGCTGACGCTGGCCGATGTGACCGCCAAGGCGATCAATACCGGGCCCTTTGTCGGTAAGATCGCGGGGCAGGTCGCCGCGCGGTCGGAACGCAAATCGGCCAAGGGGAACCGGTTTGCCTTTGTGTCATTGTCGGACCCGACCGGGCCTTATGAGGTGACGGTCTTTTCCGACACGTTGGAGGCGTGCCGTAGCCATTTGGAACCCGGTCAAGCGGTGGTGCTGACCGTCAAGGTCGATGTCGAAGGCGAGACGGTGAAAATGCTGTGCAATGCCGCCACGCCGATTGACCAAGTGGCGGCGGAGTCGGATGGCAGTTCCGGGCTGTTGATCCACCTTGAAACGCCCGAGGCGGTCAGTTCCGTTGCTGCACTTTTCGAACGTATTTTGGCTGAAGGCCGGGTGAAATCGCGCGGTCCTGTGACCTTTTCTGTCTTTGACCTGGAAAAACGCTGCCGCTACCAGATCGCGGCGGGGCGCGATCTTCCGGTCAACCCGCAGGTCAAGGGGGCCTTGCGCAGCCTGCGCGGTGTGGTGCAGGTCGAAGAGGTCTGATCTATTTTGCCAGACGGGGGGCCAGCACGCGCGCGGCGGTGACGGCCAGCAAGATGCGCAACGCGTGATGCGCGGTCACGTAAACGGCACTGAGTTGCAACGACAGCGCCACGAGCGACATTTCCACCAGCCCGCCGGGCGCAAAGGCCAAAAATACGGCGGAAATGGGCTCGCCCACCCATGTTGCCAAGGCAAAGGCGAAAAGCCCCGCCAGCCCGATCGAGACCGAGGTGGACAGCCCCGCCAGCCGCAGCGCAAGCCAGAACCGGCGCGGTTCCATTCCCGCAAAACGCACCCCCAAAGAGGTGCCGATGATCAACTGTGTCAGCGTCACCAGCCAAGCGGGCGGCGCGCCTTGGGCCAGCCCGGACAGATGCACAAGCGCAGAGACAAGGATCGGCCCCGTCACCATGCCGCCCGGGATTCGCAAGCGCCAGCCAAGCCCGCCGCCAACGGCCCCCGCCGCGGCGAGCCAGAGCAGATCCCCCGGC
>NZ_NRRD01000014.1:91667-114195 GCF_020023995.1 Rhodobacter sp. TJ_12 | reverse complement strand
GGTGCCCCGGACCCGCCCGCCCCTTGGGCACTTTTCAGGATGATCGCATGACCCGTTTTCCGCTTGCCGCCCTTGCGCTGACCACCGCCCTTGCGGCCCCCGCACAGGCGCTTGATCTTGGATCGATGAGCGCCGCTGAGAAACAGGATTTCGGCGCGGCGGTGCGCGATTACCTGATGGAAAACCCCGAAGTTCTGGTGGAAGCGATCAACAAGCTGGAAGAACGCCAGCAGGCGCAAGCGGCCCAGAATGACAAGATGCTGGTGCAGACCAATGCACAGGATATTTTCGATTACGCGGGCGATTGGGTGGGCGGCAACCCCGACGGCGATATCACCATGGTCGAATTCATCGACTATAAGTGCAGCTATTGCAAAAAGGCCTATGAGGTTGTGGATGAGGTGCTTAAAGCCGACAGCAACATCCGCTTTGTGGTCAAGGAATTCCCGATCCTGTCGGATCAATCGGTGCTGGCGGCGCGCTTTGCCGTGGCGGTGAAACAGGTCGCGGGCGATGAAGCTTATGAAGCCGTGCACAATGACCTGATGGCATTTCGCGGGGATATGACCCTCGAAAGCTTGTCGCGGTTGGCCGAGACGCACGACATCGACCCGGAACCGGTGATGGATCGGTTGAACACCGAAGAGGTTACCGCCGTGCTGCGCACCAATGCGCAACTGGCTGAGCGGATGGGCATTGCCGGCACCCCGGCCTTTGTCGTGGGTGGCCAATTGCTGCGCGGCTACGCGCCGACCGAGGCGATGCAGCAAATCATCGCCCAAGAACGCGGGTAAGGCCGGGGCGCGCGGCCCGCATTGGGTGCACCAAGATAGTCAAAGGGTGCCCCGCCGGGCGCCCTTTTTCAGTTTTGAACCGCTTCAGACCCCGCGTTACGCGGCCGCGGGCTGCGCCATCGGCGCGGGCGTGTTGGACGACAGCGCGAAAACCGCGACCGCCTCGGACAGGCCATCGACCTCTTGGCGCAGCGCATTCGTGGCGGCACTCGTATCTTGGAACATCGCCGCATTGTGCTGGGTCACCTGATCCAGATCGGTGACCGCCGAATTGATCTCGACCAAGGTGCTGGCCTGTTCGGAGGCCGAGGTCGCAATTTCGCCGACCCGGCCCGAAATCTCTTCGATCGAACCAAGGATCGAGGTCAGCGCGCCGCCGGTTTCCTTGACGTATTTCACCCCGGTCGCGACATGCTGGCCCGCGGTTTCGATCAAAGTATTGATCTCGCCCGCCGCTTCCGACGACCTTTGCGCAAGCGCGCGCACCTCGGTGGCGACCACGGCAAAGCCACGCCCGGTTTCACCCGCGCGCGCCGCTTCCACGCCCGCATTCAGCGCCAGCAAATTGGTCTGGAATGCGATCTCTTCGATCACCGAAGAAATCTTTGAAATCTCGCCCGACGAGATGCGGATCGCCTCCATCGCATCAACGGCGAAAGTGGCAATTTCACTGCCTTTGCTGGCGTTGACATGGGCTTCCTTAGACATGGCATTCGCTTCGCCGGCATTTTTGGACGCCGCCTGCACCGACGCCACCAGTTGGTTCATCGCGGCGGCGGTTTCTTCCAGCGTGGCGGCCTGCCGCTCGGTGCGCTGCGCCAATTCATCCGAAGCCGCGCTGATCTGGCTGGTTTCGCTGCGGATCGACGTGGCATTGGAAATCACCGTGGCCAGCGCCTCGCGCAGGCTGGTGATCGCGGCATTGAAATCGGTGCGGATCACCTCGTAAGCGCCGGTGAAGGGCGTGGGGATGGTGCTGGTCAGATCGCCTTGCGAAAGCTGTTTAAGCGCGCGGCCCAAAGCCTCGACCACCGCTTGTTGCTGGGCGGCATTCTCGGCCCGCTCCGCCTCGGCCTGCGCGCGCAAACGCTCCCGCTCGGCGGCGTCTGCGGCTTCGCGCTCATGGGCGGCTTTTTCTGCCGCCGCTTCCTGGGCAAGCTGGGTTTGGCGTGCCGCCTCGGCCTGCGCCCGTGCCTCTTCTTGTTCCGCACGGGCCTGCGCGGCGCTTTCCTCCAGTTCCGCATTGCGCTGCAAACCAACGCGGAAGCTGTCCACCGATTGCGCCATTTCCCCGATTTCATCCGCTTTGGCGGTATAGGGGATCGGCGCGGCAATATCGCCTTCCGACATGGCGCGCATACGCGCGTTCAACCCCTTGATCGGCTTGGTCACACTGCGTGCGATGGCCCAGCTCAACAGCGACAAAAGCACAATCCCGACCCCGAACACGCCCAAGGCCGTGTTGCGCAAGGTGGCAATCACAGCTTGCAGATCCTCGATATAACTGCCCGTGGCGATCACCCAGCCCCATTGCGGGAAGTCCCGCACAAAGCTCATTTTCGGGATCAACGTATCCGGCCCGCCATTGGTGCCCGCCCGCGCGGTGCTATACATCACGATGCCGCCGCCCTTGGACTGCGCCACATCGACCATGTCGCGATAAAAGAAGACACCATTGGGGTCTTGCAGCCCCATCTGGTTTTCACCGATCCGGCTGGGCTTGGTGCCATGGGCCACGACCACCGCATCATGGTCAAAGGCGAACAGATAATTGCCGTTTTCGTAGCGCATCGCGCTGAGCAAGGCGATCCCCTCGGTCTTGGCCGCCGCAAGCGTCAGCTCCCCCGCTTCGACGCGACTATCCAGCGCGGCCAATTGGCTTGCCGCCAGATCGACCACATCGGCAAGGTTCTTTTCGCGCATCGCATAGACGTTGTTCACGGAAAGCTCATACATCGTGCCAGCGATCGCCGCGCTGGCCAGTATCGAGGCGAAAACAATGGAATAGATACGCGCACCAATTTTCAAAGACGAGATGAACCGCATGAGGGGGGGCTTTCTTAGGTTAGTCGGTGCACCCTAGGATCGTTTGCGTTAACACTTCGTGCTTGGACATGCGGAATGCTTTGGGGCAAGCCCGTGATAGAACGAATATTTTTATCCAATTTGACGCCTCTGCCCGAGCTGAGGAAATTGCCCGAAAATGGCGTTTTGCGGTGTCGCCCGCGCTTTCCCAATGACATCGCCTCTTTGCGTAAGCGCGCTGCGTCAGCCGAGCCTTTGTGCGGCGAGCGCCGCGCCCTGTTGCGCCACCGTCAAGACATCGCGGCTGAGCGGCAGCACACCGCTTTCAAGCGCCGACAGAGCCACCCATCGCGCCTCCAGCGCGTCATCGCCCGCGACCGGCGTGCCCGTGACCCAAGAACAAAGCACAGCGACCAAAACATAATGGTAACGCAATACGCCGCTGTCATCGTAATCAAAGGCATCCAGCGCGGCAAACACCCGGTCCGCACGCGCTTCGATGCCGGTTTCCTCGCGTAGCTCGCGCAAGGCGGCATGGTCCAGCGGTTCACCCAGATCGACTTTCCCGCCAGGAAACCCCCATTTGCCCGCATCGGGCGGGTTCGCGCGGCGCACAAGCAGCACGTGATCGCCCCGCACCACTGTGGCGATTACCGCGACACGCGGGGCCAGCGCGGCAGGGGCGGTGTCGCAATTCGCAGACATGTCCCGCCCCCTGTGCCTTCGACCCTGTGCCTTCGACTTTGTGCAAATATCCCGCGGGTGAATTGGCCGCAGGCCAAGAGGGGGCCGCGCCCCCTGCCCTTATTCGGCGGCTTGCTCGGCAGATTCCAGTTCTGCCGCGCGGGCCTCGACCAGACGCACGATTTCATCGACCATCTGATCGTTCGTCATCTTGTGGCTTTGCTTGCCCGCCATGTAAATCATGCCCGAGCCCGCGCCGCCGCCGGTGAAGCCGATATCGGTCATCAGCGCCTCGCCCGGCCCGTTCACCACGCAGCCAATGATCGACAGGCTCATCGAGGTTTTGATGTGCTCAAGCCGTTTTTCCAGCGTTTCCACGGTTTTGATCACGTCAAAGCCTTGGCGCGCGCAGGAGGGGCAAGAAATGATCTGCACGCCGCGCGTGCGCAGGCCCAGAGATTTAAGGATCTCATAGCCAACTTTCACCTCTTCCACCGGATCGGCCGACAGGCTGACGCGGATCGTGTCGCCGATGCCGGACCACAAAAGGTTGCCCAAGCCCACGGCGGATTTTACCGTGCCTGCCATCAGCCCGCCAGCTTCGGTGATGCCAAGGTGCAAAGGCTTGTCGGTGGCCTCTGCCAACGCGCGGTAAGCGGCGGCAGCCAAGAACACATCCGAGGCTTTGACCGAGATTTTGAACTCGTGAAAATCGTTGTCTTCGAGGATCTTGATATGGTCGAGACCGCTTTCCAGCATCGCCTCGGGGCAGGGCTCGGCATATTTGTCGAGCAGGTGCTTTTCGAGCGAGCCTGCATTCACGCCGATGCGCATCGAGCAGCCATGGTCTTTGGCGGCCTTAATCACTTCGCGCACGCGCGAGGCATCGCCAATATTGCCGGGGTTGATGCGCAGGCAGGCCGCGCCCGCCTCTGCCGCCTCGATCGCGCGTTTGTAGTGGAAATGGATATCCGCGATGATCGGCACCGGGCTTTCGCGGCAGATTTCCTTCAAGGCTTTGGTCGCCGCCTCATCAGGGGTCGAAACGCGCACGATATCGGCGCCGACATCGGCGGCGCGCAGCACTTGATCCAGCGTCGCCTTCACATCGGACGTGTCGGTGTTGGTCATCGTCTGCACCGCGATCGGCGCATCGCCGCCCACGGGGACCTTGCCCACCCAAATCTGACGCGAGGGGCGGCGCGCGATGTTACGCCACGGACGGATGGGATTGTGCGACATGAGAGGCCTCCGGTTCGTTGACCAACACATAGGTCAGCCGCTGCGCAAGGGCAACGGACGGGTTGTCGCTTCCAGCTTATGCGGCGCGAAAATGACAGGGCTGTGATGGCAGCTTGGCGCGCGGCCGATCAGTCGCCCAAAGTGCCCGAAGCATCGGCCACGGCAACAAGGTTGGCAAGGTCGCGATCGGCGGCCAGATCGGCCACGGCATAGCTTTCGCCAAGCACGTCGGGCGACAGGACGATATTCTTCGTCACCGCGCCTTTGGCGCCCACCGGGCCATGCGCCACGCCGTTGACCGCAAAGTAAAGCGCGCCCGATTCCCCCGTGCGCAGCTTCGGCGGTTCTTCCAGTTTCGGCACGGCGAATTGCTCGCCCGCATCCATCACCTTTTCATAGATGACAGAGCCATCCGAGGCGGTGATCCGCACCCAAGACGGGCGCACCGCCAAAACAACGACTTCCGACGCCTCTTCGCCCAGCGTGCGCACCATCGGCGTGGCCGGATCGGTGCCCGTTACGGGCAAAGCATCATGGCGCGTTTGTGCCATCAGCACCGGCGCGGCGGGCGATGTGGCGGGCGTATCGGCGGCCAGCAGCCCCGCCTCGCGCGGGTCAATCGCGGCAATCGGACCGTCCCGCGCGATCAGCACCGGCGTGTCCAGGGCCGAGGGACGATACAGACGGTCAAAGCTTTCGGTCGTGGGCGCTTGCGGCAGCGTATCGGCGCGCGCGGTCTGCACCGGGGCGACCGACTGCAACGGATCGATTTCCGCAACAACGCCGGGGGCCTGATCGACCGGGGCCAGTTGCACCCGCTGCACCTCTTGCAAAACGGACCAGCCGCCATAGCCGATCCCGCCCGCAACCAACAGAACCACCGCCAATGACCCTACGGCACGCGGGTCGATCTTGGTCCAGAACGGCGCTTGCTTGGGAATGAAGGAGGCGTTCGGATTGGCGAGCGACTCGCTCAAATCGGCGGGGCGGCGCTGCGGTTTCGGGCCCGAGGCGGCCGCGGCCAAGCCATGCGTCGGCTCAAAGCCCGCCTCAAGGCAGAACCGCTCAAAAGCCCAATCTGGATCAATGCCCAGATAGCGCGCGTAAGAGCGCACGAAACCCGCAATGAAAGACGGCGATTCAAAGGCCGAAACATCGCAGTTTTCAATCGCCGCGATGTGAATAGCCTTGATGCGCAGCTCGCGCTGCACATCAAGAAGGGATCTGGCAAGGGTGGCGCGTTCGCCGCGCAGAACATCCCCAAGGCGCAATTCGAAGTCGTCAAAGCCCTTGGGCCCAGCTTCAACTTCTTGCGTCGAAGGTTTGCCCTTCCACTTGATCATGTGCCTGTCCCGCCCCAGAAGGTGTTATCCCGATTCGAGCCTGTTAGCGCGAATTCCTTGAGAAAGACCTACCACAACCAGAGCGGGCTTGCACCCGTAGAAGTGATCAGGCGACCGCTTCGGCACGATTCAGCGCACAGCGCGCCCAAAGCGCATCCATCGCCTGCACGAGCCCGTCGATCTGCCCCAGATCATGCACCGGCGAGGGCGTGAAGCGCAGACGCTCAGTACCGCGCGGCACGGTCGGGAAGTTGATCGGCTGCACATAGACGCCGTAATCGCTCAGCAGCATATCCGACACCGCCTTGGTGTGGACGGGGTCGCCGATGACCACCGGAACGATGTGGCTGCCATGATCGATGATCGGCATGCCAAGCGCTTTCAGGCGCATTTTCAATTCCTTGGCGTGCAGTTGCTGCATGTCGCGCAGCTTCTGCCCCTCGGCGGTTTTCAAGAACGCGATCGAGGCGCGCGCGCCCGCGGCAATCGCCGGCGGCAGCGAAGTCGAGAAGATGAAGCCCGGCGCGTAGGAGCGCACGGCATCGACCATTTTCGCCGAGGTGGCGATATAGCCGCCGAACACGCCATAGGCTTTGGCCAGCGTGCCGTTGAAGATATCGATCCGGTCCATCAAGCCATCACGCTCGGCCACACCGGCGCCGCGCGGGCCATACATGCCCACGGCATGCACTTCGTCGATATAGGTCAGCGCGTTGAATTCATCGGCCAGATCGCAGATTTCTTTGATCGGGCCAAAGTCGCCATCCATCGAATAGATCGATTCGAAGGCGATCAGCTTCGGCGCGGCCGGGTCATCGGCTTCGATCAATTCGCGCAGATGCGCCACGTCATTGTGGCGGAAGATCCGTTTCGGGCCTTGGTTGCGCTTGATGCCTTCGATCATCGAGGCGTGGTTCAGGCTGTCGGAATAGATGATCAGGCCGGGGAACAGAACGCGCAGCGTCGAAAGCGTGGCGTCATTGGCGATATAGGCCGACGAGAACACCAGCGCGGCTTCTTTTTGGTGCAGATCGGCGATCTCGGCTTCCAGCGCCTTATGATAGGCGGTGGTGCCCGAAATGTTGCGCGTGCCGCCCGAGCCCGCGCCCACGGCCTCCAGCGCTTCGTGCATCGCGGCCAGAACAACCGGGTGTTGGCCCATGCCCAGATAGTCATTGCCGCACCACACGGTGATGTCTTGCTTGGCGCCATCGGGGCGATTCCATTGCGCTTTCGGGAAAGCGCCTTTCTCGCGTTCGATATCAATGAAGGTCCGGTAGCGGCCTTCGTCATGCAGCCGTTGAATCGCTTTGTCGAGCGCGAGATTGTAGTCCATTTCCATCACCCCTGGCTTCTATGCACTTGGTTGTGTGTTGCCGGGTGTCGGCTCATCGGCCCTGATCCGGCATCGATAGTGTTAAACCGGCTTGGCAAAAAAAGGGAGAATTAAATTGTCGCATCTAAGTGCATAATTATGCCAACTGGCCCGTTTTTTATGCAAAGTCTGTTTTTCGCGCGCTCTGGCCCTTCTGGAAAACGGTTGATACGGTTCACCATGAAGGAGACTACCCATGACGCTTGACGCCGTTCTTTCCCGTATCGATGACGCCCTGCCCGAGTCCTGTGACCGGCTGATGGAGTTGTTGCGCATCCCCTCGATTTCCACCGATCCCGCCTATGATGGCGATTGTGCGCAAGCGGCCGCTTGGCTGGTGCAAGAACTCAAGGCGCTTGGCTTTTCCGCCAGCACCCGCCCCACGCCCGGACATCCGATGGTGGTGGGGCGCCATGCCGGTGAAGGCCGCCATATCCTGTTTTACGGCCATTACGATGTGCAGCCGGTTGACCCGCTGGAGTTGTGGGACCGCGACCCGTTCGACCCGGTGCAAGAAAACGGCCCCAACGGCCCGGTGATCCGCGCGCGCGGCGCTGCCGATGACAAGGGCCAGTTGATGACCTTTCTGGAGGCCTGCCGGGCGTGGAAAGATGTGCATGGGGTGTTGCCGGGCAATCTGACGATTTTCTTTGAGGGCGAAGAGGAATCCGGCTCGCCCTCGCTGATCCCGTTCCTGCGCGAAAACAAGGATGAGCTGTCGGCCGATTTGGCGCTGATTTGCGACACCGGGCTGTTTGCCGATCAGACCCCGGCCATCGTCACTATGCTGCGCGGGCTGGCGAAGGTGGAATTCACCATCCAAGGCGCGACCAAAGACCTGCATTCGGGCATGTTCGGCGGCGTCGCCATGAACCCGATCCGGGTGCTGACACGCATCCTTGGCGGCTTGCATGATGAAAATGGCCGGGTGCAGGTGCCGGGCTTTTACGATGATGTGGCCGAATTGCCCGAAACGGTGGCCGCGCAATGGCAAGGGCTTGGCTTTGACCATGCGGCCTTTCTTGGGGGCGTCGGGCTATCGACCCCGGCGGGCGAAGCGGACCGCACGCCCCTTGAGCAAATCTGGTCGCGCCCGACCGCCGAGATCAACGGCATCTGGGGCGGCTATACGGGCGCGGGCTTCAAGACCGTGCTGCCCGCACAGGCCAGCGCCAAGGTCAGCTTCCGGCTGGTCTCGGGCCAAGACCCCGCAAAAATTCTGCCCGCGTTCAAAGCGTGGATTGAGGCGCAATTGCCGCCCGATTGCGCATTGATCTGGAAAGAGCCCGAGGGCAGCCCCGCCTCGGTGATGGAGATCACCGATCCCGCCTTTGACGCCGCGCGCGCCGCGCTAAGCGAAGAATGGGACCGCCCCGCCGCCTTTGTCGGTTGCGGGGGCTCGATCCCGGTGGCGGGCTATTTCAAGGAGTTTTTGGGCATGGATGCGATGCTGATCGGCTTTGGCCGCGACGATGATCAGATCCATTCCCCGAACGAGAAATATGATCTGGAAAGCTTCCACAAGGGCATCCGGTCTTGGGCGCGCGTCCTTGACCGGATCGCGCAGCAATAACCGGCCCCAACCGGCGCGGGGGGCGCTGCCCCCCCTCTTGCCTACGGCAATTCACCCCCCGGGATATTTTGACAAAGTCGAAGGCAGGAAGGGCGGCCCCCGAAACGGGCCCCTGTGTTTAGCGCCGAAAGGTGCGTCGACTTTGCGTAAATATCCCGGGGGGCGTCCTGAAAGGACGGGGGGCAGCGCCCCCTGCCCCGCCTCAAGTCAGCCCAGCACCATATCATCGCGGTGCAACAGCACCGCGCGGCCCGGATAGCCCAGAATGCTTTCAATCTCGCCCGAGCGATGCCGCGCGATCTTGCGCGCTTCTTCGGCTGTGTAGCGCACCAGCCCCTTGCCCAGAACCGCGCCATCGGGGCCCGCAATCGTGACCGGCTCGCCCCGGCCAAAACGGCCCTGCACCTTGACCACGCCCGCCGGCAAAAGCGATTTGCCCGCGCGCAGCGCGCCCACGGCGCCCGCATCTACCATCACCTCGCCGCGCGGTTTCATCGCCGCGATCCAGCGTTTGCGCGCGGCCTGCGGATCGCCCTCGGGAAAGAACCAGGTGCAGTTCGCCCCTGCGGAAAGCGCCTGCAACGGACGCAGCACCGAACCTTCGGTGATCGCCATGGCGCAGCCCCCCGCCACAGCGGTTTTCGCGGCCAAAAGCTTGGTCTTCATCCCGCCTTTCGACAGGCCCGAAATCGGATCGCCCGCCATCGCCTCGATCTCGGGCGTGATCTTTTCGACCAGATCAAAACGGGTGGCGCTTGGGTCTTCTTTCGGATTGGCGGTGTAAAGCCCGTCGACATCGGACAAAAGGATCAACTGATCCGCCCCCACCGTCACCGCGATTTGCGCAGCCAGCCGGTCGTTGTCGCCAAAGCGAATTTCATCGGTCGCCACGGTGTCGTTTTCATTGACGATCGGCACCACGCCCAGCGACAAAAGCGTTTCCATCGTCGCACGCGAATTCAGATAGCGGCGGCGGTTGTCGGTATCTTCGAGCGTCACCAGAACCTGCCCGGTGGTCACGCCATGCGGGGCCAGCACCTCTTGATAGGCGCGGGCAAGCTGGATTTGCCCCACCGCGGCCGCGGCTTGCGATTGTTCAAGCGCCAGCGCCCCGGCGGGCAGACCCAGCACCCGCCGCCCCAGTGCGATCGAGCCCGAGGAGACCAAGACCACATCCGTTCCGCGCGCCCGCGCGGCGGCCACATCTTCGGCCAGCCCCGCCAGCCAATCCGAGCGCAGACCCGCCGCATCGACCAAAAGCGCCGAGCCGATCTTCAGCACCAACCGCTGCGCCGCCTCGACGCGCGGCATCACGGTTGCCACGGTTGCACCTCTTCTTCATCGCGGCGGTCTTCGGAGATTTGCGCCCAAAGCGCGCGCAGCACCTCGTTCACGCCCTTTTTCGACACACCCGACATGGTGATCACCGGCCCGCCCGAGGCCTTTTCCAGCGCGCGCTTGCGGCTTGATAAGGTCTTGCTATCCAGCGCATCGGCCTTGTTGAGCACGGTCACGCGCGGCTTTTCGAACAACGCCTCGGAATAGGCTTCCAGCTCGTGGATGATGGTGCGGTAATCCTTGGTGATGGTGCTCGACGTGCCATCGACCAGATGCAACAGCACCGAACACCGCTCCACATGGCCCAAAAACTGATCGCCCAGACCGCGCCCTTCGGAGGCCCCCTCGATCAGCCCCGGAATATCGGCCACCACAAATTCGCGCCCATCGACCCCCACCACGCCAAGGTTCGGCACCAAGGTGGTGAACGGGTAATCGGCAATCTTGGGCCGCGCATTCGACACTGCCGAAAGGAAGGTGGATTTGCCCGCATTGGGCAGACCCAGAAGCCCGGCATCGGCAATGAGTTTGAGCCGCAGCCACAGCGTGCGCTCCACCCCCTCTTGCCCCGGATTGGCATGGCCCGGCGCGCGGTTGGTGGAGGATTTGAACCGCAAGTTCCCCCAGCCGCCATTGCCGCCCTTGGCCAAAAGCACGCGCTCGCCCACCTCGACCAGATCGGCGATCACGGTCTCTTCGTCTTCATCGAGGATCTCGGTGCCCACCGGCACTTTCAAAACGATATCCTCGCCATCCTTGCCGGTGCGCTGGCTGCCCATGCCATGCTGACCGGTCTGGGCAAAGAAATGCTGCTGGTAGCGGAAATCGATCAGCGTGTTGAGCCCTTCGACCGCCTCGGCATAGACCGAGCCGCCCTTGCCGCCATCGCCGCCATCGGGGCCACCGAATTCGATGTATTTCTCCCGCCGGAAGCTGACGCAGCCCGCGCCGCCGCCGCCCGAACGGATATAGACTTTCGCAAGGTCGAGAAATTTCATCGCCATGGCCCCTTTCGCAAGGCGCCCGTTTACGCCCGTGACGCGCATTTCGCAAGCGGCGCATTGGGGACAAGCCGCCCAAAGCCCTTCGATATCTGGGCAAAGATGCACAGATCCCGCAACCGCGGGTCTGGGGAGGGGTGACCCCTCCCGAAAAGATTAGTCGAGCTTTTTCACATAGGTCCAGGTGGGCACGCGGGCATTGCGCGCCACCGACCAGCTTTCGGCATCGCCCAGATAGGCGAATTCGTTGTGGGTCAGGACCCGTGCCGAGCCGGGATTGTCTTGGAACACTTCGGCCATCAGCGTGCGCGCGCGATGCGGATTGGCCGCGATCAGCGCCGCCACCGCCTCGGAGGCGAAACCGGTGTTCCAAAACCCGGGCCCGACCCAGAAGCCGACCTCGGATTGATTGTCCTCAAGCCGGGTCAGCGAGATCACGCCCAGAACCTCGGCCAGACCATGATCCGAGCCATCCAGCACCCAAACATCTTCGCTGCGCCCCTCGGCCAGCGACCGGGCGATGAAATTTTCGGCCGCGCCGGGCGGCAAGGGATGCGGGATCGCGCGCGTGCCCTCGGCAATGCGTTTGTCGGCGGTATACATCGAAATCAGCCCGGCATCCGAACGCCGCAAGGGGCGCAAGATAAACCGCTCGGCTTCGATCACCGGCTGCGCGGATATGGTCGTTTGAAACATCGCGTTCTCCTCAAACGCTGGCCGTTCTGGCCCTAATCAAGAAACAAAACGGTTCCATGACAAGCTGTGCAGCCCGTGGACCGTTTTCAACTGCGACCGCTTGCCCCGCTCTCCCCCAAGCGCTTGGCAAATGGAAAGGGGGACCGGCCTTTGCGCCGATCCCCCCATTTTTTTTCATCGGGTTCGTTCGGCTTACTCTGCGGCCTCCGCGACCGGGAGAACCGAAACAAAAGTGCGGCCCTTGAGGCCCTTGCGATAGGAAATCTTGCCATCGACAACGGCGAACAGGGTGTGGTCCTTGCCCATCATCACGCCTTCGCCGGCCCAAACTTTGGTGCCGCGCTGACGCACGATGATGTTGCCCGGAACAGCCGTTTGACCGCCGTAGAGTTTCACGCCGAGGCGACGACCCGCAGAGTCGCGGCCGTTACGCGAAGAACCGCCTGCTTTCTTGTGTGCCATGGGGAATTACTCCTGAGCTTCAGCGGCTTTTTTCGAAGCGCGCTTCGGTTTCGCGGGGGCAGCTTCGGGAGCCGCAGCGCCATGCAGCGCGCGACGCACCGAGGCGGTGCCGACGGCTTCTTTGACGCCCGATTTATCGGCGCCCGAGGCCAGCACTTCGGTCACGCGCAGCAGCGTCAGTTGCTGACGGTGGCCACGGGTGCGCTGCGAAGAGTGCTTCCGGCGACGTTTGTGGTAGGTGATGACCTTGTCCGCTTTGATCGTATCGATCACTTCGGCCACGACGGCAGCGCCTTCCACGGTGGGGGCACCGACGGTGAGCGTTTCGCCACCGACCATCAGAATCTCGTTGAACTGGACTTTTTCACCAGCCGCGGCGGCAATCAGTTCCACGCGGAGCACGTCGCCCGCTTGAACCTTGTATTGCTTGCCGCCCGTTTTGAGGACCGCGAACATGCGTTCTTCCTTGTGTCAGCCGCGCCCTGTGGCCCCCAGATGGGTGTTGCCGGGTTGCCCCGCCTCGGACAGCGCGCCCCTAGGGGCGTTGTTGCATAAAGTGCCCGGCCCAGAGAGGTCTCTGCGCCAAGTCCGCGCCTTATCTATGTGTGGGGCCGCTGTGTCAAGAAGTTTCGGGCGTGACCTGTCGGGGCCTAACGCCCACCCCTCGGAAAGCACGGGTGGCATCGGCGCTAGGCCACTGTCAGACCGGGGCCGCTTCGCCAAGGTCGAGCGCCTCGGGGCGGTGATGTTCGTTGTAATATTCCCATTCACCGACCTTGCGCCCATCGGGCAGCGCGCAAACCGCATCATCGCCCGGATTGACGCCCGCCACCACGGTGCCGCCCTGTTCCACACAATAGGCAGAGGCGGGATTGGCCAGCCCAACAGGCGTGTCTTCGGGCGACGTGGTCTCGGTGCAGGCGGCCAGTGCCGCCACCGGAAGAACAAGGCAAATCAAGCGTTTCATGGCAACCTCCGATGCGTCAGGCTAACATGGCGCAAGGCCGGTGCAGAGGCCCGCAACGTGTTAAGACCCGGCCTTTTCCTCTAGCGTAAGCCATTCTTCTTCGGCCGCGCTCAGCGCCGCTTCGCGTTCCACCAGCATCTCTGACGCTTTGGCGAATTTCACCGGCTCGCGGGTGAACAGATCGGCATCGGACAAAAGCTCGTGCAGTTTGGCGATTTCGCGCTCAAGCTTTTCCATCACGCCGGGCAGTTCTTCCAGCCGGTGCTTTTCGGTGAAGGTCAGGCCCGCTTTTTTCGGCGTGTCCTTCGGCGTCTCTTTCACCGGCTCGGCCTTTTTCGGCGCGGGTTTTGCGGCTTCGGGCGCGGGGGCGGTCAGCGCCTGTTGCGCCTGATAATCGGACCAGCCGCCCGCATAAACCGTGGCGCGGCCATCGCCTTCCATCACGATGGTGGTGGAGGCGACCCGGTCGATGAAATCGCGGTCGTGGCTGACCAACAGCACCGTGCCATCATATTCGCCCAAGATGTCTTGCAAAAGATCCAGCGTTTCCACGTCCAGATCGTTCGTCGGCTCGTCGAGCACCAAAAGGTTCGAGGGTTTCGCCATGATCCGGGCCAGCAACAGCCGCGCGCGTTCGCCGCCTGACAGCGAGCCAATCGGCGCGCGCGCCTGCGCCTCATCAAAGAGAAAGTCCTTAAGATAGCCTACCACGTGCTTGGGCGTGCCACGCACCATCACTTGATCAGAGCGGCCCGAGACGCGCATCTCCGGGTCATTCACCAGCCCGTCCCACAGCGTCATCTCAAAATCAAGCGCAGAGCGGGTCTGATCAAAGACCGCCATTTCCAGATTGGTGCCGTGTTTCACCGTGCCCGCATCGGGGTCCAACTCGCCCGTCAGCATTTTCAAAAGCGTGGTTTTGCCCACGCCATTGGGGCCCACAAACGCCACCCGATCGCCGCGCAAAACCCGCAGGTCGAAGTTTTTCACAATCGGCTTGTCGGCAAAGCTTTTGGCAAGGCCCTTCGCCTCAATCACCCGCTTGCCCGATTGCTGGCCGCTTTCCAGCTCCATCGCGGCGGTGCCTTGGCGGCGGATTTGGCTTGCCCGTTCGGCGCGGAGCGCTTGCAGCGCGCGCACCCGGCCCATGTTGCGCTTGCGCCGCGCCGAGATGCCCTCGACCGCCCAACGGGCCTCGGCCTTGATCTTGCGGTCTAGCTTGTGGCGGGCGTCATCTTCAGCGGCCCAAGTTTCTTCGCGCCAATCTTCGAAATGCTCAAAGCCCTTTTCCATCCGGCGCACCTCGCCCCGGTCGATCCACAAAACGGCGCGGGTCAAATGGCGCAAAAAGGCGCGGTCGTGCGAAATCAGCACATAGGCGGTGCGGGTATCGCGCAGATAGTCCTCAAGCCAGCCAATCGCCTGAATATCAAGGTGGTTGGTGGGCTCGTCGAGCAGCATCAGTTCCGGCGCCTCGGCCAACAATTTCGCCAAAGCCGCGCGCCGCCGTTCGCCCCCCGAAGCGGTGGAAACCGGGGCGTCGGGGCGGAATTTCAACCCCTCGGCCACCATCTCGACCTTGTAACGCTCGCCCTCGAGCAGGCCAGAGGCGGCGAAATCACCCAAGGTCTCAAAGGCGCTCAGATCGGGCTCCTGTTCCATATAGCCCACGCGCGTGCCCGTGGGCACAACGCGGGTGCCGTGATCGGCCTCGATCAACCCGGCCATCACCTTCATCAGGGTGGATTTGCCCGAGCCATTACGGCCCACAAGCGCGACCCGGTCGCCGTCTTGCACCGTAAGATCCAACCCGTCGAAAACGGGATTGCCGCCAAAGGTGAGCGAGATCGAAGAAAGCTGTAACAGAGGTGCGCGTGCCATATGCCTCCGCTAGCCGGGCCGCGCGCAAAGGTCAACGGGGCACTGCCCCCGGCGCCCCGCTTGACGGATGTCAGCCGGCCACCAGCCTCAGCGCGCGGGCGCGGGCGGGGGGGATCGCGCCAATCTCCAACCCGGTGAACACATGCAACGTGCCAAGGTCGTCATCGACCACCGCATGGTCGCTGACCCAGCCGCCCATCCCCAGATAGGTGCGCAAAAGCGGCGGCATCTTCAGCATCGCCTGTTTCGGATCGCCCTTGCGGCCCAAAAGCTGGCGCGCATAGCGGATCACCTTGGGCGCCTTGACCCGCACCCGCCAGCGCCGGGGCGCCAGATGCCGCTCGGCCAAAAGCGCGAATGCATCGGTATAGCTGTCAAAATCGGTGCTCAGGAAAGAGGAACAGCCAAACAGCATCTCGATTCCTTCGGCATCGACGAACCGCGTCACCGCCCCCCAGGCAAGGCGCAAAATATCGGGGTCACGGCACTCCGGGTCGATACAGAACCGCCCCATCTCGACCATCTTGCCGGGATATTCCGCAAGCGGGCTCAGGTCGTAAAACTGCGCCGAATAGCTGCGCTCCAGCTCTGCACCACTTTGCAACGGCATCAGCCGGAAACAGCATACCAGACGCCCGGTGCCGGTTTCCTCGACCAGCACATGGCGGCAGGTCTCATCAAAGGGGTCGGCATCGCGGGCTTGTGTCTGCGCGCCCTCGGCCCGGCCCCGATTGGCCAGAAAAGCCCGCCAGCGCAGCGCCTGTGCGGCCGCCACATCTTCGGTGGTAAGCGCGAATCGTGCCGCATAGCGGCCCTTGGATAGTGAGAACATCGGGTCCCCCTTGGCCTTGTCGGGCGCAATTTACGCCAAAGCCTTGACAGCGAAAAGACAGTCGCCCTCGGGCGTGCTGCGACGCAGCGCCTCGTTGGGCGCAGCGCTTAATCGCCGGTCAAAGTGCCCGCAGAAACCCGCCCGATCGAGCCCAGAAGCTCGCGTACCACGCTGATGCCCTTGATGTTCGTCTTGGTCACGCGGCGCGACAAAACGACGACTTCGCCATCTTCGAGCCCATACCGCTCGACATTGGAGACCACGCCCGCCTCGTCAAAGCTGACGGCGACAACTTCGCGTTCAATCTCTTCGGGGGCGCGGGCGCCGTAATGTTTCCAGCGCGATCCGACATAGAACCAACCCGCCCCTTGCAACAGCCCGCGCGTGGAGGGACGGCCAATCGCATAGGCCACATCTTGCTGGGTGCTTTTGCCGACCTCGACCTGCGCCAGATCTTCGTCGTTCGGCACATAGCCGTGATTGCGATAGATCGCAGAACAGCCTGCCGTGACCAGCATCGCCGCCAAAACGGCGGATAGGGCGATCTTTTGCGCCAAACGCTGCGCCGCGGTCTTGCTGCTCACCCTATCCCCCTTGCCTCATCTTTCCGGGCCTTCTATCCCGCTTACAACAGGATGTGCCAGCCCTCAAGCGCTCTGACGCGCAGGCTGGCCCACAAACCCGCCCGCCCACCGCAAGACCGCCGCAAGACCGGAGCCCGAGATGACCGACACCGCCCCCCTGCCCTTTGCCCATCCGCTGCGCCCCGCCGATCTGGCCGGGCGCAAACCGACCCGGTTCGATATCGCCCCCAAGGCTGCGGAGCTGACCGCGATTGCCGAATGGGCCGATATTACGGCGGTTACCGCGCTGCGGCTCAAGGGCGCGCTGATGCCGCAGGGGCGCAACGACTGGCTTTTGGAGGCGCGGCTCACCGCGACGGTGGTGCAGCCCTGCGTGGTAAGCTTGGCGCCGGTCACGACCGAAATCGCCGAGGATATCCGGCGCGTTTACATCGCCGATATGGAAACGCCCACCGGCGAAGAGGTGGAAATGCCCGAGGATACCGATTCCGAGCCGCTACCCGACCGGATCGATCTGGGGGCGGTGCTGCTTGAAGCGCTGGAACTGGCGCTGCCGCTTTATCCGCATGCTGCGGGCGCCGAAGACGTCGCGATGCAGGCCACGCCCCCCGGCGCCGAACCGATCCGCGACGAAGACACCCGCCCCTTCGCCAATTTGCGCGCGCTGATGGGCGGCAAAAGCGATGAAAACACCGGCGGCGACGACCAAGGCTGAGGCGCTTTTTGCGGCGCCTTGGCACAGCCCGGAAAAAGGCTGTAAAAAGGGCTTGCAACGGGGCAGAAACGCAGTATGTTCCCGGCCTCATTCGAGTTGAGGGTTCGCACCCGGTCCGGCATTGCCTACCGTGACGAAACCCGAGGAAAAACAGGGCACTACGCCCCGCAAAACCGAGGTTAGACACATGGCTGTCCCGCAGAACCGAGTCACGCGCTCCCGCCGCAACATGCGCCGTGCGCATGATGCCCTTACCGCCGCCAACCCGGCGGCTTGCCCGAACTGTGGCGAGCTGAAGCGCCCGCACCACGTTTGTGGCGCTTGCGGCCATTACGACGACCGCGAAGTGGTGGCGCAGGCCACCGAGGTCGATCTGGACGACGACGCGGCGTAAGCCGGTCCCGCGCCATGGCCAAATTGCCCGAACAGGAGCAGACCGCGGCCAATGCGCAGGGTGACAAGACGTCAAGCATAAAGCCCAAGGGTCGCGCCAGCGTGACCACGGCGCCGGAACTTTCCGGCGCCTTTTCGTCTGACACCATGTCAGACGCGCAAATCGTGATCTCCGTCGATGCGATGGGCGGCGATCGTGGGCCTGCTGCGGTGCTTGATGGTGTTGCCCTCGCCGCCCGCGGCAACCCGAGCCTTCATTTCCTCGTGCATGGGCGCGAAAGCGAGCTTGTGCCGCTTGTCGCGGCCCGCAAGCTGACCGAGCGTGTCACGCTGCGCCATGCCGAGGATGTGGTGACGATGCACGACAAGCCCTCGGCGGTGATGCGCTCGGGCAAAGGCACGTCGATGTGGTCCGCGATCGAAGCGGTCCGCAATAAAGAAGCCCATGTCGCCGTGTCTTGCGGCAATACCGGCGCCTTAATGGCGGTGTCGATGTTGCGGCTGCGCAAGATGCCCGGCGTCGACCGGCCTGCGATTGCCTCTTTCTGGCCGTCCAAGAACCCGTCTGGCTATAATGTCATGCTTGACATGGGGGCGGATGTGCGGGCCGATGCGGCCGATCTGCTGACCTATGCGCTGATGGGCGCCTCTTATGCGCGCAATGCGCTGGGGCTAACGCGCCCGCGTGTCGGGTTGCTCAATGTCGGGACCGAGGAACACAAGGGCAATGCCGAATTGAAGGCCGCCCATGAAATGATCTCGGAGGCGCAGCACAACGGCGATTTCACTTTTGTGGGCTTCGTTGAGGGCAATGACCTGCCCGGCACCCGCGTCGATGTGATCGTGACCGATGGGTTCACCGGCAATATCGCGCTGAAAACCGGCGAAGGCACAGCGAAATTCGCAGGCGAATTGATGCGCGAGGCCTTTACCTCGGGCGTGATGGCGAAAATCGGTGCGCTTTTCGCGATGCGCGCGCTGAACAAGCTTAAAGCCAAGATCGATCCGCGCCGCGCCAATGGCGGCGTATTCCTTGGGCTGAACGGCACAGTGGTCAAATCGCACGGCGGCGCCGATGCCACCGGCGCGGCGGCGGCCATCGAACTGGCCGCACGGCTGGCGGGCTTGGGCTTTGTCGACCGGCTTGCGGCGCGGGTTGCCCTTGCGGCAGCAACCGGGCAGGATGCCGCCACGCATGCGGCAGGGGACGAGACAACAAAATGACGATAAGATCCGTGGTCCGGGGTGTTGGCCACTATTTGCCTGAGCGCGTGGTCGAGAATGCCGAATTCGAAGCGACGCTGGAAACCACGGATGCTTGGATTCGCACCCGCACCGGGATCGAGCGGCGCCATTTCGCCGCCGAGGGCGAAACCACCTCGCAACTGGCGATCCATGCCGCGCGCACCGCGCTGATCGATGCGGAAATGAAACCCGGAGAGGTGGATGCGATTGTCGTGGCCACCTCCACCCCGGATTTCACCTTCCCTTCGGTCGCGACCATGGTGCAGGCCGGGCTCGGCTGCGCCAATGCCTTTGCCTATGATGTGCAGGCGGTCTGCGCGGGCTTCATTTTCGCGCTGGCCAATGCCAATGGGCTGATCCTGTCGGGCCAGGCGCAGCGCGTTCTGGTGATTGGCGCCGAGACTTTTTCGCGGATCATGGATTGGGAAGACCGGGGCACTTGCGTGCTGTTTGGCGATGGCGCAGGCGCGCTGGTGCTGGAGGCCGCCACCGGCACCGGCACCGCCAATGACCGGGGCATTCTTTCCACCGATCTGCATTCGGACGGGCGCTACCGCGAGCTGCTTTATGTCGATGGTGGCGTGTCCACCAATGGGCAGGCCGGGCAGTTGCGGATGCAGGGCAATGCGGTCTTCAAACATGCGGTGCAGAAGCTTTCGGACACCGCGCATAAGGCGCTTGCCAAGCTTGATATGACGGGCGACGATGTCGATTGGATCGTGCCGCATCAGGCAAACCTGCGCATCATCTCGGCCACAGCGGAACGCATGGGCGTGCCGATGGAACGTGTGGTGGTGACGGTGCAAGATCACGGCAACACCTCGGCGGCCTCGATCCCGCTGGCGTTGTCGGTCGGGCGGGACCGTGGGCAAGTGAAAACCGGCGATCTGATCGTGACCGAGGCCATCGGCGGCGGTCTGGCCTGGGGCGCAGTGGCGCTGCGCTGGTAAGCAAACGCGCCGCCCCGGCGGGAAAGAATCACCCGCCCGCAGGTGCAAAAGGTTAGAATCGTAGAAAAACACCGTCTCAACACCGGCTCGCAAGTCATTGATATTGACTCGGGAATATGTTGCGCCCATCGTGATCAAAATCACTCCGGGGGGACTGATATGTCGGAAAAGACTCTCACGCGTATGGATCTGAGCGAAGCGGTGTTTCGCGAGGTTGGGCTGAGCCGCAACGAATCTGCACAGCTTGTTGAAAGCGTGTTGCAACATATGTCCGACGCGCTGGTGCGCGGCGAGACGGTGAAGATTTCGTCTTTCGGCACCTTCTCGGTGCGCGACAAGGCCTCGCGGATGGGGCGCAACCCCAAAACCGGCGAAGAGGTGCCGATCAGCCCCCGGCGGGTGCTGTCCTTCCGGCCCTCGCATCTGATGAAGGACCGCGTGGCCGAAGGCAACGCGCAGTAAAGAGTATCGCCCGGTCGGGGCAGAACACCAACGAGCCCCGACAGGGACGCCCCAGAAAGGGATGAACGCGGCCGATGACAAAATCTGCCGAGGCCTTCCGCACGATTACCGAAGTCTCTGAGCTTCTGGACACACCCACCCATGTGCTGCGGTTTTGGGAGACCAAATTCGCGCAGATCAAGCCGGTGAAACGCGCTGGCGGGCGGCGCTATTACCGGCCCAATGACGTGGCACTGATTGCGGGCATCAAACAGATGCTGCAAGGCGATGGGCTGTCGATCAAAGAGGCGCAGGCCGCCGTGCGCAAGCAAGGCGTGAAAAAGGTCGCCGCCCGGGGCAACGACTGGCTGGCCGCCACCGAAAGCGCCCCCGAAAGGGAGAGCCAAACCGCACAAGAACGCATCGCAGCAAGCGCGCAGGCGCCTGCCCCAGAGCCCGCCTCTGAGCCCCTGTCAGAGACCCGCGAAGATGCCAGCACAGCACCGCAGGCGGGCATCCCCGGCGATCTGGCGCCCGATCCTGCCGCCGATGCGGCGGTCGATATGGTGGCCGAGGCTGAGGGCGGGCAGACGGCCGAAAGTGCTGCCGAGGCAGAGCCTGTCCTTGATGCAGAGGGCGCAGAGACCGCTGCGCATTCCGGGGACGCGCCCTCGCCTGCCGAAGACCCCGCGCCGGTCGCGCCCGAAGACTTTTCGACGCCCGCACCAGAGGCCGACGGGGCGGTCGACGCCGAGGCCGATACCGTCTTTGACAGCGCGCCCGAAACGGACGACACCGAAGCGCCGCTGGACGAGGCAGCCCTCGCCGCGCCCGACGATGCGCCCGAATTTGGCCCCAATACGCTGCCCGAGACGGACATCGAGACCGACGCGGCCTTTGCCCCGCCACCGACCACCCCGCCAGACCCGCAGCCCGAGGCCGAGCTTGCGCCTGAGACCGAAGACCGTGCACAGGCAGCGCCGGACGACGTTCTGCCCGAGGTCAGCAGAGATTTTGGTGATCTGTCCGCGCCCGAGCCTGAGGGCGTGACACCGCCCACCGAGGCAGAGGGCGATCCGGACCCCGCCGAGATCAGCCCCGAAGAGGCAGAGGCCTTGGCGGCGGCACAGGCCGCGCTGGAGATGGCGCGCAGCGAAGCCGCAGCCGTGCGCGCCGAATTGCAACGCTTGCGCGCCGAGGCCGAGGCGATCCGCGCCGCCGCGCGCGCCGCGCAAGACGACCCCGACACCCCGCCGCCCGCCCTGCCCGTGCTGGATGCCGGGTTGCGGCTACCTGTGGAACCGCGCGCCGATGACGCCGCCGCCCGCGCCGGGGAAAAGGCGCTGGATGCCGCGCTAAGCGCGACAGAGCCACCGCCCGCGCCCGCCCCGCGCAAGGACCGCAAGCCGCCTTTGGGCTTTGAAGCCGTGATTTCCGAAATCGTTTCCGAGGCGGTGGCCGAAGCGCTGGTGGATGCGACGCTGGCGCAAGAGTTGGACGAAGGCGCGGAAGAGACCGACACGCCTGAAATCGCGCTCGACGCGGCGGCAAACACGGCGGCGGACACGGCGGATGCGCCAGCAGCCCCCGCACCGGATGCGGCGGCAGAGGAGGAACGCCCGGCGCTTGCGCCGAAAGAGCCCGAGAGGGAAGAACCCGAGACGGAAACGCTTGCGACGCAAGCGCCGGAGCCCGACGCGGCACCCGATCAGACGATGCCGCCCCAAACAGAGGGCGTAAGCGCAGAGCCGCCCGAAAACACCGCCTATGACCTCGTCTTTGGCCGCATGCCCGAAATCGCGGCCCAGGTCGCGGCGGAAACCGAAACGGCGGAAACGGAAGCAACGCACGCGGCCGAGGGCACCTCTGCTGCGCCGCAGACCGACCGAACTGAGGCTGAGGCTGAGGCTGAGGCTGAGGCTGAGGCTGAGGCTGAGGCTGAGGCTGAGGCTGAGGCTGAGGCTGAGGCTGAGGCTGAGGCTGAGGC